>NZ_FYDR01000013.1:0-100637 GCF_900187525.1 Pseudomonas sp. Irchel s3a10
ATGCTCCAGCGACCACAGGATTTAACGCAGGCGAAGAAGATGGTGAGTGAGTCGGTATCGATCTACAACGGTGAGCGTCCGCACCTGTCTTTGAAATACAAAACGCCCGATGCGGTGCATCGGGCGTCAGGGTGAAACAGGTGTAAACCTATTTCAGGACTAGACACAGCGATTCAGATCACAGCTTGGCCTGCAACAGCGCCTCAAGCTTCTCCTGGTCACGGGCGAACTGACGGATGCCCTCGGCCAGTTTCTCGGTAGCCATCGCATCTTCGTTGGACAGCCAGCGGAATTGGGCTTCGTTGAGGCTCAGGCGCGCTTCGCCGGCGTGGCCCGGGGCGAGTTTGCGTTCCAGTTTGCCGGTGTCTGCCGCGAGCTTGTCGATCAGGTCCGGGCTGATGGTCAGACGGTCGCAGCCGGCCAGTTGCTCGATCTGGCTCAGATTGCGGAAGCTGGCACCCATGACCACGGTCTTGTAGTCATTGGCCTTGTAGTAGTTGTAGATGCGGGTCACCGACTGCACGCCCGGATCATCGGCGCCGGTGTAGTCGTTGCCGTTGGCCTTCTTGTACCAGTCGTAGATGCGGCCCACGAACGGCGAGATCAGGAACACCCCGGCGTCAGCGCAAGCGGCAGCCTGAGCGAAGGAGAACAGCAGGGTCAGGTTGGTCTGGATGCCTTCCTTCTCGAGGATCTCGGCAGCGCGGATACCTTCCCAGGTCGAAGCGATCTTGATCAGTACACGGTCACGACCGACGCCGGCCTTGTCGTACAGATCGATCAGGCGATGCGCGCGCTTGAGCACGGCGTCCTGGTCGAACGACAGGCGCGCATCCACTTCGGTGGAAATCCGGCCCGGAATCACTTTGAGAATTTCCTGGCCCACGGCGACGCCGAAGCGGTCGCTGGCAAGGCCCACGTCACCCTTGCAGTCGCTGACGCAGGCGTTCAGCAGCTCGGCGTAGGCCGGGATGGCGGCTGCCTTGAGCAGCAGGGAAGGGTTGGTGGTGGCATCGACCGGCTTGACCCGGGCGATCGCTTCGAAGTCGCCGGTGTCGGCAACCACGGTGGTCATCTGTTTGAGTTGTTCCAGCTTGGAAGTCATGGGTGTGCTCTGTCCTGTGGGTTTGACGACATTACCCGAGCGCTGACGGCCACTCAAGGGCATCAAGGCGTAACGGGTTCCCCGGGGGCAACAACCTGAGAACGGCTGTTTGAACGGTGGGGTGCGGTATCGATGAATACGATGCCAAAATCGGCCGCAGGTTCAAAGCAACTGACCTGTGACCAGGCCAGTTGCCGCTGACTTATTGGGCGTTGAGCTGCAATTCGGCCGCCGCTCTCGCGGGTTTTGGCTGGCCGTCCGAGGTCAGCAAGCCGAAGTTCTTCTCCCGTTCATTGCTGCCCGAGTCGCTGTTTTTCCATTCATAGATCGAGGTCAGCGGAATGTTCAGTCTTTTGACGTCGGCTATGAACGCGCCGACTTTGCTGGCTTGCCCTTCAATCCCGCCGTTGGAACCGAGCGCCGAAATTCCCCATTCACTGATGACCCCCGGCAGATGGAAGTTCTGCTGGATGAACGATTGCGCGTTGCTGATCTGCGTGGCCGTCATGCCATAGGGGTGGTAGGAAATCGCATTCAGGCACTTGGGGTGCTCACTGACGATGCGGTTCAACGCCACGGTGGACGCCGAACCGGCGGTTGGCGGCCGCGCGAAACCGTAGCCGATTCGCGGTGCGGACTGCGGTTTGTCCTGAAGTGTTTTGCACACAGCACTCATGAACGGCACAAACGTTGTGTCGAAATTGCGCGTTGGCCAGTAGGTTTCCAGATCCGGCTCGTTCCAGATCTCGATGGCGACCAGCTGCGAACTGTAGGTGGTTTCAAGGTTGGTCAGGGCGTTGGCAAATGCTTCGCCCGCCGTCGCCAGTTCATTGGTGTTGGCCGGCGTTGCAGTCAATGGCTTGATCGCGCGCACGGTCAGGAGCACCGGCAGGCCAGCGGCCCGGGCGGCGGCGAATGCGTCGCTGACCTGTTTCTGATAGGCCTTGGCGCTGAGGCTGTCGCTCCATACCCCGAAACGTACGAAGCTGAAGCCGGCAGCCTTGATGTTGGCGGCGTCGTCGGCGGTGAAGTTCTGGATCTTCACCTGGACGCCGATGGTTCTGGCGGGAAGATTGGGAAACAGTTCACTGGCGTGAACATGAGTGGCAACACTGAGTGCCAGCAGCGCCGAGGCGCCGAGCTGTTTGAGATGGGCTGATTTCATGTCTGCTCTCCGGATGAGAATGACAACGACGAATAGTTATCCCCTTACTCCAGTTTCGAAACTGACAAGAGTGCTTAGTGCATGAATGTTATTTTTTGTCAGGAAAAGCCAACCTGAAAATCACAGTTATTTTTAGTCCGGTAATTGTGTTTTGGCGGCTTTTGACCCTGTGGTACTTAATACGCTGGTACTAACAGGGCGAATCTATTTCTGAGTGCAGAATGATCTAGTGGGTTCATTAAGATCCGCTCTAGATGTTGGCAGAATGATATTACACAGGAATGTAAACCTTGTTCAAAAAGATCCTTGTCGTGTGCGTTGGCAATATTTGCCGAAGTCCGACAGCAGAACTTCTGCTGCGTAACGCGCTGACCCCCTCAACCATCTCGGTGACTTCCGCAGGCCTCGCTGCGCGGGTTGGCGAAGGCATGGAGGCGTCGGCACGTCAGGTGCTGGAAGACCACGGGCACAGCGCCGAGGGTTTCCGGGCCCGGCAATTGACCGCCGATATCGTCAATGAATCAGACCTGATTCTGGTCATGGAAAAACAACATGTGAATCAGGTGCTGAAGATTGCCTCGCACGCCCGAGGCAAAGTATTTCTTCTCGGCAAGTGGCAGAGCGAACGAGAAATACAGGATCCGTATCGTCAAGGTAAGGCCGCTTTTATTCATGCCCATGCATTGATTGAAGATGCTGTTAGCTCGTGGGCGCAGCGCCTCGGACATTGATGAATATTCTTCAGATCAGTGAATGGTAAGAAAGACTTATGCAGTTACCGTCAGTAATCGCCAACCGTGATGACAATCAAGACAGTATTGATCTTCTCGGCATATTCGGCAGTTTGATCGACCAGAAATGGCTGATCGGTGCATTCACCGGTGCCTTCATGGCCGCCGGCGTTGCCTATGCGGTATTGGCGACGCCGGTGTACCTGGCGAACGCGCTGGTTCAGGTCGAACCGAAAAAGAACGACATGCTCGGCTTTTCCGACCTCAGCAGCATGCTTGGCGGGCAATCGCCGTCGGTGACCGAAATCGGCATCATCAAGTCCCGCGCGGTGATCGGCAAAACTGTCGATGACCTGCGCCTGGACATTGACGTCACCCCCAACACCTTCCCGGTCATCGGCGGTTTTCTCGCCCGGCGTTATCGCGGTGAAACCGAGTTCAGCGTGGCGCCGCCGCGTTTTGGCTTCAACAGCTACGCCTGGGGCGGTGAGCGTCTGGAGTTCGCCCGGCTCAATCTGCCCAAAGAACTGTTGGGCAAGAAGCTCACCCTGATTGCTGGCGAACAACAGCATTTTCAATTGCTTGATGACAACGACAACCTGCTGGTCGAGGGCGTCGCCGGCGAAGCCTTCGCCCAGGACGGCGTCGAGGGTTTGATCGAGCGCCTGCAGGCCAATCCGGGTGCCCGTTTCGAAGTGGTGCGCAATCCACGGATCGTGACCATTCAGGGTTACCAGGATGCGCTGGATATTTCCGAGCAAGGTAAAGAGTCGGGGATTATCCGTCTGGCACTGGCCAGTGCCGACGCCGCCGAGGCGGTGAAGATCCTCAACAAGATCGCCGCGCTGTACGTCGATCAGAACGTGCGCCGCACCTCGGCGGAAGCGGCGCAGAGCCTGGCGTTCCTGCAAAGCCAGTTGCCGCAGGTCAAACGCGATCTGGCCAAGGCCAGCGACGCGCTCAACGCCTATCAGACCCATGGCAAGACCGTGAACATTTCCATGGAAACGCAATCGGTGCTCGGCCAGTCCGTGGCGCTGGAAACGCGGATTTCCGAGCTGAAAATGCAGCAGGCGGAAATGGATCGCAAGTTCACCAAACAGCATCCGGCATATCGCGCGCTGATGTCGCAGATCGGTGAATTGACCCAGCAGCAGAAGTCGCTGGAAGGCAAGGTCGGCGATCTGCCGGCCACCCAGCAGGAGCTGCTCAACCTGACCCGCGACGTGGAAGTGGCTTCGCAGATCTACACGCAGTTGCTGAACAAGTCCCAGGAACTGGACATCGTCCGTGCCGGGGCGGTGGGCAATGTGCGCCTGATCGATCCGGCGGATGTTGACCTGAGCAGCCCGGTCAAACCGAAAAAAGCCCTGATCGTGCTGATCGCAACGTTCCTCGGCGCCTTTGTCGGGGTGGCCCTGGTGCTGTTGCGCAAATCGTTGAGCAAAGGTCTGGAAGGGCCGGAAGCCATCGAACAGCTCGGGCTGCCGGTGTACGCCTCGATTCCTTACAGCGCCTTGCAGCGCGACGAGGACACGAAAAAGGGCCGGGTCAAAAGCACCGCCGAGACGCCGGCCTATCTGCTGGCCCTGCGCAACCCGACCGACCTGTCCATCGAATCGATCCGCAGCCTGCGCACCTGCCTGCACTTTGCCGCGCTGGACTCGACCAACAACCGCATCATGATCTCCGGCCCCAGCCCGCAGGTCGGCAAGACCTTCGTCTCGTCCAACCTCGCAGCGGTCATGGCGCAGAGCGGTCAGCGCGTGCTGCTGATCGACGCCGACATGCGCAAGGGCCACCTGCACAAGACGCTGAATGTGCCGATCGCCAATGGCCTGTCGGATCTGCTGGTCAAGCGCTGCAGCATCGAGCAGGCGATCAACACGGTGGAAATCGACAACCTGCACTTCATCAGTCGTGGTCAGGTTCCGCCGAATCCTTCCGAGTTGTTGATGCACGCCAACTTCCGCGCCCTGCTGGCCGAACTCAGTGAACGCTACGACGTGGTGATCATCGATACGCCGCCACTGCTCGCGGTGACCGACGCGGCGATTGTCGGGCGCGAAGCCGGCATCAGCCTGATCGTCACCCGGTTTGCGGTAAACCCGGCCAAGGAAATTGAAGCGACCATTCGCCGCTTCGCGCAGAACGGCATCGAGCTCAAGGGCGCGGTGTTCAACGGCGTCGAGAAGCGCGCTGCCAGCTATTACGGCAATGGCAGCTACGGCTATTACAACTACGAATACGCGTCGGACAAATCCTGAGACTCAGGGACGTTCCAACAGGCATGAAAGTGGGTGGGTTGTGAAGAAAATACTGCACGTGGCTGAAACGATAAAAGGTGGAGTCGCCACCGTTATCCGCACCATCTCGGCGTCGCCCGAAGGCCACGACTCGAACTACGAGCTGGTCTATCTGGTGCCGCTCGACCAGAAAAAAGAGCTGCACGGCATCGATGCACAGCAGATTCGCACGTTCGAACGCAGCGGGCGGGATGTGCGTTCGCTGCTGCGATTTGCCTGGCAACTGACCCGAGTGATGCTCAAGGAAAAACCCGATGTGGTGCATTTGCACAGCACCTTTTCCGGAGTGATCGGCCGCGTGGTCTGTGTGCTTCTGCGGCCTTGGCGCAAGCCGAAAATCGTCTACTGCCCGCACGCCTTTTCGTTCCTGATGGAAAGCTCGCCGACCAAGCAGAAGCTCTACGCGTGGATCGAGCGGGTCCTGCAAAGAGTCACCGACGTGATCATCTGCGTCAGCCGTTACGAAATGGACAAGGCGGCGCGGTTCGGCATTCAGCGCTCGCGCATGAAGCTGATCTACAACGGCATTCATCAGCGCGACGAGGCGCCGAAGGCCGAGAGCCCCGCGCCGATTCATCTGCTGTTCGTCGGTCGCCTCGACTACCAGAAAGGTTTCGACGTGCTGCTCAAGGCCTTCGCCAAGGTGCAGCGCAGCGATCTGAAACTGACGGTGGTCGGCAGTGCGGTCAACGAGGACACGGTCGAGTGCCCCGAGATGGACGCGGTCGAGTACCTGCCGTGGGTCACGCCGGCCGAAGTGCAGGCGCTGTATCAACAGGCCGACGCGCTGATCGTTCCGAGCCGCTGGGAAGGTTTTGCCATGGTGCCGCTGGAAGGCATGGCCATGGGCTTGCCGGTGATCGCCAGCAACTGCACGTCACTGCCCGAACTGGTCACCCATGAAGTGTCCGGCTACGTCTTTCCCACCGGTGATCACCAGGCGCTGGCCGATGTGCTGGCGCGAATCCAGAAGCCGCGGTTGCTCGACCTCGGCAGCGAAGGCCGGAACATCGTGCGCGAGCGTTTCAGCGCCGCGCTGATGATCCGCCAGACCTACGACGTGTATTGCGCTCCCACTTATTAAGTAGAACTCAGCTTATGAACGTAACGATTTTGCATGGCTACAGTGCCTCCAACTCCGGTGACGGCCTGCTCGTCGATCTGGCCATCGCGTTGGTGCAGCGCAACTTTGGCGAAGACACCGCGATCAATGTCGTGGCGTCCGACCCGCAGTCTTTCGCCTACTTGCCGCACCCGCGTTTCGACGCGCCGGTGATGGCAGCCAAGGGCCTGGGGCGGGTCAAGCAGGCGGTGTTCCTCAATCAGTCGTATGCCGGGCTGGCGGATCTGCTGCGCAAGACCGATCTGATCGTCGGTGTCGGTGGCGGCTACATGCGCTCGAAAAGTGCCTTCGAACACATCAAGCTGAAACTCGGCCACGCCAAGCAACTGGAAACGGCGATCCTCAGCAAGGTGCCGTCGGTGTACCTGCCGCAAAGCATCGGCCCGTTCCATGGCGAGAGCCGCAAGATCGTCGATCACTACGCCAGCGCCGACGCGGTGTTCGTGCGCGATAACCGTTCCTCGGCGATGTTCGATGCCTGCGAAAACGTCTACCGCGCGCCGGATCTGGCGGTGCAGTCACTGGCCAGCAAGATCCTTCAGCAACCGAAGTTCACCCGCTGCGCCGCATCGCCGGCCACGGTGTGCGTGGTGCTGCGCAAGCCGCCGGAGTGGAGCAAGGACAAGAAGGTCGCCTACGTCGCCAACCTGAAGCTGCTACTGCAGCGCCTGAAGAACAAAAGCAAAGTGGTCTGCGCGGTGCAAAGTGCCGTTCGCGGCAACGATGACGGTGCGTTCTATCGCGAGCTGGGCATCACCGAAGATCTGCTGTCGTTGAAAGCGACGATTGCCAAATATCAGCCGGACCTGGTGATCTCGGTGCGCCTGCACGGCGCCATCGAGTCGCTGCTGTCCGGTGTCCCGGCGTACCACATCAGCTACGAGCGCAAAGGCTTTGGCGCCTATCAGGACATGGGCGTGGAAGACTGGGTGATCAACGGCGGCGACATCAATGTCGAGCAGATCATCGACACCGTGTACGCGCCGAACGCCCTGTCGAATTTCGGCAAGCGCCTGACCGACACTTGCCGCGAAATCGAAGCCAAGACGGTGATGATGGACGAGATCATCAAAGGCGTCGTTCGATGATATTTCGCTTGCTGCTGCGCGGCGGAGCCTTGGGCGCGAAGTTCTTGCTGGTGTTGGCCATCACCCATTACCTGGGCTACGAAGCGCTGGGGTTTTATGGCGTGGTGGTCGCGGCGTCGCTGATCGCTTCGAAGTTCTACAGCGTTGGTTTCAGTTCCGAGATCAATCGGTTGATCAGCGTTGGCGGCAGCTCGCGTCGGGTGGTCGACAAAGTCCTGCTGCTGTACCTGGCGGTGGGGCTGCTGCTGTCGCTGCTGACAGTGGGGATTTACTCGCTGTTCCAGCAGGTCGAGGCGAGCACCGCGTTGATCCTCTGCGTGACGCTGGTGCTGCTCACCGAACACCTGTCGTTCGAGATCAACTCGTTCGTGTTTTCTGCGCAGAAAGCCACCGCGGGCGCGCTGCTGTTCTTCATCAAGACCGGTCTCTGGGCGTTGCTGGCGGTGGGCGGGATGATGCTCGACTGGGTCGCCGGCATCGCCAGTGTGCTGTGGTTGTGGGTGGCCGCCAACGTGCTGGTGATCGTCGCCGGTTACCTGATCGTGGTGAATGTGCACAAGGGCCGGGTCAGCGAAGCACTGACTACCGCGACCGTGTGGAAGGCCGGGTTGCCGTTCTACTTCGGTACGGGGTTGATCGCGCTGAGTCAGTACGCCGAGCGCTTTCTGATTGCCGATCTCGAACCCTACGCCAGCCTCGGTAAATACGTGTACGCGTGGTCGGCGGCGAACACTTTGCAGGCGCTGTCTTACGCGGTAGTGGCGGTGGTCGGCATACCGGTGCTGGCCAAGCGGTTTCAGGCGGATCAGCAGTCATTTACGGTCAAGCAATTGTTCGTCAACAAATGGGTGATGCGCTCGTTAGTGGTGTCGGCGGCGGTGGCGGTGCTGATCTATCTGTTCTTCAACGTGGTGCTCGATTACGTCGCCAGCAGCGTGCCGCGTCCGGACAACGCGATCCTCGGCGTGCTGATCTTTTCCTTTGCCCTGCGGGCCATTGGCGACATCGTCTGGGGTGGTCTGATCGCTTCGAAAAACAGTCGGGTGTCATTCGCCAGCGCGGCGATCTGCCTGCTGGTGTCGGTGCCGGTCAGTTACCTGCTGATCAAGCACTATTCGATTTATGGCGCGGCGTGGGGCAATGTCTTCGCGATCATCGTCCAGCTCGGAGTGATCGCCGTTTTGACTCGGGCGACCCGTGCCAAAGGGGCGCTGGCATGGGGTTGAAGTTGCCGTGCATCGAGTTTCGCGGCCGCAGACTCGATTCCTCGCTGTCGTTCCTGATTCTGTTCACCGGGTTGTTTCTGTCGGTGGCGATGCCGCTGTTGATCCCGCGTGCTCCGGGCCCGGATGCCATGACCTTGTGGTCGTCCTACGCCCGCGCCGACAACTGCAATTTCTGGAACCCGTTCTCGCCGGATCGCTCCTCTTATGAGTGTTCGGCGTTTCTGCTGCGGCCCACCGGGATCAACCTGACCAACGCCTGGGCCTACGGGATGTTCTGCAACTTCTTCCTCACGGCGATTCCGGTGGTGGTGTTCCGGCGCATGCCGCTGGCGATCTTCGGCACCCTGTGCCTGTGGGGCGTGGTGCGCTCGTTTTTCCTGGAAAACCTGACCAAGGAAATCATCGTTTCGGTGGCGGTGCTGAGCATTTTGCTCAGCGCATTGACGCGTAAGTACCGCGGCGGATTTTTTCTGTCGGCGGTGATCTACGGCGTGCTGATCCGGCCTTACTGGATTCTGTTTTCGCTGTCGTGGGTCGGCGTCTGCGTGATGAAAAAGTACGTGTCGCGCTTCACTTTCTTCCTGATGCTGTTCCTGTTTTACCTGGCGGTGGCCATGGCGATTCAGCTGGCGCTGGGCTTCCCGGTGTCATCGATTCGCGCCAGCAACAACGAGTTGCGCACGGCGGGCGAGGAGGGCTCGAAATCGCTGATCGTCTCGTGGCTCAGCGGCAGTGACTTCGTTTCGCAGGCGCTGGACTCGATGATCATTTTCTTCCGGTTGTCGTTCCCGGTGGAGCTGATTCTGTTGTCCGGGCCGGGCCAGGTGATCTTTGTGGCGCTGATGATCATGACCGCGCTGCTGCTGTTCAAAGTCATCACCTCCACCGATTACAAAGGCGCGCCGATTGAAACCAAACCCAAGGAACTGATCGCGATTCCGCTGGCGTTTCTGTTGGTGCAAGGCTTGTTCGAGCCGGACTTCGGTTCCTTCGCCCGGCACTTTTCCATGGTGGTGCCGGTGCTGTTTGTCGGTCTGGGCCTGATGTTGCGCGCGAACAAACCGGTGCGGGTTGAATCACGAGTTCTGAATTGAGGCAGGTGTTTATGTCGAGCAAGAAAAAATCGCTGGAGATCGAAACCCTGCGTGGTCTGGCGTGCCTGCTGCTGGTGCTCTATCACGTTATCGGCCCGTTGGGCGGAGGGCTGAAAATCGATATCGGCTCGCCGTTCCGGGTGATCGCCGACTCGATGGTGTACGTGCGCATGCCGTTGTTCACCTTTATTTCCGGCTACATCTATTCGATCTACAAAATCCGTGGCAATGACTTTTCCGCGTTCTTCAGCGGCAAGGTGCGACGGCTGATCGTGCCGCTGTTTTGCGTCGGCGTGCCGTTCTCGGTATTGCAGGCGGTGGGGCCCGGGGTGAACAAGGACGTCGGGGTGATCGATGCCTTGTTATCGTTCTGGGTGCCGGTCAACCACTTCTGGTTCCTGCAGGCCGTGTTCATCATTTTCATGTTCGTCGGTCTGCTGGAATGGCGCGGGATGCTGCGCTCTATGACGCGCTTGTACCTGCTGTTCGCCTTCGCTGCGGCGGTGTTTCTGTTGCCGCCGTTCAAGCTCGATGCGTTCGGCATCAATGGCGCGATTTACCTGCTGCCGTTTTTCGTGGCGGGGATGATCGGTCAGGAAAATGTCGAGGCGTTGAAGCAACGGTTCAAGGTGATCGGGCCGCTAGTGTTTGTGCTGATTTCGCTGACGCTGCTGTATGTAGCGGCGATTGACCGTGAGTTGATCGTCGACCGCCGCAGCCTGATCGGCTTGACCGTGGGTTGCGTGTCCTGCATCGCTTTGTTGTCGAGTGACATGCGCTCGAAGTGGCTGACCTGGCTGGGCGGCTACTCTTACGCGATCTTTCTGTTCCATGTGTTGTTCGCGGCGACTTCGCGGTTTGTCATGGGACGGCTGGGGGTGAAAGACGAAAGCATTCTGGTGCTCAGCGGACTGCTGTCGGGTTTGTTGGGGCCGGTGCTGCTGTCGATGATTTTCAGTCGCTTCAATGTCACTTCGGTGCTGTTTTTGGGCGAGCGTGCGGCGAAGAAAAAATCGCTGGCGAGCATTGCTCCGGTGGTGCCGGCCAATAGCTGAAAAGCTTCGCGAGCAAGCCCGCTCCCACAGTTTTCGGTGCTGGACACAGATTCAGCAGATGACCGCAATCTCTGTAGGAGTGAGCCTGCTCGCGATAGCGATTTGTCAATCAGAGTTGCACCGTCTGAACCAACGCCATCGCGAGCAGGCTCACTCCTACAATGGATCTGGGTCGTACTCCAGTCCCCGCATTCCAGACTGAAGGAAATAATGCATGTTGGCAGTAAATGACGCTCAGCCTGTCGCAGCGTCGGTGGTGGAAGTGGGCGATGCCCGCGAGCGTTTTGCGCAGTGGCGCGAAGGTAAGGCCGGGAAGGTCTTGTCGGTCTCGGTGATCGGCGACAGCTACAGTGCCGGGCAGGATTTCTATCTGAACAAACTGGTGCAGCGCGTGGCCGGCGAGGTCGGTTTTGCCGGCCCCGGTTACGTCGGTTTCAACCACGGCGCCGCGCTGGGGGGCACGCATTTCAAATACACCCGCAGCAGCGAAAAGTACTTCGGTGGTGGCTGGCAGGTGTCCGGTCTCGGTCAGGCCAGCCCCGACAGCCGCACGGTAACCGGCAAGCCCGGTGCCTGGCTGCAAATCGATGCCAGCCCGACACCCGCCATCGACACCCAAGTCACCCAGGCGAAATTGCTCTATCTGGGCAACGGCGAAGCCAGTGAGCTGCGCTACCGCTGGACACCCTCGGAAGACTGGCGACCGTTGACGCTCAAGGGGGCGGGCGTTCAGGAAGTACCGCTCGCAGGTCTCTCTTCAGCGGCAGACTGGTCGTTCAAACTGGAAGTGGTGAAGGGCGCGCCGACCTTGTTTGGCTTGTGGATGAGCAACGAACAGAACGGCGTGCGGGTGTCGAAACTGGCGGCCTCGGGCGCGGCATCGGCGGACTTCTATCACCAGGACCCGCAATGGCAGGTGCAGTGGAAAGCCGCCGTGTCGAAGATCCCCGCCGACGTTTACCTGATCATGCTCGGCGGTAACGACCAGGGCTTCGGCGTCAAACCTGCGGAGTATCTGCAGAACGTTCAGGGCCTGGTAACGATGATCCGCGAGATTCAACCGGCGGCGAGCATCAACCTGATCATGCGTCAGGACACCACGCGTTCCAGCGCCTATCCGATGTCGGCGTATGCGCAGGTGCTGCAGCCGTGGGCGCATGAGCAGCAGCTGGGTTTTGCCAATCTGCAATGCGCGTTCGGCCCTGACGTCAAACGCTATGCGGCGGCGATGATCGGGCCGGACAAGATCCATCCGCAACCGGCCACGGGCGGGAAAGTGATTGCCGATTACTTCTATCGCTGGATCGTCAGTGGCATCAACGCGGAGAGTTGCGACTTGTAGGAGCTGCGGCACGCTGCGATCTTTTGATCTTGCTCTTGAAAACAAAATCAAAAGATCGCAGCGTGCCGCAGCTCCTACAGGAAAGTGTTTTTATTTGAAGTTATCTATCTGGCTCAGGAGCTCTGCAGTCTTCTGCGGCATCAGTTGCGTGGCACACCGGGTCTCGACATTGATGATGATCGCCGGCTCGTTGCAGCACAGGCGTACGCGGAAGCGCCAGTCGCTGAAGATCACCTTCAGCCCATCACGATCGTCCATTTCCAGCGCCTGCTCGGCATACAGTTGTTTCAGATGGGCGAGCAGGGGATAGGGATCCGCCAGCGTCCGGCGAATGTCGCCGGACGCCGGAAACATGCCGATGCGCTCCACCAGCAAAATACTGCCCAGCCACGACTCGTTGGCGCTGGGCAACGGCTGATGGTGCGACAGCCAGTTCACCGCTCCGAGGTTGCCCACCTCCCGTTCAATCTCTGCTGCATGCTGTGCCATGTTCATGGGTTGCCTCCTGAAAAGAGAAGTGGGCGGGGGCCGTCTCAGCGGCCCTTGAGGTAGACGTTGTCGTAGCAGAAGTTGGTCGCCTGCAGGTAACCCTCGGCGTCGCCGCAGTCGAAGCGCAGGCCCTTGAACTTGTAGGCCAGCACGCAACCGTTCTGCGCCTGTTTCATCAGCGCGTCAGTGATCTGGATCTCGCCGCCCTTGCCCGGTTGGGTGTCGGCGATCAGGTCGAAGATGTCCGGGGTAAGGATGTAGCGGCCGATGATCGCCAGGTTCGACGGCGCATCCTGCGGCGCCGGTTTTTCCACCATGTTATTGACCCGGTAGATGCCGTCGGAGATCAGCTCGCCGGCGATCACCCCGTACTTGTGGGTCTGGTCGGCCGGGACTTCCTGGATGGCGACGATCGAGCAGCGGAATTTCTTGTACAGCTGAATCATCTGCGACAGCACGCCGTCACCTTCCAGGTTCAGGCACAGGTCATCGGCCAGCACCACGGCGAAAGGTTCATCGCCGATCAGCGGGCGGCCGCTGAGAATCGCGTGACCGAGGCCCTTCATTTCCACCTGACGGGTGTAGGAGAAGGTGCAGGTGTCGATCAGCTCGCGGGTGCCAGCGAGGAATTTCTCTTTCTCGGTGCCGCGGATCTGGTGTTCGAGTTCGTAGCTGATATCGAAGTGGTCTTCCAGCGCACGCTTGCCCCGACCGGTGACGATGGCCATGTGTTGCAGGCCGGCGTCCCGTGCTTCTTCAACGGCGTATTCGATCAACGGCTTGTTGACGATCGGCAGCATTTCTTTGGGCATGGCTTTGGTTGCCGGCAAGAAACGCGTGCCGTAACCGGCAGCGGGGAACAAACATTTACGAATCATAAAAGTATCCTGGACAGTCATGGAACACAGGCAACGGATGCGCGCACTTACGAAAGCGCACAAGTTTCAATGATTATTGAACGAGTACTTTAATACCTGAGTCAGGTTGTTAATGGCAATTAGCGCGGGGGATAAAACATGACAATGTTATGAGATGTCGGTAACAACGTTATTAGTTATTTTTAGTCGGTATCTGTTGATAGTGATGAGTGTACTTGGGGTGCTAATAAGTACCAGGCAATACAGTTTGACCTGCAAAAATATTTATTGCCAGTGGTTGAACTAATTTTGTTTGAGGCTGTTGTCGTCCTTATTTGTGTGGTGCGCCACAGATTCAATGAAAGGGACTTGACAGCTACTTGTCACTTATCCAATGACGGACCGCGCTATGAAGATTCTGGTAACGGGTGGCGCCGGCTATATCGGCTCGCACACCACACTTGCGCTGCTTGAAGCAGGTTATGAAGTTGTTGTACTGGATAATCTTTGCAACAGCAGCGATGCGGCATTGCATGCGATAGAAGGTATCTGCGGCAAAAGCGCGTTGATGATTCGCGGCGATGTCTGCGACCGGGCGTTGCTGGACCGGATTTTCCGCGAGCATGCGATCGACGCGGTGCTGCATTTTGCCGGGCTCAAGGCCGTCGGCGAGAGCGTGCGCAAGCCGCTGGATTACTACGAGAACAACGTCGGCGGCAGCATCACGCTGTGTCAGGCGATGGCCGCAGCCGGGGTGTTCCGGCTGGTGTTCAGCTCTTCGGCCACGGTGTACGGCGAGCCTGAAGAGATGCCGATCCGCGAGGATTTCCCCACCGGCATTCCGACCAATCCCTATGGTCAATCCAAGCTTATCGTCGAGAACGTGTTGCGCGACCTGAGCCAGGCCGAGCCGCGCTGGAGCATCGCCTTGCTGCGTTACTTCAACCCGATCGGCGCCCACGCCAGCGGGCACATGGGCGAAGATCCCAACGGGATCCCCAACAACTTGTTGCCTTACATCAGCCAGGTCGCGGTCGGCAGCCTGCAGGAGCTGTCGATTTTCGGCGACGATTACCCGACGATCGACGGCACCGGGGTGCGCGATTACATCCATGTCGTCGACCTCGCCGATGGCCATCTCAAGGCCTTGCAATCGATTGCCGACCGCCCGGGCATCCATACCTGGAACCTCGGCACCGGCGACGGCTACAGCGTGATGCAAGTGCTGCACGCCTTCGAACAGGCCAGCGGGCGACCCGTGCCGTACCGGGTGATGCCGCGGCGCAGCGGGGATATCGCCGAGAGCTGGGCCGACGCCTCGAAAGCGCAAAAAGAACTCGGCTGGAAAGCCACGCGCAGTTTGCAGGACATGGTCACCGACACCTGGCGCTGGCAATCGAATCATCCGCGCGGTTATCTCGAATGATGTCGTTCTAATACTGAATGTTAGTTTCGGTCAGCTGTTAGATATCGTCGGGAAAATACGCTGGAAATGCCTTTTGCAAGTCCGTAGATATAAACCTGCCGTTCGACTTTTATCAGTTGGGTAAGACTGTGAAAGAACGACGGATCTTGTTCGCGCTTTTCGCGGACTTGAACGCTACCACCGCTAACAAAGACCGGTTTTTTAACAGGTCGAATGTTAGAAAGGAGTTGATATGAAAAAAGTGATGGCGATTGCCCTGTTGACGATGTTGAGCAACTGGGCGTCCGCCGCTGAAGCGCCGCTTACTGCGGTGACCAATGTATCTGGCAGTGTTGCGGCTTCTACAGCGCCTGCTGCCAGTACTGCAATGGTTGCCAGTGCAGTCGCAGCGTCCAACAGCGGCGGAAGTGCCAACGGCGGTACCACTGGCACCACCGGTACTACCGGCACCACCGGCACGCACAACTAACAGGAACATTTGTTAGTGCAGTACAGGGTCGCCCGACGCAAGTCGGGTGACTTTATTTTTAGATTCGCCCTTGAATAGCGTAGTGCCATTATGACTCGTAGTTTTTCTCTTTTGCTGTTGGCAAGTATCGCTTTGCAAGGTTGCATGTTTTCCCCCGGCCAGTACCTGAGCACCGTCGACATCACGCGCCAGGGCGCCAGTGAAAGCAGTCGGGTCGAGCTGATCCCGATCACGCCCAAGCTGATCTCGATGACCCGCGCCACGCAGAAGCGTGAGACGGTGCCGGCGGAGCTGTTGGCCACGCCTGCCGAATACCGCATCGGCAGCAACGATGTGCTGTACATCACGGTCTGGGATCACCCGGAGCTGACCGCGCCATCGGGGGCACAACAGCAGATCGACGCCAACGGTCGACTGGTGCGCTCCGATGGCACGCTGTACTACCCGTTCATCAAGGAAGTGCAGGCGGCCGGCAAGACTATTCAACAATTGCGCTCGGACATCGAATCCCGCCTGTCGGCGTTCATCGCCGAGCCGCAGGTGGATGTCGCGGTGCTGCGTTTCGCCAGTCAGAAAGTGGTGGTTTCCGGCGCGGTGGCCAAGGCCGGACCACAACCGATTTCCACCAACCCGCTGAGCGTGGTCGAGGCCCTCGGTACTGCCGGCATCGACACCAACAACGCCGACCTGTCGGGCCTGCTGCTGACGCGCAATGGTCGGGTGTATCCGCTCAATCTCGACTCGCTGAACCAGCAGGATTCCGAGTTGCAGCACGTCTTCCTCAAGGGCGGCGATCAGCTGTATCTGCCGTACAACGACAAAAAGCGCATCTACGTCATGGGTGAGGTCAATCAGCCGCGTGCGCTGAGCTTCAAGACCTCGACGATGAACCTGTCCGACGTACTCGGTTCGGTCGGCGGTCTGAGTCAGACCACTTCCAACGGCAACGCGGTGTACGTGATTCGCGGGGTGGAAAACCTCGATGTCGAGCCGGCGAAGATCTATCAACTGGAAGCCCAGTCGCCGACCGCCATGGCACTCGCTTCGCACTTTGAAGTGCGTCCGCAGGATGTGGTGTACGTCGGCCCGGCCAATGTCACGCGCTGGAACCGCTTCATCAGCCAACTGGTGCCGTCGGCATCGATTGTCGGGACCGGGGCTTCCGCTGCGAAGAACTGGAGCGAATACAGTAACAACAGCAAATAAGGCCGACTGTGAAAACCTTGAAAGTTGGCGTCTGCCTGATGGCGGCCTTGATGTTGTATGGCTGTAACCCGCTGATGACCGCCTCGGTGCGCAACCTCAAGTCGGCGGTGCTCGGCCCGGATGAGCTGGACGTGAGCGCGGCCCAGGTGGCCGAGGTCAAGTACCCGCAAGTCAAACTGACCACGCCGTCCGGCTCCGGGGTGCTGGCGCTGGTGCGCGAGCGCGAGGACCTGCAATTTTGGGTCGCCTCCGGCAAACAGGTGTTGCTGCTGCGTGACGGCCTCGCCGTGCGCACCATCGGCCTCGGTGTGGAGGGCGATCTGGACGGCACGCGGCTGGCTGACAACGCACCGTTCAAACGCGGCCTGCATCAAGTCGCCGATGGCTTCACCAGTCAGCGCTGGATCGACCTGTACAAGGGCCAGGAAGTCGGCTTGATCGTCAACAGCCGGTTCTCCCGTCGATCCACGCAAACCCTGCAAATTCTCGACAAGGAATACACCGTGCTGCGTGTCGACGAACGTATCGACGTCCCGGCCATCGGCCTGCGCGCGACCAACCATTACTGGGTCGATCCGCTGGACGGATTCATCCTGCAGAGCGAGCAGCAACTGACCGCGCAAATGCGTGTGCGCATCGTGCAACTGACCCCTGATCGCAGGCATCTGCCGTGAAGCGCTTACGAATGTTATCGGCGGGTTTGCTGTTGCTCTGCGGCGTCAGTCAGGCAGCGGTCACGGTCAGTGGTGATGTGGCCAATCCGGGGCCGGTGGAGTTGCCGCCGGGCGGACGCTTGCTCGACGTGATCAGCGTGGCGGTGCCGAATGCCGAGGGTTACTGGCTGGCCGGCGTGTTGCTGCGCCAGTCGTTGCTGGAGGAGCAGGCGCGGCTCAAGGCTGGAGTGTTGTTTGATCTCGATGTGTTGCAGCGCATGGCCTCGTTGTTTGACCGCCCGAGTCGCGCGGCGCTGGCGCTGCGCCTGGCCGAGCAGGTGCGGCAGATGCCGGTCACCGGGCGTCAGGTCGCGGACCTCGATCCGGTCGCGGTGGAAGTCGGTTTCGCGCGCAACATTCGTCTGGACGATGGCGATCGGCTGATCTACCCGAAACGGGTCGACGAGGTGCAAGTGCTGGGCGCGGTCGCCGAGACTTGCGACCTGCCTTATGAGCCTCTGCTGGAGGCGCGCGAGTATCTGGAAAGCTGTACGCCGCTGGACGATGCCGAGGCCGATTACCTGTGGCTGATCCAGCCCAATGGTGCGGTGCGGCGGGTGGGTATCGCCCACTGGAATCGCGAGAGCGGGCAGTTCCCCGTGGCCGGCAGCAAGATTCTGGTGCCGGTGAAAAACGATGATCTGGATCCGCCTGTTCCTGAACTGAATCAGCAGTTGGCCGAATTGATTGCCACGCAGCTGGCTGAGGTGGTTCGTTGAAGTTACGTTTTGCAGCTGTGTTGTTATTGCCGTGCGGTCTGGTGCATGCCGAGCCGCGTATTACCCAAAATGATTTCGGCGGCACCGGTCTGTTGCAGACCCCGACCGCGCGCATGGCCCCGGCCGGCGAGCTGAGCGTCAACGCCAACCGCACCGAGCCTTACAGCCGCTACAGCGTGTCGTTGCAGCCACTGGACTGGCTCGAAGGTTCGTTCCGTTACACCGCGATCACCAACCGGCCGTACGGCTCCGAGGCGCTGAGTGGCAGCCAGAGCTACAAGGACAAGGCGGTCGACGCCAAAGTCCGGCTGTGGCAGGAAAGCCACTGGGCGCCGGAAGTCGCGCTGGGCTTCCGAGACATCGGTGGTACGGGCTTGTTCTCCAGTGAGTTTTTCGTCGCCAACAAACGCTTCGACAATTTCGACTTCAGCGCCGGCATTGCCTGGGGTTATCTCGGTAATCGCGGTGATCTCGACAACCCGTTGGGCTACGTCAGTGATCGCTTCGACACTCGACCGGCTCTCGAAGGTACCGGTGACGTCAACTCCGGCTCGTACTTTCGCGGTCGGCCTTCGTTCTTCGGTGGTGTGAGCTACCAGACGCCGTGGGATCGACTCAGTCTGAAACTCGAATACGAAGGCAACGACTACAAGCACGAGCCGAAGGACAACGTGATCAAGCAGGACTCGCCGATCAACTTCGGTGCGGTGTTCAAGGTGGCCGATTCGGTGGACGTCAGCGCGGCGTGGGAGCGGGGCAACACGGCGATGTTCGGCATCACCTTCCACACCAATTTCGTCAGCCGCAAGGCGCCGGCCAAGACCTACGATCCGACGCCTGAACCGCTGCCGGCGAAGATGCCGACCACACCGATGGAACAGGTCAATTGGGCCGACGTGTCGCAACGCCTGCAGCAGAATGCCGGGTACAAGGTCGAGCGCATCAGTCAGCGTGATTCCGAGTTGATCGTGTACGGCGAGCAGCAGCGTTATTTCCATTCGTCGAAGGCTGTCGGTCGCGCGAGCCGGATTCTCGACAACAGCGTGAACGACGACATCAACTGGTTCACCGTGGTCAACAAGCGTTACGACCTGCCGCTGGAAGAGACCAGTGTGCCGCGCCAGACTTTCCGCGAAGTGATCAACAACGAGGAGCCGCTGGAGTCGTTGCACCGCACCACCGAGATCAATCCGGCGATGCCGCACAACGAGAAAACCCTCTACAGTGAAACGCCGCAGCACTTCAATTATGGTGTCGGGCTGGGCTTCAAACAAAACGTTGGCGGCCCGGATGGTTTGCTCTATCAATTCAGTGCCGACGCGGACGCGGAGTACCGCTTCAACCGCAACACCTGGTGGAACGGTCTGCTCAGTGCCAACCTGGTGAACAACTTCGACAAGTTCACCTACGATGCGCCGAGCGGCCTGCCGCGGGTGCGTACCGATTTGCGTCAATACCTGACCACCTCGGAAGTGACCATGCCGTTGTTCCAGGTCAGCCATGCCGAGCAGTTGGACAAGGACCTGTATGGCATGGTCTACGGCGGCTATCTGGAGTCGATGTTTGCCGGTGTCGGCGGTGAGGTGCTGTTCCGGCCGACCGGTGAGCGCTGGTCGGTGGGGGCGGATCTGAACTACGTGCGTCAGCGCGAGTTCGACCAGGGTTTCGGCCTGCGCGACTACTCGGTCTGGACCGGGCACATCACCGGCTATACCGACTTGCCGTACGACACGCTGGCTGCGGTCAGCGTCGGCCGTTATCTGGCCGGCGACTGGGGCGGGACACTCGACATCTCCCGCGAGTTCTTCAATGGCGTGCGTTTCGGCGCCTGGGCGACGATCACCACCGCTGGCAGCGCCGAGTACGGGGAGGGTAGTTTCGACAAGGGCATCTACCTGTCGATCCCGTTCGACGAAATGATGAGCATGTCGACCATGCGCCGCGCCAACCTGGTCTGGGCTCCGCTGACCCGCGACGGCGGCGCGAGGCTCAATCGCAGCTTCCAGCTGCACTCAATGACCGATAGCCGCGAGGGTGACATGTTCTACCGCAACTTCTCGAAGATTACCGAATAAATCCCGAGCCACCTCTCCCTGTAGGAGTGAGCCTGCTCGCGATAGCGTCAGCCCAGTTGACATCCATGTCGCCAGACCCATCGCAATCGCGAGCAGGCTCACTCCTACAATGGTCCTGCGGTGAGGCCACACATCCCGACCCAAATCCCATCCCGGTTGGAGCGAGCCTGCTCGCGAAGGCGCAAATCCATTCAAAACCCATGTTGCCTGACCCACCGCTATCGCTTGCAGGCAAGCACCCACGGTGATTTTGTGGTGTGCCCGATTTGAGTGGACACCGCCGGACCCTGTGGGAGCGGGCTTGCCCGCGAAGGCGGCGGCACTGTCACCCTCGCAATAGCCTGACCCACCATCAAATCCCAGGCACAAAAAAGGGGACTTTCGTCCCCTTGCGGTATCGCCTGGCTTGTCACCAGCCCATCAATAAATATCCTTCGACAACAATGTAAACGGCGTCTTCACCAGGATCTTCAGATCCAGCCACAACGACCAGTTGTTGATGTAATGCAGGTCCATCTCCACCCGACGCTGCATCTTGTCGATGGTGTCGGTCTCGCCACGGCAGCCGCTGATTTGCGCCAGCCCGGTGATGCCCGGTTTGATTCGATGACGGGCCATGTACGCGAGGATTTTCCCCGAGTAGTAGTGGTTGTGCGCCACCGCGTGCGGGCGTGGGCCGACCAAGGCCATTTGCCCCTGCAGCACGTTGAACAACTGCGGCAACTCATCCAGCGAGGTGCGGCGGATGAAGCGGCCAACCGCAGTAATGCGCGAGTCATTACGGCTGGCCTGAACCACTTCGCGATCATCGTGCACGCGCATCGAGCGGAATTTCCAGACCTGAATCACCTTGCCGTTCCAGCCGTGGCGATCCTGCTTGAAGAACACCGGCCCCGGCGAATTGATCTTCACCGCCAACGCAATCAGCAGCAGCACCGGGCTCAACAGGATAATCGCCAGCAGCGCCACGCCTTTTTCCACCAGACTCTTGCTCAGCGCAGCAGTAGGGCGGCTGGTCAGCGGGCTTTCGTTGAGGCAGATCGCCGGCAGGCCATCCACGACCTTCACCGAGTGGTTGAGCAGGGTCAGACTGTTCAAGTCTGGCACCCAGACCACATCGACGTTGGCGCCGAGCAAATCGACGTACATCGCTTCGATTTTCGCGGCTTCGGCCAGCGGCAGGGTGATGTACAACCGGCGGATGTCATGGTCTTTGATCAGCTTGAGCAAATCTTCCTGATCACCGACCACACGTGGCGCATCCGAATCCAGGTTCGGCTTCGCGCCATTGCTGACCAAACCCACCAGCGGCAGGTTTTCCACCTGACTGATCTTCTTCGCCAGACCCAGAGCCAGCTCGCCAGTGCCGACGATCAGGGTCTTCTGCGCGCTGGTGCGGGAACGCTGGTAGTACTTGGAAAAGGCATGCAGTGGCGCGTACATCAACGCCTGACCGAGGAAGCCGTAGACCGCCCAGCTCAGCGTCACCTCGCGGGAGAACAGCTCGTCAGCCTTGCACACGAACGCAATGCCGGCCAGCGCCACCATAGTCATCGACCAGCCCATGAACAAACGTCCGAGACCGGTCAGGTAGTTGTCCTGCTTGCGATACACGCCGCTGAACGTATACGCCGGCACCGAGGCCAATACCGCCAGTGTCGCGCACATGCGGTAATAAAACTCGACGGTCCCCGTCTGCCGTTCAGCGAGTATGAATAACAACGCAACAATGAAAGCCTGCGCCAATGCCCATTGGCCCCAGAAGGTAAGTCCCTTGAGGCCGTTATTTCGATTGATCCGTAGAGAAAGTTCCATGAGATATCCCCAGAAATACGTCCATTCAGGTTTCGACAGTTGAAGTCCGAGTTGCTAGATAGGCTTGTTGTTGTTATTGGACGAGTGTCCTGAGGTAACAACGTCGATAGGCCGAACTGTCGTCAATCAATAGACTAAGTTATTGCTGGAGAGGGTGTCTGACGAGTTCTAACAAGATGGCACAGTGCCAACTTTTTAATAATCAAATACAAGGGTGTTAGAAAAGGTCGCAGAGCAGGGGGTGAATAAATTATGTTGTGTTTGTTACTGTAGGAGGGGTGGAGGCAGGGAGCTTGAATTTACCAGGAGAGGTGAAACCAAACAGAGTGCTCTTGTTGTTTTTGTAATCGCACTGTTTCTGTTTGTTTTGTTCGCGGATATCGGCGGTACTTACGCAACGATTTCCTGAATGAGGCAATAACCGCGGTTTCTTACGGCACGGAACAAGCGCTCACCATTACTCGCGTTTTTGAACTTGTCCTGCAGGCGACTCAGGCACATTTCCAGGCCACGATACTGCTCCGGCTCGCGGCCGATGCTGAGGATCAGGTCATCTCGACTGACCACGCGTTCTTCGTGATGGAGCATTTTGCGCACCAGCGCGGTTTCAAGCCCGGTAAGACTGATCTCGACGCCTTCCTTCACCAGCGCGCCTTGATCGTTGTCCAGATGCCAGGTTTCGCTGCAAGGAGCGCCGTCTTCATTGGCTGAAGTCTGGTGGCTGGCCTCCGCGCTCATCGTCGGTACTTGGTGAAACGGATTGGCCGATTGTGCTGCGAGCCATTCCGACTCGAGGGTGGCCAGTATGCGCTGGGTATCGTGTTCAATCGTACGGGCGACGTTTTTCCGGGCGCCGCTTGGGTAAGAGAACTCCATCAGCATGGGAGCGGAAGAGGGCGAAGTAGCACCTTCAATAAACATTTGCGCCTGAGACGTGCCAAACGAATTGAAGCGCTCGCTGGACAGAATGCTCTCAAGTTCACGCTGCGACGTTGTACTGTTGGTCACGACGACAAAATATTTTCTTGGGAGGGTTGTACTAGTTTCCATGTCTCTCTCCTAAAATTTGCACCAAAATGGGCGAAAAGGTAAATCGGCAGGCGAGCAATGACTTCCTTGGAAGTAACCGACAGGCAGGGTCTGGGCCCAAAATGGCCTCGATAAGTTCCACTCGTTCTGCTGCTATGTTGTTAAGTTTATTGTTATGGTTCGGTGTAGCCGTGCTCATTCAATGGCTTGATTATTAGTAGATTTGAAGTACAACTTGAGCTGTATGGTTGCATATGACGATCCTTCGTGATTATGCAAAGAGGATGGCTGCCCGAGAGTCAGGCAGTCGATATCAGACCCCGCATCAGGCGATAGCCGTAGCCGCGGATACTCTGAATCGCATTGGTACCATACATGTCCTTGATTTTTCCACGCAAGCGGCTGATGGATTTTTCCAGCGCCCTCGGATCGTAGAAATTGGTATTGAGCCCCATGATGCTGGCGATTTCATCATGGCTGAGAATGTGATTACTGGTCTGCGCAAAGGCTTCCAGGATCTTCATTTCGGCAAACGAGATGTCGAGTTTCTGGCTGGCGCCGCCCAGCAGGCAGATGCGCGTCGGGTCGAGTGTCAGATTGATATCCCGCTGCCATTCTTCACTGTTGAAGAACTCACCGAGCAACTCGTCGCCCTCGTCGGAAAGGGTATTGAGTTTGATACAGAAGTCGGCCCCGGCCAGGAAGTACTTGATCTTGTTGAACGCGCCGCGACCGGTAATGACTGCGCAGATGATTGGCTTCAAGTTGTCGCTGCGCAGGTTTTCGATCAGCGCAAGATTGTCTTCCAGCGCTTGCGGACTGTCGATAACGACGAAGATGGCACGATACGAACCGGAAAGTTCATCGTTATAGGAACTAGTGTACGAACCCGCCTCAAGTACCATATCAGTGCGTACCTGCTTTGCGATCAGCGCCCTGAAATGTTCGGCCACGCCACGGGTACGACCCAGAGTAAGAACACCGGGTACGTCGTTTGTCGGGCGCGGACTTCTAGTCGCCAAGTTCCCTGAGAGCATCATGCTTTGACTCGAATTAGGTGCTGACATCGGGATGTTAAAGCACCGGTTCTCATCTGTGACTGACAATTGGTAACATTCACGCGATTTTTAGACGTGGCTCCCGAGTTTTCTAACAATAATTAAGCATTTCAAGCTTTTAGTTGATTTTCTCGGGGTTGTGAACTAGTCGTTACATGATGGCGATGTGGAATTGTGCCACTATTTTGAATCTATGGCCACGGCTTTATTCATGTCCAATTGCCACTGTCGACGATCCTGAGACAATGTGAGCTGGATCACACTTTATTGGCCAATCGAACTTTTTTCTACTATAGCCCTAAATATTTTTCGTGTAGTTCGTAGGCGGACGTTTATTAACATGGCTTGAGTGTGTCTTTTGATAAGACATATTCTCCGTCGCCTGATCAGGCAATGGGTGTCGCGTTATACCGATTGTTTAACTTCAGATACTCAATTCCTGAATACAGTTGACCGGTCGCTCATCACGAGCGCTCTGACGGAGGATTAATGGATTTCTGGACCTTTATCCAGGTGTTGATATTGGGCGCAGTAGAGGGCCTGACCGAGTTTCTGCCGATCTCCAGTACCGGCCACCAGATCATCGTCGCCGACCTGCTGGACTTTGGCGGCGAACGCGCAATGGCGTTCAACATCATTATTCAGTTGGGGGCGATCCTGGCCGTGGTCTGGGAGTTTCGCCCGAAGATCTTCGACATCGTCAAAGGCCTGCCCACCCAACGCAATGCGCAACGTTTCACCCTCAACCTGCTGATTGCCTTTTTGCCGGCGGTGATCCTCGGCGTGCTGTTCGCTGACAAAATCCATCAATACCTGTTTAACCCGATCACCGTAGCCATGGCCTTGGTGGTGGGCGGCATTGTGATGTTGTGGGCCGAACAGCGCAGCCACGTGGTGAGCGTCGATCACGTCGACGACATGCGCTGGTCAGACGCGTTGAAAATCGGTTTCGTACAATGCCTGGCGATGATTCCCGGCACGTCACGCTCCGGCTCGACCATCATCGGCGGTTTATTGTTCGGCTTGTCCCGGAAAGCCGCCACAGAGTTCTCGTTCTTCCTCGCCATGCCGACCATGGTCGGCGCCGCGGTGTACTCCGGCTACAAATACCGCAACCTGTTCCAGGCCGGCGACCTGCCAGTGTTCGCACTCGGTTTTGTCATCGCCTTCATCTTCGCCATGATCGCCGTGCGCGGCCTGCTCAAATTCATCGCCAACCACAGTTATGCGGCGTTCGCCTGGTATCGGATCGCGTTTGGTTTGTTGATTCTGGCGACGTGGGTGTTTGGCTGGGTGAACTGGACGGAAGCGGCGGCGGGGTGATGCGCACGCCAGGCGGATCAACCCGCCTGGCGCGTTTTACGGAGGGAGGGCATCAACGCCCTTGCAGCAACTCGCCGGCCTGATCCAGCAACGCCAGCGGATCCTTGGCCTTGTGAATATCCACCGACAACAACTGGCGGAATTTACGCGCCCCCGGGAACCCGGTGCCCAAACCCAGCACGTGACGGGTGATGTGATGCATCGCACCGCCCGCCTGCAAATGCTCGGCAATATAAGGCCGCAACTGCGCCAGCGCCTCGGCACGGCTGATCACCGGCGCGCTGCTGCCGAACAACTGCTGATCCACCTCCGCCAGCAAATACGGATTGTGATAAGCTTCACGCCCGAGCATCACACCGTCAAAAGTCTGCAAATGCTCATGGCAGGCCTCCATAGTCTTGATCCCGCCGTTCAGCACAATCTCCAGCTCCGGAAAATCCGCCTTCAACTGCGCCGCCACGTCATACCGCAACGGCGGAATGTCGCGATTCTCCTTCGGCGACAAGCCCTCCAGAATCGCAATCCGCGCATGCACGGTAAAACTGGTACACCCGGCATCCCGCACCGTCCCGACGAAATCACACAACTCGGCGTAACTGTCCCGCCCATTGATCCCGATCCGATGCTTCACCGTCACCGGAATCGACACCGCATCGCGCATCGCCTTCACACAATCCGCCACCAACTGCGGATGCCCCATCAGGCACGCACCGATCATATTGTTCTGCACCCGATCACTCGGGCAGCCAACATTAAGGTTCACCTCGTCGTAACCATGCTCCTGCGCCATGCGCGCGCAGGCGGCCAGATCAAGCGGGACGCTTCCGCCGAGCTGCAGCGCCAACGGGTGCTCGGCTTCGTTGTGAAGGAGGAACCGTTCGTGATCGCCGTTGAGGAGAGCGCCGGTGGTGACCATTTCGGTGTAGAGCAGGGCGTTCTTCGACAGGAGGCGTAGGAAGTATCTGCAATGCCTATCAGTCCAGTCCATCATCGGGGCCACACTGAAGCGGCGAGACGGCTCGGAACGGGCAGGGCTATTATTTACGGGCGCTTCAGGTTTTTCAAAATTCATTGATACTGATCTTTTATACAGCGGTTTTTACCCATTTTCCCTTGTTTTTTGAGGTCGGTTGCTACAATGTAGCAAGCGAATTCGGCAATGTAGCAACTGGAAATGGGCACGATCACATCACGCAAGCGCAAGGACAACTCGACGGCCTACACGGCGCAGATACGGATCAATCGGGACGGGCGCACAGTTTATCAGGAAAGCCAAACCTTCGACCGCAAGCAGGTCGCGCAGGCTTGGATCAAACGGCGTGAGACGGAGCTGGCTGAGCCGGGTGCGATTGAGCGTGCAAACCGTAAGGGTGTGACGATCCGGAAGATGATCGAGCAGTACCTGGACGAGTACGAGAAGATCCGGCCACTGGGCAAGACCAAGAATGCGACGTTGAAGGCGATTAAGGATACCTGGTTGGGCGACCTTGACGACTCGGCTCTGACCAGTCAGAAGCTTGTGGAATTCGCACAGTGGCGGATGAGCAAAGAGGGCGGCGGTGTTCAGGCGCAGACGGTTGGTAATGATCTCTCGCACCTCGGTGCGGTGTTATCTGTGGCCCGGCCTGCGTGGGGCTATGAGGTAGATCCGTTAGCGATGCCTGACTCGCGCAAGGTGTTACGAAAGCTAGGTATGGTGAGCAAGAGCAAGGAGCGTAACCGCCGGCCGACGCTGGAAGAGCTGGACAAGCTTATGGCGCATTTTTTCGAGATGCAGGAGCGCCGCAAGGCGCAGATCGACATGCCGAAGGTGATCGCCTTTGCGCTTTTTTCGACGCGTCGGCAGGAAGAAATTACACGGATTCGCTGGGATGATCTCGACGATTCGCGACACGCTGTACTGGTGCGCGATATGAAGAATCCCGGTCAGAAGATCGGAAATGACGTGTGGTGTTATCTGCCAGATGAAGCTTGGGCAATTCTGCAGAGCATGCCTAAGGTCGAACGAGAGATCTTCCCTTATAACGCAAGGTCGGTCTCGGCCTCTTTCACGAGGGCGTGCCCTATGCTCGGGATTGAGGATCTACATTTCCATGATCTACGGCATGAAGGGGTGAGTCGGCTGTTTGAGATGGATTGGGACATCCCAAGGGTGTCGAGTGTCTCGGGTCACAGAGATTGGAACTCTCTACGACGATACACGCACATGAAGGGGCGTGGCGATCGGTACAGATTATGGAAGTGGTTGCCTCGTTTGATTTAGCTTTAGGCAGGGAGGGATTAGCTTCAACAAAATTTAATTGTCGTGATTGCAAAGTGACATCTTGAACCATACTCTGTCTCCAGGCTCAAGGAAGGTATAGGTGATGGCAAGAGTACAGAGTTTTCTGCACGACGATAATCTCATCCAATTGTTGAAGTCGGCAGAGCTGTTCGAAGATGACAACGTCTTTACGGTTATAGTCGGAAAAAATGGAGAAGGAAAAAGTAGGCTGTTAGCTGATATCGCTAAAGATTTTACTATTGAATATACATATAAAGTCGATCCCGCTGATAGGTACTTAATCCAACCTTATCATATGGAATACGATGATGGTTCAAAAGTTGTGGCTGTTTCTACGAGCCCATTTGACAAGTTTCCTAACGCCAAAAGTTTATTCCACAAGGGCGTTTATACGAATTACCGATACGTCGGCATGCGTGGGGAAGGAATGTATCAAGCTTCCTCAGCGGTTTCGCTAATTGGCTCTGCTGCGAAGGGGTTGATTGACAAACTGCTCGCAAGAGAGAGTAACCACAATCTTCTTGCTGTATTTAATTCTCTAAATTTTAGTCCTGTGGTCGATTTTGTGTTCAAGCCTGGCTATATCAGATCCTCTAGGGATGGTGGTAAATATAATCCTTATAATATTGGTAATACTGATTTAAGCGTTGAGCTGGACCGTTTGCATCGAGACTTCGACGTTCAAGTCGATGAGCGCTATTATCCTATTTTGTTATCGCTAGATCCCGTAAAGTTCAGGGAGGTTTTTAACGCGATGGTGCAAGTTCAGAGTCTTCTCACGAAAAGGAAGGCTGTTGAGCTGAGAGTTAATTTTACAGGTGGATCCGCATCCTTAGATGGTGAAATTGCCAACGATTCTTATATTCAAGCCATGCTTGTTTTGGTAAATGTTGGATTGATGCGCTTGATTGATCTCAAGCTAAATAAAATAAGCTATGGAGAAATGTCGCTAAGGCGTGCAAGTTCTGGGGAGCAATGTTTACTGGTATTGATGCTTGGAGTTGCTGGTCATATCACTGATGGTTCCCTAATTTTGATTGATGAACCTGAGATTAGTCTGCATCCTCGCTGGCAAGAACAGTTTATGATGCTTTTAACTACTTCATTTTCTGCGTATAAGGGATGCCATTTTATTGTTGCTACGCATTCGCCTCAGATTATTGCCAGACTTAGAGATAAGGCGTGCTTTATAACTTCGCTCTCTAAGCAGAAGGTTTATCGCGCTGAGGAATTTTATAATAGATCAGCAGATTATCAACTCGCTGAGTTGTTCGACGCTCCCGGTATTATGAATGAATATATATCACGTCTTGCTTTCAATTTGCTTGCAAAAGTCAAGGCTAGCAGGCAGGTTGATGGCGAATCACTGAGGGAGTTAGAAAGGCTGAAGGATTTGGATCTACAGGTTGAGCAGTCGGATCCAGTGAAGGAACTAATAAGTTCAGTCGTAGCTTTGTGTGATCAATATGCCAATAATTAATAATCCTGTTGTTTTGTGTCAGAACTCTCTTGAAATAATTCAGGCAAAACTACAAGAGCCGGGGTTTGATCATACAAAGTGGAGTGATGCCGACCTCGAGTCAGTGAGGTGTGAAATTCGTGATCATTATCGTGAGGTGCAACGATTAGTATGCGTCTATTGCCAAGGGCCTGTAGCGATGCGCTCGGCCTTTGGGGCGCCAGTTGAACATATTGTTCCTAAGTCCCAACACCTAGGATTTATGTTCGAGCCAAAAAATCTATGTGTTATCTGTCCTGATTGTAATGAATACAAAGGGAAGCGAGAGGTTTTAGTTGAGCCAGTTCTGGTAGCTAGCCGAGTCAACTATCCCACAGACAGAATGGCATTCAGGATCATGCATCCTCATTATGATGAGTATGATGATAATATTATGAGGCATAATAAGCTCTATGTTGAGTGCTCTGATAAGGGTGGCTACACTATATATATTTGTAATTTGAATAGATTCTTTCGAAAATTTGGGCGCTGTGATGAATTCGTAAATGATGCTGATCTTGTGCAAAGATCTGAGCGTTTTTACGATCAGGGTAGAGTGGATTTGTAGTTCAAAGCCCGACCATTGGTTGGGCTTTGAATTTTTTAATATCGCCCAAGTAGCTTGTTTCGTTCGATTACAGCCTTTTGTCGCTGGCGATCTATGTAGTCTGCAAGGTCGCTCAGGTGTATTCCGAGCCCGGCTTTCTGACTTTGAGCGCCAAGGCGAACCACTGGTATGTCGATCTCTCCATTCATCTGTTTCTGTTTGAATTTTTCTACGGTCAAATTCATGTAGTCTGCGCAAACGCGACTTAGAGGAATAACGGCCTGGCCTTCGTATTGGGCCATTAGTAGGAAAATTGTATTCATGAAACTTCCATTCCTTTCTCGTTCAATGCGGTTCCTGAATTACTTTTACTTTGACGGCGCATATACCCCTGAGCAGGCTGCGCGGGCGGGCGATTTTGAACGGTAAGTGTTGCATTAAGTGTGGCTGCCTCGCGCAGCTTTTCGTGGGGTATAAGCGCCTCGATGTTGTTGCTGGAAAGAGCAATAATGCCTGCTGCTGCACAGCAGAGGCTGTTTGTTTCTAGCGTGTCGACGCTAGCCTCCTCGCGGAGCAAAGCGGTCGGGGATTGGGTATTGTGCTGGCCCTTTTGCATGCCGCTTTCCTCCGAGGTTCGATTGCGGGTTGGTTCTTCAGCCGCTGGTGAGGCGTGCGCCGGGTTGCGGTGTGTTTGGGATTGGGAACAGGCCTGGTTCATACGGCGCTCTCCTGATCTGCCGGCTCCAGCAATGCCGCAATGGCGAGTGCCTGGTCGCGCAGGACGCGGGTTTCGCGTTCGAGTTTTTTGCCTGTGCGGAAGGCGGCGAACGTATCGGCTGCGATCCGCAGTTTCTCGGCAATCTCCAGCAGGGTGATCCGTGCAGGTTCTCCAAGCTGTGAGGCCTTTAAGGCGCGTTTGTAGAAGTCGTATAGTTGCTCGTGTTTGTTTTGAACCTGCTTAAGCGATAGCGTGAGGTTGCGGATCTCTTCAGATTTGTCAGCGCTCTGAACGGCTATGCCTTCGCTGTAGCCTTCTGCATAACCCTCGGTGAGGCCATTGTTGAATCCGTTCCGGTAGGCGAGCCAGTAAATGCCGGTGGTCATGAGGAAGATTGCTATCAGCGCGCAGATTTGAATTGCAGTCATGTGGTGTGCTCCTGGTGATGTCATTGGCTGGTGGTGGCAGCCGCTTGGTTTGTGGTTGTTACTCGTTGGTGTCGTCCTGTTGTCGCTGCATGACTTCGTCGGCCTTGTAGGCGCGGATGTCGATCAGCGAGGCGACGTGCCGGATGTGGGCGTACTTCGGCGCTTTGCGGCTGGTGTCCAGCGTGGTGATTGGGAGCTGGATGCGGCCGCTGCTGATTTCGGCCGCGAACGATTGCTCGTTGAGGTTGCGAAAGTAGCGTTCGCGAATTCTGTCTAGCGGGATCAGAACGTCGCCGAAGGTGCGAAAGAGCAGCTCGACGGTGGCTGACTCCGGTGCCGGGTGCAGGCGCAGCGGGTTTTGTGCTGTGTTACTCATGGCTCTGTTGGGCCTCCTTGCGTTGTTTTCGGGCCGGGTGGTTCCAGGCGTTCAGGCAGTGGGTTCTGGTCAGCTCGCGCAGATGTTCGGGCACTTCGAGGAGCGCGGCGTTGCGCTCCTCTCGTGTCCGCATGGCGATGATCTGGCGGGCGTATTCCCTAGGCCACGTCACGGTGGTCTGCCGGGATGGCAGGTAGGTCGATGCCCAACTGTTCAGCTAGCCAGCGGATGCCGGGTTGTTTCACCCTGGTCGACTGGCTGTACTGCATGCCGAGCTGGTCGTGGTACCACTGGCCGTCCTTGATGCGCAGGTAGGCGCGGTCACGGTTGGGGTAGGCCGGTAGGTTCTTCTCGTTGAGCAGGCCTTTTTCCAGCATGCGAGCGATGAGCTTTGGCCGGGTGAGGCCGAGTTGGGTTGCGGCTTGGGCGAGGTTGCGTTCCATGGCGTCCCCTTATGCTGCGTGTGCGGCTGGGGTGGCCGCTGCAGCGAGGTGGTTGATGGACTCGGTGACCTTGCCGTAGATCTCGACATCTGTGCCGTACGCGGTGAAGCAGCGGGTGTGCGGGCTTTTGTTGCCGAGGCTCAGGATGGTGGTGACGCCCGAGCGCGATTGCGTGCGGTGCAGCGCGACCTGTAGGGGGTAGTCGAAGCCCATGTCGAGGCTCAGCACGCCGCCGGTGCGTACCAGCTCGAACACGCGTTGCTTGTCGGAGACCTCGAAGCGGCCGTATTCGCGGCTGGCATGCGGGCGGTGCACCAGGTCGCTGGTGTTGCTCGCGTCGAACGGGCCGTTGGCAATCTCTTCGATAAAGTCGGCCAGCTTGAGGTGCGTTTTCTTGTCGTTCTGCAGGGTTAGCGTGTGGTGTTCGCTGCCCAGCTCGACGACGAAGGTACTCTCGGTCGTGCCTCGTTCGACCTTGAGACGGAACGCCAAACACTCACGCTTGGGCGCTGTCCGGAGGACGTGATTGAAGGTCTCGCTCAGGTTGACCTGGGCGTTGAGCAACTGCAGGGTGCGGTTGTCGATTTTGTACTTGATCATGCTGCGAACCCTCCGCCGTTCGGATCGAATGGGGTAGGGGCGGTGCGAGCTTGCTGCTTCGGTTTGGTGGTGACAAACGAGCAGCCGCTCTCGCGAGCCAAGCGGCGGATTTCGAAGATTCGGAAGGGGTCAGCAGCGGCCGGGTGGACGTGCAGGGTTGCTGTGGTGTGCATGGTATTGCCTCGCTCTGTGGTGGAAGAGTAAGACAAATATCAACCAGTAGTTGTTTTTTGTCAACAACCTATGGTTGATTATTACGACTGCATCTTGAAAGGCTTGCGATGAAGGTGTGGCTCATTGATATGATGCGGTCTACTCACAGAAAAAAGGACTTTGAGAATATGGAGTATTTGAAAAAATCTTTTGATGTCTTTTTTGAGTCGAACTCTGGAGTTGTAGTAATAAGGGGAGATTGGGGAGTCGGAAAAACTTTTTTCTGGGAAAAGTATATAAATAGCCGAATCCAGAAAAAAGATCTGAAGCAAATTGCATATAGCTATGTTTCCCTGTTTGGAAAGAATTCTCTCGCAGATATTAAGGCTAGTGTATTTCAAAGTGGAAGAGCTATCGCTTCTGATGATGCGGTTATCCGTTCATTTGAAATAGAGCTGGAAAAATCTAATACGCTTTATTCAAAGTTTCCAAAAGTTAAGTCTACTCTCCAGTTTGCAAAAAATAAGCTGCCCTGGCTTGGTTGGATCAGTGGTACGGCAAAAAAAATTCCGGTGCTTGACAAGTTTTCTAGCCTGTTGTCCAGTGTTGAATACAGTGTGGTAAATAACTACGTCGTTTGTTTTGATGACATCGAGCGGAAGGGAAGTTCGCTAAGCATCAAAGAGTTGATGGGGCTGGCAGATGAACTGGCTCAACGCAAGTCATGTAAAGTTGTACTGATTTTTAATGAAAAATCTTTTGATAAAGACAGCAAAGATTTAGAGCAGTTTGAGTCGTACCGGGAAAAAGTAGTTGACGCTGAGTTGTTATACAACCCGTCTTGCGAAACAAACTTTTCTCATGTCTTTACAGCCGAATTAAATCAAGTTGAATATTTGAAGTCGGTGGTGCTTAGGATAGGGGTGAAGAACGTAAGGGTACTCCGTAAGTTAAGAGCTTTATTGCATGCGCATGCTTCATTTCTCAAAGATAAAGAGGATGGCTTGGTTTGCGAGTTTTATTTGCATGCGGCGGTATTGTGTTCATCCTATTATCTGGGCAGTAGTTTTATAAAATATGCAGATCTTCGGAGCAGCTTAGTAGGCGGGTCATGGGCAAAATACCTGTCCGCTAGTGCGGAAAGCTTGACTGAAGGTCAGTTGGCATTCAAAAATATAAATATTGATCTGCAAATGTCCGAATCAAAGTTCGATTCTCTAATCGGAAATTATCTAGAGTGTGGGTATGTTGATGAACTCTCGGTCTTACGGGTGTTTAAAGAGGTCGAAGAGCATTACCGTAAGAGTAATATTGACGCTGAATTAAAGAACGCATGGAAGATTTATCATGATTCTTTTGGGGATGACGCCGAGAAGTTTAAATCTGAGCTTAAGAGTATCCTTGATAGAGAGCTGAAAAGCATTTCATTATCTGACTTTTCCTCTGCTATTGAGATGTTGGAGGAAATGGATGAGTCCGTTAACGCATATATAGATGATTACATATCCCTTCATTATGATAGTTTCAAGGATGATGCCATCATGTCTTCTTGGACCTTGGAACGCGTTAAGAATGCATCGCTAAGGTCAAAAGTCATTGAGGCGGGTAAGTCGGGTAAGAATTATAATATTGATGATATCTCATGGCGGATCGCAACTGAACGGTCTTGGAGTCCGGAGGATGTGGCATATCTCGCAACCTTGACTGTAGATGACTATATACAGTGGATGCGCTCATCTCCCGAAAATATAACCACAAAGATTAGAAGTGGGTTGCTCTCTTTTCGAAATATATCGACTACAAATCCGGATGATGCGGAGCTCTATGCGGCGATTAGTCACGCAGTAGTGGAAGCATTAAAGAAAATTGGGGGTGAGAATAAACTCAACTCGATTAGGGTCGAGAATATGTATGGTGTAAAGCTTTAGATAGTTACTCCGGAATGAAAGCACCGACAACTTTCCCGCAGATATGTGTTTCTTCCGTAATTTCAATTATCGGATACTGCGGGTTTATCGGTTTTAGATACTGAAAGCCGGCATCTTCTACTAGTACCTTAAATGTTGCTTCATTGGTTCTTGGTAGACTTGCAATCACACGGTCGCCGGTTCTAGTTTCGGCCTCTGGATCAACAAAAATTATGCATCCAGCTGGATAACTACGACCCGAACCGGGGTTCGTCATTGAGTCACCGAGGACTTTCAACGCATACCCATGACTGCTTATCTGGACAGGGCAAGACAGCCAAGAATCCGCATCGTAAGACTCAAAATTTGAAATCGCTTCACACCAAGCGCCTGCTTGGACCCACGAAATCAACGGGACCTTGCCAAAACGCTGATTGACCTCGCTTACATTGCTTCTGTCATCGGCGGTTATCCTGTGGACATTGCTCTCTTCAGACTGGTGTTTTGGTAGTACTCCGTACTCCAGCCACTCGCGTCGAACCTTCAACCAAGAGCAAAGCGCGGACATGCTGTCGGCCTCTGCGATTGCCTCACCGTTTAGCCATTTGCTGATTGCTTGAGTGGTTTTCTCAACTCCCATGCTTTTCAACTGTCGATGGATGTCCACCCCACGACCCCGGCTGCGTACGTCGGAATCGTCGAGAGCTTCGTGTAGGCGCTCGCTGAAAGCTGCGCGGAGAGAGTTTTTATCAACCATGAGTTGAGAGTCTCATAAAGGTTGCGCAATAGTCAGTTGATCTATAACATCAACCGCAAGTTGATAAATGGAGGTTGTCATGTTGGACCCCGCAGATTTTCCGAGCGCGATTGCGTATGCCTTTGAAGCAGTAGGTGGCATTGGGGCCGCCGCCAAAATATGCAATCGAAGCTATCAAGCTCTGAACAAATGGCGTCAGGCTGGGTTCCTGCCGCGAACGGATTACACCGGTGAAACCAAATACGCTGAGCTTTTGGCTAATGCCGCAGAGCGGAAAGGCAATGCTTTTCAAGCTGCTTGGCTGTTGAACTCATCAGCTCCTCAGAAAGCCGCAGCGTAGATAGAAAAAAGGCGACCGAAGGGCCGCCCAGTTCCTCCCGGCACGCACCACCACAGCGCTGTCGGGTCGCGATAAAGGTAGGCGGGCACACCACATGCAACCACCTCTCTTTATCGCGCTTTTCCAAGGCTCGGAAGCCTTGGTGTTGCTGCCTTTTCCACCACAGATTGGGCAGCTGTTTCGCCAGGGGTGAACAACGGATTGTTCGCCCCGGCACAGTGCCGGTGTCGATCCCGAAGATCTAGCCGGCGTTTGGGCCCTTTCAAGCCACGCGGCAAATGTATCACCACTGCATGCCGCGCGGCACTGGCAACTTACAAGGAATAATGCCATGAGCCGTATCATTCTGAGCTCTCTAGACCGGGCGCAGCGGGAAGTTCTGCCGCTCGATCTCGCGCTTTACCATGCTGCACGGGACTACCCCGGCGGTGCCGCTGCCATCGCCGCCACCACCGGCCGTAATGCGACCACACTGCAGCACAAACTTTCCCCGACCCACCCCAGTCACACGGTGAACATTCAAGAGTTCGGCGAGATTCTGGAGCTGACCAAGGATCGCCGCATTTTGGATGCGGTGCATGCGTTGGTTGGTGACACGACCTGGCAGGAGCTGGCCGAGGCGTACACCAATGACATGCCCGAGACGCTGACCACCGGTATCGCGAAATACTTTCGCGAGGTGGCGGATCTGGCGGACACCTGGGCCAAGAGCATTGGTGACGGTGTTGTTACTGATGAGGAACTGGCCGCGATTCGCCTGCAGGTGTTTCGTGGGATTCAGGGGCTGCTGGGGATGTTTAACCGTGCCACGTATGTCAACCAGACGACGCGGGGTGTTGATCGTGGCTGATATCGCTGACTTCGCTAATGACCTGGTGCAAGAGCGTATCGATCAAGCGCTCGCTGCACGCAACGCCGCCAAACCCGCTTTGGCGGCGCATTCGTTTCTGTTCTGCGAAACGTGTGATGACCCGATCCCTGAGGCCCGTCGTTTGGCGCAGCTCGGCTGCACGCAATGCGTGGGATGCCTTTCTGTCAACGAACTGAAGGGGGCTCGCCATGCTGGATGAGGTTCTGGGGCAATTCGCCGACTATGGGCTTGAGCCTGCGCAGCCATTGGTGTTCGGCAAGCTCACCCGGTGCAAGACGGCGCAGGACAAGGGCAAGGAAAAGAACGGCTGGTACATTGCCCATGAGCATCGCACCGAGAAGGGCGAGACGCTTATTTTCGGCGCGTTCGGTGACTGGCGTTCGGGTGAGTCGCAGAAGATTAAGGTCAAGGCCGGGCGGATGTCGCCGGAAGAGCGTGAGGTTATGCGCGCTCGACAGGAGGAGGCCAAGCGCCGCGCTGCAGAGATTGCGGCCAGTGCGGCACGTCGTGCAGCCAAGCGAGCGGCGGGCATGTTCAAGCGCATGCCGGAGAAGGGCCGTAGCGACTATCTGGATCGTAAGCAGATCGTCGGTATCGGTGTTCGGTATGCGCCGCGCACCGGTGCGTTCCTGGTGCCGATGTGCAACGTGCGCGACGAGATTGTCGGCCTGCAGGTGGTGTACCCAACCAAACAAGAAGACACCGCTCGGGACAAGACGTATTGGCCCTATGGGATGTCGAAGGAGGGCGCTTTTCACCTGATTGGTCCGCATCCGGATCCCGGTGAGCCGGTGTTGGTGTGTGAGGGCTATGCCACGGGCGCAAGCCTGCATATGGCGACGTCGCTGACCGTGGCCATCGCGTTTGACGCCGGCAACTTGCTGGTGGTGTGCAAGGCGATGCGTGAGCGCTTCGCCGGCTGCCCGCTGATCATTTGCCGGGACGATGACTGGAAGACCACGAAGCCCAACGGTGATGCCTGGAACCCTGGTGAAGAGAAGGCCAACAATGCTGCGCTGATCGTCGGTGGCCAGGTGGTTGCGCCGATCTTTTCCGGGGAGCGGGAGATCAAGTGGACCGACTTCAACGACCTGCATGTCGCCGAAGGTTTGGAGGCTGTGCGCCGTCAGGTGCTGGCGGTGGTCAAGCCGCCGGCCGCTGGTGGCTGGAAAGACATGCTGGCTCGAAGCGAGAGCGGCGCGTTGATTGCGCACATGCAGAACGTCGAGTTGATCCTGGCCAACGATGAGCGTTGGGCAGGGGTGATCAGTTACAGCGCGTTCAGTTCGAAGATCGTGAAGCTGCGTGCGGCGCCTTATGGCGGCGGCACGGGCGATTGGGCGGACATCGATGATGTGCGGGTGATGAAGTGGCTCGCGCAGCAGTACAACTTGCGGGTGAAGGCTTCGCATGTGATCGAGGCGGTGAGCGTGGTTGCGCATGACCATGCGTTTCATCCGGTGCGGCAGTACCTGCGCAAGCATGAGTGGGATCGCGTGCCGCGCTTGGAAAGCTGGCTCACGGATGTCATGGGCGTGAAGGCCACCGATTACTCGAGCAAGGTCGGTAAGCGCTGGATGTTGTCGGCCGTGGCGCGGGTGATGAAGCCGGGCTGCAAGGCTGACTCGGTGATGATTCTGGAGGGTGCGCAGGGCGCCGGTAAGTCGACGGCGATGAGCATCCTCGGCGGCGAGTGGTTCATGGATACGCCGTTCGCCCTCGGCGACAAGGATGGCTTTCAGGCGATCCGGGGCAAGTGGATCGTCGAGCTGGGCGAGTTGGACAGCTTCAACAAGGCCGAGAGTACCAAGGCCAAGCAGTTTTTCTCGGCGTCCACCGATACCTACCGTGAGAGTTACGGCCGTCGCACGATGGACGTGCCGCGTCAGTGCGTGTTCGTGGGGACGACGAACCAGGACGAGTACCTGAAGGACGCGACCGGTAACCGCCGTTATTGGCCGGTGGCGTGTACGAAGGTGGATCTGGAGCTGTTGCGCTCGATCCGCGATCAGCTGTGGGCCGAGGCGGTGTTCTGTTACGACGCGGGCGACCTTTGGTGGGTGACGCTGGATGAAGCGGCGATGTTCGGCGAAGAGCAGGACGAGCGCTTTGTGGTGGACGAGTGGGAAGGGCCGATTCTGACCTGGTTGGAAGAATCCCAGATCGGCGAGACCACCACCGGCAGTGAAGTGCTGACCAGTGCGTTGAAGTTGGACTTCGGGCATTGGGGTAAGCCTGAGCAGATGCGGGTCGGGGCGATCATGCATCGCTTGGGGTGGCGGCGTGTGCGGTTGCCGCCGTTGGTGAAGAGTGGTCAGCGTCCGTGGGCTTACAAGAAGCCTGCAGGTTGGGGCGGTGCTTCGGCGTTGAAGCGGGAACCGATTGAGGAGCCGTGCTTTGATTAAGGAGATCGATTCGCTGCTTCGGTTGTGGGCGCAGGAGCTGCATTCCGAACATTCGAAAGGGGGGCTCGCTGGAGGGAACATGGTTGCCATGATGATGGAAAGCAATGGGCAACTGATCCGTGGACGGCGGGCCTTTCGTGCGCCGCTGGAGAGTTCTCTCGACATCGAGCTGATCGTGACCAAGCATCTGGCGCCCGAGCTGGTGACGGTTGTGCGGGAGCATTACTGCACGCTCGACGTTGATATGCGCTTGCGTTATGCGCACTGCGGTTGTGGCCGTGACACGTACTACCAGCGTTTGCATGATGCGCATCTGCAGATCTACTGGGTGCTGATGGGGGCGGCTGCGTGACCCCTGGCATTCGTCCGGCTGTTGTTGTCCCACTGGCCCGTCTTGTCCCGCTGCGTTTTGATGCAGTGGGACAGGTGCGGGCCTTGTCGTTGTTGGGTTGTCCCACCGTCCCGCTTGGAAGTGCCTCCCGCCCGTGTGAGCGTAGCGGACGAGCAGTACGCGCTTACGCGCGAACGCGTGATCTTTAAATTTCTTCCTTTACACGAGAAAGGAGAAAGATAAGTAGGACAGTGGGGCGAAGCCCCGAATTTAGGCGCTCTCAGGTGTCCTACTTCGATTCCGAATAGTGGGACGTATGGGACACCACCGAAGCAACAGAATGCCGGGGTGGTGTATTCGCCGACATTCGCTAGGCGTTCCCCCTGCGTTCCCCACTTATTCACCGGGTGGCATTAAAACAGGGTTGCTGCCACCGGAATCGACCTGTAAAAAGTAGTCATCTTCGATAGGTGCGACCGTAGAGAGCGGTTCAAAAAACCGGCCAAATGGCCGGTTTTTTTATTTGTCGACGGTGGGAATTCGAAAGGCTGCCAGCTTTTCCTTCGTACCCTTAGGACTAGACCAGTACGCGGCAAGAGCCACGCCAATCGCTAGATAAAATACCGTGTTCCACAGGTTAGCCAGGAGCCACAAGATATCCATGCGCGTCAAAGGCGCATCACTCCTACCGAACTTGATCGTTTCCCATATCCCGCTGCCCACCACCAGCAGAACACTGGCAATTGTTGCGAGCTTGATTGCCCATGTGCGCAGCTCTAATCGCTTCTGATCTGTTAGTTGAACCCATCCGATCATTAGCGAGCCAACTACACCCACTGTGGTTACGACATCGATCAATACACTCATTGCTCTTCTCCGATCCGTTGGAAAACGTCGGATAGAGCTTCTTACATTCTGGCGTGACAGCCAAGTAACTTGGACGTGTTCCGAATCTAAAAGCCATAGGGAGCAGACATGACGAATGAGCAACAAGCACTGGCAGAGATGCCGATCTGGTTAGTGATCGTCCTGGCCCTGGTCGGCGGCGTATCGGGGGAAATGTGGCGGGCCGACAAGGATGGTGCGCGGGGCTGGGCGTTGTTGCGCCGCCTGGCGCTTCGATCCGGTGCCTGCATTGTCTGCGGGGTGTCGGCGATGATGCTGATGATCGCCGCCGGCATGACGATCTGGACGGCGGGTGCCTTGGGGTGCCTCACGGCGATGGCCGGTGCGGATGTGGCCATCGGGTTGTACGAACGCTGGGCCGCCAAGCGTCTGGGTGTCTGCGAAGTCCCGCCCGCCGGGGGCGAACAGGGGTGATGCACCGATCTGGGGCGCCGAAAACCGCCGGGGACCCTAGGGTATCTGAAGGACACGGGGTCGGAAACCCGCGGGAAACTGTTAGCCGCAGACTTCCCAGCTTACTGAAATTTCAATCATTGAAATCTTGAAAGGATTCATTGAAATACGTTGAAAAAGGAGGGCTCATGACAGAACCAACCTACCTGTCGAAGAGCGCCTTCGCGGCCCGGCTCGGCAGGTCGCCGAGTTACATCACCTGGCTGAAAGACAACAACCGTTTGGTGCTTTCGCCCAATGGCAAACAGGTTGATGTACATGCCACCGAAGCGCTGATTCGCGACACCGCCGACCCGAGCAAGGCCGCCGTTGCTGAACGCCATCAACAAGATCGGATTCAGCGCAACGTTTACAGCCAACTGTCGACCCAAACCGAGCCGACTTCCATGGCTGCGCCGCCGCTGGCGGCTCCCACGACAGACAAGCATCCGGATTTTCAGAAGGCACGCGCACACCGTGAGTTCTACTTGGCGCAGATGGCCGAGATGGAGTTTCACAAAGCACAGGGCTCAACAGTCGAGGTTACGGCAGTTCAGTCCGGGGCATACAACGCCGGTCGCATGCTTCGCGACACGTTGCTGGGTATGCCTCCGCAACTGGCTCCGGAACTGGCGGCCATGTCGGATCCATGGGAGATCGAACGACACCTGACTGCAGCATTGAGACAACGGCTTGAGGACGCCGGCCGTATGTCCTCTGAGGAATTCGGCCACACACTGGATACTAACTGGGAGGTGATAGATGAACCTGACCAGATCTGATGGAGCGACGGTGTACTGCGAGGCTTATTTCCGGGGGCTTCAACCTGACCCGGATGTGTGGGTGGACGAGTGGGCCGACGAATACATGCGTATTCCGCGTGACTCAGGTGCCGCTGAACCCGGCCAATACCGCACCTCTCGCACCCCTTACGCACGTGAGCCGATGCGCTGTTTATCGCCAGCTCACCCCTGCAAGCGCGTCGTTACGATGGTGGCTTCGCAGTTGATGAAAACCCAAATCGCCTTAAATTGGATTGGTGGCCTGATCCATATGGCACCGTCTAATATCCTGACACTGCTGCCGAGCCTTAGCCTGGCTAAGCGGGTGTCATCGAGGATCAGCAAGACCATCAAGGCCACGCCCGTTCTGCGTAAGCGAGTGGCGTCCAGTCGGTCTCGTGACTCCCGCAACACGATGGACACCAAAGAGTTTGAAGGTGGTTCACTGTACGTGACCACTGCGGGTTCCGCGGCCAACTTGGCCGAGCTCTCAGCGCGCTATGTGTACGGCGATGAGGTGGATCGTTGGGAAGTCGACGTCGGAGAGGAGGGTGATCCCATCGAGCTGGCAGAGACTCGGGGCAGTACCTTTGGCCGGAATGCCAAGTTCTACTTCTCCAGCTCACCAACGATCAAAGGTGCTTCGCGTATCAGTGATCTGTTCGAGTCCAGCGATCAACGTTACTTCTACGTGCCGTGTCCAACTTGCGGGCACAAGCAGGTACTGGAGTGGGAGCGTTTGCTCTACTCCAAGGATTACCAGCTCATTCACTACCAGTGTGCTGGGCCTGAGTGCGACGTGTTGATCGAGGAGCATCATAAGGGCTGGATGCTTGCCAATGGCGAGTGGATCGCCCATGCCGAAGGTGATGGCGAAACGGTTGGCTTTCATCTCAACGCGTTGTACTCGCCACCAGGCTGGATGGACTGGCGTACGCTTGCCAGGCAGTACGAGAAGGCCAAGCGGGCACAGGCGAAAGGCGATCTTGAACCGATGCAGGTGTTCTACAACACCCGCCTGGCCAAGGTCTGGGACAGCGCTCAAGAGCAAACCAAAGCCGATGCTCTAATGGACCGGGCACGTCTGGAAAGCTATGGCCTCGGCTCAATGCCGTCCGGTTCGCTGATGCTGACCGCCGCCGTCGACGTTCAGGCTAACCGTCTGGAGTTGATGGTCATGGGCTGGGGCGTTGGTATGGAGCGTTGGGTGATTGATCACAAGGTGATCTCAGGCGATCCCGCTGATGAGCGAACTTGGGCGGTACTTGATGACTTGCTCAAAGCTCGCTACCGGCACCCTTGCGGTGTCGGCTTGGCGATTCTTGCCACGGCTGTCGACTCCGGGGGCCACCACACCGATGAGGTCTACCAGTTCTGCCGCATGCGGCGCTGGCGCAACATCTTCGCCATCAAAGGTGCGAGCAAGCCCGGCAGGCCGGTGATTGCCCAGCGGCCCTCGATGGTCGACGTGACCTGGAAGGGTCAGACCGAGCGCCACGGCGCCGAGCTGTGGTTCGTCGGTACCGACACCGCCAAGGACTGGATCTACAACCGTTACCCGTTCCCGGATGGACCCGGCTCGCTGCATTTTGCCAACGATTTGCCGGACGACTTCTTCGCCCAATGTGTGGCAGAACGAAAGGTCGCCCGCTACGTCCGCGGCCATAAACGTGTCGAGTGGATCAAGGGCAAAGCCGAGCGCAACGAAGCACTAGACCTGATGGTGTATTGCCTGGCCATGGCGCATTACTTGGGCATTAATCGGTACCAGGAGCATGACTGGGATCGGGTGCGGCAAGCCTTGGCACAATCCGGACTGTTCGACGATGCACCGGTCCAGCCTGTCCAGGCCCCGCGTGTTGAACAAGCCCAATCTGCCGAAACAGCGCTGCCGGCTGTTTTCCGGCAAGCCCAGCTGGCACCGCCTACACCGGCAGCACCTGTCGCACCCCCGCGACCTGCTGCATCGCCGTCACAACGCCGCAGCTCTACCAGCGGTTATTTGAAGAGACGCTGATATGTCCTTTACCCAACAGCACCTCGACGTGATCGAGAAGGCCATCGCGCGCGGTGAAAAAACCGTTCGCTTTGGCGACCGCACCGTCGAGTACCGCACCATCAACGAGCTTCTGCAGGCGCGCGAAGAAATTCGCACCTCGCTGCTCAACGCTGCTGGGCCGCGTTCACGCGTGGTCCGGCTATATCACGGAGGCAAAGGACTGTAATGGCTCGTTATCCGACGCTTACCCGTAACGGATTCTTGCTGCCGTCAAATATCAAGGCCAGTTACGAAGGCGCCGGGGAGGGTCGTCGTTCCGCTGGTTGGGATGCGCCCGACAATGGCTTGAACACCATCAACACTCCGGCGCTGCGCAATCTGCGCTCCCGTTCGCGGGCCGCAGTGCGCAACGACCCGTATGCTTTCAACGTTATCGAAAAACGCGTCAGCAACCTGATCGGCACCGGCATCAACCCCCGGCCGAAGACGGACGACGACGCCCTGCGTAAGCAACTGCAGGATCTGTGGGAAGACTGGGTCGATGAGTCGGACGCCGATGACCTCACCGACTTCTACGGTCAGCAGGCGCTCGCTGCGCGCACGGTCGAAACCTCCGGCGAATGCTTTATTCGGTTGCGACCACGCAGTCTGGACGATGGTCATGCAGTGCCACTGCAATTGCAGTTGCTCGCACCGGAGTTCGTGCCGCACGACAAATTCGAAACCACTCGCGACGGCAACGTGATCCGTGCCGGCATCGAATTCAACCCGGTCGGCAAGCGCGTGGCGTACTGGATGTATCGCTCGCACCCGGGCGATCCCTCGGCATTGAATGCCGGCTACAACCAGCTTGTGCGGGTGCCCGCCACTCAGGTGCTGCACATCTTCGAGCCACTGGAGCCCGGACAGCTGCGGGGGGTGCCGCGCTTGTCGCCGGTGCTCAAACGCTTGCGCAGCCTCGACAACTACGACGACGCGGTGCTGTTTCGCCAAGAGGTCGCGAACCTGTTCGCGGGTTTTATCACCCGCCCGCCGCCTGACTCCGGTCCCATGCCGCGCGACCCGGTTACCGGTCAGCCGCTGGTGACCGACCGCGACGGCTTCACACCAATGGTCGCACTTGAGCCCGGCACTATGCAGGAGCTCGGGCCGGGCGAGGAGGTGGAGTTCTCCAAGCCGCCGGACGCGGGCAACAACTACCCGGATTTCATGCGACAGCAACTGATGGCCGCTGCTGCCGGTACCGGCACACCCTACGAGATCCTCACCGGCGACATGCGCGAGATCAACGACCGCGCGTTACGCGTTGTGCTCAACGAGTTTCGCCGTCGGCTGGAGCAGCTGCAGTTCAGCGTTTACGTGCATCAGCTGTGTCGTCCGGTTCGTGCCGCGTGGATGGACATGGCGGTGCTGTCCGGTGCACTAGTGCTGGAGGATTACGCCCAACGACGGCGCGAGTATCTACGAACGCGCTGGGTGCCGCAGGGCTGGGCCTACATCCAGCCGGTGCAGGATGTGCAGGCGCGCACGATGGAAGTCAAAGCCGGCTTCGCCTCGCGCAGCGAGATGGTGCTGCGCACCGGCTACGACGCCGAAACGGTCGATGCGGAGAACGCCGCTGATCTCGCCCGGGCCGTTCGCCTGGGCCTCAACTACAACACCCTCGACGTCATCGAGTCGCTCGACGACAAGGAGCAACCATGAGCAAACAAGCGCGACCGCGCATTTACAACAAGGCCGGCGAGCGCGTGCAGGTATCGGAAAAAAGCTGGTACGCCATGCAGGCCAACGGCGAAGCCGGGCAACGCACCATTGAGGTGTTTGTCTACGGCGAGATCGGTAATTGGGGCATCACCGCCAATCAGTTTGTCCAGGATCTGCGCGCCATGGACGACGGTGTGTCGCCCGTCGTGGCGGCGTTTAACAGCGTCGGAGGTGATCTATTCGATGGGCTGGCGATGCACAACGCACTGTCGCGGTTGGGCGAGCGTTGCACCGGCCGAGTCGATGCGCTGGCCGCGAGCGCAGCCAGCGTTGCTGTGTGTGGTGCGCACCGTGTGGTGATCGCGTCCAACGCCATGTTGATGATTCACAACCCGTGGACCTACGCCGCCGGCGATGCCGAAAGCTTTCGCAAGGTCGCCGATGTGTTGGACCAGACCATGGAAGCGATTATCGCGGCCTACAAGGCCAAAGCCCCTGACATCGACGAGCCCGAGCTGCGCCGCCTGGTGGCGGCCGAGACCTGGTTGACGGCAAACGAAGCGGTGGCCTTGGGTCTGGCCGATGAGATCGGCGATGGCGTCAAAGTCAAAGCGTGTTTGGGGCAGGGCGCCGTCCTGCAGCGTTTCCAGCATGCACCGGCCGCACTGCTGGCTCAACTGGATGAACCGACCGATCCGGAGCACGAACCCACACCGGAGCCGGCGCCGCCGATCCCGGATGACCCGCCGGCGCCGGTGACCAATGCCGCACAACTCGCGGTGCTGATCAGCCAGCGTTGCACAGCGGCGGGTATCAGCAACCTGATCGAGCCGCTGCTCGCTGTCACTAAGCTGGAAAGCGAAGCGGTGGTGCAGGTGGCGCTGACCCAGGCGAAAGCCATCAACGATTTGTGCGTCGCCGCGCGGTTACCGGAGTTCAGTGCCGAGTACGTTTCGGCCGGTCTTGATACCTCGGCGGTGCGTGCCCGGCTCTTCGACAAACTGGTAGGCAGCGGCAAAGGCTTCGAGATCGACAACAGCCTTCCGCTGGCCGATGACCCTCCGCCGAAAGTGCAGGCCAAGCAAATCGACCAGCCTTCGATCTGGTCCGCACGCCAAGCGGCGCAGACCGGCAAACGAACCTCACTTACTGGAGTTACTGCATGAATATTCAACGTGAACCGATGCACGCCGGGGAATTCCTCCTGTCCGAGGGCGCCGGCACCATTTCCCGCGAAGCAATCAACGTCGCCGCCGGCCCGGCGCTGGAGCCTGGACAGATACTCGGTCTGGTCACCGCCACCGGCGAATTCGCGCCGTATAACCCGACCGCTGAAGACGGCAGCGAGAACGCGCAGGCGATTCTCTTCGGCCCGTTGAGCACGTCCGACATTGTTCGTCGCGGGCGCGCCGTGGTGCGTCTGGCCGAGGTCAGCGAAGCACACCTGACCGGTCTGGATCTGGCCGCCGAGAAAGCGCTGGCTGCCCATAACGTGATCGTCCGTTAACGCGATCAACTTCGAATTTTCAGCCCGCCCTGTGCGGGTTTTTTGTTTTCTGGAGACTGCTTCATGGCTGACATTCAAATCTTCAACGACGAGGCATTTTCGGTGTCTTCGTTGACCGCCGCCATCAACGAACAGGAATACGTACCCGGGCGCATTGGCAGTTTGGGTCTGTTCCAGGAGGAGGGCATCACCACCCTGACAGTACAAATCGAGAAAGACGGCGACACCCTCGCCTTGGTACCGGCCGGTGAGCGCGGCACCTCCGGTCTGGTGGTTTCGGGCAGCAAGCGCAACCTGATTCCGTTCAACACCGTGCACCTGCCTGAGCGCTTCACCATCAAGGCTGACGAGATCCAGGGTATTCGCGCCTTCGGTACGCGCTCCGAGCTGCAGTCGGTGCAGGACGTCGTCAACAAACGTCTGGCCAAGGCGCGCCGCCAGCTGGACGTCACCCATGAGTTCCAGCGCCTGGGCGCACTCAACGGCAAGATCTACGACGCTGACGGCAAGACGGTACTGCTCGATCTTTATGAGCGCTTCGGTGTGCAGCGACAACGTATGCCGATGGAGTTCGCAAATCCCAAGGCAAATTTCCGCGTCAAATGTGGTGACGCGCTGGACATGCAGGAGGAGGCTCTCGGCACCGTGACGCGTAGCGGCTCGCGAGCGTTCTGCGGTAAGAACTTTTGGAATGCGATGTTGGAGCTCGAAGAGGTAAATAAGACGTATCTCAATACGCAGCAGGCGGCTTCGCTGCGTGGCGATGCCCGCGAAAGCTTCGACTACGGCGGCATCACCTGGGAGCGTTATCGCGGCAAGATCGCCGGCATGACCTTCGTGCATGACGACAAGGCGCTGCTGATTCCCGAGGGCGTCCCGGACTTGTATATCTCGGTGTTTGCACCGGCCGACTACATGGAAACGGTCAACACTGAAGGCGTGCCGTACTACAGCAAGATCGAACCCTTGCCGTTCAACAAGGGCATGGTCGGTGAGGCGCAGTCCAACCCACTGCACATATGCACTCGGCCGCTGGCGCAGATCCTGCTGGAGATGTAGTCATGGGCATTCGCGAGCTGATGGCCGATGTCGACGACGTCGTCTTCGAAACCTTGGGCGACCGCGCGCGGGTCGAGGGACGCAGTGAACCGGTGCTGGGCATGTTCTCGGCGCCCTGGTTGCAACCGCGGATAGGTCGGATGAACACCGCCATTCGTGAGCCGCGCTTCGAGGTCCGCGTCGCTGACGCCGATGGTTTGAGCAAGGGGCTGCTGGTAAGCGTTGACGTACCGGAACTGGACGGTGGTGGGGACTACGATCTGCTGCAGCTTGAACCCACCGGTGATGGCCTGGTCGCCTTGATTCTGAGAAAACGGCCATGAGTGTCGGCAGCTACTTCAAACCCTCGGCCGGCGGCGGGATGATCTCGCTGCAAACCTCAGCGGCAGACCTGAAAGCTTTTCAGGATTTTGCTGCCCTGTTGCCAAAGGCCGCCGCCGCTGCTCAGCGTCGAGCCATCAACAAAACCCTGCGATGGCTCGCCACGCAAATTGCCCGCGCCGTTGGCCGACAGGAACGCATTGCGGTCGCTGCTGTGCGGCAGCGCCTGCGGGCCTACCCGGTTAGTGGCGGTGCCAACAGCGGCAAATTGTGGTTCGGTCTGAACGCGATGGAGGCCAGTCGCATTGGTCGGCCTCGGCAGAGTCGGTCCGGTGTGTCGGTAGCCGGTCGGCGCTTTCAGGGCGCGTTCTTCAAGAAGGTCTACGGCAACAGCGCGGACGTCTGGATCCGCACAGCGAGCAAGTATTTCGACGTCAGTGACTACCCCGACAGCGATGTCAGCGGGGCGGGCGGCGCCAGTTCAGGCTGGATCGCCGAGCACGGTAGTCGTTTTCCGCTGGCGAAAGCCAAGGTATCGCTGGAGCAGGCACGGCCACACTTCGAAAGCTGGGTGCGAAAAGCTGACGAACAACTGGTGCATGTCCTGCAGCAGGAACTCAATTTCGAAGTGCAGAAGCACTTGAAGGGGAAATGACGTGACGGATGAAGTCGACGAGCCGTTCAGTCTTGAGCGGCTGTATCAAGCCATCGAGCGGCGCATTCAGGATCATTTGCCGGACCTTGAGATCGTTGCAGCTTGGCCGATCATCGAAAGCAGCATTCCACTGCCGGCGGTGCTGGTCGAACTCGCAGAAATGGAGCCAGGCGTTGACCCGGGAACGGGCGAGACAGGCCTGTCCTGCAAGTTCGAGGCGCGGGTGATTACCGATCCGATCCAGCCCGATCACCACCAACAAGCGGTGTTTATCGTCGGGCAATTGGCTGTGTTACTGCGGATGCAATCCTGGGGTGTAGAGGTCGAACCGGCCGAGTTCGTTCAGGCCATGCCGGACTGGACCAAGCCAGAGCTGGATGGCTACACGGTCTGGGTCGTGGAATGGACGCAGCAGATCTACCTTGGCGAAGCGCAATGGCCGTGGCCAGATCAGCCGCCGGGCACGCTGCTGTTTGGCGTTGATCCTGATGCGGGGCCAGCCAACCGGGACAAGTATTTTGCACCGGAGAGTCAGGCATGAGTGGTGGCTATGTGAGCGCCCAGCATGACCGCATGCTCGCTGGGCTGGTGAAGGACTGCTATGTGGTGGCGGTGGATCTCGCTGCGTCACCACCGGTGTGCCGGGTGTCCGACGGTGAATGGGTCAGTGGCTGGGTGCGCTGGCACAGCGTCGCCGCCGGCAAGGCACGGCATTGGCGGGCGCCGAGCCTCAACGAGCAGGGCACCCTGTTCAGTGCCAGTGGCGAGGTGGCGCAGGGCACATTCATTCCCGGACTTTATGGCAATGGCGGCGCGCCGCCGGACAATCGCGATCACGTCGAAGTCTGGCGTTTCGACGATGGCGGATCTCTGGTCTACGACTGGCAGACGAGCAGCTACACCATCAGCGTGCCGAGCGGCACGGTCACGATCAGGGTCGGATCAACGCTGGCCGAAGTCACTGACAATGCCGTCGCCGTGAAGTCCGGAACGATCGATCTGGAGGGCGTTGTGAACATCAAGGGCCAGGTCAACATCGACGGCCCGCTGCACGCTACCCAAAGCATCACCAGCGATGCCGACATTCTGGCCGCCGGTCAAAGTGACAATCATCACAAACACTAACTCAACATTTATTCAGCCCGCCGCGTGCGGGCTTTTTCATGCCTGGAGCTCCCATGGCCAAACATCAAGATGAATCCACTGTGCCTGAGTCCACCCCCATCAGCCCAGTGCTGATGCCCATGGCCGTGACCTTTCGCGACACGCTCTATACCTCGCGCACTGTCGTCCTGCCGGACGGCCGCACGCTCACCGTGGCGAAAAACAAGGTTACGGTCGATTGCGCCGACGATGTAGCGCTGAAAACGCTCAAAGCCCATGCCGAGTTCGAGCAACTCAAGGAGTAAACCTGATGATCGGAATGGATCGCCACACCGGGCAACCCATCTCCGGCATCGAGCATTTACGCCAGTCCGTCGGGGACATCCTCGGCACGCCATTGGTGAGTCGCCGTGAGCGTCCTGAGTACGGCAGCAAACTGCGGCGCATGGTCGACCTGCCTGTCAACGAGGGCTGGAAAAGCGCCGTGCAGGCTGAAGCCGCCCGGGCGCTGGGGCGGTGGGAGCCACGGTTGAAGCTGGAACGGGTGCGTGTGCTGTCCGTGCTGGGCGGCAAAATCAACATACAAGTCAGCGGCGAATACCTCGGTGTGCGCGGCACGTTGGAGGTGTGGGTATGAGTACCCTGGTGGATCTGTCGGAGCTGCCGGCACCGGACGTGCTGGAACCGCTGGATTTTGAAGAAGTGTATGGCGAAGCTCTCGACGTGTTTCGCGACCACATGGGCGGGAACTGGACGGCCTCTCTGGAAAGTGATCCGGTGACCAAGCTGTTGGAGGTCGCCAGCTACATCAAGCTCGGCAACCGGGCACGGGTCAACGACGCGGCCAAATCGCAACTGCTGGCCTATGCGACGGGCGCCGATCTGGATCACCTTGCGGCTAACGTCAATCTCAAGCGCCTGGTGATTCAACCTGCCGATCCGCTGGCGGTACCACCGGTCGAGGCGGTGATGGAATCACACGACGCTCTGCGCGAGCGTGTGCAATTGGCCTATGAGGGACTGACCACCGCAGGGCCGCGTAACAGCTACATCTTGCACGCACGCAACGCGTCGGCGCTGGTGGCGGATGCCACGGCGGAAAGCCCATCACCTGCCTGTGTGGATGTCACGGTGTTGGGCCTTGAAGGTGACGGTACGGCCGGCCCTGAATTGTTGAAGCTGGTTGCCACGGCGGTCAATGAGGACGACGTGCGCCCGGTGGGGGACCGCGTCACGGTACGTGGTGCACAGATCCTGCGCTACCGCGTCGACGCGGTGCTGCACATGAAAGGTACCGGACCGGAAAACGACGCCGCGCTTTCCGAGGCGATCAAGCGGCTTGAGGCCTGGATCAATCCGCGCCGCCGGTTGGGCGTCGAGGTGGCGCGCTCTGGCGTCGATGCGCAATTGCACGTTGCCGGTGTGGCTCGCGTGGAGCTGAAGGACTGGCTGGATCTCAAGCCGACCAAGGCGCAGGCGGCGTACTGCACCGGCTATTCCGTCGTGTTGGGAGGTTGATATGCGCAGTCTTTTGCCGCTCAACAGCACTCCCTTGGAACGGGGTATCGAGGCGACGTTCGCCGAAGACACGTTGATTCCGTTGCGAACCTTGTACAACCCCGACACCTGTCCAGTGCACCTGCTGCCGCATCTGGCTTGGGCCTGGTCGGTCGACCGCTGGGATCCGGCGTGGTCTGAGTCGGTCAAGCGCGCAGCCATCAAGGCGTCGTTCTTCATCCACAAACACAAGGGCACCATCGGCGCTATACGTCGAGTGGTCGAGCCGCTGGGCTACCTGATCGAGATCGTTGAATGGTTTAACACCGTGCCGCAGGGGGTGCCGGGCACCTTCGCGCTGAAGGTGGGGGTGCTGGACACCGGCATCACCGAGGAAATGTATCTCGAACTTGAACGCCTTATCGACGACGCCAAGCCCGTCTCCCGGCACCTCACCGGGCTGGCAATCAGCCTTGAAACGCAAGGCAACCTTAATGTTGGCGTGAGCCTGTACGACGGCGACGAACTCGACATCTACCCACCTGAAATGCAGGCCATCGACGTAACCGGCACCTTCGGTGTGGTCGGTCGTGAACACACCATAGACACTCTGGATATCTATTCATGATTGATGCGAACTCTAAGTTCTTCGCGATCCTGACGGACGTGGGGGCAGCTAAACTGGCAAACGCCAACGTCTTGGGCGTGCCATGGAATATCACGGAAATGGGGCTAGGGGATGCGAACGACACTGACCCTCAGCCCAGTGCCAAGCAAACCAAACTGATCAACGAGTGGCGCCGCCGGCCGTTGAATCAGCTAAAGATCGACCCGGTCAACGCAGCGGTAATCATCGCCGAGCAGGTCATTCCAGCCGATGAGGGCGGCCGCTGGATTCGCGAGGTCGGGTTGTACGACGCGGACGGCGATCTGGTGGCAGTTGCAAACTGTGCCCCAAGCTTCAAGCCTATCCTGTCGCAGGGTTCGGGTCGCACGCAGGTGGTGCGGATGAACCTGATCGTTTCCAGTACCGCGAACATCAGCCTCAAGATTGATCCATCCGTGGTGCTGGCGACGCGAGAATATGTCGATTCGCGCATTCTGGAAGAGCTGAGCAAGCTCGACATCAAGCAGTCGGTGCGCGCCGCCACCACAGCCAACATCAATCTTGTTGGTCTGCAGACGATTGACGGTCTCGCGCTCGCGGCCGGTGACCGGGTGCTGGTGAAAAATCAGGTGGCCACCAAGGATAACGGGCCATATGTGGTGGCAGTGGGTGCCTGGTCACGAGCCAAGGATGCTGACAGCAACACCAAGGTAACGCCCAACCTGACAGTGGCGGTCGAGGCCGGTACTACGCAGGCTGACACGATCTGGCAATTGGTGACCGACGGCCCGATTGTCGTGGGCACCACGGCGCTCACATTCAAGGACATAACAGACGGTTTCGCTCGGCTGTTATCACCAAGTTTTGCTGGTAATCCTACGGCCCCGACGCCTGCGCAATTCGACGTGAGCAAATCGCTGGCGACGACTGAATACGTGAAGCGACGCGGCATTGAGTTCTCAGGCTTCACCACGAACTCCGCAAATTTGGTGATGACCGCTACACATGTTGGCGGACTTCATAGCTTCTCCGACGCTGCACAGCTCACGGCGACCTTGCCACCAACGGCAGGCATCGCGTATGCGGCCACTATCACGCTGGCCTGCGCCGGGCCGGGTGGGTTGAAAATCGTCGGTTCGGGTACCGATCTGGTCTACACCTCTACCGGCGTTTCTGGGCCGCTGGTGTTGGCTTTGGGCGACACTGCCGAATTCATCCGCTTGCAGGATCAGTGGCGGCTGGTCGGTGGAACGGCGGCTCTGCGCTTTGCTGGGACTATGAGCGGCCCGAACTTCGTCACGCCGCCGAAGTTCGATAGCAGCCTGCGCCTCGCTACGACGGAGTTTGCGCAGCGGGCGCAGGGTAGTTATGCCGATTCGGTTTCTTACAACGGCAACACAACGTTGACTGCTGCAGATGTCGGGCGTTTGGTTGCCATCGGTGGAACGTCTGCAACGGTCACCTTGCCAGATGCCGGTTCCGTGCCTCTGGGGGCGGTGATCACCGTGCTCGCGAGTGCGACGGCAGGGCTGATGATTCAGGCCAAGGCCGGCCAGTCTCTGGTCAGTCTTTCCAGCGTGGCCGGCCCTCTTGCGGTGCTGTCGTCGAGCATGTCGGTTTTCAGGCGGCTGAATGACGGTACAGGCTGGGTGCTGGAGGATGGCGACTCGGCTCTGAAATACTCGCCACTGTTTGCCTGCTCTCTCGGTACGACCGGCTGGCGGAGATTGCCTTCAGGTGAAATTGAACAGTGGGGACTGACGGGTGGAGCTGGGACGAATGTTGTAACCCCAATTTCTTTCCCGTCGGTGTTTCCTACCGCTTGCCTGAGTGTGCATATGACCTATGTGGATACCGGCGTACAGGCTCCAGCCTCAAGGGGTGGCCCGGTTCAGGTCGGTAGTGTTACGAAGACGGGATTCAACTATTCGCATTCCGGCACAAACAGTTCAGGGCCGCAGCATTTCTGGACGGCCAGAGGATATTAAGGAGCGCCCATGTTTTACAGAGCGATCGATAACGGCTTTTATAGCCCTGTTATTCACGCCTTTATTCCGCTGGATGCGGTAGAAATTTCCGACAGCCTCTACTTTGAACTGCTCAGGGGGCAGGAGAGTGGAAAGCGTATTGAGCCAGATCGTCAGGGCAATCCCAGGCTTGTAGAACCGCCGCCGCTTGATGAGCAGACGCTTGCGGCTATTGAGCGCGCCTGGCGCGATGCGCAATTAGCGCTGACCGATCCGCTGGTGTCCCGGCATCGTGACGAAGTCGAGGAGAGCGGTTCGACTTCAATCACGGCTGAGCAGTATGCAGAGCTGCAGACCTACCGCCGGCAGTTGCGCAACTGGCCGCAAGGTTCGCAATTTCCGCTCACCGAGCATCGCCCGTTAACACCGAGCTGGCTGGCCACGCAAATCACTTAAACGCCCCGCACTCACGGGGCGTTTTTCATTCCGCCAAACGTAACACCAACACCTTGAGCCTCGCACACACGCGGGGCTTTTTCGTTTCTGGAGAACGAGCCTTATGAGTTTCTTTCACGGCGTCACGACCACGGCGGTCGATACTGGCGCACGCACTATCTCGCTGCCGTCTTCCTCGATCATCGGCTTGTGCGACACCTTCAGCCCTGGCTTAGTGGGCGGCGGTACGGCCAAGGCCGGCGAGCTTAAGCTGATCACCACCGAGCGTGAAGCCATTGCAGCGTTCGGCGCCGACTCAGCGATCACCAAAGCCTGCCAGGCGATTTACGCCAAGGCCAAGGCGGTGATCGTCGCCATCGGTGTACCGAAGATGGACGACCCGGCGCTGCAGACCTCGGCCATCATCGGCGGTATTTTGGAATCCGGTCAGCGTACTGGCCTGCAGGCGCTGCTCGACGGCAAGAGTCTGTTCAACGCCCAGCCGCGATTGTTGATCGCCCCCGGCCATTCGGCGACGCAAGCGGTGGCAACGGCCATGGATAGCCTGGCGCAGAAGCTTCGCGCCATTGGCATCATCGACGGGCCATGCACGACCGACGAGGCCGCCATGGCTTACGCGAAAAACTTCGGCAGTCGCAACCTGTTCATGGTCGACCCCGGTGTGCAGTTCTGGGACACCGGCAAAAGCAAGACGGTGGATGCGCCGGGTTCGGCCTGGACTGCCGGCCTGTTTGCCTGGACGGATGCCACTTACGGCTTCTGGGCCTCGCCGTCAAACAAGGAATTCACCGGCATCACCGGTACCACCCGTGCGGTCGAGTACCTGGATGGCGATGAGACCTGCCGAGCCAACCTGCTCAACAACGCGAACATCACCACGATCATTCGTGACGACGGTTTCCGTCTCTGGGGCAACCGCACGCTGTCGAGCGATCCGAAATGGGCATTCGTCACCCGCGTGCGCACATTGTTCATCCTCATGGATGCGGTACAGGCCGGCCACAAATGGGCGGTCGACCGCTCGATTACCAAGACCTACGTCAAGGACGTCACCGACGGCCTGGAAGCGTTCATGCGCGACCTGAAAAATCAAGGCGCGGTGATCAACTTCGAGGTGTTCCCGGATCATGAATTGAACACGGCCAGCCAGATCGAGCAGGGCAAGGTGTACTGGCGGATCCGCTTCACCGACGTGCCGCCGGCTGAAAACCCGAACTTCCTTTTTGAGGTCACCAACGAGTGGATGACCGAAGTGCTTGAACCTGCCTAAGGAGGCACCCTGATGATTCCTGAAGTTCTCTCCAACTGCGCCGGTTTTATCGACGGCGTCAGTTTTTCCGGTGAAATGCCGAGTCTCACTTTGCCCAAGGTGGTCCTGAAAACCGAAGCCTACCGAGGCGGCGGCATGGCCGGCGAGGTCGAGATCCCGACCGGCGTGGAAAAGCTCGAGGCCGGTTTCACCACCAACGGTGTACGCCGCGAAGCACTGAAGTTTTTCGGCCTGTCTGATCGCACCGCCTGCAGCGCGGTGTTCCGAGGCTCATTCAAAGGCCTCAAGGGCAAGGTCACCCCGGTGATTGTCACCATGCGTGGCGGCATCAAGGAAGTCGACATGGGTGACTGGAAACCCGGCGACAAGGCTGAGACCAAACACAGCATGGCACTCACCTACTACAAGCTCGAAGTTGCCGGCCGAGTGGTTTACGAGATCGACATGCTGGGGATGGTCCTGGTCGTCGACGGCGTCGACCAGCTCGCTGATGAACGTTCGGCCCTCGGCCTTTAAGGACAAGATGAAATGACGCAAACCAATCAAGCCACTCAAGAAAAACCACTGCCAAGCTGGCTGCAACTGACCGAGGAAGGCTTTCGCATCTCATTGCGACACCCCACCGAGCTGTCGGGTGTGCTGGTCGACACGCTGACCATCCGTGCGCCGTGCGTGCGAGACATTCGAGCCGCGCAAGCGACCTGCAACGGCGATGAAGAAAAGCGCGAAATGTCGCTGTTTTCCTCGCTGACTCAGACCCCGGAACAGGATCTGATGGCCCTCAAGCTGGTCGACTACATGCGCCTGCAAAAAGGCTATTTTCGTCTGGTCCAAGACGACGAGGTTTGATGGACCAACGTTGAAAGGGCTGGCCAAGCGGCTGGCCAAGGAGACCGGTTTCTCGGCTGTCGAGATCATGGCCATGCCCTTCAACGACATCGTGTGGTGGCTCACGGACTGAGCCATTTCCAATCATCCTCGATCCCAGGGACACGCACATGGCGAAGAACCTCGCACTCGGCTTTGTCATCGGCGGCGCCGTCGATCCGACGGTGGGCAAAGCGTTCAAGGACGTCGAAAGCAAGATCAAGCACCTGGACACGGTCGGCAGCAAAGCCCGGGTGCTGCAGAACACCATCGGCGACACCATGCGTCTGCGTGAGCAATGGCACAAGGCGCACGCCACCGGCGCCGCCGGTGCCGACAAGCTGTTGTCCAAATACGAAAAGAACCTCGACCTTCTCAAGAAACAGGGCGTCGAGGTCGGGCGCTTGAGCAAGGCCTACGCCACGATGGGTCGCGTTGCGGCCGGTGCCGAACTCAAAGCGCTCGGCCACCGGCAACTGGATGAAGGTCGGCAGGGCATGAAAAGCACCCTCGGCCAGGCCGGTGCCCTGACGGCCGCCGTGGCCATCCCGACGAAGGTCAGCGCGGACTACGGCGCGATCATTCGCGACATCGCGATCAAGGCCAACATTGCCAACACGCCAGAAGAAACTCAGCTCTCCAAAACTGTGATCGACACGTCGCGTGATACGGGCATGGCGCGCAACCAGGTCGCCGAGTTGGTCAATGCCCTGGTCGGCGCCGGCATGGAGCTGGACAAGGCACTGGCCTATGCGCCGACGGCGGCCAAGTTCGCTGTGGGGCAGGGATCGGATGGCACGGAAACCGCCAAGATGATCAACGCCCTGGGGCAGAACGCCAAGATCACCGATCCGGCTGTGATGCAAAAGGCCTTGGAGGCCATCGCCTATCAGGGGCAGGCAGGCAGTTTCGAAGCGGTCGACATGGCCAAGTGGTTTCCTGAGCTGTTGGCCGGCATGGGCAAGCTGGGCATCACCGGCATGGACTCGGTGTCGCAATTGGGCGCGATGTTGCAGGTGCAGATGAAGACTGCCGGCGGCTCGGACGAAGCGGCCAACAACCTCAAAAACTGGATGGAGAAAATAGGCTCGGGTGAAACGGTCAAGGCCTACCAGAAGGCCGGGATCGACTATAAGGGGTCGATGCAGACGGGTTTGCAGAATGGCAAATCCACACTGGAATCCAGTTTTGCGCTGGCCCAGAAGTACATTGAAGCGACCGATCCGAAGCGGGCGGCCGAGATGGCCAAGGCCACAGCGGCGATCAGTAAAGAGGCTGATCCCGAGAAAGCCAAAGCTATGATGAAGTCGCTGGAGGAGGCTTTGCGTACCGGTGACCTGTTCGCTGATATGCAGGTCAAGGCCGCTTTGACAGCGTACATGCAGAGCAAGGATCTGTATGAGCAGTTGAAGAAAGACTCGGCCAATGCCACCGGGATCCTCGACAAGAACCTGGCGGAGCGCCGGCAAACGTCTGCGCAAAAGTGGTCCGAGATGGCCCAGAGCATGGATGATGCCATGCGCAGCATCGGTGATGCGATTCGCCCGGTCACTGATGCGGTGGCGGATGGGATCACGAATGTCAGCCGTCAGCTCGCGGGACTGTCCGATGAGTCACCGCGTTTGGTGACGGCTATCGGTACCGCTGTGGCGGGCATGATCGCGCTCAAGGGGGCCGTCAGCGCATTCAAGATGGGTAAGGGCCTGATGAATATCGGGCGCGGCACCTTGATGGGCAACCCGAACATTCCGCAAAAGGTCATCGTCACCAACCTTTCGGCCATGGGCGGCGGACTGGATGCCGGCGACTTCGATACCGGTCGTGATGGAAAAAAAGGAAAGGGCGGAAAAGGCGGTAAGGGCGGCGGCAAAGAGGGTATCACCCGTGGAGGCGGGGGTGGTCCTAGCGTTGGCTCTGTGGTGAAAGGAACCGCCGTGATCGCCATCGCTGAAGCGGGATACAAGGCCTGGGATACCTACCAGAATGCCGAAACTCAGGATGAAAAAGCCGAAGGGTATGGGCAAGCGGCGGGTGGCTTGGCTGGCACACTGGCCGGTGCTGCAGCTGGGGCCGCTATCGGATCGGCCATTCCCATCATTGGCACCATGGTCGGTGGATTGATTGGTGGTTATCTCGGTTACATGGGCGGCGACGCACTCGGCGGCTTTGCGGGCAAAGAGCTGTTCGGAACCCCTGACTCACTCAAGAAGGTGCCGGATGCCGGGCCGCTGATGATGGTTAATGCCGGGCAGAACATTCCGCCGGTAATGGGCGATGTCGCCCGTTCATTCGCGCCGGTACCAGTCGTCAAAGACATGGTTCAGCCGCAACCGAAAATGTTGCCGCTGCTGACCGGTGCTGCGCCCGTACCTCAAGCGACTCTCGACAGTCCCAAGCCGCTACCGGCTCCGATGCAAGCGCTGCCGGCACAGGTTCCAAAGTCACCTGTTTCCAAGCCTCTGTTGCCTGAACGGAAGCCGACTGCAACAGCATTGGGGGATGTCACGCGTGCATTGAATCAGACGGCATCCCCGGCGGTACCGGCGATGCTCGCACCGCCTGTTGCTGCGAAACCCCAGTCGACCAAGGTTGAGCAGCGGTTCGATATTCAGGCGCCTCTGCATGTCACCGTACAGGGCGACGTAAAGGATCCGGCGCAACTGGCGCGAGAGCTTCAACCCTACATCGATCAGCAGTGGCGTCAGTCCACCCAGCAGTTGCAAAACCGCTCGCTGTTCGACGAACCGCATGTGTAACGAGGAGAGCCAATGGCCTACATGGAACAGCTGCAATCGGGACTGAAGAATCTTGCAGCAGCGGGAGAGAGCGGTCGGCGCAGCCTCGACGGCATGATGGGGCCAGTCAACGGTGCCATCAGCGAGATCAGCGGCGCGGCCTCGGAGCTGGAAGGGATTCCCTTTGTCGGTCCGGCGATTGGAGCAAAGCTGCAGCGTGTCATGCGTGGCGTCAATGCCGCTCAGGCCAAGGTCGGCCAGGTGGTGGCCACGTACAACAAAGCTACGCGTGCCGTATCGCAGATCGATGAGCGCATGGGCGAGCTGAAGGAACAGGCCGCCCGGGCGTCCACCGCAATCAACAAAGTCGCCGGCAAGGTCAGCCCGTCGCTGGCCAACATCGTGCCGACCGGTTCGCTGGGTGGTGATGCCACCCCATTGCCGGAAGCGGTGAAGCCGTTCCCGCATCTGCTGATCGTGCAACCACAGGATCCGCAGGCGCGGCCCTACTACTTCAATCTGGACACCGCAGCCTTTGATGAACTGCGGCGCTCGACTGAGTTTAGATGGGCTTCGCAGGAGCGACTCACCCGTCGGCCGGCGCAGCAAGCGGTGGGCATCGGTGAGGAAAAGATCACGCTCAAGGGCGCGATCTTTCCCGGCTTCAAAGGCGGGATCAAACAACTGGACACTCTGCGCAGCCTCGGTGCCCAACTCAAGCCGCTAACCTTGACTACCGGCTATGGCGACGTGCTCGGCACCTGGTGCCTGAAAAACGTTGAAGAAGAACAGAGCACGCTGCTGCAGGGCGGGATCCCGCGCAAGCAGGCGTTTACTTTGGAGTTTGTGCGTTATGGCGACGACCTGCAGAACGTCTGATGGGGATCTGCTGGACACCCTTTGTTACCACGCCTATGGGCATCTTGAGGGCACGGTTGAGGCGGTGCTCGATGCCAATCAGGGCTTGGCCGATGAGGTGCAACCTTACCGCGCCGGCATCGTAATTGAGCTGCCGGATCTACCTGGTCCTATTGAAGAAGGCGTAGCACTGTGGAATTGATTGACTATAGTCAGCGCGTAGGACTTGAAGTTCCTGCAGTTACGACCCCTTCAGAACCCGCCTCGTGCGGGTTTTTTTATGGAAAAAATAAATGACCCCCGCCTTCCGAATCGTCGCCGACGGCGCCGACATCACGCAGCGGATCAACGACCGACTGCTGCAACTCAAAACCACTGACAAGCCTGGTATGGAGTCCGACGAATTCGAACTGCGCATCGACGACCGCGACGGCGCGGTGGTGCTGCCTCCACGCGGGGCCAGCATCGAGATTTTCCTCGGCTATACAGAAACCAAATTGACTCGCATCGGCCGTTACATCGTCGATGAGATCGAGTTATCCGGCCCGCCGGATACGCTGGCGATCACTGGCAAGGCCAGCGACATGCGCGGCAGTGGCAAGACCGTGCGCAGCGGCAGTTGGGAGAACGTACCGTTGTCGCGGATCGTGGCTGATATCGCTGCACGCAATGGCTGGCAGCCTGTGTGCTCAGTGCAAACCAAAGTGCCGCGTGCCGATCAGCTGAATGAATCGGATTTCAATTTCATCACACGTCTGGCCAAGCAGTACGACTGCACCGCCAAAGTCGCCGACGGCAAGCTGCTGGTGATGTCACGCCAAGGCGGGCAGAGCGCCTCGGGCAAGTCTTTCGGTGTGGTCCTGATTCAACGGCGCGACGTCAGTCGCTTTCAATTTCGTCTTGGTGATCGCAACACGCACAAGGCGGTATCGACCAAGCACCAGGACAAGAAAACCGGAAAGCTCGCGGTGGTCACCTTGGATAACGACGAATCGCCGGACGGGTTGCCGCCGGTGCACAGCGACCGCCATATCTACCCGAACAAATCCGCGGCCGAAGCCGCCGCCAAGGCACGCTTAACCGCCTTCAATCGGTCCACCGCAGGCGTCCGGTTGGAAATGGCCGGACGCACCGACCTATTCGCCGAGCGCTCGATCAATGCCCAGGGTTTCAAGGTCGGTCTCGATGGTGAGTACTTGGTCGACTCGGTGGAGCAAGTGTTCACCCAGGCCGGCTGGAGCACGACAGTCGAGTGCAACGGCGGCAAGAAGGGTAAAGCCAAAGCCAGGGGCAAGACGAAAAAAGCGGCGAAGGATCTGAAGGTCGTTCAGCTCAAGCAATAGCGCCATTCTCACAACTTAAGGAGACATCGATGTCACTGACCGAACAGCAACTGCAATCCATCATGCCCAACGCCCGCCGCCAAGCGGGCGTTTTTGTATCCGCCCTCAACGCAGCCATGGCCCATCGGCAGATCAACACACCGAAACGGCAAGCCGCGTTCCTGGCGCAAGTCGGTCACGAGTCGGGTCAGTTGCAGTACGTCCGGGAACTGGGCGGCGACCAGTACCTGAGCAAATACGACACCGGCACCCTGGCTGCGAAACTGGGTAACACCCCGGCAGCGGATGGTGATGGTCAGCGTTATCGCGGTCGGGGTCTGATCCAGGTCACCGGCCACGACAATTATCTGCGCTGCAGCTTGGCGCTGTTCGGTGACGAGCGCTTGCTGCGGACTCCTGAGTTGCTGGAATTGCCGCAATGGGCTGCTGAATCGGCGGCATGGTTCTGGTCGGTGAATGGGTTGAACACGCTCGCGGATCAAAACGAATTCAACACGATCACCCGCAGGATCAACGGCGGTCTCAACGGCCTGCAGGATCGGCTGGAGTTGTGGGAGCGGGCGAGGGCGGTGTTATGCGTCTAGGTGAACTGATCCCTGCACCGTATCGGCTCTTGGCCAAAGGCTTGGTGCTGGTCGTCTTGGCCGGTGGTTCTGCGTCCATTAGCTGGCAAGTGCAGGATTGGCGCTACGGCAAACAGATCGCAGAGCAGGCCCGCTTCCACACCGAAACTCTCAACCAACTGAATCTGGCCTCGGCCGCGCAGCAGCGTGCCGAACAAGACAGGCGCCTCGCGCTCGAACAGCGTCTTGCTACCAGCGAGCAAACCCATTACCGAGCCTTGAACGATGTCCAACGTGATCAAGGTCGCCTGCGCGACCGCCTTGCCACTGCTGATCTGCGCCTGTCAGTCTTACTCGACGCCACCCCCGGCGCCTACAACGGATCGCTGTCGGCCACCACCGCCACCGGCGGCGTGGTTCATGGCCCCACAAGAGCCGAACTTGACCCAGCGCATGCTCAACGAATTGTCAGTATCACCGATGATGGTGATCGGGGACTGATCGCACTGGCTGCGTGCCAAGGTTATGTCAAAGCGATCACTTTCCAATGAAAAAAGCCGGGTTTCCCCGGCTTCTTTTATCAGACAAGCAACAGCGGCAGTACGTCTTGAAGCAGACGAACTACCTCAATTGCCAAGATCAACATCAAATGGCTAATGGACATTTTTGCATCCTCTTCGTGATGCTCAGTCGCCAAGCCCTTAGTCGCAAGCGACCAAGGGCCATGGCTCACCATCCATGATCTGTGCTACTTTTGATTCGCGAGAACCTGTGAAGCCAGCATCATTTCGGTGCCGAATCGTCCTAAGCGTTAACGATCCGTGGTTTTGCAGCAAGGCTGGAGGGTTGCCGCCCTTCAGCTTTTTTTTGCTTTTTTTTCTTACTTTCGTTTTTTCCTTTCATCAAACCGACAGGGGCCGTCGCCGGAATCTCGAATGAGACGTGGCGTTTCGGTTCTGTGTGGCTGATGGGAGTGATCTTAGAGCGGGCTTTAAAACTCGTCAATCGCGACCACAGACCTGTAGTGGGAAAAGTGAGGCAATTAAAAAATCGCTTTATTATATGTTTTTGTTTCGGCTTGAAGTGGCTGGAGGCCTTGATTTTAAAGGGTTTTGCGCTTCTTTGTTCTGGTTTTTTTTGCTGTTTTGGTAATGCTTATACTAACTTCAATTTAGTGTTCTTTCTTGTCGTTGGCCATTTTTTTGTTTGTGCTTGCAGTATTGGATCTACTGTTAAAAAAAAGAAGTTCCGTTTGTCGGGTTTGTTATTAAGGTATTTAAGTTGATTTTTTATTTTAAGTTAGTCGGAATATTTGCGTGTAGAGGTTAGTTTGTTTTTTAAGTTGATTTTGATAATCGGTCATCGCGCTGAAAGCCACGTCATTCGTGGCTTTCAGCGTGATTGGCTTCGCTAGATATACCCTTAAGACATACTCAAGCCCCCCCAAAAATAAAAAACTTGCACGAATGCGTTTTTTAGAGGAAAATCGCCTCAAAGACCTACCTTTGGTCATTTTTAGTACAATACGCAATCCCTCGTTCTTGGGACCCCTAGCGGTAGCTTTGTCCAAAACGTTTATTTTCTAGCTCCCTCCTCGTATCTAGATTCTCCAAATTCCCCCCTTCTTCGAAAAAAAATTATTTTTTTTGAAAAAAACCGCTTTCGATCGATTTTTTGGGTCGTATCTGCGTCCTTCGTCGTTGCTCAATCAGCTCTGCTGACCTGAATGGGGCGGGTGAATCGCTCGCCAGAAGGGTACGCATCGGTTGCCGGACAGTCTCCAGGTTGCGGGTTAATGGCGCGAGGTTGGGGAGGGGCGCTTATCGGATGCAGTGATGCTTAGGTTTAGGGTGCTCCCGTTGGTCTGATATTTCCCGCAAGAATTGACCGGAAGGCTTTCAAAAAGTTAACTGTATATTCGTACAGTATTGGAAGTCGTGCGTCATGAATTACTCAATTATAGGTCCGATCAGTGAGGGCGGCTCGAAGGTGCCGCTATGTCTCTTCCGCGTCCCGGCCGGCTTCCCCTCGCCTGCTGCGGATCACATCGAAGCGCAGATATCGCTAGATGAGGTGCTGAATATTCGTGCGCCACACGTCTACCTAGTGTCACTCGCCGGTGAAAGCATGCAAGGCGCCGGGATCTATGAGGGAGACCTGGCCATTGTCGATCGCTCCATTGAGCCGGCCCACGGCCACATCGTCATTGCGTTGTTGAACAATGAACCTATCTGCAAGCGCCTATGCCTTCGCGGTAGGGAAGTCATCCTGATGTCAGAAAACCCCAAGTATCCGCCACGCTACGTCCTTGAAGGTGACGAACTGGCGATCTGGGGTGTGGTCACAAGCAGCGTGCGCAGCCATGTCTAAAGCGCTGCCGGTATTCGGCCTGATCGATTGCAACAGCTTCTACGCCAGTTGCGAGCGGGTGTTTCGACCGGACCTGGCCAAAGTACCCATCGTGGTGCTGTCGAACAACGACGGCTGCGTCATCGCCCGGAGTTACGACGCCAAGCCCTACGTGAAAATGGGCGAGCCGTATTTTCAGATCAAGCCCAAGCTCAGGCAGCACGGCATCGTCCCGTTCTCCTCGAACTACGCGCTGTATGGCGACATGAGCGAACGTGTCATGACCCTGATCGAGTCGATGGTGCCGGCCGTCGAGGTGTACAGCATTGACGAAGCGTTCGTCGACCTCACCGGCATCAGTGGCTTGGATGGCCTCGGGCGCAAAATCCGTAGTCAAGTACTGCGTTGTACCGGTATTCCCGTCGGTGTCGGCATTGCGCACACGAAGACCTTGGCCAAGTTGGCCAATCACACCGCCAAGCGCCTGCAGGCGCAAACGGGTGGCGTCGTGAACATCTGTGATCCGGTCAAGCGCGACTGGGTACTGCGTAATACCGACGTGGCGGAGGTATGGGGAGTAGGACGGCGCATGAAAGTGCACCTCGACGAAATGGGGATCAAGACCGCCATGGATCTGGCCAAAGCAGACCCGCGGACGTTGAGAAAAAAATTCAGTGTGGTGATCGAAAAAACTGCCCGGGAATTGGCCGGCACACCATGCCTGGAGCTGGACGAGCCAGACGCGCCCAAACAGGAGATCTGCTGCAGCCGGATGTTCGGAAAAAGGCTGAAAGAGCTGCCGCCGATCAAGGAGGCAGTGGCAACCTACATGATGCGGGCCTCGGAAAAGCTCCGGGCGCAGAAGTCATTTTGCAAGAAGGTCAGGGTCAGCATCCGCACCGGAATGTTCAACCCCGATGAGGCCAAATACGCGAATGGTGTCGTGGTGGATCTGCCTTACCCAACGGACGACGTTCGGCTGCTAACGACGGCGGCCGTCGATGCTCTTGATCGCGTGTTCCGCCCTGGTTTCAGTTACAGCAAGGCGGAAGTTTTACTGCTGAATCTCTGCCAGCCGGGTGAATACACGGACGATCTGTTCGCCATTTCTCAGCCCTCTGAGGCAACAAGAGTTATGGCGGTATTGGACGAAATTAACGGACGATGGGGCAGGGGGACGCTCCGGGCCGCTAGCGTGCCGAGCAATCCAAGCTGGGGGATGCGCCAGGAGATGATGAGCCAAAGCTACACGACACGGCTGGATCAGCTATGGACCATCAACTGTCAGTAGTTCACGGTCCGTATAGGGCCCAAGCGGATATTCCAGATAACAAGGTCTGCAGCGGGTGGAATCGCTTCAGCTAACGCTCTCACACCGGCGCCGAAAAGAGAGCTTTGATAGGCGAAGCGACTAGGCTAGCTGATATACTGCCGCGTTTGATACCTATGTGCTGATTCCCATGGGGCGGGGCTCGTCCCTGGAGCACCTTTCAAGTAGTTCACGCTAATCACAGAATCACCTGTACTTATCTTCAAAGGCGAAATAAATGTCCTCAGCTAGCGCTGCACGTTGCCACGAAGCTTCCGAGCTTGAGTCCACTCCGCCGATGCAGTCCGTTATTGTTGATAGTGAGCAACCGGAAGTCATCAGCTTGTTCTGCGGCGCCGGTGGCCTAGATTGGGGATTCCACCAAGAAGGTTTTCATATTCCCTTGGCAATTGACATTTCCGCAGCCGCAGTACGCACACATAAGGCTAATTTCCCACAAACACACAGCGTTGCAGGGGATCTTATCGAATTGCAGCCCGAAGGTGTGCATGAGCTTGTTTCAGAAAGGGTAGGTAGTGGAGCGCGAATTGGTTTGATTGGAGGTCCACCGTGTCAAGGTTTTTCAAGAGCCAATACTACATCTCAAGCTGACGACCCGAGGAATCAACTTCCTCGTCTCTACTTGGACATTGTGAAAAGACTTCAAAAAGACTACACAGTTGAATTTGTGGTCTTGGAAAATGTACTGGGTATTAGAGACAAAAAGCATGCTGAAACTTATAAGGCATTGGTGGATGGACTGATCGGCCTAGGTTTTGACGTTACAGAGAAAGAACTCTGTGCTCTCAATTTTGGTGTTCCTCAAAATCGTCGTCGAGTTATTCTTTCTGCTATGCGCATGGGGCAGGGTTATTTGCCCGTAAAACCTTTAGAGAAGAACGGATTGAAAACAGTTAGAGAGGCTATTTCTCACCTTGCGGAACCTGTCTTCTTTAACAGAACTCTTACACCTTCAGATATACCAGTCCATCCGAATCACTGGACGATGCAGCCGAAATCAGCTCGGTTTTTAAACCCGGAGTCGAACTATCCAGAGGGAAGAAGTTTTAAGCGTTTAGCTTGGGATAAAGCAAGTCCTACCGTCGCATTTGGGAATAGAGAAATACATGTTCATCCAGACGGTAAGCGACGTTTGAGTATATTTGAAGCAATGATACTTCAAGGGTTTCCTACTAGCTTTGTATTGAAAGGAAATCTCTCTGAGCAAGTTGAGCAGGTTTCTAATGCTGTACCACCACCGTTAGCACAAAGCGTAGCTGCCGCGGTTAAGCTTTCTCTGAATCCAGTTAACCGCGGTAGTGACTGAAGTCTGCTAAAGTGAGACTACTAATGGGCGTTGGCTGTGTTTAGCTAGCCACTCGCACCAGCCATTTATATCGAATCGCGCCCCCTCTAGCAATTTGACAGTACCGCTGATGGCCTTCTGCCGAATTTCCTCATCCTCAGCTATTGCCTTATCTAGGTCCTGAATCTTAATTGCTTGGCGCGCTACTTTTGTTGCACGCCGTGGTTCTAGGTCTGGTATGACAAAAGAACCACCAGTCATAGGTAAAAAAACTCGCATGGGATCTGGTGTTACTCGGAAGGCAAGTGCCAACATATCCGCTTGTTCACCATAAACTCGGTACGAATAGACGCTTGCAAGTTCAACATTCGCGGGCAGTGACGGCTGACCGTGAAAAAACTGAAGTAGGTATTTGCCTAGGCCAACTGTGTAAAGTTTGAGAAAACGCTCATCATGTATATCCCAGCAAGATAATAGATCTTCAGTAAAGCGATCTTCATCTAAAGATAGGCATTCTGCCAAAGCTGCACCGAAGCCGCTGTTGCTAATGGATAAATTTTCATTAATGGCTTGTTGGAAATGAGCGCCTGGAGCTCCGATTAAATCCGGTTGTACTCTTGTTGTGATGAAAAGAAGCCAAGGGGATTTAGCTCTTAGCTGATGGGTCAGCAGGTGCTGAAGTGCATCAAACATGCTTTGAGGTCGGCCCTTTGGGCTATACGCAAGATGATCGCACGCATCAATATTTATGATGTCAAATGGCGGCCGCTTTCCGAGCTCAAGAGATGCCTGAGACGCGGTGTTTGCAATATCCTCTAGCCGATCAGACAATACAACGGCATCCGACGTAATGCGCCCCGCCTGCCTAAGTGCCGACTCTGCAGTAACCCATGGTGCATCTGACGGATCGTTTGCTCCTTCGGCTTCTTCATCTGGGAATGCAGAGTTGAATCCAAAGTACTGAATTTTTACCCCTAATGGTTCGCAGATATTTGAGAGAGTCTGAACGTCGAAAAGATCTGCCCCAGGAAGCGTAAAATAAGTCAATGCATCAGAAGCATTTGCTTGAGGGCGCGCCTGAATGAACCTTTCAGTTAAAGCTGCCCATTGATGAGAGCGGACGATCTGCTTAACCGGGTGGTGCCAAGGGCTATAGTCACGACGATGAAAGCGATTTAAAGTTGCTTGGTCATCAATTGCTTCATCTTCTTCTCCATAAATATCTTCAAAATTTTCTTCTTCGGTTTCGAACGCGGTTCCTGGAATTGCATTGAGTTCAGTCATTTGATATTTGCCGCGTAGAAGACTTTGAAAATTGCATCGATAATGTCTTGCTGTTCGTCATAAGGGCGGTCATCTAACATTCCATATGCGTCGAGGACACGCATAAGAGCTTTAGCTTGTGCTTCCTTATCTTTTCGTTCTGCTGCAGGCATTACCCCAGTGAGGGAGGGTATATCTTCTCGAACAATCGTCATAAATCCGTCTGAACGAGATTTTTCTGCACTTGCTTTATCTTGAGCAACGGTAATTTCTGGAAGTGGATCACCAATACGGCGTGAATTCCATATCGTTTCAGAGTGCACGGTCAATGCGTCGCGGACCAGCTCTGCTTGAACTTCATTTTTTTCAATTCGTGCTCGCTTGCTAAGGTCTTTATGTTTATTCGTTAGTTGACGAATTGATTTGTGTAGCCATTGGCTTACCAATTGCACATGAGGATGTGCAAAATTAAATGACTCTCGGTCTATGTTTAGTGCTGCATCCAGCCCGCTTCGAATGAAAAGCTCTGTCGTTATCTGTCTAAGTCGCGTCTGTTCGGAGACTTGATATTTGAAGAAGGTTGTATCAAAAACTCCGCTGCTTGCGCCTCTAATTCTAACAAGCGCGCCGTTGTTTTCCTTTGGAACAATTTTAGAGTTCCAGAATAAGTACGCTTCAAGTGATAGTTTTCCGCCCCGGACATCGCTTTTTACGCTCGCTAGGTTTGGTGCGTAGCGTCCAACAAATAGCATAGGGTTGTTAGCTTTTTTTGTATCGTTTGATGGGTGTTTGAATCTAATAGGTCGTTTTAATTCAAATCCGTCTATCGTTACCTTGAATCCACCGCTTGGAGATATTTTTCCTTCGGAAAGTTCAGGGTGGCCTGGGATTTGCTCTTTAACAGCATCACGAACAGTCTGGCCGGGGTTTAATTTTACCTCCACGGCTTGTCCGCGATTTTCATTTGAAAGCCAATAGATACTTACGCCAGAATCAGCCGTAAGTTCAAATGGGTGCTTTTCAACATACTCGACCGGCACCGAAAGTGATAGCGTCCATAAAGTCTCTAAATATGTATCAAGAGTACTCGCGAGATCAGGCCTTTCAGTGCGACTAGATTCCTTCTCGATAGCGTCAATCAAAAACGACATTCTTGAGCTGGCAGGGACGTCGGGTTCCCAAGGAAATTTTGGAATGTTTGTAAGGACTGTGGGGTCGCTTCTCTTTTTTGGGAGGCTTTCAATCCAGCCAGAATGATATTTTGGAACTTCCACTCTGATACTTTGCGCTGTTTCCAAGTCGCCTGCAGCTAATGCAGTTTCTTTTTCTTCAAGCGCTCTCCAGCGATCGGCACTCCGCAACATGTCTCTGACGCGAGGCTTTAATGTATCAAGTATAATGTCAGTGCCGTGAGCTGCTAAATCTTCAACAAATTCGCGAGTTATTAGTACCTCACCGTTTACAAAATTATCATCCTCATCGCGAGAGCTTTCGTCGTCAGAGTCTTCAGAGTAGGCGCGAACTTTTACCTCTGCTATTAAGCGATAATTCTCATTGGCAACTTTTGTGACAATTCGGAATCTGCGTGCAAGCTGACTAATAGAAAAAAGACCGATACCTATTTTCCCTATGAGTAGTCGTCCACCAGGAGTTTTTTCGCTATCTAACTTGTCCGTTACGCCTAATTCTTGTCCGATCTCTGTACGTTTTGCGCTTCCGCCAATCGAATGAAGCAAGCGGGCCAGCGTCGCGTACGACATCCCTGCACCGTCGTCTCTGATATACATGCGGGAAAAACGAGGAGCATCGGTAATGATTTCTACGTTATTAGCATCAGCATCCCAAGCATTTGATATGAGCTCCCGGAGGGCGGACGCTGGTTGGCGGTAAATTCCGTCAGTGACACGTGCAATTACACGCTCGCTGGCCTTCAGTCTTGTGCGAACGATTTGCCCTTCGTTCTCTTTTTCGCTCAGCCATTTGCTCAGATCCTCGCCCTTATCGATAAGGGGAATGAGATCTTCGCTTGAAGGCGAGACCAAGGGGGTGAAATCCGTATCCTGAATCATTCTTATCCTTCATCGCTGCTGAACAGCCGTATTTCGTTGAGTAAAACACACTTTTTTTAACGTTGCACAGTGCACAAGCAGACCCGATTCTCCCTCAGCGCGTTCGTCCTCTGCATTAGTGAACGATCCAATGGCCATCATTCGCGGAGCGCGGGCCATGTACAGGTTTGGTGGGAGATTGGGGGGAGCGTTCTGTGAACCGATTAGGGCAAATTTAGGGCAGATTTGGGGCCGCAATAGACCGCAAAGCGCCGAGCTACTGAGCGAAAATGGTTATAAATTATGGCCTCTGACGGTCTGTAGTGACGCCGGAAGGGGTTCGAATCTCTATCCAGGTGGTTTGGTTACGTTCGATGGCGCGCCAGACCTGGCAACTCCGGTCACAGTTGCACATTGAATCCACGCAGACCCACGTTGTTGGCGAAACGTCCCACGGCTGTCAGGCTGGCCCTAATTCATAACAATAATTGATCTACCACTGTACCCTCCATCGACCTCCATTGGTGCAACCATTGCAATGCTGGAAGCTGCGCCAATCATCTCGGCCCTCGAGTTTTTGAATTCCTTTTTGTGCCTGAATAGCCTTAGGAGTGGGGCGCCAAGATTTATGGTTGCATTCGCCCGTTACGACCAGTTTGTCGGAACCTCCATTCTTTCTAATTTTTTTATAGAATCTAAGCTCGCCATCTTCTGCCGGTTTGTGAACCGCTTCGACCTCAGCGTCATCCGCACTGCCCCCCTGATCACCCTCATTTAATTGAGAATATAAACTCAGAATCTTGCTTTTGAGTCTGGCAATTTCAGCATTTGCCTCGCTCAGTTGGTCGTAAAGATCGCTATTCTCGTCAATTATCGTATTAAGTTCTTTTTCTTGCTCTTCAGCGTTAGCGGCACTTAAGCGCTGTCTTAATTCTTGATTCGAGATTTCACGTAGTGTTTTAGGATGTGACAATGATAGTGATGAAGTTTCTAATACGACCTCTCTTATCATTGCCAGAAACTTATTTAGACCAGATGCATCTTCACCGTATTCTTTTATAAGTCTGCCCGCAGTCCAGACAGAGGTATGAAGATCATCCGTTGTTAAAGGCCAATAAAGTCTAACTGCACCTAAATAACAGGAGTGTGATTTCCCCAATTCATCCGTTAGTGCCCACGAGCCATCCTCATCTACACTCGCTACGTGTGCTACACCCACGAGGTCATTAGCAAGCTTATCGGCAAGATTCGTCCAAGGGCGATTGTCAGGATCGTCCGACACAACTAAAATAGGAAACTTCCGCTCTCTATCTAGTAAGCTTACACTCAGATCGTACCCTCCAATTTCCCCTGACGCGTCGATCAGCGTGGCGTGAGGAACTGTATCGCCGCCTAACTTCCAATCGCCAAAAGCCTCGACAATATCTCTGATGATCTTTGGGCAGCGGGGGTAAACATTGAGGGGCGCAATTACCTCAGATAGTCTCTTGACGGAAAGTGCGCAATAAATCACAACTTCACAATCAATCACCCCAACTTTCAACGTGGTAGCGAATGCGTGCTTTCCTTTAACAATGTCGATGAGCAAGAATTCACGAAGGTGGCCGATGTCATTTTTTGTTATTGTTTGCGTAAAGTGGCCGCTAGCGCCCTGTCGCTTACTGGAAAAAGTTCCTTTTTCTGAAGATGTATTCGCAGCGCCTTTCTCAATTAACCAAAGGTCGATCAGTTCGTTGACGGCGGAATACCGTTCAATAGTTTCTGCGACGCCATCAAGCTTCGACGTGAAGTAATACTTAGCCAACTCCTGCATACTAAATCTCCAGATTCAAACGTGAGAAATTTGTTTTGCCAGTGTTTTGACATTACTGCAATTTCGATATGATTGTCTACTAGCCGTCCACAGTCTCACTAAGAAAGAAAAGCTTGCTATTTGCAATAGCTATCAGTAGCGGAGCGGGGTTGTAAAGCTGCAATCGGATGACCGCCGGGTGGATTTGTATCCGGCTGCGTATGGAAGTGATGCTCTATGATTTTGTATAACTTCCCCTAGAACGCTTGTAATGCTAGGTGGATGGCACTGCAAAATCGTCACTGCAGATGCTCTGATCGTACTGTTGCGTTAAGAGAATGCTGTGGCTGCAACAATCGACGCGATCACCACATGACAATCAGATATCAACGTAAAGTGCGTCGCAGTTGTTGCCGCAGAAGGAGAGATTTGAGCTCAAAAGCGTCAGAGACGGAGAAAATCACATGCCATTGAATCTACCCCTTGTTCCTTCCTTTGAGCCTGGCCAACCCCTGTTTAATGTGGCCCGCGTTTTCGCCTATCGCCCACAATGCACCACGAACGTTCTCTCCGACTTCAGTGAAACCTTGCTGTTCAACATGAAGCGTCAGCTCCATTAGGGCCGCTTCCAGACTGAGCTGATTTTGGTAGATCCTCTCCAGCACGTCCGATAACGAATATTCGTCAGCCACAGCATCGACTCCTTTGATAAAAGGGAAAGCATAGTACCGGTACTGCCCTTCGTGGGCGGTGGATGCTGCATGCTTAGAAATTGCTACAAAGCATTGTGTCTTTCAGTGTTTGGCAAGGCTGGCCGGGGTGCAGACGAGGGGCTACGCCCAATCCATCATCGGGGCAACGGAGAAGCGGCGGGAGAGTGGGGCGGGTGTGGCGGAGATAGGGGACATTGGCGGTTCTGGATTGGGTGAGGCTGGGAGGTGGGGAGTTTATCAGGAATGGGGGAGGACGGGTTTGGAGGCTGGTGGAGATCTGTCCTCCGAAACAATTTGTTCAGTAACGGTTGATGCTTGGTAGTAAATCGATCTGATCCCTTTTTCGCTGATCAGTCACATTTGAAAACGCCCCTGACGTTTTGAAATGAGGACAAAGCGGCCCGAAAAGTTCGGGCAGTAATTCAGACCGCTTGTTCCATTTCATATATTTACTATTGCTGAAGGTGGTTTTTGGAGGGTAATGGCATTTCTATTCGTGAGCTTCGCCTGCGCTGCTCATATCTCGGCGTCCAAAGTGGCTAAATCGTCGCCAAAGGGCACGCTGATATACAGAGTCCCATCTTCCATCGGCCACGGACAGATCTGTACTGTCCAGAGGAGCCGTTCGACATGTTTGCTTAGCTCAAAGATATTGTCGAGGGTGAGCTCGTTTTCAACGTCGTATAGATTGCGCAAGTCGCGACCGAATAACTCCAACCATCGAGCCAATTCAAACGCCTCCAAATCACTAGGCAGTGAGGATCCAGGGAAGACATCATGCGCAGATAAACCCTCCCTGTGCCCTAGCCATTCTGCCGCATGGGTTAGAACAAATGCTATTCGCGGAAGCGCTATGTTCAGTAATGCATCCATATCGCTATTCTTTCTATAAGCCAGCCGAGCAGCCCTAATAGATTTTTGCGCTGCAATATAACTATCCTTCACCAATTCAGCATAACGGTTACCTGCGCTAGGGTCTGAAAATGCACTTTGACGCGCGCAAAAAAAGCTACTTGGTATAGTTGATATGCTAGAAATTAATAGTTTTTTCACCGGGTCGATTATTTCGCTGGAAGTTTGTTTTATTTTTGATTCGTAGCGAGTTATGTGTGCAAGTTCTGACAGCAAAGTTAGCAGCAGGTGGATTGCGGGTAACCGGTCTTCGTCACTATCTGAAAGTAGGTTATAAGCAACAGTAGCATCAATGACGATATGGTGTTTCGGCTTGCTGTTGCGGATTACTGGAACGATTTTTGCGACTGCTCTGCCATATTCCCGAGGCTGGCTTTCGCTTGCCTTAGAATTTTTATTCTCACGGATTATGCTTGTCAGTGCGGCCGGGTAGTCTAATGCGAAAGTTATTCCGTCCAGAATGGAAATTGGAATACCATTGCCTACTTCGTGGGTAATTGTCTTTATAATCTCAGCAAGTCTCAAAGCTATGTCTGAGTTTCCGAAATCTTTGAGTGTTAATAAAAATGACGCTGGTGAACTATTTTCAGTTCCGTAATAGACGGGTTCAAACGGAGTAAAGCTTTCTTTGTTTTCGGAGGATAGATTAAATCCTAATAGCGCCTCATTGACGCTGGCATTAATGGAGTCAGCGGATCTTTGGCCAATCAAATGTGTTAGGCCTATCCCGTCTTCTGATCGATGTGATATAAAAAAACGGTCACTACAAGCGGCACTTGCCGCATTCAGAGATTTTACGTCAATTGGTTTTTTTGTCCCTTTTTTTCCGATCAATAGTCGATTATGAGCCAGCGGAAGTATTACCAACTCGATATTTGTTTTGCTGGTTAACAGCAGGGGTGTAAATTCTTGTCCTTCCTCCCGAGCAAGTACAACGCAGTCAGAGAGTACTGCTCCCGTTACCTCTTGGGTCGACCAGTTGAGCTTAGATAATCTTTCCTCCCATTGAGTCTGGTCACGAGTTTCTAGAGCGTTATTATGCGCGTCACGCACATGGTCTGATATTTTGGTTGAGGATATTTCTATTTGTTGTGCTATCAATGGCGCTGACTCATCAAAAAAAGTATTGAAGTTCTCGCGAGCCAGAAAAGAAACGATCCGATATGCGAGGGGGCGAGGGATCGACAACGAGTCAATTGGGGAGTTTTCTAAAGTGTCTTCGATTATTTTCGTAAAATTAGTTGCGTCGACCAAGTTATCTAGGTTTATAAGGTTACGGGCTAATTCTGGATCAGTAAATAAGCGGCCCGCTGCATCGATGATCTTTGCCATGCCTTGCTCGAACAGAGATCTTACGTGAGCAGTCCTCAGCATAAGATGCGTCGTTAAGCGTGCTGCAATTTTAGGTTCAATAGGGATGTTTGTTGGTGCAGATTTTAACGCTAAAAAATCAATTAATAATCCACCTTCAATTTCGGTAATCAAGTCATCTAGAGTTTTTTTCCCATCTGCACGGATCTTAGAGTAGAAGTTTTCGCGCACCCCTATATCTCTGGTTCCTACTAGTCGAGCTTCGCTCTCGCGTCGGTGTAGCCAAGTTAATTTGGTTGTTTGATCCCGGTCGTCTAGAAAACCACGCTGTAGAAATTGAGGAATGTAATGTTGACGTCTTCCAGCCATGGTTTTCTCCCATTTTCAATTTGGTGGTCCTAGTATAGGTGTTACAGGATTTTCCAGTCGGAAAGAAAAAAAGTTTAGATATCCCTCGGATTCATTCGCTGCGGCCGGAAAAATCTTGCTTAGAAAAAGGTGACAGATTTATTTAACAATCTTCTACGTCGTGGGAACCGGAAGTAATGGCTTCGGGGCCGTGTCTGGGCATTGGACAACTAGTGGGATCGGTGATGCGTGCGGCTGGCTTTGCCATGTTTGACTCCCTGTCAACGAATGAACCGGTGCCGACTCTATCAGACTTGTTTGGACTCGTGCCTTGGTACAGCGCCTTCAATTTAAACGGTTGAGATTCAGTCTGTTTAAGATGAGGTTGTCCGTACTACCTCAGCCCTACACCACCTTGCGCCTCCCCCTACACCTAAGACAGAATCCGCCGGCTTGTACGTCTAGACCGTGGGTTCTATCGTTCTCGGGTCACTGAAAACCAGTGACCGGGTTTGGTAGCCCGCGTGTTAGATGTACAGCGTCACCATCACCGATCGTATTTGCGATCGGGGTTTATGGTGGTCATGTACAGGGCGTCTTCGGGCGCGCCGGCTCCTAACACCCGGTCTACCAACCTGTTCATGGCCGCCACCCTTCGTTTGGTAGCGAAAGGGTGAAGCCTTCACTAAAAGTGTTAGGAGTTTCATCCATGATCAAACCAACACCCAACCCACCCGAATCCAACCCCGCATCCCCCTACGAATCCCTCGATTCCCGCAAACTCCACGAAGCCGCCGAGCGCGCCCTCGATCACTACCTCACCCCAACCAGCCAGATCATGGCCAGCGGTGATCAAACCAAACCGATGTTCCTCGCCAACCCGGCCTACGACACTGAATCCCTGCTCGCGAACGCCAGTGAGTCACTGGGTTCCGCCACGACCATGCTCAACGACTTCGCCGCGTTGCTGGATGTCTCGCACCGCAAGACGCTGCTGGGCATTGCGCAGGTGGTGATGTTGGGGGAGTTGGCGGTGAATCAGGCGTTGGATAACGTCGAGCTCAAGGCGTAGAGCGCTGTCCTCCGTGGCGAGCGGCGAGGTCGTGGTCGCGGAGGGCTTTCTGTCGATGCGCAAAACAACCGTCCAAAATGGCGGTTTTCAGCCTGTTTCTGCAGCAATAGCCATGTGCCACAAAAAATGATGGCAATGCGTCATCACGCGCTCAAAAAAGTTCAACGATTATACAAAAATATAAAGTTGTACAACTTTTCCCAAAATTTATAGCATCCGTTCCAACACCTTTGCTGAAACGATAAATCCAGCGTCAGTCCTGGATTTGTCCGCTGGTGCGTGGGCCGTCGGTACGGCTTTTCGCGTCAGGTTGTTGCAGCCGGGTCAGTGGAAGCTGCCCGTATTTCGCCCAGGACGACGACCCCGAATATGAGCGGTAACTCCGGTTATCAGAGATCTACTTTTTGTGCCTGACGCTGAATCGCGTCAGAGCGTTAGAGGCTGAACATGGCAGAAGCATCGAATTTCCTGGGCAACATCAAGGTTTCCCGAAAGTTGGGGGCCGGGTTTGGCGTTCTGTTGCTGGCGGTGGGGGCGGTGGCCTTCATTGGCTATAGCAGCAGCAATGTGCTGGTGGATCGCCTGGACACCACGCGTCTGATCGGCACTCTCAACGATGCGACGCAGGACATGCGGCTGTCGGAGAAGCAGTACGAAGCGGCGGCGGATGTCGCTTATGCCGAGGCTTATCAGTCGCAGCTGACGGTATTGCAAGGGCTGATCGCCAAGGCGTTGCAGACCCTGACGCGGGCGGAAAACCAGCAGGCCTTGAAGCGTTTGCAGGACACCACGCTGGCTTACGATCAGCAGGTCAAGCGCTTGGTCGAGGCGGACAAGGCGACCAGCGATGCGCTGAAACCATTGGGAGCGATGTCGGACAAGTACGCCGAGACCTTCAACAGCATGTTCGAGAGCACCACGGCCAGCGCATTGGCATCTGCCGACAGCGCGCGGGTGGCGGACTTGCGCACGGTGGCGGATCTGCGCAATGGCATGACGATGTTTCGTCTGATGCTGCGGCGTTATATCGCCGTGCCGAGCGAGGCCAACAAGCAGGTGCTGCTGGACACCACCGATGCCTTCCTGGCCGACATGAGCAAGGCGCGCAGCGGTTTGCCGGCGGCTCTGTCGAGTCAGCTTGAAGAGGCGCAGGCCGGGATGCGCCGTTATCGCGAGGTGCTGGTGCAGGTCGCTGTGCTGTTCGAGCAGAAGCAGAGCCTGCGGCAGCAGGTCGATCAACAGAGCCAGGCGATGGACAGCATCATGACCGGCCTGATGGACACTCAGCAGCGTCTGGCGCGGGACGATCAACATCGTGCGTTTATCCAGATTGCCGTGCTGACCGTGTTGGCGCTGGTGGTCGGTTTGTTGGCCGCAGTGCTGATCTCGCGGCAGATCACCGGGCCGCTGGCGCTGACGGTGGAGCTGGCGCGACGGATTGCCAAGGGCGATCTGACGGTGCAAGCCAAATCCAGCCGCAAGGATGAATTGGGCGATCTGCAAAACGCGATGCAGGACATGGCGCAAAGTCTGAACACGTTGGTGCAGGGGATCGGTAATGGCGTGACGCATATTTCGACATCGGCGGAGAAGCTCTCGGCGATGAGCGAGCAGACCAGCGCCGGTGTGCGTCAGCAGAAAGTCGAGGTGGATCAGGTCGCCACGGCGATGCACGAAATGGCCTCGACCGTGCAGGAGGTGGCGCGCAACACCACGGACGCATCCGCCGCCGCGACCCTGGCCGATCAGCAGGCGCGTCACGGCAGTGCGGTGGTCAAGCAGGCGACTGTGCAGATCAGCGAACTGTCGGTGGCGATCGAAGAGTTGGGCGCAGCGATGAACGTGCTGTCCCAGGACAGTGAGCAGATCGGCAAGGTCATCGATGTGATCAAGGCTGTCGCCGAGCAGACCAATTTGCTGGCGCTGAACGCGGCGATTGAAGCGGCGCGGGCGGGGGAGCAGGGCCGTGGTTTTGCCGTGGTTGCCGATGAAGTGCGCTCGCTGGCGCAGCGCACCCAGGATTCGACCAAGGAAATCGAAGCGCTGATTGTCACCTTGCAGCAGGGTACGCAAGCGGCATCTACGCTGATGACATCCAGCCGCGAGCGCACGCTGGACACCGTGGTGCTGGCGCAGAAGGCCGAGCAGGCGATCACCGAGATCAACCATTCGATCGGCACGATCCAGCAAATGAGCCTGCAGATTTCCGCCGCCGCCGAGCAGCAAAGTGCGGTGGCCGATGAGATCAATCGCAGCATCGTCAGTGTGCGCGATGTGGCCGATCAGTCGGCCGTCGCCAGCGAAGAAAGTGCTGCCGCGACCATTGAGCTGGCATCGCTGGGGCAGGACCTGCAACGCATGACGGCGCATTTCCGCACCTGATGGCATTTCGCAATGAACTTGGCCGAAATTGACCGGTCAGCCTGTATAAGCGGGGGCCGCCAAGCGGCGCCACCCGGTCCGTGCAGTAATTTTTTCTGGGCCATGGATGGTTGCAACCCGCTCTCAGGGGGCGTCATGACCAATACACCAATCTTCCCCCAGCCCAGCGGGGGGTGCCAAGGATGCCGGCAAAAAGGCGAGGCCGATATGGCGTTCTCCTTCGCGTTCCAGCCGATTGTCGATGTGCGTGATCAATCGACCTTCGCCCACGAGGCCTTGGTTCGGGGCGTGCAGGGCGAGGGTGCGCTTTCGGTTTTGCAGCAGGTCGATGACCAGAACCGCTATCGCTTCGATCAACTGTGCCGCGTGCGGGCGATCTCCACGGCCGCGCAGTTGGGGCTCACTGGTTTTCTTTCGATCAACTTCCTCCCCAACGCCGTTTATCGTCCGGACATGTGCATTCGCAGCACGCTGGAGGCGGCTCGCGCGCATGCGTTCCCACTCGATCGGTTGATCTTCGAAGCGGTCGAGGGCGAGCACGTTGAAAGCAATAAGCACTTGATGAACATCTTGCGCGAGTATCGCGAGTTTGGTTTCAAGACGGCCATTGATGACTTCGGTGCGGGGTATTCCGGGTTGAATCTGCTGGCGGACTTTCAGCCGGACCTGATCAAACTGGACATGGCGCTGATCCGCGATATCCACCGTGATCGCGTGCGTCAGGCGATTGTGCGGGGCGTGGTGGGCATGTGTACCGAACTGGGGATCGAGGTGATTGCCGAGGGCATCGAGCACCCGGAGGAACGGGACTTTTTGGCCGATTGCGGGATTTATCTGATGCAGGGTTTCTGGTTTGCCAAACCGGCGTTTGAGGCGATGGCGCAGATTCCTGCGCAGGCGTGGCAGCCGATTTGACGGGGGGCACGTTGTTGGGCCTGAGCCGTCACGTTCAGGTGACGACTCAGGCGTGCGGGCTTAGCCAAACTGGCTCGCCGACTCAACTGCAGATTTCGTCTGCCTTGAGCGGGTCAACTGGTAAGCAATCGCCAGCCATACGAACCATCCCGGCATGACCATCAGGGCAATCCGGGTGTCAGGTCGCAATGCCAGCAAGCACAGCACAAAGCCCAGAAACGCCAGGGAGAACCAGGCCATCGGTACGCCACCGGGCATTTTGTAAGCCGACTTCGTATGCAGGTCCGGGCGTTTTTTGCGATAGGCAATGTAAGACGCGAGGATGGTCGACCAGGTGAAAATCACCAGAATCGCCGACACGGTGGAGACGATGGTGAAGGCGGTCATGACTTCCGGAACGATGAACAGCACCAGCACCCCAATCAGCATCAGCAGCGTGGTGAACGTCAGGCTCAGCAGCGGCACGCTGTTGCCCGACAGTCGCCGGAACAGGCCCGGAGCGTTGTGCTGGTTGGCCAGGCCGAACAGCATGCGGCTCGATGAAAACACGCCACTGTTGGCCGATGATGCCGCCGATGTCAGTACTACGAAGTTGACGATACCGGCGGCCGCGGGAAACCCTGCCACGAGAAACAGTTCGACAAAGGGGCTCTTGACCGGAGACACCTGCTGCCACGACGTCACGGCGATAATGCAGGTCAATGCCAGCACGTAGAACAGGATGATCCGCAGCGGAATCGAGTTGATGGCCTTGGGCAAGGTCCTCTCCGGAGAGCGGGTTTCGGCGGCAGCGGTGCCGATCAACTCGGTGCCGGCGAAGGAGAAAATCGCCATTTGAAATCCGGCAAAGAAGCCGAACAGGCCGTTAGGGAAAGCTGCCTGTTTATCCACCAGGTGACTCAGGGACGCGGTGACACCACTGGGGGACACGAACGAGCTGGCAATCAGCACGGTGCTGACGCCGATCAAGGTCACGACGGCAATGATCTTGATGATCGCGAACCAGAACTCCACCTCACCGAACAGCCTGACCGTCAGCACGTTGAGCGCGAACAATGTCGCCAGCATGCCGACGGCGGGTATCCACGCCGGGACATCGGGAAACCAGTACTGGAAGAATCCGCCGACCACAACGGCATCGCCGATCACTGCCACGCTCCAGCTCAACCAATACGACCAGCCGAGGAAGAAGGCCGCGCGCGGGCCAAGGTAGGCGCCGGCAAAATCGGCAAAGGTTTTGAAGTTCAGGTTGGACAGGAGCATCTCACCCATGGCTCGCATGACGAAAAAAACGAACAGGCCGATGATCATGTAGATGAGGATGATCGACGTCCCGGAGAGGGCGATGATCTTCCCGGAACCCATGAACAGACCCGTACCGATGGCACCGCCCATGGCCATTAACTGGATGTGACGATTGCTGAGCGTGCGCTGCAGCGCGGGCTGTTCAAGCAGCCCGGAAGGGTTCGATTTCATTGCAAAACCTCTTGATTTTATGTTTTTGAGTTTTGGCAGAAAGTAGGTGTCGAGCGTTCTTGTTAGAGCGGCAGCGGCTAATCACGGCGATGCCGGAACGGTGAATGGCCCCCCCGCCAAGTCGCCGGGGGGCGGCCATTACCGAATCAACTGACGGTGCGCAGACGCGAGGCTGGTGCCGGTTGCAGCTCCAGCAACTGGAAGAGGTTTTTGATGTTGGCGGGCGTCGGTACCAGGTGGATGCGCTGGCCGATTTGCTGTTGCTGAGCAAGGTCGTTGAGGTAGCGCAGTGACGAAAAATCTTCCAGGGCAAAACCCACAGAGTCGAAGACTGTCACCTGCGTATCGCTCTCGCGGCCGGGAACTTCGCCCTGCACGATCCGGAAAAATTCGACCACTGGAGAGTCGGCTTCCAGTTGCTGAATGTCGCCTTCAATGCGCGTTTGCGGCTCGAATTCCACGATGACCCGAGCGTTGCGCAGGATCTCCGCATGCAGTTCGGTTTTACCCGGGCAGTCGCCGCCGACCGCGTTGATGTGCATGCCGGGCTCGATCATCTCGGGTGTCAGAATCGTTGCGTAGGTTTTGTCGGCGGTGACCGTGGTGACGATGTCCGCACCCTTGACCGCGTCCTTCACCGAGCTGGCCAGAATCACGTCGATCTGCGGGAACGCGGCGAGATTGTGCTTCAGCTTGAGTGAGGCGTCGCGATCAATGTCGAAGATGCGGATTTCGCTGACGCCCAACATTTCATGAAAGGCCAGTGCCTGAAACTCACTCTGCGCTCCGTTGCCGATGAGGGCCATCGATGTCGAGCCCGGGCGAGCCAGCGATTGAGCGACCAGCGCGGAGGTGGCAGCGGTGCGCACGGCGGTGGTCAAGGTCAGTTCGCTGAGCAGGGTCGGATAACCACTCTGCACATCCGCCAGCAGACCGAAGGCCATGACCGTCAGCAAATTCTGTTGACCGTTTTTCGGGTGGCCGTTGACGTATTTGAACGAGTACTGCTGGCCGTCGTCGGTGGGCATCAGCTCGATCACGCCGTCTGCCGAATGATTGGCCGTGCGCGGCGATTTATCAAACTGCGCCCAGCGTGCGTAGTCCGCTTCGATGTAGCTTGCCATTTCGCGAATGGCGCGGCGGATACCGACTTGGGTGAACAGGCGTGCAGCGTCATCGACATCTATAAAAAGCGTCATGTTCTTATTCTCCGATTCAGACATTGAAAGGCTGTAGAGCGCGGGAAGGTTCAGCTGCGTTTGCTCTCGAAACCATGCAGCACGTTCACCGCATTGATGCCGATTTCATCGACCATGTAGCCGCCTTCCATCACGAACAGGGTGGGGCAGCCGACACTGGCGATCAGCGTTCCGATGCCGATGAAGTCCTCACTTTCCAGCAGGAAGTGGCTGATGGGGTCGTCCTTGAACGTGTCGACACCCAAGGAGATCACCAGCACTTCAGGTGCGAACTGCTGGAGTTTTTTGCAGGCGTGGATCAGGGCGTTGCGGTAGCTTTCCCAGGTGGTGTTTTTCGGCAGCGGGTAGTTGAGGTTGTAACCCTCGCCGACACCCGCGCCGACTTCGTGGCTGTAACCTGAGAAGTACGGGTAGGACACCGCGGGCTCACCGTGCAGCGACACGAACAGGACGTCGCTGCGCTGGTAGAAAATGTTCTGGGTGCCGTTGCCGTGGTGGAAGTCGACGTCCAGCACCGCGACACGTTTGGCGCCTTGGGTGATGGCCTGTTGCGCGGCAATCGCGGCGTTATTGAGGTAGCAATAACCGCCCATGTATTCGCGCGCGGCGTGATGGCCGGGCGGGCGGCAGAGGGCAAAGGCGCTGTCATGGCCTTCATCGATCAGTGCGAGGCCGGTGAGGGCGATATCGGCGCTGGTTTTCACCGCTTGCCAGGTCGTGGCGGTGATCGGCGAACCGGCATCCATGGCATAGAAACCGAGCTTGCCATCGATGAACGTCGGCACTTGCTCGTTGCCCAGATCGCGCACCGGCCAGACCAGCGGCAAAGCATCGTGCGTGCGCCCGGTTGCGCACCATTCGCTCCAGGCATTTTCCAGAAAACTGACGTAGCGCTCGCTGTGCGCGTTGACGTAGCACGAGCGGTCAAACGCACGTGGTTCGACGATTTGCCCCAGGCCGACCTGTTTGACGCGGTTATGCACGGTATCGGCCCGACTCGGTTGTTCGAACGACGGTTTGAGCACGCCATCTTTCAATTCGGTGCCGTGGTGCAACCGATGGGAATCACTGAAAACTGTAAACATTTTGCGCATCCGTTAATGTGAGCCAGTGCAAATATTCTGTTCCGGCTGACCTGCGCTTTCTTTGCTTTGTTTTCTTGATTAATTAAATTATTCGGGCGTTTTTACTCAGGATCGACGTCATGCAGAAAAAAATATCCAAACGCATCGGTCTCGACGAGACCGACCTGGCGATTCTTGAGTTGCTGCAGGAAGACGCCAGTATTTCCAACGCTGAACTCAGTGAGCGGCTTTCACTGAGCCTTACGCCGTGCTGGCGACGGCGCAAGCGAATGGAGGAGGCCGGGGTGATCAAGGGCTATCAGGCCAACCTTGATCGGCGCATGCTCGGGCTGGATATCATGGCGTTCGTGCACATCCGTTTTTCCACCCACGCCGATCATGCGCCGGACGCCTTTGAGGCGGTGATTGCGCAACTGCCCCAGGTGCTGTCCTGTCACAAGATTACCGGCGATGCCGATTATGTGTTGCAGGTGCTGGCCGAGGATCTGGATAGCTACAGCGATTTCATCGAGCAAGTGCTCAGGCGTCAGGTGGGTATTGCGTCGATCCAGTCCAGCCTGGCATTGCGCGAGGTCAAGACCAGTAGCCGTATTGCGATACCCAGGCCGGTAAAGGACTGAGGGGGCGGGCGTCTCAAGTTCCAAAATTGAACGCGATGGATATTCGTGGCCTCTTCCCTTCGAAGCGTCTTACCGAATGCATCAGCCATGAGGGAAACATGATGAAGGTTCCGCTTTTGGCGGCGCAGACCGTGCTGAAGCCGGCAGTCAGACAGTCTTCGACTCTCATGCGCAAGGCCGGGTTGTAGGTCGAGGCAACCATTCCGCGCGGGTCGATGAATTCCAGGTCACCGTCGACGATCGGGTCATCTTCTCGTCCGCCGGCATCTACCCAATAAACGCCGGACCAGAACGCGCCGGGGTGGCCATGAAGTGAGTTGCTGTGGCCAGCTTCATTTACATTGACCCAGGCGTTGAGCTTCCATTCGAAGTGCGGCTCGGTCAGTCCATACAGGTCGCTATGAACGGCGGTGAGTTGGCCGGCGAATGCTTTGGCGAATTTAACCAGCGCTATGCAGGCATCTCCTTCCCAATTTGCGAAGTCATTGGCGGACTGCCAACCGCCGTCGTTGCTGCGTTGGGTACCGTTGCGATCTTGAGCCATGTGATTGGAGATGATGGCTTTCAACTCAGCGTTGAGTTTTTCTGCGCCCGGGTACTGGATACTCGCCAATGGGGTTGCGAACAGTCGTCGAATTTTTATCAGTTCTGGATTGACCAGTTGGGTGCCCGACTGCATTTGACGTTTGATTCCTTTCGGTGAGTTGCAATAACGATACCGAATGAAAAATCCAGTTGATGTAAACCTTTGTTAAACCCGATGGGGTTATTGTAAATGTCGGAATTGACGCGATTTTGGTGTCAATCAAGCAGCGTTGATTCGTTCGATTACAGGCGCCAGTGCAGGGCGCTTGTTCCGCCATTCGTCTTTGACAGTTCCGGGATGTTGCATGACGATTGATAGATTTCCTGGCTGAGAATCAATGTGGCGAGGGAGCCTGCTCCCGCCGGGGCGCGAAGCGGCCCCTCAAAAGAAGGCCTGCTGCGCAGTCCAGCGGGAGCAAGCTCCCTCGCCACAAGTGTTTGTGCCTTGGAGATTACTGCGGCAGCGCAAGCCACTCGCCAAGGACCTGCTGATATTTGCCAGTCACTTTGTTCAAATGCAGCCACTGATCGACGTACAGTTTCCAGCTGATGTCATCGCGCGGCAGCAGGTATGCCTTCTCGCCGTACTGCATGTACTGGTGCGGATTCACCGCGCACAACCCCGGTTTGAGTTTCTGCTGATACAGCGCTTCCGAGGCGTCGGTGATCATTACGTCGGCCTTGTTGTCGAGCAGTTGCTGGAAGATCGTCACGTTGTCGTGCAGCGCCAGTTGCGCCTTGGGCAGGAAGGCGTGGACGAAGGCTTCGTTGGTGCCGCCGGCGGGTTCGACCAGACGCACGTTGGGCTGGTTGATCTGCTCGATGGTCTGGTACTTGCTGACATCGGCGCAGCGCACCAGCGGGATCTTGCCGTCGCTGTCGAGGGTGTTGCTGAAGTAGGCTTTTTTCTGCCGCTCCAGCGTCACCGAAATGCCGCCCATGCCGATGTCGCACTTGCCGGCCTGCATGTCCGGCATCAGGGTTTTCCAGGTGGTCTGCACCCATTCGACCTTGACCCCGAGGCTGTCGGCCAGCGAGCGCGCCATGGCGATGTCGATGCCCTCGAAGTCGCCGTCGGGGCGCTTGAAAGTGTAGGGCTTGTAGTCGCCGGTGGTGCAGACGCGCAGTTGGCCTTGTTGCTGGATGCTGTCGAGGTGCGAAGGGCTTTCCTGCGCCTGAACGCCGGCGGCCAGGGTCAGCGCGCCGCAAAGGATCATCGTGCTTTTTAGAATGGTCATGGACATCGGGCTTCTGCAGAGGACGGTGAGCCAGTGTAGTGAAAGGCCTTCGCGGGTGTCATCCCGCGTCCGGACTCAACGTGCCGAGCCACGCCACCAACGCCACGATCAGCAGGGCCAGGCCCAGTTCCAGCAGCACGCTGCGCCTGAGTGCATTCGTCGCGATCACGTGCTGTCCATCGCGTATGGATCGCTCCAGCGCAGGCCCAAGGTGAAAGCGGTTCAGCGCCGCCAGCACCAGCATCGCGGCAAACAGCCAAACCTTGATCGCCAGCAACATCCCATAGGTGCCGAGCAGCACTTCGTCCAGCCTCGGGCCGACGATGAACAGGTAATTGACCACGCCGCTCAGCGACAGCGTCAGCACAATCGCCGCGCCGATCCACTCGAAGCGTTTCACCGCCGCAGCCAGCAGGCGAATCCGTGCTTCATCCACACGACCCCGCGTCAGCAGCACCAGCGCCAGCATGCCGCCCAGCCATGCACCTGCCGCCAGCAGATGGAGGATGTCGCTGAGGAAATGCCAGAGTCGCAGCCAGCCTTCGTCCATTGCCCCGTGCCCACTCCAGGCGAGGGAGCTGAGGGCGACCGCGCCGGCCATCGACGCGAGCCACTTCCCCGGCTGAACCAGCACCACGATCAGCGCAATCATGCGCAGTGCCCACGCCAGCCCGACGTCCGTTTCCAGCAGCATCATCTGCAGATGCGGCCAGAGTGCGGCGAGTTCGGTTTCGCCACTCATGGCGCTCGTCATCAGCAACAATCCAGCCACTGACAGCAGGGCACCGAGCAACGCCAATCCACGCAACAGCGGCCTGAACCGCAGCGGCGCGTTGACGTTGTATAGCGCAAACAACGCCACCCCGAACAACAGCAGCAAATCCACATACAACGCCAGGCGCAGAATGATGTTGATCAGCTCAGCCATCGCTCACTTCACTTTGAACGTGACGTTGCCGGTGATCGGGTGCGTGTCGGACGACACCGCGCGCCACTCGACTTTGTAGGTGCCGGCGGGCAATGGCGCGAGCGGGGTGACGAGCATCGATTTCGGGTCGCTGCCGGCGCTGACTTTGGCCTTCATCGGCATCGGCGAATGGGCCATGCCGGGCATCTCGGTCATCACCAGTTTGGCGCCGGAGAACCGGGTCAGCAGGCTATCGGAAAAGTGCAGTTCGATCTTGTCGGGTGCCGCGCCGTCGGCACCTTCGGCCGGGATCGATGAAAGCAGTTTCGGGTGGGCCTGGGCGAGGCTGCTCAGAAGCAATCCGCTGGCGAGTACAAGGGTGATATTCAACGTGCGCATGCAAGACCTCTGGGGTGTTTTTCAGTGGGAATTCAGAACCACAGCCGCACACCGAGCACGAGCCGTGCTTCGCTACGACTTTCGCCTTCTTCGCGGGCGTAATCGGCGGTGTTGCCGTAGGTGCGGTTCCACGTCACGCCGAGGTACGGCGCGAATTCGCGGCGGATTTCGTAGCGCAGGCGCAGGCCGGCTTCGGTGTTCGACAGGCCGGAACCGAGGCCCCGTTGTGGGTCGTTTTTGCCGTAGACGTTGAGCTCGGCGGTGGGTTGCAGGATCAGCCGGTTGGTCAGCAGAATGTCGTAATCGCCCTCCAGCCGCAGTGCGCTTTGTCCGCCTTCGCCGAGAAACGCCGTGGCCTCGGCTTCGAAGTTGTACAGCGCCATGCCCTGCACACCGAACGCGGCCCAGGTTTGTGGGGCGCCGGGTTTGAAGTCCTGACGCACGCCGCTGACCACGTCCCACCACGGCGAAATCGCATGGCCCCACAATGCCTGGAGCTCGGCGTCCTCGGTCTTGCCGTTACTGCGTTCGCCTTCGGAGCGCAGCCACAGGCGATCAATGTCACCGCCAATCCAGCCGGACAGATCCCAGGCCAAAGCGCTGCCGTCATCGGCGTTTTGCCATTCGAGTTTGTCGGCGAGGAAGTAGCTGTTGATCGCGCTGTCGTGCACCTGATGGCCGCCGGGGCTGACAAACACGGCGGCGCGGTCGGCGTTGCTCAGCACCGGGATCGGCGTGCGGCTTTCAATCGGCGCGGCGGGCTGCATCATGCCGTCGTCCATGCTTTGCATCGAGTGATCCATGCCGGGCATCTGGCTGTGATCCATGCCTTGCATGTCGTCGGCGGCCATGACGGAGCTGCCGATGATTAACAAGGATAACGCTGCGAATCGAGTCATGTTCGGCCCCTTCATTCTTCCACCCGCACTTCGCGGAACATGCCGGTTTCCATGTGATAAAGCAGATGGCAGTGATAGGCCCAGCGGCCCAATGCATCGGCCGTCACCCGATAGCTGCGACGGGTACCGGGGGGCATGTCGATGGTGTGTTTGCGCACCTGAAAGTTGCCGTTCTCGTCTTCCAGATCGCTCCACATGCCGTGCAGGTGGATGGGGTGGGTCATCATGGTGTCGTTGACCAGCACCAGACGAATGCGCTCGCCGTACTTGAGGCGCAGCGGCTTGCCGTCGGAGAATTTGATGCCGTTGAACGACCAGGCGAACTTCTCCATGTGCCCGGTCAGGTGCAGCTCGATCGTGCGCCCGGGATCGCGGCCGTCGGGGTCTTCGAAGGTGCTGCGCAGATCGGCGTAGGTCAGCACGCGGCGGCCGTTGTTGCGCAGGCCGAGGCCGGGGTCGTCGAGTTTCGGCGCGGTGCTCATGGCTTGCATGTCCACCAGCGGATTGTCCTGTTCGCTGGCGGGGTGCGATTGCATCGGGCCCATCGCCGAGTGATCCATGCCCGCCATGGCGCTCATGTCCATCGAGCCGTGATCCATCCCGGCCATGCCCATGTCATCCATGGTCACCAACGGGCGCGAGTCCAGCGCAGGCACCGGTGCTACCAGACCGGCGCGGGTGGCGAGGGTGGCGCGGGCGTAACCGCTGCGATCCATGGCCTGGGCGAACAGGGTGCAGGCCTCGCTGTCAGGCTCAACGATCACGTCGTAGGTCTCCGCCACGGCGATGCGCAGCTCGTCGACGCTGACCGGTTTGACGTGCAAACCGTCCGCCGCGACCACGGTCATTTTCAGCCCGGGAATGCGCACGTCGAAGTAAGTCATGGCCGAGCCGTTGATCAGCCGCAGGCGCAGTTTTTCGCCGGGGCGAAACAGCCCGGTCCAGTTGTTGTCGGGCGTATGGCCGTTGATCAGGAAGGTATAGGTGGCGCCACTGACGTCGGCGATGTCGGTGGGGTTCATCTTCATTTGCGCCCACATCGTGCGGTCGGCGACGGTGGCCCCCCAGCCTTTGTCGCTGACGTCATCGATGAAATCGCCAATGGTGCGCTTGTGGTAGTTGTAGTAGTCGGATTGCTTTTTCAGGGTCTTCATCAGGCTGGCCGGGTCTTCGTCGGTCCAGTCGCTGAGCATTACCACGTAGTCGCGGTCGTACTGGAACGGCTCCGGCTCTTTCGCGTCGATCACCAGCGGCCCGTAGACCCCGGCCTGCTCCTGCAAGCCTGAATGGCTGTGATACCAGTAAGTGCCGTGCTGCCGCACCTTGAACTGGTAGACGTATACGCCGCCGGGTTCGATGCCGTGAAAACTCAGACCTGGCACGCCGTCCATGTTGGCTGGCAGCAGGATGCCGTGCCAGTGAATCGAAGTGCTGTCCTTGAGCCGGTTGCGCACGCGCAACGTCACCGTATCACCCTCGCGCCAGCGCAAGAGCGGGCCGGGCAGACTGCCGTTGATGGTCAGCGCAGTGCGCGGGCTGCCGGTGAAGTTGACCGGGCTTTCACCGATAAACAGTTCGAATTCGCTGCCGCTCAGTTCGTTGATCTGCCCAGTCGGGTTCAGCGCCCAGACCGGCGCGCGCCACAGACCGAGGCCGCCGAGCAGGCCGCTGGCGGCCAGGCCTTTGACGAAGGTGCGTCTTGAAGTGTTGGAAGGCATGCGCTGGAGATCCCCGTTTGACACATGACGGGGAGGCTAACCAGCGCTGGCTTTCAGTTGGCTGAGAGGGGGATTACAGTTTTGACAGCTTCGCCGCTCGCGTTACAGACCGAGCCCTTCCTGCACCACCTGCAACAGATTGTTCTCGGTCAGCGCAATCGCATCCAGTTCCTGACCGGTTTCCACCGTTTGCAGCCACCAATGGCTCTCGTGGTGCTCATCGACTGTGCGCAGCAGGTAGGTGTTGCGATCCGGCAGGGTGATCTGCACGCGACCGGCGCCGTCCTCGGTAAACCGGGCGATGGGATCAAAGGTCAGGGTTTGCTGATTGGCTTCGATCACCAGTTGGTCGATCGCGTAATCGTGGCTTTCGCCATCGGGTGAGCTCTCGCAAACGTGGGTCGGATTGCGGCGGATTTTCAGGCCGACTTCGGTGACGGGTTGCAGCCAGGCCTCGATGCGGTGGTACAGATCGTAGACCTGCGCCGGCCAGCAATCGATCTCCAGCGCGGCATCCGCACGGGTGTGCCGGGTTTGCTTGAGTTTGGCGGCGAGTTCGTCTGCTTTACTCATTTCGGATCCCTTGGTTTGATGTCTGCCTGTTAATCGTAGACCGTTCAACGGCGTACGGCCTTGCCTTGCGTCATGCGCTTGCAACACAAACATGGCGAAATCAGCGCTGGCCAAGTCTGGTCAGCATCAAAAACCACGGACGCAGGCGTCCCAAGGAGCGGGTCCATGAAAAAGCTGTTTACAATTCTGGCGCTGATCGCGCTGACGGCCGGTAGCATCGGCCTGAGTTCGGCGCGTCAGTCGAACGCCAGCAAGGTACAGACGGAAGCGGTGGCGGGGCAGTTCGATTACTACCTGCTGAGCTTGTCCTGGTCGCCAACGTTTTGCCTGACGCACAAAGATGACGCGCAATGTTCCGGCAAGGGCTACGGCTTCGTGTTGCACGGCTTGTGGCCGCAATACGCCAACGGCGGCTGGCCGGAATCCTGCCCACCGCTGACCACGCTGTCGGCGGCGGAAACCACCAAAGGCCTGACGCTGTTCCCGACCAGGAAACTGCTCGATCACGAATGGTCCAAACACGGCACCTGCAGCGGTCTGGGCGCGATGGGCTATCTGGATGAAGCGGACAAAGCGGTTGGCGCGGTGAAAATCCCGCAGGAGCTGCAACCGTTCAGCTCCTCGTATTACTTCGAAGCCCAGGAAATCGCCGACCTGTTCCGCAAGGCCAACCCGGGGATCCCGGCCAATGGCATCGCGGTGATCTGCAGCGGCCCGGAACTCTCGGAAGTGCGGGTGTGCATGGGCAAGGATCTGCAGTTCGGCGCGTGCGGCAAGGGCGTGAAGACCCAGTGCCGGGCGGGGGATATTCGGGTGCCGCCGTCGCGGTGATGTGAGCGGTTGCACGAATGAAAAAGGCGCCTCGATCGGGCGCCTTTTTTTCGCCTGGAGGTTTGAAGCAACCGGAAAATTCACGCATGCTTGCGCCCCCAAAAAAGGATGACCCGCAACACTGCAAGGAGCTGTTCATGAGCGGAAAACCCGCCGCCCGCGTCACCGACCCAACCGCCTGCCCACTCCCGGGACATGGCACCAATCCGATTGCCAGTGGCTCGCCGAACGTGAATTTCGACGGCTTGGCGGCTGCGCGAATGACTGATAAATCCGCGTGCGGTAGCCCCATTACTGGTGGCGTTTCTTCGACGGTGTTTATCAATGGCTTAAACGCCGCGACCCTGGACAGCACCGGTGGGCACGGCAACGTGGTCATTGGCGGGTCGGGCACGGTCATCATTGGTGACACGGTAACAGCGGCGCCTTTCAGTGGTTTGCTGCCGATGCCGGTGCATTTCACGGACAAGTTGAAACTGGTCAATGACGTGACCGGTGAGCCCATGATCAATCATCCCTACGTGATCCAGCGCGCAGACGGGCGTCTGGAACACGGAGTGTCTGACGCTAACGGGTTCACCCACGAAGTCAGCTCGCACCTGCCTGAAACCATCAAGCTGTTTCTGGAGGAGTGAGGCATGGCCGCTGAAACAGTAACGTGCGCGAAAGGCAACAATTACAAGCTGCACAAGGAACATGCGCTGACGGATAAGAAGGATGTCAGTGACAAGCCTGTGCCGGTGGAGAGTACCAAGGCGATTGTTGTTTTTGTCGGAGGCGCCGGGGATAAGGAAAGTTATTATTTTTCGGGGCCTTATGGAAACATCCAAGAGGCACGGAAGGATTTTGATGAGCGCACGACAAGCTTGGCTAAGGAGGGTAAATACAAGTCTGAGTGGCTGGGCTACAACGAAGTCAGAGGAAAACAGGATATTCAGCGTCATGTCCTGAGTCTGATTCCCTACAAGAGCTGTCCTGTCTATATCGTGGGTCATAGCCTTGGCGGTTGGAATGGTGCGCATCTGACAAAGATCATGTCGGAATGGGGTTACCGGATTCAGATGCTGATTACCCTTGATCCCGTGGGTGAAGGGGCCCTGGTCTGGTTGGGTTCTGATATTTATCGCGAACGTCCTGATCCAATTGCTGCCGATTGGATCAATATCAAAGCAATGCCAACTAAAAGAGATTCGTCAGATGGAGTCGCTGATTTTGGTGAAAAGTGGCTTATCTCATGTGGCCCTTCATTGAACGTCAATGTAGACACTAATCATGCAAATGCATGGGGGTTGTTTACTGCCCGTATCGCGGGGAGCAAATCGGCAGCCGATATGCTTTTTGACTCAATCATGAAGGATTTTCCATGATGTACAGGTTACTACTTTGCGGCTTGCTCGCTTTCTGCTCTGGTTGTGCGAAGGATCACACAAAGCCTCCCGCAAACCTGAGCTTCGAATCTGTGGAAAGAGAAAAGTCGCTGCTATACATCATCCGGTATCAGTCGGACGTTGATGTGTTGGATCTTTTTGATCGCGGGGAGCGAGTTGGGATGATTTCGGGCATGCTTCATTGCGCATTGGCGGATGATCATGATTTCTCAGTAGGCAAAGCCATACAGTTTTCCGCCACCGGTTTGATACGCTCGGAAAAAAATGAAAACAACAAGGCCAAGTTTTCCTATCTCACCCGCGCATTCTTGAGTGAAACTTCAAGCAACCGGAGTTCTGAAAGAAATCTCTCGGTGGCAGAACTGAACAACCTCCTCGCCAACAAACAACAAATCCCCTGCAAAGTCGTCGTCACCGCGTACGGCTACAAACCCTACTACTCAAACACCATGAACCTACCGGTCGCGGATTTGCTGCGCGAAATCAACAAACCCCGATAGCCGTCATCGGTGCCCTGCGCGATTGCCCTGCGCAGATACGCGAGGGCGATCGCCCGCAAAACCACCACTGAAAATAAATCGACGTGCGGAGGTCATCCAAATCCCTTGCGCGCCGATACAGCGGGGCAGGCGTGTGTTGGCGGGGCGGGTTTGCTGTGCGCACCCCGCTGGGCTACGCTCATGAAAAGTAAGGGTTTCGGGCTGCGGCCCCTGTCGTACCTGCCCAGGACACGTTTTTGCCAATCCCCATTCAAGACCCGCATCAGACTCCCGGCACGCTTAAACGCCTGCCACTGCGCAAGGCGGCAGCGCTGTTCATCGTTGCGGTGTGCCTGTGTCTGTGCGGATTGCTTTATCTGCAGTTGGAACAGACACGACGCCAGGATCTGGCAAATGCGCAAATCGCCTCCACCAACCTGACCCGAGCCATGGCGCAGCAGGCCGAAGACACGTTTCTGGCCGCGGACCTGGTGCTTACCAGTCTGGCCGACTGGGTCGAGGACGATGGTTATGGCGCCGCGCAGCGACCACGCCTGCAAAAAACCTTCGCGCGCCGAGTGCAGCAACTGGAGCAGTTACACGGCATGTTTCTGTTCGATCGCGAGGGCCAGTGGGTGATCACTTCGTTCGCTGATCTGCCCCGTGGCAACGGTGTCGCCGACCGCGAGTACTTCAAGTTTCACCAGCAGAATGCTTCCAGCGTGGCGCATATCGGCCCGGCGATTCGCAGCCGCGAGAATGGCGAGTGGGTCATCCCGATCTCGAAACGCATCAACGATCGCGCCGGCAATTTCCAGGGCGTGCTGATGGCCGGGATAAAGATGGCGTACTTCGACCGGTTCTTCAAAAGCTTCAGCCTTGATGACAGCGGCATCATGTTTCTCGGACTCAAGGACGGCACGTTGCTGGCGCGGCGGCCGTTCGACGAAGGCCTGATCGGTTCGTCGCTGGCGCAAGGCAGGATTTATCAGAAGCTGCTGCCCGAAGCCCCGGCCGGCACCGCGATGATCAAGTCGGTGGTTGACGGCGTGGTGCGCTTGTACGGTTACCGCCAGTTGGCGGCTTACCCGCTGGTGGTAGCGTCCGCCTCTTCGCGCGAAACGATTCTCAAGGGGTGGTATGAGCGAGCCTTTCAGTCCAGCGTGATTGTGGCGCTGGTGATTCTTGGCGTCGGCCTGTTCGGCTGGGTGTTCATTCATCAGGTGCGCGACGGTGAGCGAATCGAGAAAAACCTGCGTAAGGCACAGCGCACACTGGAGCAGATCGCTACCCACGACAGCCTGACGGGATTGGCCAACCGTCGCCTGTTCGAGCGTTCACTGGAGATCGAATTTGCCCGCGGTGCACGGCAGTCGAGTCCGGTCGGCCTGATCATGCTCGATATAGATTTCTTCAAGCGCTACAACGATGCCTACGGGCATGTGGCAGGGGATCACTGCCTGACTCAGGTGGCCCAGGTTTTGAAGAACTGCTCGCAACGCAAGTCTGACCTGGCGGTGCGCTACGGTGGCGAGGAGTTCGCGGTGTTGCTGCCGGGTAACGATATCAACGGCACGCTGGCGATTGCCGGGCAGATCCGTCGCAGCGTGATGGATAAACGCATTACTCACAGCGGTTCGCCCACCGGTTACCTGACGGTGAGTCTGGGCTGCTACTCATTTATTCCGAGCGGCAATGACAGCCTCGAAGTGTTTATCCAACGTGCTGATGCGGCGCTGTATCAGGCAAAAAATGCCGGGCGCAATCGCGCGGCAGTGTTGTCGCTGGAGGAGGGTGTTGCCGAGTTGATGCGGTCGGATCGCTAAAGCCTACGCGCTTGATCTGTGGCGAGGAATCAGATTCCCTCGCCACAGATTCAAGCTTTTATGCCGGATCACCAGCGGTCACGCTTGTTCGTTCAGCTGCCTGTGCCACCGCCGGCACCGCCAGTTCCGCCGCCGGCCGAACCGGTGCCGCCCCCCGCTCCCGATCCAGAACCCATGGTGCCGCTGTTAGTGCCGGTACCCTTGCCGGCGCCATCGGTACTGTCGCCGTTTTTCGGTGCTCCGGGATTAGTGTTGGGTGGCATGTTGGTGCCACTTGTAGCACCGGATTTGGTGCCTGAGGCATCTGCCCCGTCATTGGCGGCAAAAGCGCCGACCGAGGCGGTGGTCAGCAGCCCGGCGAGCAACAGGGAAGTCAGTTTGCGCGTTGTCATGGTACGTCTCCCAAAAGGTTCGGTTACCTGACTTTGGTCTGACACTTTCACCCGTTGGTGCCGATTGGCTGACGAGCGGTTGTCGAGCCTCAACCTCGATCCTCAGCCAGTTTCTGCTCCAGCACCTGACGCACCTGCGGCCACTCGTCATCGATAATGCTGAAGCGCACCGAGTTACGCTTGCGGCCGTCCGGCATGATCCGCTCGTGGCGCACAATGCCTTCCTGTTGCGCACCGAGGCGCAGAATCGCGTTGCGCGATTTGTGGTTGTTCTCGTCGGTGGTGAACTGCACTCGCACGCAGTCGAGCACCTCGAACGCATGGCGCAACATCAGGTATTTGGCTTCGGTGTTGACGAAGGATTTCTGCCAGCGCGCCGCGATCCAGCTGCTGCCGATTTCCAGCTTGCGATTGAGCGGGTCGATCTTCCAGAACCGGGTCGAGCCGATCACTTCGCCGCTATCCTTCAACACGATTACAAACGGCATGACCGTGCCGGCGTCGCGGCCGTCGAGGGCTTTTTTCAGATAGCTGTCGATGGTGCTCGCCGAAGGGACCACGGTGACGGTGAGGTTCCACAGTTCGCCGTCGGCGGCAGCGCGGAGCAGGGCGTCGGCGTCGCTGTACTGAAGCGGACGCAGGAGGATGCGCGGGCCTTGCAGCGTGGTGAGCATGGGAGCAGTTCTCGGCAGTTCGGGGCAGTGGCGAGCGCCTATTACGCCGCAGCCGGTTGATCCGATGCAACCACCGCCGTCAGCACAAGGTCACAAATTTCACACCTTGTTCGCCGGAGCCTGGACGATGAAAAACCTGCGGATTGCCACGTTCAACGTCAACGGCCTGCGCGCGCGCTTGCCGAACCTGCTGCAGTGGCTCAAGCGCGAGCAACCGGACATCGCCTGCCTGCAGGAGCTCAAGTCGGTCGACAGTGCGTTCCCGGTAGCTGAACTGGAAGCCGCCGGTTACGGCGCGATCTGGCACGGGCAGGCGTCGTGGAACGGCGTGGCGATCCTCGCTCGCGATGCGGAGCCGCTGGAGAGCCGTCGCGGTCTGCCGGGCGATCCCGACGACAAGCACAGCCGTTATCTGGAGGCGGCGGTGCACGGTGTACTGGTCGGCTGCCTGTACCTGCCCAACGGCAACCCGCAGCCGGGGCCGAAATTCGACTACAAACTGGCCTGGTTTGAACGCCTGATCCGCTATGCAAAGGATCTGCAAAGCAGTGATCATCCGGTGGTGCTGGCCGGCGATTACAACGTGGTGCCCACCGATATGGACATCTACAACACCCGTTCCTGGCTCAAGGATGCGCTGCTGCAACCCGGAAGCCGCGAGTGTTATCAGCGGCTGCTGGATCAGGGCTGGACCGATTCGCTGCGCCATCTGTATCCCGACGAGCGCCTCTACACCTTCTGGGATTACTTCCGCCAGCATTGGCAAACCAACTCCGGCCTGCGCATCGATCATCTGCTGCTCAATCCGGCACTCAGTCCGTATTTGCACGAGGCCGGGGTAGACGCGTGGGTGCGTAACGAACCGCACGCCAGCGATCATGCGCCGACCTGGATTCGCATCGGTTCACGCAAGCGTCGGTAGCGCTGATTGGCGAAATCAATTGTCGGAGTCGGGGCCCGATCCCGTATACCTGTCGGCCAGCGGCGCAGCGATCCGCGGCCACATGCAAAAGGACTGAGCAATGAGCGAGCCACGTCTGGCGAATCCGACGTTGTACCTGCAACACCTGGGGTTCGACACCCCACCGGCCCCCACGCTGACAACCCTGCGGCAGTTGCAGTTGCGCCACACCGGCGTGTTTCCCTTCGAGAACCTGTCGACGATCACTGGCGCACCGGTGCTGATCGATCTGGCGTCGGTCGAACAAAAGGTTCTCCACGGTGGCCGGGGTGGTTACTGCTACGAACTGAACAATCTGTTTCTGGCGTTGCTGCAGGAATTGGGCTTCGAGGCCCGAGGCATTTCCGGCCGCGTGGTGCTGGCGCAACCCGAAGGCACGTGGACGGCGCGTACCCATCGCTTGAGCCTGGTGATCATCGATGACGAGCGCTACATCACCGACGTCGGTTTTGGCGGCATGGTGCCGACCGCGCCGCTGCTGCTCGATACCGAGGCCGCACAGTCGACGCCGCACGAGTCCTATCGCATCGATAAACAGGCGGACGGCTACATGCTGCGTGCCAGTGTTGCTGGGGAGTGGCGCGCGATGTACCTGTTTGATCTGCAACGCCAGGAAGACATCGATTTCACGCTCGGCAACTGGTACGTCTCGACCCATCCCGAGTCCCCGTTCGCCAAACGGCTGATGGTTGCGCGCACTGGCGATGGCTGGCGACGGACGCTGAACAACGGCAGTTTCGCGATTCACCACATGGGCGCCGACAGCGAGCGGCGCGAGGTGGCGGATGTCGATGAGTTGATCAAGGTGCTGGAGCAGGAGTTCGGCCTGAGCTTGCCTGACCAGCCGCATGTGCGCGAGTCGCTGGGGCGGATGATTCTGCCGGCCTGACCATGCGACACGGGTCTAATTGAGCGCCGCTGGTCGCCATGAACACTATCAGCCTGGTGGGATAAAAACCGGGGACAGGAGGGGGGGTGTTCCCGGATTCGTGGGGGGATCGAAGCGCCGGATAGAAGCTTGGGTGGCTACCTATCCATTAAGTGACTGACAAGTTGTATACAACTCTATGGACATTTGTCACGAGTATTGAATACAGTGTGCGCATAACAAAAACCAGGGAACCCCCCACATGAAAACGCCCCATGTTTCACACCAACGGCCCGAGGACGAAAATCTCGGGGTCGGCGCGAATATGGCTTACGGCCTGCAACATGTTCTGACCATGTACGGCGGTATCGTTGCGGTGCCACTGATCATCGGCCAGGCGGCCGGGTTGTCGCCGGCGGACATTGGTCTGTTGATTGCTGCTTCATTGTTTGCGGGGGGGCTGGCTACACTGCTGCAAACCCTGGGTCTACCGTTTTTTGGCTGTCAGTTGCCGCTGGTGCAGGGCGTGTCGTTCTCCGGTGTGGCGACCATGGTCGCCATCGTCAGCAGTGGCGGGGAGGGCGGCTTCCAGTCGGTGCTGGGCGCGGTGATTGCCGCATCGTTGATCGGCTTGCTGATCACCCCGGTATTCTCGCGAATCACCAAGTTTTTTCCTCCGCTCGTCACCGGCATCGTGATCACCACCATCGGCCTGACGCTGATGCCGGTGGCCGCACGCTGGGCCATGGGTGGCAATAGCCACGCGCCGGACTTCGGCAGCATGCAGAACATCGGTCTGGCGGCGGTGACGCTGGTGCTGGTGTTGCTGCTGAGCAAGGTCGGCAGCTCGACCATCTCGCGTCTGTCGATCCTGTTGGCCATGGTGATCGGCACGATTCTGGCGGTGTTCCTCGGCATGGCCGATTTCTCCAGTGTCACCCAAGGGCCGATGTTCGGCTTTCCGACGCCGTTCCACTTCGGCATGCCGACCTTCCACTTCGCCGCAATCCTGTCGATGTGCATCGTGGTCATGGTGACACTGGTGGAAACCTCGGCGGACATTCTCGCGGTCGGTGAGATCATCGGTACCAAGGTCGACTCCAAGCGCCTGGGCAACGGTTTGCGCGCGGACATGCTGTCGAGCATGTTTGCGCCGATCTTCGGTTCATTCACCCAGAGCGCCTTCGCGCAGAACGTCGGGCTGGTGGCGGTGACCGGAATCAAGAGCCGTTTTGTGGTGGCCACCGGCGGTATCTTCCTGGTCATTCTCGGGCTGCTGCCGTTCATGGGCCGGGTGATTGCCGCGGTGCCGACCTCGGTGCTGGGCGGCGCCGGTATCGTGCTGTTTGGTACGGTGGCGGCGAGCGGGATTCGCACACTGTCGAAGGTCGATTACCGCAACAACGTCAACCTGATCATCGTCGCCACCTCGATCGGCTTCGGCATGATCCCGATTGCCGCGCCGAACTTCTACGATCATTTCCCGAGCTGGTTCGCGACCATTTTCCACTCGGGCATCAGCTCCTCGGCGATCATGGCGATCGTGCTCAACCTGACCTTCAACCACTTCACTGCCGGCAACTCGGATCAGCAGTCGGTTTTCGCCGCAGCGGAAGAACGCACCCTGCGTTATCGCGACCTGGCGGCGCTGCGTGAAGGCGATTACTTCAGCGACGGCAAGCTGCACGATTGCGATGGCAAGGAAGTGCCGGTGATCGAGCCTGATGATCACGATCATGGGCATGGCGCCCCGAAGGTGCAGGTGAAGAGTGGCGAGCATGTCTGAGCGCTGACGGCATGAAAAAGGCCGATCTGTTGTGAGACAGATCGGCCTTTTCGTTTGAGTGATGCTGAATATGCTCACTCGGGTCGAGCATGACGTTGTCTGGCTTCCACTCTGATAGCTCAGGACAATCGAATTGGCGCGCCAGGCTCGATAACAGCTGTGTATCGAGGCTATTGCGACCTGTGACCATTCATCGGAAATCCGCTCTGACCTGATAGTTCTGACAGTAGCCAACGTCCTCTTTTGCTCCCTTAATAACTCTGTCGTCCAACCAATCGATGGAGTTCTACCATGTCATCTACATCGCTAAAATCCCGCGTCGAAAACTTTCAGTCATATCCGGTGGGCGGAAGAATCTCAGAGTCTGTTGAATTGCTGGAGGGGAAACACACTGAAGCGAGGGTTTTTATCACCATGGGATTGTCTGACAATAATTGTACAGTGACCCCTGAGCCGAGTTTGAAGGCCGAACTGCATGGCCAAGGGAGTGAGGACTACTTTGGGTACGGCTTGACACTGAAAGAGGGGAGTGCCACGAGTGCAAAAATCATCGGCCACGTGTCGTTCCCATCCAGAATGATTATCTATAGGGATTTACTATTGGAAGGGAAGAAATTGGAAGGAGAATCTCTAAAACTATTCGAAGGCGAAGGCAATTTTCAATTTAATGAAAGTATCACCCCAAAAAACGGCAAAGACTTTGATGAAGTAAGATTACAGATGACGACTACGATTGCAGGTGTGAAGACCTACAGTTTCACGTTACGTACTATTGCCTTCACACTCAAAGACAATCACCCTTCATAAAGCATCACTGACGTGAAAACCGGTAATCCATGCCCTAGTGCCTCCTCTTGATGGGGAGGCGCTGCTCAAGCTGGCGCCTTATTTCTACGCATGGCGCTCACCACTGACGCATTTCTCCCGCCACCAGCAACTGCTCATGCATTCTCCACGGGTTCGAAAAGACAAGTAGCTGGCCTGTCGAGTGATTCGCTGCTTTTCAATGGTGGCGACGCAGCATTGAGGCTATGGGATCGTGCGACCGTTCATCGCAAATACCTCCCTACCTGTAATTTCTGACAGTAGCCAGAGCCGTCATCTTCAGCGCTGAATAACTCCATGCCCTTTGTCTCCCGACAGTTCGCACGGAGTTCCGTCCATGCTCGTTCAGCCCAAGATGAAAATCTCTGCCCCCCATTCACTGCTGGACCCGATAGTGCTCGGGCGCCTCCTGCCTTCCGGCCAGTGGGGGATCAACCGGGCGGCGGTATTCACTTTTCCCGACCTCGGACTGCTTGTCGTCATC
>NZ_FYDR01000012.1:0-121939 GCF_900187525.1 Pseudomonas sp. Irchel s3a10
GAGTGGGATTGGTTGTGCTCAGTTGGAGATTGGTCCGCTGTGAAACCGCTTTCGCGAGCAAGCCCGCTCCCACAATTGGATTGGGTGCAATCACTTAGAGATTGGTCGGCTGTCAGGCCGCCATCGCCAGCAGACTGGCTCCTACAGTGGGATTGGTTGTGCTCAGTTGGAGATTGGTCGGCTGTGAAACCGCTTTCGCGAGCAAGCCCGCTCCCACAATTGGATTGGGTGCAATCAGTTAGAGATTGGTCTGCTGTCAGGCCGCCATCGCCAGCAGGCTGGCTCCTATAGTGGGATTGGTTGTGCTCAGTTGGAGATTGGTTGGCTGTGAAACCGCTTTCGTGAGCAAGCCCGCTCCCACAATTGGATTGGGTGCAATCAGTTAGAGATTGGTCGGCTATCAGGCCGCCATCGCCAGCAGGCTGGCTCCTAGAGTGGGATTGGTTGTGCTCAGTTGGAGATTGGTCCGCTGTGAAACCGCTTTCGCGAGCAAGCCCGCTCCCACAATTGGATTGGGTGCAATCACTTAGAGATTGGTCGGCTGTCAGGCCGCCATCGCTGGCAAGCCAGCTCCCACAGTTTTGATTTGTGTGTGCCCCATGCGGCGCAGCCGCCCCACTCAAAACAATGAGCGCAAGCTCGAGTACCGCTCTTGATCTTGATCCACGGGCGACGTCGGAAGGCTGAGTGGAGGGATTGATCCGGGGGTGGGAGCGCAGCGACCGTTTGGCGCAGCCAAACACAGCGAGAGGAGGTGCAGCGAAGCAAACCGGAGGCGCTGCGCCCGGATCAATCCCGCAGCGAAGGAACCCCGAGCCCCAGCGAGCGGGCCGAACGTAGGAGCAAGCCTTTTGGGTTACCTTTTCGGCGTTTGGAAAAGGTGACTCGCCGTAAGGGCGAAACCCTAAGTAGCCGTTACCAAAAAAACGGATATGTACCCAAAAAACCAAGAACCTGGTCGGCCCAAAGGCCGCCAAGACAAACAGCCCCCAAAAGAAAGCCCCAAGGCCTACACCTCAGGGGCTCCAGACAACCCAGCTCAGCGCTTAATGATGCTCACGCGTCGCACGGAATTTCACATCCGGCCACCGCTCTTCCATCAACGCCAGGTTAACCCGCGTCGGCGCGAGGTAGGTCAGGTGCCCACCGCCATCCAGTGCCAGGTTCTCCACAGCCTTGTTGGAAAATTCCTCAAGCTTCTTCTTGTCGCTGCATTCAATCCAGCGCGCGGAATACACAGTGATCGGCTCATACGAGCACTCAACCTTGTATTCCTCCTTCAAACGACTGGCGACCACATCAAACTGCAGCACACCCACGGCGCCAAGAATGATGTCGTTGCTGCGCTCCGGGAAGAACACCTGAGTCGCGCCCTCTTCAGCCAACTGCTGCAGACCCTGACGCAATTGCTTGGACTTCAGCGGATCACGCAGACGCACACGACGGAACAGCTCCGGGGCGAAGTGCGGAATACCGGTGAAACCGAGGACTTCACCTTCGCTGAAGGTGTCGCCGATCTGGATCGTACCGTGGTTGTGCAGACCGATGATGTCGCCGGCGTACGCCTCTTCCAGCTGTTCACGCTCGGAGGAGAAAAACGTCAGGGCGTCGCCGATGCGCACGTCCTTGCCGGTACGCACGTGGCGCATCTTCATGCCTTTCTCGTACTTGCCGGAGCAAATACGCATGAAGGCGATGCGGTCGCGGTGCTTCGGGTCCATGTTCGCCTGGATCTTGAAGATGAAGCCCGAGAACTTCTCTTCCACCGGCTCCACGGTACGTTCGTTGGCGACACGGGCCAGCGGACGCGGGGCCCAGTCAACGACGGCGTCGAGCACGTGATCGACCCCGAAGTTGCCCAGTGCGGTACCGAAGAACACCGGGGTCAGTTGACCGTCGAGGAACTCCTGCTGGTTGAACTCGTGGCAGGCGCCCTGCACCAGTTCCAGCTGTTCGAGGAAGCGATCGTACTCGTCGCCCAGGTGCGCGCGCGCCTCGTCGGAATCGAGCTTCTCGATGATCTTGGTTTCAGTGCGTTCGTGACCGTGACCGGCGGTGTAGACAATGATGTAGTCATCGGCCAGGTGGTACACGCCCTTGAAGTCGCGATAGCAACCGATCGGCCAGGTGATCGGCGCTGCCTTGATCTTCAGAACAGCTTCGATTTCGTCGAGCAGTTCGATCGGGTCGCGGATGTCACGGTCGAGTTTGTTGATGAAGCTGACGATCGGCGTGTCACGCAGACGGCAGACATCAATCAGGGCGATGGTGCGTGGCTCGACACCTTTACCGCCGTCGAGAACCATCAATGCCGAGTCGACCGCCGTCAGGGTGCGGTAGGTGTCTTCGGAGAAGTCTTCGTGGCCCGGGGTGTCGAGCAGGTTGATCATGTGTTCGCGATACGGGAACTGCATGACCGACGTGGTAATGGAAATACCCCGCTGCTTCTCCATCTCCATCCAGTCGGATGTCGCATGGCGATCGGATTTACGGGATTTCACCGTACCGGCCACCGCAATCGCCTTGCCCATCAACAGGAGCTTTTCGGTGATCGTGGTTTTACCGGCATCGGGGTGGGAAATAATGGCGAAAGTGCGGCGTTTCGCGACTTCGGCGGCCTGGTTGGTCATGGGAAATCGCCTGGCGGTGATTCAAAAAAGGGCGGCGAGTATAGCTTAAAAAGTGATCGCCAGACCACCGTCCCTCGGCCCCGCAAAACCCTGTAGGAGCTGCCGCAGGCTGCGATCTTTTGATCTGGCTTTTAAAAACAAAATCAAAAGATCGCAGCCTTCGGCAGCTCCAACAGGTGGCCAAACAGTGTCTAACGTGGGAACCTTTTAAAGCACGGAGACGTCCATCCCCTGTTACGACATTTCGTCAGGGGCTGAAAAATCAGCAAGTTAGCCTGACGAGGCTGCGCTCATGGCTCGCTTTCAGACCGCTTTTTGCCGGTGCTGAGGGAGCTGCTTCTCGCGAACGTTTTTCCCGGCAGCCAAGGCTTGGCATGCCACACGGGAGAGCGTTCGCCGACTACAAGAAAAGGAGTCCGCCTGTGGCTATCCGCTATGGCAAAGGGCTGATGGGAGGTGCGGTGGTTATCGCGCTCCTGGCCCTGCTGGTTCACTGGATCGGCATCAACACGATCGAACACTACCGCGACGATTTGTTGTTTTACCTGCAAGCTCATCTGATTCTCGTCCTCGCTTCAATGCTGGCCGCCCTGGTCGTGGGCATCCCCGCCGGTATCTTTCTCAGTCGCCCGACCATGGTCGGCCGCGCTGAACGCTTCATGCAGATCTTCAATATCGGCAACACCGTGCCACCGCTGGCTGTACTGGCGATTGCCCTGGGGATTCTCGGCATCGGCAGTGGCCCGGCGATCTTCGCTTTGTTCCTCGCTTCCCTGTTGCCGATCGTGCGCAACACCTACGAAGGCCTGAAAAACGTCCAGGGTTCGTTGAAAGAAGCCGCCGTCGGCATCGGCATGACCCCGCGCCAGGTGCTGTGGAAAGTCGAATTGCCCAACGCCGTGCCGATCATCATCGGTGGCGTGCGCGTGGCACTGGCGATCAACGTCGGCACCGCGCCGCTGGCTTTCCTGATCGGCGCCAACAGCCTCGGCAGCCTGATCTTCCCTGGCATCGCCCTGAACAATCAGCCGCAACTGCTGCTCGGCGCCGCGTGCACCGCGCTGCTGGCCCTGCTGCTCGATGGCGTGGTCACCCTCGCCAGCCGTCTCTGGCTGGAACGCGGTTTGCGCCCGTCTTAAGGCTCTTGCGAAGGAATATTTATGAAACGATTTAGCTTGATCTTAGGCTGCATCATGCTGTTCGCAGGATTTGCCCAGGCGGCGGAAAAACCGCTCATTCGCCTCGGCGCCCGGGTGTTCACCGAGCAGACCCTGCTCGCGGAAATCACCGCGCAATACCTGCGCAGCAAAGGCTACGACGCGCAGATCACCGGCGGACTGGGCAGTAACCTCGCCCGTAGCGCTCACGAAAGCGGACAACTGGACATGCTCTGGGAATACACCGGCGTGTCGCTGGTGGCCTACAACCATGTCACCGAAAAACTCGACAGCGAACAGTCCTACGCCCGGGTCAAAGAACTCGACGCGAAAAAAGGCCTGGTCTGGCTGACCCCGTCGAAATTCAGCAACACCTACGCCCTCGCCCTGCCGAAAAAAGTCGCCGAGGAGTATCCACAGATCAACACCATCAGCGACCTGAACAAGGTGCTGCGCGATGAGGCCAAGACCAATCACCTGGTGGCGCTGGACACCGAGTTCGCCAACCGCTCCGACGGTCTGGACGGCATGGTCAAGCTCTACGACATGAACCTGACCCGCAAGAACATCCGCCAGATGGACGCGGGACTGGTCTACACCGCGCTGCGCAACGGCCAGGTGTTTGCCGGTCTGGTCTACACCACCGACGGCCGCCTGAATGCGTTCGGCCTGAAACTGCTGGAAGACGACAAACATTACTTCCCCGACTACACCGCCGCGCCGGTGGTGCGTCAGGCCTACCTCGATGCGCACCCGCAACTGGCCGAGCAACTCAAGCCGCTGGCGCAACTGTTCGACGACGAAACCATGCGCCAGCTCAACGCGCGGGTCGACGTCGATCACGAAAGCCCATCGAAAGTCGCCGCGGACTTCCTGCGCCAGCATCCACTCAACTAAGGAGGAAAAGTCATGGAATTTCTGAACGCCTTTTCCCACCTCGACTGGCAGCAGGTGATGCACCTGACCTGGCAGCACATCACTCTGGTCGGCATTGCGGTGACGCTGGCGATTTTCATCGGTGTGCCGCTGGGCATTCTGATGACGCGTTTTCCGAGCCTCGCAGGCCCCTTGCAGGCCAGCGCAACGGTGCTGCTGACGGTGCCGTCGATTGCGCTGTTCGGTTTGCTGCTGCCGTTCTACTCCAGGTTCGGCCAGGGCCTCGGGCCGATGCCGGCTATCACCGCGGTGTTCCTTTATTCACTGCTGCCGATCATGCGCAACACCTACCTCGCCCTGACCGGCGTCGAACCGGGTATCCGTGAAGCTGCACGCGGCATCGGCATGACCTTCGGCCAGCGCCTGCGCATGGTCGAGTTGCCGATTGCGGTGCCAGTGATCCTCGCCGGCGTGCGCACCGCCGTGGTGATGAACATCGGTGTGATGACCATCGCCGCGACCATCGGCGCCGGTGGCCTCGGTGTGCTGATCCTCGCCTCCATCAGCCGCAGCGACATGTCGATGCTGATCGTCGGCGCGCTGCTGGTCAGTCTTCTGGCGATCTTCGCCGACCTTCTCCTGCAGTGGCTGCAACGTACGCTGACTCCAAAAGGACTCCTCAAATGATCGAACTTCAAAACCTCAGCAAGACCTTCCAGAGCAACGGCAAAGATGTCAAAGCCGTGGACTCGGTGAGCCTGACCGTCAATGAAGGCGAAATCTGTGTGTTCCTCGGGCCATCGGGTTGCGGCAAAAGCACCACGCTGAAAATGATCAACCGCCTGATCAAGCCGACCTCGGGCAAGATCCTGATCAACGGCGAAGACACCACCGACCTCGACGAAGTGACACTGCGCCGCAACATCGGTTACGTGATTCAGCAGATCGGTCTGTTCCCGAACATGACCATCGAAGAGAACATCGTCGTGGTGCCGAAACTGCTCGGCTGGGACAAACAGAAATGCCACGACCGCGCTCGCGAGCTGATGAGCATGATCAAGCTTGAGCCCAAGCAGTATCTGCATCGCTATCCGCGTGAACTGTCCGGCGGCCAGCAGCAGCGCATCGGTGTGATCCGCGCACTGGCGGCGGATGCGCCGCTGTTGCTGATGGACGAGCCGTTTGGTGCGGTCGACCCGATCAACCGCGAGATGATCCAGAACGAGTTCTTCGAGATGCAGCGGGCGCTGAACAAGACCGTGATCATGGTCAGCCACGACATCGACGAAGCGATCAAGCTCGGTGACAAGATTGCGATCTTCCGCGCCGGCAAACTGCTGCAGATCGATCACCCGGACACCCTGCTCGCGCATCCGGCAGACGACTTTGTCAGCAACTTTGTCGGCCAGGACAGCACCCTCAAACGCCTGCTGCTGGTGAAGGCTGAAGACGCAGCGGACAACGCGCCCTCGGTCAGCCCCGAAACCTCGGTGGCTGATGCGCTGGAGTTGATGGACGAGCATGACCGCCGCTATGTGGTGGTCACGTGTGCCGAGAACAAGGCGCTGGGTTACGTGCGTCGTCGCGACCTGCATCGCCAGACCGGCACCTGCGGGCAGTATCTGCGCGAGTTCAACGCCACGGCGGCGTACGACGAACATTTGCGCATCCTGTTGTCGCGCATGTACGAGTTCAATCGTTCGTGGCTGCCGGTGATGGATGCCGAGCGGGTGTTCCTCGGTGAAGTAACGCAGGAGTCGATTGCGGCTTACTTGAGCTCGGGTCGTTCACGCGGGATGAAGACCAGTATCGTCTCGCCGGCTGAGGCTGTAATCGCGTAAAAACTACAAACCTGTGGGAGCGGGCTTGCTCGCGAATGCGTAATGGCCGTCGGCGGTGATGTCGGCTGTGAAAATGTCTTCGCGAGCAAGCCCGCTCCCACAGGATTTGTGCAATTTCCCGATGATTCGCAGGGCGGAAAAGAATCTCAACAGCTGCGTTCACAGAACCGCTACAAACACCCGCTCCCAAACGGCCAAAATCCCCCTCACACCCGCCTCTCGCCGCCAACGTCGCCGATGTTGCGCCGATCACACTTCCCCGCTAATTAGCCGATAAAAGCGGCGAACGTGCAGATATTTTTAACACATGAAAATTCCCGGGGAACATCTGTCCGTCATCTCGGTCGGCTACAAAGAGTGATATTCGCGACGCACGTCAGAAGCGTGCAAAAACGCGACATTTTTAGTTGATCTCAGGCCCCTCACGCCCTAAAGTTCGCGCCGAACGTCCATGCTGGAAACGATCCATCCGGCTCAAGTACTGACGACGAGACAGCAAGGCCAAGGGCAAAAACGCCCGTGGCCTTTTTGCTTTCGGCGACATGCCTTGGGAAGTAGGCGAACCAAAGTGGGGATACGGAGGGCGTTCATTTGCACCCATTGTTTTTACGAGTTTGCCCATAGGAGCTCCCAGCATGTCGATCCAGGTCGAAGACTATTTCGCGCGCGAAACCTTTCAGAAAATGAAGGCGTTCGCCGACAAACAGGAAACCCCGTTCGTGGTGATCGACACCGCGATGATCAGCCAGGCCTATGACGACCTGCGCGCCGGTTTCGAATTCGCCAAGGTCTACTACGCGGTCAAGGCCAACCCGGCTGTCGAGATCATCGACCTGCTCAAAGAGAAAGGTTCGAGCTTCGACATCGCCTCCATCTATGAGCTGGACAAAGTGCTGAGCCGTGGCGTCAGCCCGGATCAGATCAGCTACGGCAACACCATCAAGAAATCCAAGGACATCCGCTACTTCTACGAGAAGGGCGTGCGCCTGTTCGCCACCGACTCCGAAGCCGACCTGCGTAACATTGCCAAGGCCGCACCGGGTTCGAAAGTCTATGTGCGCATCCTGACTGAAGGCTCGACCACCGCTGACTGGCCGCTGTCGCGCAAGTTCGGTTGCCAGACCGACATGGCCATGGACCTGCTGATCCTCGCCCGCGACCTGGGCCTGGTGCCGTACGGCATCTCGTTCCACGTCGGCTCGCAACAGCGCGACATCAGCGTCTGGGACGCAGCGATCGCCAAGGTCAAAGTGATCTTCGAGCGTCTGAAAGAAGAAGACGGCATCCACTTGAAGCTGATCAACATGGGCGGCGGCTTCCCGGCCAACTACATCACCCGCACCAACAGCCTGGAAACCTACGCCGAAGAGATCATCCGCTTCCTGAAGGAAGACTTCGGTGATGACCTGCCGGAAATCATTCTGGAGCCGGGCCGTTCGTTGATCGCCAACGCCGGTATTCTGGTCAGCGAAGTGGTGCTGGTCGCGCGTAAATCCCGCACCGCCGTCGAGCGTTGGGTGTATACCGATGTGGGCAAGTTCTCCGGCCTGATCGAAACCATGGACGAAGCGATCAAGTTCCCGATCTGGACCGAGAAGAAAGGCGAGATGGAAGAAGTGGTCATCGCCGGCCCGACCTGCGACAGCGCCGACATCATGTACGAGAACTACAAGTACGGTCTGCCGCTGAACCTGGCGATTGGTGATCGTCTGTACTGGTTGTCGACCGGTGCGTACACCACCAGTTACAGCGCCGTCGAATTCAATGGCTTCCCGCCGCTGAAATCGTTTTACGTGTAAGCGCTGAAGCCATAATGCAAAAAGCCCATGACGTGTCATGGGCTTTTTTGTATGTCGATGCAATCCATTGTGGGAGCGGGCTTGCTCGCGAATGCGGTGGGCCAGTGCGGATGGTGATGACTGACACAACGCCTTCGCGAGCAAGCCCGCTCCCACTGGGGTTATGCAGTGCGGTTTAACTCATCGGCGCGAAGCTGATATCTGGATGCCATCCCCCGGATTCCGGGATCTGTCGCACTTAACAGTGCCTGACTCGCCACCCGCAGAAAATTCAGATTGCCGCCGGCCAAAGCTTTCTCAAGCCAATCGACCGCCTCATCAATCCGCCCCTCGTCCGCCAAAACTGCAGCAAAACTGAACTGCCCACGAAAATCCCCAGCCTCGGCCGAACGTCGATACCAATCGCGCGCTGCCACAGGATCCGCCGGGCACGCCTGCCCTTCTTCCAGATAGCGCCCCAGCAGATTCATCGATTTCGCATGGCCCAATTCAGCCGCGCGCCGATACAGCGCCAACGCCTGTTGATGATCCACCGCCACACCCCGCCCGGTGGCGAGCAGATTGGCGAGGTTGTACATCGCCCAATCCAGTCCGGCTTGCGCCGCGATCCGATAGTGCTGTGCGGCAATCGCCGCATCTGCCGAACACCCCCAGCCATGCTCATGACAACGCCCGAGCATGTTGCGCGCCATCAAATGCCCGCGCCCGGCGGCGATGCCGAACCAGCGCAGCGCCAGCGGCTGATCCTGCGCGATACCCTGTCCATCCAGAAGAATCTGTCCAAGCAACGCCTGCGCTTCAACTTCGCCCTCACCCGCCGCGAGCAAAATCGCTTGCGCGGCACGGGCCGGACTTTCGCCGAGCATGGCGCCAAGTTGTTCGCCGCTGAGGATTTCCTCGCGACGCAGCAGGAAACTCATACCTCGACCCAGCGCCGCAACAGGTTGTGATACGTACCGGTGAGGCGGATCAGCGAAGGATGATCAGGCATGTCTTGAGTCAGTTGCTGAATCGCCCCGTCCATCTCGAACAACAACGCGCGCTGACTGTCTTCGCGCACCAGACTTTGCGTCCAGAAGAACGACGCATAACGCGCCCCCCGCGTGACCGCGTTGACCTTGTGCAGGCTGGTTCCGGGATAGAGCACCATGTCGCCGGCGGGCAGTTTCACCCGTTGCGTGCCGAAGGTGTCCTGAATCTCCAACTCGCCGCCGTCGTAATCCTCGGGTTCGCTGAAAAACAGTGTGGCCGACAGATCGGTGCGCACCCGTTCAATGCTGCCTTTGGGCTGGCGCACGGCGTTGTCGATGTGAAAGTCGAAACTGCCGCCCGCCGTGTAGCAGTTGAGTAACGGCGGGAATACTTTGTGCGGCAGCGCGGCCGACATGAACAGCGGATTTTTCCACAGCCGTTCGAGCATCGCTGCGCCGATTTCCTTGGCCAGTGGGTGGCCTTCAGGCAATTGCAGATTGTGCTTGGCCTTGGCCGACTGGTAGCCGGCGGTGATCTTGCCATCAGCCCAATCCGCCTGCTCCAGCGCCTCGCGGATACGCTGCACTTCTTCTTTGGCGAACAGGCCGGGGATGTGCAGCAGCATGGTGATCGTACCTGATGGTAAAGGGGTGCCAATGGTATTGATTCTTATTGGCTGTGTAAAACCCGCACGACGGATGAATCGGCAAAAACCGTAAGGTTAAATTGTAAAGAATGTAAATTCGTCGCGAATAACAATGTTTCGCAATTGATACGAATACCTGTTTACCCTATATTCCGCGACCTCAAATCCTTGGGGAGGGGAATAAAAATGTCACGTCAACAGGTTCAATTGCCGGTCAGTTCACCACGTCTGCTCGCGTCGGCCATTGGTGTCGCCATCACCGCCGGCTCCGCTGGCCAGATGGTCTTCGCCGCGGAAAAGACCGATAGCAAAGCCTCTGGCAATGCCATCGCCCTGGATGCCACCGCCATCACCGGCGAAGCGCAGGACTCGACGTCCTACCAGGTCGAAAAAGCCTCCTCGCCCAAGTACACCGCGCCGCTGGTCGACACGCCGCGCTCGGTCACCGTCATCCCGCAACAAGTGCTCAAAGACACCGGCGCCCTGAACATGCAGGACGCGCTGCGCACCGTACCGGGCATCACCTTCGGTGCCGGTGAAGGTGGCAACCCGCAGGGCGATCGTCCGTTCATTCGTGGTTTCGACGCCCAAGGCGACACCTACCTCGACGGCGTGCGCGACACCGGTTCGCAGAGTCGCGAAATCTTTGCCGTGGAAAACATCGAAGTCAGCAAGGGCCCGAACTCGGCCATCGGCGGTCGTGGCGCGGCCGGCGGCAGCATCAACCTGGTGAGCAAGAAAGCGCACCTGGGCAACTCGTTCGACGGTGGTTTCACCTGGGGCTCCGACCAGACCCAGCGTTACACCCTGGACGGCAACTACCAGTTCAGCGACACCGCTGCCGGCCGCCTGAACCTGATGAGCCACGAGAGCAATGTCGCCGGTCGCGACAAGGTCGACTACGATCGCTGGGGTATCGCGCCATCCCTGGCGTTTGGCCTGGGCACCGACACCCGCGTCAACCTCGACTACTACCATCTGGAAAGTAACGACACCCCGGACTCGGGCATTCCTTACACCATTCCAAAGGCCGGTTCGGCGGCACGCACCAAGTCCAACCCGGACAAGCCGTACGCCGGTGGTGATCACAGCAACTTCTACGGTCTGGATCGCGACTTCCGCAAGGGCCGCACCGACACCGCGACCTTCGCCATCGAGCATGACCTGAGCGACTCGCTGACCATCAAGAACACCCTGCGCCACGGCACCAGCATGCAGGATTACATCCTGACTCAGCCGGACGACAGCAAGGGCAACGTCAACAATGGCAGCGTCTGGCGTCGTGCCAACACGCGGGTGAGCAACACCGAGACCACCACCAACCAGACAGACCTGTTCGGCAATTTCTACGTCGCCGGTTTCAAAAACAGCTTTTCCACCGGTGTCGAATACACCCGCGAGGAAGGCCAGAAGTCCTCGTACAACGTCAACACCGACACCACGCCGCGCACCACTAACGTGGCAGCAAGCAGCAACTGCACCCCGTCGATGATCGGCGCGTCCAGCGGCTACAACTGCACCTCGCTGTCGAACCCGACCCCGAACGATCCGTGGAACGGCGCGATCTCGCGCAACTACGCCGGCACCGACACCAAGGCCAATACCTACGCGCTGTATGCGTTCGACACCCTGGAGTTGTCCGAGCAGTGGCTGGTGAACATGGGCCTGCGTTACGACCACTTCGACACCGATTACAAGACCTACAACAACGCCGGCACCACCACCTCCAAGGGTGATGACACCAGCGAATTCGTCACCGGTCAGTTCGGCGTGGTCTACAAACCGGCACCGAACGGCAGCATCTACGCCTCCTACGCGACCTCCGCGACGCCACCTGGCAACACCCTCGGTGAAGGCCAGGAAGGCAACCCGCTGGGCGGCACCCCGGATCGCAATGGCAACCTGCTCAAGAGCGACATGGAGCCGGAAACCACCAAGAACTACGAAATCGGCACCAAGTGGGATCTGTTGAACGATCGCCTGTCGCTGACCGCTGACGTGTTCCGCACCGAGAAAGAAAACGCTCGCGTGCAAGTCGACACCACCTCCTACGAGAACGCCGGCAAGACCCGCGTGCAGGGTATCGAGCTGTCGGCCAGCGGCAAGATCACTGACAAGTGGCAAGTGTTCGCCGGCTACGCCTACATGGACAGCGAACAGGTGGACGGCGGTGACCTGCCAGCCAACAAAATCAACAACGGTAACGAGTTGCCCAACACGCCGAAAAACAGCGCCAGCCTGTGGACCACTTATCAGGTCACACCGAAGCTGACCCTCGGTGGCGGCGCGTTCTACGTCGACGACGTCTACGGCAGCGTAGCGAACACCACGATGGTCGATTCCTATGTACGTTACGACGCGATGGCCGCCTACAAGCTGAGCAAGAACGTCGACCTGCAACTCAACGTGCAGAACCTGACCAATGAAACCTACTACGACAAAGCCTTCTCGACCCACTTCGCCAACCAGGCGGCGGGCCGTACGGCACTGTTGAGCACCAACTTCCACTTCTGATTGATGCGGTAAATGTGGGAGCGGGCTTGCTCGCGAAGGCGATGTGTCAGTGAAATAGATATCGACTGACACGACGCATTCGCGAGCAAGCCCCCTCCCACAGTTAATGCAATCAGCAGATCCGGCCCCGTTCATTAGATTGAACGGGGCCTTTGTGCGTAATCAAAGAAGCTCTCGACAACCCACGGCATAATGCGCGCCGTGATGACAAATTTTCGAACGGACAAGGCGAGCGACGTGTTGAAGAAAACCCTTTTCCAGTTGCACTGGTTTTTCGGCATCACTGCCGGGCTGGTGCTGGCCCTGATGGGCATTACCGGTGCCGCCTATTCGTTCCAGGACGAAATCCTGCGGGCGCTGAACCCGTCGGTGTTGCAGGTGGAAAAACAGGTCGCTGGCGTCCTGCCTCCAGTCGAGCTGGTGGAACACATCGAAGCGACTTCCGGCAAGAAAGTCGCGATGCTCTGGGTCGAGACCGACAGCGGCAACGCCGCACGCGTCTACTTCACCCCGCCCAAAGGCGAACGTCGTGGCGAGATGCGCTACTTCGACCCGTACACCGGCGAGTTCATGGGCGACGCGGTTGGCCAGGACTTCTTCGGCCTGATGCTGCAACTGCACCGCTTTCTCGCCATGGGCGACACCGGGCGCAACATCACCGGCGCCTGCACCCTGATTCTGCTGTTCTTCTGCCTCTCCGGGCTGTACCTGCGCTGGCCGCGCCAGTGGAACAGCTGGCGCGTGTGGCTGACCCTCGACTGGAAGAAAAAGGGCCGCAGCTTCAACTGGGATCTGCACTCGGTGGCCGGCACCTGGTGCCTGCTGGTGTACCTGCTGCTGGCGTTGACCGGGTTGTCCTGGTCGTACGAGTGGTACAACAAAGGCCTGACCCGACTGCTTTCCGACGCGCCGCAAAACGAGCGCGTGCGCGGTGGTCGCGGGCCAGCGCCGGAGGGCCCGGCACCCACCGCCGACTACGCCGCGATGTGGAGCAGCATCTACAGCGCCGCCGGCCCGGGCCTGTCGGCCTACAACATCCGCATGCCGCCAGTGGCCGGGCAACCGGCGACCGTGTTCTATCTGCTCGACAGCTCGCCGCATGATCGCGCACTGAATCAGATCACCCTCGACCCGGTCACGGGCATCGTCAAACGTGTCGACCGCTACGCCGACAAGAGCTTCAAGGCGCAGCTGTTGACCAGCATTTACGCGCTGCACGTCGGCAGCTATTTCGGTCTGGTCGGACGAATCATTGTCACCCTCGCCGCCGTGTGCATGCCGCTGTTTTTCATCACCGGGTGGCTGCTGTATCTGGATCGCCGGCGCAAGAAAAAACAGATTCAGGACGCGCGCAAAGGTCTTCAGGCACCGGCCGCTGATGCACCGGCATGGCTGGTGGGTTTCGCCAGCCAAAGCGGTTTTGCCGAACAACTGGCGTGGCAGACCGCCGGACAATTGCAGGCCGCCGGGTTGCCGGTGAAGGTGCAGCCGCTGGCGAACGTCAGCGCGCAGGATCTGCGTGAGTCGAATAACGCGCTGTTCGTGGTCAGCACGTTCGGCGACGGCGAAGCACCGGACAGCGCCCGCGGTTTCGAGCGCAAAGTGCTGAGCAACGCCGCCAGCTTCGACGGCCTGAACTATGCGGTGCTGGGCCTCGGCGACCGCCAGTACCAGAATTTCTGCGGTTTCGCCCGACGCCTGCATCAGTGGCTCGGCGAGCACGGCGGCAAGACCCTGTTCGCCCCGGTCGAAGTCGACAGCGGCGACCCCTACGCCCTGCGTCACTGGCAAACCCAGCTCGGACAGTTGACCGGGCAGGCGCCGGTCGACACCTGGCAAGCGCCGAGCTACGACAACTGGACGCTGGTCAGCCGCGAACTGATGAACCCCGACAGCAGCGGCGCGCCGGTTTACCTGTTGGGCCTGAAGGCACCGAGCACCAGCAGCTGGCTGGCCGGCGACCTCGTGGAAGTGCTGCCGCGCAACTGCCCGTGGGCCATCGAACATTTCCTCGACGGCCTCGGCATTCGTGGCGAAACCACGGTGAAGGTCAACGGCCTCGAAGAGCCACTGGAAATCGCCCTCGCCAGCCGCCAGTTGCCCGAGCATCGCGCGCATCTGGTCGGCCTGCATGCACAAGCGCTGGTGGATGCGATGGTGCCGCTGGCCATGCGCGAATACTCGATCGCCTCGATTGCCGCCGACGGCGTGCTGGAACTGATCGTGCGTCAGGAACAACACAGCGACGGCAGCCTGGGCATCGGCTCCGGCTGGCTGACCGAGCATGCGCCCGTGGGCGGCAGCATCAGCCTGCGCGTGCGGCGCAACAGTGGCTTCCACTTGCCGAACGAAGCGGTGCCGATGATTCTGCTGGGCAACGGCACCGGCCTCGCCGGTCTGCGCAGTCTGCTCAAAGCACGCATCGCCGACGGTCAGCAGCGTCACTGGCTGCTGTTCGGTGAGCGCAATCGTCAGCACGACTTCCTTTGCCGTGCAGAGCTGGAAGAGTGGTTGATCAATGGCGATCTGGCGCGACTCGATCTGGCGTTTTCGCGGGATCAGGCGCAAAAGATTTACGTCCAGGATCGCCTGCGCGAATCTGCTGACGAGCTGAAAAAGTGGCTGGCTGACGGCGCAGTGATCTACATCTGCGGCAGCCTGCAGGGCATGGCCGCCGGCGTCGATCAGGCACTCAACGACATCCTCGGCACCGCCGAAGTCGAACGTCTGATCGAACAGGGCCGCTATCGCCGCGACGTGTACTGACACCCATCATTACCCGGTGGGAGCGGGCTTGTTCGCGAAGGCGCCGTGCCAGTCGATATCCAATTCGCTGACACACCCTCTTCGCGAGCAAGCCCGCTCCCACAGGTTCTGCAGCGTCTAGACGGGCTGCAATTTCTGCTCGAAAACCGCTACCCCATTCAAATCCCGCAACACCACGCTCATCTCCCCGCTCTGCCCTTCGATGTTCACCTCGCCAAAAAACTGAAACCCGGCAAACGGTGAAGCGTTCTGCGTCGGTGGGGCCTTCTGGAACACCACTTCCGGGCCGAAGGTCTTGTCCAGTGGATTAGGGCCGAAACTCCCGGCATTCAGCGGCCCGGCGACAAATTCCCAGAACGGTTCGAAATCCTGAAACGCCGCGCGATCCGGGTGGTAGTGATGCGCTGCGCAGTAATGCACGTCCGCCGTCAGGAACACGAAATTGCGTACCTGTTGCGCCCGCAGGAAACCCAGCAACTCGGCGACTTCCAGCTCACGTCCCTGCGCCGGGCCGGGATCACCGTTGGCCACGGCCTCCCAGCGCGCCACGCCCGGGCTGACTTCACCGTCGGGCACGCCGAGGCCGATCGGCATGTCGGCGGCGATCACCTTCCACTGTGCCTTGGAGTGCTTCAAGCCACGCTTGAGCCAGTCCAGTTGCTCACGCCCCAAAAACGGTTTGGCCGCGCCGAGGTTGTCGTCGTTGGCGCCGCGATAACTGCGCATGTCGAGCACGAACACATCGAGCATCGGCCCGTAACCGAGCTTGCGATAAATCCGTCCGCCGCCATCGGCCGCCTGCAGGCGCATCGGCGAATACTCCAGCCAGGCCTTGCGCGCGCGGCCGACCAGGGTGTGGATATCTTTTTCCTGATAACGTTCGTCGAGCTGCTTGCCCGGCGACCAGTTGTTGACCACTTCGTGGTCGTCCCACTGCCAGATCTGCGGTACTTCGGCGTTGAAGCGGCGGATGTTTTCGTCCATCAGGTTGTAGCGGTAGTTGCCGCGATAATCGTCAAGGGTCTGGGCGACTTTGCTCTTGGCTTCGGTGGTGAGGTTGCGCCAGATCCGCCCACCCTCGGTGGTCAGTTGCGCCGGCACCGGGCCGTCAGCGTAGATGGTGTCGCCGCTGTGGATAAAGAAGTCCGGCAGGCGCAGGCGCATGGATTCGTAGATGCGCATGCCGCCGATGTCCGGGTTGATGCCAAAGCCCTGGCCGACGGTGTCGCCGCTCCAGACGAAGCGGATGTTGCGCCGCGCTTTCGGAGTGCTGCGCAAATGGCCGAGCCACGGCTCGCTGGCGACGCCGGATTGTGCGTCCTTGAAATACACCCGATAGAAAATCGCCTGATCGGCGGGAAGCCCGGTGAGTTCGACCCGGGCGGTGAAGTCGGTGCGCGCATCGGCCAGTGGCGAGACTACACGGCGCGGGTGGCGAAACTGACTGCGGGTGTCCCACTCGACCACCATCCGCGCCGGACGGTCGCTGCGGCTCCAGATCATCGCGCGGTCACCTTGCAGGTCGCCGGACTGCACGCCGTCGGTGAGTTGCGGCCGATCCTTGACCGACGCGATCACCGCCGGCGCCAGCCCCGGCATCAGCAGCCCGGCACCGACAACCTGCATGACCCGTCGACGCCCCGGATTGAAATCGCTCATGCTGTTCTCCCTGGAAAAAGGAAAACTTAAGCACGGGATGATGAATCCGGCATGACAGCACATCCCCCCTGTGGGAGCGGGCTTGCTCGCGAAAGCGGTGTATCAGTTAAAGAAATATCGACTGACACGACGCCTTCGCGAGCAAGCCCGCTCCCACAGGGGTATTGCAGTGTCAGGCTTTGGCGGGTTCCAGCGCCAACTCAACAGCTTCCGGGCGCTTGACCGTCGCATAGACAACAGCAGTCAACAGACTCCCCGCGACAATCGCCAGCAGATACAGCAACGCATGATTGATCGCATTGGGGATCGCCAGCACAAACAAGCCACCGTGCGGCGCCATCAGTTTGCAGCCGAAGTACATCGACAACGCGCCGGTCAACGCACCACCGGCGATGCTCGCCGGAATCACCCGCAGCGGGTCTTTCGCGGCAAACGGAATCGCCCCTTCGGAGATGAAACACAGCCCCAGCACCAGCGCCGCTTTACCGGCCTCGCGCTCGGTCTGGGCGAACTTGCGGCGGGCGATGAACGTGGCGATGCCCAGCCCGATTGGCGGGACCATGCCGGCAGCCATGGTCGCGGCCATCGGTGCATAACTCTGCGAAGCCAGCAGCCCCACCGAGAAGGCATACGCGGCTTTGTTGATCGGCCCGCCGAGGTCGACGCACATCATGCCGCCGAGCAACACGCCGAGCAGAATCGCGTTGGTGGTGCCCATGCTGTCGAGAAAATGCGTCAGTGCCGCAAGCATCCCCGCGACCGGTTTACCGACCACGTAGATCATCACCAGACCGGTGATCAGGCTAGCGAACAACGGAATGATCAGAATCGGTTTCAGCGCTTCGAGGCTCTGCGGCAATGCCACATAACGACTGATGGCCTTGGCCGCATAACCGGCGATAAACCCGGCGACGATCCCGCCGATAAACCCTGCCCCCAGCGTGCTGGCGAGCAAGCCACCAATCATCCCCGGCGCCAGGCCCGGGCGGTCGGCGATCGAGTAGGCGATGTAACCGGCGAGCAGCGGCACCATCAGCTTGAACGCGGTTTCGCCGCCGATCTGCATCAGCGCTGCCGCCAGCGTGCCTTCTTCCTTGAACGCGGTGATGCCGAAGACGAACGACAGCGCGATCATCAGCCCACCGGCCACCACCATCGGCAGCATGAACGAAACACCGGTCAGCAGGTGTTTGTAGACCCCGGTTTTCTCTTGCTTGGCCGGCGCCTTGCCGTCGCTCGCAGCGCTCTCAACCTGAGCTTCGGCGAGGGCTTTTTTCAGTGTCGCTTCGGATTGCTTCAAGGCAATCCCGGTGCCGCAACGATAGATTTTCTTGCCGGCGAAACGCTCGGTGGCGACTTCGATGTCGGCCGCCAGCAACACCACGTCAGCCTCGGCAATCGCCGTTGCGCTGAGCGGGGTTTTCGCGCCGACCGAGCCTTGGGTTTCGACGTGCAGTTCATAGCCCAGGCGCTTGGCGGTTTGCTGCAACGCTTCGGCGGCCATGAAGGTGTGGGCGACGCCGGTCGGGCACGCGGTGATCGCGACGATGCGCGGCGCACGTTGCGCAGCGGCAACCGGGACGGCTTCGCTGGCGACGTAAATTTCGGCCTCTTCGGCACCGCGACGCAGCACCGCTTCGACATCCTGCAGCGCTTGCGCCGGGGCGATGCGGAACACGCGCTTGCCGACAAAACGCGTCATGTCGATGTCGCCGGTGACCACCAGCAACACCCACTCCGCCGCTTCAATGGTGGCGGCCGACAATTCGCGCTCCGGGTGCGCCGCATCGACCACTTCAACGCTGGTGCTCCAGCCCTGACGCTGAGCCGCCGCATCGAGCAGGCGGGCGCACAGCACACTGGTGACCATGCCGTTCGGGCAGGCCGTGACAATGGCTAGTTTCATGACAAACCCTCTTATTGTTCTGTCAGGGGACGCACGCGTACGCCCTGTTCGAGCTGCGCCAGTTGCGCCGAATCGTTGATGCCGAAACCGATCTGCGTCACCGCCATCGCAGCAATCGCCGTGGCCGTGCGCAGGGTCTGCTCGGGAGTATCGGCACTGAGCAAACCGTGGAGCATGCCGGCCAGCAGCGAATCGCCGGCCCCCACCGTACTGGCGACCGTGACCTTAGGCGGCGTGGCATGCAGCGCCGAGCCGACACTGAACCAGTTCACACCGTCAGCGCCGTGGGAAATCACCACGTGCTCGATACCCTTGGCGTGCAGGCACGCCGCTGCCTGCGCTTCGGCCGCGTGCGAAACCACATCGCAATCGAGCGCATCGGCGAGTTCTTCGGTGTTCGGCTTGATCAGCCACGGGCGCGCTTCAATGGCCGCGCGCAAGGCTTCGCCACTGCTGTCGAGGGCGACTTTCAGGCCGAGACCGTTCAGGCGTTCGATCAACTCGCGCAACCACTGCGCGCTGACGCCGCGCGGCAGACTGCCGGCGACCACCACCGCGTCATGCCCCGGGGCGATCTGCAGCAGACGCTCAAGCAGCGCCTGCTGCGCCGCCGCGTCGACCACCGGCCCTGGGCCGTTAATGTCGGTGATGCGCCCGTCGTGCTCGGCGACCTTGATGTTGCTGCGCGTCTCCCCCGGCACACGGAGGAACCCGTCGACAAAGCCGCGCTTGGCGAACAGGGTTTCGAAGGCTTGCAGATTGTCTTCGCCGAGAAAGCCGCTGACCGTCAGTTGATGCCCGAGGTCTGCGAGTACCTGGGCGACGTTCACGCCTTTGCCGGCGGCGTGGGTGTGCATCTCGTCGCTGCGGTTGACCTGACCGGCCTCCAGGCGTGACAGCTCGACCGTGAGGTCCAGCGCCGGGTTGAGGGTCAGGGTGAGAATCTTGGCCATTACAGGGCCTCCACTAATGCACGCACTTCGTTCGCGCTGCCCACGGTCAGGGCTTGTTGAGCAAGGGTTTGCGCCTGGGTCAGGCTGAGTTCGCGGATGCGCGCCTTGACCTCGGCGATGCTGCGACCGGACACGCTCAGCTCATCGACGCCAAGGCCGACCAGCACCGGCACCGCCAGCGGATCCGCCGCCAGTTCGCCGCAGACACCGACCCATTTGCCATGGGCATGCGCGGCACGCACGGTGATGTCGATCAGTTGCAGCACCGCCGGGTGCAGGCCGTCAGCCTGGGCCGAAAGCGTCGGATGACCACGGTCGATGGCCAGGGTGTATTGCGTCAGGTCGTTGGTACCGACGCTGAAGAAGTCGACTTCCTTGGCCAATACCGGCGCCAGCAAGGCCGCTGACGGTACTTCGATCATGATCCCCAGTTGCAGATCAGCGACCGGGATTTCCAGGCGCAGGCGTTCGGTCATGTCGCGGGCCTGACGCCACTCTTCAACGCTGCCGACCATCGGGAACATGATCCGCAGCGGACGGTTGTCCGCCGAACGCAGCAAGGCGCGCAATTGCGCTTCCATGATCTGCGGACGCTGCAAGGTCAGGCGAATGCCGCGCACACCGAGGAACGGGTTTTCCTCCTTGGCGATCGGCCAATACGGCAGCGGTTTGTCGCCGCCGACATCAAGGGTGCGCACCACCAGCGGCCGCCCGGCGAGGCCGTCGAGAACGCGCCGGTATTCGGCCTCTTGAGTGGCTTCGTCTGGCGCTTGCGGGTGGGCCATGAAAATCAGTTCGGTGCGCAGCAGACCGATGCCCTCGGCGCCCTGCTCGACCGCAGCGCTAACCCCGGCGCTTTCACCGATGTTGGCGAACACTTCCACGGCATGACCGTCAGTGGTGTGCGCCGGTTGATGACGTTGTTCGGCGGCGGCCTTGAGGCGCTGCTCGCGGGTGTCGCGTTCTTCGGCGGCACGTTGCAGGGTCGCGGCATCGGCGTCGACGTGCAGGCGACCGCGCTGGCCGTCGAGCAGCAACGGCGTGCCCGGTTCCAACAGCAACACCGCAGCGCCCGCCCCCACCAGCGCAGGAATTCCGAGAGCACGGGCGACGATTGCACTGTGCGCGGTGGCGCCGCCGCGAGCGGTGAGAATCCCCGCTACCCGCGCCGGATCGAGTCGCGCGACGTCCGACGGGCCGACTTCATCCATCACCAGAATGTACGGTTGTTCAGGCTCGTTCGGCGTCTGCACGCCACAGAGTTGCGCCAGCACCCGGCGGCCGATGTCCCGCAGATCAGCCGCCCGCTCAGCGAGCAACGCGTCCTGCAGCGATTCCTGTTGTTTGGCCGCCGCTTCGATCACCGCCATCCACGCTGCTTCGGCGCTTTCACCTTGCTTGAGGCGGGTGTCGACTTCGTCGGTCAGCTCCGGGTCGTCGAGCATTTCCTGGTGGGTGATAAAGATCTCGCGGATGGCCTTGGCCTTGCTGCGTTCGATCAGGCCCTGAATGTCACTGCGCACATCGCTCAGCGCTTGCTTGAGGCGCTCGCGTTCAATGCCGGCGGACTCGCCGCGCAACGGGTAATCGATCGCCTGCTGCACCTGAATGTGCGCCGGGCCGATAGCAATACCCGGCGCGGCAGGGATCGCCTGCAACTGCGCGCCGGACGCCGGGGCGACCAGCACTTCGGCGATATCAGCGATGACTTCGCGTTGCTGGCTCACGGCCGGCAGCGGTTCGACTTCTTCACCGAGGCCTTCTTCGATAGCGGCCAGCAATGCAGGCAAGGCGTCAGCGGCGATGCCCGGTTCGGCGATCAACTCCAGTACCTGACCGCGACGGGCGCCGAGGCTCAGCAGTTTGCTCAGGCTTTTTACCGACACGGCACTGTCCGCGCTGTCGACGATGCGCACGCGGATTTCGCCGTCAAAACTCTTCGCCAGTTGCGCAAGGATCTTCGCCGGACGTGCATGCAGACCGTGGGCGTTAGCCAGGGCAATGCGCGCGCTCGGCCAGTCGGCCGGCAGTTCGCCGCCGAGCACTTCGAGGACTTTGCGGCTGCTGGTGGCGCGGCCCAGTTCATGGCCACGGCCTTCGATGAGTAATGCGCACAGGCGCTCAAGCAGTGCCTGATGCGCCTCGCCGAGACTCGCCAGACAAAACAGACCGCTCAGTGGCTGGCCGAGGTAACGCATCGGTTTGTCCGGGGTGACGAAGGCCAGGCCCGGGCGCTTCACGGTTTGCTCGCTGTGCAGCCACCACAGGCCATCACCCAGCGGCAGCGCTTCGACTTGTTGCAGCACACCGGCAAAACCGTTGCTCACACAATCGGCCTGCCGCAGCAGTCGTGCGCCACGCCAGACCAGTTCTTCGAAATCGTCAGCCGACACGCCGAGGCCGATCATCTGCGCATCCAGCGCCAGTTCCTGTGGCGCGCCTTGCAGCAGTTTCAGCAGCGCTTCCGGCGAGCTGGCGCGGCGCAGGGCCTGGCCCAGATCGGTCTCGCCGAGGGCGCGGGTCAGCAGTTGCAGCAGGCGCAGGTGTTCGTCAGATTTGGCGGCGATGCCGATCGCCAGATAAACGATCTGACCATCGCCCCAATCCACGCCCTCGGGAAACTGCATTAGGCGCACGCCGGTGGCGAATACCTGATCGCGGGTCTCGGGCGTACCGTGGGGGATGGCGATACCTTGGCCGAGAAAGGTCGAGCCCTGGGCTTCCCGGGCCTGCAAGCCGGCGAGGTAGCCATCGGCGACCAGGCCATCGGCCACCAGATGATTGGCGAGTAATTGCAGGGCGGCGGGTTTATCCACAGCCGATTGGCCCATGGATATCTGCTCTATAGTGAGCTCGAGCATGCGATCTCCTTTTTGGCACATGGATGCGCCAGGATATTGTTTTGAATGGTCACAGCTTAGGCGCTGGTCAGCCTGCTTTTCAGCGGCAGTTTTGGCGGTTTCACGGCAGAACCGGCCAAAGGCGTCTAAAACGTAGAAAATACGCTTGCTGAAACGTTTAATCTAGATTGATCGGCACGTTACTCGATAATGTCTCATCCTTGAAGTCCAACTTGTCGGATGCGCTGCGACAATAGTCGTCTGCCCGAATCGGGTAGGATTGGCGAAAATGTGGCGGCAAGCTCGAAAAAACAAGGAAATCCCGGGTTGAAACTCAGTGATATCGCGCGGTTGGCCGGAGTGTCCGTGACCACCGCCAGCTACGTCATCAACGGCAAGGCCGAACAGCAACGCATCAGCAACGCCACGGTCGAGCGGGTGCGTGCGGTCGTCGAACAGCACGGCTTCACCCCCAATCCACAAGCGGCCGGGTTGCGCAGTCGGCACACCCGCACGTTGGGCTTTATTCTGCCGGATCTGGAAAACCCCAGTTACGCGCGGATCGCCAAACTGCTCGAGCAAGGCGCGCGGGCACGGGGTTATCAGTTACTGATTGCGAGTTCCGACGATGCGCCGGACAGCGAGCGCCAGTTGCTGCAACTGTTCAAGGCGCGCCGCTGCGATGCGCTGATCGTCGCCAGTTGCCTGCCGGCCGGTGACGACAGCTATCGCCAGTTGCAGGCCAAGGGTCTGCCGATCATCGCCATCGACCGGGTCATGGAACCCGAGCACTTCTGCTCGGTGATCAGTGACGACCGCGAAGCCAGCCTGCACCTGACCCAGAGCCTGCTCGACCCGCAGCCGAAACAGATCGTGCTGCTCGGCGCGCGTCCGGAGCTGAGCATCAGTCAGGAACGTGCTGCCGGCTTCAAGCAGGCACTGGTCGACTTCAAAGGCGAAGTGCTGATCGAGCACGCCGAGTCCTTCAGCCGCGAATGCGGCAAGCAACTGATGGAAGAACTCCTGCAGCGTCTGGGGCATTTGCCGGATGCGCTGGTGACCACGTCCTACGTGCTGCTGCAGGGCGTGTTCGATGCGCTGCATGACTTCCCGCTCAAATCCCGTCCGCTGCGCCTGGGCACCTTCGGTGACACGCAGTTGCTCGACTTCCTGCCGCTGCCGGTCAACGCCATGGCCCAGCAGCACCAGTTGATCGCCGACAAAGCGCTGGAACTGGCGCTGGCCGCCGTCGAGCAATCGCAATACAAGCCTGGCGTGCAGGCCATCGCGCGGACCTTCAAGCAGCGCATTCACCGGGACTGAGCCGTGGAGCTGATCGACAGCCACACCCATCTCGACTTCCCCGACTTCGACGCCGATCGCTCAGCGTTGCTCGCCGAAAGCCGCGCCCTCGGGGTGCGGCGGATGGTGGTGCTGGGGGTTTATCAGGGCAATTGGCAGCGGGTGTGGGATCTGGTGCAGAGCGATGCCGACTTGTACGCGGCATTCGGTCTGCATCCGGTGTACCTCGATCAGCATCAACCCGAAGATCTACACGCACTCGGCGACTGGCTGACGCGGCTGCGCGGCCATCGACAGTTGTGCGCAGTGGGCGAGATCGGTCTGGATTACTTCATCGAGACCCTCGACCGCGAACGCCAGCAGGCGCTGTTCGAGGCGCAGCTGCAACTGGCGGCAGATTTCGAACTGCCGGCGTTGATCCACGTCCGCCGCAGCCACGCGGCGGTGATCGCCACGCTCAAACGCTTCAAGCTCAAACGCGCCGGGATCATCCACGCCTTCGCCGGTAGCCGCGAAGAAGCACGCGAATACATCAAGCTCGGTTTCAAACTGGGGCTGGGTGGTGCGCCGACCTGGCCACAGGCGTTGCGCATGCATCGGGTGCTGGCAGAGTTGCCGCTGGACTCGATCGTGCTCGAAACCGATTCTCCGGACATGGCGCCGGCGATGTATCCAGGTGTGCGCAACACTCCCGCGCACCTGCCGGCGATTTGCGAGGCGTTGGCCCAGCTGATGAATATCAGCCCACAACAACTGGCTGCCGCCAGTACCGCCAACAGTTGTGAAATCTTCGGTTGGTAATCCATACCCCCTGTGGGAGCGGGCTTGCTCGCGAAAGCGGCGTGCCAGTCGGCATAGTCGTTGACTGATACACCGCTTTCGCGAGCAAGCCCGCTCCCACATTTCGATCTGCGGGTGTCAGACCCGGAACGCGCTGATCAGCTGCTTGAGTTCCACCACCTGCGCCGACAGTGCCCGGCTGGCGTCCTCGGTCTGGTGCGCCCCTTGGGCCGTGCGCTCGCCGGCGCGGTTGATCTCGACGATGTTCTGGTCGATGTCATGGGCCACGGCGGTCTGTTGCTCCACGGCAGCAGCGATCTGCTGGTTCTGATCAACGATCATGCCTACCGCGCCGAGGATGTTTTCCAGCGCCTGCTGGACCTTTTCCGACTGCCCGACCGTGCCGTTGGCCATCTGATGGCTGACACCCATGGCTTTCACCGCCGCGCCGACGCCGCCATGCAGTTTGGCGATCATCTGCTCGATTTCTTCGGTCGATTGTTGGGTGCGTTTGGCCAAGGTGCGCACTTCATCCGCCACCACCGCAAATCCTCGGCCCTGCTCGCCGGCGCGAGCCGCTTCGATGGCAGCGTTGAGCGCCAGCAGGTTGGTCTGCTCGGCAATGCTCTTGATCACTTCCAGCACGCGGCTGATCGACTGGCTGTCGCTGGCCAACTGGTTGATCACCAGCACCGATTGATCGATCTCGCTGGCCAGCGCGGTAATGCTGCCCTGCTGCGCCTCGACCAGCCCGCGACCGCTAATGGTCTCATCGTTGACGCTGTGCGCGCTGCTCACCGCTGCCGCCGCGCTGCGTGCAACTTCCAGCGAGGTCGCCGACATCTGGTTCATCGCCGTCGCCACTTGCTCTATCTGCGTGCGCTGCCCGGCCACTGCCTGATTGCTTTGCGCAGACACGGTTTCCACCTGCCCGGCCTGGCGCTCGACCTCAGCCACGGTCTGCCCGACCCGCTCGATCAGGTCGTGGATTTTCCTCACGGTGCCGTTGAACACCTCCCCCAGCTCACCCAATTCATCGCGGCTGTTGGCCTTGAAATTGACCGTCATATCGCCAGCCGCGACCTTGTCCATCATCGCGCCCAGGCGCTTGAGCGTGGTGCGGGTCGAGGCGTAGAAACCACCGTAGAGATAGAAAATCAGCACGAACACCACCGCCAGCGCCACCGCCTGCAACACCATGTGCGTGCGGTTTTGCGCCAGGCGCTGCTGCAATTGGGTATCGAGGAATTTCAGCGTCGCGTCGTTGAGTTGATAGGTCGTGTCCATCAGCGCGGTGACCTGGTCATAGAACGCCTGCCACGGGGTATCGAGGGTCTCGGCCATCACGACTTTCGCTTCAAACAGTTCACTGGTCTGTTTGAGCGAAGCCTTGCTGCTGTCGGCCGGCGCGCTGAGGCTGGCGCGCGCGGCTTTGCTGGAGTCGAGGGCGTCCTGCAATTTCAACGCGTATTCGGCCTGGAGCTTTTCGATCTGCGCCAGCAACTCGTCGAAACGGCTGCTCGACGAACTGTTGAGAAAGCCTTGCCCCAACGAATACGAACCGATGGCCCGACCCTCGCCCAAGGTCTGAGTCACGGCCGGGGTGATATGGGTGAGCAGCTCGCTGAGCTGGCGGATGTCGCTCTGGTTGTCGCGGCTAAGACCGGCCTGACTGGTGACGATCTGGCTGAAGATCTGCGCGTTGCCGAGCAGCTTGCCGATCATCGCGCTTTTGCTTTGCAGGGAGCTTTCCGCCTGCTGGGCCTTGAACGCGCTGATCATTTCATCGCGTTTGCCGTCGAACAGTTTGATCTGCTCGGGAGCGTCGGTCATCGCTTGCAGACCTTGCAGACGCGCCAGCACGGTTTGCTCCAGGCTGCTGATCTGCGCTTCGAGGTTGTCGGCTTTGCCGGACTGACCGAGGGTGACGTTGATCTGCACCAGATTGTTCAGCGTCTCCAGGTCCCGGCGCAGGCTCAGGCTGCTACCCAGCAGATCGAGGCTCTGCAATTCGATCCGGGTGCCCTGGAATTCGCGATAGGAATCGCGCACCAGATAGAAATTGGTCACCAGCATCGGCACCAGGAACAGCACGCTGATCAGGCTGAACTTCATGCCGAAGCTCAGACGGTTCATCAGCGAGACGGCGGGATAGAGCAAGCTCTTCACTGGAAGTCTCCCTTGGTTTTTCTTGTTTTTATTGGCAGGCGCAGGGCGACAGCAGATAGCCACTATCGGGCGCTGTCTCTGTATAGCTCAAATCGGCGGGAGGTTTTGTAACTTAAGGTTAACGGCTATCTGGGGCAGATCGCTCACCTTGTGGCGAGGGAGCTTGCTCCCGCTCGGCTGCGCAGCAGACGCAAATCGCTTGGACGCGTCGTTTATGATGAACAGCGAGGGCGGCTTCGCCACCCAGCGGGAGCAAGCTCCCTCGCCACAATGAATTTCACCGAGGGTTCAGTGGATCAGCACTGTCCACAAGGCAAACCCGGCATACCACAGCACCGCCGCGCGCAGCAGCAGTTCCCACAGGCAATCGAGGGTGTTGATGCCTTCAGGCCCGACCACCGGCGGCGGGATCTCAGCGGCTGCCAGCCCGACCTTGTTGATCAGTTGCGCGGCGCTGATGTTCCAGTTCAGCAGCTCATGCAACATCACCCGGCTGACCGCGACGAAGTTGCCGACCAGTGCAAGGCTGGCAGCCAGCAGGCGCACCGGCAACCAGTCAAAAGCGTGACGTAACTGGCCGGCACGTTCGGCGAGCGCCGGGTTCTGGCTGTTTTCTTCAGCCAATGCCAGCAAGCGATAAGCCAGCGCCGCCACTGGACCGAGCACGAAGTACCAGAAAATCACCGCGAAAAAGCTCTGATAGGCCTGCCACAACAGGTGACCCTGAACCCGGTCCAGCAACTGCTCGCCGCTGTCGGCGCAGATGTTCAGATCACGCTTGGCCACATGCGCTGCCGCTTGCAGGTCTTCACGACGCCAGGCGTCACGAAACGGCCCGAGGCCGCCGAGCAGATCACCGCGCCCCAAAGCGTAAATCACCACCAGCAAATGCACCGGCAAGGCCAGCAAACCGTACGCCACGGGCTCCAGCACCAGCAGCAACAGGCCGAGCAGTGCCACCGGCAGCAACACCAGAATCGTCAGCACCAGCCATGGTCGCTGGGCCAGGCGCGCGCTGGTTTCGAGTTTGTGCAGTTCGCGGATCCATCCGCCATCGCGTTGAACCCGATGGCGCAGGGCCGAGAACTTCTCGATCCACACCGCCAGCAGTAACACCAGAAAACTCATTGTCCTTCCTCTTGTACCAGGGCTGCGCGGTAACGCGCCCAGTCGAATGCCGGGCCAGGATCGGTCTTGCGCCCGGGTGCGATGTCGCTGTGCCCGCAGATGCGGGCGCCGGTGATGGCCGGAAATGCTGTTTGCAGCTGACGCGTCAGCGTGATCAACGCCTGATACTGCGCATCGGTAAAGGGCAGATCATCAGTGCCTTCGAGCTCGATGCCCACGGAAAAATCGTTACAGGTTTCCCGGCCTTCGAACATCGACACGCCCGCATGCCACGCCCGCTCAAGACAGGAGACAAACTGGGTGACCTTGCCGTCACGTTCGATCAGAAAATGCGCCGAGACGCGCAGGTCGGCGATCCCTGCAAAATAGGGATGCTCGGTGACATCCAGACGATTCTGGAAAAATTCCTGCACCTTGCCCGTGGCGAACTGCGCCGGCGGCAGGCTGATGTTGTGGATCACCAACAGGGAAATTTCGCCCGCCGGGCGTTCATTGAAGTTGGGCGATGGGCAGACCTGCACCCCGTGACACCACCCGCTAGCGGGATCCAACTGCATACCGATTCCTTCAACGCCGACTGTGTTGGCGCCCAGTATGCCGTGATCGGCCCCCGGCGCGCGATCACTTGCCGCGATTGAGTCGCCGCAGATTGCCGAGCACCGACTCCAGCGCCCGGTCGAACAGCAAGGTGTCATCCAGTGCCCGCACCGCGCCACGGCGGAACTCAAGGGCCAGGTCGACGCGGCTGCGCTCCAGCACTTTCATCCCGGTACGGTCGACAAACACGTATTTGCCGGTGGCTTCGATGATCGCTGCCAGCTTGCAGCGCAGGCTGTGCTCGTCGTCTTCCTGGAACGCGACCCAACTGCCCAGGCGCAGTTGCTCCAACTGACGCAGCCCCGGGTCGTCATGCGCCAGGCCGCTGGCATTCAGGCCGATCGCGCCCTCATCAGCGCTGCGCAGGGTAATGTGCTGCGACACCTCCACCAACGCCGGCGCATCGGCCGGCGGCTGCTCGGTTGAGGGTTCAAGCACCCGCACATGCAGCGCTTCCAGCTCGCTGAAAAATTCGCTGGTAGCGAACGGATCGAACGCCGAGCTGCTCAGGCCATCACGCAATGATTTGAGCAAACCGGGCACCAGCGCCAGCAACTGCAGACCGGCGTCCGCCTCGTCGTGACGCTGCACGCTCCAGATCAATTGCTCCATGGTCTGCACATCGGCCTGCCACTCAGCGCAGTGGTCGCCATGTTTGAGGCAGGTCAGCAGCAGCACTTTGCTCCACGCATCACGCACAAACGTCACCACCGACGGCGGCAGGACTTTACCCAGCAAGGCTTGATTCAGCACCTGCTCGACTCGTTGCCGCGCCAGTTCGGTTTTCGCCCGCCCTTCTTCGGCATCGCGCAAACGCTGCTCCAGCAATTCGCTGCGCCGCCGCTCGTCACTGGTGAACGCCAGGAAATCGGCGAGCAGCTCGGAGAAAATCGCCGGGTCGTCGACGAAGTCGCTCAACAGGCGCTGCACCACTTGTTCGATGCGCAGATACAGGCTGTCGCGCGCTTCGCCATTGCAGTCGCCCCAACCCATGGCGGCATCGGCGATTTCATTGAGCAGCCGCCGCGCCGGGTGGCTGCTGCGGCTGAAGAAACTCTTATCGAGCACCGCCACCTTGAGCATCGGGATCTGCAATCGAGCGATCAATGCCTTGAGCGAATCCGGCAGGTTACGGTCCTCGAGGATGCAGTCGAAGACCATGGCGATCAGGTTGATCACGTCTTCATCCGCGCCGTCGACAATGCGCGATTTGCCGCTTCTGACGCTGACCCGCGTCAGCAACTGCTCAAGCTGATTGCGCAGATCGAAATCGTCCTGCGCCGCCAGCGCCGGCACATACTGCTGCAAGTGTGAAAGCAGGCGCAGCAGATCGCGGGTGCTAATCGGTAGCGCCGCCGCACTCGGCTCCAGGGTCGGCGCGACGCTGCCGCGCACGTGCAGCAGCAGTTCCTGCAACGCGGCGAAGACTTCCTGCACGCCTTCGTCGGCGGGCGCGGTTTCTTCACTTTCTTCGCTGCTGATGCTTGCTGCCGCACGCTCGATTGCGCGGCGTGCAGGTGCCGGTTTCAACTCGGGCAACACGCCGGTGGCGACCAGCAATTGATTGGCTTCGGCATACAACTGCTCGGTATCGGCCAGCACATAGCGTTCGAACAGCTTGAGCAGGATCAGCTTGACCTTGATCTCCACGCCCAGGTTACGTCCGGCCTGCAGAAAGAACTCGCAGAGCATCGCCGGGCCGAGCGGGTTGTGCTGGTTATCGAAATCCTTGCCCAGCAACACGTTGAGTCGCGCGGTCAGCTGATCGAGAGCGAAGCCGTCGCGCTTGAGCACCCGGCCGACCATGGTTTCGACTGCCACACTGCGCTCCATGTCATCGGTACGCGGTGCCGAATCCTCGAATATCAGCGCGCCGGGCAATGTGGGAGGTACGGCGCCGTATTGAATCAGCGCGACAAAGGCTTCGAAGAATTGCTCGAGAAAACCCCGTTCGATGTTTTTGCGCTTGAGACGCAGATCGCGCATGGCTTCGAAAAAGATGTTCTGTTCGACATCGTTGCGCGCCCGGTCGGCCATTTCGAACAGGGTGTCGTCGGCGTTATCGAACAATTCCTGCAAGCCGTGGCGCAGTTGCTGGGCAGCCTTGTCGCGAACCTGAAGCAGAATCACAGGCAGGCGGGCGAGCGGCGAGTGATTCGCCTGATCGGTAGCGGCCTTGTGCAAAGGCACTACATTCCCGTCGTTGTGCATCCAAGCCTCCTGAAACGGTGATTCCACTGGGCAGTTAGCGCGCAATTTCCTGTGGGAGCGGGCTTGCTCGCGAAAGCGGTGTGTCGTTCGCCAAAACTGTCACTGACAAACCGCTTTCGCGAGCAAGCCCGATCCAACATCGGCGTCAAAGCCATGACGTCAAATGCAAGGCGGATTATCTTGCAAAACTTGTCCCCGGCGCTATAGCCGTCAGGGTTTCCCCTATGCCCGCGACACCTTCCAGTGACCACGAAAAACGGCGCTTTGCTCACAGAAAATCGACCAGTTGCAGTCAGGCACGCGCGTTCTCGCCTTGGGTTGGCTCCTGCCATGCCCCTATAATCGGCGCACTTAGTTTGTGGAGCCCGTTATGCCGAATCTACGTCTCGCCGATTTGACCGCCGAAATCGAAGCCAACGTGCGCCGTGCGTTGCTCGAAGACGTCGGCAGCGGCGACATCACCGCGCAACTGATCCCGGCCGAACGTCTGGCCAAAGCCACCATCATCACTCGCGACGACGCGGTTATCTGCGGCACGGCGTGGGTCGACACGGTGTTTCGCCAGCTCGATCCACGCGTCGCGGTGCACTGGCAGGTACGGGACGGCGAACGAGTCAAACCCAATCAGCCGTTGTTTCATCTGGAAGGCCCGGCCCGTTCGTTGCTGACTGGCGAACGCAGTGCGCTGAACTTCCTGCAACTGCTGTCCGGCGTGGCGACGCGCGCGCAGTACCTGGCGGACTTCGTGGCGCAGACCCAGGTCAAGCTGCTGGATACCCGCAAGACCCTGCCGGGCCTGCGTCTGGCGCAGAAATACGCGGTGACCTGCGGCGGTTGCCACAACCACCGCATCGGCCTCTACGACGCGTTCCTGATCAAGGAAAACCACATCGCCGCCAGCGGTGGCATCGCGCAGGCCATCGCCGCCGCGCACAAGATCGCGCCGGGCAAACCGGTGGAAGTCGAAGTGGAGAGCCTGGAAGAACTGAAGGAGGCGCTGACTGCCGGCGCCGACATCATCATGCTCGACGAACTGAGCCTGGATGACATGCGCGAAGCCGTGCGCCTGAATGGCGGCAAGGCCAAACTGGAGGCCAGCGGCGGTATCAACGAAAGCACGCTGCTGCCGATCGCCGAGACTGGAGTGGATTACATCTCGATCGGTGCGATGACCAAGGATGTGAAAGCGGTAGACCTGTCGATGCGCCTCAGCCTCTGAGGCCGTCACGCAATAAAAAACGCCAGCCCGATTGAGGCTGGCGTTTTTTTTCAGACCACCAGATTGTTCATCTCGCAGTACTCGTCCCACTCGACGCCCAACACTTCGGCCGCCTCTTTGTGCAGCTCCAGGCGCTTGGCCTCAAACTCTTCAGGGGTGCTGGTGTACTTGAGCGTCAGCTCCCACGGCTGCAAGCCCTGAGATTCGGCTTCGTCCTCGAATGCCCACTGGATCTGGTCTTTCTGATCATCAGGACTCAGGTCCTTGATCTCTTCTTTCAGGTCCGGGACGTCCTGAATGTATTTTTCCAGCGCTAGTGCGTGACGTTGCTCTTGAGTTAATTCGGTCATGGCGTTCTCGCTGATCGTAAGAATGGAGGATGGATCTGGATCATCAAGGATCTCTCTGACGCGGATTGTCCGGCCTTCGGAACCATTCGGGATCATCTGAAAACTGCTAAGCGATGCTCATGCAGGCACCGAATATAGGACGTTTGCATGACGAATTACACGGCTCTTTACATCTCTCGCACAAAAACTTTGACCTGGGAGACATAAATCGCGGGATTGCGCGAGGGGATGGTGCCCGAGACAGGAATCGAACCTGCGACCTTCGCGTTACGAGTGCGCTGCTCTACCGGCTGAGCTACACGGGCGGTGGGCTAAACCTAGCACCGGTCTCGGGCTGCGGCAAATTTGAGCGTGTTTCTGCTGATTATCACTTGTGGCGAGGGAGCTTGCTCCCGCTGGGTTGCGGAGCGACCCCAGGCTTTCTGAGGCTGATGTTTTTTTACGACTGCTGCGCAGCCGAGCGGGAGCAAGCTCCCTCGCCACAAATGCGTTTATGGCAGACAAAAAAATGCCCCGCCGTTTTCACGGCGGGGCATTTTTATTGCGCTAAGGCTGTGGGGTGATTAAACGCCCGAAGCCTTGGCCGCTGCCACGTCTTTGATGGACAGCTTGATACGGCCGCGGTTGTCCACGTCCAGTACCAGCACTTCCACTTCCTGGCCTTCTTTCAGGATGTCGGTGACTTTCTCTACGCGAGCGTCGCTCAGCATCGAGATGTGTACCAGACCGTCCTTGCCCGGCAGGATGTTGACGAATGCGCCGAAGTCGACGATGCGCTCAACCTTGCCGACGTAGATCTTGCCGATCTCGGCTTCTGCAGTGATGCTCAGAACGCGCTGACGAGCAGCTTCTGCGGCATCCTTGGTTTCGCCAAAGATCTTGATCGAACCGTCGTCTTCGATGTCGATCGAAGCCTTGGTTTCTTCGCAGATCGCACGGATGGTCGCGCCACCTTTACCGATAACGTCACGGATCTTGTCGGTGTCGATCTTCATCGCGATCATGGTCGGAGCGTTGGCCGACAGTTCGGTACGCGACTGGCCAATGATCTGGTTCATCTGGCCGAGGATGTTCAGGCGCGCTTCCAGGGCTTGGCCCAGAGCGATTTCCATGATCTCTTCGGTGATGCCCTTGATCTTGATGTCCATCTGCAGCGCAGTAACGCCTTTGGCGGTACCGGCTACTTTGAAGTCCATGTCGCCCAGGTGGTCTTCGTCACCGAGGATGTCGGTCAGGACGGCGAACTTCTCGCCTTCTTTAACCAGACCCATGGCGATACCGGCAACCGGTGCCTTCATTGGAACACCAGCGTCCATCAGGGCCAGGGAAGCGCCGCAAACGGAAGCCATCGAGCTCGAACCGTTGGATTCGGTGATTTCCGAAACCACACGGATGGTGTACGGGAACACGTCAGCGGCCGGCAGCATGGCCGAAACCGAACGACGGGCCAGACGGCCGTGACCGATTTCACGACGACCAGCGCCACCCATGCGACCACACTCGCCCACCGAGAACGGAGGGAAGTTGTAGTGCAGCATGAACGGGTCTTTTTTCTCGCCTTCCAGGGTGTCCAGCAGCTGTGCGTCGCGGGCAGTACCCAGGGTCGCAACGACCAGAGCCTGGGTTTCGCCACGGGTGAACAGCGCCGAACCGTGAGTCTTCGGCAGAACGCCGACTTCGATGTTCAGCGGACGTACGGTGCGGGTGTCGCGACCGTCGATACGTGGCTTGCCGTTAACGATGTTTTCGCGAACGGTGCGGTATTCGATTTCGCCGAAAGCGGCTTTGACGTCAGCAGCCGAAGGCTGGCCTTCTTCGCCGGACAGCTTGGCAACGACCTGGTCTTTCAGTTCGCCCAGACGTGCGTAGCGGTCAGCCTTGACAGTGATGGTGTAAGCCTGGGAGATCGCTTCGCCGAACTCGGCACGGATCGCGCCCAGCAGTTCGGTGGCTTCTGGAGCAGGAGCCCAGGTCCAGGTTGGCTTGGCAGCTTCAGCGGCCAGTTCTTTGACGGCGTTGATCACCACCTGGAACTCGTCGTGAGCAAACAGTACCGCGCCCAGCATCTGGTCTTCGGTCAGCTCTTTGGCTTCCGATTCAACCATCAGTACGGCGTCGGAAGTACCGGCAACGACCATGTCCAGGCTCGAAGCAGCTTGCTGCTCGTAGGTCGGGTTCAGCAGGTAGCCGGTGCTTTCGTGGAACGCTACACGGGCGGCGCCGATCGGGCCGTCGAAAGGAATGCCCGAGATGGCCAGGGCAGCCGAGGTACCGATCATCGCAGCGATGTCCGGATCGGTCTTCTTGCTGGTGGAAACGACGGTGCAGACAACCTGCACTTCGTTCATGAAACCTTCCGGGAACAGCGGACGGATCGGACGGTCGATCAGTCGGGAAGTCAGGGTTTCTTTCTCGGAAGGACGGCCTTCACGCTTGAAGAAACCGCCAGGGATCTTACCGGCAGCGTAAGTCTTTTCCTGGTAGTGAACGGACAGAGGGAAGAAGCCCTTGCCTGGATCGGCTTGCTTGGCACCGACTACGGTCACCAATACGCTGACGTCGTCGTCAACGGTGACCAATACTGCGCCGGAGGCCTGACGGGCGATACGGCCAGTCTCGAGGGTAACGGTCGACTGACCGAACTGGAATTTTTTGATTACCGGGTTCACGGTGTCCTACCTTCTTTGTGGCTCTTGGGGGAACTGGTTTCTTGCGAAATTCTTGGGCAATGTCGGGAATCGGCCCGCTGACTGTCCGGGTAAAACGGTAGTGCAGATAAAACTTGAGGCTGGGAGCCTGCCAGCCACCAGCGGAAAACCGCTGATGCCTGACAGACAACCAACCTCATAGCGCAATCGCTGATTAGCGACGCAGACCCAGGCGGCCGATCAGAGCGCTGTAACGGCTCAGATCTTTGCCTTTCAGGTAGTCCAGCAGCTTGCGACGCTGGTTTACCATGCGGATCAGACCACGACGGGAGTGGTGGTCTTTACCGTTGGCCTTGAAGTGACCTTGCAGTTTGTTGATGTTGGCGGTCAGCAGTGCAACTTGCACTTCTGGCGAACCAGTATCACCAACAGCTTGCTGGTAGTCGGCAACGATTTGAGCTTTTTCTTGAACGTCGAGAGCCATGAGGCAATCCTTTTATCAGGAAACTGTTTCAAAAACAGTTTCAACAGGCCAGGGACAAATCCCTGTATCTATAAATGAGTAGTGACCGTGCCTGTTGACAGCCACACTCGCCGGCCTGCTGTTACACAGACCGGTTTCCGGTCATTCTGACCGAATCAGTCGACGCGGCGCGATGCGCCCGTCTTCGCTCACTTCACCGATACCGATGAAGCGACCATTGTGATCCTGTACCCGTACCATGCCGAACTTCGGAGCATCCGGGGCGCGTACCGGCTGGCCGTTGAGCCAGTAGAACGCACTCGCTTCGGAGAAGTGCAGCAGCGGCCAATCCTGCAAACCGCTGTCCGATGGCATCAGGAAGCGGTCGACCGCTTCGTTGCCGCCTTCGGCATGTACCGCTTCCAGCTCTTCGAGGGTCACGGTCTGCGCCAGGGTGAAAGGCCCGGCCTGGGTACGACGCAGTTCCGCGACGTACGCACCACAACCGAGTTGCTCACCGATATCCTCCACCAAGGTGCGAATATAGGTGCCCTTGCTGCAATCCACCGCAAGACGCGCAGTATCGCCTTCGAAGGCCAGCAATTCCAAGCGCGCAATAGTAACAGAACGCGGTTCGCGCTCCACTACTTCGCCTGCACGGGCCAGCTTGTACAGCGGCTGACCGTCACGCTTGAGTGCCGAGTACATCGGCGGTATCTGACTGATTTGCCCACGAAATTTCGGCAGAACCGCCTCGACATCGGCGCGACCAACGGTCACCGGACGCTCCTGCAAAACCTCACCCTCGGCGTCCGCCGTGGTGGTGGTCTTGCCCAGTTGCGCGAGGGTTTCGTAACCCTTGTCGGAATCGAGCAGGTATTGCGAGAACTTCGTTGCCTCGCCAAAGCACAGCGGCAATACACCGGTGGCCAACGGGTCGAGACTGCCGGTGTGACCGGCTTTCTCGGCGTTGAGCAACCAGCGAACCTTCTGCAACGCGGCGTTGGAGGTGAACCCCAGCGGCTTGTCGAGCAGGATGATACCGCTGACGTTACGACGGATACGTTTGACCTGAGCCACCGAATTACTCCTTGGTGTCTTCAGGTGCAGCGGCCAGGTGCTGATTGTCCTCAGCCACGGCACGCTCGATCAGGGCCGACAGGTGCGCGCCACGCACGACGCTTTCGTCGTAGTGGAAATGCAATTGCGGCACGCTGCGCAGCTTCATTTCACGGGCCAGTTGCATGCGCAGGAAACCTGCGGCAGCGTTGAGCACCTTGATGCTTTGCGCGATGTCTTCGGCGTTGTCCTGCCCCATCACGGTGATGAAGATCTTCGCGTGACCAACGTCACGGCTGACTTCCACAGCAGTAATGGTGACCAGGCCGACGCGCGGGTCTTTGACTTCACGACGGATCAGTTGGGCCAGCTCACGCTGCATCTGATCGCCGATACGTTGGGTACGGCTGTATTCTTTTGCCATGATTTTGTTACCTGTTACTGCCCCACGGTGAAACCCGCAAGGTCTGAAAGCGGCAAACGCCCGGCCTGACAAAAGCCAGACCGGGCGTTGCGTTTAGAGTCCTGACGCCGTGGCGCGCATCTGCATGCGGCGGCCCGGCGTGGCCCTTGAAGTGCGCGAGTCAGAGGCTGCGAGCAACCTGAACCTTCTCGAAGACTTCGATCTTGTCACCGACTTTGACGTCGTTGTAGCTCTTCACGCCGATACCGCATTCCATGCCGGCACGTACTTCGGAAGCGTCATCCTTGAAGCGGCGCAGGGATTCCAGCTCGCCTTCGAAGATAACGATGTCTTCACGCAGTACACGGATCGGACGGTTACGGAACACAACACCTTCGATCACCATGCAACCGGCGATCGCGCCAAACTTCGGCGAACGGAACACGTCGCGCACTTCGGCCACGCCCAGGATGTTCTCGCGAACATCGCTGCCGAGCATGCCGGTCAGGGCTTTCTTGACGTCTTCGATGATGTCGTAGATCACGTTGTAGTAACGCATGTCCAGACCTTCCTGCTCGACGATCTTCCGTGCGCCAGCATCGGCACGCACGTTGAAGCCGAACAGTACAGCGTTGGAAGCCAGTGCCAGGTTAGCGTCGGATTCGGTGATACCACCGACACCGCCACCGACCACGCGCACTTGCACTTCGTCGTTGCCCAGGCCGTTCAGAGCGCCCTGCAAAGCTTCCAGCGAACCACGGACGTCGGATTTGAGGACGATGTTGAGCGTCTTCTTCTCTTCCTGGCCCATGTTTTCGAAGATGTTTTCCAGCTTGCCGGCGTGAGCGCGAGCCAGTTTGACTTCGCGGAACTTGCCTTGACGGAACAGAGCCACTTCACGGGCTTTCTTCTCGTCGGCAACCACGCTCATCTCGTCGCCAGCGTCCGGCGTACCGTCAAGACCCAGGATCTCGACCGGAATGGCCGGACCTGCTTCCTTGATCGGCTTGCCGTTCTCGTCGAGCATGGCGCGCACGCGGCCATAGTTCGAGCCGACCAGCACCATGTCGCCTTGACGCAGCGTACCGTCCTGAACCAGCACGGTGGCCACCGGGCCACGGCCCTTGTCCAGACGCGATTCAACGACAACACCACGGCCAGGAGCCGATGGAGTAGCAGTCAGTTCGAGCACTTCGGCCTGCAGCAGAACGGCTTCAAGCAGTTCGTCAACGCCGGTACCCATTTTCGCCGAAACCGGTACGAATGGAGTGTCGCCGCCCCACTCTTCGGAAGTCACGCCGTGAACCGACAGTTCGCTGCGGATGCGATCGAGGTCAGCACCTGGCTTGTCGATCTTGTTCACTGCAACCACCAGAGGAACGCCAGCCGCCTGAGCGTGCTGAACAGCCTCGATGGTTTGCGGCATCACGCCGTCGTCCGCCGCAACCACCAGGATCACGATGTCGGTCGCCTTGGCACCACGGGCACGCATTGCGGTAAACGCAGCGTGACCCGGGGTGTCGAGGAACGTCACCATGCCACGGTCGGTTTCAACGTGGTAGGCGCCGATGTGCTGGGTAATGCCGCCAGCTTCGCCCGCTGCCACCTTGGCACGACGGATGTAGTCGAGCAGGGAAGTCTTACCGTGGTCAACGTGGCCCATTACGGTCACGACTGGCGCACGGGAAACTGCCTCACCTTCAAACTTCAGGGACTCGGCCAGGGAATCTTCCAGGGCGGTGTCGCTGACCAGGGTCACTTTGTGGCCCAGTTCTTCAGCTACCAGTTGAGCAGTTTCCTGATCGAGTACCTGGTTGATGGTCGCTGGAGTGCCCAGTTTGAACATGAACTTGATGATTTCAGCAGCCTTGACCGACATCTGCTGAGCGAGATCGCCAACAGTGATGGTCTCGCCGATCTTCACTTCACGCACGACAGGACCGGTAGGGTTCTGGAAACCGTGAGCGTTGCGTTTTTTCAGCTTGGCCTTGCCGCGACCACCACGACGGAAGCCATCGCTTTCTTCGTCGGTAGTGCGTGGCGCCACACGTGGAGCCGGCGCTTTTTCTTTGACCGATGCGCGATGCGGAGCGTTTTTGCGCTCGCCATCGCCACCACCGCCGCGACGATTGTTATCGTCGGCACGTGGCTTGTCCGGACGGCGCTGTTCGTCACGCTTGCGAGTGTCGGCAGCTGGCGCAGCAGCAACCGGCGCGGCGTCGCGCACAGGTTCAGCGACTGGCGCAGGTGCTGCAACAGCTTCGGCAGGAGCGGACGGCGCAGCAGCAGGCTGGCGACGCGCTTCTTCTTCAGCGCGCTGCTTGGCTTCTTCTTCAGCCTTCTGACGGGCAGCATTTTCTACTGCGCGACGCTCTTCCAGTTCACGCTTGCGCTCGGCTTCGATTTCTTCCGGGCTACGCTGTACGAAAACTTTCTTTTTGCGAACTTCAACGCTGATGCTCTTGCTACCAGCCACACGCAGGGTGCTGGTGGTTTTACGCTGCAGCGTGATCTTGCGTGGTTCTTCCACTTTCGCCTTGTGGCTGCTCTTCAAGTGAGTCAGCAGGGATTGCTTCTCACTGTCAGTCACATTTTCTTCGGCGGCGGTGTGCGGCAGACCTGCCTCACGCATCTGCTGCAACAGGCGCTCTACCGGTGTTTTGACCTCATCGGCCAGTTGTTTCACCGTGACTTGCGTCATGCACTTCTCTCCTCAGGCCGCGCCTAATTACTCGAACCAGTGGGCTCGGGCGGCCATGATCAACTTGCCGGCACGATCATCGTCAATGCCGTCGATGTCGAGCAGGTCGTCAATAGACTGCTCGGCCAGGTCTTCGCGGGTAATTACGCCGCGCACCGCCAGTTCCATCGCCAAATCCTTGTCCATACCCTCAAGCGAGAGCAGGTCTTCGGCCGGATGGGCGTCTGCCAGCTTTTCCTCAGTAGCGATGGCTTTGGTCAACAAACGATCCTTGGCACGAGCGCGAAGCTCGTTGACGATATCTTCGTCAAAGCCGTCGATGTTGAGCATTTCTTCCAACGGTACGTAGGCAATCTCTTCCAGGCTGGTGAAGCCTTCATCTACCAGCACCTGAGCCAGTTCTTCGTCGACTTCCAGCTCGTCGATGAAGTTGCGCAGGATGTCGCCGGTTTCTGCTTGCTGCTTAGCCTGGATGTCCGATTCGGTCATCACGTTCAGGGTCCAGCCAGTCAACTGGCTCGCCAGACGCACGTTCTGACCACCTCGACCGATGGCCTGAGCCAGATTGTCTGCGCCAACGGCGATGTCCATTGCATGGGCATCTTCGTCAACGATAATGGCCGCCACTTCTGCCGGCGACATGGCATTGATCACGAACTGCGCCGGGTTATCGTCCCACAGGACGATATCGACACGCTCGCCACCCAACTCGCCCGACACGGCCTGGACGCGCGAACCGCGCATACCGATGCACGCGCCCTGCGGGTCGATGCGTTTGTCCTTGGAACGGACAGCGATCTTGGCACGCGAACCCGGATCACGGGACGCCGCCATGACTTCGATCAGGCCTTCAGCGATTTCCGGCACTTCGATACGGAACAGCTCGATCAGCATTTCCGGCGCGGTACGCGACAGGATCAGCTGCGGGCCGCGGTTCTCGGTGCGGATTTCCTTGAGCAGTGCACGCAGACGCACACCGACACGGAAGGTTTCGCGAGAAATAATGTCTTCACGGGCCAGCAACGCTTCAGCGTTGTTGCCCAGATCGACGATCACGTTGTCGCGGGTGACTTTCTTCACGGTGCCGGAGATGATTTCTCCCAGGCGCTCGCGATAGGCGTCGACCACTTGAGCGCGCTCGGCTTCACGCACTTTCTGCACAATGACCTGTTTGGCGGTCTGTGCAGCAATGCGGCCGAACTCGATGGATTCGATCTTTTCTTCGACGACGTCGCCGACCTTGGCACCCGGGTGCGTTTCGGCAACCTTGCTTGGCCAGGTTTCGATCGCAGGATCGTCGAGATCGTTCTCTTCGACGACTGTCCAGCGACGGAAAGTCTCATAGGAACCGGTGTGGCGGTTAATTTCCACACGCAGGTCAACTTCGTCTTCAAAACGCTTTTTGGTAGCAGTGGCCAGAGCCAGCTCCAGCGCTTCAAAAATCACGCTTGCCGGTACGCCCTTTTCATTGGATACCGACTCAACAACCAGCAGTACTTCTTTGCTCATCGTACGCCTCGCCTTTCGCAAGCCATTGGATCCGCGGGATCCGCGTCTCAGTCAAAACTGGGAATAATGTTGGCCTTGTCGATCATATCGATCGGCAACAGGAATTCATGGTCTTCTACCTGCACCACGACATCCTGTTCTTCTACACCGCGCAGAAGGCCCTGAAAGTTGCGTCGACCTTCAAAAGGCGAGCGCAGCTTGATCTTCACTTGTTCACCGGCAAATTTTGCAAACTGCTCAAGAGTGAACAGTGGGCGTTCCATGCCAGGCGAGGAAACTTCGAGGGTGTATTCAACGGAGATCGGATCTTCAACATCCAGGACACCGCTGATCTGACGGCTGACAATGGCGCAATCGTCCACCAGCACGCCACCCTCTTTATCGATATAAACACGCAACATCGAGTGACGACCTTGAGCCGAAAACTCGATACCCCAGCATTCATAGCCTAGGGCCACGACCACCGGGGCCAACAAGGCCTGCAACTCTTCTAGCTTGCTCGACACCTGAACCCCCTCGTGCATGTAAATGCATGCGCTGCAAAATAAAAAAATGGGCGAAACGCCCATCCTTGAAACGCCGTCGAACATCGGCGTAGAAAGTGTCCAGCTAACAAAAAGCCCCTGAAAAGGGGCTCCTTAAACTGGTTGCGGGGGCCGGATTTGAACCGACGACCTTCGGGTTATGAGCCCGACGAGCTACCAGACTGCTCCACCCCGCGACAAAGCTGGGGCGGAAGTATACGACCGATCCCTTATAGGGTCAATGTAACCTTCCACCTGCAAGAAAGCCCGCAACAGCGGGCTCTCCTGACTAATTGGTACCGAGAAGGGGACTCGAACCCCTACACCCTATGGGCACAACCACCTCAAGGTTGCGTGTCTACCAATTCCACCACCTCGGCAAAACTACGTTTGAAACCCTTCTTACTTCTGCTCTTGAGCTGGAGGTACGTCAGTCGCTGGAGTAGCCGACTTTTGCTCTTGAAGCACCGGGACATCATCAGAAGCCGGTTGTTGTTGCTTAGGCACTTCCAACACTGCTGGATCTGGCAAACCTGCTTGAGTCAGCTGATGAGCCTTCTCTTTAGCAAAGTAACCTAACCCCAAGCTGGTTATGAAGAAACCGGCGGCAAGTATAGCAGTAAACTTACTAAGAAAGGTAGAGGAACCTTGGCTTCCGAACACAGTATTTGAAGCACCTGCTCCGAAAGACGCGCCAGCGTCCGCACCTTTACCCTGCTGCAGCAAAACCAGAGCAACTACGCCCAATGCACCCAGCAGATGAAAAACGACTACGACTGTTTCCAGCATTTTTTCAGTTTCCCGCGGCGCGACAAATCGCACCGAACTCATCTGCATTCAGGGAAGCTCCACCAATGAGCCCCCCATCGATATCCGGCATGCCGAACAGTTCGGCCGCATTGGCCGCCTTCACGCTGCCGCCGTATAGAAGCCGCACACCTCGTGCGACTTCAGAATTCTCTGCCGCCAATTGCTCGCGGATGGCTTTGTGCACATCCTGAGCCTGTTGCGGCGTTGCAGTCAGCCCGGTACCAATGGCCCAGACAGGCTCGTAAGCAATGACTGCCTTGGCAAAGGCACCTACACCCAGCTCCTCGATGATGCTGCCCAGCTGACGCCCGACAACTTCAAGAGTTTTTCCGGCTTCGCGCTGCTCGAGGGTTTCCCCTACACACAACACCGGAATCAAGCCACATGCCTGTGCCGCTGCGAACTTGCGATTCAGCATCCCGTCTCGCTCGCCCATTATCTGGCGGCGTTCGGAGTGCCCGACAAGTACCAGGGAACAACCTGCATCCACCAACTGACTCGGTGCAATTTCACCGGTCAATGCACCTTGCATGGATTCCACCGCAGAATTCTGCGCACCGACCGAAATCGATTTACCTTTCAAGCCATCAATCACTTGATTGATATGCAAGCAAGGCGGGAATACCGCGACATCAACACCGCTTGGCAAGGCCAGATGACGAAGGCCGTTTATCAGCTCAGCGACGCTGGCGCGGGTACCGTGCATCTTCCAGTTACCAGCTACCATAGGGCGACGCATGCTGTACCTCGTCGGTCAAAGTGGGCGCAGATGTTACCCAACACAATCATGGCTGGCAAGCCGTATCAGGCAGAAACTTCACTTACCAGTTTTGCCAGTTCTTCGGCGTAGCTGCGAACCTGAGCTTCATCCTCGCCTTCGACCATCACACGCACCAACGGCTCTGTACCGGACTTGCGCAGAAGCACCCGACCACGACCGGCCATTGCCTGGGTTACACGCGCACTGGCTTCCTTGACAGCAGGATGCTCCAGCGGGCTTTCGCCACCGCCGAAACGCACGTTGATCAACACCTGAGGACACTTACGCAAAGCCTGACGCGTTTGCGCAAGACCTTCATTGCGCGCTCTCAATGCCATCAGCACCTGCAGCGCAGCAATGATCGCATCACCGGTGGTGGTGTGATTGAAGCAGACGATATGCCCCGAGTTTTCACCACCTACCAGCCAGTTGCGCTCCAGCAGCTCGGCGATCACATAACGGTCACCGACATTGGCACGAATGAATGGAATCGAGAGCTCTGCCAGAGCGAGCTCCAAACCGAGGTTGCTCATCAGGGTACCGACTACACCACCCTGCAACTTGCCACGCTCGTGCAGGTCGCGGGCAATAATGAACAGCAATTCGTCGCCATCGACGATGGCACCCGTGTGATCGACCATCAGCACCCGATCACCATCACCGTCAAAGGCGATACCCAGATCAGCGTGCTCCGCCAGAACAGCGGCCTGCAGCTGCCCCATATGAGTCGAACCGCAGTTGTCATTGATATTCAGACCATTAGGCTGGGCCGACAGGACAACCACTTCAGCACCCAACTCACGGAACACACTCGGAGCAACCTTGTAGGTCGCACCGTGTGCACAGTCGATCACGATCTTCATACCGGAAAAACTGGTACCGGTCGGCACACTGCTTTTGCAGAATTCGATGTAACGACCGGAAGCGTCGTTAATGCGCGAGACTTTGCCGATCTTGCTCGACTCAACCACTGTCATAGGGGCGTCGAGCAATTCTTCGATCATCAGCTCCAGCTCATCAGGCAGCTTGGTGCCCTTGCCGGAGAAGAACTTGATGCCGTTATCGTCGTGCGGGTTGTGCGAAGCACTGATCACGATCCCGGCCTCAGCCTGGAACGTGCGCGACAGATAGGCAATCGCCGGCGTTGGCATCGGACCGAGCAGCATCACGTCCGCACCAGCCGAGGTCAGGCCTGCTTCAAGCGCCGATTCGAACATGTAGCCAGAGATGCGCGTGTCCTTGCCGACCAGCACCTTGCAGGCGCCCATCTTGCGAAAGGCCATACCTGCCGCCCAGCCGAGCTTGAGCATGAAGTCCGGAGTGATCGGATATTCACCGACGCGACCACGAATACCGTCAGTACCAAAGTATTTCTTGCTCATAAGTGCTCCATCATTCTTATTCGGCTGATTCCACGGCTGCGAGCATACGCACCACATCTACCGTTTCCGCCACATCATGGACGCGCAATATACGCGCTCCGTTAATCGATGCCAGTGCCGCGAGAGCCAGACCGCCATGCAGACGCTCGCCCACGGGGCGGTTCAAAGCCTGGCCAATCATGCTTTTGCGCGAGACGCCGACCAACAGCGGACGCCCCAGCACATGCAGGGCTTGCATGTGCTTGAACAAACTCAAGTTGTGCTGCAGAGTTTTCGCGAAACCGAAACCGGGATCAAGAATGATCCGCTCGGCAGGAATACCCGCCGCCGCACATTGAGCCATGCGCTCTGCCAGAAACTCACCCACTTCCCGGGTAACGTCCTGATAATGCGGATTGTCCTGCATGTCACCCGGCTCGCCGAGCATGTGCATCAGGCAGACCGGCAACCCGGTGGCCGCAGCCGCATCCAGCGCGCCATCGCGGCGCAGCGAGCGCACATCATTGATCAACCCGGCACCCAGGCGCGCCGTTTCGCGCATCACCGCAGGTGTCGAAGTATCAACCGAGATGACCACATCCAGCTCGCGATTGATCAGCTCCACGACCGGAGCTACGCGCTCCAGCTCCTCCAGCGGCGAAACCGCTCGAGCGCCAGGCCGGGTCGATTCACCGCCGACATCGATCAGCGTCGCACCAGCAGCCACCATGGCTTCGGCGTGACGCAAGGCCACGTCGAGCTGGTTGTACCGGCCGCCGTCGGAAAAGGAATCGGGAGTGACATTGAGAATGCCCATGACGTGCGTCCGGGCCAAATCAAGAACCCGGTTGCCGCAAGGCAACCGGGTCAGGGACTGTACAGAAGTCATTTCAAACCTTAAACGTCAGCAGCCGGACCGCCGATCGGTGTTTCCGGACGCTCATCCTGGATCACCGGAGGCGGAGGCGTACCCGTGCCACCAGTCCAGTCACGCGGCTCACGAGGCGTTCGACCAGCCATGATGTCATCGATCTGCTCGGCATCGATGGTTTCGTACTTCATCAGAGCATCAGCCATGGCATCGAGCTTGTCACGGTTGTCCGTGAGGATCTGCTTGGCCGTGCCGTAGCACTGATCAATGATGCTGCGCACTTCGGAGTCGATCAGCTTGGCTGTCTCACCGGAGAAGCTTGCGGCCTGACCGCCACCACCGCGACCGAGGAACACTTCGCCCTCTTCTTCCGCGTACATCAGCGGACCGAGTTTTTCCGACAGGCCCCACTTGGTCACCATGTTCCGCGCAATCTGACTGGCACGCATGATGTCGTTGGACGCGCCGGTGGTCACACCATCGAAACCGAGGGTCATTTCTTCGGCGATACGGCCACCGTACAGCGAGCAGATCTGACTGATCAGCGCACGCTTGGACAGACTGTAGCGATCCTCTTCCGGCAGGAACATGGTCACACCCAGCGCACGACCACGCGGAATGATCGAGACCTTGTAGACTGGATCATGCTCAGGCACGACGCGACCGACGATGGCGTGGCCCGCTTCGTGATAAGCGGTGTTCTGCTTCTCTTTCTCGGACATGACCATGGATTTGCGCTCGGCGCCCATCATGATCTTGTCCTTGGCCAGTTCGAACTCTTTCATTTCAACGATGCGCTTGCCGCTACGTGCAGCGAACAGCGACGCTTCGTTGACAAGATTGGCCAAGTCGGCACCGGAGAAGCCCGGGGTACCACGTGCGATAACGGCCGGAGCAACGTCGTCACCCATTGGCACCTTGCGCATGTGAACCTTGAGGATCTGCTCGCGACCACGGATGTCCGGCAGGCCTACAACTACCTGACGGTCGAAACGGCCCGGACGCAACAGCGCAGGGTCGAGAACATCAGGGCGGTTGGTGGCAGCGATCACAATGATGCCGTCATTCATTTCAAAGCCGTCCATCTCCACCAGCAACTGGTTGAGAGTCTGCTCACGCTCGTCGTGACCGCCGCCCATGCCGGCGCCACGGTGGCGACCGACGGCGTCGATTTCGTCGATGAAGATGATGCACGGGGCGTGCTTCTTTGCCTGCTCGAACATGTCGCGAACGCGGCTTGCACCAACACCCACGAACATTTCAACGAAATCGGAGCCGGAGATGGTGAAGAACGGCACCTTCGCTTCGCCGGCAATCGCCTTGGCCAGCAAGGTTTTACCGGTACCCGGAGGACCGACCATTAATACGCCGCGAGGAATACGGCCACCCAGGCGCTGGAACTTGCCCGGATCACGCAGGAACTCAACCAGCTCGCCGACTTCTTCCTTGGCTTCGTCGCAACCGGCAACGTCAGCCAAAGTGGTTTTCACCTGATCTTCGGAGAGCAGGCGTGCCTTGCTCTTGCCGAAGCTCATTGGCCCGCCCTTGCCGCCGGCACCGCCCTGCATCTGGCGCATGAAGAACATGAACACCGCGATGATCACCAGGATCGGGAAGCTGGCCACCAGGAGCTGAGTCCAGATGCTTTGCTGTTCAGGCTGCTTGCCTTCAACCACAACGTGATTGTCGACCAGGTCGCCGATCAGGCCGTTGTCCTGGATCGCCGGGCGAATGGTCTTGAAGCTGTCGCCATCGTTGCGCTTGCCGGTAATCACATAGCCATCAACAGCTACGCGCTCGACCTTGCCATCCTTGACCTGCTGGATGAAGTCGGAATAGTTGAGGGTCTGCGGCTCGTTAGGGCTGGAGAAGTTGTTCATCACCGTCACGAGGACTGCCGCGATGATCAACCACAGGATCAGATTCTTTGCCATATCGTTCAATTAACTACCCTCTGAAGCAAGCTCCGCTACTGGCGCGCGCTTCGCATGATATTCACCGGCCTAACTTACTACATTACCTACAACTCTGGCAGGCGCCGTCTGTAACCCTTTGTGAAACACTTTCTACACAATATTCGCTTATGCACGCAGGGCAAAATACGAAAAACCTATCGCCCCGCCAAAAAACCTCGTTTTACTCGTTACCACCGCGGTAACCCCAGGCCAGCATATATTGCTCGCGGGAGCTGCCACGGGAAGAATCCGGCTTGATCATCTGGATCTTGTCGAATTTCTTGCGAGCATCCTTCAGGTAAACATCAAACCCTTCGCCCTGAAAAATCTTGATCACGAAATTGCCACCCGGTTTGAGTATCCGTTCCGCCAGATCAAGCGCCAGTTCGCATAGGAACATGGCTTTCGGCATATCCACTTCAGGCGTACCACTCATATTGGGGGCCATATCGGAAATCACAAGGTCCACCTGCGAATTACCCACAGCCTCAAGAATCCGCGCAAGCACTTCATCCTCGGTGAAGTCACCCTGGATGAATGTCACGTCCGGAATGCTGTCCATTTCCAGAATGTCCGAAGCGATCAGACGCCCCTGACCACCAATCAGCCGGCTAGTAACCTGCGACCACCCGCCGGGCGCCGCGCCCAGGTCGACAACGCTCATGCCGGAACGGATCAGCTTGTATTTCTCCTGGATCTCCAGAAGCTTGTAACTCGCACGCGAGCGGTAGCCATCCTTCTGCGCCTGCTTCACATAAGGATCGTTGACATGTCGTTTCAGCCAACCAAGGCTTGTCTTGGAACGCGCCATTGGGCACCTCGATGATTAGGGTCGTGATTAATTGGGCGGATCCACGAACCCTCGGGTAAAATGGCCGCCATTTTACAGAATCCAGACGAAAGGGTCAGATTATGCCGCTCACTCCAGAGCAGAAGAAACAGTACAAATCCATTGGCCACCACCTGAAACCGGTTTTGACGGTGGCGGACAACGGTCTGACTGAAGGTGTATTAGCCGAACTTGAACGCGCCCTGGCGGATCACGAGCTGATCAAGATCAAGCTCAACATCCTCGATCGCGAGTCGCGCCTGGCGCACATTGCAGAGCTGTGCAAGGTCGGCAAGGCTGACCTGGTTCAGGTCATCGGCAAGATGGCACTGGTTTATCGCAAGAACTTCAGCGTCAACAAGCAGCTGTCGAACGTTCATCGCTTCAAGTGATGAAAGGGGTCAGGGGTGTGCTTCGCGCACCCTGCCACTCCATCCCGGCAGCGGCTGCAACACCAGCACCACACCGGAGAAGCCCAACACCAGAAAACTGAATTCCTGCCAGCGCTGCGCTTGCGGCCAGCCGACACGCACTGCGACAAACATCGCACATGCATACAACGCCATCAGCAACACCTGCCCGCGAAAATCCCGCCATAAACTGCCAAGGCCATCGGCCTGTACCAGCACCAAAGCCTGAAAAATCACGCATGCCGCGGCAAAACCCGCCACCGGCACTTCGAATGCATCGGCAACTTCATCGATCAGCAACGGCGCCAGGCCAATCTTGCCCAACACCGGTCGCAAACCAAGATGAATCAACCAGAAGCCGCCGACCCACAACATCTGGGTCAGCTGCCAAAGCATGGCGCCCGCACGTAGCGGGCGCCTGCCTTCAGATGTGACGGACTTCGACAATCTCGTACTCGATAACGCCGCTTGGCGTTTTCACGGCAACCACATCACCCTCTTCCTTGCCGATCAAGGCACGGGCCAATGGTGAGCCGACCGAAATCTTGCCGAGTTTGAAGTCAGCCTCATCCTCACCCACGATGTGGTAAGTGACGCTCTCATCAGTCTCGACGTTGGCGATTTCGACGGTAGTACCGAAGATCACTTTGCCGGTGTGCGGGATGGTCGTGACGTCGATGATGACCTGATTCTGAATCCGGCCTTCGATGTCACGGATCCGCGCCTCGACCATGCCTTGCTGTTCGCGCGCGGCATGGTACTCAGCGTTTTCCTTCAGGTCACCCAACTCACGGGCCGTACCAATGTCCTGGCTGAGCTTCGGACGAACGACCTTGGTCAGATGAGCGTGTTCTTCTTCCAGGGCTTTCGCGCCCTGGACGGTCATTGGATATTTGATCATGCCTTCAATCCTGCGTGTAGATCCTGCAAGCGGCGCACGGTCTTCTCGGGACCGAACTTCAGCGCTTCACAGATAGCTTCGCCCGCAGCAATGGTGGTGGTGCAGTAGATCTTGTGCTGCAGGGCATTACGACGAATGGAGTAGGAATCAGCGATCGACTGACGGCCTTCGGTGGTGTTGATGATCAGGGTGACTTCGTCATTCTTGATCATGTCGACCACGTGCGGACGACCCTCGGTCACCTTGTTCACACGGCGCACTTTCAGGCCTGCGGCTTCGATCAGCTTGGCAGTACCGGCAGTGGCGACCACTTCGAAGCCCAAGTTGATCAGATCACGGGCCACGCCTGCAACCAGCGGCTTGTCATCGTCACGCACGCTGATGAACGCGGTACCGCCGGTCGGCAGCACTTCGCTGGCGCCCATCTGGGCCTTGGCGAATGCTTCACCGAAGGTGTCGCCGACGCCCATCACTTCACCGGTGGACTTCATCTCTGGGCCGAGGATCGGGTCAACGCCAGGGAATTTGGCGAACGGGAACACGGCCTCTTTCACGCTGTAGAAGTTCGGGATGATTTCCTTGGTGAAGCCGATTTCCTTCAGGGTCTTACCGGCCATCACGCGAGCAGCGATCATTGCCAGGGAAACACCGATGCACTTGGACACGAACGGTACGGTACGGGAAGCGCGCGGGTTGACTTCGATGACGTAGATGTCTTCGCCCTGCAGCGCCAGTTGCACGTTCATCAGACCTACAACGCCCAGCTCCAGAGCCATTTTCTTGACCTGTTCGCGCATCTCGTCCTGGATGTGCGCCGGCAGCGAGTACGGCGGCAGCGAGCATGCGGAGTCACCGGAGTGAACGCCCGCCTGTTCGATGTGCTGCATGATCGCGCCGATCACCACGTCTTTGCCGTCGCAGACCGCATCCACGTCCATCTCGATGGCGCAGTTGAGGAAGTGGTCGAGCAGCACCGGGCTGTCGTTGGACACTTGCACCGCATCACGCAGGTAGCGCTTGAGTTCGTCTTCCTTGTAAACGATTTCCATCGCGCGGCCGCCCAGTACGTAGGACGGGCGCACCACCAGCGGATAACCGATTTTCGCGGCAGCGCGAACAGCTTCGTCCTCGCTGCGCACGGTGGCGTTTGGCGGCTGACGCAGGTTCAGGCGCTCGACCATTTGCTGGAAGCGCTCACGGTCTTCGGCGCGGTCGATGGCGTCAGGGCTGGTACCGATGATTGGCACGCCAGCGGCTTCCAGGGCACGCGCCAGTTTCAGCGGAGTCTGCCCGCCGTATTGGACGATCACGCCTTTTGGCTTCTCGACGCGGCAGATTTCCAGTACGTCTTCCAGGGTTACCGGCTCAAAGTACAGACGGTCGGAAGTGTCGTAGTCGGTGGAAACGGTTTCCGGGTTGCAGTTGACCATGATGGTTTCGTAGCCGTCTTCGCGCAGTGCGAGGGCGGCGTGTACGCAGCAGTAGTCGAACTCGATGCCCTGGCCGATTCGGTTCGGACCGCCACCCAGAATCATGATCTTGTCGCGACCGGACGGTGCGGCTTCGCACTCTTCCTCGTATGTCGAGTACAGATAAGCAGTGTCGGTGGCGAACTCGGCAGCGCAGGTGTCAACACGCTTGTAAACCGGGAACACTTCCAGTTTTTGACGGTGAGTACGCAGGTTCTTCTCGGTCACACCCAGCAGCTTGGCCAAACGCTGATCAGAGAAGCCTTTGCGCTTGAGCTTGAACATCAGGTCGCGGTCGATGGCGGACAGACCGAGGGTCTTGACCTTCTCTTCTTCCTTGATCAGATCTTCGATCTGCACCAGGAACCACGGGTCGATCATGTTCATGCCGAAGATGTCTTCGACGGTCAGACCAGCACGGAACGCGTCCGCCACGTACCAGATACGCTCGGCGCCCGGCACGGTCAGTTCGCGCTTGAGGATGCTCATGCTTTCCGGGTTGCTCAGGTCGAGCTTCTCGTCCAGACCACAAACGCCGACTTCCAGACCGCGCAGGGCTTTCTGCAGGGATTCCTGGAAAGTACGGCCGATGGCCATGACTTCACCCACCGACTTCATCTGGGTGGTCAAGCGTGCGTCAGCCTTGGCGAATTTCTCGAAGGCGAAACGAGGCAGCTTGGTCACAACGTAGTCGATCGACGGCTCGAAGGACGCCGGAGTCTTGCCGCCAGTGATGTCGTTCGACAGTTCGTCGAGGGTGTAGCCCACAGCCAGCTTGGCCGCGACTTTGGCGATCGGGAAACCGGTGGCTTTCGAAGCCAGTGCCGAGGAACGCGATACACGCGGGTTCATCTCGATCACGACCATGCGGCCGGTGTCCGGGCAGATACCGAACTGCACGTTCGAACCGCCGGTCTCGACGCCGATCTCGCGCAGTACCGCCAGCGAGGCGTTACGCAGGATCTGGTATTCCTTGTCGGTCAGGGTCTGTGCCGGAGCAACGGTGATCGAGTCACCGGTGTGCACGCCCATCGGGTCGAAGTTCTCGATCGAGCAGACGATGATGCAGTTGTCCTTTTTGTCGCGGACAACTTCCATCTCATATTCTTTCCAGCCGATCAGCGATTCGTCGATCAGCAGCTCTTTGGTCGGCGACAGGTCCAGACCGCGGGCGCAGATTTCTTCGAACTCTTCACGGTTGTACGCGATACCGCCACCGGTGCCGCCCATGGTGAAGGACGGACGGATGATGCACGGGAAACCCAGACGCTCGAGGACGGCGTTGGCTTCTTCCATGCTGTGGGCGATACCGGAACGCGGGCATTCCAGACCGATGGATTTCATGGCCTTGTCGAAACGCGAGCGGTCTTCAGCCTTGTCGATGGTGTCGGCGTTGGCGCCGATCATTTCCACGCCGAACTTTTCCAGAACGCCTTCGCGCTCCAGATCCAGGGCGCAGTTCAGTGCAGTCTGGCCGCCCATGGTTGGCAGCACTGCATCCGGACGCTCTTTTTCGATGATCTTGGCCACGGTCTGCCATTTGATCGGCTCGATGTACGTGGCGTCAGCCATGTCCGGGTCGGTCATGATGGTGGCCGGGTTGGAGTTCACCAGGATGACGCGGTAACCCTCTTCGCGCAGGGCTTTGCAGGCCTGGGCGCCGGAGTAGTCGAATTCGCAGGCCTGGCCGATAACGATCGGGCCAGCGCCGAGAATCAGGATGCTTTTAATGTCTGTACGTTTTGGCATGGGTTTGTCACTCAAATCCGCAGGTCAGTCGGCAAGCCGTCTTGATCGATTTCTGAAGCCCTGAGGGGCGCCACCGGTGTCGGGGCCGCCCTCGAGGGCTTCTCGCTACAGTCTCAAGGCGAACGCTTAGCGTCGCTTGGCCATCTCGTTGATGAAGCGGTCGAACAGGGGCGCCACATCGTTCGGGCCCGGGCTCGCTTCAGGGTGGCCCTGGAAGCTGAACGCGCTCTTGTCGGTGCGCTCGATGCCTTGCAGGGTGCCGTCGAACAGCGATTTGTGGATCGCACGCACGTTGGCCGGCAGGGTCGCTTCGTCAACCGCGAAACCGTGGTTCTGGCTGGTGATCATTACGACGCCAGTGTCCAGATCCTGTACCGGGTGGTTGGCACCGTGGTGGCCGTGACCCATTTTCAGGGTCTTGGCGCCGGAGGCCAGAGCCAGCAGCTGGTGACCGAGGCAGATACCGAAGACCGGAATTTCGGTTTCCAGCACTTCCTTGATCGCCTTGATCGCGTAGTCGCAAGGCTCGGGGTCACCAGGGCCGTTGGACAGGAACACGCCGTCCGGCTTGAGTGCCAGCACGTCGGCAGCCGGGGTTTGCGCCGGCACCACGGTGACGCGGCAGCCGCGCTCGACCAGCATGCGCAGAATGTTCAGTTTGACGCCGTAGTCGTAGGCAACCACGTGATATGGCAGCTCGGACGCTTCGATGGTCGCGTGACTGTCGGTCTTCAAGTCCCAGACACTGGAGCGCCATTCGTACTTTTCCTTGGTGCTGACGACTTTCGCCAGATCCATGCCCTTCAGGCCCGGGAAGCCTTGCGCGGCAGCGATTGCAGCTTCTTCGGAGATGTTGTCGCCGGCCATGATGCAGCCGTTCTGTGCGCCTTTTTCACGCAGGATACGGGTCAGGCGACGGGTGTCGATACCAGCGATTGCCACAACGTTGTTGGCTTTCAGGTAGTCGGACAGGGACATCGTGTTACGCCAGTTGCTCGCTACCAGCGGCAGGTCACGGATGACCAGGCCAGCGGACCATACGCGGTCGGACTCGGCATCTTCCGGCGTGGTGCCGGTGTTGCCGATGTGCGGGTAAGTCAGGGTAACGATCTGTTGGGCGTAGGAAGGATCGGTAAGGATTTCCTGATAGCCGGTCATTGCGGTGTTGAACACCACCTCACCAACGGTTTGACCGTCGGCTCCAATGGCTTCGCCGCGAAAAATGCTGCCATCAGCAAGGGCGAGTATGGCTGGCTTAGTCAAGAAGACCTCCCGTAAATAACGCATGAAAGGGCAATCGCAGGTTGTAAAAAAGCGGAGTGACGTATGGACACGTCACCCCGCTTCTTCACTGAATTATTCTGCGCGCTTTTAGTGGACACACTAAAGCTGTAGCTTACAGAAAAAGGCTTTTTTGGTCCACCGCTAAAGAGCCTAAAAGGCCGGAGAATGCGACAGGGCGTCGCGCGGCGTAGAAAAACCAGCGCAAACCGGGCGTTTGCGCTGGGTAAAAGCAGTCAATCAATGCAGCTCGAGCACGTCCTGCATGTCATACAGACCCGGCTCGCGAGCATCCAGCCACAACGCCGCACGCACTGCGCCCTTGGCGAATGTCATGCGACTGGAAGCCTTATGCGTGATCTCCAGGCGCTCGCCCTCACAGGCGAACAGCACGGTGTGATCGCCGACCACATCACCACCACGCACGGTAGCGAAACCGATGGTTTCCCGCTCTCGCGCGCCGGTATGGCCTTCACGACCATAGACCGCAACCTTCTGCAGATCACGATCCAGCGCATCGGCGATCACTTCACCCATGCGCAGGGCAGTGCCCGAAGGCGCATCGATCTTGTGCCGGTGATGCGCTTCGATGATCTCGATGTCGGCATCATCGCCCAGCACCCGGGCAGTCATTTCGAGCAGCTTCAGCGACAGGTTGACCCCGACGCTGAAGTTGGCCGCGAACACGATCGGAATATCCTTGCCCGCCTCGGCCAGCAGTTGCTTCTGCGCAGCGTCGAGACCGGTGGTGCCGATGACCATGGCCTTGCCGGCCTTGCGGCAAAACGCGAGGTTTTTCAGCATGACTTCCGGCAGGGTGAAGTCGATCAGCACATCAAACTCTTCAGCTACCGACTCGAGGTTGCCGGACAACGGCACACCGATGCGACCCAGCGAAGCCAGCTCACCGGCGTCCACTCCGATCAGCGTACTGCCGGGACGAACGATCGCCGCGGTCAGACCGGTCAGCGGCGCGCGCTGTTGCACGGCCTCGACCAGAATCTTGCCCATGCGCCCAGCGGCGCCCATCACAGCTATACGTCGCATGCCGACTCCTTACAGATCGCCGAAGAAGCGCTTCACACCGTCGAACCAACCGGTGGTTTTCGGCGAGTGGCTGTTGTCGTCCGCAAGCGAGCTGCGGAATTCTTCGAGCAATTCGCGTTGACGACGATTCAGATTGACCGGGGTCTCGACCGCTACACGGCACATCAGATCGCCCGCACCACCGCCACGCACCGGCGCCACGCCTTTGCCGCGCACACGGAACTGCTTGCCGGTCTGGGTGCCCTCAGGGATTTTCAGTTTGACGCGACCGTCGAGGGTCGGGATTTCCAGCTCGCCGCCGAGCGCCGCATCAACGAAGCTGATCGGCACTTCGCAGAATAGATGTTTGCCATCGCGCTGGAAGATGTCGTGCTCGCGCACGTTGATCACCACGTACAGGTCGCCAGTCGGGCCGCCCTGGGTGCCCGCCTCGCCCTCGCCAGACAGACGAATGCGGTCGCCGGTATCAACGCCAGCCGGCACTTTGACCGACAGGGTTTTGTACTCTTCGACGCGACCGTCGCCGTGGCAGGAGTCGCACGGATCGGAAATGATCTTGCCTTGGCCATGGCAACGCGGGCAGGTCTGCTGCACCGAGAAGAAGCCCTGCTGCATGCGCACCTGACCGATGCCGCCGCAGGTCGGGCAGGTTGATGGCGACGAGCCCTTCTTCGCGCCGGAACCGTCGCATGGCTTGCAGTTGACCAGTGTCGGAACGCGGATATTCACGGTAGTGCCGCGCACCGCTTCTTCCAGATTCAGCTCCAAGGTGTAGCGCAGATCGCTGCCACGCTGGGCGCCGCCACGGGAACCGCCGCGACCGCCACCGAAGAAGTCACTGAAGACATCGCCAAAGATGTCGGAGAAATTCTGCCCACCGAAACCGGCGCCACCGCCACCCATGCTTGGGTCGACGCCAGCATGACCGTACTGGTCGTACGCCGCGCGCTTGCTCGAATCGGACAATACTTCGTAGGCCTCGTTGGCCTCTTTGAACAGTTCTTCCGACGCTTTGTCATCGGGATTACGGTCCGGGTGATGCTTCATCGCCAGACGACGATAGGCCTTCTTCAGGTCTGCATCGCTTGAACCACGCTCTACACCCAATACTTCGTAATAGTCACGCTTTGCCATAAGTCTTTTGCACTCTTGAGGACGTTCGGCAAACCCCTCCTGAGGATGGCCAAACTCGTTGAGCCCCAATACAGGCCCGGACCCAACTCACGTCAATTCAACGATCCTGGTCTTTGTTTCTTTTGGTACTTGCGGCACGAAAAGCAGGAGCATTCCCGGCCATACCAGCAGCAGGCGAACCTTGTCGCATGCTGTAAAAATTCGTGTATTCCAGATACGCCAACGCGGGAGCAAGCTCCCGCGCGGCGACATCCTACCAGTCACCGCCGCAAGGCAGTCAACCGGCCGACCAACAACTTACTTGTGGTCTTTGACTTCTTCGAACTCGGCATCGACAACATCGTCAGCCTTTTCAGCTTTCTCGTCGTGCGGCGCCGCGCCTTCAGCAGGCTGAGCCTGTTCGGCGTACATCTTCTGAGCAACCGGAGCCGAGACTTTCGACAGCTCTTCGATCTTCGCTTCGATGGCAGCCTTGTCGTCGCCTTTTACAGCGGCTTCCAGTGCAACCACGGCAGCTTCGATCGCGGTCTTCTCTTCAGCGCTGACCTTGTCGCCCGCTTCGGTAACCATTTTGCGAGTCGAGTGAACCAGTGCGTCACCCTTGTTACGGGATTCAGCCAGTTCAGCGAACTTGCGGTCTTCCTCGGCGTTCAGCTCGGCATCGCGAACCATCTTCTGAATTTCTTCATCCGACAGACCGGAGTTGGCCTTGATGGTGATCTTCTGCTCTTTACCGGTCGCCTTGTCTTTCGCGCCAACGTGCAGGATGCCGTTAGCGTCGATGTCGAAGGTCACTTCGATCTGCGGTACGCCACGTGGAGCTGGTGGAATGTCGGCCAGGTCGAACTTGCCCAGGGACTTGTTCTGTGCGGCTTGCTTACGCTCACCTTGCAGAACGTGAATGGTCACAGCGCCCTGGTTGTCGTCGGCAGTCGAGAACACTTGCGATTTCTTGGTAGGAATCGTGGTGTTTTTCTCGATCAGCGCAGTCATCACGCCACCCATGGTTTCGATACCCAGGGTCAGCGGGCTGACGTCGAGCAGCAGAACGTCTTTAACGTCACCGGCCAGAACGGCGCCCTGAATCGCAGCACCCATGGCAACCGCTTCGTCCGGGTTCACGTCCTTACGTGCTTCTTTACCGAAGAAATCGGTCACCAGCTTCTGTACCAGCGGCATACGGGTCTGACCGCCGACCAGAATCACGTCGTTGATCGCGCCAACGTCGATACCGGCGTCTTTCATGGCGATGCGGCAAGGTTCGATGGTGCGCTGAACCAGGTCTTCAACCAGTGCTTCGAGCTTGGCACGCGAGATCTTCACGTTCAGGTGCTTAGGACCGGTGGCATCTGCAGTGATGTACGGCAGATTGACGTCGGTCGACTGAGCGGACGACAGCTCGATCTTGGCTTTCTCAGCGGCTTCTTTCAGGCGCTGCATGGCCAGCGGGTCGCCTTTGAGGTTCATGCCGCTTTCTTTCTTGAATTCGTCGACGAGGTAGTCGATCAGACGAATGTCGAAGTCTTCACCGCCGAGGAAGGTGTCACCGTTGGTGGCCAACACTTCGAACTGGTGCTCGCCGTCAACTTCAGCGATCTCGATCACGGAAACGTCGAAAGTACCGCCACCCAGGTCGTAAACGATCACGGTGTGATCGCCCTTGGCCTTGTCCATACCGTAAGCCAGAGCAGCTGCGGTTGGTTCGTTGATGATACGTTTAACGTCCAGACCGGCGATGCGGCCGGCGTCTTTGGTCGCCTGACGCTGGCTGTCGTTGAAGTAGGCCGGAACGGTGATCACCGCTTCGGTCACAGGCTCGCCGAGGTAGTCTTCGGCGGTCTTCTTCATCTTCTTCAGAATTTCAGCCGAGATTTGTGGCGGCGCCATTTTCTGGCCGTTCACTTCAACCCAGGCGTCGCCGTTGTCAGCCTTGGCGATTTTGTACGGGACCATCTTGATGTCTTTCTGTACGACTTCTTCGTCGAACTTGCGACCGATCAGACGCTTCACCGCGTACAGAGTGTTGTGCGGGTTGGTTACTGCCTGACGCTTGGCCGACTGACCAACGAGGATTTCACCATCGTTGGCGTAAGCGATGATCGACGGCGTGGTACGCGCGCCTTCGGCGTTTTCGATAACTTTGGCTACGCCGTTTTCCAGCACGGAGACGCAGGAGTTGGTAGTCCCCAGGTCGATACCGATAATTTTGCCCATGTTCACTCTCCCGAAACTTTGGATTTTGTTGCCGCAGCAGTGGTGGCTAACTGCGGTAATACTTAAACGCTTGACTTCTAAATGGGGGCCTCGCGGCTAATTTCAAGCCTTCTCGTCAATCGAAGGCGAAATTGGCGCCGGCGCCTTGCTGACCACAACCATGGCCGGACGCAACAGGCGACCGTTGAGCTGGTAGCCCTTCTGGAACACCTTCAGAACGCTGTTCGGTTCTACGTCGGCGCTTTCCTGCATGGCCATCGCCTGATGGTGAACGGCGTTGAATGGTTCGCCATGCGGATCGATCGCTTCAAGCTGATAACGCTTGAGGGTGTCGTGGAACATTTTCAGGGTCAGTTCAATGCCTTCGCGCATCGGACGGATGCTTTCGTCGTCCGGGCTCGACAGCTCGAGGCCGCGCTCCAGGCTGTCGACGATAGGCAGCAGGTCACCGGCGAATTTTTCCAGCGCAAATTTGTGCGCCTTCTCGACATCCTGCTCGGCACGGCGGCGGACGTTCTGCAGATCGGCAGCTACGCGCAGCGACTGATCCTGCGCGGCGGCCAACTGCTCTTCGAGCACTTGTACACGGGTCGCCAGGTCGTCACCCGAAGTCTCGGGCGCCTGATTGGCTTCTGGATTTTGCGTATCTACTGTCTGTTCGTCAGCCATAGAATTCTCCTTTCAATTACGTCCGCGAGCTGTACTCGCGCTTCTGCCCCGATATATGGGGCCGCAAAATCAGGCTTCAAGGGCCTGCAATGATTAACCCTACAAAAAAGTGCTGCATTGTCATTCCCGCTCGGACTAAGCATTTGATCGGATCAAGCGAATCGAGCTAAGCGAGGGCATTGTCAGCCAGAAACAAAACACTGTATAAATAACCAGACCTAAAGCCTGGGAGCGGCCTTTATGCTGGTGCACCTGTCCGTACACAACTACGCCATCGTCGAACATCTCGATCTCGAACTCGATCGCGGGATGAGCGTGATCACAGGGGAAACCGGCGCCGGCAAGTCGATCATGCTCGACGCCCTGGGCCTGACCCTCGGCGATCGCGCCGACAGCGGCGTGGTCCGCCCGGGCGCCGACAAGGCCGATATCCTGGCCACCTTCGACCTGGTCGACATTCCTGAAGCCCATGCCTGGTTGGCCGAGCGCGATCTCGAAAATGACGGCCCGTGCATCCTGCGCCGAGTCATCACTGCCGAAGGCCGTTCGCGCGGCTACATCAATGGCACGCCCTGCCCGCTCGGCGATCTCAAGGCCCTCGGCGAACTGCTGATCGATATCCACAGTCAGCACGAACACCAGTCCCTGCTGAAAACCGATACCCACCGGCGCCTGCTCGATGAATACGCTGGCGCGACCGATCTGGCCCGTCAGGTTCAACTCGCCGCGCAGCGCTGGCGTCAAACTCGCCAGGAGCTGGAGCGCCTCTCCAATTCCGGCGATGAACAACGCGCGCGCCACCAGTTGCTCAGCTACCAGCTCGAAGAACTGGAAAACCTCGGCCTCGGCGAAAACGAGCTGGAACAGCTGGAGCAGGAACACAAGAACCTGACCAACGCCGAAACCCTGCTCGGCATTTGCCGACAAGTGGTCGAGCAGTGCAGCGAAAGCGATTCCGGCAACGTACTGAATGCACTGACCGCCAGCCTCAATCGCCTTTCGAGCGTAAACAACTCGGTTGGCGCACTGGGCGAAGCCAGCAGCCTGCTGACCAGCGCGCAGATCCAGGTCGAAGAAGCCGTGGGCGAACTCAATCGCTTCCTCGACAACTTCGATGCCGATCCGGCGCGCCTGCAATATCTGGAAGAACGCCTCGACGCGATTTACACCCTGGCCCGCAAGCACCGGATCCAGCCAACCGAAGTCGCCGAGATGCAGCAGAAACTGCTGGATGAGATCGAAACGCTCAATGCCAACGACGAATCCATCGAGCGCCTGGGTGAAGAACTGGCGTCCTACGCACGCCATTATCAAGAGAAGGCCCGCGAGCTGAGCGACTTGCGTCACCAGGCCGCCGGCAGCCTTGCCAGCGCCGTGGAGCAGGAAATCCAGCGCTTGGGCATGCCGGGCGGTCGTTTCACCATTGAATTGCGCGCCAACAGCAGCGACGAACTGCTGCCCAACGGCCTGGAACAGGTCGAACTGCTGGTCAGCGCCAACCCCGGCCAACCACTGAAGGCGCTGGCCAAAGTGGCCTCCGGTGGCGAGCTGTCGCGGATCAGCCTGGCGATTCAGGTGATCACCGCACAGACCTCACGGGTGCCAACCCTGGTATTCGACGAAGTGGACGTGGGCATCGGCGGGCCAACTGCTGAAATCGTCGGCCAGTTGTTGCGGCGTCTTGGCGATCGCGGGCAGGTGCTGACCGTGACGCACTTGCCGCAAGTGGCGGCGCAAGGGCATCAGCATTTGTTCGTGCACAAGGTGCGCGGCGAGCAGGCGACTCACACTGCCGTGTCCAAGCTGAGCAAGAACGACCGTATAGAAGAAGTGGCGCGGATGCTGGGCGGCATCGACCTGACCAAAGAATCCTTGGCTCACGCGAAAAAAATGGTGGTTACCGCAAAAGTTTAAGAGCAGCAGAAAGCACGAAGGCGACCCTTGGGTCGCCTTCGTTCGTTTCGCGAACCTGAAATTCGCGCGACATGCTTACTTTTTCTTGCGTACGTACAGCACCAGATTGTGATCTACCAGATCAACACCGTGCTCCTCGGCGATTGCCTTCTGGAGCTTTTCGATTTCCGGACTGACGAATTCGACGACTTCACCGGTTTCCACGTTGACCATATGGTCGTGGTGGCCACCGTCGGCCAGTTCGAATACCGCGTGGCCACCGTCGAAGTTGTGACGGACCACGAGGCCAGCGGCTTCGAACTGGGTCAGAACACGGTAAACCGTGGCCAGACCGACGTCCTCGCCCGCTTCCATCAACGCCTTGTAGACGTCTTCGGCACTCATGTGACGCTGCTCGGTAGAGTCGAGCATTTGCAGGATCTTGACCCGTGGCAGGGTCACTTTGAGGCCGGCTTTGCGTAGTTCGCTATTTTCAACCATGGTCAGCTTTCTCGCGATGCTGCTTCGCAGCTTCTCTTAATGCGGGTATGATCGGCGTTTACGTTGTCCCAGCCAAGATAGTGGAAGTCGCCCACCGATGCAAAACACCAAGCTCTTGCTAACCAGTTTCACCTTTGTGGGACTGCTCGCACTCGCCGGTTGTTCATTCCCCGGGGTTTACAAAATCGACATCCAGCAGGGCAATGTCGTCACGCAGGACATGATAGACCAGTTACGCCCGGGAATGACCCGTCGGCAAGTACGGTTTATCATGGGTAACCCTCTGCTGACCGACACGTTCCATGCCGATCGCTGGGATTATCTGTACAGCCTGCAACCTGGTGGCGGTGAACGCCAACAGGAACGCGTGAGTGTTAATTTCAACTCCAACGACCAGCTTGTCAGCCTGTCCGGTGACTTCATGCCGGGCGTAAGCCGTGACGAAGCCATTCTCGGCAAGGACAGTGGCACCAGCGTGACCGCCCCTGCTGAAAACGCCGAGAAGCCGAAACCGGAAGAACCTGCCAAACCAGGCTCCTTGCTGGATCAGATCCAGAAGGACGTGGACGGTGTTGAAACCGTTCCGGTTCCGACGCCTGAGCCGCTGGACACCTCGCCGCAGTAATGGGCGAGGCAATAAAAAACCCGGAATTTCCGGGTTTTTTATTGCCTGCGATTTGCTCAGCCTACTGATTTCGTGCCTTGGCTTCAGCAGCCTTGGCCGCCCGCAGGCGCCGAACCTCTTTCGGATCCGCCAGTAACGGGCGGTAAATCTCGATACGATCCCCCGCCTGAATCAAGCGAACCTGTGGATCAGCCACCACCTTGCCGAAGATTCCCAACGGACACTCGCTCAAATCCAGCTCAGGGAATTCTTCCCCGATACCTGACTTGAGCACCGCCTCACGCACTGTCGTCCCTTCTGGAACGCTCAACGCGCGCAGAACCTGACGATCCACGGCGGCATACGCCACTTCAATCTCGATCACCGGCTCAACCATGCATCTGCTTGGCACGCTGGCAGAACGCATCCACCAGCGTATTCGCCGCCTGATTGAACAGCGGGCCGAGTGTCGCGCGCACCAGCGGCCCGGCGTAATCGAACGACAGATCAAGACTGATCTTGCAGGCCTTCTCGTTCAAGGCCTTGAAGACCCAGACGCCATGCAGTTGGTTGAACGGCCCCTCTTCCAGGTTCATCTCGATCGACTGCCCCGGCACCAGCGTATTGCGCGTGACGAAGTGCTGACTCAGACCGCCCTTGGCCACGCCAACGCTGGCGCGCATGTGCTCGGGCGAGCTCTCCAGCACCTCGGCGGACGAGCACCACGGCAGGAATTCCGGGTAACGCGCGACGTCGTTGACCAGGTCGTAGAGGAATTGCGCCGGGTATGGCAGCAACGCCGATCGTTGAATATGTGTCGTCATGTAAGCGTTACTTCCAGAGCTGAGCGGCAAACACTACAAGAATGCCGATAGGCGCCACGTAGCGCATCAAGAACAAGGACAGGGCAAACAGCGCCGGGTTACGAATCGACAACTCGTCACGCACCGCCTCACGCCCCATCACCCAACCGGCAAACAGCACGAAGCACAGGCCACCGAGCGGCAACATGATCCGCGAGGTGATGAAATCGATCACGCCGAAGAAGTCCAGACCACCCGCTGCACCCCATTGGTAGAGGTGGAACAGCCCGCCATCGTTCACGAAAAATTTGGCTTCCTTCCAGATATTGAAGGAGAAAACCGTACCCAGACCGACGAACCAGCAGATAAATGCCAGCCAGAAAGTCACCCAGCCACGGCTGATTTTCGTGCGTTCAACCAGATAGGCAACCATCGGTTCGAGCAGGGAAATCGCCGAGCTCCAGGCGGCAACTGCCACCAGAACAAAGAACACCACGCCCATCAACTGGCCGAAAACCACGTTACCGAAGGCAAATGGCAGACTGACGAACATCAGGCCGGGGCCTTCGCTAGGGTTCAAACCGCCGGCGAACACAATCGGAAACAATGCCAGACCGGCCACCAGCGAAACAAAGGTGTCGAGCAATGCCACACCGACCACCGTGCCGGACAACGACGCTTCCTTGGTCATGTAAGCGCCGTAGATCATGATCGAGCCGACGCCCACGCTCAGGGAAAAGAACGCATGGCCCATGGCGGGCAGCAAGCCGTCGAGGACTTTTTCCGGGTGGAAATCGAACATGAAATGCACGCCCTCCATGAAATGCCCGGTGGTCATGCTGTAACCCAGCAACACCAGCACCATCACGAACAGCAGCGGCATCATGATCCGCAGACTGCGCTCAAGCCCGGCGACCACGCCTTTGGCGATCACCACGGCCGACAACAGCATGAAAACTGTGTGCCAAAGTGTCAGGCGCCAGGGATCGGAGATCACATTGCCGAAATAAGCGCCGACCTGCTCCGCCGTGGCGCCCTGGAAGTCGCCGCGCCCCATGTCGATGATGTAATCCAGCGACCAGCCGCCAACCACACTATAGAAAGACAGGATCAGCAACGCCGTGATCATCCCGGCAAATGCGCCCCACGACCACTTGCCCGAATGCCCGGCTTCCAGCGCAAGCACCTTCAGGGCGTTCGCCGGACTCTGTCGTGCGCGGCGGCCGATGAGGGTTTCAGCCAGCATGACCGGGATCCCGATCAGGGCGATACAGGCCAGAAACATCAGCACGAAGGCGCCGCCACCGTAGACCCCGACCATGTAGGGGAATTTCCAGATGCTGCCCAGTCCCACGGCCGAACCGGTCGCGGCGAATATGAAAACCCAGCGGCTAGCCCAACTGCCGTGGACAGAAACCTTGTCTGTCGACATTGAATATCACGCCCAAGCGTTAGAAAAAGAGGCCGCATTGTCCGGGATTCAATCAACCTGCTCAAGCACGCAGCATCACCGTAGCCGAGGACCGTTTATCTCCATATAATGCCGCCCCTATGGCTAAACAGAAGAAACACCCAACAGGGACCATCGCGCAGAACAAAAAGGCGCGACACGATTACTTCATCGAACATCGTTTCGAGGCTGGTCTGGTCCTGGCCGGCTGGGAAGTAAAAAGTCTGCGGGCAAGCAAGCTGCAACTGGTCGACAGTTACGTGCTGCTCAAGGATGGCGAAGCCTGGCTCCTCGGCAGTCACATCACGCCGTTGATGACCGCCAGCACCCACGTCATCGCCGATCCGACCCGCACCCGCAAACTGCTGTTGAACAAGCGCGAGCTGGAAAAACTCGCCGCTGCCGTGCAACAGAAAGGCTACGCCTGCGTGTGCCTGTCCTTCTACTGGAGCAAGCACATGGTCAAGTGCGAGATCGCTCTGGGCAAGGGCAAGAAGGAATACGACAAGCGTGACACCGAGCGCGAACGCGACGCCGGTCGTGAGTTGCAGCGCGCCGTGCGCAACAAGGGCAAAGAAGAATAATTTCTTCTGCCTGAAAAGATCGCAGCCTGCGGCAGCTTCTACAGGGAAAGACACATTCCTGTGTAGGAGCTGCCGAAGGCTGCGATCTTTTTGCTTCTAAAAGCTACATCCCCTTGCGCCGCTCCGCCCGAGCCATGCGCTGAACTTCCTGCCGCACCTCTTCCAGCACCTCCTGCACATACAGAATGTGCCGACTGGAAACCTCGCGCGCCTGCTCCGCACGCCCCTCGATAATCGCCAGATACAGCTCCCGGTGCTGAGAGATCAGCATGTCGCGGGTTTCCGTACGCTGCTTGTACATGCCGCCAATGTTGGTCACCACGTTGCGCTTGAGCAGATCGAACAGCCCGCGAATGGTGTGCAGCAGCACTGCATTGTGGCTGGCTTCGGCGATCGCCAGATGAAACTTCGCATCCGCCGCGCCCTCTTCCATCCGGCTCACTTCGTCATGCCGCGTATAGCAATCCTGCAGCTCGTTGAACGCTGCGGTCAGACGTTCACGATCCACGTCCGTAGCGCGCAATGCTGCGTAATAGGCGCACGATGCCTCCAGTGTGTGCCGAAACTCCAGCAAGTCGCGCTGCGCTTCGGGGTTGCTCTCCAGCAGCAATAGCAGAGGATCACTGAAGGTCGAGCCGAGCGTTTCCACCACATAGTTGCCGCCGCCCTGGCGACTGACTAGCAAGCCCTTGGCCGCCAGTTTCTGAATCGCTTCGCGCAACGACGGACGCGACACGCCGAACTGCTCGGCCAGGGCGCGCTCAGCCGGAAGCCGCTCGCCGGACTTCAGCGTGCCCTCGAGGATCATCCCCTCGAGTCGCTCGACAATATCGTCAGACAAACGGCGCTGACGAATCTGATCAAACCCCATAACTCAATTCTCCACGATCCCGACCGCTCGCCGGGCTCTCTATTCTGGCCTATCGGCGCCCCGCCGGCACCTGTCAGAGCACATTCGCCCGACCGGATCAGATGACCTCTGCACCGCTTATTCGACAAAAGTTTCAGGGCGACAAATTGACACACCGACATCAAGGCTTTTACCCTAGCCAACAGCGATTGTAAATTGGTATTACCAATTAACCAAGAACGCTGACAGTGCCTGACCAACAACAATTAGGGGCCACCCCATATGCAAACCTGGCAACAGCTCTATACCCCGCTCGGCAGTCTCGGCGTCTCCGCTCTTGCGGCCGTTATCCCCATCGTTTTCTTCTTTCTGGCTCTGGCGGTGTTCCGCCTCAAGGGTCACGTGGCCGGCAGCATCACGCTCGCCCTGTCGATTGCCGTGGCGATTTTCGCCTTCCACATGCCGGTCGACATGGCCTTCGCCGCGGCCGGATACGGCTTTGCCTACGGTCTGTGGCCGATTGCCTGGATCATTGTCGCGGCGGTGTTCCTCTACAAACTGACGGTCAAGAGTGGTCAGTTCGAGGTCATTCGCAGTTCGGTGCTGTCGATCACCGACGACCAGCGTCTGCAGGTGCTGCTGATCGGTTTCTGCTTCGGTGCGTTTCTGGAAGGTGCCGCCGGCTTCGGCGCGCCGGTAGCGATTACCGCCGCGCTGCTGGTCGGTCTCGGCTTCAACCCGCTGTATGCCGCCGGCCTGTGCCTGATTGCCAACACCGCACCCGTGGCGTTCGGCGCCCTGGGGATTCCGATCATCGTGGCCGGCCAGGTCACCGGCATCGACGCGTTCAAGATCGGCGCCATGACCGGTCGCCAATTGCCGCTACTGTCGCTGTTCGTGCCGTTCTGGCTGGTGTTCATGATGGACGGCCTGCGCGGCGTGCGTGAAACCTGGCCGGCAGCACTGGTCGCAGGCCTGAGTTTCGCCGTGACTCAATACTTCACTTCGAACTTCATCGGCCCGGAGCTGCCGGACATCACCTCGGCCCTGGCCAGCCTGATTTCCCTGACCCTGTTCCTCAAAGTCTGGCAGCCAAAACGCGCCGCCGGCCAACACATTGTCGGCGCCGTTTCGGCCTCGGTGGTAACCGCCAGCGCAGGAGGTTTCGGCCAGAAGCGCAGCACCGTGGCGTCGCCTTACAGCCTCTGGGAAATTTTCATCGCCTGGTCGCCATTCCTGATCCTCACCGTGCTGGTAACCATCTGGACCCTTAAGCCCTTCAAAGCGATGTTCGCCGCCGGCGGTTCGATGTACGCCTGGGTGTTCAACTTTGCCATCCCACACCTTGATCAATTGGTGATCAAGACTGCTCCGATCGTTGTCACTCCGACCGCAATTCCGGCGGTGTTCAAGCTCGACCCGATCTCGGCGACCGGCACCGCGATTTTCTTCTCCGCACTGATCTCGATGCTGGTATTGAAGATCAACTTCAAAACTGGTCTGACCACTTTGAAAGAGACCTTCTACGAACTGCGCTGGCCTATTCTGTCGATCGGCATGGTGCTGGCCTTCGCCTTCGTCACCAACTATTCCGGCATGTCTTCGACCATGGCGCTGGTGCTGGCCGGTACGGGTGCCGCGTTCCCGTTTTTCTCGCCGTTCCTCGGCTGGCTGGGCGTGTTCCTCACCGGCTCGGATACCTCGTCCAACGCCCTGTTCAGTTCGCTGCAGGCGACCACCGCACATCAGATCGGCGTCAATGACACCTTGTTGGTCGCCGCCAATACCAGCGGTGGCGTGACCGGCAAGATGATCTCGCCACAATCGATCGCCGTGGCCTGTGCTGCGACCGGTCTAGTGGGCAAGGAATCGGATCTGTTCCGCTTCACCCTCAAGCACAGCCTATTCTTTGCCACGATTGTCGGCCTGATCACTCTGGCCCAGGCCTACTGGTTCACCGGCATGCTGGTGCACTAAACCTATAAACAAAACGGAAATAACCGACGCCGGCTGGTGATTCCGGCGTCAGCAATTCACCACCCGGTCTGTAAGGCTGCTGAAAGCAAGGCTCTTTATATTCAGCAGCCGCCACAGACGGATAACCGGGCCCACCCGGAGACACGCCTGATGAGCGAGCTTTTTTACAACGCTGTGCCCAACGCCACTCGCGTTGCACCGCCACTGCCCGAACCTCGGCAATACCCCAGCGAGAAACCGTCGCAGGTCTACCTCTTCGGCACCTGCGTGGTCGACCTGTTCTACCCCGAAGCGGGGATGGACGCGATCCACTTGCTGGAGCGCGAAGGGATCAAGGTCGAGTACCCGCAAGGGCAGAGCTGCTGCGGACAACCGGCCTACACCTCGGGTTACACCGAGCAGGCGCGGACGGTGGCGCGTTCGCAACTGGCGCTGTTTGCCGGGGATTATCCGGTGGTGGTGCCGTCGGGTTCCTGCGCGGGCATGTTGCGCGAGCATTACGCCGACTTGTTCAAGGACGAGCCGCAAACGTTGAAACAGGTGCAGGCCCTCGCGGCCCGCACCTATGAACTGGCCGAGTTTCTGCTGTTCGTCTGCAAGGTGCAGCTCAAGGACAGCGGTGAGCCGGTGAAAGTCGCGCTGCACACCTCGTGTTCGGCACGCCGCGAAATGAACACCCACCTGCACGGCCGTGAGTTGTTGGCGCAGTTGAGCAACGTGGAACGGGTCAACCATGACCATGAAAGCGAATGCTGTGGCTTCGGCGGGACATTCAGCGTCCGTATGCCAGACATTTCCGGCGCGATGGTGGCTGACAAGACCAGAGCGTTGAAGGATTCCGGCGCGCACAAGGTGTTGAGCGCCGACTGTGGCTGTTTGATGAACATCAACGGCGCATTGGAGAAACAAAAGGAAGCGCTGCGCGGGCAACATCTCGCCAGCTTTCTGTGGCAACGAACCGGAGGTGCGCAATGAGCACCTCGACGATTATTCCTACGGTTGCCGTAGAAGAAGATTTCCGCACCCGGGCACACAACGCCCTGGGTGATCAGCAGCTACGGAACAACTTCCGCACTGCGATGGATTCACTGATGACCAAGCGGGCAGCGGCTTTCAGCGATGCCCACGAAAGAGAACACTTGCGCGCCCTGGGCAACTCGATCAGGGCGCGTGCGCTCTCCAAGTTGCCCGACCTGCTCGAGCAACTGGAACAGAACCTGACCCGCAACGGTGTGACAGTGCACTGGGCGGAAACGGTGGACGAAGCCAATGGCATCGTCCTTTCGATCATCCGCGCTCACGAGGCGCGGCAAGTGATCAAGGGCAAATCGATGGTCAGCGAAGAGATGGAGATGAACCATTTCCTCGAGGCTCAAGGTGTTGAATGCCTGGAGTCCGACATGGGGGAATACATCGTCCAGCTCGACCACGAGAAGCCTTCACACATCATTATGCCGGCGATCCACAAGAATGCCGGTCAGGTCGCGTCCTTGTTCCACGACAAACTTGGCGTGGAGTACACCAAGGACGTTGACCAACTCATTCAGATCGGTCGCAGAGTCCTGCGGCAGAAATTCTTCGAAGCGGACATCGGCGTTTCCGGCGTCAACTTCGCCGTCGCCGAAACCGGCACCCTGCTGCTGGTGGAAAACGAAGGCAACGGCCGCATGACCACCACCGTGCCGCCGGTGCACATCGCCGTCACCGGCATCGAAAAGGTTGTGGAAAACCTGCGCGACGTAGTGCCGCTGCTGTCGCTGCTGACCCGCTCGGCGCTGGGCATTCCGATCACCACTTACGTCAACATGATCTCCGGCCCGCGCAAGGCGCATGAACTCGACGGCCCGCAAGAAGTGCATCTGGTGCTGCTCGACAACGGTCGCAGCCAGGCCTTTGCCGACAGCGAACTGCGCCAGACCCTCAACTGCATCCGCTGCGGTGCCTGCATGAACCATTGCCCGGTCTACACCCGCGTCGGTGGTCACACCTATGGCGAGGTGTACCCGGGACCGATCGGCAAAATCATCACCCCGCACATGGTCGGTCTGGCGAAAGTCCCGGATCACCCGAGCGCTTCGTCGTTGTGCGGTGCCTGCGGTGAAGTGTGCCCGGTGAAAATTCCGATCCCGGCGATCCTGCGGCGCCTGCGCGAAGAAAACGTCAAAGCTCCGGACTCGCCCCATCAAGTGATGCGCGGCCAGGGCAGCAAGTATTCGCGCAAGGAACGCTTCATCTGGAACGCCTGGGCGAAACTCAACAGCTCGCCGACGCTGTATCGGTTGTTCGGTTTCTTCGCCACGCGCCTGCGCGCCCTGACCCCGAGCAATGTCGGCCCGTGGACGCAAAACCACAGCGCACCAAAACCCGCCGCCCGCTCACTGCACGACATGGCCCGCGAGCATCTGGCCAAACAGGGAGACCGCTGATGAGCGCCAAGCAAAATATCCTCGCCAAACTACGGAAAAGTCTGACCGGCGCCACACCGATTGCCGACGACTTCGATGTCGACCTGGTGACTCAGCCTTACACCTACAGCGCCGAGCAACGTATCCCGCAACTGCGCAAACTGATGGAAGCGGTGCACACCGAAATCCATCTGACTACCGGCGCAGACTGGCCGACGCTGCTCGCGCAATTACTGCGTGACCGCCAACTGCCAAGCCTGTTGATCGCACCGACTACACCTCACGGGCAGCGCATCACACAACATTGGGCGAACAATCCTGATCTGCCGGCACTGAAATCCTACGACCGGCCGATGGAAGAGTGGAAAGCCGAGCTGTTCAACGACACCCCGGCCAGCCTCACCGGTACCCTCGGCGCCATCGCCGCCACCGGCAGCCTGATCCTCTGGCCAACCCGCGAAGAGCCAAGGCTGATGAGTCTGGTACCGCCGGTGCATTTCGCCCTGCTCAAGGCCAGTGAAATCCGCGACAACTTCTATCAGGTGCAGCAGGAATTCGAATGGGCGCAAGGCATGCCGACCAATGCGCTGCTGGTGTCCGGCCCGTCGAAAACCGCCGACATCGAACAGGTGCTGGCCTACGGCGCTCATGGCCCGAAAGATCTGGTGGTCCTGATCCTGGAGGACCAATGACGCTTCCGGTGAATTTCCTGCGTGATGCGCAGCAACTGATTCCAGCAGATCGCCGTTTCGACGATCCGCTGTCGACCTTGGCCTTCGGCACCGACGCCAGTTTTTATCGGCTGATTCCCAAACTGGTCATCCGCGTCGAGTCCGAAGACGAAGTGGTGGCGCTGCTGAAACTGGCCCAGCGCGATCAAGTCCCGGTCACCTTCCGCGCCGCTGGCACCAGTTTGTCCGGGCAGGCAATCAGCGATTCGGTGCTGATTGTGCTGGGGGATAACTGGAACGCTCGCGAGATTCGCGGCCAAGGCATGCAAATCCGTCTGCAGCCCGGTGTGATCGGAGCGCAAGCGAACGCGTGGCTGGCCCCGTTCGGGCGCAAGATCGGCCCGGACCCGGCGTCGATCAACGCCTGCAAGATCGGCGGCATCGTCGCCAACAACGCCAGCGGCATGTGCTGCGGCACCGCGCAAAATACCTATCACACACTGGCCGGAATTCGCCTGGTACTCGCCGACGGCACCCGTCTCGACACCGAAGACGCCGCCAGTGTCGCCGCTTTCCGCATAAGCCACGGCGATCTGCTGGAGCGTCTGGCGACATTGGGCCGCGAGACCCGCGCCAACGCTGAACTGGCTGCGAGAATTCGCCACAAATACCGTCTGAAAAATACCACCGGCCTGTCACTCAACGCCCTGGTGGATTTCGACGATCCTGTGGATATCTTGAGCCACCTGCTCGTCGGATCCGAAGGTACCCTCGGCTTCATCAGCGCGGTGACCTATGACACGGTGATCGACCACCCGAACAAGGCCTCGGCGCTGATTGTGTTCCCGGATGTGGAAACCTGCTGCAACGCGGTCACCGTGCTGAAAAGCCAACCGGTGTCTGCCGTAGAGTTGCTCGATCGGCGCAGTCTGCGCTCGGTGCAGAACAAACCGGGCATGCCGGATTTCGTACAACATCTGTCGAATAATGCCTGCGCCCTGTTGATCGAATCCCGAGCCGCCTCTTCCACTTTGCTGCAGGAACAACTGGCGCAGATCATGGCTTCGCTGACCCGTTTCCCGGTGGAAAAACAGGTCAATTTCACTGAAGATCCGGCCGAGAACGCCAAGCTCTGGGCCATCCGCAAGGACACCTTTCCCGCCGTCGGCGCGGTGCGCAAAACCGGCACCACGGTGATCATCGAAGACGTGACCTTCCCGGTCGAACAACTGGCTATCGGCGTCAATCGCCTGATCGCGCTGTTCGACAAACATGCCTACGACGAAGCGATCCTTTTCGGACACGCACTGGAAGGTAATCTGCACTTCGTCTTCACCCAAGGCTTCAACAGTCCGGAAGAAGTCGCACGCTATCAAGCGTTCATGGACGACGTCGCGCAACTGGTGGCGGTGGAATTCGGCGGTTCGCTCAAGGCTGAACACGGCACCGGGCGCAACATGGCGCCGTTCGTTGAGCTGGAATGGGGCAGCGATGCCTATCAACTGATGTGGCAGCTCAAACGCCTGCTCGATCCCAACGGCATCCTCAACCCGGACGTGGTGCTCAGCGAAGATCCGCAGATCCACCTCAAGCACCTGAAGCCGCTGCCGGCGGCTGACGAGATTGTTGATAAATGCATCGAGTGCGGTTTCTGCGAGCCGGTCTGCCCGTCGAAAGGCCTGACCCTGAGTCCGCGCCAGCGCATCGTGATCTGGCGTGACATTCAGGCGAAGAAACGCGCCGGCGTTGACACCACCGAGCTGGAACAAGCCTACGAGTATCAAGGCATCGAAACCTGTGCGGCGACAGGTTTGTGCGCTCAGCGTTGCCCCGTCGGCATCAATACCGGCGAGCTGGTGAAAAAGCTCCGCGCCCGCAACGCCACGCATCAGAAAACCGCTGACTGGATCGAAGGAAATTTCGCCAAGACCCTGCAAGGCGCACGCTTCACCCTGCACGTGGCCAACGGCGCACGGATGCTGCTCGGCGCACCGCGTCTGGCGAAGCTGTCGGCGACGCTGACACGCTTGTCTAAAGGCCAGGTTCCGCTGTGGACCAACGCGATGCCGCAACCGGAAAAAGCCATTCGCTTCAGCCCGAGCGTGTCCGACGAACGCCCGCGTGTGGTGTATCTGGCGGCCTGCGTCTCACGGGTGATGGGCCCGGCAGCTGGCGACAAAGAGCAAATGTCGCTGTACGACAAGACCCGTGGTTTGCTGGAAAAGGCCGGTTACCAAGTGGTGTTCCCGGACAATCAGGACAACCTCTGCTGCGGTCAGCCTTTCGCTTCCAAAGGCTATGCCGAACAGGCCGAGCACAAGCGTCAGGAACTGATCAGCGCCCTCCTCCATGCCAGTCGTGACGGGCTCGATCCGATCTACTGCGACACCAGCCCCTGCACCTTGCGCCTGGTGCAGGACGTGGGAAATGTTCGCCTGGATCTGTACGACCCGGTGCGCTTCATCCGTACGCATCTTCTTGATCGACTGGAGTTCACCCCGCAAGAGGCACCGATTGCGGTTCACGTGACCTGCAGCACGCAGCATCTGGGCGAGAGCCAGGCGCTGATCGATCTGGCGCGCAAATGCAGCAAAACCGTGGTGATTCCGGAAGGCATTCATTGTTGCGGGTTTGCAGGCGACAAGGGCTTCACCACCCCGGAGCTGAACAGCCATTCGCTGCGCACGCTCAAGGACGCGGTGCAGCATTGCAGCGAGGGAATTTCCACCAGCCGCACCTGTGAGATCGGCCTGACGCAACACGGCGGCATCGACTATCACGGACTGGTCTATCTGGTGGATCGGGTGACCCGGGCCAAGGCCCGCTGAAGAAAAATAGAACCCTTGCGTGCGACCGTAGTCCACAGAACAGACCCCGAAAATCGGGGTTTTTCTTCCACTCGGTTGCCCGTCCTGACGGCCAGCGCAGTCTGGATCCCTCAGTTCAAGGAGATACACATGAAACGTTCTGTACTGTTAGGTCTGTTCGTTACTGCCTCGATGATGGCCTCCACCTCGTTCGCCGCCGACAAGCCTGCCGACCTGTGCGATGCCAATATCCAAGAGATCAACAATCTCAAGGCCCAACTGGCAGCGTCGCCGGAAAAGACCCAGATTGCTGAAACCAGTTTGAGCAAAGCCCAGGCGCTCAAAGCCCAAGGCAAAATCGACGACTGCGTTGCAGAAACCTCGAAAACCAAACTGGATCTGCAAAAAGCTAGCGGTACCAACAACTGATCAAAACCCCAAAGCCAACCTTCGGGTTGGCCTTGGGGTCTGATTGGCGTACACTGCGCAGGCTTGTTGCCTCACCTGATGTACGAGGCAATGAGTTCGGGGCCGATTAGGATTCGACGCCGGTGACGAAACTTTAGGTGCATGCCGACTTGGTAACAGAAGTCGTAAATCCACTGTTGCAACTTCTTATAGTTGCCAATGACGACCAATACGGTGCTGCTCTCGCTGCTTAATTGCAGCTGACATGCACTCCTGGTGCCTTCGGGCCCAGCAATCATCAGGGGATGTCTGTAAACCCGAAATGATTGTCATATAGAACAGAATCGCCGTGCAGTACGTTGTGGACGAAGCGGCTAAAACTTACACAACTCGCCCAAAGCACCCTGCCCGTCGGGTCGCTGAGGGTTAACTTAATAGACACGGCTACGCATGTAGTACCGACAGCGGAGCACTGGCGGACGGGGGTTCAAATCCCCCCGGCTCCACCAACTCTCAACGACAAAGCCCGCCTAGTGCGGGCTTTGTCGCATCTGGACATCAGCCAAACCGGGCACACAAACCCACAGCCTGCAGGCGATCAAACTCGATAACCCAGGCAATGCTCTGCCTACTCACAAAAAAGGACGACACGATGCCGTCCTTTTTCGTACCTGCATTCATCAAATCAATGAGCAGCGCCAAGCAGATCCGGACGGCTGGATTTGAGCATCGCCTCATTGACCTTGCCTTGAATCGAGCAGGTAAACATACCCTTGTTGTCAGCACTCAGCTCTTGCGGAGCAGGCTCGATCAGGAACACGCGCTCGGCACTGTCGACAACCAGCTTGCCCGCCGTTGCGGATGGGTCTTCCGGCTGCCAGTTGGATTTGCCGTGGGACCAGATTTCCGCGCGAGCGTAGAGTCCCTGCGACATGTCCATACGCGGCCCGCCCACTTTTTCCAACTGGGTGTGGAGTTCATTCGGCGTCTGTTTGGCGTAGAACCCCCAACTGATGATGCGAGTGCCCATCAGGTCTGTATCTTCGGCGTAGAAGCCGGTCAACGACATGCCGTCAATTTCGACCGGCTTGGCGAACATCCAGCGCTGCCCCATATCGCTCTTGGTGCCGCCGGACAATTTGATCTGGCCATTTTCTACAGTGTTCGGCACCAGATCCTTGAACAAAGGCGATTGCACGACTGCCAGGGAGTGATCGTCACAAGCGGCAAACGACGCCACCGGCGAAGGTGCAGCGGCAACACTGAAAGCAGAAAAAAGGGCCGCAATGGGCAACAACAGGAAAATTGGTTTCATGGAATGACTCGAATGAAAGACTGAAGAAATCGGCATAAACGATATCACAATGATATCACTCGACAGACTTCAGAGTTTCAATCAACGCCCATGTCGATGATGCACATCCGGAAAATGCGCATGCGCATGCGTATGCGTATGCCGTATCGGCGTATGCACATGCCGATGACTATGCGGCTCCACCTCATCCCACTCAAAACCATGCGTATGTTGATGATGCTCATCGTGTGTATGCCGATGATCATGCTCAAGCGGTTCGTGCTGATGCTCATGAACATGATTTTCCATCAGATGAATCCATACCCCCACGGCCATTAACGCTGAATACCGGCACCTATCACGGCAAAAATCAGGTGAGAATTATGTGAACAGCTGATTCGTGTCAGGGAACACCTCCTCTGGCACGTGCTCAAATCCAGCAACATTTAATCCGCGCAATCTCTGGGCGGTCGCTCGAAGCAGGCTCTATGCTGCGAACATCGAGATGTAATGGAGTTGAAGATGAAGAGCTGGATCGCCGTAGCGCTGGCCGCGCTGATTTCCTTGTCCGTCCATGCGGCCGGTGCCCCCACTGTGCGCGTCGAACCGATCGCGTTCACTGCCAGCGCTGACAGCGTCCAGCGCAAACAGTCGATCAAGGGTGACCAGACCGCGCAGTACACATTCAACGCCAAGGCCGGCCAGATACTGACCGTCGATTTCAAACCGTCCAACACCTCCGCTTACTTCAACATCTTCGCCAAGGGAGCCGATTACGCGCTGTTCAACGGCTCGATCATGGGTAATCACTTCCTCGGCACATTGCCCAGCGATGGCGAGTACACGGTTCAGGTCTACCTCATGCGCAACGCCGCACGGCGTAATGAAGTGGCCAACTACGAGCTGTCGCTGAGGCTGGTCGATGGCGATGCCATCAGCCGGCAGCAGCCATTCGACCAGACGCTGGAATTACACGGCATCGCTTTTCATGTCGGCACCGAGCAGGTCGATGGCAAACCGACGCTGCACATCGCTCCCAAGGGGCTGGAGATCGACAACACGGCCATCAGCCAGCCGCTCACGGGTGATGTGGTGCGCGCCGAAGTCGCCGACATTAATAACGACGGCTCCCCCGAACTCTACGTTTTCACCCGCTCGCCCGGGCGCGGCCTGCCGGGCGAATTGATCGCCTATTCAGCCAACAACAAGAAATCCCTGAGCGCAATCTACCTGCCTCCTGTCAGCGACAACCCGAAAACCACCGAGGGTTATCAAGGCGAGGACTCGTTTGCCGTGGTGGAAAACTCACTGGTGCAACGTTTCCCGGTGTATGACAGTGCCGACGCTGGCGCCGGGCGTACGGGGAAGATGCGTCAGGTTCAGTACAAGTTGGTGGCGGCTGAAGCCGGGTGGATTTTGCGCGAAGACAAGGTCGCGGAATTCTGAAATGACCTTGCTCGTCAGGTCGACCCGGAAGCCGATTTCGCTGCAGATCATCTGACGTGAGGCATTGCAGAGCGGTCGCTGCCGAGATGAATTTTTCTTCACTGCCCCCGTTCGATCAACACGGTACAGTCCGCTCGCTCATTCAAGAAACTACGGTTCGCCCGCGCTCTCCCGCGGGCTTTTTTTTGCCTGGCGTTTGCTGCCGAAGCGATACACCCAAGTGTCCTGCACGCCGCGCTGTGACGATTGCCGCGCCTGCGGGTGAACCCTGATCAGCGCAAACCCCGCCGCTTCAGCCAGACGCTGACTGCGGCTGTTGGCCGACGATGTGGTCAGGTAAAAGGTGAACTCAGGCAGGCGCCTGACAAGTTGCAGCAGCACTTCGCGCATGTAGCCCTTGCCGGCAAACGTGCTGTTGGCCCAATAACCGACGACATAGCGCTTGCGTCGACGCGGCACCAGGCCGATGCAGCCAACGACGGCTTGTCCGTCTTCAGTCACGATGAATAAGCGCCGCTCGCCGGTCTCGCTGGTGAAGTCATCCCGTGCTCGCAGCATGGACGACAGCGCCCGCTCCTCACTGGTGTGTTCAACCGCCCACTCGAGAAAAGGCGCATGCTCGCGGTAACTGGCGTTCAGCGCCTCGCGCACCGGAGCGACAAGCGCCAGGTCTGGCGCCCGAACACACAACGCCAGCCCATTCACCGTCAATGCAAATTCCATTGCTTGTTCCTCCAATCCCGGAAATGCCGCAGTCGATAACCCTGTGCACTCAACCAAAGAAATTTACAGGACGCCAGCGCAGTTTGTTTTTTTCCGCCCCGTGATCAATCCTGTCCCTCGACCCTGCCCGCCGGAGCACCCGATGTCACTGCTGAGCCTACCCTGCCAACGCCTGACGCTCGCCATCCTCGCCCCGGAACAGGCCGAGCTGGAAAGTGACTTCTATGCACGCAACCAGCGCCACCTCGCCCCTTGGTCACCCATTCGTACCACCGAATATTTTTCCAGCGAACAGATTCGTCGACGCCTTGAAATTCAGGCCAGTGCCTACGAGGCCGGGCTGGCGATGCATTTCGCCCTGCTGACGCCGGACGGCCAACAGATGATCGGCGCGTGCAATTTCAGCGGGATCATTCGCGGCGCATTTCAGGCCTGTTATCTGGGTTATCACATTGACCACGCGCATCAGGGCCAGGGTCTGATGCAGGAATGCCTGGAGGCCGGCATCGGCTATATGTTCGATACGCAGAACCTGCACCGGATCATGGCCAATTACATGCCCGGCAACGAGCGCAGTGCGCGCTTGCTGGAGCGCCTGGGTTTCGAGCGCGAAGGCTATGCCAAGGCGTACCTGAACATCGCCGGACGCTGGCAGGATCACGTGCTGACGGCGCTGGTCAATCCGTTGTTCGAAACGCCGGAGAAACGCTGGTCGCGACAACTGAAGTGAGTTTCACAATTTGTTAAGCATTGCCGAAGTATGCTCAAGGCTCCTGCTCTTTCCGGTTACCAGAAACCCATGCCGCGCGCTGCCACTTCGCTGTTTCTACTCGCCGCCCTGCTGTTTTTTTTCGCTTTGGGTAACCACCAGTTGCAAGGCTCCACCGAGGCCCGCGTTGCCGGAATCGCCATGGAGATGCATCTGGACGATGACTGGGTGACGCCACGACTGTTCGGCGAAGCGTTTCTGGAAAACCCCCCGCTGAGCCTGTGGCTGGACGCCGGTGCCATGCGCGTGTTCGGCGTTTCGCCGTGGGCGGTGCGGCTGGCGTCGGCGGTAGCTGGGTTGCTCAGCGTGATGCTGCTGTACGGCATGTTGCGCCGTTTCGGTCGGCCGAAAGCGGTCGCGTGGACGGCGGGGATTCTGCTGGCGACCATGGCCAGTTACTGGAGCAACGTGCGCGGCGTCGGCGAAGATGCACTGCTGGCGCTCGGCGTGACTACCGCGCTGCTGGCGTTCTTTCAGGCGCAACGCGTACCGAGCGCGGCTAACTCGCTGCTGTTTATCGTAGGGATCGCCATCGCCACCCTGAGCAAAGGCGTGCTCGGACTGGCGATGCCGGGGGTGGTGATCTTCGCCTACCTGCTGGCCGACAACCTGATCGACAAACGCCTGAAGCTCGGCGCCTGGCTGCGTCCCGGCCTGCTCACGGCAGTCGGTCTGATTCCGTTGCTGATCTGGCTCGCCGTGCTCTATCAGCGCGGGGGCTCGCACGCTGTCGCTGAAGTGCTGCTGACCAACAGCGTCGGCCGCTTCAGCGGCTCGTTCGTCGAGGCCGGGCATTACGAGCCGTTCTATTACTACCTCGCCAAACTGCCGGAAGCGTTCCTGCCGTGGAACATTCTGGTGTATCTGGGCTTGTGGCATTTCCGCAAAGAATTGAAGGCCAACCGCTATCTGCTGTTTTTCAGCCTGTGGATCGTCGCGCAGTTCATCATGTTGACCCTGGCCTCGAGCAAACGCACGGTGTACCTGATGTCGATGACCCCAGCGGCGGCGGTGATCGCCGCTGAGTACGCGCGCGTGTTGTTCGAGCGCTTGCAGGCGCGTGAAACCACCGACCGCTTCATCGGAAAAGTCGCCCGTCATCGTCAGGCGATTGCCGCAGGATTGCTCACGGCGGTGATCGCCAGCTACCTCGGCGCCGCGCAGTGGGCACTGCCCAACGCAGACAAGAAGTTGTCGTTCCTGCCGTTGACCCAACATATTCAGAGCCTGCAGGCCAACGGTCAGCAGGTCGCGCTGTTTCAGGCCAATGAACGGGTCGGCGGTGCCAGCGTGTTCTACACCCAAAGCGTGCTCAAGGGCCTGGACTCCGACGCACAACTGCACGATTTCCTCAGCGCCTCGCCCGCCAACGTCGCGGTGATCTCGGCAGACAGCGAACCCGCCGCACCACTCAAAGTACTCAAGACCATGATGGTCGGGCGTCAGGCGTACTACTTCGTCGGCTACTGACGACCCTCACGCCAGACAATAAAAAACCCGCCGTCACTGGCGGGTTTTGTTTCGGCTGACGGGAAGGCAACGTCAGTTCATCGGGTGGTCACTGAATGCCAGTCGGAGGCTTCGATGAAACCAAGCACCCGCGGATCCGCTTTGTTTGCGACAGACACAAACAGTGAGGAACCGTAGCCCGGGTCAGAAACCGGTGTATTCAAGTCCTTTTCCAGCTCCGCCATGCATTCGCTGTGGGTCACCAGGATCAGGTTGCGCCCCGGGAGCTTGTGCGCCAGCGCTTCCTGCAGGATGTGGCCCTTGCAACTGATCAGCCAGTCTTCGCTGGCCGCGCGGTTGAACATGTAACCGGCGGTCTGCACGGTGCGCAGCATCGGGCTGTTGTAGATATCGGCGTTGTTCAGGCCCAGATGCTCGAACTGTGCGCCGACACCGACCGCAACACTGCGCGAGCGGTCGGTGATGCCGTCGTCGCCACTCAGGCACGGTGCCGGCGAGTGATCGCAGCGCTCGACGTGACGCACCAGCACAATCATGTCGCCCTTGGCCCACCCGGTCGCCAGCGCGCGGTCGCCGGACACATTGCCATGGGCCAGATCCGGCACCGCCGCCGGGGCGAGCAGCCACAGTGTCAGCGGAATCACCAGCAGCGACGCGCCGAGCACCACCCAGCTGTCGCGATAGCGCGCCAGTCCGCTCAGGGAGATCGTGCGTTTGACGCCGAACAGACTCAATCTCAATTCCACATCGGGCCGCCTCGTCGGCATCCATCACAGTCAATTCGATGCGGCGAGGGTAGAGAGACGGGCGTAAGTGACGAGTGAAACGCATGTGAAAAAAGTCTTGAGGCGCTCTTGTTACAAATTCCGACGGACAAAAACCTTTCAGCTCTCGTATTTGCGGCCGATACAGACCTGCTAACACCCTTGCTGGCTCAAAAAAACAACAATCTTCCAGCCTGACCGACGATCAAGTAGCTCTACGTTCCTGGAGGAATTGTGATGAATAGCTGGTTCGGCAACATCAGCGTGAACATGAAATTGGGCCTGGGCTTCGGCCTGGTCCTGGCCCTGACCTGCGTACTGGCCCTGACGGGCTGGACCAGCCTCGGCGGCCTGATTGACCGCAGCAACTGGATGAGCGACATCACCCAGCTCAACGCCGGTCTGACCAAGCTGCGCGTAGTCCGTCTGCAGTACATGCTGACCAACGGCGACGAAACCGCCGCGCAGAATGTACAAACCACCCTCGAAAGCTTCGCCGCGCAACAACAGGCGCTGATCAACAAGTTCAAGAGCCCGGAAAACGTCAAGCTGCTCAAGCAGCAGGCCGCGACCATCGCCGAATACCAGACCTCGCTGAACAAGATGCGCAACGCCTACCGCACCGGCAACAGCGCCCGCGACGTGATGGGCACTAACGCCGACACCGCTTACAACCTGATCGAAACGATCAGCAAGCGCGTGCAGCAAATGGACATGAGCGAGCAGCGCTTCGAGCAGTTCCAGGCCATCAGCCAGGCCAAGGAAGCCTTCATCCTGGCGCGCTATGAAGTACGCGGCTACACCGCCACCACCAATGCCGAAACCGAGCAGAAAGCCGTCGGCCAACTGGACGCAGCGATCGCCAGCCTCAAGCAATTGAACGTGCATTTCGCCGCCACCCAGCAAGACGCCCTGCGTCAGCTGGAAACCGCTCTGACCAACTACCGCAGCGCGTTGCAGGCGTACAAGAACGCCAACAGCGAAGCGGTGCAGGCGCGTAAAGAGATGACCGATCAGGGTGCTGCCATCGTCACCACCAGCGAGCAGCTGTATCAGATCCAGCTCGACCGCCGCGATATCGAAAGCGCCCAGGCTCGTACCTTCCAACTGATCAGCACCCTGCTGGCGCTGTTGGTCGGTGTGATTGCCGCAGTGATCATCACCCGTCAGATCACCCGTCCGTTGCAGGAAACCCTGGCCGTGGTCGAGCGCATTGCCAGCGGCGACCTGACCCAGAACGTCACGGTCACCCGCCGCGACGAACTCGGCGTGCTGCAACAAGGCATCGCGCGCATGGGCGTGACCCTGCGTGACTTGATCAGCGGCATCCGCGACGGCGTCACCCAGATCGCCAGCGCCGCTGAAGAACTGTCCGCCGTGACCGAGCAGACCAGTGCTGGCGTGAACAGCCAGAAGGTCGAGACCGACCAGGTGGCCACCGCCATGCACGAGATGACCGCCACTGTGCAGGAAGTCGCGCGCAACGCCGAAGAAGCCTCGCAAGCCGCAGCCGCCGCTGACGGTGAAGCCCGTGAAGGCGACAAGGTAGTCAACGAAGCCATCGCCCAGATCGAGCGTCTGGCCAGTGAAGTGGTGCGCTCCACCGAAGCCATGAGCGTGCTGCAACAGGAAAGCGACAAGATCGGCAGCGTCATGGACGTGATCAAGGCCGTGGCCGAACAGACCAACCTGCTGGCGCTCAACGCCGCGATCGAAGCGGCGCGTGCCGGTGAAGCCGGGCGTGGGTTTGCCGTGGTCGCCGACGAAGTCCGTGGTCTGGCGCAGCGTACACAGAAATCCACCGAAGAGATCGAAGGCCTGGTCGCCGGTCTGCAGAACGGTACCCAGCAAGTGGCCGCCGTGATGAACAACAGCCGCGCCCTGACCGACAGCAGCGTGGCCCTGACCCGCAAGGCTGGCGACTCCCTGGAAAACATCACCCGCACGGTGTCGAACATCCAGTCGATGAACCAGCAGATCGCCGCCGCGGCCGAGCAGCAAAGCGCCGTGGCCGAAGAAATCAGCCGCAGCATCATCAACGTGCGCGACGTGTCGGAACAGACCGCCGCCGCCAGCGACGAAACCGCAGCGTCCAGCGTGGAACTGGCACGCCTGGGTGGCCAGTTGCAGCAGATGGTGAGCCACTTCCGCGTCTGATCTTCACCTCTGCGCTGAACGAAAGATCGATTCGCGAGCAGGCTCGCTCCCACAGGTAATGCGTTGAACACAGATCATGTGAACAACGCCAATCCCTTGTAGGAGTGAGCCTGCTCGCGATGGCGTCAGTCCAGTCAGCCCAAGCCCATACTCACTGCCCCAACGCTCACACCTCCCACGGATTAATCACCTCCACTCCCGAGAACCGAAAGTCCTTCACGTTACGCGTGGCGACTGCCGCGCCATGAGCCCGGCAGATTGCGGCTATCTGAGCATCAGCCATCGACACCGTCCGCCCCTTTGCTTCGCAATCTGCGACGAGTGCCGCGTACTCGACAGCGGCATGTGCATCGAACGGCAAAATGCGTCCCGCGAAGTCTTCCTCGAACATTGCCATCGCATGGGCTTGAAGATTCTGTTTGCGTTTGCCTGAGGGAAGTCGGGCGATGCCGTGGAGTATCTCAGCCACCGTTATCGCACTGATGGCCAGATCCATGGCGGGCTGCGCATCGACCCAGGCCAGCACTCTGGCTTCAGGTTCAATACGCATAAACTCTGAAAGCACGTTGGTATCGAGCACTATCATTCGGAGAAATCCACCCCGGTGGCTTTCTCTGAGCGCTCTGGCAATTCAAGTTCAACTCCGCCGTTTGCACTGAACCTGTTGCGTATCCGGCTTCCAAGTCCGCCGGCGCGATCAACTGTTGCCAAGGCTCGACCGAGAATCAGGCGCGCCTCTTCTTCCATGGAGTGTCCGTTGTGTGCTGCGGTGATACGCAACTGTTCCTTGAGCTTTTCGTCAAGGTTTCGAATGGTGATGCTGGCCATGACGCCTCCTGCAATCAATGAAATCATTGATTGCAGGCTAGCACATCCGTTCTGGCTCACACCGGGCAATCTTCCGAACGGCCATTCTCACTGCAGCAGATGGTCAGCCATTTCCGCGTCTGACCCTCACCTCTGCGCTGAACGAAAGATCGATTCGCGAGCAGGCTCGCCCCTACAGGGGTTGCGTTGGATCAGCAGGCCGGTGCGCGTGTTGCCTGACTCTAGCGAGTCCCGCGCTGGCGCAACGCCGACGGCATGAAATACGCGTCTTCCGGTACCGGTTGCGAGAAGTCAACGGTGGAGGCTTCTTCGTTGTCGAGGTTCTGCACGTAGTAACGGCGGGCCTGCAAGTCGTGGAACACGTCCAGTGCGCTCCAGGTGGTGGGCAGATCGTAGAAGTTTTTCAGGTAGGCCATCGACACCCGCCACAACTCCCCTCGCCCGTCGTATTGATCGACCAGCGCCGCGCCCCAACTGTCCTCGTCGAGGAACAGCACGCGTTTGGAATAGACATGCCGCGCGCCCGGTTTGAGGTTGCCTTCTACCACCCACACGCGGTGCAGCTCATAGCGGGTGAATTGCGGGTTGAGGTGGCCCGGGGTCAGCAGTTGCGCGTACTTCACGTCGGGGCTGCCGACCTTGTAGTTGTTGTAGGGGATGTAGATTTCCTGCTTGCCCTTGAGCTTCCAGTCGTAGCGGTCCGGCGCGCCGTTGAACAGGTCGGTGTCATCGGCGGTGCGCAGGCCATCGGACGAGGCGATCGGCGTGTCATACGCGAGGTTCGGCGCGCGGCGCACGCGGCGTTGGCCGGCGTCGTAGACCCAGGCCTGACGCGGATCCTTGAGTTGATCGAGCATCTCGTGCACCAGCGCCGCACCACCGGCCAGTCGCGCCGGACTTTTTACGAAAGCGAGGTAGTAGAACAGGATGTTTTTCAGGTCGGCGTACTGCCCGCCCGGGCGGTAGAAGTTGAACAGCGCTTCCTGCTGCGAGGTGACGAGTGCAAAGCTGCCGTTGCGCTGCACCGGGGCTTCGGAAGCACGACGCACCACGTAGATTCCGCGATAACGGGTGATGTGGTTCCACAGCACTTCGATGCCGTCCTTGGGCACCGGGAACGGTACACCGCCGTAGGCATCGGCGAATCCGCTGCCGCCCTCCAGCAATTTGGCCGAGGTCGCGTTCTTCAACGTGTTGTCGTACAGCCACTGCGGCGCCGAACCTGAACGACGCGACGGATAGACCGGCATCTGGAACGTGTCGGGATAGCTGTTGAACAGGGCGATCTGGCCCGGACTGAGGTGGGCCTTGTATTGGTCGAGATTGGCCTTGGTGATGGTGAACAGCGGCTTGTCCGAGGCGTATGGATCAGGGTGATGTTGGCCCGGTTTGTAGCCGGCTGGTGCCTGGGTGATGCCGCCAGTCCAGGCCGGAATGGTGCCGGCGGCGTTGCCGGCGCGCTCGGCGCCCAGGGGCGTGAGGGTGGTTTTCAGTTGTTCGGCTTGTTGCGGGGTGATGGCGGCGAGGGCGCTGCCGGCGGTGAGGCCCAGAACCAGCGCCAGCATGGTTTTGCTGAATCGTGATGGGTAAAACATGATCGATCTCCGTGTGAGGTCTGCAGGACACCGCAGTTTCCCTGTGGGAGCGGGCTTGCTCGCGAAGGCGGTGTGTCATTCAAAATAACGGTGACTGACACGGCGCATTCGCGAGCAAGCCCGCTCCCACAATGGATCTGCGTGTAGTCCTAAAGGAAATACTTGAGGTTGAACCCGACGTTGTCGCGGTCGCGGATGCCGTTGTTCTGCCCCCCGCCATAGAACTCGGTGTACTGCAGTTCGGCTTCGAGCTTGTTCTGATAATTGGCCTTGATCCCCAGGGTGTAGGCCTTGCGACCTTCGATGGTGTTGCCGGCCTGATAGCTGTTGCCCTTGAAGTCATCCTTGTAGACGACGTAAGGCGAGACGTTGACCCCGGCGTACACGTCGTTCCAGGTGCCGTTGAGCATCGCCGTATAGCTGTAGGAATCGCGGTTGACCTGATCGTCACGATCACCGCCCGAGACATAGGAATAGTTACCGGTGCCGGCGTAGTAACGGTTCGTCCCGTCATAAGCCGTGTATTGCAGACTGCTGCCGCGCAGATGTTCGGAGGCCAGTTCGAAGATGCCGAACAGCGAATCGAACGAAGCCGTAGGGCCGAAGTTGTAAATAGTGCCCAACGAGGTGTTGAACGCTTCCACGCGCTCGGCGTTGTTGATTTCGCTGTTGAGGTTGACCATCTGCCCGCCGACGTTGATCGACCGGCCCGTCACCGCGACAGCCGCACCGTTGGCCAAGTCGCCGATCAGATCGTTGGTGGCCGCGACGCCGATCGGCAGGTTCGGCCGATAAGCGATTTCACCGAACACCGAGGCCTCGCCCAGCGTGGTGTTGAAGCTGAAACCGTACATGCGAATGTCTTCGGCGTAGCGTCGATGCGCCTGGATGCTGCCCATCACATCCGCAGTGGCCAGACCATTGGCAAGCGCACCCGCCTGATCGCCGGCGACGCCGGCCAGCAGGTTGGTCAGTGCGCTCATGTCGATGCCTTTGTAGCCACCCAGATCCGCAGCAATGGTCGGCTCCTTGGCGTGGTAATTGACCAGGTACAAACCAAACTCGGTGCTGTTGAGCTGTTCGGCGATGTAGCGAAACGCAAAGCCAAACTGACCATCGTTGCGAGCGTTGTAGTCCTTGCCGACCGATGCCACTTTCAGCGTATTGCCGTAGGCCGGCGTCACGCCGTTGGCGTACAGGCCAGTGGTCTGCAAAACCGGACTGAGCAACGGGTTGTTGCCCAATGCGCTGTACAGGCCAATGACGTTGCCAAACCCCGGCACCGGCGTATCAAGCGCGGTGCCGCTGAAGTTGTTGTAACCGGTGTTGCCGCCATCGGCGAACAGGTCGGTCTGTGAGTAGAAAGTGCCGACCGGGTCGATGCGGGTTTCCTTCCAGTTGGTCTGGTAGAAGCTTTCCAGGGTCAGCGAATCGCTGAGGCCGATGTTGAAACTCAAGGCCTCCACCGGCATCAGCACTTCCTTGACCTCGGCCCCCGGCAAACGGTATTTGGCGGCGTCCACCGGGTTAGTGGTGTTGATGCCGCCGCGATAGAAAAGCCCCTCGCCCCAGTTGAACACCTGACGTCCGACCCGCGCGGTCACCGGCATCTGCGCCACGTCCCAGTTGCCGTAGACATAGGCGTCGAGCATCTCGATCCGGCTGCCGGCGATGTCGCGGGTCTGGCTGGTGAAGCGGTCGTCCTGCGGATAGCTCTGGCTCGGCTGCGCCGGGTTGTTGTTGCGGTAGTAATCGTTGCGCTTGTCCATCAACTGCGTGTCGTAGAACGCGGTGCCGCGCAGGAACATTCCGTAGTTCTGGTAGTTGGCCTCCAGCTCCGAAGTGATCTTGTACACCTCGGAAACCAGCCCGGTGTCGAAGTTGCGATTGCCGTCGTTGGTGTTGACGTCATCGTTGTTCTTGTCGCGGCCCTGTACCCGCCACAAACGACCATAGGACAGGGTCGTGTCGATCGAGCCGGTGACCTGATTGTCCAGCACGCTGAACTCGGCAGCCTGCACCGCATCCACCGCGCAGAGTTGCAGCAGCCCTGCCAGGCCGACACCGGGAAGTGCCACGCCGGTGAGGCGCAATCGAGTGTTGATCATGGGTTCCTCCTTGTTCTTATTGTTTTTTGCGTTGCCGCGATGGCTACGGTGCCAGTCCCGCACGGACATAAATCCGGCTGTGCGCGCCGAAATGGCCGAGCAGTTTGAACAGCTGCTGATTGAGTGCCGAATGCTCGAACGTCTCGCGCTGCAACTGATTGCCGCTGCTGAAATCGCTGGTCACCGGAGCCGTCTCCAGCCACTGGCCGATGGCTTCATCGAACGCTGTCGAGTCCTCGACCGACTCGGCGCTGACCACGTCGCGCAAGTAGTCCACCGAGTACGGCGGATACTGTTGGTCTTGAGCGACATCGGCGTAGGCCGCGAGCATCGGATGCGCCTGACCGGCACGTAGCACGCGGCGCAGCCAGGTCGATTGATACTTCTCGATTTCCATATGGCGGGTGGCGACGCGTTCGATCGAGGCCTGTTTGTCATCGGCAAAACCGGCCAGCGCCTTGCCTTCCAGCAGCAACAGACTGTGCAGTTCGACCCCGGGCAGCGGCTTGGCGTGATACGGCTGGGTCAGGTCCTGCACGTGGTGCACGCCCCAACCAAGGAACCGGTAACCCCAGTAAGGATGGCCGGAGGCGAACGCCAGACGCGCCAGCCCCAGGTACTGATAAGCGCGCCAGTCCGGCCAACTGCGCTGAAGAAATCCGGCAGCGGCATACACCACCGCGCTTTCATGGAAGAAGCCCATGTGGAACGGCGCCTGCGAGCTGTACTGAAAACGCGCATCGCCAAACGGCTGCGGGCCGAAGCCATACAGCGCGCCGACCTCGCCGGGGTTGTCGCTGAACAGGTTGATGTCGTGACCGTAATCCGGCTCGTCGGCGGCGCTTGCCAGTACCGCCAGCGGCGCGACTTTTTCGCCGTCCGCCACGCGAATGAAACGCTGACGATTCCACGGCGAAAGCGTCTGCTCGACCATCACCTGATCGGCGCTGAGATGTTCGCGCTCGGGCAGGTCTTGACCCGGCAACGGCTGAATGACCATCGCCAGATGAATGCGCGGATTGAGCCGTAACGCGGTGAGAAAGTCGTGGCGCAGATTGTCACCCGGCACCGCAGGCAGCTTCAGATGGTCGGGGCGCGGCGGGTACTGGGTGAAGTGTTCACGGGCGAAGCTTTCCTGTTGCTCCAGCAATGCGACCACGGCCGGGTATTGCTCGGCGAGAAAACGCTCCAGCGGCTCGACCTCGACCGGCGGCCCATCGCGCAGCGCCGGCAAATCCTGCAACGCCAGATAGCTGCCCACCGTGTGGTTCGACCAGCCCCACGCCGTCGGGGCCGTTGCACAAAGCAGCAACAGGAGAAAAGTCAGCTTCATTGCTTTTAATTCTTATTGGAGGTGCTGTGGGGGTTGAGCCTAACAACCACCTCCGGCGCTGACACTGTCCGATCTCACCAGAAAAAGTCTCCGATAGCGCCATGTGCACAATAGCGGGAGCATCACTGTTCCCCTGTGGGAGCGGGCTTGCTCGCGAAGGCGGTGTGTCAGTTTGCACATGCAGTGACTGATACACCGCCTTCGCGAGCAAGCCCGCTCCCACAGGAGATCACCACTGTACTTTCAAGCGGGGTAACCGGTGATTTTGCGGATGCTCTGGTACAACGGTTTGAGCTGGCGATACATGCGCAGGTACACCTCTTTGTACAAACGCTCATAGACCTGCTGTGCCTCGGGCTGCGGGGTGAATACCGTCCCGACGCGGGTCATCGCGGCGATTGCCGTGGGGAAATCCGCATGCAAGCCCAACCCCACCGCACAACAGATCGCGGCGCCCAGCCCGGACGCTTCGTACACATGCGGACGCTCCGCCGGTAGGCCAAAAATATTCGCCGTCAGCTGCATCGCCGCATCGCTCTGCGAACCGCCACCGGCCACCCGCAGACGCTTGACCGACACCTTCGAACGCCTCTCGATGTTCTCCAGGCCCTGGCGCAAGGCATACGCCAGCCCTTCCAGAATCGCCCGGTAAATATGCGCGCGGGTGTGCACGTCGCCGAAGCCGATCATCGCGCCTTTGGCCTCGACGCCCGGCTCGCGAATTCCCGGCGACCAGTACGGTTGCAGCATCAGCCCCATCGACCCCGGCGGTACCGCGTTCACCAGCGCATCGAACAGTTGCTCGGGTTCAATGCCCTGCTCTTGCGCCTGCTGCATCTCGCGCAGGCCGAACTCGTTCTTGAACCAGCTGACCATCCAGTAACCGCGATAAATCATCACTTCGCAGTTGTACTGATCCGGCACCGCCGAGGGGTACGGCGGGATCAGCGGGACGATTTCCAGATAGCGTGAACGGGTGCTGGTGATCGTCGCGGTAGTGCCGTAGGACAGGCACAAAGTGCTGGTATCGACCACGCCGGCACCGACCACTTCGCAGGCCTTGTCGGCGCCCGCGGCAATCAGCGGCAAGCCCTCGGGAATCCCCGTGTGACGGCTCGCTTCAGCGCTGATGTAGCCAAGGGTTTCGCCAGGTTTGTGCAAGGTCGGCAATTGCTCCGGACGCACCGCCAGCGCCTGCCATTTCCAGTCACTGGGCGCGGCCCATTTCAGGCGTTTGAAGTCGAACGGCAGATAGCCGACGCAACATCCGACAGAGTCGACAAAGCGTCCACACAGACGATGAGTGAGAAACCCCGAGAGCAGCAGAAACTTGTCGGTCGCCGCCCAGATTTCCGGTTGATGTCGGGCGATCCAGTTGGCCTCGGCCTGAGCGCGAAAATAATCCACGGTGGCCTGCGCGCCGACCAGTTTGAATAGCCAGCCCCACGGCCCCTTGATCCCGCCCTCGACTTCGCTCTGGCGCTGATCGAGCCACAGAATGGCCGGGCGCAGCGGCTTGCCCTGAGCATCGACGTTGATCACCGTGCCGCGCTGAGTGGTCAGTGAAACGCCGGCAATCTGCGAGCGATCAATCCCGGTTTGCGCCCATACCTGTTGGCAGGCCTCGCCGAGTTTCGCCCAGTAATATTCCGGGTCCTGCTCGGCCCAGCCCGGTTGCGTCGAGTAGTACGCCTGCAACTCGACCTTGCCTTTACCGAGCAGATTGCCCTGCAAATCGAAGAGCAATGCGCGCACGCTCTGGGTGCCGTTGTCGATCGCCAGCAGGTAGCGCTTGTTCGAGTGGTTATCCATGGCGCTCTCTTCAAGGGGCATCAAGGCGTGGCATCCGGCAGACCGTGATGGCGTTGCCACAACGCCCGGTAACGCTGCAGTTCTTGCTGCCAGTGTGCATCGTCCCAGCCCAGGCGTGGCTGGCAGAGTTGGCGGATGGCGGCGAAATGCGCTTCACCACCGCGCGCCAGCAACAGTCCCAGACGGGTACGACGCAGCAACAGATCATCGAGGTGCAGAACCATTTCCGCCTCACAGGCGAAGGCCAGTTCTGCCCACAAGGTGTCGGTGTTGCCGACCGTTTCGTGGCCCAACTCGGCGATCATCTGCGCCAGTCGCGGCAGGTCGCGACCGTGGCGTCCGGCCAGACGTCGCCATTGTTGCGGGCTGAGTCCGGGAATCGGCAGTGGCGCTACGGCGGCAAAAACGGCGGCGCCGTGATCTTCGAAACTGCGGCCAAGCATATCGGCACAAGCCTTGAGCACTTCGATGGCTTGCGGACGAAATGTCGTCAGCTTGCCGCCGGCTAACGTGACGCAACCCGGCTCCTGCCACAGCACATGTTCACGGGTTTCATTCGACGGTTTGCCTTGCTGTGCACCCGCCGCGCTGCCCACCACCGGACGCACGCCGGACCAGGTCGACAGCACATCGCTCGCCGTCACTTCGGCACCTGGAAATTGTTGCGTGCAAGCCGCCAGCAGATAGTCGAGTTCTTCGGCGCTGATGCTCGCGCTCTGGTCCAGATTCTCACGATGATCGAGGTCGGTGGTGCCAACCACCGTCGCGCCTTCCCACGGAAAAACAAACACCGGCCGACGGTCACGCTCATGCAAAAAAGTGAAGGCCTGCGCCACCGGCAAACGCCAGCCCGGCAGCAGCAGATGACTGCCGCGCAATGGCCGTAGTTGTCGCGGTGCCTCGGGCAAACGCAAACGCTCAGCCCACGCGCCCGTCGCCACCGCCAGCACGCCGCAACGCAGTTGCAACGACCCGCCCGCTTCGCAATCTTCGACCTGAACACCGCACACCCGGCCGTCTTCGCGCAGCAAATGTTCGACGCGCACCCCGTTAAGCACCACCGCGCCTTCGGCCCGCGCTTCGCGCAACACGCGCATCACCAGTCGTGCGTCATCGGTCAGCGCGTCGACAAAACAGGTGCCGCCGAGCAGGTGGTTTTCCTTCACCCCCGGCGCGAGAAAACGCAGTTGCTGCGCGTCATGAAAACGATGGCTGCGGCGTCCTGCCAACGCGTCGTAAACCGACAACAAGCCACCGAGCACACGCGGCCCGGGATAGCCGCCGCGATAGTGCGGCATCATGAAACTCATCGGCTCCACCAGCCCCGGCGCTTCGTCGAGCAGGCGCTGGCGCTCGCGCACCGAATCACGGGTCAAGCGCCACTGGCCCTTGGCGATATAACGCAAACCGCCGTGAACCATTTTCGATGATCGGCTGGAGGTGCCCCAGGCGAAATCCCGTTGCTCCAGCAGCAGACAGCGCCAGCCACGCCGCGCCGCTTCGCGCAGGATGCCGGCACCACTGATGCCGCCGCCGATGACGATCAGGTCCCAGCTTGCGTCGGCCAATGTCGGCAAGGTTTGCTGGCGCCACGCGGCGTTCCAGTCCGGGTGCATGATCGTCACTCCTGCAACAGCGTGCCGGGGTTGAGGCGCCCGGCCGGATCGAAGTGCTTGCTCAGCGCCTGCAAGGTATCCATCGCCAGCGCGCCTTTTTCGCGCGGCAGGTACGGCGCGTGATCCTTGCCGACCCCGTGCTGGTGGCTGATGGTGCCGTGGTTGTCGACGATAGTCTGGCTGGCCGCGTGCTTGAGTGCCTGCCAGCGCGCCAGCGTCGCCGGATAATCCGCCGCTGGGCGAAACACGTAAGTGGTGTAGATGCTCGAGCCTTCGCCGTAGACGTGGGACAGATGGGTGAACACGTGCACACGTTCACCCTGCGCTGCCAAGGCATCGCGCAAGCTGTTTTCGATCAGGTTGAGCAGATTGTCGACGTTGCTCCAGTCGGTGGCGGTTTCCAGGGTGTCGACCACGTAACCGGCGTTCCACAGGTTCTCGCGCAGGTAGGGAAAACGGAAACGGTTCTGCGCCCACCTCTTGCCGAGCAACGTACCGGTGAACACGCCACCGAAGGCTTTCAGATGCTGGCGCGCCTGGCTCAGCGACAGCGCGTTTTGCCGACGATTGCCGGTCACGCCGAAGGTCAGCAGGCACTTGCCTTCACCGGCGCCGCGCAGGTTCAGATACTTTTCCAGCCAGGCGATCTGCTGCGGATGCCCGGCCAGCGCCAGTTGGGTTTCGGTCTCCACCGCGTTCGACAGCCGCAGCATCGACAGCGGCACCCGCGCCTGGGCCAATTGGCGAATCGCTTGCAGCGCCTTGCTCCAACTGGGCAGGAACACCCCGTAAAAACGTTCATCAGCAGGCAGCGGACTGACTCGCACTTTGACCTCGGAAATGATCCCGAAACGGCCTTCGCAACCGAGCACCACTTCGCGCAGATCAGGCCCCGCCGCCGAGGCTGGGAAGGTCGGGATTTCCAACGGCCCGGCGAAGGTTTCCAGGGTGCCGCCGGCGAACAATTGCTCGATGCGCCCGTAGCGCAACGACTGCTGACCACTGGAGCGACTGGCCACCCAACCGCCCAGCGTCGACAACTCCCACGACTGCGGGAAATGCCCTAGCGTGTAGCCGCGAGCGCGCAGTTGGCTTTCCACCTGCGGGCCACTGGCGCCGGGGCCGAACGTCGCCAACTGGCTGGCCTCGTCGAGGTCGATCAGGCGATTCATCCGCGCCAGCGACACGGTCACCACCGGTCGCGTCGAATCCGGCGGGTTGATGTGCCCGGCCACCGAAGTGCCGCCGCCGTAGGGAATCAGGCACAGGTCCTGCTCATGGGCGAGCGCCAGCAATTGGCGGATCTGCTCCGCAGTTTCGGGAAACGCCACCGCATCGGGATAGTTGCCCAGCGCGCCTTCGCGCAACGCCAGCCAGTCCGGCAGGCTCTGGCCCCGGGCGTGCAGCAGTCGGTCGTGGGGGTCGACGCTGTACAAGGCGTGCGCCGCCAGCCGCGAAAGCGGCACCCGTGCCAATGCCGACTCCAGCGTGGCATCGGGCAACACGTGCCCGGCCCCCAGTCGTTCATGGAGAAAACTCGCGCCCTGGGCCGGCAGCTCGACCACCGTTGTTGCCTCTCCCCAGCCGTTCCAGCGTCGCATGCGTGTGTCCTTCTTATGCAGTCTGATCAGTGATGTGGCAGGCCTCCATACTAGTCAGCGGCCGCAAAGTGTCACGGTCGCATCCGGCCAGTTCGAGTAGCCAATTGAGTCAAACGTCGCGCAAGTGCCAGCCATTTACTTTAGTCGGGGTTTCAAATTACCTTTCAGGCATTCATTCGCTCACGCAGGCCTTGATCAAGGGATTCGGATCATGCAATCGCTCGGCTTCACCTCGGTTCCGCCGCTGCTCAAATACGTGCGCCATGCCGAGCAACTGGGCATGGCCATCGAGCCGGCGTTGGCGGCAGCCGGATTGCAGGCGCAGCAACTGAGCGACAACAGCCTGCGCCTGCCGGGCGAAACCCATGAGCGCCTGCTCGACTATTTTTGCGAGCACTCGGGCGACCCGCTGTTTGGTCTCAACGCGGCCAATTTCGTCCTGCCCAATTCCTGGAGCGTGCTCGGTTACATCACCATGAACTGCGCGACCCTGGGCGATGCGATGAGCCGGATCATGCCGTTCGAAAAACTGGTGGGCGACATGGGCGTCAGCCGTGCCGAAGTGCAGGACGGCCACGTGCACCTGATCTGGACTTGCCGCTACGAGCGTCCGCGAATCCGCCGGCATCTGGTGGAAAACGTTCTTGGCTCCTGGCTGCAATATGCGCGCTGGATCGCCGACACACAGATGTCGCCCGCCGCCGTGTGGTTGGAACATGCATGCCCGCCAGACGCCAGTCAGGCGCAATACGAAGCGTTTTTCGATTGCCCGGTGTTGTTTGAGCAGGCGAATTCGGCGCTGATCGTGCCGCTGGCGTATCTGCAATTACCGCTGCGTCAGGCCGATGCGCAATTGCTGCGCACCCTGGAAGAACACGCGATGGGTTTGATGGCGACGCTGGAGGATGCATCGCTGGAACAACGGGTCAAAAGCATCCTGCGCCAGTTGCTCAAGGAAGGCTTGCCGCGCAAGGAACAGGTGGCCGAGCAGCTCGCGGTGTCGGTGCGCACGTTACAACGCCAGTTGCATCAGGCGGGGACGTCGTATCAGCAGATTCTCGATGACTTGCGTCAGGAGCTGGCGGAGCATTATTTGCTCAACAGCACGTTGCCGATTCAAGACATTGCGCAGTATCTGGGGTTTACCGAGCCGAGGTCGTTTCATCGTACGTTCAAGAGCAGGCGCGGGATGCCGCCGGGGGAGTTTCGGCAGATGCATCGGGGGTGACGGGACTGGCCTCTTCGCGAGCAAGCCCGCTCCCACAGTGGATCTGCAGTGAATGCAGATTTCGTCTACGACAAAAATCCCCTGTGGGAGCGGGCTTGCTCGCGAAGGCGTCAGTTGCTCAAGGAAGGCTTGCCGCGCAAGGAACAGGTGGCCGAGCAGCTAGCGGTGTCGGTGCGCACGTTGCAGCGCCAGTTGCATCAGGCGGGGACGTCGTATCAGCAGATACTGGATGATTTGCGTCAGGAGCTGGCCGAGCATTATTTGCTCAACAGCACCTTGCCGATTCAAGACATTGCACAGTATCTGGGGTTTACCGAGCCGAGGTCGTTTCATCGTACGTTCAAGAGCCGGCGCGGGATGCCGCCGGGGGAGTTTCGGCAGATGCATCGGGGGTGACAGGACTGGCGCCATCGCGAGCAGGCTCACTCCTACAGTGAGTCGTGCGGAACACAAAATCTGCGTTCACTGAAGATCATTTGTAGGAGTGAGCCTGCTCGCGATGAGGCCAGCCGCCATAACGCAATAAACACTTTTAGCGCAGGTGTTTAAAGACACTCAGCGTTACGCGAAACCACCCACAAATCCTTGCGCCGCTGCCTACGGCTAAGCCAGAATCCGCCGGCTTGTGCGCCCTGGAGCCCGTCGGTAACTTGAGTCCGTCACTGATTTCCAGTGATCGGGTTTAGTAGCCCGAGGTAATTCGGTTGGTCGTACATTCATCACAGGTGCTGAGTACCTGAGCTTGATGGTGGCTGTACGTAGGGCGCTTCGGCGCGCCGGCTTAAGCTGAGTTCCCCGGTCTACTAACCTGCGTACAGCTGCCACCCTTTCGTTTAGTAGCAAAGGGGTTGGCGCTCAATGACGGGAACACAGCCTATGTTCAAAGTTACGCCAAACCCACCGGACACCGGTCCGGCCTCCCCCTACGAATCCCCCGAATCAAGGAAATTCCACGAAGCCGCCGAGCGCGCCCTCGACCACTATCTCGGCCCACCGAGGCCCGCGATCATGGCCACCCCGTACCAGCCCAATCGCCTTTACATGGCCAATCCGGCCAGCGGCACCGAACCGTTGCTGGCCGACGCCTGCGAATCCCTCGGCTCGGCCACCGTGATGCTCAACGACTTCGCCGGGCTGCTGGAAGGCTCGCACCGCAAGACCCTGCAAGGCATCGCGCAAGTAGTGATGGTGGCGGAAATCGCCGTCAACCGGGTGCTGGATCAGTTAGTGCCAACCGAGTAACGAAAAAGCCCGCGGCAAAACCTTAGTGGTTTGGCAGCGGGCTTTTTTGTATGGCGTGAATCTTTTTCCCTCACCCCAACCCTCTCCCGGAGGGAGAGGGGGCCGATCGAGGGATGCTCGCGAGACACACCGACCTGAAAATGCTGCTGTGAATGCACAATCGCAGCGGATCATTCAGGTCGATGTACAGCGCAAGACACCTCGGTCAGTCCCCTCTCCCTCTGGGAGAGGGTTAGGGTGAGGGGCTCTTCTCAGCTCAAACACTGATCGCGTTGGTAAACACCAGTCGATTACCAAACGGATCCGCAATCGTCATGTCCTGACTGCCCCACGGCATCGCCTGAATCTGCGGGTGCGAGAACTTGTATTCCTTGGCCATCAGTTGCTGCTGAAACGCCTCCAGCTCGTCGGTCTCGATGCGCAACGCCGAACCCGGCGTCGCGTCGCCATGATGCTCGGACAGGTGCAGCACGCACTCGCCACGCGACACCTGCAAATACAGCGGGAAGTTCGCTTCGAAGCGATGCTGCCAGTCGATCTTGAAGCCGAGGAAGTCGACGTAAAATTCCAACGCCTTGGCTTCATCGAAGATCCGCAGGATCGGGGTGGTTTTGCCGAAGCTCATGGGGTGCTCCCTGACTGGTTGGCCCAAGAGTTTAGCTGGGCTGGATGTCAGCAATTCGGCTTGGATTCGACATTCTTTAATCTCAGAGTGCCACTATGAGACGCAGATCAAAAGATCGCAGCCTTCGGCAGCTCCTACATTGGAATGCGATCTCCTGTAGGAGCTGCCGCAGGCTGCGATCTTTTGGCGCCATCACCATCAATGAAATCCTTCGCGCAGATCACCTTCGCGTGCCAGAAATCGCCCTTCCCTACGACCATTCGCCTGCCCGTCGCAATAACTCAACACACCATTGACCCACACCCCATCAATCCCCTGCGCCGCCCGCTGCGGATCAGTGAAATCTGCCACATCGCGCACCGTCAAAGGATCGAACAGCACCAGATCCGCCCAGTGCCCCTCGCGAATCTCGCCGCGCTCTTTCAAGCCAAATCGCGCCGCCGACAGACCGGTCATCTTGTGTACGGCGGTGTGCAGCGGAAACAGTCCGACATCACGACTGAAATGGCCGAGCACTCGTGGGAAAGCGCCCCACAGGCGCGGATGCGGGAACGGGTCTTCCGGCAGTCCGTCAGACCCGACCATCGACAATGGATGCGCGAGGATTTTTCGTACATCGGCCTCGTCCATGCCGTAGTACACCGCGCCCGCCGGTTGCAGGCGTTTGGCGGCTTCGAGCAGTGGCACCTTCCATTCGGCAGCGATGCCGATCAGGTCGCGACCGCTGACTTCGGGGTGCGGCGTCGACCAGGTGATGGTGATGCGATGGGCATCGGTGACTTGCTTCAGATCCAGCGTCGAAGAACTCGCCGCGTAGGGATAGCAGTCACAGCCCACATGCTGGGTTTTCGCCGCTGCTTCCAGCGATGCGAGCAACTGCGGACTACGCCCCCAGTTGCCGACACCGGCGCATTTGAGGTGGGAAATGATTACCGGGGACTGTGAGTGACGGCCGATGCTGAACGCTTCTTCCATCGCCTCCAGCACCGGTTCGAACTCACTGCGCAGGTGGGTGGTGTACACCGCGCCGAATGCCGTCAGTTCTTCGGTCAGTTGCTTTACTTCGTCAGTGGAGGCGTTGTAGGCACTGGCGTAGGCCAGGCCTGTGGATAAACCGAGCGCGCCGGCCTCAAGGCTTTCACGCAATTGCTCGCGCATGGCGGCGATTTCGTCAGGCGTGGCGGTGCGCAACAGGTCGTCGAGGTGATTGCTGCGCAGTGCGGTGTGGCCGACCAACGCGGCCACGTTCAACGTGGTGTTCGCCGCTTCGACGGCGGCGCGGTAATCGCTGAAACGTGGATAGACGAACGCCGCTGCGCTGCCGAGCAGGTTCATCGGGTCCGGCGGATTGCCTTTCAGCGTCACGGGCGAGGCGCTGATCCCACAGTTGCCGACAATCACCGTGGTCACGCCCTGGCTGAGCTTGGGCAGCATCTGCGGCTGGCGGATGACCACGGTGTCGTCGTGGGTGTGCACGTCGATAAAACCCGGGGCGAGCACGCGGCCCGCGGCGTCGATGTCTTCAGCGGCGCGGGCATCATGCAGGTCGCCGATACGCTCGATGCGCCCGTTGAGAATCGCCACATCGGCGCGGTAGCCGGGCGTGTTGCTGCCATCGATGACGGTAGCGTTGCGGATCAGCGTGTCGTACAGCATCTCAGTCTCCCAGCGGCAGGTGATCGTCGCCGCCACGGTATTCGTCGAGGGCGAGTTTGATCCGCCGCAGACGCTCTTGATTGTCTTCAGGATTGGCCAGCGCCAGCTCGGTCGCAAGCACATCGATGGCCAGCAGCATGCCGTAGCGCGCCGCCGTCGGTTTGTAGATGAACGAAGTTTCCGCGCCTTGCAGCGGCAGGACGATGTCGGCCAATTCGGCCAGCGGCGAGTCGGCGCGGGTGATGGCCAGAATGCGTGCGCCGTAGTTGCGCGCCAGTTCGACGGTTTCCAAAAGCTCCGGGGTGATGCCGGTCAGCGAGCAGACGATCAGCACTTGCTCGGCGTTCAGGCTGGCGGCGGTGACGCGCATCATCACCGCGTCGTGACACACCGCAATCGGGTAGCCGAGGCGCACCAGGCGCACCTGCAATTCGTCGCTGCACAGGGTCGAGCAACCGCCCATGCCGAATGCATGAATCATCCGCGCCTGACCGAGCATTTTTACCGCGTCGGCGAAGCGTGATTCGTCAAACCCGGCCAGATGCTGGCGCAGCGTGGTTTCGATATCGCCGACAATCTGCCCGTAGAACGCCGACTGTTCAGGTGTGCCCGCCGGGTCGAGAAAACGGCTGCCAACGCCGCTGGCCTGAGCCAGTTGCAGGCGCAGATCACGCAGGTCGCGGCAGCCCACCGTACGGGCGAAACGCGACAGCGTGGCGGTGCTGACCTCGGCGCGTTGCGCGAGGTCTTCGAGGCTGGCGCTCGCGGCAAAACCGACGTCGTCGAGCATCAGCCGGGCGATGCGGCCCTCGCCGGCGCTGAAGGAGTCCTGACGGGCGCGGATCTGATAAAGGATGTCCATGGCGACTGGCTCCGCTTACAGCAAATAAGAAAGGCCGACGGTCAGACCGAAAGCGACCAGCGAGATCAGGGTCTCAAGCACGGTCCAGGTCTTGAACGTCTGCGCGACCGTCATGTTGAAGTATTCCTTGATCAACCAGAAGCCGCCGTCGTTGACGTGGGAAAAGATCACCGAGCCGGCGCCGGTCGCCAGCACCAGCAATTCCGGGTGTGGATACCCCAGACCGATGGCTACCGGCGCAACCACACCGGACGCGGTGGTCATCGCGACGGTGGCCGAGCCGGTGGCCACCCGCATCAACGCGGCGAACAGCCAGCCCATGATCAGCGGCGACAGGTGAAATTCGTGGGCCAGACCGACGATCTGATCGGTGACCCCGGCGTCCACCAGAATCCGGTTCAGACCACCGCCGGCGCCGACCAGCAAGGTGATACTGGCGGTCGGTGCCAGGCACTCGTTGGTGAATTTGAGGATCGACTCACGATTGAAGCCCTGGGCGATGCCCAGCGTCCAGAAACTCAGCAAGGTCGCCAGCAACAGCGCAATCACCGAGTTGCCGATGAACAACAGGAACTGGTTGAAACCATTGCCCGGCGTGGAAATCAGGTTGGCCCAGCCACCGATCAGCATCAGCACCACCGGCAACAGAATAGTCGCCACGGTGATGCCGAAACCCGGCAGCTTGTCGCGCGGTTCGCGGTCGAGAAATTGTTTTTCCAGCGGGTTATCCGCCGGCAGTTGAATGCGCGGCACGATAAATTTGGCGTACAGCGGACCGGCGATGATTGCGGTGGGAATACCGACCGCAATCGCATACAGCAAGGTCTGCCCGACCGAGGCCTGATACGCCTGCACCGCGAGCATCGCCGCCGGATGCGGCGGCACCAGCGCATGCACCACCGACAGACCGGCGACCATCGGCAGGCCGACCATCAGAATCGACACGCCCACCCGCCGCGCCACGGTGAAGGCGATGGGTACCAGCAATACAAAACCGACTTCGAAGAACAGCGGCAGCCCCACCAGAAACGCGATGCAGACCATCGCCCAGTGCGCATTCTTCTCGCCGAACTTCTCGATCAGGGTGCGGGCCATCTGCTCCGCGCCGCCGGACTCGGCCATCATCTTGCCAAGCATCGTCCCCAGCGCCACCACCAGCGCAATATGCCCCAGCGTCTTGCCCACCCCGGCCTCATACGCCCCCACCACGCCCGACGGCGGCATCCCCGCCACCAGCGCCAGACCAATGGAAATCAGGGTGATGACAATGAACGGATTGAGCCGGTAACGCGCGATCAGCACGATCAAGGCGATGATGGCGACGGCGGCATACATCAGCAGCCAATAGCCGAAGGAAGGCGTCATGCGGTACTCCTCGAAAGGGTCACGTTCGAATGGGTTGTGAAACTCATAAATCATTTCGAGATCGAGTTTTCAAACCACATGAAAGTAATTTTCGTGGAGAGGTAAGGCGTGTCGCTGCTGGGTATGTCTTGTCGCGATTAATGAAAATCGCGGGGCGGGATTTACATGGCTCTCGCGCAAACCCAAAGCCCTGTAGGAGTGAGCCTGCTCGCGATAGTGGTGTGTCAAAACATGATTGTTTGACTGACACGCCGCTTTCGCGAGCAAGCCCGCTCCCACAGTTTGATTGCATTCTTTCAGCAAGAATGCGGTCAACCTGTGGGAGCGAGCTTGCTCGCGAATGGCTTCACGCGGTGCAACGTGAACTCACACCATTTCGTTACGAATCCAGTCCACCACCGACGTACGCTTCGGCGCCCAACCCAGCAATTCACGGGCGTGTTTGCCGCGTACCCGGCTGTTGGAACCGAGGCCGTAGTTGGCCATTTCGTAGCCCCACTCGGCTTCGGCATCTTGCAGCGGCCAGTCTTGTGGCTGGCCAAGATTCAGCGCTTCGGCCATGGCGGTGGTCATGTCGATGAACGAGGCTTCGCCGCTTTCGACGAAGTAGAAGGTACCCGGTACGTTTTTGGTCAGCGCCAGCAGATACAGGGCGACGACGTCGTCTATGTGCACGTTGGACCAGATGTTCTGGCCAGTGCCGACATGGCGCACCACACCGCTTTTGCGCGCTTGTTTGAGCAGACGCGGCAACTGCACGCTGTCGCGATTGACGCCCAGGCTGTGGCCGTAGATCAGCGTATTGCAGATCACTGCCGAGTTCACGCCGTCCTTCGCGGCGGCGAGGATCAGGTTATCGATGGCCACGCGGGCAGCCTTGTCGACGGTGGGTTCCGGCAGGTTGTCTTCGTAGTAGATGATGTCGCTGGACTTGCCGCCCGAGGCATCGCCGACGATGCTCGAACCGCTGGTGTGCAGGAACACTTTGTTCGATCCGCGCAGGGCATCGAGCAACGATTCGACCGCGCCGCGATGGTCGCTGCTGGCGGCGTTGATCACCGCATCGGCGGCGCGGGCCTGGTCGGCCAGCAATGTGCTGTCTTCGAGGGTGCCGATCACCGGGGTGATGCCCAAAGCTTTCAGCTCATCGGCCTGTTCGGCGCTGCGCACCAGACCCGTGACACGGTGCCCGGCCTGAACCAGGCCGGTGGCGATGGAGCCGCCGATAAAACCGGCAGCGCCGGTGATGAATACGTTCATGGAGAAACTCCCTGCGTGAATAAGTGATGCAGCGAGTATCGACCGGTCACCCCGATGGAAAAACCCGCCCTCGCCCAAATCACTGTTGCGCAGGGGTCACGAATCAGCCCCTGAAATCCGCACTGGCGTACGCCGCGAGTTTGCTCTGAATGAAATCGAGGAAGCACTGGATGCGCAGCGCCAGTTGCGAGTTACGGTAGTACACCGCGTTGATTGGCTGGCGATAACCGCTGTTGAACTCCGCCAGCAGCACCTTGAGGCGCCCGGCGCGAATGTCGTCGATGGTCATGAAGTGCGACAGGCAGGCAATGCCCTGGCCTTCCAGCGCCAGATGGCGCACGGTCTCGCCGCTGGAAGCGCTGATGGCTGGGGTGATCGGCCAACGGTCGCCATGCACGTAACGCAGCGGCCACTGATTGAGGCCTTCGTTGTGGGTGAAGCCAAGCAGGGTGTGTTCGCTCAAGTCGGCGACCTGCTGCGGCGCGCCGTGCTTTTCCAGATAGGCCGGACTGGCGACGATCATTAGCGGACTGCAACCCAGCGAGCGCGCATGCAATGTCGAGTCGGCAAGAGTGCCGATGCGGATGGCGACGTCGGTGCTTTGTTCCAGCAGGTCAATGATCAGGTCATTGCTGTTGAGTTCGAGCTGGATGTCCGGGTACAGGCCACGGAATTCGTCGATGTACGGCACGATGGCGTGCAGCATGAAGGGCGACGCGGCGTTGATTCGCAGGCGTCCGGACGGGGTCTGCTGGCGTGAGGACAGACGCTCTTCGAGCGCATCCATCTGATCGAGAATCAGCTTGGCCTGCTCGAAGAAATACTTGCCCTCCTCGGTCAGGTCCATGCGCCGCGTGGTGCGGTTGATCAGCGTGGTGTCGAGCTTTGCCTCCAACCGCGACAAGGTGCGGCTGACCGCCGAAGGGGTCTGGCCGACCTGCTCGGCGGCAGCGGAAATCGAACCGCACTCGATCACGCAGACGAAAATCTGCAACTCATCGGATCTGGCTTTCACGGAAACTCTCTAATCGAATGCGTACTCATTGTGGCGAGGGAGCTTGCTCCCGCTGGAGTGCGAAGCGCTGCCCTGCGGTTCAGGTAAAAGCGAGGGCCGCTGCGCAGCCCAGCGGGAGCAAGCTCCCTCGCCACAGGATCAGGCCAAGCCATTCGATAGTAGCCTGAAATCCATCAAGCCTTGAGGCCAAACACCTGTTTCAGATGCTGCTCGTACCGCGCCACATCATTCTCGATGTTCGGCCGCTTCATCACGTCCACACAGAGAAACGTCGGCAGCCCGCTCATGCCCAAGAACTCGTTGGCCTTGTGGAACGGGAAATACACCGCATCCACACCCTTGGCTTCAAAGAAATCGCTCGGGTCATCAAACGCCTGCTGCGGTGCGTTCCAGGTCAGCGACAGCATGTATTGCTTGCCCTGAATCAGGCCGCCGCTGCCGTACTTCTGCGACGCATCGGACCGGGTCCGACCATCGCTGGCATAGAGGCTGCCGTGGCCTTCGGTGAAGACTTCGTCGATGTACTTTTTCACCGTCCACGGCGCGCCCATCCACCAGCCCGGCATCTGATAAATGATCACGTCGGCCCAGAGGAATTTCGCCACTTCTTCAGCGACGTCGTAGCCCTCGTCGATGAACGTTGTTTTGACATCCAGACCACCGCGGTCCAGCACGCTCAGCGCGGTTTCGTGCAGGGTGGCGTTGTAACGACCGTCGGAGTGAGCGAATTTCTTGCCACCATTGAGCAACAACACTTTTTTCATCAGAACGCCTCGCACAGCCATTGGGCTGGAGAAAGATGGGAAAACGAATGGCGGCAGGTTAACCATCCATCTCGCGCGGAATAAGCCGCGTCGGCGCAAAATACATTTGATCAAAAAGCACGAATCGAATGCCGATTGTTGCAATAGCATTCCCAGCCATCAGTATTTGAGGAGTTGTTTTGATGAGTGAACGCCACGGTTTCATCCTGCACGCCAAGACCCGCCCTGAGAAAGCCGAGGCTTTCGAAGCGCTGTTTCGCGCCTATGTCGAACCGAGCCGCGCCGAGCCCGGCTGCATCGAGTACCACATGCTGCGCGACAAGGAAGATCCGACGCTGTTCATCTTTTACGAGATCTGGGAAAGCCAGGCGCAACTCGACGTGCATTCGAACCTGCCACACATGCGCGAATTTTTCGACAACCGCATGACGTATCTGGAGCGCGACTTCGATATCCGTCGGATAGACATGCTCAGCGCGTCGTCGGCTAGCCGCTGATCAGCAAATGGGCGCCGAGTGCGCCCAGTCCGATAAAGAACACCCGCTTGAACAGCACGGCACTGATGCGCTGCCGCAGCCATTGGCCGAACCCCATGCCCAGCAGCGCCGGGATCAGCACCAGCAGCGAGGCACTCAATTCGTCACTGCCCAGTGCGCCGCGCCAGAACAGGCCGCCGGCCAGCGCCAGGGTCGAAACGGTGAACGACAGGCCCAGCGCCTGCACCAGCTCATCGCGCTGCAAACCCAGCGCCTGCAGGTACGGCACCGCCGGAATCACAAATACGCCGGTGGCCGAAGTGATAACCCCGGTGATCAGCCCGCACAGCGGACCGAGCCACGGTTCATGCCGAGGATCGACCTGCAGCGTTGGCAGCAGCAACCCGCTCAACGCATACAGCAGCAGCGCCGCGCCCAGCCCACGCACCACCCAATGCCCGCCCGCCATGCCGACCGACAACGTGCCGACGGCGGTGCCGAGGAAGATCGTCAGCAGCAGCGGCCACAGGCGTTTGAGCAGCCCTTTCAAATGCCCGCCGAACGCCAGTTGCCAGACATTGGTCAGCGTCGCCGGAATGATCAGCAACGCGGCTGCCTGCGACGGCGCCATAGCCAGACCGAGCAGGCCCATGGCGACGGTGGGCAGGCCGAGGCCGATCACGCCTTTGACCAGTCCGGCCATGATGAAGGTGGCGATGACCAACAATGACAGGGCAAGGCCGAGGTTCTGGTAGAAGTCTGCGAGTGCGTTCATGGCGCTACTGTGCGCTATGGCGGGTGCGCTGAAAATCTGCCATATACTGAGGCTGCCTCTGCCAATGCAAGAGGCTGTTAATTGCTTTGCGGCTGACGGCCCTTTCGCGAGCAAGCCCGCTCCCACAGTGGACTAGTGGTGAATCCAAAACTGTGGGAGCGGGCTTGCTCGCGAAGAGGCCCGCCCAGACACCACAAAAACCACAGGCGGCCCCATGCACTTCGACCTCACCGACCTGCGCCTCTACCTGCACATCCTCGACACCGGCAACATCACCGCCGGTGCCGCCCGCAGTCATCTTTCGCTCGCCGCCGCCAGCGCGCGCATCCGTGCCATGGAAGCCTCGCTGGGCACCGAGTTCCTGCAGCGCGGGCGTCGTGGCGTGAGCCCGACGCCCGCCGGCAAGGCGCTGGCACAACATGCGCGGATCCTCCTGCAGCAGTCCGAACGCCTGCAGCAGGATCTGGCGGATTACGCCCAAGGCGTGAAGGGTCAGGTTCGACTGCTGTGCAACACCACCGCGATCACGGAATACCTGCCGGAGGTGCTGGCGGATTTTCTCTGCAGCCATCGCAATCTTGATATCGATCTGCAGGAACTGCCCAGCACGCGCATCACTCACGCCTTGCGCCAAGGGGCGGCGGACCTCGGGATTGTGTCCGACGCAGTAGATACCTCCGACCTGCAGACCCAGCCATTTCGAGCGGATCCGCTGGTGCTGATCCTGCCCTTCGGGCACCCATTGTCTGACGCTGCGCCAGTCCGTTTCAGCGACGCCCTGCAGCATGACTTTGTCGGACTGCGCAATGACAGTGCATTGGCGGTGTATCTGGAAGAACAGGCGCTGCACAGTGGCTCGCGCATGCAGATCCGCATTCGCGCCGACGGTTTCGATGGAGTAATGCGTATGGTCGCCCGAGGTGTCGGGCTGGCAATTGTGCCGCTGGCTGCGGTCGAGCGGTCTGCCTTGCGTTCATTCAAGTGGGTTGCGCTCGACGAAACGTGGGCACGGCGCACGCTCATGTTGTGCGCCAGGCACTTTACCGCGCTGCCGAATTACGCCCGCGCGTTGTTACACGCGCTCACCGATCCGCGCGTTTCTGAGCAGCTCGATGTCGAGCACAGACAACTGAACGGCGAGCAGGCGCTATAGGGTTCGACTTCAAATCCTTCTGCCCGGAGTTCCCATGACCGCGACCGCCCCCATCACCGTTCTGCGCGACACTCACCCGCTGCCGGTACTCGACGCCTGCAAATGGGAAAAACTCGAAGGTGACCCGCACACCGTCAACCTCAACGCCTACACCAGCGAAGACGGCAGCAAGATCATGGGCACCTGGATCTGCACCCCGGGCAAGTGGCGGGTCGATTATGTGAAGTGGGAGTACTGCCACTTCCAGGAAGGCTACTGCATCATCACCCCGGACGGCATGGCGCCGATCCACCTGCGTGCCGGCGACATCTTCGTGGTTGAACCGGGGATGAAAGGCACCTGGGAAGTGGTCGAGACCGTGCGCAAATATTTCGTCTTCGCCTGACAAGCAAAAGATCGCAGCCTTCGGCAGCTCCTACAGGGTGTACATTTCCCCCATGTAGGAGCTGCCGAAGATTGCGATCTTTTTTGCCTCACAAAAAAACCTGTGGCGAGGGAGCTCACCCCGCAATTTGATGCCTGTTTACTGAGGCTTGCGATAGCTGTTGATAATCGCCGAGAAGTCCTTGCCGCCCTCCCCGCGCTGGCTCATCGCCTGATACAACTGCTGCGCCACCGCGCCGAGCACCACCGGTTGGTGCGCCTGACGCGCCGCTTCGGTCGCCAGCCCAAGATCCTTGAGCATCAGTTCGGCACCAAACCCGCCGGTATAACCGCGCGAGGCCGGTGCCGTTTCGACGATGCCCGGCCACGGGTTGTACATTTCCGAACTCCAGCAACGCCCGGTCGAGCTGTTGATGATCCCGGCCAGCACCGAGGTGTCGATCCCCAGTGCATCGCCCAGCGCCATGGCTTCGCTGACACCGACCATCGAGATCGCCAGCAGCAGGTTGTTGCAGATCTTGGCGATCTGCCCGGTGCCGACTTCACCGCAATGCACGATATTGCGGCCCATCTGCGCCAGCACTGGTTGCAGGGTAGCGAACAGTTCCGGGGTGGCGCCGACCATGAAGGTCAGCGTGCCAGCAGTCGCGCCGCCAGTACCGCCGGAGACCGGTGCATCGGCCATGGCCACGCCTTGTTTGGCGGCAGCGGCCGCGACATCGCGGGCAGTTTGCGGATCGATGGTGCTGCAATCCACCGCCGGCACGCCTTTGCCGATGCCCGCCAGCACACCGTCCTCACCGAGCCAGACGCTGCGCACATGCACCGCCGCCGGGAGCATGGTGATCACCAGTTCGGCGTCTTCGGCTGCTTCACGGGCCGAGGCGCGAATGGTGCCGCCCAGTTGCTCCAGCTCCGCCAGCACCGTCTTGTTCAGGTCGACCAGATTCAGCGAATGGCCGGCCTTGATCAGGTTGCGCGCCATCGGCGCGCCCATGTTGCCCAGACCGATAAATGCGATTTTCATGGCCCGTCCTCAGCGCAGGTTGATGGTGGTGTTCACGCCGTCGTTGACGCTGTCGTCATCGAACCAGCGCGCCGTGACCGTTTTGGTCTGGGTGTAGAACTGCACCACTTGCTTGCCGTACGGGCCGAGGTCGCCGAGTTTCGAACCGCGCGAACCGGTGAAGCTGAAAAACGGCACCGGCACTGGAATCGGGATGTTGATACCGACCTGGCCGACGTCGATTTCACTCTGGAATTTGCGCGCCGCCGCACCGCTCTGGGTGAACAGGCCCGTGCCGTTGCCGAACGGGTTGGCGTTGACCAGCGCGATGGCCTGATCGAGGGTGTCGACTTCCAGCACCACCAGCACCGGGCCGAAGATTTCCTGGGTGTAGATCTGCATGTCAGTGGTCACGCCCGAGAACAGGGTCGGGCCGACGAAGTTGCCTTGCTCGTAGCCCGGCACCTTGATGTCGCGACCATCGAGCTCAAGCTTTGCGCCTTCCTTGATGCCGCTTTCGATCAGCTCGAGAATCCGCGCCTTGGCTTTCTTCGAGATCACCGGGCCGACATCGGTGCCCGCCTCGCTGCCGGCGTTGACCTTGAGTTTCTGCGCCAGCGCTTTCAGGTCCGGCAGCCACTGTTTCGCCGCACCGACCAGCACCACCACCGAAGTGGCCATGCAACGTTGCCCGGCTGCACCGAAACCGGCGCCGACCAAGGCATTCAACGCTTGCTCGCGATTGGCGTCCGGCAGCACCACGGCATGGTTCTTCGCGCCCATCATCGATTGCACGCGTTTGCCGTGCTTGCCGGCCAGGTCGTAAACGTGCGTACCGACGGCGGTCGAACCAACGAACGATACGGCTTTGATGTCCTTGTGGGTGCACAGGCCATCAACCACGTCCTTGCCACCGTGCACGACGTTGAGCACGCCCGCCGGAACGCCCGCCTCGATCGCCAGCTCCACCAGCAGCATGGTCGACAGCGGATCCTGTTCCGAAGGCTTGAGCACGAAGGTGTTGCCGCAGGCGATCGCCATCGGGAACATCCACAGCGGAATCATCGCCGGGAAGTTGAACGGGGTGATGCCGGCGCACACGCCGATCGGCTGGCGCAGGGTGTAGGTATCGACGCCGCCCGCCACGTTTTCGGCGAACTCGCCCATTTGCAGGGTGCCGATGGAACAGGCGTGTTCGACCACTTCCAGGCCACGGAAAATGTCGCCCTCGGCGTCGGCAATGGTTTTGCCCTGCTCGGCGCTCAGCACCACGGCGATGCGTTTGGAGTGCTCACGGATCAGCGCCTGCAGCTTGAGCATGATGCGCATGCGCGCGCCGATCGGGGTCAGTTTCCAGGTCTGGAACGCGCGGTGCGCGGCGCTGATGGCAGCATCGACTTCAGCGGCGGTGGCGAACGGCACCTTGGCCAGCACTTGCTGGGTCGCCGGGTTGACGATGTCGTGCCACTCGGTGGTCTGCGATTCGACCCACTCGCCGTTGATCAGCAGCTTGACCTTCTGGACCGTGGTTTCGTTGGGCGTAAGCGATGCGTTCATGCTGGTCTCCGAAATTTGTTTTTATCGTAGGAGCCAAGGCGAAAGGTTCGCCTTGAGATGAGGCGTGTGTCACGAATTGGTTGTCGGACTGTTTTTGGAGTATAGATGTGCAAACTTCTAATAAGAACGCACATATAAGCCCGTCCATCATGCAAAAAAACATCACCTCGTTAGGTTCGCTGAACTGGGACGACCTCAAGTTTTTCCTTGAAGTCGCCCGCACCCGCAAGGCCAGCACCGCCGCCAAACGGCTCGCTGTCGACTACACCACGGTGTCGCGGCGGATCAGTTCGCTGGAAGCGGCGCTGGGCACATTGCTGTTCGAAAAGTCGCGCACCAGCGGCTTCGTCTTGACCACCGAAGGCCAGCGCTTGCTGGGTTATGCCGAGTCGATCGAAAGCACGCTGCACATGGCTTGCGAGCAGGTGTCAGGTTCCGGCGTGGCGCTGTCCGGGCATGTGCGCATGGGCTGCACCGAAGGGTTCGGCAGTTTTTTCATCACGCCGCAACTGAGCCATTTCGTCGACGCCTACCCGGCGATCTCGGTCGACATCCTGCCACTGCCGCACTTCATCAGCCTGTCCAAGCGCGAAGCCGACATCGTCATTGCCCTGGAACGCCCGGAACACGGGCCATACGTGTGCTGCAAACTCTGCGACTACCGCTTGCAGCTGTACGCGACCCAGGACTATCTCGACAAGCACACACCGATCCGCCGCCCGGCGGATTTGAGCAAGCATCAATTCATCAGTTATGTGGATGACCTGGCGTTCAGCTCGGAGCTGCTGTACCTGGCGAACGTGCTGCCCGGCGCCAGCGCAAACCTGCGCAGCACCAGCGTGATCGCGCAATTCGTCGCAGCGCAGCAAGGGCGTTCACTGGCGATTCTGCCGTGCTTCCTCGCGGCGCAGGATCCGCGCCTGCTGCCAGTGCTGCCCGAAGAAATCGACATCACCCGGCAGTTTTGGATGTACTGCCGGGAGGATCTGCGCAAGTTGAAGCGGATCACCTTGTTGTGGGATTACATCCGCGGGGTGACCGAGCGCAATCAGGGTCTGCTGATGGGGCAGACCCGCGAGATGCGGTTCACCGATTAATCGGCGCTGACCACAATCGACACCCGGCGATTTTCGGTGCGTCCTGCCGGGGTATTGTTGGACGCCACCGGCTCGCTGCTGCCCAGTCCGCGCAACTGAATGTTCTCTTCCTTCATGCCGACGGTGGTCAGCACTTTGGCCACACTTTTGGCCCGACGCAGCGACAGTTGCTGGTTGTAGGTTTCTTTGCCCGAGGCATCGGTATGACCGTCGACCCGCACCCGCTCGATACCGACGCCGTGCAGCGCCTTGCCGATGCGTTCGACGATTTCCGTGCTCTGGTTGTTCAGGCTTTCGATATCGCTGCCAAACAGCACTTTGCCGGACAAGCCAAACTCCCAGCCCTCGTCGGTCGCCTCGAAGCCCTGTTGTTTGAGGACGGCGATCTGCGCCGGGGTCAGGCCTTTTTGCGGTGCGGTCTGGCACCCGGTCAGCGCCAGTACGGCGATCATCAGTAAGGCGGAAAACAATCGAGCGGGAAATGTGAACACGGAATCAGCTCCTGGTTTGCAGATTGACGACCGGGCTCTCCGACCCGGCAGTGAATTGAGCGCCACGCGACAGGCGCTTGGACTGGTACATCGCGGCGTCGGCGGCGTTGAGCAAGGCACCTGGCGTGGCGCCATGATCGGGGAAAACCGCAATGCCGATACTGAGCGACGTCACCACACTGGTGTCGCCCGGCAGCGCGATGGGCATGTCCATGCTGGCGAGAATCTGGTCGGCAATGCGCTCGGCGTCTTCGACCTTGTGCAGCGGCGCGAGCAGTACGGCGAACTCGTCGCCGCCGAGCCGCGCCACCAGATCGTCTTCACGCAGTTGCGCGCGGATCCGATTGGCGACCGCTACCAGCACCGCATCGCCAGCGGCGTGACCGAAGTTGTCATTGATGCCTTTGAAACGATCACTGTCGAGAAACATCACCGCGACCCGCTCATTGAGCTTGCCGGCGTTGCGCAATGCACGAACCAATCGGCCCTCGAAAAACGCCCGGTTGGGCAAACCGGTGAGGCTATCGTGGCTGGCCTGATGGGCGAGGGTTTCGTTCTCGCTTTGCAGATGGGTTTGCCAGGATTCGAGTTCGTCGAGCAGGGCATTGAAGTCGTTGCCGAGGTTGTCGAGCTCGGCGATCTGCGCCGGTGGTACCCGGCGATCCAGCGCACGCTCGCTGCGGGCGGCGTGGGCCACCGCCGCGAGGCTGCGAAGCGGGCCGGTAATGCTGCGCAACTGCCGGCGCGCCAGATACAGCGCGACCCAGGCACTGATCGCGGTGCAAAGAATGATCCCCGACAGACCGCTGAGCAAAAAGCGCATCAGGCTGCCGCCGTGACCGACCAGCAGGATACGCCCGATTTCACGGTCCTGATGCACGATCGGCAGGCTGATCGGCTTTTCCAGAATGGTCCGGGCAACCTGCATTTCCAGTTGGGAAAACAGACCGTTTTCGGGCCGCTGCCAACGCGCCAGCAACTGCCCCTGTGTGTCGAACACCTGGGCATCCGCCACCTCTTCGGTGGACGCGATCAAGGCCAGCGCTTCGGTGGCGGCGTCCTTGTCGTTGAACACCACCGCCGCTTCCACGGTGTAGCTGATCGAACGTGCAATCAGGTGCAGGTTGTGATCGGCGTACACCCGCAGTGCGAGAACGCCCAGCAGGGTCAGCGACACGCTGGCCATCGTCACGGCCACCAGCGCGACAATCAAATGGCCGCGGCCGATGACCGAGCCCAGTGTGGGGCGGCTCCTGGAACGAAACAGCTTCATGGTGCCGCCGGTTTGCGGCGCGACAACTGCAGTACGCTCGGGTGGATGCGTACACCGCTGCGGGCGACGGAGTCGAGATTGACCTCGAAGGATACTTGCTGATCGCCGACCCGCAAGCAGAACAGGCTACCGACCGTGCACTGATCGCCCCCTTCGCTGATGCTCAGCACCGGATGGCCGATCAATGAAGTGAACAGCCGACTGCGTTCATCTGCGGTGAGTTTGCCGATGTACACCGCATCGCACTCGCTGACGATCGCCGGGTTGTCGGCCAGCAGTCGGCGCACAGCGACCGGACGACCAGTGGCTTGCGTGGTGCCTTTGACCAGGTCATCGGTGTATTCGGTGGGGCCGACGATGCACAGATGCAATTGTGCGGGTTCCACCGGCCAGCGCGCGTAACTGAGGATGCCCAGCACAACCTGCGTCACCGACTGGGCACGCTGCTCGGCCATGCCCACGGGCGTTTGTGGCTGAGCCATGGCAACGCCTGTCAGCAAACAGAGCAGACCGACCAGCAATGCGTGCTTGCAGCGAACCACGCGCTCTGTCGCCCAGACAGCCACCTTCATGCAGGGATTCTCTTGGATCGTACCGAAATGATGCCGCAACGATAGCACAGCGCAGTAACACCAGCGAGACAGCAGCTGCTGACCAGTTGGTCAGTAATCGGTATCGAACATCGAGTTATTTCATTCCCGAGCCTCGCTACCTTCCTCCAGTTCCAGCATCAATCCGCTCAGGCGCTTGACCTTGCGCTGCACCGCCTCTTCAAACACGCCAGCCCGGGGCTCGATCAAAGTGAACCAGTGTTTGGCCCGGGTAATACCGGTATAGATCAATTCCTTGGTCAACACCGGATTCAAGGCATCCGGCAGGATCAGCGCGGTGTGGGCGAACTCCGAGCCCTGGGATTTGTGCACCGTCATCGCGTACACAGTTTCCACATCGTTTAGCCGGCTCGGCAGCACGAAACGCACACCGCCCTGCCCGTCGTTACGCGGAAAGGCAACGCGCAGCACCGGTTTACCGGCGTCCGGGCCTTCGCGCTCGGGCAACCTGAGGGCAATGCCAATATCGCCGTTCATCAGACCCAGACCGTAATCGTTGCGGGTCATCAGCACCGGCCGGCCTTCGTACCATTGCTGGTCATGCTCGATCAGGCGTGCCTTGACCAGCGTTTCGGTGATCCGCAGATTCAGCCCTTCAACGCCCCAAGGCCCCTTGCGCACGGCACACAACAACTGGAAGGTGTCGAATGCCTGCAACACCTCCCGCGCCCAGCTGATCCAGTCCGGATGCTCCAGCGGTCTTTCCGCTCGCGGCCGTTGTTGGCGCAGGACATTCAGATAGTGACGATAACCCTGTGGACCCTCCCCATGACCGTCGAGCAGCAGCCGCTCGAACATGTGATCGTTTTCGCCCTTGAGCGGCAGGGAAAACACGTCATCGTAGTGACCGGCCGTCAGCAACTGGCGCGCCTCCTCCGGCAACTGCTGATTGACCCGCCGCGCCAGCTGACCGATGCCGCTGCCTTCACCGAAGCGTCGGGAATGGCGCAGCATCACCAGTTGCTGAGCCAGCGGATGCGAGCCGTCGCGGTCCTCGTGCAAGCCACTGTCCTGCAAGGACTCTCCACTGACCGACTCCAGCCACTGCCGGGTCTGCGGGTTATACCAGCCTGCCTCGGCATCGCGGCACAGATCGCCGAGCACTGCACCGGCCTCCACCGAAGCGAGCTGATCCTTGTCGCCGAGCAATACCAGACGCGCATGTGATGGCAAGGCATCAAGCAGATTGGCCATCATCTCGAGGTCGATCATCGACGCTTCGTCGACCACCAGCACGTCCAGCGGCAAGCGGTTACCGGCATGGTGGCGGAAGTGGCGAGTACCGGGCCGGCTGCCAAGCAGGCGGTGCACGGTTGTCACGTCACAAGGGATTTTCTCGCGCACGGCTTCAGCGACTTTCAGCGACTGCACTTGCTGGCTGATGGACTCGGTCAACCGCGCAGCAGCCTTGCCCGTGGGCGCCGCCAGACGAATGCGCAACGGCTGACCAGCCTCGACCGCCGGCGCCTGGAGCAGCGCGAGCAGACGCACCACCGTGGTGGTTTTGCCGGTTCCCGGACCGCCCGTGATGATGCTGAAGGCTCCCCGAGTGGCAAGCGCGCAGGCGAGTTTCTGCCAGTCGATCACTGCTCCCGGCCTGGCGGCGCCGAACAATTCATCGAGACGCTGGGGCAGGTCATCGGGCGGCGTTTCGCCTTGGGCCAGACGTGTGCGTAACGCCGCATCGATACGCCGCTCATATGCCCAGTAGCGCCGCAGGTACAGACGCTTGCCGGACAGCACCAACGGTCGCTGATGCGCCGCTTCGCTATTGTCCGCAGCCAGGGCAACCAGAGCGCTGCTCGCCAATGACTTGCACCAATGGGCGCCATCCAGCGTTTCAAGCAACTGCGACGGCAGCAGCAAGACACCACTTTGCACATCACCTTCGGGAGGTAAAGACAGGGCGAAATCCGGGGCCTTGAGGGTTTCAAACAGGTCGAGGCAGACATGCCCGTGACCCAGTTGATGGCTGGTCAGTGCGGCAGCGAGCAACACCAGTGGGTCGGACTGGGGCGCGAGTTCGTACAGAAAACCGACAAAGGCCTTGTCCAGCGAACGAAGCCAGCCTCGCTCGACCCAGCGATCAAGCAAGATCAGCAGATCCGAGGCACTGGTCAGTGGCGCCAGGCTCGACGGGTTGTCGATAGTCGATGGCAGATCGGCGAAGGTACGGTTCATAGCAGGACTCCCTGTTCCCATGCGGGTTCGGCCTTGGGTTCAGGCTTGCCCTGGAAAAGGCGATCCAGGCGCTCGATCAGCTCGCGCGGCGGCCGCGCAAAATACACCCCGCGACTGTCTGCCCGGGTCCCGCGCAGGAACACATACAAAGCACCACCGACATGTCGATCGTAATCGTAGTCAGGCAACCGCGCCTTCAGTTGTCGATGCAAGGCCAGAAGATACAACACGTATTGCAGGTCATAACGGTTGTCGAGGATCGAGCGCTCCATGGCTTGCTCGGTATAGGCCGCATCGTCGACACCCAGCCAGTTGGATTTGTAGTCGGCCACGTAGTAGCGCCCCTCGTGCTCGAAGGTCAGGTCGATAAAGCCTTTGAACATGCCGTTGAGCTGTACTGGCTCGGCGGCCACTCGTGCCACGCCGTTGTGGGTGTACTGGCGCACCCACTCATCGAGTTTGAGAACATCGACCTTGTGGCTGGCGAACCAGAACTCCATCTCGACGCGGTACTGTCTGAGTTGCTCGAGAACCACCGGAGGCTGTCCGCCACCTGCTGGCAGCGGCGACTTGAGCAAGTGTTGCAGCCAGTCACTCAGGGTGGTGATCCACCCCTCCCAACCGCGCAGGTTGCAGCGCCGGCCAATCGCATCCTTGAGCGTTTCAAAACGAACGGCAAAACCTTCGTCTCCAGCCCATTCCAGCAGCCCATGGAGAAAGGTGCCCGGGTTCGGGCCGCGAGGAAAACGATGAATATCGCCGCCGCCGGCCACGATCTCGCGCGGCGCATCCGGGTCGAGACGTTCATCATCAAACAGTTTTTGCGCTTGCGGGCTGTCCGGCGCCTCATCGCTGCCCACGCTCAACACGTCACTGATGCGCAAAGCACTGTAGGAGGCAATCCACCAGTTTTCGCTGGCCTTGCGCTTGGGCACCAATGTAGCGCTGAGGATCGCTTCGTTGCGCTCGGGCCGGTAGATCTCCTGAGTGGCTTGAGGCAACTCACCCAAGCTGATTGCCGTGCAGTTCTGTTGCAAATCCTGCAGCCAACGGCTCAGGCCGGTCGACTCATCCAGCCTTGCGCCGCCACCCAGCAGATAGCCAAGCGCCGAAAGATGAAGCACCGAACTGTTGTTATTACCGCGTTTGAGGTCCGTGACACCCAGCCAGCAGGCATGTTGCGCGCGAGTCAGGGCGACGTAGAGCAGACGCAGGTCCTCGGCCAGACGCTCGTCATCCGCCAGGGCGATCAATTCGGCAGTCGGCTTCAGCGTCACTTGGGCTTTGCCGGAGGCATCGTGGTAATGCAGCGGCAAGCGACTGCCATCCACCGGCTTTGCCGAACAGATGAACGGCAGGAATACCAATGGATACTCAAGCCCTTTGGATTTGTGAATGGTCACGACCTTGACCAGTTGCTCGTCACTCTCCAGACGCAATATCTGCTCTTCGCCGGCCTGACCGGACAACGCCAGAAGCTCGGCCAGATGACGAATCAGCGCTTGCTCGCCATCAAGCTCAGCGGCAGCCTGCTGCATCAGTTCCGACAAGTGCAAAAGGTTGGTCAGTACCCGCTCGCCATCACTGCGCGCGATCAGCGTTTGCGGCAGGTGAAAGTCGTGCAGCAGACGCCGTAACATCGGCAACACACCTTGCTTGCGCCACAGTTCGCGATAACCACGAAACTGCATGACCCGGGCTTCCCAGACCAACTCGTCCTGATTCAATCGTTCCAGTTCAGCCAACGGCAGATTGAGGGTGATGCAGGCCAGCGCAGCCTTCAGAGAGCGCTCGACATCCGGCTCCGCGCAGGCCTTGAGCCAGGACAGCAGGTCATGCGCTTCTTGGGCGGCGAACACCGAGTCCTTGTCCGACAGGTAAACGCTGCGCACACCACGGGCCGCGAGTTCTGCGCGTACGGCTTGGGCCTCTTTGCCGTCGCGCACCAGAATCGCAATGTCAGAGGGCCGCAAGCCTCTGAAGTCTTCTCCGTCGCGGAAAAATCCCGCCGCACCGGTTTGCCCGCCATTGAGCAATGCAGTGATTTTGCTGGCACAGGCCGCGGCCAACTGCTGGCGATAGACTGCGCCCGACAACGGCTGATCCGTCGACAGGTGCCAGACGTTCAGTGCCGCGACATCGTGGCCGGCGATCTGCAGCCGCTCTTTGCGCCCCTGAGACTCAACAGGCTGGAACGGCACCGGATTTTCCCCGGTTTTTTCCCGAAACAAAAACGCGCCGCGTCCCTGCTCGCGGGACTCGGCGCGTTCGAATACGTGATTGACCGCGTTGACCATGCCATGGCTGGAGCGGAAGTTGGTGCCCAGCGTATGAAGGCGGCCGGTAGTGGCCTGACGCGCACGCAGGTAGGTGTAGATATCGGCGCCACGGAACGCGTAAATCGCCTGCTTGGGGTCGCCGATCAGAAACAGACCGGTCTCTGGACTGTTGTCCTCGATGCGGTAGATGCTCTCGAAGATCCGGTATTGCACCGGGTCGGTGTCCTGAAACTCATCGATCAGAGCAACCGGAAACTGCTCGCGGATCACCGCAGCAAGACGCTCCCCGCTGTCGGATTGCAACGCCGCATCGAGGCGCAACAGCATGTCGTCGAAACCCATTTCCGCACGACGACGCTTCTCTTCCTCAAAACGCGCGCCCACCCATCGCGCCGCATGTTGCAGTACGGCGGCGTCGGGGGTGGGAAGTGCGTCGAGGCTCGACTTGAGCCCCGGCATCGCGTCGAGACCCGGATGACTCGGTGCCTGGCCCTTCCAGGCTTCGGCCATTCCGTCAGGGGTCAATCGGGTGAAACCGGTGCCGATATCCAGTTGCTCCATGGCCTCGTCTTCGGCCCAGGCCTTGAGTTTCTCGAACCAGGGCTCGAAGTAGCGCGCCTGCATCTTGCGTCCGTCGACGGCTTTGCTCGCAACGCCTTCGTGACAGATCACCAGCAGCTCATCCGCCCACTGACGCCACGGCATCTTCAGCTCGAGCAACGCGGCACGCCGTTCTTGCAGGCACTCGCCGATCAATTCTGCGGGGGCCTTGCCGTCATCACTGTCGCGCTCGCTGCCAAACAGGCCGCGCACTCGTGGCAACAACGCTGCCGGCCCGCCCCAGTTAGCGCGAACCCAGTTCAGCGCGTCGCCCTGCATCGGGTAACAGAACAGTCGCCAGTAATCACGCAGTACTTCACCGAGCAGATCGCTGTGATCGGTTTCCAGGGACTGGGTAAACAGGCTGCCGCTGTCGAACGCGTGTTCGCGCAGCATGCGCTGGCACCAACTGTGGATGGTGGAGACGGCCGCTTCATCCATCCATTGCGCGGCGATGTCCAGGCGATTGGCGCAACCGGGCCATTGTGCCGGGTCAAACTGCTCGCGCAGCTCGGCAATCAAGCCGTCCGGCGCCGGGGTTTCTTCACGGAAAAACCGCGCGGCCTCGGCCAGCCGCGTACGGATTCTTTCACGCAGCTCCTTGGTGGCGGCATCGGTGAAGGTCACCACAAGAATCTGCGGGGGCAGCAGCTCACGGCCGAAGCCACTCGATTCGCCGCCGTGGCCAAGGATCAGCCGCAGATAGAGGGCAGAAATGGTAAAGGTCTTGCCGGTACCGGCACTGGCTTCGATGAGTTGACTGCCGTGCAGCGGGAAGGCCAGAGCCAGCGGTGTTTTGGTACTCATGCGCGCGCTCCTTCGCTGGCCAATGAGCGCCATGGCGCCTCAAAAAGGGGGCGATACAACGCGTCGCACCAACCGGAGAATGTTTCGTCGGCAATCAATGCGTCAAAGTCGGCGAATTGGCGTGACAGCGCAGGGCTTTCACGGCGCTCACCGTCACTGGTCTGGCCGTCGCCTTCGTAGGCTTTTCTGGCAGCCGCCTCAGCCTTGAGCGGATCAGTCTGCGCGAGCCAGGCGAAGGCTGTCTTGACCGCGATCGGCAACGGCTGGCGCATGCCGGCCTGCCAGGCGAGCAGCAGATCACCCAGAAAACGAACCGCTCGATCCTTCTCCGTCGGCTCAAGCAACAGCGTATCGTCACTCGCCACCAGTGCCGTGGTCAGGGTAAGTCCGCTGGCGCAGGCCACCAGGTGATTGACCCAGGGCTTGATCAATCGATGCCATTTTCGACTCTTGATCGAGCCGATGCTGTTGGGAATGGTCGTGACCGACAACACGCCACCGTCAGCGCGTTGATGCAAACCGGCGAGCCAGCCTTCAACACGCACGCCCTGCAACTCAAGACTGACGGGGAGCGCGCTGGTCAATGGTGTCGGCCATAACACCAGAAGTTGTTGGTAACGTTGCAGCAAGTCCGGTAACGGCTCGATCAACTCTCGTTGCAGGCATTCGCCGAAGCCGGCCATGGGCAACAATCCGCTGTTTTGCAAACGCCGCGCCTGATCTTCGAGTGCCCGATTGATATTGTCCGGCTGCCGGAGTGCGGCTTCGAGCAGGCTGTCGCTCAGTGTGTAGCGTTGCAATGCGTCCAGCACGAACGGTTCTTCGTCAGCCAGGGGCGCCTCGGCGGCCTCGAAGTACACTTTGAGGCGCTGCGTGAAAAAGTGCCGGACCGGGTTACGCAAGAAATCCTGCAGAAGAGCCAGACTCAGCGGCTCCTCCTGAACATGGGGCGCGAGTAGATCCGCCTCATCTTGTGGCGCATGCAACTGGTGCAAAACCTGCCATTCACGGGCATAACTGAATAGTTGATCGCCTTCATGGAAATAGCGCGAACTGAACGGTTGCAGGGGGTGCTCCTCGGTCATGGAGGTCAACAGATCCTGTTGCTCATCGAGCGACCGCCAGCCACTGGCGAGGTGATCGCGCAACTGGCCGATCAGCACTGAAGCAGGCCGTTCACTGTTGTCGCGAATGCTGCGTCCGACCCAACTGATGTACAGCTGATCGCGCGCAGACAGGAGCGCCTCGAGCAACAGATAGCGATCGTCTTCACGCCGGGAACGATCCCCTGGCCGGTAGTCACTGCCCATGAGGTCGAAGTCCAGTGGCGGTTGCGCCCGGGGATAATCGCCATCGTTCATCCCCAGCAAACAGACAAGCTTGAACGGGATCGCCCGCATGGGCATCAGCGTGCAAAAATTTACTGCGCCGGCGAGAAAACGCTGGGACAGACGCCCCTGATCCAGCCCCGCGAGCCAGGCTTCGCGAACTACCGTCAGCGGCAATTCATCGACCAACCCAACGGATTCACAGGTCTGCAGCCAGGTTTCGCGCAACTCCTCAAGTTGCGTGAGCAGATAATCGTCGTGCTCGTTACTGGCCTTGAAAAACAGCTGCATCAGGATTTGCAGACGCTGACCCCACACCTTGGGCTGAGCGACTTGAGTGAGTTCGTGATGAGCCAGTTCCAATGCATCGAGCAGGGCAACCAACGGGCCGATCAACGCAGCATCCAGACCACCGATTTCATCATAGGGTTCGATACCGGCACAGGCGCTGGAGCTGCCAACTGCGTACCCCAGCAACATTCGCCGCAGACCGAAATGCCAGCTGTTCTGTTCAAGCTCATCCGGCAAACCAAGTCCCGCACGTTGCTCGGCGTTCATTCCCCAGCGCACGCCTGCTCCTTCGATCCAGCGATGCAAAGTAGGCAAATCACGCTCTTGCACGCCAAATCGGGCGCGCAACGCAGGGACGTCGAGCAAATCGAGGATCTCGCTCACCGGGAAACGACTATCTGGCAGCTTCAGCAGGTGCTCGACAGCAATCAGCAACGGATCGCGGCCCCGCTGGCCCTGGTCGGCCAAGGTAAATGGAATGAAGCGTGGATCATGTCGATCCAGTTGCCCGAATACCGCCCGGATATGCGGCGCGTAGCTGTCGATGTCCGGCACCATCACAATTACATCGCGCGGGCGCAGATCTGGATTGGCGCTGAAGCGTGCGAGTAACTGGTCGTGAAGGATTTCCACCTCGCGCTGGGCACTGTGAGCGATGTGGAAGCGGATTGACCCATCCTGCGTCAAGTCAACGGCAGGCCAGAGCTCGCGCGTTTCATTGAGTGGTCGCAATTCGAGGATGTCGTCCTGAAGTTGGTTGAGCAGGTTATGTGGCTGGTTTTCGCTGAACAGATCAATGCGACCGTCACGAAACGCCGCGCGATAGCTGTTGGGGTCATCGTAACTGTCGAGCAGGTTGATATAGTCGCGGCCTTGCTTGCCCCAGGCGGCGAGCAGCGGATGAGCATGTTGGTGCAACGTTTCAGGATCGAGTACGACCGGCATGCCGTTCTTGCGGCTCTGACGCTTGTATTGATGACGCAGCAGATCCTTGTCGGCGACGATATCGGCCCAGTGGTGTCGGCAAGGGTTGTGTACACACAACAGCACCTGACTGAAACGTGCAAGTCCGGCCAACGCTTCAAGCACTTGGGCGGGCAACGAGGATATACCGAACACGATCACCCGCGAGGGTAGTCCTGCTGGTGCATGTTCGAGGGAGTTTATGCACTCGATAAATCGTTGATGAACGCCGGCCCGGCTCTGGGCCATGCCTTGCTCACCGACATCTTCCAAAAGAGCACGCCAGAGTTCAGCCTGCCAGCAACTGACTGGAGCCAGTGGCTTTATCTCGCCTCGAACATTACGTAACTGATGCCGGCCCTCGGCCCAATCCTCGAGCCAGTCGGCCCGATACACCTGATATTGGTCAAACAGGTCTGCCAGGCGCTCGGACAACTGGTAGCGCTTGCGCAAGTCGGTGTCATGGGTGAGGAAGCGTTGTAGCGGTTCGAAATGGGGGCGATCAATCACTTGCGGCAACAGGCGCATCAGCCGCCAGGTCAGCGGAGCCTTGTCGAGCAGGGATGTGGCGGGGATTTCGTCTCGGCCCAAGACCATACGGTAGAGCTGCCACATGAAACTGCCTGGAAGTTGCACATCGATGGCAGCGGCTATTCCGCAACCACCGAGATCGTCCTCTTCAGGATCTTCCGCCAAAGCCAGTTTGAGCCATTGGGCGATACCGTTGCTTTGAACCAGAGCGATTTCATTCTCCAAGGGGGCCAATGGGTAACGCCGCATGATGCTGACCACCAGGCTGCGCAGCTCGTCCAGGCTATTGCTCTGAACCACCATGAATGCAGCGTTGAGGGACGAGGCGTCCGGCATAAAAGCTTCCTTGGAAAAGTACAAAAGCCAAGGCAGAACCTTAGCACTGTCGGCAGGCTGTGACAGCCGGAAGGGCCTACCGCATGCTGTAGGAACTTTCCTGCGGGCAAAACAAAACCCCAACTGCTTTCGCAATTGGGGTTTCGGAATTTAATCTTGACGATGACCTACTCTCACATGGGGAAACCCCACACTACCATCGGCGATGCATCGTTTCACTTCTGAGTTCGGG
>NZ_FYDR01000020.1:0-13909 GCF_900187525.1 Pseudomonas sp. Irchel s3a10
GAAGGCGAAGGCAATTTTCAATTTAATGAAAGTATCACCCCAAAAAACGGCAAAGACTTTGATGAAGTAAGATTACAGATGACGACTACGATTGCAGGTGTGAAGACCTACAGTTTCACGTTACGTAAAATCGTTTTCACGCTCAAAGACAATCACTCTTCCTGAAGCATCATTGACGCGAAACTGGAAATCCACGCCAAGTGCCTCCCCTTGATCGGGTTACAGGCCAAAAAAAAGCCCCTGAATCTTGCGATTCAGGGGCTTTGCTATTTGGCTCCACAACCTGGACTCGAACCAGGGACCCAATGATTAACAGTCATTTGCTCTACCAACTGAGCTATTGCGGAATTGGTGCGTATGTTACTGATTCAAAAAGAGAAGTCAAGCATCGAGTGTAAATTTTCTGCTGTCAGCAGGACAGACGGCGATTTGTCAGTGATTAGCGATTACCAGAATCGCCTCACAGGTCTACCATGGTCGCCCGGAAGTGGTCACACGCGCTGCCGGCCATTCGCCGAAAAGGTACGCGCCATGACTCAAACCGTTCTGATTTCTCTTTCCCGCGAGGTGCTCGTATGAGTGTCACGCAAATCAGCCTGCCCAAAGGGGTCGGCCCACACGCCGAAAAACTCTTCGACGCGATCACTCAGGCCAGTACCGCTGAGGAGCTGAACCGCGCTGGTGGCAAGGCCGAAGGGTTCGTGCTCGGTCTGGAAAGCACCAAGGCGATCAAAAGCCAGATCGCCGAATCGCTCTACGTCGCGTATGACGATGCGGCCAGTCAACGGGCGACGGAGTTGGCTTAACCGCCGAAGGTGATCGTGCCGAGCATCAGTTTGGCGTAAGCGGCGGTGGCGGCCAGTTGCACCAGCCACAGGGCCAGGCCGCCGAGGAAGACGCCCGCTGCGACTTGCAGCACCAGGCTTTTGTCGCGTTTGGCCGGGGCGCGGGGGATGAAGTCATCCAGGTCGTCTCGGTCGGCGCGCAGATTGTCGTTTTTCATGTTGTCTCTCTTCAGAAATCTCGGGTGTACACAAAACCTGTAGGAGTGAGCCTGCTCGCGATAGCGGTGCGTCAGGCAGTGCAGCCTCAACTGATCAGACGCTATCGCGAGCAGGCTCACTCCTACAGTTTCGATTTGTGTGCAGTTTAGAGGGAATGTTGCATTCCTTCGGACAAATAAAAAACGGGAAGCCCTAAAGCTTCCCGTTTTTCATGGCAAAGCGAAATCAGATGACCTGAACGATCGCATCCGTTACCGCTTTGATGTTGCTCTGGTTCAGTGCCGCGACGCAGATGCGGCCGGTGTCCAGGGCGTAGATGCCGAACTCGTTGCGCAGGCGGTGCACCTGTTCGGTGGTCAGGCCGGAGTAAGAGAACATGCCGCGCTGACGACCGACGAAGCTGAAGTCACGCTGCGGGGCTTTTTCGGCCAGCAGGGCGACCATCTGCTCGCGCATGCCGCGAATGCGCAGGCGCATTTCTGCCAGTTCCGCTTCCCATTGGGCGCGCAATTCCGGGCTGTTCAACACGGCGGCGACGATGCTGGCACCGTGGGTCGGCGGGTTGGAGTAGTTGGTGCGGATCACACGCTTGACCTGCGACAGCACGCGCGCGCTTTCTTCTTTCGATTCGCTGACGATCGACAGGGCGCCAACGCGCTCGCCGTACAGCGAGAACGACTTGGAGAACGAGCTCGAAACGAAGAAAGTCAGGCCCGATTCAGCGAACAGACGCACAGCCGCGGCGTCTTCGTCGATGCCGTCGCCGAAACCCTGGTAAGCCATGTCGAGGAACGGTACGTGACCTTTGGCCTTGACCACGTCCAGCACGTTCTTCCAGTCGGCCGGGGTCAGGTCGACGCCGGTCGGGTTATGGCAGCAGGCGTGCAGCACAACGATCGAGCCGTTCGGCAGGGCGTTGAGGTCGTCGAGCATGCCGGCACGGTTCACGTCGTGGGTGGCAGCGTCGTAGTAACGGTAGTTCTGCACCGGGAAGCCAGCGGTTTCGAACAGCGCGCGGTGGTTTTCCCAGCTCGGGTCGCTGATGGCCACGACGGCGTTCGGCAGCAGTTGCTTGAGGAAGTCGGCACCGATTTTCAGCGCGCCGGTACCGCCGACGGCCTGAGTGGTGACGATGCGACCGGCAGCGATCAGTGGCGAGTCGTTACCGAACAGCAGCTTTTGCACCGCCTGGTCGTAGGCCGCGATGCCGTCAATCGGCAGGTAGCCACGGGAGGCGTGCTGAGCAGCGCGAATGGTTTCGGCTTCGATCACCGCGCGCAGCAGGGGAATTCGCCCCTCTTCGTTGCAGTAAACACCTACACCCAGGTTGACCTTGGTGGTCCGGGTATCGGCGTTGAATGCTTCGTTGAGGCCCAGGATTGGATCGCGGGGTGCCATTTCGACAGCGGAGAACAGGCTCATTATTACGGCGGCTCTGAATGGAGAGTGGAGGGACGTGTCGCGCTCCAGCCGAATGCACTAGAGCGGTGCACAAACGGGGAGCTAGTATAGAGGCCATCACTGAGCAATGGCGACAGGCGATTCAGCTTTTAAGGCAAGTTTTTCCGATTATTTCTTGACCGTTAGTCGATTGACTCTGTCAGAGACTTTACCGGATGTAGGACGTTTGCCTTGAAAGGCGAGGCAATCGGCTCCACATTGAGCACAATCTTCGTTTTTCCTTGGGCGACAACGGTCGTTTGCGGTCATCCCCGCGGCTCGGCTGTTTTCTGCGCGAGCCGCGATCCCAGAGGTGTGTATGTCCGAATTCCAGCTAGTCACCCGCTTCGAGCCCGCCGGCGATCAGCCAGAAGCGATCCGCCAATTGGTCGAGGGCATCGAAGCCGGGCTGGCGCACCAGACGCTGCTCGGTGTGACCGGCTCGGGCAAGACCTTCAGCATCGCCAATGTCATCTCGCAGGTGCAGCGCCCGACGCTGGTGCTGGCGCCGAACAAGACGCTCGCCGCGCAGCTGTATGGCGAGTTCAAGGCGTTCTTCCCGAACAACGCGGTCGAGTATTTCGTTTCCTACTACGACTACTACCAGCCCGAAGCCTATGTGCCGTCGTCCGACACCTTCATCGAGAAGGATGCGTCGATCAATGACCACATCGAGCAGATGCGCCTGTCCGCGACCAAGGCGCTGCTCGAGCGCAAAGACGCGATCATCGTCACCACGGTGTCGTGCATTTACGGTCTCGGTAGCCCGGAAACCTATTTGAAGATGGTGCTGCACGTCGATCGCGGCGACAAACTCGATCAGCGCGCCTTGCTGCGGCGTCTGGCCGATCTGCAATACACCCGCAACGACATGGATTTTGCCCGCGCGACTTTCCGCGTGCGCGGCGACGTGATCGATATCTATCCGGCGGAATCCGATCTGGAAGCGATCCGCATCGAACTGTTCGATGACGAGGTCGAGAGCATCTCCGCGTTTGACCCGCTCACCGGCGAAGTCATCCGCAAGATGCCGCGCTTCACCTTCTACCCGAAGAGTCACTACGTGACGCCACGCGAGACCCTGCTCGACGCCATCGAACACATCAAAGTCGAATTGCAGGAACGCCTCGAATACCTGCGCAGCAACAACAAACTGGTGGAGGCGCAGCGCCTCGAACAGCGCACCCGTTTCGACCTGGAAATGATCCTCGAACTGGGTTATTGCAACGGCATCGAAAACTACTCGCGCTACCTGTCCGGACGTCCGGCTGGTGCCGCGCCGCCGACGCTGTATGACTATCTGCCGGCCGATGCCTTGCTGGTGATCGACGAGTCTCACGTCAGCGTGCCGCAAGTCGGCGCGATGTATAAGGGTGACCGTTCGCGTAAGGAAACTCTGGTCGAATACGGCTTCCGCCTGCCGTCGGCGCTGGACAACCGGCCGATGCGTTTTGATGAGTGGGAGGGGGTGAGCCCGCAGACGATTTTCGTCTCGGCGACGCCGGGCAACTACGAGGCCGAGCATGCCGGGCGCGTGGTCGAGCAAGTGGTGCGTCCGACCGGTCTGGTCGATCCGCAAGTCGAGGTGCGTCCGGCGCTGACCCAGGTTGACGACTTGCTCTCGGAAATCACCAAACGGGTGGCGGTCGAGGAGCGGGTGCTGGTCACCACGCTGACCAAGCGCATGGCCGAAGACCTCACCGATTACCTCGCCGACCACGGCGTGCGCGTGCGTTACTTGCACTCGGACATCGACACCGTCGAACGGGTCGAGATCATCCGCGACCTGCGTCTCGGCACCTTCGATGTGCTGGTGGGGATCAACCTGCTGCGTGAAGGTCTGGACATGCCGGAAGTGTCGCTGGTGGCGATTCTCGATGCTGACAAGGAAGGCTTCCTGCGTTCCGAGCGCTCGCTGATCCAGACCATCGGCCGGGCGGCGCGGAACCTCAATGGCCGGGCGATTCTCTACGCCGACCGGATTACCGGCTCGATGGAACGGGCGATTGGCGAGACCGAGCGTCGTCGCGACAAGCAGATTGCCTTCAACCTGGAAAACGGCATCACCCCGAAAGGCGTGTTCAAGGACGTCGCCGACATCATGGAAGGCGCCACCGTGCCCGGCTCGCGCAGCAAGAAGCGCAAGGGCATGGCCAAGGCGGCCGAAGAAAATGCCAAGTACGAAGCCGAACTGCGCTCACCGAGCGAAATCACCAAACGCATTCGCGCGCTGGAAGAGAAGATGTATCAGCTGGCGCGGGATCTGGAGTTCGAAGCGGCGGCGCAGATGCGCGATGAAATTGCCAAACTGCGCGAGCGGCTTTTGGCTGTCTGAGCTTCATCGCCTGACCGGGCCTCTTCGCGAGCAAGCTCGCTCCCACAGCGGTTTTGTGTACGACACAAATCCAATGTGGGAGCGAGCTTGCTCGCGAATGGGGCGACTCGGTCTTAATGAGACTCCCCAGCCTTCAACCCCGCCGGCAATTTCCTGGTCATCAAGATCGCCAACATGCTGACCCCCAGCGCAATCCCGACAAAATGAAACGCATCGTTATAGGCCATGATCAGCGCCTGCTGATGCACGATCTCACTCAACTTTCCGAGCGCCGCCGTATCACTGCCAAACCGGTCGGTCATCGACGCCAGCCGCTCGGCCACTTGCGGATTGGTCGGCACCACCGCTTCACGCAAATAATCGAAGTAGGTCTTGGTGCGCGCATCCAATAGCGTGGCGAGCAGGGCGATGCCGATCGCACCGCCGAGGTTACGCAGGATGTTGAACAGGCTCGACGCCGACCCCGCGTCCTGCGGCAGGATGTACGCCGTGGCGATCAGCGAAATGGTCACCATGATCAGCGGCTGACCCAGCGCCCGGATGATCTGGATCTGATTGAACTGCGGCCCGGCGAAGTCCGGGTTGAGCACCCCCGACGAAAAACTCGCCAGGCCGAACAGTCCGAAACCCAGGGTGCACAGCCATTTCGGCGAAACGAACTTCATCAGCTTCGGCACCAGCGGAATCAGAAACAGCTGCGGCACGCCCATCCACATGATCACTTCGCCGATCTGCAGAGCGTTGTAGTTCTGGATCTGCGCCAGGTACAGCGGCAGCAGATAAATCGAGCCATACAAGCCGACGCCCATGCCGAGGCTGGAAATACTCGACAGGCCGAAGTTGCGATTGCGCAGGATGCCGAGGTTGATCAGCGGATTGGGTTTGGAGACCTGCACGATGACGAAGGTGATCAGGCTCAGCAGGGCAATGCTGCCCAGGGCCACGATCAGGTTCGATTCGAGCCAGTCCTTGCGATGGCCTTCTTCAAGAAACACCTGCAGGCAACCGAGGCCGACACCCAACGTGAGAATCCCGGTGTAGTCGGTGCTTTTCAGCAGTTCCCAGTGCGCTTCCTTCTTCTCCAGCCCGTACATCAGGCCGGCGATCATGATCAGCCCCGGCGGGATGTTGATGTAGAAGATGTATTCCCAGCCCCAGTTTTCCGTGAGCCAGCCGCCAAGGGTCGGGCCGATGGACGGGGCGAAGGTGGCGGTCATGGCGAACATTGCCATGCCTTTGGCGCGGTGGTGTTCGGGGAGTTTGATCAGGGTCAGGGTGAACGCCAGCGGGATCAGCGCGCCACCGGTGAAACCCTGCATGGCGCGAAAGACGATCATGCTTTCCAGGCTCCAGGCCATCGAGCACAGCAGCGATGACACCAGAAAACCCAGCGACACCCAAACCGCCAGGCGCCGTGCCGAGAGCAACTGCACCAGCCACGCGGTCAGCGGGATCATGATGATTTCCGCGACCAGATACGAGGTGGAAATCCACGAGCCTTCTTCCAGCGTCGCCGACAGCGCGCCCTGAATATCCTTGAGCGAAGAGTTGGTGATCTGAATATCGAGCACCGCCATAAAGGCGCCGAGCATCACGCTCATTACCGCAATCCAGTCCCGCCGGGTCGGTTCGCCGACGGGGCGGATCAGCGAATCACCGGCCATCGTCTGGGGCGTCTTTGATGTTCACTGTGGCGGTGACCGACATGCCCGGGCGGATCTTGCCGTGCAACGGGTTATCGGCCTTGAACGTCAGCTTCACCGGAATCCGCTGCACGACTTTGGTGAAGTTGCCGGTGGCGTTATCCGGCGGCAGCAGACTGAACTGCGCGCCCGAGGCGGCGAACAGGCTGTCGACCCGCGCTTCGATCGGCGTGTCGCTGTAGGCATCGAAGGTCAGCTCGGCTTTCTGTCCGGGCTGCATGTGGCCGATCTGGGTTTCCTTGAAGTTGGCCTGCACCCAGATGTCTTCGTCCGGGACGATCGACAGCAGATACGCACCGGCCTGCACCACCTGGCCATTGCGTGCGGCGCGCTGGCCGACCATGCCGCTGATCGGCGCGTGGATTTCGCTGCGGGTCAGGTTGAGCTCGGCTTGCGCCAGATCGGCGCGGGCGTTGGCGATCTGTGCGTCGAGGCGTTTGATCTCGGCAGTCAGTGCGTTGACCTGCTGGCGCTGGCTCTGTGCATCTGCTTGGGCCTTGGCTACCTGTGAGCGGGCGATATGGGCGTCAGCGGAGAGGGTGGTCACCCGTTCCTCGGAAACGTAACCGGGTTTGCGCAGGGTTTCAGCACGCGATAAATCCATCTGCGAGCGGCCCAGCGTGGCTTGAGTGGTCGCCACTTGCGCGTCGCTGGCGGCGATCAGGCTCGATTGCTGAGTCAGTTTGCTCTGCGCCTGCAAACGTTCGGCTTCGCGGGTGGCGAGGGCGGCATTGGCGCGATCGACCGCCAGGCGGAAATCGTTGGGCTCGAGGCGCACCAGCAACTGGCCTTTTTCCACGTGCTGGTTGTCCTGCACCAGCACTTCAACGATGCGTGCGCTCAACTGACTGGAGACGCGGGTGATTTCGCCCTGGACATAGGCGTTATCGGTGCTTTCATAAAAGCGCCCCTTGAAAAACCAGTGGGCGAAGAAGCTCCCGGCAATCAACAGAACCAGCAGCAGGAAAATCAACAGACGACGCTTGAGTTGGGCAGGCATGGGCAAACTGTAGTCAAGGAATTGTAAGGAAAGTTATCAGTGGCTGAATCTGGCATACCGCCGATAAACGGTAAATGCCGATGGCTGAGATTCGGCCCTTCACCACGGTCTATGGGCGTTCCAGCCGCAAACTTGGCTTAAATGCCCTGCCCGCTGGAGCGGGGCGGGTGTCGCCTGTTACCATTCGCCGCTTGATTGTTCTGCTTTTCATTCTTTCCGAGACATGCCATGACCACCGTCCGCACTCGCATCGCGCCATCGCCTACCGGGGACCCCCACGTAGGTACCGCTTACATCGCATTGTTCAACTACTGCTTTGCCAAGCAGCATGGCGGTGAGTTCATCCTGCGCATCGAAGACACCGACCAGTTGCGTTCGACTCGCGAGTCCGAACAGCAGATCTTCGACGCCCTGCGCTGGCTGGGGATCGACTGGAGCGAAGGCCCGGACGTTGGCGGCCCGCACGGCCCGTACCGGCAGAGCGAGCGTGGCGATATCTATCAGAAGTATTGCCAGCAACTGGTCGACATGGGGCACGCGTTCCCATGCTTCTGCACCGCGGAAGAACTGGACCAGATGCGCGCCGAGCAAATGGCGCGCGGCGAAACCCCGCGTTACGACGGTCGCGCGCTGCTGCTGTCGAAGGAAGAAGTCGCGGCCCGTCTGGCCGCCGGCGAACCGCACGTGATCCGCATGAAGGTGCCGACCGAAGGCGTCTGCGTGGTGCCGGACATGCTGCGCGGCGACGTCGAGATCCCGTGGGATCGCATGGACATGCAAGTGCTGATGAAGACCGACGGCCTGCCGACGTATTTCCTCGCCAACGTGGTCGACGACCACCTGATGGGCATCACCCACGTGCTGCGCGGCGAGGAATGGCTGCCGTCGGCGCCGAAACTGATTCTGCTGTACGAATACTTCGGCTGGGAACAGCCGGAGCTGTGCTACATGCCGCTGCTGCGTAACCCGGACAAGAGCAAGCTGTCCAAGCGCAAGAACCCGACCTCGGTGACTTTCTACGAGCGTATGGGCTTCATGCCGGAAGCGATGCTCAACTACCTCGGTCGCATGGGCTGGTCGATGCCCGACGAGCGCGAGAAGTTCTCGCTGCAGGAAATGGTCGACAACTTCGACCTCAAGCGTGTGTCCCTCGGCGGGCCGATCTTCGACATCGAGAAACTGTCGTGGCTCAACGGCCAGTGGCTGCGTGACCTGCCGGTGGAAGAGTTCGCCGCACGCGTGCAGAAGTGGGCGTTCAACTCCGAGTACATGATGAAGATCGCACCGCTGGTTCAGGGGCGCGTGGAAACCTTCAGCCAGGTTGCACCGCTGGGCGGCTTCTTCTTTGCCGGTGGCGTCAATCCGGATGCCAAGCTGTTCGAATCGAAAAAGCTTTCCGGTGATCAGGTGCGTCAGTTGATGCAATTGATCTTGTGGAAGCTGGAAAGCCTGCGTCAGTGGGAGAAGGACAGCATCACCGCGACGATTCAGGCGGTGGTCGAATCCCTCGAGCTGAAGCTGCGCGATGCGATGCCGCTGATGTTTGCCGCGATCACCGGGCAGGCGAGTTCGGTGTCGGTGCTCGATGCGATGGAGATCCTCGGCCCGGATCTGACGCGTTTCCGTCTGCGCCAGGCGATTGACCTGCTGGGTGGCGTGTCGAAGAAAGAAAACAAAGAGTGGGAAAAGCTGCTGGGCGCCATAGCCTAAGCACTTGCGGCTTTGTGTAGGAGCTGGCGTAGCCTGCGATCTTTTGCTCTTGCTTCCAAAGATCAACGGCAAAAGATCGCAGCCTGCGGCAGCTCCTACATGTCGGCGGTGTGCGTAAACCTCCCGGATTTTCGGGGGGAGGGCGGTAAGTGATTGTTATGCCGACAAAAAACTTTGAAATTTTTCAAAAATAAGTTTGACAGGCTTTCGATACGCCCTTAAGATTCGCCCCGTCCTCAGCGATGACATCAACGATGAGGGGCTATAGCTCAGCTGGGAGAGCGCTTGCATGGCATGCAAGAGGTCGACGGTTCGATCCCGTCTAGCTCCACCAATTTACACTTCGAAGCCTGGCCACACCGGCTCCGAAGCGATCAACACTCAGCGTTGATCAGTTGTATAGAAGGGTTTGCGTCCCCTTCGTCTAGTGGCCTAGGACACCGCCCTTTCACGGCGGTAACAGGGGTTCGAGTCCCCTAGGGGACGCCAGTTTTACAGAAGCGATGTTGCAAGATGTCGCTCCGCCGCGAGGCGAAAAATCCGGGGCTATAGCTCAGCTGGGAGAGCGCCTGCATGGCATGCAGGAGGTCAGCGGTTCGATCCCGCTTAGCTCCACCAATTTTACAGTTCAAGGTCTGGCCACACCGGCCTTGAATCAGATCAGATCTCAGCGCTGATCAGCTGTATAGAAGGGTTTGTGTCCCCTTCGTCTAGTGGCCTAGGACACCGCCCTTTCACGGCGGTAACAGGGGTTCGAGTCCCCTAGGGGACGCCACGATTACCCGCTCTGCGGGATTTATAAGGGTCATTCAATTATTGAATGGCCCTTTTGTTTGTCTGGCGTTTGGCCAACTCTCCTTTTTCCTTACACTGTGCTTCAGACCAGCGGTCATATCCTCGACTTGCGGAATATTATTATGCGAATAATATTCTAGTCGTAATATTCGGAGGCAACGATGAACGATAAAAAAGCTCAAACCCGCGAACGCATCCTCAAGGCTGCCAGCGCCGCACTGATGCAGCGTGGCCCGGCGGATCCCAGCGTGGGCGAAGTGATGGGCGCCGCCGGCCTGACCGTTGGTGGTTTCTACGCGCACTTCGAAAGCAAGGACGCGATGATGCTCGAGGCGTTCAAACAACTGCTCAGCCGTCGACGCGACCTGATTGCCGACATGGATTCCGAGCTGACCGGCGAAGAGCGTCGCGCCCTGGTCGCAGCGTTCTATCTGTCACGCAAGCACCGTGATTCCAGTGACGCTGCGTGTCCGATTCCGGCTTCCATCGGTGAGCTGGGACGTCTGCCGGAGTCGTTCCGCATCGCGCTGAACGAACACCTGGAATTGATGATTGCGCAGTTGGCGTCCAGCCCCGAGGACACCGACAAGGCGTTGGCCGATGTGGCGTTGATGGTGGGTGGTCTGGCGCTGGCACGTGCGCTGGGTCCGGGCGATTTATCCGATCGATTGCTGCGCGCTGCCAAGTCGGCGGTGCGTTGACCTGAAGGCAACACGCCTGAGGAGAGAGCGATGAACACGTTGAAGTGGGTTCGTGGCGTTAATGGCACCTTGGGCTGGATTGCACCGCAACGAGTAGCAAACAAAATGCGTCAGGCGTTCATGACGCCGCGCACGTTACCACTGCGCGATTGGGAATTGCCGCTGCTGGCGAGCTCCGAACGCATCACGCTGCGCTTCGGCCTGTCGGCGCTGCGCTGGGGGCAGGGACCGGCGGTGCTGTTGATGCATGGTTGGGAAGGGCGGCCCACGCAGTTTGCGGCGTTGATCACGGCGCTGGTCGAGGCCGGTTACACCGTTGTTGCCCTCGATGGCCCGGCCCATGGTCGTTCGCCGGGGCGTGAAGCCAACGTTGTACTGTTCGCCCGCGCCATGCTCGAAGCGGCCGCCGAACTGCCACCGTTGCAAGCCGTTATCGGTCACTCCATGGGCGGCGCCAGTGCCATGCTTGCCGTGCAACTGGGCTTGCGCACCGAAACCCTGGTCAGTATCGCGGCTCCCGCACGAATCCTCGGCGTGCTGCGCGGTTTTGCTCGCTATGTCGGCATGCCACCGCGGGCGCGCTCGGCGTTCATCCGCCAGGTTGAGCAGGAGGTCGGTATGCGCGCCGCGACCCTCGATGTCGCGCACTATCAACTGGATATGCCGGGCCTGATCGTGCATGCCGAGGACGACACCTTCGTCTCGGTCAAGGAATCGCAATTGATCCACGAATCCTGGTTCGACAGTCGCCTGCTGCGCCTGGAAAGCGGCGGCCACCAACGGGTGCTGGCCGACCCTCGGGTGGTTGATGGCGTGTTATCACTGTTGGCGGGGCGCAGCCTTCAAGCGCGGCAATCGGCGTGACATCCGTTACACTGCCCCGGTTGAGTAATCTGACCGGGAGTGGGGCATGGGCTGGGATCGGGCAACGCCGTTCACCATTGATCTGCAAGTAGGCGCCGAGGACATCGACGGGCTGGGCCACGCGAATAACGCGGTGTACGTGACCTGGCTCGAACGCTGCGCCTGGCGACACTCGCAGCGTCTGGGGCTGGACCTGGTCGAGTACCGGCGCCTGGATCGGGCGATGGCCGTGGTGCGTCACGAAATCGATTATCTGGCAGCCGCCTACGAAGGCGACGAACTGCAACTGGCGACCTGGATCGTCGATTGGGATCAGCGCCTGAAAATGACCCGGCACTTCCAGCTGATCCGCCCGAGCGACAACGCCACCCTGCTGCGCGCTCAGACCACTTTCGTCTGCATCGAACTGTCCACCGGCAAGCCCAAGCGCATGCCGGCGGAGTTCATCGAGGGTTACGGCCCGGCGATCCAAAGTCCAGAAACAACTCAAATCTAAACTGTAGGAGTGAGCCTGCTCGCGATAGCGGTGTGTCAGTCAGCATCCATCTATCTGACCCACCGTTATCGCGAGCAGGCTCACTCCTACAAGGGATCTGCGGTTTTTCTCGTAATCCAGTAAACTGCCGCACGTTTTTTCTTCCTGAGTAGTGTTTTCCCCATGCAAATTGCCCTGGCGCCCATGGAGGGGTTGGTCGACGACATCCTGCGCGACGTGCTGACCCGCGTTGGCGGCATCGACTGGTGCGTGACCGAATTCATTCGGATCAACGATCAGTTGCTCACCCCGGCCTACTTCCACAAGTTCGGCCCGGAGCTGCTCAACGGCGCCCGCACCCGTTCCGGTGTGCCGTTGCGCGTGCAATTGTTGGGCTCCGATCCGGTGTGCCTGGCGGAAAACGCGGCGCTGGCCTGCGAGCTCGGCTCGGAAGTGATCGACCTGAACTTCGGCTGCCCGGCCAAGACCGTCAACAAATCCCGGGGCGGGGCGGTGCTGCTCAAGGAGCCGGAACTGCTCAACTCCATCGTCGAACACGTGCGTCGCGCCGTGCCGGCGCACATCCCGGTCACCGCGAAGATGCGCCTGGGTTTCGACAGCCCGGACGGCTCGCTGGTCTGCGCCACTGCGCTGGCCGAGGGCGGCGCCGAACACATCGTGGTGCACGCCCGGACCAAGGTCGATGGCTACAAGCCGCCGGCGCATTGGGAGTGGATTCCGCGGGTGCAGGAGGTGGTCAAGGTGCCGGTGTTCGCCAATGGCGATATCTGGAGCGTCGAAGACTGGCGCCGCTGCCGCGAGATCAGCGGCGTCGAAGACATCATGCTCGGACGCGGTCTGGTGTCGCGCCCGGATCTGGCCCGGCAGATCGCTGCCGCGCGCGCCGGTGAAGAGGTGGTCGAGATGAGCTGGGCCGAGCTGCTGCCGCTGATCCAGGACTTCTGGTTGCAAGCCAAGGCGCAGATGACCGCACGTCAATCGCCGGGTCGCTTGAAACAATGGCTGGCGATGCTGACGCGCAATTATCCCGAGGCCACCGAGCTGTTTACCGTGCTACGTCGCGAGACGGAGCCGGACCAGGTCTCGCGTTTGCTCGGTTTGCCGGTCGCCGCCGCAGCCTGAAAAAAATCTGCAAATACGCTCTTGAAATCATTTTGGCGGTCCCTATCTAAGGGTTACGTGATGCCGAATTCGGGTCGCGGAGACACAAAAACTTGCTGATTGTTTTCAGGAGATTTGAACCATGAGTACTGCATTTTCCCTGGCACCACTGTTCCGTTCCTCGGTGGGCTTCGACCGTTTCAACGATCTGTTCGAAACCGCGCTGCGCAACGAGCCAGGCAGCACCTACCCACCCTACAACGTGGAAAAACACGGTGACGATCAATACCGCATCGTCGTAGCGGCCGCCGGTTTCCAGGAAGAAGACCTGGAACTGCAAGTCGAGAAGGGTGTGCTGACCATCAGTGGCGGCAAGCGTGATGCCAACGAAGGCGTGACCTTCCTGCATCAAGGCATTGCCCAGCGTGCTTTCAAGCTGTCCTTCCGCCTGGCTGATCACATCGAGATCAAGGCCGCCGATCTGAGCAACGGTCTGCTGAGCATCGACCTGTTGCGGGTGATCCCGGAAGAAGCGAAAGCCAAGCGCATCCCGATCAACGGGGCGCAGAAGCCGGTTCTGCAATAAGGCCGAGCAAAAAAGAAGGGCGCCACTGGCGCCCTTTTTTTGTGCTCGTGTCCCGTCCTGAATAAGGTTTACACCTTCTGATCTGTTTTTCAGGAGGACGTAATGGAATCAGCAAAAAGGCGTAGTCAGCGAGACTACACGCTGACCTTTAAATTGTCGGTCGTCGATCAGGTC
>NZ_FYDR01000005.1:0-526805 GCF_900187525.1 Pseudomonas sp. Irchel s3a10
ATGCTCCAGCGACCACAGGATTTAACGCAGGCGAAGAAGATGGTGAGTGAGTCGGTATCGATCTACAACGGTGAGCGTCCGCACCTGTCTTTGAAATACAAAACGCCCGATGCGGTGCATCGGGCGTCAGGGTGAAACAGGTGTAAACCTATTTCAGGACTAGACAATGAACCCATAACCCAATGTGGGAGCGGGCTTGCTCGCGAATGCTGTGTGTCAGCCACCCAATGTGTGCCTGATACACGGCATTCGCGAGCAAGCCCGATCCCACAGGGGATAGTGGTGATTTCATAATCAGTGATGCGGAAATTTGACCCACAGGTTTACAATCCCTGCTCCTGATCAGGAGTAATCCCGTGCTGACTCATCTCGATTCCCAAGGTCGCGCCAACATGGTCGACGTCACCGAAAAAGCCGTGACGTTCCGTGAGGCGACGGCCCAAGCGCTGGTGCGCATGCTCCCCGAAACCCTGCAGATGATCGTCAGCGGCGGCCATCCCAAGGGCGACGTGTTTGCCGTGGCGCGCATTGCCGGCATTCAGGCGGCGAAGAAAACCAGTGATCTGATCCCGCTGTGTCATCCGCTGATGCTGACCGGGGTCAAGGTCGAACTCAGCGCTGAGGGCGACGACAGCGTGCGCATCGTCGCTCGCTGCAAACTGTCCGGGCAGACCGGCGTGGAAATGGAAGCGCTGACCGCCGCCAGCGTCGCGGCGCTGACCATCTACGACATGTGCAAGGCGGTGGATCGCGGCATGGTTATCGAAAGCGTGCGTCTGCTGGAGAAGGTCGGCGGCAAGAGCGGGCACTTTCAGGCGGAGCAGCCATGAAGCTGACGGTTAAATTCTTTGCTCGTTATCGTGAAGCGCTGGGCGTGGACTCGGTCGAGGTCGAAGGCGATTTCGCCACGGTCGACGCTGTGCGTGCGCTGCTCGCGCAACGCGATAGCGCCGAAGTGCTGAGCGAACAGAACCTGATGTGCGCACGCAACGAAGACCTGTGCCAGCTCGACGAGCCGGTGAGCGATGGCGACGAAGTGGCGTTTTTCCCCACCGTGACCGGAGGCTGAGGCATGGCGATTCGGGTGCAGTCCACAGCGTTCGATCCCGGCGCTGAAGTCAACGCGATGCACGCGGCGAATGTCGGTGTCGGCGCGGTGGTGAGTTTTGTCGGTTACGTGCGCGACTTCAACGACGGGCTGGATGTGGCGGGGATGTTCCTCGAGCATTATCCGGGCATGACCGAAAAAGCCCTCGGCAAGATTGCCCTCGAAGCCGAGCAACGCTGGCCGCTGCTGAAGCTGGAAGTGCTGCACCGCATCGGCGCGCTGGAGCCGGGCGAGCCGATCGTGTTTGTCGGCGTGGCCAGCGCCCATCGCCAGGCGGCGTTCGACGCCTGCGCTTTCGTCATGGATTACCTGAAAACCCGCGCGCCGTTCTGGAAGAAAGAAAACACCAGCGATGGTCCGCGTTGGGTAGAAGGGCGTGACAGTGATCATGCCGCTGCGGATCGCTGGAAGAAGTAATTTCTTTAGCGCCCCTCAGTACGCCTTCGCGAGCAAGCTCGCTCCCACATTGGATCTGTGTCGTTCCCAAATCCAATGTGGGAGCGAGCTTGCTCGCGAAGGGGCCATCTGTAACACCAAAAACCTCGCAGACACACTCTCTTCCCTAATTGACGGCTTGTACCTATAAGTCCAATATGGATTTCCAAGTACAAAAAGCTTCAATCTTGCCGCTCGTAGCTCCCTGCTCCCAGCTGCTCTTCTTCGTCTTGCCAAACCAACAACAACCCGCGAGAGAACGAACATGAAGAAACTCCCCCTGATCACCGGTCTGGCCCTGAGCCTGTTGGCGTGCACCAGCTCGTTTGCCGCCGAGAAGACCCTGCGCATCGGCATCGAGGCTGCGTATCCACCGTTCGCCTCGAAAACCGACAAGGGCGAAATCGTCGGTTTCGACTACGACATCGGCAATGCCCTGTGCGCGCAGATGAAGGTCAAGTGCGTGTGGGTCGAGGGTGAGTTCGATGGTCTGATCCCTTCGCTGAAAGTGAAGAAAATCGACATGGCGCTGTCGTCGATGACCATCAACGAAGACCGCAAGAAGTCGGTGGATTTCACCCACAAGTACTATTTCACGTCGTCGCGACTGGTGATGAAGGAAGGCGCTACGGTCGATGATCAATACGCCAGCCTCAAGGGCAAGACCATCGGCGTGCAGCGCGCCACCACCACCGATCGTTATGCCACCGAGGTGTTCGAGCCCAAGGGCATCAACGTCAAGCGCTACGGCAATAACGAAGAAATCTACATGGACCTGGCGGCCGGGCGGCTCGATGCGATTTTCGCTGACACCATTCCGCTGAACGATTTCCTGTCGATGCCACGCGGCAAAGGCTATGCGTTTGTCGGGCCGGAGCTGAAGGATCCGAAGTACGTGGGCGAGGGCGCGGGGATTGCGGTGCGCAAGGGCAATACCGAGCTGGTCAGCGAGTTGAACACAGCCATCGACGGGATTCGGGCGAGCGGCGAGTATCAGAGAATTTCCGAGAAGTACTTCAAGTCCGACATCTACGGCGACTGATCTACCGCTTTCGCGAGCAAGCTCGCTCCCACATTGGATCTATGGCATTCACAAATCCCTGTGGGAGCGAGCTTGCTCGCGAAGGGGCCGGAACTGCCAATGCAGATCTTCAGCCCTTCAATTCCTTCAAATGCTTGTACACCGTTGCTCGCCCCATGTTCAGCACATTGGCCACATAGTTCGAGGCGCTCTTGCCCTTGAACGCGCCTTCGGCGTGCAGCGCCAGCACCAGTTCGCGCTTGTGATCGCGGGTCAGCAGATTCAGGCTCAGCTGGCGCTCGCGCAGCCAGGCGTGGAGGAAGGTGTTGATGCGCTCCTGCCAGTCATCGCGAAACAGTGAATCCGGCTGCGGGATCAGTTTGCTCGGCGACAGGAACAGATCCAGCGCAGCCTTGGCATTCTCAAACAACGAAATATTCAGGTTGATGCACAGCACCGCCAGCGGCCGCTCTTCGCGGTCGCGCAGCACGGTGCTCAGGCTGCGTATCTTCTGGCCGTCCCAATTGAGCTTTTCGTACGGGCCGATGTTGCGCTCACTGACCTCCTCGCTGAGCATGTCTTCAAGCGATGAGTCGTCGCCGATCTCGCGCTTGGACAGGTTGTTGGCGATGTAGTCGACCTTCTGCGTGCGCAGGTCGTGCAGCACCACTTCGGCGTGGGGAAAGAACAGCGTGGCGATGGCGTCGGCGATGGCACGGAAGTTATCCAGGGCCGGATCGAATTCGGGGGCGGTCATGTTTGTGGAGCTCCAGGCAGCGTCAGCGCCCCCGTGCACGGGGGCGCTGCGAGTGTGCCGCAATCCGTTGGGCGCGTCATCCGCAGGGGCCGTCAGCGCAGGCGTGAAGGGGAGAGCATGGCGCTCGTCAGGCCGAACTGCTGCAACGACTCAGGCAACGGCTGACCACGGACCAATGCCGCGCTGGCCTGGCCCATGGCCGGTGAAGTCTGAATGCCGTAACCGCCCTGGGCCGCAACCCAGAACAGCCCCGGCACCTGCGGATCGAAACCGCTGAGCAGATCACCGTCGGCGACAAAGCTGCGCAGTCCGGCCCAGGTGCGGGTCGGGCGGCGGATGGTCAGGGTCGTGGCCTCTTCGATCTGATAGATGCCCATGGCGATGTCCAGCTCTTCCGGTTGCACGTCATGCGGTTCGACCGGGTCGGCGTTGGCCGGCGAGCCGAGGAACATCCCGGCGTCGGGCTTCATGTAGAACGATTCGTCGAGGCTGACCAGCATCGGCCAGTGATGAATGTCGACGCCCTCGGGCCCGGCAAAAATGAACGCCGCGCGGCGCTTGGGTTGCAGGCCCAGCGCATGAGCACCAGCCAGCGCGCCGATCTGGTCGGCCCAGGCGCCGGCGGCGTTGATGATGATCGGGGCGCTGAAGGTCTGACCGTTGGTTTGCACCTGCCATTGGCCGTCAGCGTCACGACTCAGGCCCAGCACCTCGCAATCGGTGTGCACCTCGCCGTTGTTGCGGCGGATACCGCGCAGGTAGCCCTGATGCAGGGCGTCGGTGTCGATGTCGCTGGCGGTCGGGTCGTAGATCGCGCCGTGGACCTTTTCCCGACGCAGGATCGGCAGACGGGCGCAGGCTTCGTCGGCGCTGAGCAACTGCATCTCTGGCACCGTGGCTTTGGCGCTGAGGTACTGGTTGTTCAGTTCGGCGGCGTCACCGCTGAAATCCACGGTCATTTCGCCACGCGGCGTCAGCAATGGATGCTCGCAGAAGCCGCTCGGCGGATGGTCGAAAAACTCGCGGCTGGCCAGCGTCAGCGCGCGCACCTGCGGTGTTCCGTACGCAGCGGAGTACAGCGCCGCCGAACGCCCGGTGGAGTGGTAGGCCGGGTGCGATTCACGTTCGAGCACGATCACTTTGGCGTGGGGCGACAGCCAGAAACCGGTGGAAGCACCGGCAATCCCGCCGCCGATGATGATGAAGTCTGCCTGGCTCATGAAAGGTCTCCAGTTGCTCGCGATATTGGAAAATACGCTGATCCCCTGTGGGAGCGGGGCTTGCTCGCGAAGGCGGTGTGTCATTCGGCAAATACGTCGCCTGATACGGCCTCTTCGCGAGCAAGCCCGCTCCCACAATGGGATTTGTGGTGTTAGTGGGTTAAGAGATAAACCGCATTCGCCAGCGCGATGTCTTCCAGGCCCAGGCCAATAGAACGGAAAAATACGTGACGGTCGTAACCGGGGCGCGGCACTTTCTCGCTGAGCAGGTCGGCAAGGTCGCCGATGATCGAATCCTTGCTCCAGCCATGCTGCTCGGTCGCGATCAACATCTCACCGGCCGAGCCCGGCGTGGTCAGACGATAGTCACAGAACACCTGCATGTCGCCCAGGCTCTGCGGCGGCACCTCATGGGCGCGTGGCGCGTTGGTGCTGATCGAGGTGATCAGCGCCGGTTTGCTCAAGGTGGCCGGGTCAATGACCGGACCGGCGGCCGAGGTGCAGAGCATGATCACGTCCGCGTCTGTGAGGGCGACATCGCGGCTGTCGGCAATCTTCACCCCCGGGTAGATTTCCTTCAGCAGCGCCCGGGTTTCAGCGTCTTCAGACAGACTCGGCGAATACACGCTGATGCTCTGCCAGTCGCGCAGACCTTTCACGTAATGCAGATGCGCCTGAGCAACCTTGCCGCTGCCGATGATTGCCAGCCGTTGGGCATTCAGCGGGGCGAGGGCATCGACTGCAACGGCGGTGGTCGCGGCCGTGCGCGCGGTGGTCAGTTCACCGGCATCGCACAGCAACAACGGTTGGCCGGTTTTCATCGACATCAATAGTGTCCACGCCGTGACCAGCGGCCCTTGCTCGCGGACGATGTACGGCGAAGTCTTGACCCCGTACACGCCATCTTCGGCCAGCACCCCCAGATAATTGATGAAGTCACCGGCGCCCTGCGGAAACTCCACCAGTTGCTGCGCCGGTTGCACGGCGTGGCCGGCGGCGAGGTCGCGAAACAGTTTGCGCAGGATCTGCGGCACGTCGATGCGCGCCAGCAACTCGCGGGCCCGGGTGTGGTCGATCACGTAGGGTGTACTGGACATGTCAGGCTCCGCATTCTGGATCTAAACTAATTTGTCCATTATGGACTTTTAGTTATCTATCGCAAGCGCCTGTTGAAAACGCCGGGCAAAAAAAAGCGCAGTCCGTTGCCGGCTGCGCTTTTTGTTTTCGGGGCGTTTACTGCGGCTGTGGACGCTTGCGCTCAACCGCGCGCAACAAATGCGTCGGCGGTGTTTCACAGCTGATCTTGCGACCGAGTTTCTCTTCGATCGACGGCAACTGGTAGGAGTCGTCCTCGCCGGCGAAGCTGATCGATACGCCGTCAGCGCCTGCGCGACCGGTACGGCCGATGCGGTGTACGTAGTCGTCCGGCACTTCCGGCAGGGTGAAGTTGATCACGTGACTGATGCCGTCGATGTGGATGCCGCGACCGGCGACATCGGTGGCCACCAGCACGCGGATCTTGCCTTCGCGGAAGCCTTCGAGGGTCTTGATGCGCTTGTGCTGCGGCACGTCGCCGGACAGTTGCGCGGCGTTGATGCCGTCGCGCACCAGGCGCTCTTCGATGCGGCGCACTTCGTCCTTGCGGTTGGCGAAGACGATCACGCGTTCCCAGCCGTTATCGTTGACCAGGTTGTAGAGCAGTTTGTATTTGTCGGCCGCGGCCACCGCATAGATGTGCTGCTCGACGTTTTCGTTGGCCACATTGGTGATTTCGATTTCGACGATTGCCGGATCGGTGGTCCATTGCTTGGCCAGGTTCATCACGTCTTCGGTGAAGGTCGCGGAGAACAGCAGGGTCTGACGCTCGGACTTCGGCGGAGTCTGGCGAATGATCTGCCGCACTTGCGGGATGAAGCCCATGTCGAGCATGCGGTCGGCTTCGTCCAGCACCATTACTTCGACCATGTCCAGGTGCACGTCGCCGCGCTGGTTGAAGTCGAGCAGACGGCCCGGAGTGGCGACGAGGATGTCGCAGTGGCGTGCTTCGAGGTGCTTGAGCTGCTTGTCGAAGTCCATGCCGCCGACAAACGTCATCACGTTGAGGCCGGTGTACTTGGTCAGGTCAGCGGCGTCCTTGGCGATCTGCACCACCAGCTCGCGGGTCGGCGCGATGATCAGCGCACGGGGTTCGCCCATGTAGCGTTCTTTCGGCGGCGGAGTCTGCAGCAACTGAGTGATGATCGAGATCAGGAACGCGGCGGTCTTGCCGGTACCGGTCTGCGCGCGACCGATGGCGTCTTTTCCGGCGAGGGTGAAACCCAGCACCTGCGCCTGGATCGGCGTGCAATACGGGAAGCCCAGGTCTTGGATGGCGTGCATCAGTTCTGGAGCGAGTTTGAAATCGTGAAAGCGGGTTTTGCCTTCCTGGGGTTCGACAACGAAATCTTCGAGTTTCCAGGGAATGACCGGTGCCTTGGGCTTCGGTTCGCGGCGCGGCCGGGGTGGTTTCGGCGCTTCGGCGCGGACCGGTTCGGCGGCGATAGCGGCTTGCGGCTCGGGCTGGGGTGTCGCTACCGGAGCCGGACGTTCAGCCTTGGGCGCATCGCTGCGAGGGCCGGGGGCGTGCGACGGCGCACTGGGGACTGGCGCGAGCTGCTCAGCCTCGCTTTTACCGAACATTTTCTTGAGTGCTTTGAGCACGGTCATCTCATCAATTGGTTAAGGAATGTACGCCGGCCAGTGTAATGCAAGAAACGGGCGCGGCGTAGTGGGATGATCAAAGGGGCGTTCGCGCTGAAACGATCAACGCAGGCGTTCGCCCAGCCAGACGCCGATGTCACGAATTTCTTCGGGTAACACTTCGTGCTCCATTGGGTATTCCTGCCATGTCACGGTGACACCATGGTGCTTCAGGTACTCATAAGCGCTGCGGCCCATGGAGTTTTGCACCACGTTATCGAACTGCCCGTGCAGGCACATCACCGGAATCCGCTGCTGACTGGCGGACAATTGCAAATCATCACTGAACGTCGGCGCATACGTCGACAATGCCAACACGCCACCCAACGGTCCCTGCCATTTCAAAAATGCAGTGTGCAAGACCACCGCGCCACCCTGGGAAAAACCGGCGAGGAAAATCCGCGAGGCGTCTATTCCGCTGGCGCGCTCGTTTTCGATCAATTCGATGATGCGATCGGCGGACGCTTCCAGCTCATCACGATCAATCGCGCGGGCCGGGCTCATGGCTTTAATGTCGTACCAGCTCGGCATGGCATATCCGCCATTTATCGTCACTGGGCGAGTCGGCGCCTGCGGCAGCACGAAGCGCGTACTCAGCAGGCTTTCCTGCAGCGCTTCAGCCACCGGGAGGAAGTCGTAGCGGTCGGCGCCGAGGCCGTGCAGCCAGATCACGCAGGCGTCTGCGGGCTTAACAGGCTGAAGAATCAAGGGCTCGGTCATGTCTGCTCCAAATATGTGCGGGCGCTCTCATTGAGTGCGTGATTCGAGTGCGCGTCCGGTGGATCCGTTAAGAAGATGTCGCAAGGTTACAAGTTTTGCTATTGACCTGTCGCCGAATCGATTCGGCAAGCGGTGTGGTACGGGCTTTGCTATGGAAGGTTCTGTACGAAGCTTCCTACGCGTGGCGGTAACACTATCAGTGTACGACCCGCGACGGGATTGCAAAGAATCCGGTTATGGATGTTCGCCAATGGCCACTACGGGCTTAGCGAACGTGAAAGGGCTACAGCCCGTTCGGCCGATTGGTGAGAAGTGAGTTGTCCATGATGTGGATTTTCTCCTACTAGACTCATAGCGAAGGTCTTACGTCGGTTGACCCCAAAAAAAGCCAACACGGGTCAACAACGCCTCAAAAGGGTGCGGCAGGACTCAAGCTCCGACACAACAAGAGCAAAACTGGAGGTTTGAATGAAGATGTTGAAATCCACTCTGGCGATCGTGACTGCAGCAACAGTTCTCGGCGTCAGCGGGTTCGCTCAGGCGGGTGCAACCCTGGATGCCGTGCAGAAGAAAGGTTTCGTGCAGTGTGGCGTGAGCGACGGTCTGCCGGGCTTCTCGGTACCGGACGCAACCGGCAAGATCCTCGGGATCGACGCTGACGTCTGCCGCGCTGTGGCCGCTGCCGTGTTCGGCGACGCGACCAAGGTCAAATTCAGTCAGTTGAACGCCAAGGAGCGCTTCACCGCGCTGCAATCGGGCGAGATCGACATCCTGTCGCGCAACACCACCATGACCAGCTCCCGTGACGCGGGCATGGGCCTGAAATTCCCGGGCTTCATTACCTACTACGACGGTATCGGCTTCCTGGTGAACAACAAGCTGGGCGTGAAGAGTGCCAAAGAGCTGGACGGTGCAACCATCTGCATCCAGGCCGGTACCACCACCGAGCTGAACGTTTCCGACTACTTCCGCGGCAACGGCCTGAAATACACCCCGATCACTTTCGACACCTCCGATGAAAGCGCCAAGTCGCTGGAATCCGGTCGTTGCGACGTGCTGACCTCCGACAAGTCCCAGCTGTTTGCCCAGCGCTCCAAACTGGCATCGCCGAAGGACTACGTGGTTCTGCCGGAAACCATTTCCAAAGAACCGCTGGGCCCGGTCGTGCGTAATGGCGACGACGAGTGGCTGGCCATCGTGCGCTGGGTTGGCTACGCGCTGCTCAACGCTGAAGAAGCCGGTATCACTTCGAAGAACGTCGAAGCCGAAGCCAAGTCGACCAAGAACCCGGACGTCGCCCGTATGCTCGGCGCTGACGGCGAGTACGGCAAAGACCTGAAACTGCCGAAAGACTGGGTTGTGCAGATCGTCAAACAAGTCGGCAACTACGGCGAAATCTTCGAGAAAAACCTCGGCAAGAGCACTCCGCTGGAAATCGACCGCGGCTTGAACGCCCTGTGGAACAACGGCGGCATTCAGTACGCACCACCAGTGCGCTAATGGTTCTATCGCCCGGCGGGCCAACCGCCGGGTGATGTTCTTGTTCCATTTTTTCCGGGGCACTTCATGCAAAATTCAATCGGCGCACCAAAGCAGAGGCTCAGCCTCAGCGATCCGCGAGTGCGTGCGTGGCTGTTTCAGATCATCACCGTCGTGGCGGTGGTCGCCATGGGCTGGTATCTGTTCGACAACACCCAGACCAACCTGCAGCACCGGGGCATCACCTCCGGTTTCGACTTTCTGGAGCGCAGTGCCGGGTTCGGCATCGCTCAACACCTGATCTCTTACACCGAAGCGGACAGCTACGCCCGGGTGTTCGTGATCGGCCTGCTCAATACCCTGTTGGTGACCTTCATCGGTGTGATTCTGGCGACTCTGCTGGGCTTCATCATCGGTGTGGCGCGGCTGTCGCCGAACTGGATCATCAGCAAACTGGCGACCGTGTATGTGGAAGTGTTCCGCAACATTCCGCCGCTGCTGCAGATCCTGTTCTGGTACTTCGCGGTATTCCTGACCATGCCGGGACCGCGCAACAGCCATAACTTCGGCGACACCTTCTTCGTCAGCAGCCGTGGCCTGAACATGCCGGCCGCGCTGGCGGCTGATGGTTTCTGGGCGTTCGTGATCAGCGTCGTGGTGGCGATCGTCGGCATCGTGCTGATGACCCGCTGGGCCAACAAGCGCTTTGAAGAAACCGGCGTACCGTTCCACAAGTTCTGGACCGGTCTGGCGATTCTGCTGGTGATCCCTTCCTTGTGCGCACTGATCTTCGGCGCTCCGCTGCACTGGGAAATGCCCGAGCTCAAGGGTTTCAACTTCGTCGGTGGCTGGGTGTTGATCCCGGAACTGCTGGCGCTGACCCTCGCCCTGACCGTGTACACCGCAGCGTTTATCGCGGAAATCGTCCGTTCCGGGATCAAGTCGGTCAGCCATGGCCAGACCGAAGCGGCGCGTTCGCTCGGCCTGCGCAACGGCCCGACCCTGCGCAAGGTGATCATTCCACAAGCCCTGCGGGTGATCATTCCGCCGCTGACCAGCCAATACCTGAACCTGGCGAAGAACTCGTCACTGGCCGCCGGTATCGGTTACCCGGAAATGGTTTCGCTGTTCGCCGGCACTGTGCTCAACCAGACCGGTCAGGCGATCGAAGTCATTGCCATCACCATGAGCGTGTACCTGGCGATCAGTATCAGCATTTCCCTGCTGATGAACTGGTACAACAAGCGCATTGCGCTGATCGAGCGGTGAGGAAACGCGCATGACAACCCATACTTTCAAACCCGACATGCCACCGCCGGCCAAGGTCTTCGGCCCGATGGCGTGGATACGCGCGAACATGTTTTCCAGCTGGCTCAACACCCTGTTGACCCTGTTTGCGTTCTATCTGATCTATCTCGTCGTGCCACCGATCCTCAGTTGGGCGATTGTCGATGCCAACTGGGTCGGCACCACTCGCGCCGACTGCACCAAGGACGGCGCCTGCTGGGTGTTCATCCAGCAGCGTTTCGGCCAGTTCATGTACGGCTACTACCCGGTCGACATGCGCTGGCGTGTTGACCTGACCGTGTGGCTGGCGGTCATCGGCGTGGCGCCACTGTTCATCTCGCGCTTCCCGCGTAAAGCGGTGTACGGCCTGAGCTTCCTGGTGATCTACCCGATCGTCGCCTGGTGCCTGCTGCACGGTGGCGTGTTTGGCCTCGACGCCGTGGCGACCAGCCAGTGGGGCGGTCTGATGCTGACCCTGGTCATCGCCACCGTGGGTATCGCCGGCGCCTTGCCGCTGGGGATCATTCTGGCGCTGGGCCGTCGCTCGAACATGCCGGCGATTCGTGTGGTCTGCGTGACCTTCATCGAGTTCTGGCGCGGCGTGCCGTTGATCACCGTGCTGTTCATGTCCTCGGTGATGCTGCCGCTGTTCCTGCCCGAAGGGATGAACTTCGACAAACTGCTGCGGGCGCTGATCGGGGTGATCCTGTTCCAGTCGGCCTACGTCGCCGAAGTGGTGCGCGGCGGTCTGCAAGCGATCCCCAAAGGTCAGTACGAAGCGGCTGCGGCGATGGGCCTCGGTTACTGGCGCGCCATGGGTCTGGTGATTCTGCCGCAAGCCCTGAAGCTGGTGATTCCGGGCATCGTCAACACCTTCATTGCGCTGTTCAAGGACACCAGCCTGGTGATCATCATCGGTCTGTTTGACCTGCTCAACAGCGTCAAGCAAGCCGCTGCCGACCCGAAATGGCTGGGCATGGCCACTGAAGGCTACGTGTTCGCCGCCCTGGTGTTCTGGATTTTCTGTTTTGGTATGTCGCGCTATTCCATGCATCTGGAACGCAAGCTCGACACTGGCCACAAGCGTTAGGAGTTCTCTGTAAATGAGCGAAGCAATCAAAAAGCCTGTCGGCCCTGAAGGCATTATCCAGATGCAGGGCGTGAACAAGTGGTACGGCCAGTTCCACGTGCTGAAAGACATCAACCTCAACGTCAAACAGGGCGAGCGTATCGTCCTGTGCGGCCCGTCGGGCTCCGGCAAATCGACTACCATTCGCTGCCTCAACCGTCTGGAAGAACACCAGCAGGGGCGCATCGTGGTCGATGGTGTGGAGCTGACCAATGACCTCAAGCAGATCGAAGCGATCCGCCGCGAAGTCGGCATGGTGTTCCAGCACTTCAACCTGTTCCCGCACCTGACCATCCTGCAGAACTGCACGCTGGCGCCGATGTGGGTGCGCAAGATGCCCAAGCGCAAGGCCGAGGAAATCGCCATGCATTATCTGGAGCGCGTACGCATTCCGGAGCAGGCGCATAAATTCCCGGGGCAACTGTCCGGCGGTCAGCAACAGCGTGTGGCGATCGCTCGTGCGCTGTGCATGAAACCGAAAATCATGCTGTTCGATGAACCGACTTCAGCGCTCGATCCGGAGATGGTGAAGGAAGTACTCGACACCATGATCGGTCTGGCTGAAGACGGCATGACCATGCTTTGCGTGACTCACGAAATGGGCTTTGCCCGCACCGTGGCCAACCGCGTGATCTTCATGGACAAGGGCGAAATCGTCGAGCAGGCAGCGCCGAACGACTTCTTCGACAACCCGCAAAATGACCGTACCAAGTTGTTCCTGAGCCAGATCCTGCATTGATTGCCTGAGAAGCTCGCCTGACAAAAAGCCCTGCCGGTATACCGACAGGGCTTTTTTCATGGGGGCGAATCAGCCCGCATTTGTTTTGCGTTCAAGTGCCAGGTGCACGGCACGCAGCGCGTTGAGTCGGCCGTGCCCGTAGTAGTGACTGTGGCCGTTTTCGTCGTACTGGCCGCGCGGCCCGTCATCGCGGTGGCCGATCTTGTCGCAGCAATCGGCAAGTATCTGGCGTACCGCAGAGCGATCAAGCTCGGGATTGACGCCGAGCACCAGCGCGGCGATGCCCGCGGCACCGGGGCAGGCGCTGGAGGTACCGCTGAAGGCGTCGGTGTAGGCCGGCAATGTGGCGGCGGCAAACTTTGCGCTCAAATCAGTGGTGCGGATGCCCCGGGTCTGCGGGATCGAGGTTGCAGGCTTGAACTTCGGGTCGGGGTGTTGCTGATCTCCGCTGGGAAAGCAGCACCAGAGTGACTTGCCATAATCACTGTAGGCACTGCGCCGGTTCTGATCGTTGCAGGCACCTACCGCAATGACATGGGGGTGGCTGGAATAGCCATCGTTATCGGCGCACTCGTTACCGTTTCCCGCGCCAAAAAAGATCACACAGCCCTTGCCATTGCGGCCCTTGGTGGCGGCGTATTCGATTGCCAGCCGTGTGCTGGCGGCCAGGGGAAACACTTGCGTGTGACGCGGGTCCGCCGGGTCGGCCCAATGCCCTTCAGCCGGCCCCCAGCTGCAGGAAATGACGTCGGCTCCCTGATCGGCAGCCCAGAAAAAGGCGTCGGCCTCCGCGCGGGCTCCCAAGGGTTTGGTGAGTTTCAACGGCATCAGGCTGGCTTTGGGGGCGACACCGCTGGCGCCGTCCTCACCATTGGCGCAAGCCACCCCGGCAGCGGCTGTACCGTGGCGTTCCAGGGCGTTCAGTGGGCGCGGGCCGCCTTTGGCGTTACGTCGGTCAAAGTTCTTTGCAGCGACAACTTTGCCTTCTCCGGAAAATTCGGGATGGTCAATATCAAACGCGTCATCGATGACTGCGATGACGATGCCTTCGCCCTGCGCGAGCTCATGTGCGGCCTCGACGTTGGCGCTGGCATCGATTTCAACCTGATAGGTCACGGTGGTTTTCTTCAGGTGCCACTGATTGGCATGGATCGCTCGGCGTTGACCCTGGCGCAGCAGCTCCGGATGGCAGTACTCGATCTCGTCGCGTTCCAGCCATTTACTCGTGAGGGTGCAGATCTCGATGCCATGGGTGGCGGGGTGATGCACAAAAAAGGCATTTTTTGCATACGGCACTTGTTGCTTGATCATCAGGCCCAGCTCTTCAAGTATGACCATGCACTCAGTGGCTTTCAGTGAGTCGATGAACTTCAAAAAGATATTTTCGGTATAGAGCACCGGCTCCTGAGTGATGGGGTCCACCAGCACGCTGCCCGCGAAGCGTACGTCGGGCAATTCGCGTAACAGCGCCTTGCGTTGCGATGCGTCCGAGTGCCCAGGCAGTTTGAAAATCTGCACATCAGCGTCCTCGACATGCAGCAACAGCTCGCAACCTTCCAGCGCTGCGTGAGCAGATTCGCAGCAAAGCGTTTGGGCCAACTGCGTTCCCGCGTGGCTGCGGACTGCGAGCAATTGGCGATTTTTCTGCAGGACAAAAGGGCGGTCGTGCTGCTTGCCGAAATTGACTTCTACCATGAGCGGTGCATCTTCCTTTGGATAATGACGGGGCAAAAAGCCCCTGGTTCAATTTCCAAAGTCTGCAGTCCAGCGTCTGCAAGTGATGTCGGCAGCATTCCTGCGGACTGTGGGAAATCACTTCGCCTGTCAGCGGTTTTTACAACTCGACAAGTAGGATTGATGTCCCGGTTGTTCCTTCCTGCGTGGGGTTGTGTGGAGCGCCGCAGCTGACTACCATGTCAGGAAATTCATCCTATGATTGGATGAGAGGGCGAATTCCGTGACAGACATCTCACCTTTGATCAAGCGATCCTTGGTCGATCAGGCTCTGGATCAGTTGCGTCAGCGCATTAGCGATGGCGTGTGGCAAGTCGGCGAACGGCTGCCGACCGAGCCTGAGTTGTGCGCCGACCTGGGCATCAGCCGCAACACCGTGCGCGAAGCCATGCGCGTGCTGGCGTTTTCCGGGTTGATCGAAATCCGGCAGGGCGACGGCAGTTATCTGCGCGCGGTGGTCGATCCGATGGACACGCTCAAGGCGTTATCACGCTGCTCGCTGGAGCAGGCGCGCGAGACCCGGCACATCCTCGAAGTCGAAGCGATTGGCCTGGCCGCGTTGCGTCGCACCGATGAGGATCTGCTCGCCCTGCGCGAAGCACTCGGCACCAGCGGCAGCCACTACCACGGCGATCTCGACACTTACATTGCCTGCGATCTGGTGTTCCACCGCCGTCTGGTGGACGCCGCGCACAACCCCACCCTCAGCGAGTTGTATCGCTATTTCTCCAGCATCGTCGGCGCGCAATTGCGCCAGACGCTGAACATCGTCCCGCGCCGTCAGGAAGTGTTCGACCTGCACATCGAGTTGCTCGATGCGGTCGAACAACGCGACCCGGAACGGGCCAAAGCCATATCGAGGCAGTTGATCAATGAACCTTGAAAGCGAGAAAAATCTCTCAACCCACAAGCGCACGGCAGAACTCGAAGAACTGCTGATCGACGCCGAGGCCGACGACGAGCAAGTGCAGCAAAGCCATCCGCTGGTACGCCGGCCGTGGCTGTTGCTGCTGGGGCTGATTCTGGTCGCACTGAACCTGCGCCCGGCGCTGTCGAGCATGGCGCCGCTGCTCAGCGAAGTGTCGAAAAGCCTTGGTCTGTCTGCGGCTCAGGCCGGTCTGCTGACCACGTTGCCGGTGTTGTGCCTGGGACTGTTCGCGCCGCTGGCGCCGATTCTGGCGCGGCGTTTCGGCGCCGAGCGGGTGGTGCTGGGGATTCTGCTGACCCTGGCCGCCGGCATAATTGTGCGCAGCAACTTCGGTGAGATCGGCCTGTTCGCTGGCAGCGTCCTCGGTGGCGCGAGCATCGGCATTATCGGCGTGCTGCTGCCGGGCATCGTCAAACGTGACTTCGCCAGACACGCCGGGACCATGACCGGCGTCTACACCATGGCCCTGTGCCTGGGCGCCGCGATGGCGGCGGGTTCGACCGTGCCGTTGAGCGAGCACTTCGACCACAGCTGGGCATTGGGCCTGGGCTTCTGGGTGATTCCGGCGCTGGTGGCGGCGCTGTTCTGGCTGCCGCAAGTCGGGCAGAAACACGGCGCGCACAACGTCGCCTATCGGGTGAAAGGTCTGCTGCGCGATCCACTGGCGTGGCAAGTGACTTTGTACATGGGCCTGCAATCGTCGCTGGCGTACATCGTGTTCGGCTGGTTGCCGTCGATCCTGATCGGCCGAGGGCTGACCCCGACTCAGGCCGGCCTGGTGCTGTCCGGTTCGGTGATCATCCAGCTCGCCAGCTCCCTGGCCGCGCCGTGGCTTGCGACCCGGGGCAAGGATCAGCGCCTGGCGATCGTGGTGGTGATGGCGCTGACCCTCGGTGGTCTGTTCGGTTGCCTGTATGCGCCAATCGACGGACTGTGGGGCTGGGCGATTCTGCTGGGGCTGGGGCAGGGCGGTACGTTCAGTCTGGCGTTGACCTTGATCGTGCTGCGCTCGCGGGATTCGCATGTGGCGGCGAACCTGTCGAGCATGTCCCAGGGCTTCGGTTACACCCTGGCGTCGATGGGGCCGTTCGCGGTCGGCGTGGTGCATGACTGGACCGGCGGCTGGAATGCGGTGGGCTGGATCTTCGGCATCATTGGCACTGGTGCGATCATTGCCGGGCTGGGTGCGGGCCGGGCGCTGTACGTGCAAGTGCAAAGCGAGAAGATTTGACACGGTTCAACTTGTAGGAGTGAGCCTGCTCGCGATAACGGTGTGTCGGTCAACATTGCGCTGACTGATACACCGTTATCGCGAGCAGGCTCACTCCTACAGTGGTTCTGTGTGTTGCTGATATTCGCTTTGCGAATGCCGATAGTGTTTCTTCGATTTGCAGCTTATCGTGCTGGCATTCTGTCCATTTCCCGGAGTTTGCCCATGAGTGAAGCCCACGCCGCGTTGATCACCCGCTTCTACCAGGCGTTCCAGCGCCTCGATGCCGAGGCCATGGCCGCCTGCTACACCGACGATGTGGTGTTCAGCGATCCGGCTTTCGGTGAACTGCGCGGGCGCGATGCTGGCGATATGTGGCGCATGCTCACCACTCGGGCCAAGGACTTCTCCCTGACCTTCGACAATGTCCGCGCCGACGAGCGCAGCGGCGGTGCGCACTGGGTGGCGACTTACCTGTTCAGCCAGACCGGCAACGTGGTAATCAACGATATCCAGGCGCGTTTCGTCTTTCGTGACGGCAAGATCTGCGAGCACCACGATCACTTCGACTTGTGGCGCTGGTCGCGTCAGGCGTTGGGCTTCAAAGGCCTGCTGCTCGGCTGGACTCCGCTGGTGCGCAACGCGGTCCGGGCGCAGGCGCTGAAAGGTCTGAAGGCATTTCAGGCTACTCGCTGATAAGATCGCGGCCTGTTTCCTACACATCCAGATCCCGAAGTGACCAGCCTCAGCGAAAAACCGGTTGAAGTCGTCGAGCCAGCGAGCAAGGCCTGGTTCGTCTACCTCGTGCGCGCGGCCAACGGTTCGCTGTACTGCGGGATCAGCGACGACCCGGTGCGCCGCTTCGCCATGCATCAAAGCGGCAAGGGCGCACGCTTCTTCCTGTCCAGCCCGGCGATGGCGCTGGTCTACACCGAGCGTTGCCGCGACAAGAGCGACGCGCTGCGCCAGGAACGGCTGATCAAGAAGCTGCGCAAGAGCGCCAAGGAATGCCTGGTCGCGTCTTATCAATCTGACTGATCGGTTCCCATCAGGCAGATCTGTAGGCTGCTAATCAAATGCACGCTAAGCTGCGGACTCACTTTCTGTGCGGCGGAGCCGAGCATGTCCGAGTTGATTCTGCATCATTACCCGACCTCTCCATTTGCCGAAAAGGCTCGTCTGCTGTTGGGCTTCAAAGGCTTATCCTGGCGCTCGGTGCACATTTCGCCGGTGATGCCCAAGCCGGATCTGACCGCGTTGACCGGTGGCTATCGCAAGACCCCTGTGTTGCAGATCGGCGCCGACATCTATTGCGACACATCGTTGATCGCCCGTCGTCTGGAGCAGGAAAAAGCCCTGCCGGCGTTTTTCCCGGAAGGCCAGGAAATGACCAGCGCCAGCTTCGCCGCATGGGCCGATTCGGTGGTGTTCCAGCACGCGGTCAGTCTGGTGTTCCAGCCGGAGTCGGTGGCGGTGCGTTTCGGCAAGTTGCCGCCGGAAGCGATCAAGGCGTTTATTGCTGACCGTGCCGGCCTGTTCAGCGGCGGCAGCGCCACGCGGCTGTCGGCCGAACAGGCCAAGCACCAATGGCCAACAATCATGGCGCGGCTGGAGCAGCAGTTGCAGCGCGAGCAGGGCGACTTCCTGTTCGGTGAGCCGTCGATTGCCGACTTTGCCCTGGCGCATCCGCTGTGGTTCCTCAAGGCGACGCACGTCACTGCGCCGTTGGTCGATGAATATCCGGCCGTGAATGCCTGGCTGGGCCGTGTGCTGGGCTTTGGTCATGGTGCCGCGAGTGAGATGACTGCCGAGGAGGCGCTGCAAGTCGCGCGCAGTTCGACGCCGGCGGCGTTGCCGGATGAGCCGTTTGTCGATCCGAACGGTTTCAAGGCCGGGCAGCAGGTGGCGATTGCCGCGACAGATTACGGGGTTGATCCGGTGGTGGGTGAGTTGCTGTTTGCTGGCCGTGAAGAGCTGATCCTGCGCCGTGAAGACCCGCGTGGCGGCGTGGTGCATGTGCACTTCCCGCGTTTTGGTTTCCGTATCGAAGCCAAGTAACGGTTACACACAACATCCTGTGGCGAGGGAGCTTGCTCCCGCTCGACTGCGCAGCAGTCGTAAACCTGCGAACGTGTTCTCGCCCGGAAAAGCGGGGGCCGCTTCGCAGCCCAGCGGGAGCAAGCTCCCTCGCCACAGGTTTGTGTTACCGCAGGGCGGCGAGAATTTCGTCCGGGTCGAACCCGCGAATCAACGTGCCATTCACGTCGATCAACGGAATCCCGCGCCCACCCAGTGCCTCATACGCCTTGCGCGCCTCGGCATCCTTCTCGATATCGAATTCCTTGAAAGGAATCCCCTTGCTGTCGAGAAAGCGTTTGGTCTGCTTGCAGTAGCCGCACCAGTCGGTGGCATACAGCACGACATCGGCGTTGGCGCGAACCTGCTCCGAGACCATCTGCGACGGGTTGAACACCCGCTCGATCTTGCCCCAGTTCTGATAGACCACGACCACCAGCAGAACCAGCGCAACCTTCTTCAGCACATTACCCAGCATCAGTTGCGGCGCTTGAGCTGATCGGTGAGCGAGGTCGGCAGGCCCTTGATGATCAAGGTGCCGGCCTCCTCGTCGTACTCGATCTTCGAGCCCAGCAGATGCGCTTCAAAGCTGATCGACAGGCCTTCGGCGCGGCCGGTGAAGCGGCGGAACTGGTTAAGGGTGCGTTTGTCTGCGGGAATCTCCGGCGACAGGCCGTAGTCCTTGTTGCGGATGTGATCGTAGAAGGCTTTCGGCCGTTCTTCGTCGATCAGCTCCGACAGCTCTTCCAGGCCCATCGGCTCGCCGAGCTTGGCCTGGCTGCTGGCGTAATCGACCAGGGTCTTGGTTTTCTCGCGGGCGGAGTCTTCCGGCAGGTCTTCGCTCTCGACGAAATCGCTGAAGGCCTTGAGCAGGGTGCGGGTTTCGCCCGGGCCGTCGACGCCTTCCTGGCAACCGATGAAATCGCGGAAATACTCCGAAACCTTCTTGCCGTTCTTGCCCTTGATGAACGAGATGTACTGCTTGGACTGCTTGTTGTTCTGCCACTCGGAGACGTTGATCCGCGCCGCCAGATGCAACTGGCCGAGGTCCAGGTGACGCGACGGCGTCACGTCCAGCTCATCGGTCACTGCGACGCCTTCGCTGTGGTGCAGCAGGGCGATCGCCAGGTAGTCGGTCATGCCCTGCTGATAGTGAGCGAACAGCACGTGGCCGCCGACCGACAGGTTCGATTCTTCCATCAGCTTCTGCAGGTGTTCTACCGCAACCCTGCTGAACGCGGCGAAGTCTTTGCCACCGTCCATGTATTCCTTCAGCCAGCCGCTGAACGGGAACGCACCGGATTCCGGATGGAACAGGCCCCAGGCTTTGCCCTGTTTGGCGTTGTAGCTCTCGTTGAGGTCGGCGAGCATGTTCTCGATGGCCGCGGACTCAGCCAGTTCGGAGTCACGGGCGTGCAGAACTGCGGGCGTGCCGTCGGGTTTTTTGTCGATCAGGTGGACGATGCAATGACGGATCGGCATGGGCTTCTCGGCTGTTGGAAGGGAGGAGGGCAGGCTCCCCCGAAAAAGCGCCCAGTGTACCGCAACCACTGGTTTTGGCGCGGGGTGAAGGGCAAATCCAGGGCGGGTGGGTGCCCTTATGCAGTTTTTTACCGATTTAGAGCAATAAAGCTGACCAAATGGGTAGCTAGAGGCGGATATTTCCCCGTCTCTGTGCTAGTTTTGCCCGGTCTTACGCGAAGTCACTGCGTTAAGCGTGCAATCAGCATTTGTCAGGTCGAACCAAACCCTGATTTCGGCATCTATAACCCGACTCGTCGTGGTTATCGCCGAGGGTGCCAGATCCAGAAGATCGGGCTCGATGGCTGACACTGCACTCTGCAATCCATATGAATTTGATAGGGAAGGAACACTACATGGCTCTTACTAAAGACCAACTGATCGCCGACATCGCTGAAGCTATCGACGCGCCGAAAACCACCGCGCGTAACGCTCTGGACCAACTGGGCCAAATCGTTGCTGATCAGCTGGAAAATGGCGGCGAAATCACCTTGCCAGGTATCGGCAAGCTGAAAGTGACCGAGCGTCCTGCCCGCACTGGCCGTAACCCTTCGACTGGCGCTGCCATCGAAATCCCTGCCAAGAAAGTGATCAAGCTGGTTGTGGCCAAAGGCCTGACCGACGCTGTGAACAAGTAAGACGCAGCGACAACCGTGCACCGGAGCGATCCGGGCACGGTTTTTTTGTGTCTGCGATTTGGCGATGCACCTCGAACCTTTGTAGGAGTGAGCCTGCTCGCGATAGCGGTGTGTCAGTCACCTTGATGTCGGCTGATACACCGCTTTCGCGAGCAAGCCCGCTCCCACAAGTAGCTCAGTGTCAGCGAACCCAGCGCTCGCGCCGCCAGATCTGCTGCTCGGACTTGGTCTGGAAGGTCCACGCCACAAAGCGGCTCTGTTTCTGCCCTTGCGACATCTCCACCACCTGGCTTTCCAGCACGCCGGCCTTTTTCAGGGCGATTTCGATGGCCGGCAGGTTAGAGGCTTTCGACACCAGGGTGCTGAACCACAACACTTTGTGCTGGAAGTTCGCGCTTTCGGCGATCAGTTGGGTCACGAAACGCGCTTCACCGCCTTCACACCACAGCTCGGCGGACTGACCACCGAAGTTCAACACCGGCAGTTTGCGTTTCGGATCGGCCTTGCCCAGTGCGCGCCATTTGCGCTCGCTGCCCTTGGTCGCCTCTTCCATCGAAGCGTGGAACGGCGGGTTGCACATGGTCAGGTCAAAGCGTTCACCCGGCTCCAGCAAGCCAATCAGGATGTGCTTGCGGTTTTCCTGCTGGCGCAGCTTGATGACCTTGTTCAAGTCGTTGGACTGGACGATGGCCCTGGCCGCTGCCACGGCCGTCGGGTCAATTTCCGAACCGAGGAAGTGCCAGCGATATTCGCTGTTGCCGATCAGCGGATAAACGCAGTTGGCGCCCATGCCGATGTCCAGCACGTTAACGATCGCACCGCGCGGGACTTTGCCGTCGTTCATGCTGGCCAGCAGGTCAGCGAGGAAGTGCACGTAATCGGCGCGGCCCGGAACCGGTGGGCACAGGTAGTCCGCCGGGATGTCCCAATGCTCGATGCCATAGAACGCCTTGAGCAGCGCCCGGTTGAACACCCGCACCGCGTCGGGGCTGGCGAAGTCGATGCTTTCCTTGCCGTACGGGTTGGTGATCACGAATTTCGCCAGTTCCGGCGTGGTCTTGATCAGCGCCGGGAAGTCGTAGCGACCCTGGTGGCGATTGCGCGGGTGCAGGCTGGCCTTTTCACGCGGCTCGACGGCTTTGGTCGGGGTCGCGGCATCAGGCTTCTTGCGCGCAGGTTTGGGTGTGCGGGGGGCGTTCATGGGGGTGATCGATTCGGGTATGGCTGAAAGTGGCGGGTATTGTCCCACATCTAACGGCAACACCGTTCAAACTGTGGGAGCGGGCTTGCTCGCGAAGGCGGTTACACATCCGGCAGATTTGTCGGCTGACACACCGCTTTCGCGAGCAAGCCCGCTCCCACAGGGGATTTGTGGCGATTCTTGAATAAAAAAGGGAGGCCTTGGCGGGCCTCCCTCTTTCATTGCGGCTTGCCTTACAGGCTGGAAATCCGCGCGTGCTGCTCGGCCAGCTTGCCCAGGGCCTGTTCAGCCTCGGCCAGTTTGGCGCGTTCCTTCTCGATGACTTCGGCCGGGGCCTTGTCAACGAAACCGGCGTTGGACAGCTTGCCACCAACCCGCTGGACTTCGCCCTGCAGACGCAGGATTTCCTTGTCCAGACGTGCCAGCTCGGCGCCCTTGTCGATCAGACCGGCCATCGGCACCAGCACTTCCATCTCGCCCACCAGTGCGGTGGCGGACAGTGGCGCTTCTTCGCCAGCAGCGAGTACGGTGATTGATTCCAGACGCGCCAGCTTCTTCAGCAGCGCTTCGTTCTCGGTCAGGCGACGCTGGTCTTCAGCGCTGACGTTTTTCAGGTAGATCGGCAGCGGTTTGCCCGGGCCGATGTTCATTTCGCCACGGATGTTACGCGTGCCGAGCATCAGGCCTTTGAGCCACTCGATGTCGTCTTCGGCAGCCGGATCGATGCGCTCTTCGTTGGCCACCGGCCAAGGCTGCAGCATGATCGTCTTGCCCTGAATACCGGCCAGCGGCGCGATGCGCTGCCAGATTTCTTCAGTGATGAACGGCATGAACGGGTGCGCCAGGCGCAGCGCCACTTCCAGTACGCGCACCAGCGTGCGACGGGTGCCGCGCTGGCGCTCGACCGGAGCGTTTTCGTCCCACAGCACAGGCTTGGACAGTTCCAGATACCAGTCGCAGTACTGGTTCCAGATGAACTCGTACAGCGCTTGCGCGGCGAGGTCGAAACGGAACTGATCCAGTTGACGGGTCACTTCGGCTTCGGTGCGCTGCAGTTGCGAGATGATCCAGCGATCGGCCAGCGACAGCTCGTAGGCTTCACCGTTCTGACCGCAGTCTTCGCCTTTGTCCAGAACATAACGCGCGGCGTTCCAGATCTTGTTGCAGAAGTTGCGATAGCCTTCGACGCGGCCCATGTCGAACTTGATGTCGCGACCGGTGGACGCCAGCGAACAGAAGGTGAAGCGCAGGGCGTCGGTGCCGTAGCTGGCGATGCCGTCGGCGAACTCGTCGCGGGTCTGCTTCTCGATTTTCTTCGCCAGTTTTGGCTGCATCATGCCGGAGGTGCGTTTCTGCACCAGGGCTTCCAGCTCGATACCGTCGATGATGTCCAGCGGGTCCAGGACGTTGCCCTTGGACTTGGACATCTTCTGGCCCTGGCCATCACGCACCAGTCCGTGCACATAAACGGTCTTGAACGGCACCTGCGGGGTGCCGTCCTCGTTCTTGATCAGGTGCATCGTCAGCATGATCATCCGGGCAACCCAGAAGAAGATGATGTCGAAACCGGTGACCAGCACGTCGGTGGAGTGGAATTTTTTCAGGAACTCGGTCTTTTCCGGCCAGCCGAGGGTGGAGAACGTCCACAGACCCGAGCTGAACCAGGTGTCGAGCACGTCGTTGTCCTGTTGCAGCGCAACGTCCGGGCCGAGGTTGTGCTTGGCCCGCACTTCGGCTTCGTCGCGACCGACGTAGACCTTGCCCGACTCGTCGTACCAGGCCGGAATCCGGTGGCCCCACCACAGCTGACGGCTGATGCACCAGTCCTGGATGTCGCGCATCCACGAGAAGTACATGTTTTCGTACTGCTTGGGCACGAACTGGATGCGGCCGTCTTCAACGGCAGCAATCGCAGGCTCGGCCAGCGGTTTGGTCGACACGTACCACTGGTCGGTCAGCCACGGCTCGATGACGGTGCCGGAACGGTCGCCTTTCGGTACTTTCAGGTTGTGATCGTCGACGCTGACCAGCAGGCCGGCGGCGTCGAACGCCGCGACGATCTGCTTGCGCGCTTCGAAACGCTCTAGACCGGCGTACTCGGCCGGGATCTTGCCGTCGATGCTGTCATTCAACGTGCCGTCGAGGTTGAACACCTGGGCTGCGGGCAGCACGTTGGCGTTCTTGTCGAAGATGTTCAGCAGCGGCAGGTTGTGGCGCTTGCCGACTTCGTAGTCGTTGAAGTCGTGGGCCGGGGTGATCTTCACGCAGCCGGTGCCGAATTCTGGATCGCAGTAATCGTCGGCGATGATCGGGATGCGGCGGCCAACCAGTGGCAGCTCGACGAATTTGCCGATCAGGGCTTTGTAGCGCTCATCGTTCGGGTTAACCGCGACGGCGGAGTCGCCGAGCATGGTTTCCGGACGGGTGGTCGCGACGATCAGGAAATCGTTGCCTTCAGCGGTTTTCGCGCCGTCAGCCAGCGGGTATTTGAGGTTCCACAGGAACCCTTTCTCGTCGTGGTTTTCCACTTCGAGGTCAGAAATCGCCGTGTGCAGCTTGGTGTCCCAGTTGACCAGACGCTTGCCGCGGTAGATCAGGCCGTCTTCGTGCAGGCGTACGAAGGCTTCCTTGACCGCTTCCGAGAGACCGTCGTCCATGGTGAAGCGCTCGCGGCTCCAGTCCACGGACGAGCCGAGGCGGCGGATCTGGCGGCTGATGTTGCCGCCGGACTGATCCTTCCACTCCCAGACTTTCTCGAGGAATTTCTCACGGCCCAAGTCGTGACGGTTCTGGCCAGTGGCTTCCAGTTGACGCTCCACCAGCATCTGCGTGGCGATACCGGCGTGGTCGGTGCCCGGCTGCCACAGGGTGTTGCGACCCTGCATGCGGCGGAAACGGATCAGGGCGTCCATGATCGCGTTGTTGAAACCGTGACCCATGTGCAGGCTGCCGGTGACGTTCGGCGGCGGGATCATGATGGTGTAGGAATCGCCCGCGCCTTGCGGTGCGAAATAGTTCTCGGACTCCCAGGTGTTGTACCAGGAAGTTTCAATGGCGTGCGGCTGGTAGGTCTTATCCATGCGCGGCGGGACCCTATTGGCATTTATTCAGGAAAAGCCGGGAAGTATAGCGGGGCATGGGGCCGAGGGCGAGCGGGGGAGGTAGTGCGAGGTTCAAATGTGGGAGCGGGCTTGCTCGCGAATTCGGTGTGTCAGCCAGCGATGATGGTGCCTGACATACCGAATTCGCGAGCAAGCCCGCTCCCACAGGGGATTTGTGGTTATTCGTACTGGCTCAAAAGCCGTTCCATACGCGCCTCGAGGCGGCGTTTGATTTCGGTTTCGATGTGCGGCGCGAAGTCGTCGATCACGTCCTGCATGATCAATTGCGCGGCGGCGCGCAGTTCGCTGTCCAGGTGCAGCAGGGCGTCCGGGCCTTTATCCACAGGTGCGGCAGCAGGTGCCGGGGTCGGAGCCGGTGGTGGTTCGAGGGTCGGCGGCGTGGCGTCGACGGCCTCGAACAACATCGGAATCTGTTCCTGTTCACCATCCTCGACCGTGTCGGTCAGCAGTGGCGGTTGCAGGTTGTCATCGCCGAGCAACTGACGGATCGATTCGAGATCGTCCAGCAGGTGCGCAGGCTTTTGCAGCGGTTTTGGAGTGTCCATCGGCGTACTCAGAGTCGCTGTAAACGGTGGTCTTGCAGAGGATAGCCCTGTTCGCGGTAGAAACGGAAACTCTCCCGTGCCGCCGCGCGGATCGTCGGATCTTCCACCACCACTTCCGCCACACGGGCGAATTTACTGGCGAAGGCCGGGACTTTCAGGTCGAGGTTGACCAGCAGATCCTGATGTTCGCCGCAGTCGGCGCCCAGTCCCAGCACGATCAAACCGTCCGGTTCGCTCTCGGCAGGGCCGTGGGGCACGAAGGTTTCGCCCTTGAACGCCCACAGACGCGCATCAAGATCATCACGCTGAGCAGCATCGCTGCAATGCAGGTAGATGCGATGGCCCATGCGCCAGGCTTTCTCGGTGAGCTTGCAGGCAAAGTCCAGACGAGCCGAAGGATCGGCGCTGGGCAGGATGTAGAAGTCGACTTTGGTCATTGCGGTTCCTGAGCCTTGAACGGCGTCACCGCAAAGTGACGCCGCCCAGGTTCATCGGTTTCAGGCTTTGGCGCGGTCCAGCAGGTATTGGGTCAGCAGCGGCACCGGACGGCCGGTGGCGCCCTTGTCCTTGCCGCCGCTGGTCCACGCGGTGCCCGCGATGTCCAAGTGCGCCCAGTTGAGGTTCTTGGTGAAGCGCGACAGGAAGCACGCGGCGGTGATGGTGCCGGCCTTTGGCCCGCCAATGTTGGCGATGTCGGCGAACGGGCTGTCCAGTTGTTCCTGGTATTCGTCGAACAGCGGCAGCTGCCAGGCGCGGTCGTCTGCGGTTTTACCGGCGCTGAGCAGTTGCTCGATCAGTTCGTCGTTATTGCCCAGCAGGCCGGAAGTGTGGGCGCCCAGTGCAACCACGCAGGCACCGGTGAGGGTGGCGATGTCGATCACTGCTTGCGGCTTGAAGCGCTCGGAGTAGGTCAGGGCGTCGCACAGCACCAGACGGCCTTCGGCGTCGGTGTTGAGGATTTCCACGGTCTGGCCGCTCATGGTGGTGACGATGTCGCCCGGACGCGAGGCGTTGCCGCTCGGCATGTTTTCGGCGCAAGCGAGGATGCACACCAGGTTGATCGGCAGCTTCAGTTCAAGCACGGCACGCAGGGTACCGAACACGGAGGCCGCGCCGCCCATGTCGTACTTCATTTCGTCCATGCCGGCACCGGGCTTGAGGCTAATGCCGCCGGTGTCGAAGGTGATGCCTTTGCCGACCAGCGCGTAAGGCTTCTCGGACTTCTTGCCACCGTTGTATTGCATGACGATCAGGCGTGGCGGCTGGGCGCTGCCCTGGCCGACAGCGTAGAACGAGCCCATGCCCAGGGATTTGATCTTCTTCTCGTCGAGGACTTCGACTTTCAGATCCTTGAACTCTTTGCCGAGGTTCTTGGCTTGCTCGCCAAGGAAGGTCGGGTGGCAGATGTTCGGCGGCAGGTTGCCCAGATTACGGGTGAAGGCCATGCCGTTGGCAATTGCGGTGGCGTGATTCACCGCGCGCTGCACTTCGGCCTGCGCAGCCTTGATGGTCAACAGGGTGATTTTCTTCAGGGCGCGCGGTTCGGCTTTCTGGCTCTTGAACTGGCCGAAGGTGTATTCGCCGTCCACCAGGGTTTCCGCCAGCAGGCGGGTCTTGCCGTAGCTGTCGCGGTTCTTGACGATGATTTCATCCAGGGCCAGCACGGCGTCGCTGCCGCCCAGACCTTTCAGGGTATTGAGGATGCCGGCAACGATTTTGCGGAACGGACGGTCGCCCAGTTCTTCATCCTTGCCCACGCCGACCAGCAGCACGCGCTCGGCTTTCAGGTTCGGCAGGCTGTGCAGCAGCAGGCTTTGACCGACCTTGCCGGCCAGATCGCCACGCTTGAGCACGGCGCTGATCGCGCCACCGCTCAGTTCGTCGAGCTGTCTGGCGGCCACGCCGAGTTTGCGGCCTTCGCCGACGGCAACCACCAGGGTGGCGGTTTTCAACGTTTCTGGGCTAACGCTTTTTACAACCAGTTCCATGTCCGGATCCCTGAATGAATGGTCAACACACAGGCGTTCGACGGTGTCCGCAGTCGCCTGCTTATAGATAGAAGAGACGCAGGCCAGTGCCTGCGACAAAGGCGGCAGTTTGAACCTCGCTCCCTGCGCCTGACAACCCTCGGCGGCACGATCTTCAACCGATTACACGCTTGGGTGAGTGTGCGCAGTGACAGGCGCCCTCAATCACAGGATAATGCCGCATCTTTTTTCGACGGCTCTGCCTTGCGGGCCGGTCGAGACGTTTGCTTGTTTGGCCGCCTTAGCCTGACAACCCTGGAGTGTCTGGTTTGATCGTCTTCCGTTATCTGTCCCGTGAAGTGATGTTGACCCTGAGCGCCGTCAGCGCCGTGCTGCTGGTCATCATCATGAGTGGTCGCTTCATCAAATACCTTGCCCAGGCCGCTGCGGGCCAACTCGATCCGGGATCGCTGTTCCTGATCATGGGTTACCGTCTGCCGGGTTTCATGCAACTGATCCTGCCGCTGGGTCTGTTCCTCGGGATCCTGCTGGCTTACGGCCGGCTGTACCTCGAAAGCGAAATGACCGTGCTCTCGGCCACCGGCATGAGTCAGCAGCGTCTGCTGCGCATGACTCTGTTCCCGGCGACGCTGGTGGCACTGGTGGTGGCGTGGCTGAGCCTGAGCCTGGCCCCGCAAGGCGCCAACCAGTTCCAGCTGCTGCTGAACAAGCAGGACGCCCTGACCGAGTTCGATACCCTCGAACCTGGCCGTTTCCAGGCGTTGCGTGACGGGACGCGGGTGACCTACACCGAAAGCCTGACCGACGACCGCGTCAACCTCGGTGGCGTGTTCATCTCGCAGAAAAACCTCGGCTCCGATCAGAAGGACCGTGGGATTTCCGTGCTGGTGGCCGAGAAAGGCCGCCAGGAAGTCCACTCGGATGGCAACCGCTACTTGATCCTGCAGAATGGCTATCGCTATGACGGCAGCCCGGGTCAGGCCGATTACCGCGCGATCAAATACGACACCTATGGCGTATTGCTGCCAAAACCTGATGCCAGTGACGAAGTCACCGACCGTGACGCGATCCCGACTTCGACCCTGCTGGGTGCCGACGACGAGCGCTCCAGGGCCGAGCTGCAATGGCGGATTTCGCTGCCGTTGCTGGTGTTCATCGTGACCCTGATGGCGGTGCCGCTGTCGCGGGTCAATCCGCGTCAGGGCCGATTCCTGAAGCTGCTGCCGGCGATTCTTCTTTATATGGCTTACCTGACCATCCTGATTGCCGCCCGCGGCGCCCTCGAAAAAGGCAAGGTCCCGCCGGCTCTTGGCCTGTGGTGGGTGCACGGGATCTTCCTGGCCATCGGTCTCGGCCTGCTGTACTGGGAACCGATGCGCCTGAAGCTGGCCAGCCGTCGCAGCGCAGCGCTGGAGGTGGCCCGTGGTTAAACTCGACCGCTACATCGGCAGCAGTGTGTTCATGGCGATCATCGCCGTGCTGGCGATCATTCTGGGTCTGGCGACCCTGTTTGCCTTCATCGATGAGATGAGCGACGTCAGCGATACCTACACGCTGGCCGATGTGCTGAGCTTTGTCCTGCTCACCGCACCGCGTCGCCTGTATGAAATGTTGCCGATGGCCGCGCTGATCGGCTGTCTGATCGGCCTCGGCAGTCTGGCCAGCAGCAGCGAACTGACCGTCATGCGCGCCGCTGGCGTGTCCATCGGGCGTATCGTCTGGGCCGTCATGAAACCGATGCTGGTGCTGATGCTGGCCGGCGTGCTGATCGGCGAATACGTGGCCCCGGCCACCGAAAGCATGGCCCAGGCCAATCGCTCGCTGGCGCAAGGCAGCGGCGACGCGCAGAGCGCCAAGCACGGCATGTGGCACCGTCAGGGCGAGGAGTTCATCCATATCAACGCCGTGCAACCCAACGGCCTGTTGTATGGCGTAACCCGCTATCACTTCGACAAAGAGCGCCACCTGCTCAGCTCCAGCTTCGCCAAACGTGCGGAATTCGACGGCAAGCGCTGGCTGCTCAGCGACGTGACCACCACGGTGTTCCACGAGCGCAGCACCGAGGTGCTGAATGCGCCGAGCGAGGAGTGGGACGTGTCGCTGAGCCCGCAATTGCTCAACACGGTGGTGATGGCGCCTGAGTCGCTGTCGATTTCCGGTCTGTGGGGCTACATCCACTATCTGGCGGATCAGGGCCTGAGCAACGGTCGCTACTGGCTGGCATTTTGGGTCAAGGTGTTGCAGCCGCTGGTCACCGCCGCGCTGGTGCTGATGGCGATCTCCTTTATCTTCGGCCCGTTGCGCTCCGTGACCCTCGGTCAGCGGGTGTTTACCGGCGTGCTGGTGGGCTTCACCTTCCGCATCGTCCAGGATCTGCTTGGCCCATCTAGCCTGGTATTCGGCTTCTCGCCGCTGTTCGCGGTGCTGGTGCCGGCCACGGTCTGTGCGCTGGCGGGTGTCTGGTTGCTGCGACGGGCCGGTTGATGGCCGCGTTGTTGCCAGTGCTTTAACCGCGAAAACGCCTCGGTCGACAGACCGGGGCGTTTTCGTATGCAATCCGGGTGACAGGCGAACGTGACGCTTGCGCCGTGTATCAGGTACAATTCCCGGCTATTTTTCGGCGGGCCAAGCCTGCAGCCTTTTTGAGTGTTGATCCGTGAGTGATTTGAGTCATATCCGCAATTTCTCCATCATCGCCCACATTGACCATGGCAAGTCGACGCTGGCTGACCGTTTCATCCAGATGTGCGGTGGCCTGGCCGAGCGTGAAATGGAAGCCCAGGTACTGGATTCCATGGATCTGGAGCGCGAACGCGGGATCACCATCAAGGCCCACAGCGTTACCCTCTATTACAAAGCCAAAGATGGCGTCACCTACCAGCTGAACTTCATTGACACCCCGGGCCACGTCGACTTCACCTACGAAGTCAGCCGTTCCCTGGCCGCGTGTGAAGGTGCGTTGCTGGTGGTCGATGCCGGTCAGGGTGTTGAAGCCCAGTCCGTGGCCAACTGCTACACCGCCATCGAGCAAGGCCTCGAGGTCATGCCGGTGCTGAACAAGATCGACCTGCCACAGGCCGAGCCGGACCGCGTCAAGGACGAGATCGAGAAGATCATCGGCATCGACGCCACCGACGCCGTCACCTGCAGCGCCAAGACCGGCCTGGGTGTCGACGAAGTGCTCGAGCGTCTGGTCGCGACCATTCCTGCGCCGACCGGCAACATCGAAGATCCGCTGCAAGCGCTGATCATCGACTCCTGGTTCGACAACTACCTGGGCGTTGTTTCCCTGGTGCGCGTGCGTCATGGCCGCGTGAAAAAGGGTGACAAGATCCTGGTGAAATCCACCGGCAAGATCCACCTGGTCGACAGCGTTGGTGTATTCAACCCGAAGCACACCGCTACCGCTGACCTCAAGGCCGGCGAAGTGGGCTTCATCATCGCCAGCATCAAGGACATTCACGGTGCACCGGTCGGTGACACCCTGACCCTGAGTTCGACCCCGGATGTCCCGGTTCTGCCCGGTTTCAAACGCATCCAGCCACAGGTTTACGCCGGTCTGTTCCCGGTCAGCTCCGACGACTTCGAGGACTTCCGCGAAGCGCTGCAGAAACTGACCCTGAACGACTCGTCGCTGCAGTACACCCCGGAAAGCTCCGACGCCCTGGGATTCGGCTTCCGTTGCGGGTTCCTCGGCATGCTGCACATGGAGATCATCCAGGAGCGCCTCGAGCGCGAATACGACCTGGATCTGATCACCACCGCGCCAACGGTAATTTTCGAGCTGGTGCTGAAAACCGGTGAAACGATTTACGTCGACAACCCGTCCAAACTTCCGGATGTGTCAGCCATCGAGGACATGCGCGAGCCGATCGTGCGTGCCAACATCCTGGTTCCGCAGGAACACCTGGGCAACGTCATCACCCTGTGCATCGAGAAGCGCGGTGTGCAGGTCGACATGCTGTTCCTCGGCAATCAGGTGCAGGTCACTTACGACCTGCCGATGAACGAAGTGGTCCTGGACTTCTTCGACCGTCTCAAATCCACCAGCCGTGGCTATGCTTCGCTGGATTACCATTTCGATCGTTACCAATCGGCTAATCTGGTGAAACTGGACGTGCTGATCAACGGTGACAAGGTCGATGCCCTGGCGTTGATCGTGCACCGTGACAATTCGCACTTCAAAGGTCGCCAGTTGACCGAGAAGATGAAGGAACTGATTCCTCGTCAGATGTTCGACGTGGCGATCCAGGCGGCCATTGGCGGTCAGATCGTTGCCCGGACAACCGTCAAGGCACTCAGAAAGAACGTATTGGCCAAATGCTACGGCGGTGACGTAAGCCGTAAGAAAAAGCTGCTTGAAAAGCAAAAGGCCGGTAAGAAACGCATGAAGCAGGTCGGCAACGTGGAAATTCCACAAGAAGCCTTCCTTGCCGTGCTCAGGTTGGAATAGTCAGGTCCTATGTCACTAAATTTCCCGCTGTTGCTGGTCATCGCCGTGTTCGTCTGCGGCCTGTTGGCGTTGCTCGATCTGCTGTTCCTGGCGCCGCGTCGGCGTGCTGCCATTGCCTCTTATCAAGGCAGTGTCAGCCAGCCCGAGCCCGTGGTGGTCGAGAAGCTGAACAAAGAGCCGTTGCTGGTTGAATACGGCAAGTCGTTCTTTCCGGTGCTGTTCATCGTGCTGGTGCTGCGTTCGTTCCTGGTGGAACCGTTCCAGATTCCGTCCGGCTCGATGAAACCGACTCTGGACGTGGGCGACTTCATTCTGGTGAACAAGTTTTCTTACGGGATCCGCCTGCCGGTGATCGACAAGAAAATCATCGAAGTCGGTGATCCGCAGCGTGGCGATGTGATGGTGTTCCGCTACCCGAGCGACCCGAACGTCAACTACATCAAGCGTGTAGTCGGCCTGCCGGGCGACACGGTGCGTTACACCGCCGACAAGCGTCTGTTGGTCAATGGCGAGTCGATTGCCGAGCAACTGGTCGGCTCCGAGCCGGGCACGCTGGGCAGCGCGGAGCTCTACAAGGAAAAACTCGGCGCCGCCGAGCACCTGATCCGCAAGGAAATGAGCCGCTACCGCGCAACCCCGGACCGTACCTGGACCGTGCCGGCCGGCCATTACTTCATGATGGGCGACAACCGCGACAACTCCAACGACAGTCGCTACTGGGATGATCCGAACATTCCCAAGGATTTGCTGGGCATGGTTCCCGACCAGAATATCGTCGGCAAAGCCTTCGCTGTCTGGATGAGCTGGCCGGAACCGAAACTCAGCCACCTGCCGAATTTCTCGCGGGTTGGCCTGATCAAGTAATCAATCACGGCGCTGTTGACCACAGCGCCGAATGCATTTCTGGAGTCGACACAAATCGGCACCAGGGCATGAAGCCACGATATTCAGGACGTCATTTTTGAACACAGCGTTAATTGTCCCAGGCCTGCGCCGTACCCCGGCGATGGCAGTGGAATCCAGCCACGAACTCAGCGTGGGTAAACCGTGAGCGTTTCTCTAAGCCGTCTCGAGCGCCAGCTCGGTTACACCTTCAAGGATCAGGAGCTGATGCTGCTGGCCCTCACGCACCGCAGCTTTGCCGGGCGTAACAACGAACGCCTGGAATTCCTCGGCGATGCCATCCTCAACTTCGTCGCCGGCGAGGCGCTGTTTGATCGCTTCCCGCTGGCCCGCGAAGGCCAGTTGTCGCGTTTGCGCGCACGTCTGGTGAAGGGTGAGACACTGGCCGTGCTGGCCCGTGGTTTCGACCTGGGCGACTACCTGCGTCTGGGCTCGGGCGAACTGAAAAGCGGTGGCTTCCGTCGCGAATCGATTCTGGCCGATGCCCTCGAAGCGCTGATCGGTGCGATCTACCTCGATGCCGGCATGGACGTCGCTCGCGAGCGCGTACTGGCCTGGCTGGCCGGTGAGTTCGAAGGCCTGACGCTGGTCGACACCAACAAGGATCCCAAGACCCGTCTGCAGGAACACCTGCAATCGCGCGGTTGCGAACTGCCACGCTACGAAGTGGTGGATATCCAGGGTGAACCGCACTGCCGTACCTTCTTCGTCGAGTGCGAAGTGGTCTTATTGAATGAAAAAAGCCGAGGTCAGGGTGTGAGCCGTCGTATTGCCGAACAGGTAGCGGCCGCCGCAGCACTGATTGCCCTGGGCGTGGAGAATGGCAATGACTGATACAAACGCAACTCGCTGTGGCTACGTTGCCATCGTCGGCCGTCCCAACGTCGGCAAGTCGACGTTGCTCAACCACATCCTCGGCCAGAAGCTCGCGATCACTTCGCGCAAGCCGCAGACCACCCGTCACAACATGCTCGGGATCAAGACCGAGGGTGACGTGCAGGCGATCTACGTCGACACCCCCGGCATGCACAAGGGTGGCGAAAAGGCTCTGAACCGTTACATGAACAAAACCGCTTCGGCAGCGTTGAAAGATGTCGACGTGGTGATCTTCGTGGTCGATCGCACCAAGTGGACCGAAGAAGACCAGATGGTCCTGGAGCGCGTGCAGTACGTGACCGGCCCGCTGATCGTCGCGCTGAACAAGACCGACCGCATCGAAGACAAGGCCGAGCTGATGCCGCACCTGTCGTGGTTGCAGGAACAGCTGCCGAACGCGCAGATCATCCCTATCTCCGCGCAGCACGGGCACAACCTCGACGCGCTGGAAAAGGTCATCGCCGATCACCTGCCGGAGAACGATCACTTCTTCCCGGAAGACCAGATCACCGACCGCAGCAGCCGCTTCCTCGCTGCCGAACTGGTGCGTGAGAAAATCATGCGCCAGATGGGCGCCGAGCTGCCGTACCAGATCACCGTCGAGATCGAAGAGTTCAAGCAGCAGGGCAAGACTCTGCATATCCATGCGCTGATCCTCGTCGAACGTGACGGCCAGAAGAAGATCATCATTGGCGACAAGGGCGAGCGCATCAAGCGCATCGGCACCGAAGCGCGCAAGGACATGGAGCTGCTGTTCGACTCCAAGATCATGCTCAACCTATGGGTCAAGGTGAAGGGCGGCTGGTCCGACGACGAACGTGCACTGCGTTCGCTGGGTTACGGCGATCTGTAAATAGCGGTTTTCTGAGGCACCGGAGAACCCCCTGTGGGAGCGGGCTTGCTCGCGAATGCGGTGTAGCATTCAGCATTGATGTTGACTGTTACACCGCATTCGCGAGCAAGCCCGCTCCCACATTTGGTTTTGGGTTGTTTACAAAGCTGCGTTTCTTCATCGAGAACTCCATGTCGCAAACCCCACCTCCCGCCCAACTCGCCTACGTCCTGCATTCGCGCGCCTACCGCGAAACCAGCGCGCTGGTCGACTTCCTCACGCCACAAGGGCGGCTGCGGGCGGTGTTGCGCAGTGCGCGGGGCAAGGCCGGGACACTGGCACGGCCGTTCGTGCCGCTGGAAGTCGAGTTTCGTGGCAAGGGTGAATTGAAGAACGTCGGGCGCATGGAAAGTGCCGGCAATGCGACGTGGATGGTCGGCGAGGCGTTGTTCAGCGGTCTCTACCTCAATGAGTTGTTGATCCGTTTGCTCCCCGCCGAAGACCCGCATCCGGCGGTGTTCGATCACTACGCAGCGACTTTGCTGGCTTTGGCCGAAGGGCGGCCGCTGGAGCCGCTGTTGCGCTCATTCGAATGGCGCCTGCTGGATGATCTCGGTTATGGCTTCTCCCTGAACACCGATATCCACAGCGAACCGGTCGCGCCGGACGGTCTCTATCGTCTGCAAGTGGACGCCGGACTTGAACGCGTATTTCTGCTGCAGCCGGGCCTGTTCAACGGCACGGAGCTGCTGGCCATGGCTGAAGCCGACTGGACCGCTCCCGGCGCACTGTCCGCCGCCAAGCGTCTGATGCGTCAGGCACTGGCCGTGCACTTGGGCGGTCGTCCCCTCGTCAGCCGCGAGCTATTTCGCAAGCCCTGATCACCCCGTATGCTGTGCGCCGAATCTCTAAATTCAGGAGCGCATCCGTGACCACCAGCAATCGCATTCTTCTTGGCGTGAACATCGACCACGTCGCCACCCTGCGTCAGGCCCGTGGCACACGCTACCCGGATCCGGTCAAGGCAGCGCTGGACGCGGAAGAGGCGGGCGCCGACGGCATCACCGTGCACCTGCGTGAAGACCGCCGGCACATCCAGGAGCGCGACGTGCTGTTGCTCAAGGATGTGCTGCAGACCCGCATGAACTTCGAAATGGGCGTCACCGAAGAAATGATGGCGTTCGCCGAGCGCATCCGTCCGGCGCACATCTGCCTGGTTCCGGAAACCCGTCAGGAACTGACCACTGAAGGCGGTCTGGATGTAGCGGGGCAGGAGGAGCGGATCAGGGCGGCGGTCGAGCGCCTGTCGAAGATCGGCAGCGAAGTGTCGTTGTTCATCGATGCCGACGAGCGTCAGATCGCTGCGTCGAAACGCGTTGGTGCGCCGGCCATCGAGCTGCACACCGGGCGTTACGCCGATGCCGAAACCCCGACCGAAGTTGCTGAAGAATTGAAGCGTGTGGCGGACGGCGTGGCGTTCGGTCTGGCGCAGGGCCTGATCGTCAATGCCGGGCATGGCCTGCATTATCACAACGTCGAAGCCGTGGCGGCGATCAAGGGCATCAACGAATTGAACATCGGCCATGCGCTGGTGGCGCATGCGTTGTTCGTGGGCTTCAAGTCAGCTGTTTCCGAGATGAAAACGCTGATTCTGGCGGCCGCCAAGCACTAATCAACACCCCAGAACCCAATGTGGGAGCGGGCTTGCTCGCGAAGGCGGTGTATCAGTCAAAGAATATGTCGACTGAAACTCCGCCTTCGCGAGCAAGCCCGCTCCCTCATTGGATTTATGCTGTTGGTTAGAGCGGGGCAGGCTCTTGAGCCGGTTTTGACTTGTCGATCCCCGGCACATGCAGATTGCCCTCGGCCACCTGATCGCCTTCAAGCTGCGGCTGGGTCACCCAGGTCAGGATGTCGTAGTAGCGACGGATGTTCGCCACGAAATGCACCGGCTCGCCGCCTCGGGCATAGCCATAGCGGGTCTTGCTGTACCACTGCTTCTGCGACAGCCGCGGCAAAATCTTCTTCACATCGAGCCATTTGTCGGGGTTCAACCCTTCCTTGGCCGTCAGCTTGCGCGCGTCATCCAGGTGACCGCTGCCGACGTTGTACGCCGCCAGGGCAAACCAGGTGCGATCCGGCTCCTTGATCGAATCGTCGAGCTGATCCTTCATGTAGGCCAGGTACTTGGCGCCGCCCATGATGCTTTGCTTGGGATCAAGACGGTTCGACACGCCCATCGCCTGGGCGGTGTTCTGGGTCAGCATCATCAGACCGCGTACGCCGGTTTTCGAGGTGACCGCCGGTTGCCACAGCGATTCCTGATAACCGATGGCCGCCAGCAGCCGCCAGTCGACTTTCTCTTTCTTGGCGTAAGTCTTGAAGTGCTGTTCGTATTTGGGCAGGCGCTGCTGCAAGTGCTGGGCGAAGGTGGTGGCGCCCATGTAGCCGAGGACATCGACATGGCCGTAGTAACGGTCTTTCAGGCGCTGCAGGGTGCCGTTTTTCTGCACCTTGTCGAGGTAGGCGTTGATCTCGTTGAGCAGGCTGTTGTCTTCGCCGGCGGCCACCGCCCAACTCTGACTGCGCGCATCGCCGAGGTCGAAGGCCACGCGGATGTTGGTGAAGTACACCTGGTTCATCGCCACTTCGTTGGAGTCGACCAGCGTCAGATCGATCTGGCCTTCATCGACCATGCGCAGCAGGTCGACCACTTCAACGGCGTCGGACTCTTCGTATTCGATGCCCGGAAACTTCTTTTTCAGCTCCGCCAGTTGTTCGGCGTGGGTGCTGCCCTTGAGCACCATGATCTTCTTGCCGACCAGATCACCTGGATCGGTAGGGCGCGACTGGCCGTTGCGGTAGATGATCTGCGGGGTGACTTCGAGGTAGGAGTGGGAAAACCGCACCTGCTTCTTGCGATCCTCGCTGCTGACCAGACCTGCCGCCGCCAGCACCGGGCCGTTCGGCTTGCCGATCTGGTTGAACAGGTCGTCGAGGTTGTCGGCGGTCTCGATCTTCAGCTCGACCCCCAAATCGTCGGCGAAGCGCTTCACCAGCTCGTATTCGAAGCCGGTTTCACCGCTGCGATCCTGAAAGTAGGTGGCGGGGCTGTTACGGGTAATCACCCGCAGCACACCATCCTCCTTTACGCGCTCGAGTGTGTTGGGTTTATCAACACAGCCACCGAGCATCAGGAAGAGTCCGGTTGCGATCAGCCATTTGGCGTACCGCGGACGCAAAGCCGTTGGGAAAAACATCTGCGCAGTATACGCAAACGGCTGCGGGCGCCATATCTCGACAGTGAGGGGGTTGTCTGCTAGAGATCACAAAACTGCACGAAACCCCGCAGGAATGGGGGTGAACGGCATTTTGTGACAGAAAAAATAAGCGCTGCCCGCGCACCCTCGGAATTTGACTTCAAAGGCAGAAACACAGATTGATATCCGAGTGCAACCGTGCGTAGCGTTTCGGGTGATGTTGAGGGCGGTTTAGGCTAGAATGCACGGCCTCAAAGCACACCCCTTCCCGAGGCTGTCCCGAAGATGTTGATCCTGCGCGGCGCTCCTGCCCTTTCTGCCTTTCGCCACAGCAAACTCCTTGAGCAACTGAGCCAGAAGGTTCCAGCTGTCAGTGGCCTGTATGCTGAATTCGCTCACTTCGCCGAAGTCACCGGCGTCCTGACCGGCGACGAACAGCAGGTGCTTGCGCGCCTTCTGAAGTACGGCCCAAGCGTTCCGGTACAAGAGCCGACCGGTCGTCTGTTTCTGGTGTTGCCGCGTTTCGGCACCATCTCGCCATGGTCGAGCAAGGCCAGCGACATCGCCCGCAACTGCGGCCTGAGCAAGATCCAGCGCCTGGAACGCGGCATCGCGTTCTACGTGGCCGGCCAGTTCAGTGACGCCGAAGCCCAGCAAATCGCCGACGTGCTGCATGACCGCATGACCCAGATCGTTCTGGGCAATCTGGAACAGGCCGCCGGTCTGTTCAGCCACGCCGAGCCGAAGCCGCTGACCGCGATCGACATCCTTGGTGGCGGTCGCGCCGCGCTGGAAAAAGCTAACACCGAGCTGGGCCTGGCCCTGGCCGAAGACGAGATCGACTACCTGGTCAACGCCTTCAACGGTCTCAAGCGCAACCCGCACGACATCGAACTGATGATGTTCGCCCAGGCCAACTCCGAGCACTGCCGCCACAAGATCTTCAACGCCAGTTGGGATATTGATGGCGAGAGCCAGGAAAAAAGCCTGTTCGGCATGATCAAGAACACCTATCAGATGCACAACGAAGGCGTGCTGTCCGCTTATAAGGACAACGCTTCGGTGATCGTCGGTAACGTCGCCGGCCGCTTCTTCCCGGATCCGGAAACCCGCCAGTACGGCGCGGTGCAGGAGCCGGTGCACATTCTGATGAAGGTCGAAACCCACAACCACCCGACCGCGATCGCCCCGTTCCCGGGCGCGTCCACCGGTTCCGGTGGCGAGATTCGCGACGAAGGTGCAACCGGTCGTGGCGCCAAGCCAAAGGCCGGCCTGACCGGTTTCACCGTGTCCAACCTGCAGATTCCGGGCTTCGAACAGCCGTGGGAAGTGCCGTACGGCAAGCCTGAGCGCATCGTTACCGCGCTGGACATCATGATCGAAGGCCCGCTGGGCGGCGCCGCATTCAACAACGAATTCGGTCGTCCGGCCCTGACTGGCTACTTCCGTACCTTCGAACAGTCGATCAGCACCCCGCACGGTGACGAAGTTCGTGGCTACCACAAGCCGATCATGCTCGCGGGCGGCATGGGCAACATCCGCGAAGAACACGTCAAGAAAGGCGAGATTCTGGTCGGCTCCAAGCTGATCGTGCTTGGCGGCCCGGCAATGCTGATCGGTCTGGGCGGCGGCGCCGCTTCCTCGATGGCCACCGGCACCAGCTCGGCTGATCTCGACTTCGCTTCCGTACAGCGTGAAAACCCTGAGATGGAGCGTCGCTGCCAGGAAGTCATCGACCGTTGCTGGCAACTGGGCGACAAGAACCCGATCAGCTTCATCCACGATGTGGGCGCGGGCGGTCTGTCCAATGCCTTCCCGGAACTGGTCAACGACGGCGACCGTGGTGGCCGTTTCGAACTGCGCAACATTCCAAACGACGAGCCGGGCATGGCCCCGCACGAAATCTGGTCCAACGAATCTCAGGAACGTTACGTTCTGGCGGTCGGCCCGGCCGACTTCGAGCGCTTCAAGGCGATCTGCGAACGCGAGCGTTGCCCGTTCGCCGTGGTCGGCGAAGCCACTGCCGAGCCACAGCTTACTGTCACGGATAGCCACTTCGGCAACAACCCGGTGGACATGCCGCTGGAAGTGTTGCTGGGCAAGGCGCCGCGCATGCACCGTTCGGTGGTTCGCGAAGCCGAGCTGGGTGACGATTTCGATCCGTCGAACCTCGACATCAGCGAATCCATCGAACGCGTCCTGCATCACCCGGCCGTGGCGAGCAAAAGCTTCCTGATCACCATTGGCGACCGTACCATCACCGGCCTCGTGGCCCGTGACCAGATGGTCGGCCCATGGCAGGTTCCGGTGGCCGACGTCGCCGTCACCGCCACCAGTTTCGACGTCTACACTGGTGAAGCGATGGCCATGGGCGAGCGGACTCCGCTGGCGCTGCTGGACGCTCCGGCGTCGGGCCGCATGGCCATCGGCGAAACCCTGACCAACATTGCCGCTTCGCGCATCAACAAGATCTCCGACATCAAACTGTCGGCGAACTGGATGTCCGCTGCCGGCCACCCGGGCGAAGATGCGCGTCTGTACGACACCGTGAAAGCGGTCGGCATGGAACTGTGCCCTGAGCTGGGCATCACCATTCCGGTGGGCAAGGACTCGATGTCCATGGCCACTCGCTGGAACGACAACGGCGAAGAAAAAACCGTGACCTCGCCGATGTCGTTGATCGTGACCGGTTTCGCCCCAGTGGCTGACATCCGTCAGACCCTGACCCCGGAACTGCGCATGGACAAGGGCACCACCGACCTGATCCTGATCGACCTCGGTCGCGGTCAGAACCGTATGGGTGCCTCGATCCTTGCCCAGGTGCACGGCAAGCTCGGCAAGCAGGCTCCGGACGTCGATGACGCCGAAGACCTGAAAGCCTTCTTCGCGGTGATCCAGGGCCTCAACGCCGACGGTCACCTGCTGGCGTACCACGACCGTTCCGACGGTGGTCTGCTGACCTCCGTGGTGGAAATGGCTTTTGCCGGCCACTGCGGTCTGAGCCTGAACCTGGACAGCGTTGCCGAAAACTCGGCAGAAATCGCCGCAATCCTGTTCAACGAAGAACTGGGTGCGGTGATTCAGGTTCGTCAGGACGCCACTCCGGACATCCTCGCGCAGTTCAGCGCGGCCGGTCTGGGCGACTGCGTGTCGGTGATCGGTCAGCCGATCAACAATGGCCAGATCAACATCACCTTCAACGGTGACACGGTGTTCGAAGGCCAGCGTCGTCTGCTGCAACGTCAGTGGGCCGAGACCAGCTACCAGATCCAGCGTCTGCGTGACAATGCCGACTGCGCCGAGCAAGAGTTCGACGCGCTGCTGGAAGAAGACAACCCGGGCCTGAGCGTCAAGCTGAGCTACGACGTCAACCAGGACATCGCCGCGCCTTACATCAAGAAAGGCATTCGCCCACAGGTTGCCGTGCTGCGTGAGCAGGGCGTCAACGGTCAGGTGGAAATGGCCGCCGCGTTCGACCGCGCCGGTTTCAACGCGATCGACGTGCACATGAGCGACATTCTCGCTGGCCGCGTCGACCTGAACGAGTTCAAAGGCCTGGTGGCCTGCGGTGGTTTCTCCTACGGCGACGTGCTCGGCGCCGGTGAGGGCTGGGCCAAGTCGGCGCTGTTCAACAGCCGTGCCCGCGATGCGTTCCAGGGCTTCTTCGAACGTAACGACAGCTTCACCCTCGGCGTGTGCAACGGTTGCCAGATGATGTCCAACCTGCACGAGCTGATCCCGGGCAGCGAGTTCTGGCCGCACTTTGTGCGCAACCGCTCCGAGCAGTTCGAAGCGCGCGTGGCGATGGTGCAGATCCAGGAATCGAACTCGATCTTCCTGCAGGGCATGGCCGGTTCGCGTATGCCGATCGCCATCGCTCACGGTGAAGGCCATGCCGAGTTCTCCAGCGAAGAAGCGCTGCTGGAAGCTGATCTGTCGGGTTGCGTGGCGATGCGTTTCGTCGACAACCACGGCAAGGTCACCGAAGCCTACCCGGCCAACCCGAACGGTTCGCCGCGCGGGATTACCGGTCTCACCAGCCGCGACGGTCGCGTGACGATCATGATGCCGCACCCGGAGCGGGTGTTCCGCGCGGTGCAGAACTCGTGGCGTTCGGAAGACTGGACCGAGGATGCTCCTTGGATGCGCATGTTCCGTAATGCTCGTGTCTGGGTGAACTAAGCGTCGTGTATAAGCTCGGGTTTTTTGTTCCTGACAGTCATGTCGAGGTGGTCAAGGACGCTGTATTCGCTGCCGGTGGTGGGCGGATCGCGGACTATGACCACTGTGCTTGGCAGGTGCTTGGGTCTGGTCAGTTTCGGCCTTTGCACGGCAGTCAGCCGTTCATTGGTGAGGCGGGGCAGGTTGAGCGGGTTGAGGAGTGGAAGGTTGAGCTTGTGGTTTGTGACGCGTTGATTGGTGATGTGGTGGCGGCTTTGAAGTTGAGTCACCCTTACGAGACGCCGGCTTATGAGGTGTGGCGGCTGGAGGATTTCTGATCTTTTTGCCGCTGGAACGGGAAGCCCGCAGATGAGTGATTGTCTGCGGGTTTTTTGTTGGCTGCGATTTGCGTTTCTGTAGGAGTGAGCCTGCTCGCGATGGCGCCCTGACAGGCGACCATGCTCTGGCTGACTGAGTGAATATCCGATTCTTCGGGTGCGGCGGCTGGCGGTTTCGCCCTTACGGCGAGTCACCTTTTCCAAACGCCGAAAAGGTAACCCAAAAGGCTTGCTCCTACGTTCGGCCCACTCGCTGGGGCTCGGGGTCCCTTCGCTGCGGGATTGATCCGGGCGCAGCGCCTCCGGTTTGCTTCGCTGCACCTCCTCTCGCTGTGTTTGGCTTCGCCAAACGGTCGCTGCGCTCCCACCCCCGGATCAATCCCTCCACTCAGCCTTCCGACGTCGCCCGTGGATCAAGATCAAGATCAAGAGCTGCAGCCGAGCTAACGCTCATCCTGTTGAGTGGGGCGGCTTCGCCGCATGGGTTGTGCGCTTGCTAAGTTGTAGGAGCCAGCCTGCTGGCGATGGCGGCCTGACAGCCGACCGATCTCTACCTGAATACGCCGGGTTCAACCTGTGGGAGCGGGCTTGCTCGCGAAGGCGTCCTGACAGCTGACGGATCCATTGCAGATGTACTCAACCTCTGTGGGAGCCCTGCTTGCCAGCGATGGCGGCCTGACAGCCGACCAATCTCTAGCTGATGCAGTACTCACCTGTAGGAGCTGCCGAAGGCTGCGATCTTTTGATCTTGCCTTTGATTGTGGAAAGCCAAAGTCAAAAGATCGCAGCCTTCGGCAGCTCCTACAGTGGGATGTTTTGTGTTTAAAAATGTGTGGAATCAGAAGAACCTTCCCACAAGGTTTTCAGGTTGTCCCTCGGACGTCCGATCTCTAGGCTTTGTCTGTCGCTGCCAATTCAGCGACCGGGAGGTGAGATACCCGATTTGGATCCCCAGACAAGTGCCCCCATAATTGCGGCCAGCTTTCGCTGTCAGCAATTCATTATGGCGGCTATGTACGGGCGGACTTCGGTCCGGCCGGATTTGGGGTCCTTACCGGTAATCTCACTCCGTACATAGCTGCCACCTCTTCTCCGAGTGAGATCGGGAGCAAGTGGCTACGACACTTAAAAGGACTTGTTCGATGGACAAACTGATCCCCGACCCACCCAACGAAACCATAGCACCACCCATAGACGCCATCCGCGTCGAAGACCTGACGAAAGACCGTGAAGCCATCAAGCGCGCTGTCGATTTCTACTTCACCCCGCAACCCGCTCAGGCGCATCAGCCCAGCACGATGTTCCTGGTCAACCCAAGCATCGACACCGAAACCCTGCTGGCCCACGCCTACGAATCGTTGGCCTGCGCCAGTGCCATGGCCAGCAACTTCGCCAACGAACTCAGCGGCCTGCAACGCAGCACCGCTCTTGCCATCCAGCAAATCGTCATGCTCGCCGAACTCGCGGTAAACCGCGCGCTGGATCGAGTCGATCCACAAGCCTGAGCACTGCGTTATCGTTCATCGCCAGCAGGCTTGCTCACAGGTGAAACGCATTCCCCTGTAGGAGTGAGCCTGCTCGCGAGGGCGGCTGAACAATCGGCAAGTATCTATATGAAGAAACACTTCTTTAGAGTCGCCTTCTCTTATGGTTCAAACGATCTGACAAAGCTGATAAAAAACTCATCCCAAGTTAGTTGTCGGTCATTGTCGTCGTCATGTCGTTCATAAAGCAGAGTCAGCTCATCAATGAGTTTGGCGGGGGGTACTGCAGCCGTCCTTTGCGTTGAGAAGCTCATTGAACGACACCCTCCCATCCTTGTTAGCGTCATAGCGATTGAAGTCCCGATCGAATTGTTCTATCACCTGCCAACGAAGCGCTTATCTGCCAATCACGTCGTTCACGTAATCCGCAAGGAACTCAAACCAGGTGATCTCAGCGTTATTGTCGACATCGAGTTCTTTGACCAACGCCGCCAGTGTCTCCGGTGATGTGTACGGCGCCATCGCCTGCTCATACTCACGAACGGTAAGCTTCCCATCCTTGTTCCGGTCATGTCTGATGAAGTCGCTTCGAAGGTTTTCCAGCTTTTCGACGGTAATTGCCATTTTGTCACCTTTCACTGTGAGTTGAAGAGTTCAAGGCGACGTCAACTAGCAAACACCGCCTTTAACGGGCAGGTTATTAACATGGAGTACGAGTAGGCAACTGTCATATCTGACAGTTGACAGAGTTTAAATAAACGCGGGTATTCATAAGCAGCTGGAGCTGCCGACGGATGCGATCATTTGATCTTTTTAAAAAAATCCGGATCAAGAGATCGCAGTCTGCGGCAGCTCTTTATTGCGATTCAAACCTAGGCACTAACCTCACTTCGATTGACGAGGGCCTCAATCGCCCCACTCAAACTCGCCGCTTTCTCGCCAATCAACAAATGCCAGACCCCACCCTCCAACGGGCTGACACCCTGGCAACCCAGCTCTTTCAACTGAGCCTCGGACAACGCTTTACCATCGACCAGTTGCAGGCGAATGCGGGTCAGGGCGATGCAGTCCAGCTGCAGCACATTCTCGCTACCGCCCAACGCCGTCAGCCATTGTTGGGCTTCCGGTGCAGCGACCATTGCAGCTTTCGATTCCTCGACCACCACCGCAGGCGCAGCCACCAACGCACGCCCCAGCGCCGGCATGGCGAGGCGGATTTCGTCGGCGATGCTGTCGGCCAATGGCCCGACCACAACCTGCAAGCTGCCGCCCTTGCCCGGGCGTACCACGGCCATCGCACCCAGAGCCTTCAAGTCAGCGTCGGAAGCCTTGTTGCGATCGACCATTTCCAGGCGCAGACGAGTCGTGCAGGCGCCAACGGTGAGCAGGTTCTCGGCACCGCCCAAGGCTTTGATGTAAGCCGCAGCGCGCTCGTTCTCGGTGAGAACTGCCTTTTCAGCCGCCGCCACATCCTCACGCCCCGGCGTCTTCAAATTGAAGCGGCGGATACAGAAATCAAACACCGCGTAATACACCACGGCATACGCCAGACCGACCGGAATCACCAGCCAGCCATTGGTCGAGCGCCCCCAACCCAGCACCATGTCGATGAAGCCGCCGGAGAAGGTAAAACCGAGGTGGATGTTCAGCGCATTGGTGATCGCCATCGACAGGCCGGTCAGCAGCGCATGCAGCAGATACAACAACGGCGCCAAAAACATGAAGGCGAATTCAATCGGTTCAGTCACCCCGGTCAAAAACGACGTCAAAGCCATCGACAGGAAGATCCCGCCCATGACCTTACGGCGCTCCGGCAACGCGTTGCGGTACATCGCCAGGCACGCGGCGGGCAGGCCGAAGATCATCATCGGGAACATGCCGGTCATGAACTGGCCGCCCTTTGGATCGCCGGCGAAGTAGCGTGACAGGTCGCCGGTGACCAGTGCTCCGGTGGTCGGGTCGGTGAAGTTGCCGAACACGAACCACGCCATGTTGTTGAGGATGTGGTGCAGGCCGGTGACGATCAGCAAGCGGTTGAACACGCCAAACACGAACGCACCAATGCTGCCGCTTTCCATCATCAGAGTGCCGAAGCTGTTGATGCCGTGCTGGATCGGCGGCCAGATGTAGCCAAACACCACGCCCAGCCCGACCGCCGCGAACCCGGTGACAATCGGCACGAACCGGCGGCCGCCGAAGAACGCCAGGTACTCCGGCAGCTTGATGTCCTTGAAGCGGTTGTACAGCGCGCCGGCCATCAGGCCGCTGACGATCCCGGCGAGCATGCCCATGTTGATGCTCGGGTCGAGCACCTTGAGGGTGGAGATCATCACCAGGTAACCGATCACCCCGGCCAGGCCTGCGGTGCCGTTGTTGTCCTTGGCGAACCCGACGGCGATGCCGATGGCGAAGATCATGGCCAGGTTGGCGAAGATCACTTGCCCGGCATCGTGGATGATCGCGATGTTCAGCAGGTCGGTGTCACCCAGACGCAGCAGCAGCCCGGCGATCGGCAGAATCGCGATCGGCAGCATCAGCGCGCGGCCGAGGCGTTGCAGGCCTTCGATGAAGAGTTGGTACATGGTGGTTCTCCCTGCTCTTTATAGAGAGCTTGTTGTTAGTGCAGAGGCCAATGCTGGTGGCAGGCGTGACGAACCGCAGCGGCGCTGTTGAGCTTCAACAGATCGAGGCTGAGGCGTTGGCATTCGGCCTCGTGCAACTGGCGCACGCGATCCTTGATTTCACCGATTTGCACCGGGCTCACCGACAGCTCGGTCACGCCCAGACCGATCAGCACTGGTGTCGCCAGCGGATCGGAGGCGAGGGCACCGCAGACGCCGACCCAGCGCTTGTGCACCGCCGCACCTGCGCAGGTCATGGCGATCAGCCGCAGCAGCGCCGGGTGCAGGGCATCGACGCGAGCGGCGAGGCCGGCGTGGTCGCGGTCCATGGCCAAGGTGTATTGCGACAGGTCGTTGGTGCCGATCGACAGGAAGTCGGCGTGTTCAGCCAGTTGCTCGGCCTGCAAGGCAGCGGCGGGGACTTCGATCATCACGCCGATTTCCGGGCGCTGATTGATGCCCAACTCCAGGCACAGCGCATCGACCCGTTGGCGGATGTGCAGCAGTTCGTCGACTTCGGTGACCATCGGCAACAGGATCCGGCAACGGCGCAGCGGGCTGACTTGCAGCAGTGCGCGCAATTGCTGATCGAGGATTTCCGGACGGGCCTGGGCCAGACGAATGCCACGCAAGCCCAAGACCGGGTTGGCTTCGGCGGGCAACGGCAGGTAGTCGAGTTGCTTGTCGCCGCCGACGTCGATGGTGCGGATGATCACCGAGTGCTCACCCATGGCATCGAGCACGGCTTGATAGGCGGCGCGCTGCTCGTCGACGTCCGGCGCGGTCTGCCGGTCGACGAACAGGAACTCGGTACGCAGCAGGCCGACGCCATCGGCGCCGTTGGCAAAGGCGTCTGCCGCTTCATGGCTGGAGGCGACATTGGCGACCACTTCGATGGCCACGCCATTGCGGGTTTCAGCGGGCAGGTGGGCCTTGGCCTGTTGCGCATCGCGGCGTTGCTGACGGTCGATTTGCGCCTGCTGCACTTCGGCCAGGCGTTCGGCGTTCGGCGTCAGTTCGAGGCGGCCGCCATCGGCATCCAGCACCACCGACTGACCTTGTGCTTGATCGAGTAAAGCGGCGCCCAGTGCAACCAGGCACGGCAGACCTTTGCCGCGCGCCAGAATCGCCACGTGCGAAGTCGCGCCGCCCTCGGCCATGCACAACCCGGCGACACCTTGGGCGCTGAGTTGCAGCAGATCCGACGGCGTCAGTTCATGCGCAGCGACGATGGCCCCGGCCGGCACCTCGTAATGCCAGGCTTCGCCAAGCAGGGCGCGCAGCACCCGTTGCTTGAGGTCGCGCAGGTCGTTGGCGCGTTCGGCCAGCAGCGCGCTGCCGGTGTGTTGCAGCACTTCGCACTGCACGTCGATCGAATGGCTCCACGCGTGGGTCGCCGCTGTGCCTTGATCGATGGAATGCTGCGCAGCGTCGAGCAGGGCCGGGTCTTCGAGCAGTGCCAGATGTGCGGCGAAGATCGCTTCCTCGTCGGTGCTCTTGTGCTTTTTCGCTTGGGTGAGAGTGGCGTGGATTTCGCCGCGCACCTGCTTCAGCGCCGACTCAAGCACCTGCTGTTGCACCAGCGGATCATGACTGCCCGTATCTGCCGGCAGGCTGATCGCGTTCAGGCGAAACAGCGGCCCGCCGACCAGTCCTGGTGCGGCGCACACACCTTGCAGCACGCCAGTCTCGGCCGGACGCTTGCTCGGTGCGGCGTTGACCGGTGCAGCGGCGTGATGATCATCCGGCAGGGCGGTCGCCAACGCATTCAGCATTGCTTGCAGTGCAGCTTCGGCGTCCGGCCCCTGACAGCTGACGTGTACTTCATCCTGCTCGCCGATGGCCAGTCCCATCAGGCCGATCAGGCTGTTGCACGGCGCCGATTTACCGGCGAAGTGCAGCTGCGACTGGCACTTGAAGCCTTGTGCGGTCTGGCGAATCAGTGCGGCAGGGCGCGCATGCAGACCGCCGCGATGCGCCACCAGCACTTGTCCACGCACCTCAGGCCCGCGAGTTTCTTCAACATTCGCAGCCGCACCGTTGCGGGCAATGATGTGCAGCAACGGCTCGCCGACCTTCACCGCTTTGAGGGTGATCGGGCGCACCTGGAAATCCTGGCTGTTGGTCAGGATCAACAGGCTGACCAGGCTTTTGCACTGCTGGCCGACCTGGTCCAGGTCGTAGCGCAACAACGGCTGGCCGTTGCTGACCCGCGTACCTTCCTTGACCAGCATCGAGAAGCCTTCGCCGTTCAGTTCAACGGTGTCGAGGCCCAGGTGCAGGAGGATTTCTGCACCGTTGTCAGCGCGCACGGTCAGGGCGTGGCCAGTACGGGCGACGTGGATGATCTCTCCAGCGCAGGGCGAATACAGAGTGTCATTCAGCGGGTCGATGGCGATGCCGTCACCCATCGCGCCGCTGGCGAACACCGCGTCCGGGACTTTGGCGAGCGTGAGCACCGGGCCGCTGAGCGGGGCGCTGAGGGTCAGCTCTTTATTGTTGTTGTGCATGGCTCGGTCTCATCAGTAATTTCGCTTTCCCCCGTAGGAGCTGCCGCAGGCTGCGATCTTTTGATCTTGATTTAAAAAACAACATCAAAAGATCGCAGCCTGCGGCAGCTCCTACAGGGTTGTGCATCAATCAACGGTTTTCGCGTCCGCCGACAGGGTTGTGCATCGTTCAGCAGTGGTTAATGCGTACGGGTCACTTTGCTCAGGTGGCGCGGCTGATCCGGGTCCATGCCGCGGGCCACGGCGAGACCTGCGGCCATCACGTAGAAGCTCTGGATCGCCAGGATCGGATCGAGGGCCGGGTGCTCGGCGCGGCTCAGGGTCAGGTCGCGTTCGAGGATGTCGTCCGGCGCCGCGAGCAGCACACGGGCGCCGCGTTGACGCATCTCTGCCGCAAGGCTGATCAGACCGGCCTGTTCGGCACCGCGCGGGGCGAACACCAGCAACGGGTAATGCTCGTCGATCAACGCCATCGGGCCGTGACGGACTTCGGCACTGCTGAACGCTTCGGCCTGAATCGACGAGGTTTCCTTGAATTTCAGCGCGGCCTCTTGGGCGATGGCGAAACCGGCACCACGGCCGATGACCATCAGACGCTCACAATCGCGCAAGGCATCGATGGCTGCTGCGCTCCAGTCCTGCTGTGCCGCGTCGCGCAGTCCTTCGGGCAGGGCGTTGTGCGCTTCCAGCAGTTCACGGTCTTCTTTCCAGTGCGCGATCAGGCGGGCGCTGGCGCTGAGGGTGGCGATAAAACTCTTGGTCGCGGCGACGCTGCTTTCGGTGCCGGCGAGCAGCGGCAGGCTGAACTCACACGCCGCTTCCAGTGGCGAATCGGCGGCGTTGACCATCGACACACTGAGGGCGCCACGCTTGCGCAACAGTCGCAGACTGTTGACCAGATCCGGGCTCTGCCCCGATTGCGAGAACGCGAACGCCACCTGACCGCTGACCTTCAGCGGCGCCTGTTGCATGGTCACCACCGACATCGGCAACGACGCCACCGGTACGCCCAGTTGCTGCATGGTCAGGTAGGCGAAGTAGCTCGCTGCATGGTCGGAGCTGCCGCGCGCAACGGTCATCGCCACTTGCGGCGGCTGACGGCGCAGGCGCCCGGCGATCTCGATCATCTGCGGGTCGAGCTGTTGCAATTGGGCTTGCACGGCCTCGAACGAGGACAGCGCCTCTTCAAGCATTTTTGAAGTCAATGTCTTCTCCTTCGACCATGACGGCGGTCAGTGTGAGTGAGCGATCCAGCCGCACGCAGTCGGCCCAGGCCCCCGGTTGCAGGCGCCCGCGTTCAGTGATGCCGAGGTAGTCGGCGGGAAATTGCGACAGACGCTGCGAGGCCTCGGCGATCGGCAATCCGATCTTCACCAGGTTGCGCAGGGCCTGATCCATGGTCAGGGTGCTGCCGGCCAGCGTGCCGTCGGGCAGGCGCACGCCGCCCAGGCATTTGGTCACGGTGTGGCTACCGAGCTTGTATTCACCGTCGGGCATGCCGGCGGCCGCGGTCGAATCGGTGACGCAATACAGGCACGGGATCGAACGCAGGGCCACGCGGATCGCACCGGGGTGCACGTGCAGCAAGTCCGGGATCAGCTCGGCGAATTTGGCGTGGGCCAGCGCGGCGCCGACGATCCCCGGCTCGCGGTGATGCAGCGGGCTCATGGCGTTGTACAAATGGGTGAAGCTGGTGGCGCCGGCATCCAGGGCGGCGACGCCTTCCTCATAGCTGCCGAGGGTGTGGCCGATTTGCATGCGGATGCCGCGGCTGCTCAGTTCACGAATCAACCCGTCGTGACCGGCGATTTCCGGGGCGATGGTGATCACCCGGATCGGCGCCAGCGCCAGGTATTCCTCGACTTCGGCCATCAACGCGGTGTGGGCAAAGTTCGGTTGCGCGCCGAGTTTGCCGGGGTTGATATACGGGCCTTCGAGGTGCACACCAAGCACCCGGGCGGCACCTTGCGGACGCTGTTCGCAGAACTCGCCGACCTCTTTCAGCACGCTGGAGATCTCGGCACTCGGCGCGGTCATGGTGGTGGCCAGCAGCGAGGTGGTGCCGAAACGCACGTGGGTTTTGGTGATGGTTTCGAAGGCGCTGGCGCCTTCCATGATGTCTTTGCCACCGCCGCCGTGGACGTGCAGATCGATGAAACCCGGCAGCAGGTAGGGCAGGTCATTGTCGGCCGGGTCGCAGGGCACGCCTTCGATCGACACGACTTTGCCGTGTTCGTGAATCAGCCGGCCGCGAACCCAGCCGCTGGCGGTGAGGATGTTGTCTTCGGACATTTCGGTTCTCGCTTATGGCCGCTCTTAACGACGCAGCTCTGCAACAAAGTCGTAGTAGTCGTTGCGGCAATAGGTGTCGGTGACTTCGATCGGCGTGTTGTCTTCCAGATAGCCGACCCGGGTCATCAGCAGCATGGCGGTGCCGGGGGCGATGCCGACCAGCGCGGCGAATTCGTCCGAGGCGTTGATCGCCTGGATGTGCTGCAGGGCGCGGACGATCGGTTTGCCGATGCCGTCGAGGTATTCGTAGAGCGAATCGCCGACCAATTGCGGCTTGGGCATGATCGAGGCGGGCAGGGTGCTCATCTCGATGGCCATCACGGTGTCGTCGGCCTTGCGCAGGCGTTTCATGCGCGCGACCTTGTCGTTCGGCGACAGGCTCAGGCGGATCAGTTCTTCGTGAGTCGGCAGAGTGATTTCGCGCTCCAGCCACTGCGAGCTGGGGACGAAACCCTTGAGGCGGAGCATTTCGCTGAAGCCCGAGAGGCGTGACAGCGGTTGTTCCAGACGGGGGGTGATGAAGGTGCCGGAACCTTGCAGGCGGCGGATCAGACCTTGATCGAGCAGCACTTCCAGCGCCTTGCGCGCGGTGACCCGGGAGATCCCCAGTTGCTCGCTGAGGTTGCGCTCGGACGGCATCGCCTGCTCGGCCTTCCACTGCCCGGAATGGATCGCCGATTCCAGATTGCGCGCCAGCTGCAGGTACAGCGGCGTCGGCTGGGAGTCATCTGGGCGTAGGGCCTGGAGGTCGTTCATGTAGGTCATTTCCGACGCGAGTATAGGATTGTTGTGGCTCGCTTGTGGGGCGGAAATTAATACCACTTGAATACCATGTCAACGCGTCGAATCGGCCTATGGCCCAATGAAATGGCGGGTTTTTGGGGGTGTGGTTTTAAGTGGTATTAGTGGTGGGCTTTAAAAAGCAAAAGATCGCAGCCTGCGGTAGCTCCTACAGTGGGAAGTGGTATCAACCCTGTAGGAGCTGCCGCAGGCTGCGATCTTTTGATTTATTTTTTTGTGGGTGACCGGTGGTCGCTGATTAAGGGCGAATCTCGATCATCGTACCGTCCGGCACCAGACCCCAGACTTCACGCATGTCCATGTTGCGCATGGCGATGCAGCCGTCGGTCCAGTCCAGAGTGTGGAACAGGTCTTCCGGAGTTTCTTCCGAATCCGGGGTGCCGTGGATCATGATCATCCCGCCAGGCTCGACGCCTTCACGGCGGGCACGGGCCGAATCGCTGATGTTCGGGTAGGAAATGTGCATCGCCAGATTGAATTTTTCACTGACCTTGCGCCAGTCGATCCAGTAGAAGCCTTCGGGCGTGCGTTTGTCTCCTTCAATCAGTTTCGGACCTTTTTTCGCGCCCTTGCCCAGGGAAATGCGATAGGTCTTGATCGGCTTGCCGCCGGAAATCAACTGCAGTTGATGCGCCGATTTGAGCACCAGTATCTTTTCGATCAGCGGGGTATCCGACGGCGTCACGGTGGTCACGAAGGACGCTTGGGACACGGTGACGAACGACAGGCAAAACAGGGCAAGCAACCAGCGCATTGAAACGATTCCCCAAGGAGTGACGCAATGTTAAGTGTAGGAGCTGCCTAAGGCTGCGATCTTTTGATCTTTGGATTCTTTGAGTCAGCTAATGGCAGGCTGGACCAACGGCGGAATCGATTCCGAACGAACCGGATACGCCTCGACCCGACGATCCGCGAAGAAGCATTCTAAGGTACGCCCCACGGTGCGGAAAGCCAGCTCGTCCCACGGGATGTCGGCTTCGTCGAATAGTTGTACTTCGAGGCTTTCGGGCCCGGCGGCAAAGTCCAGATCGGCCAGTTCGGCACGGAAGAACACGTGCACCTGGCTGATGTGTGGCACGTCGATCAGCGTGTAGATGCTCAGATTACGCACTCGGGCGCAGGCTTCCTCGGCGGTTTCGCGGATCGCGGCCTGCTCGATGGTTTCGCCGTTTTCCATGAAACCGGCAGGCAACGTCCAGTAACCGAGCCGTGGCTCGATGGCGCGGCGGCAGAGCAGCACTTTACTGCCCCAGGTCGCGACGCAACCGGCAACGATATTGGGGTTTTGATAGTGAATGGTCTGACAGCTGTCGCAGACAAATCGCAGCCGCGAGTCGCCTTCGGGAATGCGCTGGGTCACCGGGTTGCCGCACTGACTGCAAAATTTCATGCTGGGGTTCCTGAATGCTGCGCCTATCTTGGCGTGCAGCGGTGCCGGTCGGCAAGTTGTCGTTTCGCGACATGGCCCGGCGAGGGGCTTGGGCGGCTGCAATGATTGGTGCATGATGCAGGGTAAGGCACAGATCGAGAACACTCATGCTGGACGAGCTACTGCATAGGGTAAGCAACCACACACCGCGCACGCTGGAGACCGATAAACGTTTCCCCGAGGCCGCTGTTCTGGTGCCGATCACTCGCAGTGACGAACCCGAGCTGGTGCTGACCCTGCGCGCCAGCGGCCTCTCGACCCACGGCGGCGAAGTGGCTTTTCCCGGCGGACGCCGGGATCCGGAAGACCCCGACCTGATTTTCACCGCCCTGCGCGAAGCCGAGGAAGAAATCGGCCTGCCACCGGGACTGGTCGAGGTGATCGGCCCGCTCAGCCCGCTGATCTCCCTGCATGGCATCAAGGTCACGCCGTATGTCGGGGTGATCCCGGACTTCGTCGAATACCAGGCCAACGATGCCGAGATCGCCGCAGTATTCAACGTGCCGCTGGAGTTCTTCCGCAAAGACCCGCGCGAACACACGCATCGTATCGATTACCAGGGCCGCAGTTGGTACGTGCCGAGTTATCGCTATGGCGAATTCAAGATCTGGGGTTTGACCGCTATCATGATCGTCGAACTGATCAATCTGCTCTATGACGAACAGATCAGCCTGCATCATCCGCCCAAAAGCTATATCAACACCTGAAGCCATCGCTCGAATGGCCCGTTCGTGAGCCTGAGGAAAACAAGATGAAATACCGCCTGGGCGACGCCCGCGTCGAAACCCATCCACAGAGCTGGGTCGCGCCCAATGCCGTGCTGGTGGGCAAGGTCAAGCTCGAAGAGGGCGCCAACGTCTGGTTCAACGCCGTGCTGCGCGGTGACAACGAGCTGATCCTGATCGGCAAGAACAGTAACGTCCAGGACGGCACGGTGATGCACACCGACATGGGCTATCCGCTGACCATCGGCACGGGCGTGACCATCGGCCATAACGCCATGCTCCACGGTTGCACCGTGGGTGATTACAGCCTGATCGGCATCAACGCGGTGATTCTCAACGGCGCGAAAATCGGCAAGAACTGCATCATCGGCGCCAATTCGCTGATCGGCGAAGGCAAGGAAATTCCCGATGGCTCGCTGGTGATGGGCTCACCGGGCAAGGTCGTGCGTGAACTGACCGAGGCGCAGAAGAAGATGCTCGAAGCCAGCGCCGCGCACTATGTGCATAACTCGCAGCGCTATGCGCGAGATCTGGTCGAGCAGGAAGAATGAGTACTCCCGAAAGACCGGTTGCCTCGCCGTGTGTGAATATCTGCGCACTGGATGAAGACGATATCTGTACCGGTTGCCAGCGCACCGTCGCTGAGATCACCCGCTGGGGCCGGATGACCAACGACGAGCGGCGCGTGGTGCTGGGGTTGTGTCATGAGCGGGCGAAGGCGAGTGGGTTGGTGTGGATGATTCCCGGAAAATCAGGCGCCTGACAGCCCGCCTTCGCGAGCAAGCCCGCTCCCACATTTGAAATGCATTCCCCTGTGGGAGCGGGCTTGCTCGCGAAGAGGCCAGAACAGTCGCCACTTCTTATTGGCCCCACACCAAGCCCTGAAGTAACCTGTGCGCCAATTTCTCAGGTCGCCACCATGATTTTCCTCATCGCCTACATCAGCAGCGTCGTGCTGATCAACTTCGCCTTTTCCACTGCGCCACACCTGGACATCATCTGGTCGGCCTGGGGCGGGTTGGTGTTCGTGTTGCGCGACATGGTGCAAACCCGATTCGGCCACGGTGCGTTGGTGGCGATGCTGGCGGCGCTGGTGCTGTCATACGTCACTTCTGATCCATCCATCGCCTTGGCCAGCGCCACAGCGTTCGCGGTGTCCGAGATCATCGACTGGCTGGTGTTCAGCGTCACCAAACGGCCGTTGCGCGACCGCCTGTGGATCAGCTCGGCGCTGAGCATTCCCCTCGATACCTTCATCTTCTTCGGCATGATCGACCTGATGACGCCACCGGTGATCATCACCGCATTGGCCTCGAAGTTCGCCGGCGTCACTGCCGTCTGGCTGATCATGGCCTGGCGCGAGCGCAAACAGGCTGTCGCCAGCTGAGCCAAACCCTGCGGTTCATGTAAAATGCCGCGCTTTCTCCCCATGGAAAGCGCGGCTGGCGTTGCTTTCCTCGATGATCCGCTTCTTTGAGGACCTGAGATGACCCGTATCGGAACTCCATTGTCGCCGACCGCGACCCGCGTATTGCTGTGTGGCTGTGGTGAGTTGGGCAAGGAAGTGGTGATCGAGCTGCAACGCTTGGGCGTTGAAGTGATTGCCGTCGACCGTTACGCCAACGCGCCGGCCATGCAGGTTGCGCACCGCAGCCACGTGATCAACATGCTCGACGGCGCCGCGCTGCGTGCAGTCATCGAGGCCGAGAAGCCGCACTTCATCGTGCCGGAAATCGAAGCCATCGCCACCGCCACGCTGGTCGAACTGGAAGCCGAAGGCTTCACCGTGATCCCGACCGCCCGCGCCGCCCAACTGACCATGAACCGCGAAGGCATCCGTCGCCTGGCCGCTGAAGAGTTGGATCTGCCAACTTCGCCGTACCACTTTGCCGACACCTTCGAGGATTACAGCAAAGCCGTTCAGGATCTGGGCTTCCCGTGCGTGGTCAAGCCAGTCATGAGCTCGTCGGGCAAAGGCCAGAGCCTGCTGCGCAGCGCCGATGACGTGCAGAAAGCCTGGGAGTACGCGCAAGAAGGCGGTCGCGCCGGCAAAGGTCGGGTGATCATCGAAGGCTTCATCGATTTCGACTACGAAATCACTCTGCTGACCGTGCGCCACATCGGCGGCACCACGTTCTGCGCACCGGTCGGTCACCGTCAGGAGAAGGGCGACTATCAGGAGTCCTGGCAGCCACAGGCCATGAGCCCGATTGCCCTGGCTGAGTCCGAGCGCGTGGCCAAAGCCGTGACCGAGGCCCTGGGTGGTCGCGGGCTGTTCGGTGTCGAGCTGTTCATCAAGGGCGATCAGGTGTGGTTCAGCGAAGTCTCGCCGCGCCCGCATGACACCGGTCTGGTGACCCTGATTTCTCAGGACCTGTCGCAGTTTGCCCTGCACGCGCGCGCCATTCTCGGTCTGCCGGTGCCGCTGATCCGTCAGTTCGGCCCTTCGGCTTCGGCGGTGATTCTGGTGGAAGGGCAGTCGACCCAGACCGCGTTCGCCAACCTTGGCGCAGCGCTGAGCGAGCCGGATACGGCGTTGCGTCTGTTTGGCAAGCCTGAGGTCAACGGTCAGCGCCGGATGGGCGTGGCGTTGGCGCGGGATGAGTCGATTGAGGCGGCGCGTGCGAAAGCGACTCGTGCTGCTCAGGCTGTTGTTGTAGAGCTGTAAACCGAGGCGCGGCTTTCGCGAGCAAGCTCGCTCCCACAGGGAAATGCATTCCAATGTGGGAGCGGGCTTGCTCGCGAAGCTTTTGATCTCCTGTCAGGCAACCTGATTCAGATCGTTATTCCTCGTTTCCTTAAGGCACAGCACAGCAATCAGGCTGAGTACTGCTGCCGCCGACACATACCCGCCGACATAACTCAAACCACCCATCGCCACCAGTTTCTGCGCAAAGAACGGAGCCGCCGAGGCGCCGACGATCCCGCCGAGGTTGTAAGCGGCCGATGCGCCGGTATAGCGCACGTGCGTCGGAAACAGTTCTGGTAGCAGCGCACCCATCGGGGCAAACGTCACGCCCATCAAGAACAGCTCGATGCACAGGAACAGCGCCACGCCCCAGGTCGAACCCTGCGTCAGCAACGGCTCCATCAGGAATCCGGACAGAATCGCCAGCACACCGCCGACGATCAACACCGGTTTGCGCCCGTAACGGTCGCTGGCCCATGCTGACAACGGTGTTGCCGCGGCCATGAACAGCACGGCAAAGCACAACAGTCCAAGGAACGTCTCACGGCTGTAGCCGAGGGTGGATACGCCGTAGCTCAGGGAAAACACCGTCGAGATGTAAAACAGCGCATAGCACACCACCATCGCCGCCGCGCCGAGCAGGGTTGGTGCCCAGTACTGGCTGAACAGCTCGACCAGCGGCACTTTCACTCGCTCCTGACGAGCAATCGCGTTGGCGAACACCGGCGTTTCGTGAAGTTTCAAACGCACATACAGGCCAACCATCACCAGTGCCGCGCTGAGCAGAAATGGAATCCGCCAGCCCCAACTGCGGAACTGCTCATCATCGAGGGTCATCGCCAAGGTCAGGAATAACCCATTGGCCGCGAGAAAACCGATCGACGGGCCAAGCTGCGGGAACATGCCGAACCACGCCCGTTTGCCCTTGGGCGCATTCTCCGTCGCCAATAGCGCCGCGCCACCCCATTCACCACCCAATCCCAGACCCTGACCGAAACGCAGCACGCACAACAGAATCGGGGCCCAGGCGCCAATGCTGTCGTAACCCGGCAGCACGCCAATCAGCGTGGTGCACACGCCCATCAGGAGTAGCGAGGCGACCAGTGTCGATTTGCGCCCGATGCGGTCACCGAAATGGCCGAACAGCGCCGAACCCAGCGGCCGGGCGAGGAAGGCGATGCCGAAGGTGAGAAACGCCGAGAGCATCTGCGCGGTGCCGGAAGTCTGCGGAAAGAACACCGGCCCGATCACCAGTGCAGCGGCGGTGGCGTAAACGTAGAAGTCGTAGAACTCGATGGCGGTGCCGATGAAACTCGCCGTTGCCACGCGGGTGGCGGAGTTGGTCGGCTGGGCAGGCGCGGTGGCGCTGTAAGCGGTACTGGTCGTCATGCGGTGATCCCTGACAGTCATGGCTCCGTTGGAGCGAATTATTATGGTTGAACACCCAGGGATGTGGGATGAGACGCGAGCGCTGTTTCGAGTAGGAACAGTCGTCGGGGTAGTGCGGAAAATTACCGAAACCGTTGGCGTGCGGGGTAAGCACAGGGCTCGGCGGCGCTCGGGTAAGCGGCTCGATTATAGGAAGGGGGCTAACGAATGAACAAGAGCAAAGATCGCTGCTGTCGGGCTTTCTGTGGCGAGGGAGCTTGCTCCCGCTCGGGCGCGAAGCGGCCGCATGAATCTGTGGGTAAATCAAAAGCCAGGGCTGCTTCGCAACCCAGCGGGAGCAAGCTCCCTCGCCACAGCAGCTCTTAGACCTTGGCAGGCACCGAGCTTGTATGCCAGATCAACACCTTGCTCACCCGGTTGTCCTCGGTCTCGAGGATCTCCAGCCGATAACGCCCGATCTTCAGGCACACCGCGCTGTCCGGAATGGTCTCCAGCGCCTCGGTCACCAGGCCGTTGAGGGTTTTCGGCCCGTCGCTCGGCAAGTGCCAGCCCAGGCATTTGTTCAACTCGCGGATCGACGCGGTGCCGTCGATCACCATGCGCCCGTCGGGCTGCGGATGGATGTGCGGGTTGTCGAGGCTGTGCTCGCTTTCGAATTCGCCAACGATCTCTTCGAGAATGTCTTCCAGGGTAACGATGCCCAGCACTTCGCCGTACTCGTCCACCACCATGCCCAGCCGGCGCTGCTGCTTGTGGAAGTTCAGCAGTTGCAGTTGCAGCGGCGTGCTTTCCGGAACGAAGTACGGCTCGTAGCTGGCCGCCAGCAGCGCTTCGCGGGTTAGTCGGCCATCGCTGAGCAGATGGCGGATCTGCCGGGTGTTGAGCACCGCTTCGACCTGGTTGATGTCGCTGTGGAACACCGGCAGGCGCGTGCGTTTGTTCTGGCGCAGTTGTTCGATGATCGCTTCGATCGAGTCGTCGAGGTTGATGCCGTCGACATCGCTACGTGGCACCAGAATGTCGTTGACCGTGATGTTGTCCAGCGCGTGGATCCCGGAAACCGGGTGGGCGCGAGACGGGTGTTCCGGGTCGTCGTCAGGGCCTGCAGGTTCTTCGTCTTCGCTTTGCTGCACCACTTGGGGTTTGCGCGCGAAGGGACGCAGCAGCAAACCGCTGATGCGGCTCAGCAGCCAGGCCAGCGGGTAAAGAATCTTCAGCGGAACCGCCAGCAGGGTATTGCCGAACGACAGCACCGCATCCGGGTAGCGCTGGGCCACGGTGCGCGGAAAGTAATCGGCAAACACCAGCAATACGGCGCCGGCGCCGAGGCAGGCGGCCCACGGGCCGTTCTCTTCGCAGAGGAAGATCGCCAGCAGCGTGGCAATGATTACCGCGAGGGCGCGGCACAGGGTGTTGCACAGGATCAGACTGTCGAGCGGGAAGCTCAGCTTCGCCAGCGGTTTATCGCTGGCGCGCGAGGCGGTGCGTTGCGCGAGCAAGTGCTGCTGCGCGATTTCGACGGCGGTAAACAGCCCCGACCATAAAATCAGCAGGACAAATACCGCGAGCATCGGCCCTATGGGCAAACCGTCCATTTATGCCGCCCGTCAGATGTGCAGGATGTATTCACGAACCAGCTTGCTGCCGAAATACGCCAACATCAGCAGGCAGAAACCGGCGAGGGTCCAGCGAATCGCCTTGTGGCCGCGCCAGCCGAGGCGATTACGGCCCCACAGCAGCACGCTGAACACGATCCAGGCCAGACACGCCAGCAAGGTCTTGTGCACCAGATGCTGGGCGAACAGGTTCTCGACGAACAGCCAGCCGGAGATCAGCGACAGCGACAGCAGCGTCCAGCCGGCCCAGAGGAAGCCGAACAGCAGGCTTTCCATGGTTTGCAGCGGCGGGAAATTCTTGATCAGGCCCGACGGGTGCTTGTGCTTGAGCTGGTGATCCTGCACCAGCAAGAGCAAGGCCTGGAATACCGCGATGGTGAACATGCCGTAGGCAAGGATCGACAGCAGGATGTGAGCGAGGATGCCCGGCTCTTCGTCGATGATCTGTACCGTGCCGGCCGGGGCGAACTGCGCCAGCAGCACCGTCGCCGCGCCGAGCGGGAACAGCAGTACCAACAGATTTTCCACCGGGATCCGCGAGCAGGCCAGCAGCGTCAGCGCGATGACGGCCGCGGCGATCAGGCTGGCGGCGCTGAAGAAGTCCAGGCCCAGGCCGATCGGCGTCAGCAGGTGAGTGAGCAGGCTGGCGCTGTGGGCGAGCACGGCGAGGATGCCGAGCGTAACCAGCAGGCGCTTGTTCGCCTTGGCGCCGGAGGCCAGGCGGGTGCCCTGATAAAGGGTCGCAGCGGCATAAAGAAGCGCGGCGGCGATGGTAGTCAGCAAACTGGGTGACAAGGGGAGCATAAATCCTGTTAGGCAGGCCCGAAAGGCGCTGAGTTTGGCATAGAACCGCCACACCACGAAAGTGCGAGGTGTCCGCCCGACGCAGTCTTCGCTATAATCCGCGACCTGCCCACGCCGCAGGCTCGCCGAGCACATGTTGAATCCGGTCTGGGCCGCCATTATCCCGGTCTACACAGGGCCTGAAAGGATCGCGCAATGTTTGAAAACTTAACCGACCGTCTCTCGCAGACGCTGCGCCATGTCACCGGCAAGGCGAAGCTGACTGAAGACAATATCAAAGACACCCTGCGCGAAGTGCGCATGGCGTTGCTCGAAGCCGACGTCGCCCTGCCGGTGGTCAAGGACTTCGTCAATTCGGTCAAGGAGCGCGCTGTCGGCACCGAGGTGTCGCGCAGCCTGACGCCGGGCCAGGCATTCGTGAAGATCGTCCAGGCCGAACTCGAAAGCCTGATGGGCGCGGCCAACGAAGACTTGAACCTGAGCGCCGTGCCGCCCGCCGTCATTCTGATGGCCGGTCTGCAGGGTGCCGGTAAAACCACCACCGCCGGCAAACTCGCGCGCTTCCTTAAAGAACGCAAGAAGAAGTCGGTGATGGTCGTGTCGGCGGACATTTACCGTCCGGCTGCTATCAAGCAGCTGGAAACCCTGGCCAACGACATCGGCGTGACGTTCTTCCCGTCCGACCTGAGCCAGAAGCCGGTCGACATCGCCAACGCGGCTATTAAAGAAGCAAAACTCAAATTCATCGACGTGGTCATCGTCGACACCGCCGGTCGTCTGCACATCGACGAAGAGATGATGGGCGAGATCAAGGCGCTGCACGCCGCGATCAACCCGGTGGAAACCCTGTTCGTGGTTGACGCCATGACCGGTCAGGACGCGGCCAACACGGCCAAGGCCTTCGGTGATGCGCTGCCGCTGACCGGTGTGATCCTGACCAAGGTCGACGGCGATGCCCGTGGCGGTGCCGCGCTGTCGGTACGCGCGATCACCGGCAAGCCGATCAAGTTCATCGGTATGGGCGAGAAGAGCGAAGCGCTCGATCCGTTCCACCCTGAGCGTATCGCTTCGCGGATCCTCGGCATGGGCGACGTGCTCAGCCTGATCGAACAGGCTGAAGCGACCCTCGACAAGGACAAGGCCGACAAACTGGCCAAGAAGCTGAAGAAGGGCAAGGGCTTCGACCTCGAAGACTTCCGCGATCAGCTGCAACAGATGAAGAACATGGGCGGCCTCGGCGGGCTCATGGACAAACTGCCGAGCATCGGCGGCGTCAACCTGTCGCAAATGGGCAATGCCCAGAACGCGGCAGAGAAGCAGTTCAAACAGATGGAAGCCATCATCAACTCCATGACCCCGGCCGAGCGCCGCGACCCTGAGCTGATCAGCGGTTCGCGCAAACGCCGGATCGCCATGGGTTCCGGCACTCAGGTGCAGGACATCGGCCGCTTGATCAAGCAGCACAAGCAGATGCAGAAGATGATGAAGAAATTCACCGCCAAAGGCGGTATGGCGAAAATGATGCGCGGCATGGGCGGAATGTTGCCCGGCGGCGGCATGCCAAAAATGTGATACCAGGACACTAAGACTTCGCCGGTCGTCGCACCGGCGCAGACCCTGCAAGGACGCAGGATCAACAGCAAACCCGCACTCGGCGGGAGCTGACTGGCCGTTTTCATCGACGGCTCTATATGCAAATCCGCACGGCATGCCATAGGCGCCGGAAAAAGTCATTTGCAAAAGTCCGGATATTCCTTAGAATATGCGGCCTTTCGGGCACCCATGCCCGCTGTGCATTTAGATTTGCAGCACCGACTACAGGAACGATGTTCACATGCTAACAATCCGTCTTGCCCTTGGCGGCTCCAAAAAGCGCCCGTTTTACCACCTGACCGTAACCGACTCGCGTAACCCGCGTGACGGCTCCCACAAAGAACAGGTTGGCTTCTTCAACCCTGTTGCCCGTGGTCAGGAAATCCGTCTGTCCGTGAACCAAGAGCGCGTAGCCTACTGGCTGAGCGTTGGTGCACAGCCTTCTGAGCGTGTTGCTCAGTTGCTGAAGGAATCTGCCAAGGCTGCAGCCTGAGCAGTATGAGCGCGACGCCAGAAAAAGCTGATGACCTGATCGTTGTCGGCAAGATTTTTTCGGTTCACGGCGTTCGCGGCGAGGTGAAGGTCTTTTCCTTTACCGATCCGATTGAAAACCTGTTGGACTACTGCAACTGGACGCTTCGGCGCGAAGGCGTGGTGAAACAGGTCGAGCTGGTCAGCGGCCGATCCACTCAAAAGGATCTGGTTGCCAAGCTCAAAGGCCTCGACGATCGCGATGAAGCCCGTCTTCTGAGCGGTTATGAGATTTGCATCTCGCGAAGCCTTTTGCCCAACCTGACAGGCGACGAGTACTACTGGTACCAGTTGCAGGGTCTGAGCGTCATCAACCAGGACGAGCAATTGTTCGGCAAGGTTGATCACCTGTTGGAGACCGGCGCGAACGATGTATTGGTGGTCAAGCCCTGCGCGGGCAGCCTGGATGATCGCGAGCGGTTGTTGCCCTATACAGAGCAATGCGTGCTGGCAATCGACCTGGATGCAGGCGTGATGCGGGTGGAATGGGACGCGGACTTCTAAGCAATGGCCAGCCTGCGCGTAGACGTCATTACGCTGTTCCCCGAGATGTTCTCGGCCATCAGTGAGTACGGCATTACCAGTCGTGCGGTCAAACAGGGGCTGTTGCAGCTGACCTGTTGGAATCCGCGGGATTACACGACGGATCGGCATCACACTGTGGACGATCGCCCGTTTGGCGGTGGTCCGGGCATGGTGATGAAGATCAAGCCCCTGGAAGATGCTCTGGTTCAGGCCAAGGCAGCAGCCGGGGAGGCGGCGAAGGTGATTTACCTGTCCCCCCAAGGCCGTCAACTGACTCAGTCGGCGGTACGCGAGTTGGCAAGATCGGATGCATTGATCCTGATTGCCGGCCGCTATGAAGGCATTGACGAGCGCTTTATTGAGGCTCATGTCGATGAAGAGTGGTCGATTGGTGACTATGTACTGTCTGGCGGCGAGCTGCCGGCCATGGTCATGATCGATGCGGTTACACGACTGCTGCCCGGAGCTTTAGGGCATGCGGATTCCGCTGAGGAAGATTCCTTTACGGATGGTCTGCTGGATTGCCCGCACTACACCCGACCTGAGGTGTATGCGGATCAGCGTGTTCCCGACGTGTTGCTAAGTGGCAATCACGCGCATATCCGGCGTTGGCGTTTACAGCAGTCCCTTGGTCGGACCTATGAACGACGCGCCGATCTTCTGGAAAGCCGCTCGCTTTCTGGAGAAGAGAAGAAGCTGCTCGAGGAATACATCCGCGAGCGGGACGATAGTTAACAACGTATCGATGGTAGATCAGTTGATTTACCTTAGGAGCACAGCATGACCAACAAAATCATCCTTGCACTCGAAGCAGAGCAGATGACCAAAGAAATCCCTACCTTTGCCCCAGGCGACACCATTGTCGTTCAGGTGAAAGTGAAGGAAGGCGATCGTTCCCGTCTGCAAGCGTTCGAAGGCGTTGTAATCGCCAAGCGTAACCGCGGCGTGAACAGTGCGTTCACCGTTCGTAAAATCTCCAACGGTGTTGGCGTAGAGCGTACTTTCCAGACCTACTCCCCGCAGATCGACAGCATGGCTGTTAAACGTCGCGGTGACGTACGTAAAGCCAAGCTGTACTACCTGCGCGACCTGTCGGGTAAAGCAGCTCGCATCAAGGAAAAACTGGCTTAAGTCCAGCTTCCGATGCAGAAAAAAGCAGCCTACGGGCTGCTTTTTTGTTGCCCGCAATAAACTGCCCTCACTATGTAGGAGCTGCCGAAGGCTGCGATCTTTTGATCTTGCTGTTTTCGGGAGCCCCCGATTTACGAGCAATAACCCATGACCACCCGTGACCAGGAAATCCAGCGCCGCACCGAACTCTCGGTGACCCGCGTGACCAAAGCCGTTTTCCCGCCGACCACCAACCACCACAACACCCTCTTCGGCGGCACCGCGCTGGCGTGGATGGACGAAGTGTCGTTCATCACCGCCACCCGCTTCTGCCGCCTGCCACTGGTGACTGTTTCAACCGACCGCATCGACTTCAATCACGCGATCCCGGCCGGCTCCATCGTCGAGCTGGTCGGTAAAGTGATCAAGGTCGGCAATACCAGCCTCAAGGTCGAGGTGGAAGTGTTTGTCGAGAGCATGAGTTGTGATGGCCGCGAGAAGGCGATTCATGGGCAGTTCAGCTTTGTCGCTATTGATGATGACAAGCGGCCGGTGCCGGTGCTGCCTGGGTTTGCAGCCTGATCTGAAATCGAGTCGTGGCCTTCGCGAGCAAGCTCGCTCCCACAGTGTCCGGGGTGAACACAAAACCTGTGGGAGCGGGCTTGCTCGCGAAGGCGTCAGCTCAGGCACCGCTGCTCTCAGGCTGAATCAACGCCAACAACGTCCACCCGGATCCCGGTTTCAAAGCGGTCTCCGGCGTCACCACATGTACCCAGCCGCTGTCATCGCGCATGAACAGCAGCGTCGCCCGATTGCCATGCAGTGCCTGGTAATCCTCCCAACCGAACCCGTCCGTCAGTGTCGTGCTGTAGACCTCGGCGCCGTTGCTGATCAGGCTGGCCAGCTTGGCGTAGGTCAGCGCCTCGCTCCCCAGTTGATTGCCGCGATGTTCCAGGCTTGCCCGATGCTTGTCACTGCGACGACTTTCCTGACCGCTGGCCAGACCGAATAAACGCTGATGACCGAACTCGTGGCGAAAGCGCATCGCCGCCAGGGTGTTCAGTTCGCCCGACGGCGATAGCGCCAGCAGATGCCCCAGCCCCACCAGATCCAGATGCGCATCGGCATGCTGCGAAGCCGGGTTGCCAAAGTACGTCGGCAAACCCTCCATGCGCGCCGCACGAATATTCTCCCAGCTCGAATCGGTCAACAGCACGCGGCTGCCCAGTTGCTGCAACGATTTACCCAACAGACGCGCCGGGCCGTTGGCGCCGACGATCAGGAAGCCGCTCGGCGCCGGTTCAGCGACGTTCAGCAAGCGTGCCAGTGGTCGAGCGGTTGCACTTTGCAGCACCACGGTGCCGATGATCACCGCGAAAGTCAGCGGCACCAGCAGCAGCGCACCTTCGTGTCCGGCCTGATCCAGGCGAATCGCGAAAATCGCCGACACCGCCGCCGCCACGATCCCGCGCGGGGCGATCCAGCACAGCAAGGCGCGTTCACGCCAGCTCAGGCTGGAACCTGCGGTGCTCAACAGCACGTTCAACGGGCGTGCGATCAGTTGAATCACCAGCAACAGAATCAGCACCAACGGCCCGAGGCCGATCAGGGCATGCAGATCCAGCCGCGCCGCCAGCAGGATAAACAACCCGGAAATCAGCAGCACGCTGAGGTTTTCCTTGAAGTGCAGGATGTGCCGCACATCCACGCCCTTCATGTTTGCCAGCCACATGCCCATCAGCGTTACCGCGAGCAAGCCGGACTCGTGCATCACCTGATTGGACGCAATGAAAATCCCCAGCACCGCCGCCAGCGAGGCGAGGTTGTGCAGGTATTCCGGCAGCCACTGGCGACGGATGACGGTGCCTAGCACCCAGCCGCCGAGCACCCCGAATACGCTGCCGCAGACAATCACGCCGCCGAAGGTCAGCAGGCTCTGTTCGAGGCCGTTGCCCTCTGAGCGGGCAATGATGAAGCTGTAGACCACCACCGCGAGCAGGGCGCCAATCGGGTCAATGACGATGCCTTCCCAGCGCAGGATGTTGGCGATCGAGGCTTTCGGCCGCACCACCCGCAGCATCGGCACGATCACCGTCGGCCCGGTCACCAGCGTCAGGCTGCCGAACAGGATTGCCAACAACCAGTCGAAGCCGAGCAGGAAGTGCGTCGCGACGGCGATGACTACCCAGGTGACGAGCGCACCAAGGGTCACCAGCCGATGCACGACGCTGCCGATCTCGCGCCATTCCGACAGGTGCAGAGTCAGACTGCCCTCAAACAGGATCAACGCTACCGCCAGCGACACCAGCGGCATCAGCAACGGGCCGAACATTTCCTGCGGGTCGAGCCAGCCCAGCACCGGCCCGGCGAGAATCCCGGTCAGCAACAGAAACAGAATCGCCGGCAGCTTCAGGCGCCACGCCAGCCACTGGCAACCCAGCGCCGCGGCGCCGATCCCGCCAAATGCCAAGAGAATTTGCTGCTCGTTCATTGATGCTCCCTGTTCCTTGAATTAGCGGGCTATGAAAGACTAGCGGCCATTCCTACAGTTCACTCTACATTTGCGCACAGCCCCGGAGGTTGTGTGTCTTGAGCGCCCATGCCTGCCATCGACCATCCACTGATTGACCAATTCCTCGACGCCCTGTGGCTGGAAAAAGGCCTGTCCGATAACACTCGCGGCGCCTACCGCAGCGATCTGGCGCTGTTCAACGGCTGGCTGCAGGAGAAAAACCTCGAGCTGATCAATGCCGGTCGCGAGTTGATCCTTGACCACCTGTCCTGGCGACTGGAGCAGAACTACAAACCGCGCTCCACCGCCAGATTTCTCTCCGGTGTACGTGGCTTTTATCGCTATCTGCTGCGGGAAAAGCTGATTACGGTCGATCCGACCTTGCGCGTCGATATGCCGCAACTCGGTCGGCCGCTGCCCAAGTCGTTGTCGGAAGCCGACGTCGAAGCGCTGCTCAAGGCGCCGGATCTGAGCGAAGCCATCGGCCAGCGTGACCGCGCCATGCTTGAAGTGCTGTACGCCTGCGGGCTGCGGGTGACCGAACTGGTGAGCCTGACGCTGGAGCAGGTCAACCTGCGTCAGGGCGTGTTGCGGGTGATGGGCAAGGGCAGCAAGGAGCGCCTGGTGCCGATGGGCGAGGAGGCGATTGTCTGGGTCGAACGCTACATGCGCGATGGCCGCAGCGAGCTGCTCGGCGGACGGCCCAGCGATGTGCTGTTTCCCAGCCAGCGCGGCGAGCAGATGACCCGCCAGACTTTCTGGCACCGGATCAAGCATTGGGCCAAGGTCGCCGGGATCGGCAAGTCGCTGTCGCCGCACACCCTGCGCCATGCGTTTGCCACGCACCTGCTCAACCACGGCGCCGATCTGCGGGTGGTGCAGATGTTGCTGGGTCACAGTGATCTGTCGACAACGCAGATCTACACCCATGTGGCCCGCGCGCGCCTGCAAGACCTCCACGCCAAACACCACCCTAGAGGCTGATGCAAAGCCAGCTTTTTGTGGCGAGGGAGCTTGCTCCCGCTGGGGTGCGAAGCGCCCCCAAAATCTGTCAGTCGCATCGGTTGTGCAATATCTACGGCTGCTGCGCAGCCGAGCGGGAGCAAGCTCCCTCGCCACAGGGGAATTTGAGTCACCCTGCAGCGAGTGTCTGGCGACAGGCGCATTCGGCCATGCGAGCCTTATGTGGTAGGCTTTGCCGGTTTGCACGATGGACGGTTATGACCCGGTGTTCCGGCACGGGCGTTCTGACCGTTTCATTTGTCCGCCTTCAGGAGTTCTCATGCGTCTGACCCAGATTTTCGCCGCCGCAGCCATTGCGTTGGTCAGCACCTTTGCCGTCGCCGATGACGCGGCCGACAAAGCCATTCGTCAAAGCCTGGAAAAACTCGAACTCGAGGTTCCGGTCGAAAGCATCAGCACCAGCCCGTTGCCGGGCATGTATGAAGTCAAGCTCAAGGGCAGCCGCGTGCTGTACGCCAGCGCCGACGGCCAGTACATCGTTCAGGGCTATCTGTTTCAGCTCAAGGACGGCAAACCGGTCAACCTGACCGAGAAGACCGAACGCCTGGGCATCTCCAAGCTGGTCAACGCCATCCCGGTGGCCGAAACCGTGGTTTACCCAGCCGTGGGCGAGACCAAATCGCACATCACCGTGTTCACCGACACTACCTGCCCGTACTGCCACAAGCTGCACGCCGAAGTGCCCGAGCTGAACAAGCGCGGCATCGAAGTGCGTTACGTGGCGTTCCCGCGTCAGGGTCTCGGTTCGCCGGGTGACGAGCAACTGCAAGCCGTGTGGTGCTCGACCGACAAGAAAGCCGCCATGGACAAAATGGTCGATGGCAAGGAAATCAAGGCCGCCAAGTGCGCCAACCCGGTTTCCAAACAGTTCGCTTTGGGCCAGTCGATCGGCGTGAACGGCACACCGGCCATCGTTTTGGCCGACGGACAAGTCATTCCGGGCTACCAGCCGGCGCCACAAGTCGCCAAACTGGCGCTGGGCGCCAAGTAATTCGCATCGTCACGGTCAGCCTTTGACGATCATGGTCCGGCGGTAACTTCGCCGGGCCATTAATAGAGAGCCGCGAACACGCGGTTGTTTTCCGGCCGACCTTGCGTCGGCCGTTTCATGGGGAGTTCACAGTGAATCCGGTCAAAGTAGGCATCTGTGGGTTAGGGACCGTCGGTGGCGGTACCTTCAACGTACTTCAGCGCAACGCCGAGGAAATTGCTCGTCGTGCCGGGCGTGGGATCGAAGTGGCACAAATTGCCATGCGCACGCCAAAGCCTCAGTTCCAGACGACCGGTATTGCGATTACCAACGATGTCTTCGAAGTGGCCACGAACCCTGAGATCGACATCGTCATAGAGCTGATGGGCGGCTACACCGTTGCCCGCGAGCTGGTACTCAAGGCCATCGAGAATGGCAAGCATGTGGTCACCGCGAACAAGGCACTGATTGCCGTTCACGGTAATGAGATTTTCGCCAAGGCACGCGAGAAAGGCGTGATCGTGGCATTCGAAGCGGCCGTGGCCGGTGGCATTCCGGTGATCAAGGCGATCCGTGAAGGCCTGTCCGCCAACCGCATCAACTGGGTCGCCGGGATCATCAACGGCACCGGTAACTTCATCCTCACCGAAATGCGCGAGAAGGGTCGCACCTTCGAAGACGTGCTGGCCGAAGCGCAAGCGCTGGGCTACGCCGAAGCCGATCCGACCTTCGACGTCGAAGGCATCGACGCCGCGCACAAACTGACGATTCTGGCTTCCATCGCGTTCGGCATTCCGCTGCAATTCGATAAGGCCTACACCGAAGGCATCACCAAGCTGACCACCGCTGACGTGAACTACGCCGAAGCGCTGGGCTACCGGATCAAGCACCTCGGTGTGGCGCGCAGCACCGCTGCCGGCATCGAGCTGCGCGTACACCCGACGCTGATCCCGGCCGATCGCCTGATCGCCAACGTCAACGGCGTGATGAACGCCGTGATGGTCAACGGTGACGCCGCCGGTTCGACGCTGTTCTACGGCGCCGGTGCCGGCATGGAGCCGACCGCTTCGTCGGTGATCGCCGACCTGGTGGACGTGGTTCGCGCCATGACTTCCGATCCGGAAAACCGCGTGCCGCATCTGGCCTTCCAGCCGGACGCGCTGTCGGCGCACCCGATCCTGCCGATCGAAGCCTGCGAAAGCGCCTACTACCTGCGCATCCAGGCCAAGGACCATCCGGGCGTACTGGCTCAGGTGGCGAGCATCCTCTCGGAGCGCGGCATCAACATCGAGTCGATCATGCAGAAGGAAGTCGAGGAACACGACGGTCTGGTACCGATGATCCTGCTGACCCACCGCGTGGTCGAGCAGCGCATCAACGATGCAATCGCCGCCCTCGAAGCCCTGGCCGGTGTGAATGGTCCGGTTGTACGGATCCGCGTCGAGCACCTGAACTAAGTCGTTGTCCTACAATGGCCCCGTGAAAGGGGCCACTGTTGTGCACACTCTCCATTGGAGTCAGTCATGCGTTACATCAGTACCCGCGGCCAAGCACCGGCCCTGAATTTCGAAGACGTCCTGCTGGCCGGTCTGGCCACCGACGGCGGTCTGTACGTCCCGGAAAACCTGCCACGTTTCACCCAGGAAGAAATCGCTTCCTGGGCCGGCCTGCCGTATCAGGAGCTGGCTTTCCGCGTCATGCGCCCGTTCGTGACCGGCAGCATTCCTGACGCGGATTTCAAAAAGATCCTCGAAGAAACCTACGGTGTGTTCTCGCACAGCGCCGTTGCGCCGCTGCGTCAGCTCAACGGCAACGAATGGGTGCTGGAGCTGTTCCACGGCCCGACCCTGGCGTTCAAGGACTTCGCCCTGCAACTGCTCGGTCGTCTGCTCGATTACGTGCTGGAAAAGCGCGGCGAGCGCGTGGTCATCGTCGGCGCTACCTCCGGTGACACCGGTTCGGCCGCCATCGAAGGCTGCAAACACTGCGAAAACGTCGACATCTTCATCCTGCACCCGCACAACCGTGTGTCCGAAGTGCAGCGTCGGCAGATGACGACGATTGTCGGCGAGAACATCCACAACATCGCCATCGAAGGCAACTTCGATGACTGCCAGGAAATGGTCAAGAACAGCTTCGCCGACCAGAGCTTCCTCAAGGGCACACGTCTGGTGGCGGTCAACTCGATCAATTGGGCGCGGATCATGGCCCAGATCGTCTACTACTTCCACGCAGCCCTGCAGTTGGGTGGCCCGGCGCGTTCGGTGTCGTTCTCGGTGCCGACCGGCAACTTCGGCGACATCTTCGCCGGTTACCTGGCGCGCAACATGGGCCTGCCGATCAACCAGTTGATCGTCGCCACCAACCGCAATGACATCCTGCACCGCTTCATGAGCGGCAATCAGTACGTCAAGGAAACCCTGCACGCCACGCTGTCGCCGTCGATGGACATCATGGTTTCGTCGAACTTCGAACGCCTGCTGTTCGACCTGCACGGTCGCAACGGCGCGGCCATCGCCGGTTTGATGGATTCGTTCAAGCAGGGCGGTGGTTTCAGCGTCGAGCAAGAGCGCTGGACCGAAGCCCGCAAGCTGTTCGACTCGCTGGCCGTGGATGACGCGCAAACCTGCGAAACCATCGCCGAAGTCTACGCGCAGTGCGGCGAAGTGCTGGACCCGCACACCGCCATCGGCGTCAAGGCCGCGCGCGAATGCCGCCGCAGCCTGGACATCCCGATGGTGATCCTGGGCACCGCACATCCGGTGAAATTCCCGGATGCCGTGGAGAAAGCGGGTGTAGGAAAAGCTCTCGAACTGCCTGCACATCTTTCTGATTTGTTTGAGCGAAACGAGCGCTGCACCGTTCTGCCAAACGAGCTGAAAGCCGTACAGGCCTTTGTCAGCCAGCATGGCAACCGTGGCAAGCCGCTGTAAGCCGAAAAAGCTGTCACATTTTGAAGCCCGTCTCCTGACGGGCTTTTTTGTTTCTGCTGCCACACTGCTCGGGTTTTCGCCCATGAAGGACGGGTGAGTCGATCACGAAGGAAGTGGCAATGCTGTTTGAGAGAGGATGGAAATACACCCTGAAGCGGGTTTTTCTGTTGTGCCTGTTGGTTGGCTGGCGCATGGGCGTTGCGGCGCATCTGGCGCATGATGAAGAGCAGTTGAACATCGGCACCGTTGTGCTGAGTGAAGCCGAGCAGCAATGGGTTCGCGATAACCCGACGGTGATCGTGGCGGCGGAGCAGTACCCGTTGTACCTGTTTCTGGATGAGCATGGTCATTGGAGCGGCTTGAACAACGATGTGCTCAAACGCATCAGTGCCATGACCGGGTTGCAATTCGTTTACCGGGAGTCGTTTTCCACCGCGCAGATGCTCGAGCGCCTGGAAACAGGTGCCGCAGACATGAGCACGACCCTGGCGATGAATGATGAGCGCCGTTTGAGTCTGGATTTCAGTCATGCCTTTGGCGGTGCCGGCTGGGTATTTGTCGGCCGCGCCGGCGAGCCTGGAGTGCAATCGCTGGAGCAGTTGGCCAAACGGGTGCTGGTATTGCCGGGGCGGCACGCGCTGGAGGGGGTGATCCGACGCGATTATCCGTCCATCGAATTACGTTCGGTGAAAACCTATGCCGAGGCACGGGCGCTGGTCGAAAGCGGTGAGGCCTATGCCACCATCGAAAATGAAATCGGTGCGCAGCTCTATCCCTCGGGCTTGCTGAAGGTTGGCGAGTTGCTGGAGGGAAAATGGGAGGCGGATCTTCTGGCCGTGCGCAAGGGCCAGCCGCAATTGCTGAGCATCCTGAACAAGGCGCTTGAAGCGTTCCCGGCTTCCGAACTCCGGGCCATTCGCCTGAACTGGCTGGGCGGCATCGGGCCGAAACCAGCCGCTGCGGGCTGGCAACACTGGTCCCGGCCGAGCTACTGGGGCGTGTTTGTGGTGGGGGCTTTTTTCGGGTTGTCGCTGTTATGGCATCGGCGCATGGCGGCGCTGATCAAACAGCATCGGGACGTGCAGAGCCAACTCGGCGATCAATTGGTTTTCCAGCGCGCGCTGATAGACGCCATGCCTGACCCGGTGTTCGTCCGCGACCTGGAAGGACGCCTGATCCTCTGTAACAAAAGCTACGAAGAGGCGTTGTCGATCCGTTTTGAACAGGTGCAGGGATGCCGACTGATCGACGTCGATGCCTTGCCGCGTGCCACCGCCGGCATGCTGCATGAGGAGTTCATGATTCAGCTGAGAACCCGCCGAACCCGTTTCAGCAGACGCCGCCTGCAATTCAAGCATGGCAATCGGGACATCTATCAATGGACGGTGCCGTTTTACAGTGCCAATGGGGAGTTGCGAGGCCTGCTCGGCGGGTGGACGGACATCACCCGGCGTGACGCGGCAACGGGGGGACATCCGCATTGATATAGGGAAATTTCCTATATCACGCGCCTCCTTTTCCGATGGGGGACTGAAGGAGGCTGCCCTAAAGTGGACAGCAACTGCGGACGAGTCCGCGATTGCCGTTTCAGAGGTCGTCCATGCGCTCGCTCAAAGTACTGATTCTCGAACCCGATCCTTATCGAATGATGGCGTTGCACCAGATGCTCAATGCGTTCGGTATCTATGACGTACTCACGGCGCCATCGCTGGCCTCGGCACGTTGCTCGCTGGAGCGTCGCACCCGGGTCGACATTGCGATCTGCGATCCGCAGTTGAAAGGCGGGGAAGGCCTGGCGCTGATCCACCATCTGGCGGCCGAAGGGGAGGCCAATGCGCTCATTCTACTGGGGCGTGTAGCGCCGGGCTTGCTGAGCGATCTCGAAAGCCTGCTGCAAACACACGAGGTGACGCTGCTGGGGCGCCTGCAAACGCCGGTTTCGGCCGTGCTGATGCGCGGGCTGCTGGACAGCTACCTGCAAGCGGCAGCCCATCCAGCGGGGGCTTGAGCCGACGGTTATGTTTCTGTCATCTTCACCGTGCATGCTCTGACAGACCGCTAACTGCTCCGGGAGCAGCGCGGTATTCAGAACTTTCTTCTCGGGCCGGTGGTCATTTATTGTGAACACGCCCCAGGCACAATGTTTTCGGACTATTGAGTGGAGATCGAGATGGAAAGTATCAGTCTATTGCTCGGTGAGGCTCTGAGCCCGTATCAGGTGACGTTGACTCCATGTGGCGCCCATGGCGAATGCCTGGTAACGCTCAAGAACAGCAACGGCGCCCTCGTGGTGGAGCGCGAATTCAATCAGGCGCAGTTGACCGACAAACGCCTGCTGACCGATGTGGTCGATGGTTTGCACCGTGACGTCCTGATCGCCGAAGGGCGACTGGAGCCCTGTGTCATCGCGGCCTTGCGCAATGCGGCGCTGGATAAGCGTGCGGCGTTGTAAAGATGAAATATTTTTTGTGGGAACCTTCCTGCATCCCCGTCAGTCAGACCCCATAACAGCAGGATCAAGCATTGTGCTCCGGTGCTTGTCGCTTGCTGCTACGGGTCTTTAAGCAGACCGCGTTTAACCCCGAGTTGTCTCCCCACTGCTCGGGGTTTCTTTTTGCCCGCAGGTTTTATTGCGCGGTCTGTTGCTCGAAAAAAATCCGCGCCTGTTGCAGGTAATCCGTGCGCATTTCGGGGTCCAGCCAGTCGGCATACGACTGGCTCAGTTGCTCGTGGAGCAGGGTACGCAGCAGTTGGTTGATCTCACTGATTGCCTGACGGCCCTGGGGCGTATCGGAACATCCGACGTAACCCGACAGATACTTGCCGGTGCCGCGAATCGGAAAGAACACCAGTTCGTCTTCGGCAATTTGCGCCTGCTGCGCCTGATAGCGGATCTCCGGCCAGTAACCCAACACCACCTGCAGACGCCCCAGGCGCTGCATCGACAGCAGGCTGCTCAGGGCGTCGTTGCCGTAATGCGGCGTGAGCGAACCGTCGGGAGCCTGCTTGAGCAGCGCGTCGAGATACTCGCCGTAACTGCGCTCGGCGACGACTCCGATCTTGATCTCGCCATTGGCCAGAAATGCCGGCAGATCGACTTCGCCGTCGATCAGGTACGGCGCCAGTACGTCGCGATCCTTCTGACGCACCACCAGACCATTACTGACAGCACGAAACGCCGGGACAGAGAAAGTGATCCATTGCGTGCGCTCCTTGCTCCAGATCAGCGACGGATCGCAGGTGAAGGACGGCTCGTGCAGCATCTGCATGCCGCGGGCGCGATTGACCCGCATCAGCGTGTGTTCGTATTGCGGCATGCCGGCGATCAGCATCGGCATCAGTTGATCGATGACGCCCTGGCCCTTTTTCGGGCCTTCGAAGATGGTCAGGGGCGGCAGGTCGCGCAGCAACCAGACCAGCGTGGGTTTCGCTTGCGCCCAGGCGGGCAGGGCGAGCAGAAACAACAGGCCGAACAGCCGCCACGTCCACCAGTGGTGGGCGCGGTTGGCGTCCGATGTCTGCCGATGTTTCAGCTTAGATAGCTCCGTCTGCGCGCAACCGGGCGATCTGCTGTTCGTCGTAGCCAAGATCGTGCAGTACCTGCGCATTGTGTTCACCGAGCTGCGGCCCGACCCATTCGGAAGTGCCCGGTGTCTCGGAGAGTTTCGGCACGATGCCCGGCATCTTGAAAGGCTTGCCGTCCGGCAGCTTGGCCTGCAGGAACATTTCCCGGGCGAGGTACTGCGGATCGCTGAACATGTCCTCGGCACTGAAGATCCGGCTGGCCGGCACTTCCGCCTGATTGAGCAGGTCGAGCACGCTTTGCAGCGGCAGCGAATTGACCCAGCGGTCGATCACGCCATACAACTCGTCGCGGCGACTGTCGCGCCCGTCGTTACTCGCCAGTGTCGGGTCGTTGGCCAGATCCTCGCGGCCGATGATCAGCATGAAGCGTTTGAAGATCGCGTCGCCATTGGCGCCAATCTGCACGTGCTTGCCGTCGGCGCTGGTGTGGATCGATGACGGCGTGATGCCCGGCATGATGTTGCCGGTGCGCTCGCGGATGAAGCCGAACACGTCGAACTCCGGCACCATGCTTTCCATCATGGCGAAAATCGCCTCGTACAACGCGACATCGACCACTTGGCCGAGACCGCCGTTGACCTCGCGATGACGCAGCGCCATCAGCGCACCGATCACGCCCCACAGCGCGGCGATCGAATCACCGATGGAGATCCCGGTGCGCACCGGTGGCCGGTCTTCGAAGCCGGTGATGTAGCGCAAGCCGCCCATGGACTCGCCGACTGCGCCGAAGCCCGGTTGATCTTTCATCGGCCCGGTCTGGCCGAAACCGGACAGACGCACCATCACCAGCTTCGGGTTCAGCGCATGCAGGGTTTCCCAGCTCAGCCCGAGTTTTTCCAGCACGCCGGGGCGAAAGTTCTCGATCAGGATGTCGGCTTCGCCCAGCAGTTTTTTCAGAATCGCCAGGCCCTCGGGGTGCTTGAGGTTCAGGGTCAGCGACTTCTTGTTGCGCGCCTGGACGAACCACCACAGCGAGGTGCCTTCATACAATTTGCGCCACTTGCGCAGCGGATCACCGCCGTCGGGCGATTCGATCTTGATCACTTCGGCGCCGAACTCGCCGCAAATGCGCGAGGCAAACGGCCCGGCAATCAACGTACCCAATTCAATGACTTTCACACCGCTGAGCGGTTTGTTGGCGAACGGCATATTGAATCCTGTAGGACAAGGCTGAGCGGATACAGCGTTTTAACATAGCCGGCTGTCAGACGCCGCAGGTTGATCGCCATCAATTCGATGATTGCCTACGGCATCGGTTAGACTTGCCGACTTTCCTCGTATCAAGAAGCCCGTTCATGGCCCAGCCGTCTACCACGTACAAATTCGAATTGAACCTCACCGACCTCGACCGCAGCGTCTACGAGAGCGTCAAGCAGACCATCGCCCGTCACCCTTCGGAAACCGAAGAGCGCATGACCGTGCGGCTGCTGGCCTACGCCCTCTGGTACAACGAACTGCTGTTATTCGGCCGTGGTCTGTCGGACGTGGATGAACCTGCACTGTGGGAAAAAAGCCTGGATGACCGTGTTCTGCACTGGATCGAAGTCGGCCAGCCAGACGCTGATCGCCTGACCTGGTGCTCGCGTCGCACCGAGCGCACCAGCCTGCTGGCCTATGGCAGCCTGCGCGTGTGGGAGGGCAAAGTGGTGCCGGTGGCGAAGAACCTGAAAAACGTCAACATCGCCGCCGTGCCGCAGGAAGTGCTGGAAACCCTGGCCAAGGACATGCCGCGCGTCATCAAGTGGGACGTGATGATCAGCGAAGGCACGATCTTCGTCACCGACGACCGTGGTCAGCATGAAGTCCAGCTGGAATGGCTGGCCGGTGAACGCGGCTGATCCTGCGCCGCTCACTGATTAATCCCACGTATCCAAGAGAAGTTTCCGTTAGCCCATGCGTATTGATCCTCGACCGTTGCCTGCCACGCTGCCGTTTCTCGGTGACCTGCCACCTTTGCTGACCCGTTTGTACGCGGCGCGGGGCGTGCAATCCGAGGCGGAGCTGGATAAAAGTCTGGCGCGGCTGATTCCGTTCCAGCAGCTCAAGGGCATCGAGGCGGCGGTGGATCTGCTGGTGACGGCGCTGGAGCAGCGTCAGCGGATTCTGATCGTCGGTGACTTCGACGCCGATGGCGCGACGGCCAGTACGGTCGGCGTGCTCGGCTTGCGTCTGCTGGGCGCGGCGCATGTCGATTATCTGGTGCCGAACCGCTTCGAATACGGCTATGGCCTGACCCCGGAAATCGTCGAAGTCGCCCTGACCCGCGAGCCGCAGTTGCTGATCACCGTCGACAACGGCATCTCCAGCGTCGAAGGCGTGGTGGCGGCGAAGAAGGCCGGGCTCAAGGTGTTGATCACCGACCACCACTTGCCCGGCGATGAACTGCCGCTGGCCGATGCGCTGGTCAACCCGAACCAGCCCGGCTGCGAGTTTCCGAGCAAGGCGCTGGCCGGGGTCGGGGTGATTTTCTACGTGTTGATGGCCTTGCGTGCGCGCCTGCGCAGCCTCGGCTGGTATGAGAGCAAGCCGCAGCCGAACATCGGCGAACTGCTCGATCTGGTGGCGCTGGGCAGCGTTGCCGACGTGGTGCCGCTGGACGCCAACAACCGGATTCTGGTGCATCAGGGCCTTGAGCGGATTCGCGCCGGGCGTGCACGACCGGGGATCAAGGCGATTCTTGAAGTGGCCAAGCGTGACGCGGCGCGGATTACCTCCACCGACCTGGGTTTCATCGTCGGCCCGCGCCTGAATGCGGCGGGGCGCCTGGATGACATGAGCCTCGGGATCGAATGCCTGCTCACCGCCGACGCCAATCTGGCGCGGGAAATGGCCGCGCAACTGGATGGCATGAACCAGGATCGCAAATCCATCGAACAGGGCATGCAGCGCGAGGCGCTGGCCCAGCTCAAGGACTTGCCGGTGGAATCGATGCCATTCGGCCTGTGCCTGTTCGATCCTGAGTGGCATCAGGGCGTGATCGGCATTCTCGCCTCGCGGATGAAAGAACGTTATTTCCGTCCGACCATCGCCTTCGCCGATGCCGGTGACGGTTTGCTCAAGGGCTCGGGGCGTTCGGTGCAGGGTTTCCACATTCGCGATGCGTTGAGTGTGGTGGCCGCGCAGCATCCGAACCTGATTGCCAAGTACGGTGGTCACGCGATGGCGGCCGGCCTGACCTTGCCGCAAGAGAATTTTCCGCTGTTCGCCGAGGCGTTTGACGCTGAAGTGCGTCGGCAACTTCGCGAAGAAGACCTGACCGGGCGCATGCTCTCGGACGGCACGCTGGCGGTCGAGGAATTCCATCTGGAACTGGCTCGCGCCCTGCGCCATGCCGGGCCTTGGGGCCAGCACTTCCCGGAGCCGCTGTTCCATGGTGTGTTCCAGTTGGTCGAGCAACGGGTGGTCGGCGAGCGGCACCTGAAAGTGGTGCTGAAGAGCGAGTGCGGGTCGGTGAAGCTGGATGGCATCGCTTTCGGCATTGACCGTGATGTCTGGCCGAACCCGACCATTCAGTGGGTCGAGCTGGCCTACAAGCTCGACGTCAACGAGTTCCGGGGCAACGAGACGGTGCAACTGATGATTGCCCACATCGAACCGCGCTGACGCCATTCGCGAGCAAGCCCGCTCCCACAAGTACAGTGTTGCCCTGGTGGGAGCGGGCTTGCTCGCGAAGGCGCTCTTTCACACACAGAATTACTCTGAACCCTCCCTCATCCCCGGTTGTCGACTAGGCTCTAAGCACTGCTTGATTGGCCTTGTGACGTCTTGTCGAATGTTTTGCCCGCGGGGGCGGGTGCTGCACCTTTTTCCTGTCACTCGTCGACTTTTCAAACAGAACCCTGGAGCCTGCCCACTGATTTGAGAGGTGCCCCATGAGTCTGCTGCTCGAACCCTTTACCCTTCGCCAACTGACCCTGCCCAACCGCATCGCCGTGTCGCCGATGTGCCAGTATTCCAGCGTCGACGGTCTGGCCAACGACTGGCATCTGGTGCACCTGGGCAGCCGCGCGGTGGGCGGTGCCGGCCTGATTTTCACCGAGGCCACGGCGGTCACCGCCGACGGGCGAATCACCGCCGAAGACCTCGGCTTGTGGAACGACGAACAGATCGAACCGCTGCAACGCATCACCCGTTTCATTACGGCTCAGGGCGCTGTCGCCGGCATTCAACTGGCTCATGCCGGGCGCAAGGCCAGCACCCATCGGCCATGGATCGGCAAACACGGCAGCGTCAAACCGGAGGATGGCGGCTGGATCCCGGTCGGGCCGTCACCGATTGCCTTCGACCCGCAACACACGCAACCCAAGCAGCTGGATGAAGGGCAAATCGCCGAAGTCATCCAGGCCTTCGTTGCTGCGGCCAAACGCGCGTTGACCGCAGGTTTCAGCGTGGTTGAGGTGCATGCCGCCCATGGTTATCTGCTGCATCAGTTTCTGTCGCCATTGAGCAACCAGCGCCGCGATCAATACGGTGGTTCGTTCGAAAACCGTATTCGGCTGGTGCTGCAAGTCACCGAGGCCGTGCGCGAGGTCTGGCCGCAAGAGTTGCCGGTGTTTGTCCGGGTATCGGCCACCGACTGGGTGGAAGACGGCTGGAACCCGGATGAAACCGTGGAACTGGCGCGGCGCCTCAAGGCATTGGGAGCGGATCTGATCGACGTCTCCTCCGGTGGTACCGCCGCCAACGCCGAGATTCCTGTGGGGCCGGGTTATCAGACGCGCTTCGCCGAACGCGTGCGCAAGGAGTCCGGCATCGCCACCGGCACCGTCGGCATGATTACCGAGCCGGCGCAGGCCGAGCACATTCTGCGCACCTGTCAGGCCGACATCATCTTCCTCGCCCGCGAGCTGCTGCGTGACCCGTACTGGCCGCTGCATGCCGACGATGATCTGGGCGGGCGCAAAGCGGTGTGGCCGGCGCAGTATCAGCGCGCGACCCATCGTGATCAGCCGATTCACGAGTCTGACCTGCGCGATTGATTTCAAACCGGCGCAACGTCTATAAAACCCGCCATTGAACCGGCGGGTTTTTTCTTGCCTGCCATTTGCCAAGGAAGTCGAGCATGTTGATCGAGCGAGAACTGACCGAACACGACTTGCCGCTGCTGGCGCAAATCGACCGCAGTGAGCTGGTCGAAGAATGTTATCGGCTGGAAAACGGTGAGCTGATTCTGTTCCCGGTACATTTCGACATGCGTGGCTGGCCGGAAGGGGAAGCTGAGGAAAACGCGCTGGCGCTGGAGAAGTGCTTGCGGCGCGGTGGCTGGTTGTACGGGGTTTTCGATGGGCTGGCACTGGTCGCGGCGGTGGCTGTGGATAACCGGGTTATTCACAATCAGGGGTTGAGCATGCGCCAGTTGAAGTTTCTGCACATCAGCCGTGATTACCGCGGGCAAGGGCTGGGGGCGAAGTTGTTTGCGCTGGCTTGTAAGCAGGGGCGGCGATTCGGTGCCCAGGCGTTATATGTTTCAGCGACTGAATCGCGCAACACTGTGGAGTTTTATCAGCGTCAGGGTTGCCGGTTGGTTGATCAGGCGGATCCAGAGTTGTTTGATCAAGAACCCAGAGACATTCATCTGTATTGCCCACTGACCTGACGCAGTTTCTTCAATATCCGATGTTGAATGTTCTGACGCATTCGCGAGCAAGCCCGCTCCCACCCTGGTTCTGTGTCGGTCGCAAACTGTGTGATCGACCGGGATCCAGTGTGGGAGCGGGCTTGCTCGCGAAGAGGCCGGAACAGACGCCTCAAATCATCAAGGATACTTGCGTTTGTCCGGCGCCGGCGGGAAGTACTGGTACAACCAGGTCTCGCTCAGCGTGCGGTCATTGGTGCGGATGAACAGGCGCAGTTCCACCGGCTCGACGCTGTCGCTGGTCGGGTACCAGTCGAACAGGATCCGGTATCCCTTGATGTCATCAAGCACCAGCACGCTGAAGTCCTGCACCTTGCCGTGGGAGCAGGTGACCACCGGTTCGATTCCGGTGCCCTGCGGCAGGCGATCCAGGCCGCCACCGGTGAAGTCCACGGCAAAGCGACGGGCCCAGACCGGCGGGTAATGCTCGCCTGGTGCCCAGCCTTCGACGAAACCACCCATGCCCGACCGGGTCGCATTTACCCGCGCCAGTGGCGTACCAACCGGTGGCAGGGCGCTCCAGTAAAGCTTGTAGCCATAGTTCAGCGAGTCGCCGGCAGCCACTGGTTTCTTCGGGGTCCAGAACGCGACGATGTTGTCGAGGGTTTCGCCGGTGGTAGGAATTTCCAGCAGATCGATCGAGCCTTCGCCCCACGCGGTGGTCGGTTCGACCCACAGGCTCGGGCGCTTGCTGTACCAGTCGACAGTGTCCTGATAGTTGGCGAATTCGTGGTCGGTCTGCACCAGACCGAAGCCCTTCGGATCCTTGTCGGCGAACGCGTTGAACTGCAGGGTCGCCGGATTGTTCAGCGGACGGCAGATCCACTCGCCGTTGCCGCGCCACATCGCCAGGCGATCGGAGTCGTGGATCTGCGGGTGAATGGTGTCGCACATGCGCCGTTCGTGGGTGCCGCAGCTGAACATGCTGGTCATCGGCGCGATGCCCAGTTGTTCGATGGCGGTACGCGCGTTGATGTGGGCGTCGATCTCCATCACTACGCGCTCGGCCTGGCAGTCGATGTCGAAGCGGTAGGCACCGGTGGCGCTCGGCGAGTCGAGCAGGGCGTAGACCACAAAACGGGTGGCGTTCTGCTCCGGAGTCTCGAACCAGAACTTGGTGAAGTCAGGGAATTCTTCGCGCTTTTTCGCGTAGGTGTCGACGGCCAGACCGCGGGCGGATAGGCCATATTGGCCAGTGGCGTCCACCGCGCGGAAATAGCTGGCGCCGAGGAACGACACCACGTCATGGCGATCCAGCTCCGGCGCCTTGAACAGCTTGAAGCCGGCAAACCCCAGGTCGCCCTTGAGCTGCTGGGTGTCGACCGAGGTGTTCTCGTAGTTGAACAGCGTCGGGCGGAAATGCACCTCGCGCGCGGTACGGGTCTTCGGATCGACGCTGTACATGCGCACCGGCTGGCGGAACCCCATGCCGACGTGGAAGAACTGCACGTCGAGCTGACCCTTGTTTTCCTTCCACAGCGAATGATCACCGTCGTAGCGGATCGCGTTGAAGTTCTGTGGGGTCATGGTCGCCAGAGTCGGCGGCAGCACCTGTTTGGTGTCCTGATAGGCCGAGCCGGCCAGTTGCTTGGCCTGACGCTTGAGCGCTTCGAAGTCGAAGGCCTGCGCTTCACCATCGGCGGCGCCACCATTGGCGGCCCAGGCACGGGCGGCCAGCAGGCCGGAAGCCGAGAGACCGGTGTAAGCCGCAATGGCCATCGACGCTTTGAGCAAATTCCTGCGGTGCATAGATACAACCTATCGTGAGCAATCCCGCGCCTTACCTGGCACGTGCTGGATCAGAAATTACGGTTCGGACAAGCCTTCGGCCAAACGCAACGGACTAGTAACAGATGCCGGCTAGCTTAAACGGTTCGCTCGCCGAGCAAAATTCGTTGATACACCGTGACAGAGTGTCAATGAAACAAGACATGTCGGTTAAAAATCTGACAGCGCGTTCTGATTTACACGGCATATCTGCTTTTTTCGACTAATTACTCTAAAAACCGCTTTTCAGCGCCGATTTAATTTCTATTCTATGGGCATGACCGGTGTTGACCGGTAGGGCACACGGCGCTGCTGTAAGGGGCAGGGCGATGTGGTGGTTTAGCAATTCTTTGAAGTATTGAAGGACATCGTCCATGGCAAAAATACAAGGTATCGCCGAAATGCTCGGCATCTTCCCCTGCCTCGGCAGCGGCCGCAGAAGGCGTCGATTGAGTTCTGAAGAGCTGAAGCTGGTGGAGCGTTATCGCGAGTTGTCGGAGAGTGACCGGATAGCGATGCGCTATCTGGTGGATGCGATGAGGAGCGTTTCGCGGTTTTAACGCTGGACCTGTGGCGAGGGAGCTTGCTCCCGCTGGACTGCGCAGCAGTCCCCTGCTTTTTGTAGACGGGCAGCTGCGCGACCCTGCGGGACGGTGCGACGATTCGACAAGCTCCCTCGCCGCAGGTTTTTTATTGAATGGACTTCAGCTACACGTTCCCAAAACCGGATACGGTCGCTGTCCATGCATCAAATCCGGCACATCCCGCCATTTGACCCATGCCTGCTGTTGCCAGTGCAGCAACGGCACGGTAACGCCTGCCCAATGCATTGAGCTCAGGCTCGGGTGGTTTTCCACAGGGCTTGATTGGGCTTCGCGCAGCATCGGGATCACTTCATGACTTAGCCATTGGCGCAGGTTGCGGTTTTCCGGGACGAAGTGGTGGACAAGCAGGGCGTATAGGCCGGACTCGCTGACTATCGCGCAATCGACGATTTCGCCGTCCTTGCGCAGGAGGACATTGCGACGCTGGTCGGGATCGAGTTTCAGCGTGAGGCGTTCGTTTAGCGGGTAGCCCATCAAGCGACCGAGATCCTGAACACAGAACCAGGCTTCGTGGTCTTGCATGAAGGCGTGGAGGAAGCGGTTGTGGCGGGTGAAGACGGTGGGGGTGAAGTGCGGATGGGTTTCAGGTGGATTTGGCGTGTGCTTAGGCATTTCTGACTCCATGTTGAAATGAGAGTCGCCACGAATCCTTCGACAGATTTTTGGGTGGCGAACCGTGTGGCGTTCGAAGTCGGAATTCTCGATCAACATGTAAGCCGAGAGGCCCGCACCACACGATCCGCCATAACGCGAAACTGAAAGGCAAGAAGCCTTGGTTTCTATGGAGGACGCAGTTGCGCCATGTTGATGATGTTCCGGCTTCGACCCCGGGCCGCTGATTTGGCAGCGACGGGATAAAGCCTATCGGTCAGGCGCTAGCGGCGCCAAGTCTACTCTTTCGATGCACAGCGTAGGAAATGGGGCTTTCTCGGGAAGGCTGTATCTGTAGGAAATGCCTGTTTTTGCACTGAGGATGGTGAGCCCATCCCTAACCGGTACTTTTTCCGTTATTCATTTGATTCACGTGCATTGCCGCGGAGAATTTGAACTCAATGACCACTGTATTTATTGCCGGCTCTATCAACATCAAGAACCTTGATCCGAAGGTTAAAGAGCGTATCAATAATATCGTTGCGTCCGATTTTGAGGTGGTGGTGGGTGATGCAGGTGGCGCCGACACCTACATTCAGGAGTATCTGCTCAGTCTTGAGCGATCCAAAACCACGGTGTTCTGCAGCGGTTCGGCACCGAGGAATAACCTTGGGAAATGGCCCGCCAGAACAGTCGACTCCAAACACTCCAAAGGGTCGAGAGCCTTCTTCACCGAAAAAGACGTGGTGATGGCTGAAGCGGCTGATTACGGCCTGATGATCTGGGATGCAAAGAGCACCGGCACGCTCAGCAACGTCATTGAACTGTTGTCGAGAAAGAAGAAGTCGCTTGTCTTCGTCAACAAGGAAAAGGAATTCAAAGTGGTCGGAGACGTCAGTCAGCTCGAAGAGTTGATTGCATTCATGTCCGATCACGCCAAGCAAAAAGCCAATGAAAAAATCAGGTTGTTCGATCGTATTTCGTTACTGAAGCACGATCAGGCAGAGCTTTCTTTTTGATGACTTTTCTCGTCTTTGCTGAACCCCGGCACCTTGTCGGTGCCGGGATCAAACGCTCTTAGCGACTCACCTTCCACGCATCCCCAGCCGGCGCCTTGCCATGGTCATACGGCTTGCCAATCCACATGTAAACCAGCCCCAAACCAATCACGATCGCAGTACTCAACACCATCGCATAGTTCACGTACCACGCCGCATCCGGCGTACGTGGCCAGGCCATGTTGGTGATTGCGCCAACGCCGTACACCAGCGCGCCGATGTTCACCGGCCAGCCCCATGTGCCGAGGGTGAATTTGCCGCTGGGTTTCCAGCCTTTGCTGCGGGCGTAGAGGGCAGCGAGGACGATCATCTGGAACGCGAGGTAGATGCCGATGGCGGCGAAGCTGACGATGGTGGCCACGGCGTCTTGCAGGAAGAAGCCGAGGGCGATGATCAGGGCGGGCAGGACGCCGGACACGAACAGCGCGGCAACTGGCACCTGGGTTGTAGGAGAAATCTTTTTCAGCAGTCGGCTGCCGATGACCATTTCGTCGCGAGCGTAGGAGTACAGCAGACGACTCGCTGCGGCCTGTAGGCTGATGACACAGGAGATGAAGGAAATCATCACCACGCCCATCACCACTTTCGAGCCGATCGGGCCGAAGGCGTTGTTGAGGATGGTGGTGACCGGGTCTTTGTCTGTGCCGTTGATCACCGCTTGCATGTCCGGCACGGCGAGGATCAGCGCCAGGCAGGCGAACATCGCCGCGATGCCGCCGATGTAGATGGTCATGCGCATGGCCACCGGGATTTTCGCGCTGGGGTTCGGGGTTTCTTCGGCAACGTCGCCGCAGGCCTCGAAGCCGTAGTAGAGGAACATCCCCGCCAGCGAGGCGGTGAGGAACGCCGGCAGGTACGAGCCATCAACGCTGATGTCGAAGGTGTTGAACAGCACGCTCAGCGGTTGGTGACGCTCGAAGATCAGCAGGTACACGCCGACGATCACCGCGCCGACCAGTTCGCAGAGGAAGCCGAACATGGCAATGCGCGCCAGCACTTTGGTGCCGCTCAGATTGACCAGCGTGGCAAACAAGGTCAGCACCAGCGCGATGACAATGTTGGTGTTGTTGCTTGGCTCAAATCCGAGCATTGCCGCCAGATACGGGCCGGCACCGACAGCCACCGCAGCAATGGTCACGCACAGGGCGATGGAGTAGATCCAGCCGACCATCCACGCCCATTTCTTGCCGACCAGACGCCGCGCCCATGGATAAACGCCGCCGGAAATCGGGAACTGCGAAACCACTTCGCCGAAGATCAGGCACACCAGCAGCTGGCCGCAACCGACCAGCAGGTAAGCCCAGAACATCGGCGGGCCGCCAGCGGCGAGGCACAGACCGAACAGGGTATAAACCCCTACGACTGGTGACAGATAGGTGAAGCCCAAAGCGAAGTTTTCCCACAGGCTCATGCTGCGGTTGAAGTTCGAGGTGTAGCCGAGTTTGCGCAGTTGTTCGGCATCGCTGTCGGCGACGGCGGCCGGGAATTCGGGTGAGGCACTCATGGGTGTTTGCTCCGGGAAATCGGCAGATTTCGGATGGCCGAAGCCGTGGCGGGGCTTTGCGGGCACCGCCCGGGTCGGTAGTTATTGTTTTGGGATCCTGTTGGTGCGTAATGCCGGTTTTCTTCCTGAAACCGAGGTGACGCCTTCGCGAGCAAGCCCGCTCCCACCTTGGAATGCGTCCCCCTGTGGGAGCGGGCTTGCTCGCGAAGCTTTTAAAGGCTTAGTGCTTGAACATCACATGCCGAACCGTGGTGTAGTCCTCCAGCCCGTACATGGACATGTCCTTGCCATAACCAGACAATTTCTGACCGCCATGGGGCATTTCGCTGACGAGCATGAAGTGCGTATTGACCCAGGTGCAGCCGTACTGCAATCGCGCGGACAAGCGATGCGCGCGTCCGACATCCGCCGTCCACACCGAGGACGCCAGGCCATAGTCGGAGTCGTTGGCCCACGCCAGCGCCTGCGCTTCATCGGTGAACTGGGTCACCGACACCACCGGCCCGAACACTTCACGGCGGACGATTTCGTCATCCTGTTGCGCGTCGGCCAGCACCGTCGGTTCGAAGAAGAAGCCGTCGCCTTCCACAGCCTTGCCACCCGTGATCAAGCGAATGTGCGACTGCGCCACGGCGCGTTCGACGAACGCGGCCACGCGGTCGCGATGTTGCGCGGTGATCAGCGGCCCCAACTCGGTCGACGGATCATCCTGCAAGCCGTACTTGATTGTGCTGACCGCTGCGCCGAGCTTCTCGACGAACTGGTCGTAGATGCCTTGCTGCGCGTAGATCCGGCACGCGGCGGTGCAGTCCTGCCCGGCGTTATAGAAACCGAAGGTGCGGATGCCTTCGACGGCGGCATCGATGTCGGCGTCGTCGAAGATGATCACCGGCGCTTTGCCGCCCAGTTCCATGTGCATGCGTTTGACGCTGTCGGCGGTGCTGGAAATGATGTTCGAACCGGTGGCGATGGAGCCGGTCAGCGAGACCATGCGCACTTTCGGGTGCGTGACCAAAGGGCTGCCGACGGTAGGACCACGACCAAACACCAGATTGAGTACGCCAGCCGGGAAGATTTCCGACGCCAGTTCGGCCAGACGCAACGCGGTCAGCGGGGTTTGTTCCGACGGCTTGAGCACCACGGTATTACCGGCAGCGAGGGCCGGGGCGATTTTCCAGGCGACCATCATCAGCGGGTAATTCCACGGTGCAATGGAGGCGATCACGCCCACCGGGTCGCGGCGGATCATCGAGGTGTGGCCGGGCAGGTATTCACCACCGGCCGAACCGCTCATGCAACGGCTGGCACCGGCGAAGAAACGGAACACGTCGGCAATCGCCGGGATCTCGTCGTTCAGTGCGGCGCTGTAGGGTTTGCCGCAGTTGTCGGATTCGAATTTCGCCAGTTCCTCGCCATGGGCTTCAATGGCGTCGGCGAGTTTGAGCAGCAACAGCGAACGGTCTTTCGGCGTGGTTTGCGACCACTCGGCGAAGGCGTTGTCGGCGGCGCGCACGGCGGCGTCTACCTGGGCCTCGGAGGCTTCGTTGATCTCCACCAGTACGCTGCCGAGTGAAGGATTGAGCACCGGTTGCGCCGGGCCTTCGCCGTTGACCAGGTGGCCGTTGATCAAGAGTCTGGTTTGCATGTTGTTGTCCTCTTCGAAGCAATTGTTATTTTTCTGAAGAAACCGGGTTCCATTGTGGGAGCGGGCTTGCTCGCGAAGGCGGTGGGTCAGCCGACATCAATGCTGAATTTGATTGCCTCTTCGCGAGCAAGCCCGCTCCCACATTTCGATCCGGTTTCTTCAGTTATTCGGTTATTTGCCGCCGCTGCCGGCCACGCTCTCGCCACCGCGTGTCAGGTAGTACGCGCCAAGGATCGGCAACATGGTCACCATCATCACCAGCATGGCGACGACGTTGGTCACCGGCACATCCCGTGGGCGGCTGAGCTGGTTGAGCAGCCACAGCGGCAACGTACGTTCGTGGCCGGCGGTAAACGTGGTGACGATGATTTCGTCGAACGACAGCGCAAACGCCAGCATGCCGCCGGCCAGCAACGCCGAGCCGAGGTTCGGCAGGATGATGTAGCGAAAGGTTTGCCAGCCATCCGCGCCGAGGTCCATCGAGGCTTCGATCAGGCTGTGCGAGGTACGGCGCAGGCGGGCGATGACATTGTTGTAGACGATCACCACGCAGAAGGTCGCGTGGCCGACGATGATGGTGAACATCCCCGGCTCGATCCCCAGCGTCTTGAACGTCGCCAACAGTGCGATCCCGGTGATGATCCCCGGCAATGCGATCGGCAAAATCAGCATCAGTGAAATGCCCTGCTTGCCGAAGAAATCGCGGCGGTACAACGCTGCCGAAGCGAGCGTGCCGAGCACCATCGCGATCAACGTGGCGATGGCGGCGATCTGCAGCGAGAGCTTGATCGCCTCCAGCACATCCGGCCGCGAAAACGCCACGCTGAACCAGTGCAGGGTGAAACCCTTCGGCGGAAAGCTGAACGCGGCTTCCTCGGTGTTGAAGGCGTAAAGGAAGATGATCAGGATCGGGAAGTGCAGAAACACCAACCCGCCCCAGGCAGCAATGCGCAGGCCCAGTGAAGCGCGCTCAGAGTGCATCGAAGGCCCCCAGACGTTTGACGATGGACAGATAAACCGCGATCAACACAATCGGTACCAAGGTGAACGCCGCCGCCATCGGCATGTTGCCGATCGCACCTTGCTGCGCGTACACCATGCTGCCAACGAAATAGCCCGGCGGTCCGACCAATTGCGGCACGATGAAATCGCCCAGGGTCAGGGAAAAGGTGAAGATCGAGCCGGCAGCAATTCCGGGAATCGACAGCGGCAGAATCACTTGCATGAAGGTCTGACGCGGCTTCGCGCCAAGGTCGGCTGAGGCCTGCAACAGCGACGGCGGCAAGCGCTCCAGCGAGGCCTGAATCGGCAGGATCATGAACGGCAGCCAGATGTAGACGAACACCATGAACCGGCCCAGATGCGAAGTCGACAACGTGCTGCCGCCCAACCCGGGAATGCCGAGGATGAACTGCAACACCGGCTCCAGCCCCAGATGCTGGACGAACCATTGCGCCACACCGCCCTTGGCCAGCAGCAACGTCCAGGCGTAGGCCTTGACGATGTAACTGGCCCACATCGGTAGCATCACTGCGATGTAGAAAAACGCCTTGGTCTTGCCCGTGGTGTAGCGCGCCATGTAATAGGCAATCGGGAACGCGACGATAGCGCTGGCGATCGACACGACGATGGCCATGCTCAGCGTGCGCAGGATGATGTCGAAGTTCGACGGCTGAAACAGCGCGGCAAAATTCGCCAGCGTCAGGTCAGGGGTGACCGCCATGGTGAAGTCGTCGAAGGTGTAGAAACCCTGCCACAGCAGCACCAGCAGCGAGCCAAGATAGATCGCGCCGAACCACAGCAGTGGCGGTATCAGCAGCATCGACAAGTACAGGTTCGGCTTGCGATAGAGCAGGTTGGAAAACCGGCGCAGGGGCGGCGATTGAGTCATCGCGAGCGTGCTCATTTCACGCCTCGCTCGCGACGGTGTCGTGCAGTGGAATCATCGCTTCCCGCGCCCAGCGTGCGCTCAAGCGCTGGCCGGTCTGGTGTTGTGCGCTGCTGTCGATCCACTGATTGTTGGCGTGGCTGATGCTCAAGGTCTGGCCGTTTTCCAGCGTCAGTTCATAGCGCGTGGCGCTGCCCTGATACTGGATGTCGTGGAGCAGACCACTGACTTCGATTTCATGGCTGGCGAGCGGCCCTTCGGCGAAACGCACGTGCTCGGGGCGAATCGAAAACGGCTGCGGATGACCGCTGAGCTGGCGGGCCAGATCGCCGCGAATCACGTTCGAGGTGCCGACGAATTCGGCGACGAAGGTGGTGGTGGGTTTCATGTACAGATTGCGTGGGGTGTCGACCTGTTCAATGCGGCCCTTGTTGAATACCGCGACACGGTCGGACATCGACAGCGCTTCGGTTTGATCGTGGGTGACGAAGATGAAGGTGATGCCGAGTTGGCGTTGCAGCTTCTTCAGTTCGCTTTGCATCTGCTCGCGCAATTTCAAATCGAGCGCGCCCAACGGCTCATCAAGCAACAGCACCCGTGGGCGATTGACCAAAGCGCGGGCGAGGGCGACACGCTGGCGCTGACCGCCGGACAACTGCACCGGTTTGCGTGCGCCATAACCGCCGAGGGCGACCATGTCCAAGGCCTCTTCGGCGCGCTTGTGGCGCTCGGTTTTGCTCACGCCTTTGACCTTCAAGCCATAGGCGACGTTGTCCAGCACGTTCATGTGCGGGAACAGCGCGTAGTCCTGGAAGACGGTGTTCACATCACGTTGATACGGCGGCAGACCGGCCGCTTCGGCGCCGTGAATGCGGATCGAGCCGGCGCTCGGTTGTTCGAAACCGGCGATCAGGCGCAGGCAGGTGGTCTTACCCGAGCCGGAAGGGCCGAGCATGGAAAAGAACTCGCCGTCCTGGATATCGATGGAAACCCGGTCAACGGCCTTCACCTCGCCGAACTGCCGGGAAACGTTGGTGAACTGGACTGCAAGCGTCATGGTGCGGTGCTCCAAAAAGGCGTGGGCCGTCGCAGCGGCCCTCGCCTGGACTTCTGAAAAAGCTGAATCCTGTTTCTTTTGTGGCGAGGGAGCTTGCTCCCGCTGGAGTGCGCAGCACTCCCAAATTGGCCACATGCGATTTGAATGGCAGACCGCATTGCCAGGTCTTGGGGCGGCTTCGCCACCCAGCGGGAGCAAGCTCCCTCGCCACAGGTGAGCGGCGTGTCAGCGGCCGCCCATGATCGCAATGTAGTCCTGCGTCCAGCGGCTGTACGGTACAAACTTGCCGCCCTCAGCCTGCGGGGTTTTCCAGAAGGCGATCTTGTCGAACTGGTCGAAGCCATTGGTCTTGCAACCCTCGGCGCCGAGCAGTTCGCTCTCCTTGCACGCCGCGGGCACTGCTGGCAGCGAACCAAACCACGCCGCCACGTCACCCTGGACTTTCGGCTGCAACGACCAGTCCATCCACTTGTACGCGCAGTTCGGGTGCTTGGCTTCGGCGTGCAGCATGGTGGTGTCGGCCCAACCGGTGGCGCCTTCTTTGGGGATGGTCGAAGCGATCGGCTGTTTCTCGTTGATCAGACCGTTGACCTGATACGGCCAGGCGCTGGACGCCACCACGCCTTCGTTCTTGAAGTCGCTCATTTGTACCGTGGTGTCATGCCAGTAGCGGTGGATCAGCGGTTGCTGCGCGCGCAACAGATCGAGCACGGCTTTGTACTGCGCTTCGGTGAGTTGATACGGATCATTGATCCCCAGCTCCGGCTTGGCAGTTTTCAGATACAACGCCGCGTCGGCGATGTAGATCGGGCCGTCATAGGCCTGCACGCGGCCCTTGTTCGGTTTGCCGTCGGGGAAATTCTGCGCGTCGAACAGTACGTTCCAGCTGGTCGGCGGTGTCTTGAACACGTTGGTGTTGTACATCAGCACGTTCGGGCCCCACTGATACGGGGTGCCGTAGGTCTGGTTGTTGACCACGTACCACGGCGCATCTTTCAGACGTGGGTCGAGGGTTTTCCAGTTCGGGATCAATGCGGTGTTGATCGGCTGCACGCGCTTGCCGACGATCAAGCGCAACGAGGCATCGCCCGAAGCGGTGACCAGGTCGTAACCGCCTTTGGCCATCAGACTGACCATCTCGTCGGAGGTCGCGGCAGTCTTCACATTGACCTTGCAGCCGGTTTCCTTTTCGAAACCGCTCACCCAGTCGTAAGCCTTGTCGCTCTCGCCACGTTCGATGTAGCCCGGCCAGGCCACGATATCCAGCTGACCTTCGCCGGCGCCGACGGCTTTCAGCGGCTCGGCAGCTTGCAGGCTGGCGCTGGCCAGCAGGGCTGTGGTGATTGTACTGAGCAGTGCGGTCTTGTGCACGAACATGGTTGAACCCTCTTCTTTAAATTATGGTCGGGGCAGTTGTGAACGCGGTGAAGCCATGCCGTTTTGCGGCTTGTTATTAGCGTAGTCAGAGATGCTGGCCGTGGCGGGCCATGATGTGCCGCACCACGCTGTAGTCCTGCAACGAATCACTGGATAAGTCTTTGCCGTATCCCGAGCGTTTCAGCCCGCCATGGGGCATTTCGCTGACCAGCATGAAATGGCTGTTGATCCAGGTGCAGCCGTACTGCAAACGGGCGGCGACCTGCATCGCCTTGTCCAGATTCTGCGTCCACACCGACGAGGCGAGGCCGTATTCGGAGTCGTTGGCCCAGTCCACGGCTTGCGCGAGTTCGTCGAAGCGGGTCACGGTGACCACCGGGCCGAACACTTCGCGCTGGACGATTTCATCAGTCTGTTTGCAACCGGCCAGCAACGTCGGTTGGTAGAAGAACCCGGCGCCGGAATGCACCGCCGCGCCGGTCACCCGTTCGATGTGCGGCTGGCCGAGGGCGCGTTCGACGAAACTGGCGACGCGGTCGCGCTGGCGGGTGCTGATCAGCGGGCCGATCTCGTTGTCGGCATCGCGCTTGCCGGCGAAGCGCAGGCTGCTGACCGCCGCGCCGAGCTCAGCCACCAGTTTGTCGTGAATCCCGGCCTGCGCGTAGATCCGGCACGCGGCGGTGCAGTCCTGCCCGGCGTTGTAGTAACCGTAGGTGCGCACGCCGTCGACCACCGCTTGAATGTCGGCGTCGTTGCAGACGATCACCGGGGCTTTGCCGCCGAGTTCCAGGTGTGTGCGTTTCAGGGTTTTCGCCGCGGCCTGGAGGATCTTTTGCCCGGTGACGATATCGCCGGTCAGCGAAACCATGCGCACCTTGGCGTGCCCGACCAGATGGCTGCCGACGCCTTCACCGCCGCCGCAGATGATGTTGATCACCCCGCGCGGCAGGATCTCGGCGAGTGCTGGCGCCAGTGCGAGGATCGACAGCGGCGTGTGTTCGGACGGCTTGAACACCAGGGTGTTGCCGGCGGCGAGGGCCGGGGCGATTTTCCACGCGGCCATCATGATTGGGTAGTTCCACGGCGCAATCGACGCCACCACGCCAATCGGATCGCGGCGCACCATGCTGGTGTAGCCCGGCAGGTACTCGCCACTGAGCTGGCCGGTCTGGCAGCGCACGGCGCCGGCAAAGAAGCGGAACACGTCGACGGTGGCGGTCAGATCGTCCTGCCGCGCCAGGTGCAGCGGCTTGCCGCAGTTCAGCGCTTCGAGGCGGGCGAGGTAGTCAGCGTGTTTTTCCACCGCGCTGGCGATTTCCAGCAGCAGGTTGGAGCGTTGTTGCGGCGTGGTGCGTGACCATTCGGCAAAGGCGTGGTGGGCGGCGAGGATCGCCGTTTCGACCTGCTCGGTGCTGGCCTCGGCGATGTGGGTGAGGATTTCACCGGTGGCCGGGTTGAGGATCGGTTCGACAAAACCTTGCCCGGCGACCAGTTCGCCGTCGATCAGCAACGCGGTACACATCGGGGTCTGCACGCCAGCCATTTTCCGCGATCTCTTTTCTTGTGTGGTCATTGTGGCTCCCGTGCCCGGGAGCCGACCGTCTTATAGATGCAGCAAGACTAGTGCGCGGCTCCGAGGTCGACAAATTCTAAATACTGAAGGTGGCATTCGATTAAATAGATGGCTTGCGTCCGCCATGCGGTTGTTCGCGGGCCACAGTCAAAAACGGGTCGACCAGAGCGGGACGTGCAGTACCGCGGCGCCAGGCCAGACCGACATCGAGGGTCTGGTTGAGGTCGGCAATCGGCCGCGCTTCGATGATGTCGCCCTCCAGTGACCATGGGCGATAAGTCATGTCCGGCTGGATCGACACACCCAAACCCGCCGCCACCAGACTTCGCACGGCTTCGGTGGAGGCGGTGCGCAGAGTGATCTTCGGTTGCAGCCCGGCGCCGCGCCAAAGTCTTTGGGCGTTGCGATCCATTTCATCAACATTCAGTTGAATCAGCGGTTCGCGAGCGACGTCGGCGAGGTTGATGCTGTCGTGTTCCAGCAGTGGATGCTGGGCCGGCAGCCACAGACGATGCGGCGAGTGAGTCAGCACTTCGGTCTGCAGGGCGTGGCGGTCTTCGAGGTTGGAGAGGATCAGCACGCCGACATCGATCTCGCCGCTGACCAGCAAATGCTCGATGTACGGCCGCTCGTCCTCCATCACCCGAATCTCGACGTTGGGATAGGCGCGCTGGAATCGGGTAAGCAAATCGGCGAGGTAATAACCGGCGACCAGGCTGGTCACCCCGACGATCAACTGCCCGGCGACCTGATCGGTGCTCTGTTGCAGGCTGCGTTTGGCGTTATCCACGGTGGCCAGAATCAGATGCGCCTGCCGCAGGAATTGATGGCCCTGATGCGTCAGCGTCATGCCCTTGGCGTGACGGCTGAACAGGCTGACGCCGATTTCCTCTTCCAGTTGCTGAATGGCGAGGGTCAGGGTCGATTGGGAAATGAACGCGGTTTGCGCGGCGGCGGAAATCGAGCCGGTCTCGGCCACCGCGATGAAGTGACGGATCTGACGCAGGGTCATCATGAGAAGGGTACCCGGTGGGCGGTTTTTATCGATTGGCCTGAGTGTATATCTATTTTCACGAAGGGCTGTTGCAGGCGAAGCAACATCTGGAAGCACTCTCGCGAGCAGGCGCGGGGCACTTTCGAACTAGGCTGAGGGCCTGATAGATCCGGATAACCCCTGTTTTGGAGGCGGAACATGAACACCCGTGGATTGCTCGATCAACTACTCAAATCCGGCCAGGATCTGTTGCAGAACAAGGCTGGCGGGGCGCCGAACAAACCGTCGGCTGGCGGGCTGGGCGGTTTGCTTGGTGGCTCTTCTGGTGGCAGTGGCCTCGGCGGTCTGCTGTCAGGTGCTGGAGGTGGCGCATTGGCGGCGGGCGCCATGGGCCTGCTGCTCGGCAACAAAAAAGTGCGCAAGGTCGGCGGCAAAGTCGCGATCTACGGCGGCCTCGCAGCGCTGGGGGTGCTGGCGTACAAGGCCTACGGCAACTACAACGCACAAAAAGGCACCGCACCGCAGAACGAACCGCAAACTCTGGATCGCCTGCCGCCGGCACAAGCCGAGCAACACAGTCAGGCGATTCTAAAAGCGCTGGTCGCCGCCGCCAAAGCCGACGGCCATATCGATGATCGCGAGCGCCAGTTGATCGAAGGCGAATTCACCAAACTCGACAACGATCAGGAACTGCAACACTGGCTGCACGCCGAACTCAACAAACCCCTCGACCCGACCGATGTCGCCCGCGCCGCGAGTACGCCGGAAATGGCCGCAGAGATGTACATCGCCAGTGTGATGCTGGTGGATGAGGAGAGTTTTATGGAGAAGAGCTATCTGGATGAACTGGCGCGCCAGTTGAAGCTGGAGCCGGGGTTGAAGGTGGAGCTGGAGAAGCAGGTGCGGTTGGCGTTGACGTAAATCCTGATGGTCGGACGGGGGGCCGGCCATTGTCAGATGCCTTTCTTTCAACATCAGGCGCAAATATATTTTCAAGATCCAGAAAATATATCTGCGCCTTTTCAGGTTCTGGATTCCTCAGTTCCAGGCGATAGACAATTTGTCTGGCTGGTCGATGGGGAGGGTCACTACAGTTCTACTGGACGAAGTTGCGTGAATAAAATGCCCCCTTAACTCCAGTGTCTCAAAGGGGGGGGCGTTCCGCTTAGCACCACAAGCCAGATTAACTGCTCGGTATCTTTTTTCGATCAGCGCGATAAAGCCATCCGCGCCGGCGGCTAAACATTATCCACCGATGATTTGCTCGCCATAGTCGCAATTTCGACTATCCGGACACGCGAATGACTCATCTCCACGTTAGTCTTTCACCCATTTATCCAAAGGAAGCTTCTCAGTTTTTTTTGCAAATATTTCTTTTGCTTCCCGAAGAGTCATGTGGTTTGGGCCGCTATAAGTGTCAAGGTTGCTGGTTCCATCGTCTTCCCATTTGCATAGGTCGCAAATTTCATAATTACCAAGCAGTGAAAGCGTGCGATATTTACAGCACGGGCAAGGCATCAGAGATTCAATTTCTCCAGATACCTCGTACTCTCCAATATTTAATTTTTTTAATTTTTTTGACAGGAATGCGTTTGTTACGCCTTTAAAGCTTGATGTCAGGGCAAGTATGATAAGTTCGTCATATTTTTTGTCATCGATGTCGCTAGGTAAATCGTCCTTGCTAGTAATAAGTATCTGTAGTGGCTCTGATAGCGTAAGGAATTCAGGATTGCTCTCATCAATACTCCACCAATCGAGGAGATGAGATTCTCGCTCGTCATGGTCAAGCAAACTCAAAATTGCCATTGAGATTTTTTTTATAGCATCGTGTCGATCAATTTTGGTCATTTTATAAACTCTTAGCCAATTCGATGGCGGATTGGAAGGCGTCGGCGCTTCTACCATCTTCTCTATAAAATGTTCTAATTTCTCTGAATTTCAAGTTTCCGATAAATATTCGTCCAGTTGCTGGGTCATGTTTGATTACAAGATTTCCGACATTCGTTTCGTTGAAATTTCCTGATTCTTTCGAGAATTCTTTCGCCTGTTTTAAGTATTCAGTTTTGCTTATGTTTCCGAATTCTTTTTGATCAATTACATGCTTTTGATAATGAGGTTCCAACTTCCCGGAAGAAAATCCCTTCCAATTGACAGATGCGGCCGCCGTTGGAACCTGCGCATCTCCTTGATTTACTCTGGCTTTGTCCTCAGGCGCCTCAGCACCTTGCCCAGGAATGCATTTATCTCCGCCAGGACAAGTGTTCAGACCAAGCGGATCCACCCACCCCGTAGGGTTAGGCACGTACTGATAGTTGTTCAACCCACCCGCAAGCGTGATCGGATCCGGCGTCAAAAACCGTCCAGTTCCAGGATCGTAGTAGCGGTGCCGGTTGTAATGTAACCCCGTCTCGGGATCGAAATACTGTCCTTGGAAACGCAGCGGGTTATCGATCTCGCTGACATCCAGCGCAGCGAGGTTACCGTAGGCGCGGTACTTGGCCGACCACATGATCTCGCCGCTGTAATCAGTGAGTTCCTGTGGTGTGCCGAGGTGGTCGAGTTGGTAGTAAAACGGCGTGGCCTTACGTGGGCCTTCGCCATCGAGCATCGCCAGTGGGCGGAAGCTGCCGGGCTCATAGATGTAGCTGCGGTAGCGGTTTTCGGCGCTTTCAGCGATCAGACGTTCGCCTTGCCACAGGAATTCCGTGGTCTGGCCGTCGACGGTTTTTTCGACACGGCGACCAAAGGCGTCGTATTTGTAGGACGCGGTGCTACCGCCCGGCAGGCTTACGCCGATCAGGCGGTGCTGGCAGTCGTAGCGGTATTCAGTGACGAGTTTCTGGCCGGCACCACGGCGTTCGCGTATCAGGTTGCCGTAGGCATCGTAGTCGTAATGGCGGTCGCCCTGCATCAGCAGGCGGTTGCCTTTGACGTTGGCCAGGTTCGCCGTGCCTTCATTGTTCTGACCGAGCAGGTTACCCGCCGGATCGTGGGCGAAGCTTTCCGGCGTAGCGCCGCGCACGCTGATCAGCCGATCAAGCGGGTCGTAGTGATAGCTGCGATTGCCCTTGCGGCTGTCGTCGATGCCGGCGAGGTTGCCGTTGGCGTCGTAGTTGTAGCGACGCTGGAACAGGTTTTTATCACGCTGGCCGACGGTGTGTGCTTGCAGTCGGCCTTGTTCGTCGTACTGGTATTGGCTGAGCAGCAGACCTTGTTGACGCTGTTGTTCGCGACCGGCGCTGAACTGATGGCTGGTCAGGCGTGAGCCGTTGAGGTCGATGCTGCTCAGGCGCCCGCCGGGCAGGTGGCGGTAATCGAGCGTACTGCCATCGGGCAGGCGGCAGTGGCTCAATTGGCCGACGCTGTCGTATTCGTAACGCGTGGTGCCCCAGCCTTGGTGTTCAGTGATCAGGCGATCCTGCACATCGTATTCATAGGCGAGCGGCCAGTGGCCGTCGTCGACATTCACCAGACGACCCAAAGCGTCGTAGCCGTAATGAATCTCTTCGCCGTCGGCCAGGGTTTTCACCAGCAGTCGGCCGGCAGCATCGCGCTGATATTCGGTAATCAGCTCGCTGCCATCATCGCCGAACTCGGTTTTCTTCAGCAACTGACCGTTGAGATCGTACTCGTAGGCAGTACGACGGCCATCGAAGCCAGTTTCCTGTTGGATCAGGCCGTTCGAGTAGTAATCGAGCTGATAGCGCTCACCGCGTTCGTTCTCGATCTCGGTGAGGTTGAGTTGCGAGTTGTCGTAGCGGTAGCGCAGTTGGCTGCCGTCCGGATTGATGCGGCGGCTGACCAGGTGCAGGTTGTCCGCATACTCATATCGCGTGACGCGACCGAGTTCGTCGCGTTCGGCGGTGACGTTGCCATAGGCGTTGTAGGTGAAGGCACGTGTTGCACCGCCCGGCAGCGTGACTTGTGCCAGGCGGTTGGCCGCATCCCATTGGTAGTGGGTGATGGCGCCGGATTCTTCCTGGCGGGTAATCTGCCGACCCAGTGCGTCGTAGCGATACTTGCGTTGACCTCCGTCCGGCAGGCGTTCTTCCAGTAACTGTCCGAGGTTGTTCCAGCCGAGTTGATGGCGGCTGCCGTCGGGGTGGCGGATCTCCAGCAGGCGACCCTGGGCGTCGTAGCTGTATAGCGTGGCATTGCCGTCCGGGTCGATTTGCTGGGTGATGTCGCCCTGACGGTTGCGTTGGTACTTCCAACTGGCTTTGCCGCGATGAACATCGCTGACGAAGCCATTGATGTATTCATACGTGGTGGCTTCGTCTTCCGGCGGGATGACGGCAGTCATCAGTCCGTTGTCGTCGTACCGGTATTCGGTGACGGCACCCAACGGATCCTTTTCCGCGATTAACTGGCCTTTATCGTTATAGGCTTTGAGGTGTTCGGCGCCGTCCGGGTCGACCTTGCTGATCAGTCGCGCCTGGTCGTCGTGGGTGTAGACCTCTTCGCTGCCGTCGGCGTTGGTTACCGTTACGCTGCCTTTATCGTCCCAGGCGTAATGCGCTTCCATCTGCGAGAAGTTGGCCCAGTGACGGGTGCAGCGAGACAACTTGCCTTCGTTCTCCCACTCCCAGTAGAAGGCCGCGCCGCCTGCCAGTTGCCGCTCCAGAATGACGTGCTGATCGTTGTAGCGATAGCGCTCGGCTTCGCCGGCTGCGTTCTTCGCTTCGATCAGACGATGCTGTGCGTCATAGCTGTACGTCACCAGCGTTTGAACGGTGTTCCAGGCATCTTCCAGGTTGTCCGCTGGCAAGAACTGTTGATAGTCCACAGCGATAATGTGTTTACGGTCGTAACGCAGCAGCAGGGCGCGCCCGGCACCGTTATCGAGGCGCTTGATTCGACCGTGGATATCGCGCGTGACGTGCAGCCGATTGCCATAGCTGTCGCTGATGGCGATCAGGGTGGCGCCTTTGCTGTTGAAGCGGAAGTGGTAGAACGATGGGCGTTTGCCTGCCTGCGCCAGAACCAGTTCTGACGGATCGTCACCGAGAAAAATGGCGGCTCGCGAGAGGCTGTTGGTGATGGCTGGACGTTGTTCGCTTGGTAGCGGGAAGGGTGTCGAGCGGTTTTCGTGGTCGGTCCAGATGACTTCGTCGTCACTGATCTCGAGGCGATGCGCCAGCGCATGGCTCCAGCCATAACCCAGGCCACAATCGATTTCCACTGCACTGGTTCGGTAGAGACGGGTCCATTCAAACGGCAGCAGACCGTCAAGTTGGCCGTCGGTTAGCGTCAACAGTTCCTCACCGGTAACCATGGATACCGGGCATTTGTCGGTGGAGGTACGATTGGCAGGCTCTGCTTTTTTACCTGCGGGGGTCACCGCCTGTGTGGATGCATCGTCAGCTGTTTTACCGCTCACCAGTCTAGCGTTCGACTGCCCGTCGAAGCGAATTTCGGTTGTTCCATTTCTAACTTGCTTCGCCATTCCTCTAAGCCCCACGCGGATGTATTTGGATACATACGCCATGAAGGCTGTTATGACTTCGAATATTGATTCGACGAAACCCACAACCAGGTTGTAAAGAACTTTTCCGTACTTCCCCAACTTGCTGCCCAGATAAATAAGGCCTGTTCCTTCTGCGGCGAGGGTCAATACGATCGATACAACAATATCGATGGCGATTGTGAATAAAAAACTGCTGGTCATTTTCGCCTGCTCTCCCGCCGTCTGCATCGGCGGTAAACTCGCGAGCCATATAAATGCACAGTTCATCATCAAGAACAGTGCCGCCTCATCGCTGGCCAATACCATGGCTTGCTTCATGATGTGGGGCGACTGTCTGGCGACGTTCTCAAGTCGATCAACACTGGCGCCTAGCTCTTCACGGAATTTTGCCGGGTCTTGCAGCATGTCCAGCACCGTTTTGATGCCTTCCCACACGCCTTTGATGGCGTCAAACCCTGCTTCGAAAATGCCTTTGCCCACAGCGTAGACGGTGCCCGAGACCGAAAGGCTCGACCATTGCTGACGATACCCCGTCGGGCCTTCCCATTTCTCTCGAAGGTTTTTTTCCAGGTCACCTGCCAGCTTTGAGTAGGCTTCAAACAATTCATCAATCTGCTCTGAGGATACTTCTTGATGAACTCGTACCGTGTATTGCTTGCCGGGAATCCCCCCCGCCCAGCTGGCTTTTCCTTCTGAGTCGAGTCGAACCTTGGTTATCGCGCCGCCCTCTTGCGCAATGATCTCAACTTCAATATCGCCAATTGGAATGTCGAAAACCGATTCGAATTTGCTGTGTATGAAGAGCGGACCTTGCAGTGGGCATTTGGCGACATTTGAAGCGAAGTATCCGTCCTCCATGTTCACGGATTTGGATGTATCACCCACCCTTATTACTCGTTCCATGCCAAGTAGCGAGGGCGTATTGGCTACTTTACTTCCCATTTCAAAGGGCTGATTCCACGAGCTCTTCAAGGTTTTTCTGTAGTTGTCCAAACTGAGTGTGAAGGCGTTCAGTTGGCTGTCTACAAAATCTATGCGTTTCTTGACTAACGAGATCATCCTTGCTCCCTTGATTCCTGTGACAACCGCGTCGCGGGTGGCAGCCTTGCGCAGTCCCGAGTCGCTTTACCTGACCTTGGATCCAAAAAATAGAACAGTTTGGCGATTTTTGCGATGTACGAGGTGTTTGTCAGGGCGAACGGTTGTAAATCAGCTCGCGCCCTACAAAAGAGCCAGTTGAGCAGCAGGTTAAAAAGCGTCTTATAAATGAAACACCGCCCTCGGCTATACTCCCCGCATTTCGACTTACGGTACGAGGAATCACTGTGAAGAACTGGACGTTGCGCCAACGCATTTTGGCGAGCTTTGCGGTGATTATCGCCATCATGTTGCTGATGGTGGTCGTTTCGTATTCGCGGCTGCTGAAGATCGAGGCCAGTGAAAACAGCGTGCGTGATGACGCGATTCCCGGCGTCTATTACAGCTCGATGATTCGCGGTGCGTGGGTCGACAGCTATCTGCAGACCCAGGAACTGCTCGGGCTCAAGGAAGGTCAGGGGATTTCCAGCGAGGACGCGGCAGACTACAAGGCGTTTGAGGCGCGCTTGCAGGAGCAGATGGCCAACTATCGCAAAACCATGGCCACTGACGAGGACCGTAGCGAATTCGCCGCGTTCGAGAAGTACCACGATGCCTACATCCAGATTCAGGATGCCGTGCTGGACCTGCATAAGCGCAACCTGGAAGCGGACGCGGTCAAGATGTTCACCGAGAAGCTGACCCCGGCCTGGTATTCCGGGCGCATGAAACTCAACGACATCATTGGCGAGAACAAGCGGGTCGCTGATCAGGCCATGGCCAACATCGACGAGGCGGTGGCGGCGGCCAAGGTCAGCATGTTCGTCTCGCTACTGGTGGCCGTGCTCGCAGCCGGTGCCTGCGGTCTGCTGCTGATGCGCGCGATCATGGCGCCGATGAACCGCATCGTGAAGATCCTCGAAATCATGCGTACCGGCGACCTGAGCAGCCGGCTGAATCTGGACCGCAAGGACGAGTTCGGCGCGGTGGAAACCGGCTTCAACGACATGATGACCGAGCTGACCTCGCTGGTGTCCCAGGCCCAGCGCTCCTCGGTGCAGGTGACGACTTCGGTGACCGAAATCGCCGCCACGTCCAAGCAGCAACAGGCCACCGCCACCGAAACTGCGGCCACCACCACCGAAATCGGCGCGACCTCGCGGGAGATTGCCGCGACTTCGCGGGATCTGGTGCGCACCATGACCGAAGTGTCCACCGCCGCCGATCAGGCCTCGGTGCTCGCCGGTTCCGGCCAGCAAGGGCTGGCGCGCATGGAAGACACCATGCACTCGGTGATGGGCGCGGCCGATCTGGTCAACGCCAAACTGGCGATCCTCAACGAGAAGGCCGGCAACATCAATCAGGTGGTGGTGACCATCGTCAAGGTCGCCGACCAGACCAACCTGCTGTCGCTCAACGCCGCCATCGAGGCCGAGAAGGCTGGCGAATACGGGCGCGGTTTTGCCGTGGTCGCCACCGAAGTGCGGCGTCTGGCGGATCAGACGGCCGTCGCCACTTACGACATCGAACAAATGGTCCGCGAGATCCAGTCGGCGGTGTCTGCCGGCGTGATGGGCATGGACAAGTTTTCCGAAGAAGTACGCCGGGGCATGGCCGAAGTGCAGCAGGTCGGCGAGCAGCTGTCGCAGATCATCCATCAGGTGCAGGCCCTGGCGCCGCGGGTGTTGATGGTCAACGAAGGCATGCAGGCCCAGGCCACTGGTGCCGAACAGATCAACCATGCGCTGGTGCAGTTGGGCGACGCCAGCAGCCAGACTGTCGAGTCGCTGCGTCAGGCCAGTTTCGCCATTGACGAACTGAGTCAGGTGGCCGTCGGGCTGCGCAGCGGCGTTTCGCGATTCAAAGTCTGATGAGCGAAATCACTGCCAAACGCAGCGCTGCGCCAGTGGCGAAACAGTCGTTGTTCCTGCTGTTTCGCATCGGCAGCGAGCGTTACGCCTTGCGCGCCACCGAGGTCGCGGAAGTGCTGCCGCGCCTGCCGTTGAAGCCGATTGCCCAAGCGCCGAACTGGGTTGCCGGGGTGTTTGCCTATCGCGGCACGGTGGTACCGGCGATCGACCTCAGCGCGTTGACCTTTGGTCAACCGGCCGAGGCGCGCACCAGCACCCGGCTGGTGCTGGTGCATTACCGTCCGGATGAACTGAAGCCGTCGCACTGGCTCGGGCTGATCCTTGAGCAGGCGACCGACACCTTGCGCTGCAACCCCGAGGATTTTCAGCCGTATGGTCTGGACAATCGCCAGGCACCGTACCTCGGCCCGGTGCGCGAAGATGCCCATGGGCTGGTGCAGTGGGTGCGGGTCAACGACCTGCTGGATGACGCGGTGCGCAGTCTGCTGTTCCCCGCGCCGCATGAGGCGCAGTCATGAGCAGCGATCAGCGTTTTTTCGATTTCCTCAAGGAACGCATCGGCCTGGATGTCACCTCGGTCGGGCCGGCGATCATCGAGCGCGCGGTGCGCCAACGCACCACGCTCTCGCAAGCGGCACACAGCGATGAATACTGGCAACTGCTGCAAGGTTCGCGGGACGAACAGCAGGCGCTGATCGAAGCGGTGATCGTCCCCGAAACCTGGTTTTTCCGTTATCCGGAATCCTTCGCCACCCTTGGCAAGCTGGCACGCAAGCGGCTGGACGAATTGAACAACATGCGCGCGCTGCGCATTCTCAGCCTGCCGTGTTCGACCGGTGAAGAACCCTATTCGATTGCCATGGCCTTGCTTGATGCCGGGCTCAAACCGCACCAGTTCAAGGTCGACGGCATGGATGTCAGCCCGCTGTCGGTGGACAAGGCGCGACGGGCGCTGTATGGCAAGAACTCGTTTCGGGGGCAGGATCTGGATTTCCGCGAGCGTCATTTCACGGCCGAGCAGGACGGCCATCGAGTCAGCGATGCCGTACGCGAACAGGTGCGTCTACAGGCCGGCAATGTGCTGGACCCGACGCTGCTGGCGGGTGAGCCGCCGTTCGACTTCGTGTTCTGCCGCAACCTGTTGATCTATTTCGACCAGCCGACCCAGAAGCAGGTGTTTGAAGTGCTCAAGCGTCTGACTCACGTTGATGGCGTGCTGTTCATCGGCCCGGCCGAGGGCAGTCTGCTCGGGCGTCTGGGCATGCGCTCGATCGGCATCCCGCAGTCGTTTGCCTTCAGTCGACACAATGATCCGATACCGGAACCGCTGTCGTTGCCGACCCCGACGCCATTGCCCGTGCGCCAACCGTTGCGCAGCGCGCCGCCGCCAACGGTGCGCCCGCGTCCGTTTGCCAGCATTGCACCGTTGCCCGTGACCAGCAAAAGTGCCAACCCGGACGCGGCGACCTTGCTCGCCAACATCGCTGCGCTGGCCAACGAAGGCAAAAGCGCCGAGGCCCGAGCGGCATGCGAGCAGTATTTGCGCAGTCACGAACCCGTGGCACAGGTGTTCTACTGGCTCGGCCTGCTCAGTGACGTGGCCGGCGCCGCGCTCGAAGCCCAGAGTCATTACCGCAAGGCCTTGTACCTTGAACCGCAACACCCCGAAGCGTTGATGCATCTGGCCGCCTTGCTGCAGGCACAGGGCGACAACGCCGGTGCCAGACGATTGCAGGAACGCGCCGCCCGCAGCGGCCGCACCGCCGACAGTGAGCGTAAACGATGATCCCGTCCGACACCTTGAACGTCACCCACGAAGACGCCCGGGCCATCGATGATTGCTGGAACCGTATCGGTATTCATGGCGACAAGTCCTGCCCGTTGCTGGCCGAGCATATTCATTGCCGCAACTGCGCGGTGTATTCCGCCGCCGCCACGCGCCTGCTGGACCGTTATGCATTGCAGCAGGACGAACACGATCCGGTCGCCGTGGCGGTCGAAACCGATGTGAAAACCCGTTCGCTGCTGATGTTCCGCCTCGGTGAGGAATGGCTGGGGCTGGCCACCCGCAGCCTGGTGGAGGTAGCGCCGCTGCAGGCGATTCACTCGTTGCCGCACCAGCGTTCGCGGGCCTTGCTCGGCGTGGCGAACGTGCGCGGGGCGTTGGTCGCGTGCCTGTCGCTGGTCGAGTTGCTCGACCTTGATGGCAACGCCGCACCGGCCACTGGCGCGCGGATCATGCCGCGCATGCTGATCATCGCGGCCCACGGCGGACCGGTGGTGGTGCCGGTGGACGAGGTCGACGGCATCCACGCCATTGACGAACGTATTCTCGACGCTGCCTCGCGTGCCGGCGCTGAACACCACAGCACGTCCAGCGCCAAATACACCCGTGGCGTCCTGCAATTCCGGGGTCGCAGCCTGCGTTGGCTGGATGAAGAACAGCTGCTGTCCGCCGTGACCCGGAGCCTCACATGACCCCCGAGCAAATGCGCGACGCCTCGCTGCTGGAGCTGTTTAGCCTGGAAGCCGAAGCCCAGACCCAGGTGCTCAGCAGCGGACTGCTGGCGCTGGAGCGCAACCCGACTCAGGCCGACTATCTGGAGTCGTGCATGCGCGCGGCGCACTCGCTCAAGGGTGCGGCGCGGATCGTTGGCATCGACAGCGGTGTCAGCGTCGCCCATGTGATGGAAGATTGCCTGGTCAGCGCCCAGGAAGGGCGGCTGTTGCTGCGTCCCGAGCACATCGATGCGTTGTTGCAGGGCACCGATCTGTTGATGCGTATCGCCACGCCGGCCAATGCTCCGCAAGCGCCGGACATCGAAGCGTATGTGGCGTTGATGGGACTCCTGCTCGACCCTTCGGCAGCGCCCACAGTGGCGCCACCGCCGATGGCCGAGTTGCAGATGCAGGCGCCGCCTGCGCCAGCACCGATTGAAACCCCGGCGCCAGTGATCGAGACACCGCTGGAAGCCTCCGATCCGGCACCGCCCAAGAACAAGCGCACCACCGAAGGTGGCGAACGGGTGCTGCGGGTCACCGCCGAACGCCTGAACAGCCTGCTCGACCTGTCGAGTAAATCGCTGGTCGAAACCCAGCGCCTCAAGCCGCATCTGGCGACCATGCAGCGTCTCAAGCGCATGCAGAACAACGGCCTGCGGGCGCTGGAAAGCCTCAATGTGCACCTCAAGGAGCACGCGCTGAGCCTTGAGGCACAGGAAGCGCTTGAAGATGCGCGGCGCTTGCTGGCCGAGTCCCAGCAATTGCTCGCGGAAAAGAACGCCGAACTCGACGAGTTCGCCTGGCAAGCCAGCCAGCGCGCGCAAGTGCTCTACGACACCGCGCTGGCCTGCCGCATGCGCCCGTTTGCCGACGTGCTCACCGGTCAGGTGCGCATGGTTCGAGACCTGGGACGCAGCCTGGGCAAACAGGTAAGGCTGGAGATCGAAGGCGAGAAGACCCAGGTCGATCGCGACGTATTGGAAAAACTCGAAGCGCCGTTGACTCATCTGCTGCGCAACGCCGTCGATCACGGCATCGAAACCCCGGAACAACGCCTGCTCAAAGGCAAATCCGCAGAAGGCCTGATTCGCCTGCGGGCCTCGCATCAGGCGGGTTTGCTGGTGCTGGAACTGAGCGATGACGGCAATGGCGTCGATCTGGAAAAGGTCCGCCGCAGCATCGTCGAACGCCAATTGTCACCGGCAGAAACTGCCGCGCAGTTGAGCGAAGAGGAACTGCTGACGTTCCTGTTCCTGCCGGGCTTCAGCTTGCGCGACACGGTGACCGAAGTGTCCGGGCGTGGCGTTGGTCTCGATGCGGTGCAGCACATGGTGCGGCAACTGCGCGGCGCGGTGGTGCTGGAGCAGACGGCGGGCGAGGGCAGCCGCTTTCATCTGGAAGTGCCGCTGACCCTGTCGGTGGTGCGCAGTCTGGTGGTCGAAGTCGGCGAGGAGGCTTATGCGTTTCCGCTGGCGCATATCGAGCGCATGTGTGATCTGGAGCCACAGGACATCGTACAGATCGAGGGCCGTCAGCATTTCTGGCATGAAGGCCGACACGTCGGGCTGGTCGCGGCCAGTCAGTTGCTGAATCGTCCGGCCAGTCAGAGCAGCGGCGAAACCCTCAAGGTCGTGGTGATCCGCGAGCGTGACGCGATCTACGGGGTGGCGGTCGAGCGTTTTGTCGGCGAGCGCACGCTGGTGGTGCTGCCGCTGGATGAGCGGCTGGGCAAGGTTCAGGATATTTCCGCCGGGGCGCTGCTCGACGACGGTTCGGTGGTGCTGATCGTCGATGTCGAAGACATGCTGCGTTCGGTGGACAAACTGCTCAATACCGGGCGTCTGGAACGCATTGCCCGTCATGGCAATCAGGCCGCCGAAGTGGCGCGCAAACGGATTCTGGTGGTCGATGACTCGCTGACCGTGCGCGAGTTGCAACGCAAGCTGCTGCTCAATCGCGGCTACGACGTGGCGGTGGCAGTGGACGGCATGGACGGCTGGAACGCGCTGCGTTCGGAGGACTTCGATTTACTGATCACCGACATCGACATGCCGCGTATGGACGGCATCGAACTGGTCACCCTGTTGCGCCGTGACAACCGCCTGCAATCGCTGCCGGTGATGGTGGTCTCGTACAAGGATCGTGAAGAGGACCGGCGTCGTGGACTGGACGCTGGCGCCGACTATTATTTAGCCAAGGCCAGTTTTCATGACGACGCCCTGCTTGATGCAGTGGTTGAGCTCATTGGAGGAGCGCGGGCATGAAAATCGCAATCGTCAACGACATGCCCCTGGCGGTGGAGGCTTTGCGCCGTGCGCTGGCCTTCGAGCCGGCGCATCAGGTGGTCTGGGTCGCCAACAACGGCGCCGAGGCCGTGCGTCTGTGCGCCGAAAACACCCCGGATCTGATCCTGATGGATCTGATCATGCCGGTGATGGACGGCGTCGAGGCCACGCGACGGATCATGGCCGAGAGCCCTTGTGCGATCGTGATTGTCACGGTCGACCGCCAGCAGAACGTGCACCGGGTCTTCGAAGCCATGGGCCACGGCGCGCTGGACGTGGTCGATACCCCGGCCATTGGTGCAGGGAACGCGCAGGAAGCGGCGGCGCCGTTGCTGCGCAAGATCCTCAACATCGGCTGGCTGATCGGCGAGAAAACCCCGCGCTCGCGCCCGGTGCCGACGCCCCACCGCAGTTCGGCGTCGTGCAAGCGCCTGGTGGCGATCGGTTCGTCTGCCGGCGGGCCGGCAGCGCTGGAAGTGCTGCTCAAGGGCCTGCCGCGCAATTTCTCGGCCGCCATCGTGCTGGTGCAGCACGTGGATCAGGTGTTTGCCGCGGGCATGGCCGAATGGCTGGCCAGCGCCAGCGGTCTCGACGTACGTCTGGCCCGCGAAGGCGAGCCACCGCAGGCCGGCGCGGTGCTGCTGGCCGGCACCAACCACCATATTCGCTTATTGAAAAACGGCACGCTGGCCTATACCGCCGAGCCGGTCAACGAGATCTACCGGCCTTCGATCGACGTGTTTTTCGAAAGTGTCGCCAGTTACTGGAACGGCGATGCCATCGGGGTTTTGTTGACCGGGATGGGACGCGACGGGGCGCAAGGGCTTAAGCTCATGCGCCAGCAGGGTTATCTGACCATCGCGCAGGACCAGCACAGCAGTGCGGTGTACGGCATGCCCAAGGCCGCAGCGGCCATTGATGCTGCCGTCGAAATCCGTCCACTGGAAAAGATCGCGCCACGGTTGCTGGAGGTATTTCCCAAATGAACAGGCTATTCCGCAATCCTGGCCCCCGCAGTACTCAGGTGACCGCCCATGAATGATTTACAGATCGACGACATTAAAACCGACGAAAACGCCGCCATGGTGTTGTTGGTGGACGATCAGGCGATGATCGGCGAAGCCGTGCGCCGTGGGCTGTCGAACGAAGAGAACATCGACTTCCACTTCTGCTCCGACCCGCACCAGGCCATCGCCCAGGCGGTACGGATCAAACCGACGGTGATCCTGCAGGATCTGGTGATGCCCGGCCTCGATGGCCTGAGCCTGGTACGCGAATACCGCAATCACCCGGCGACCAAGGACATCCCGATCATCGTGCTGTCGACCAAGGAAGACCCGCTGATCAAGAGCGCGGCATTTTCCGCCGGGGCCAACGATTATCTGGTGAAACTGCCAGACACCATCGAACTGGTGGCGCGGATTCGCTACCACTCGCGTTCCTACATGACCCTGCTGCAGCGTGATGCGGCGTACCGTGCGCTGCGCGTCAGCCAGCAGCAGTTGCTCGACACCAACCTGGTGCTGCAACGCCTGATGAACTCCGACGGCCTGACCGGGCTGTCCAACCGCCGGCACTTCGACGAGTACCTGGAGCTGGAGTGGCGCCGCTCGCTGCGCGACCAGAGCCAGTTGTCATTGCTGATGATTGATGTCGATTACTTCAAGTCCTACAACGACAGCTTTGGCCATGTCGAGGGCGACGAGGCGCTGCGCAAGGTCGCCACGGCGATCCGCGACGCCAGCGCCCGGCCGTCGGACTTGCCGGCACGTTACGGCGGTGAAGAGTTCGCGCTGGTGCTGCCGAACACCTCGCCGGGCGGCGCGCGGCTGGTGGCGGAGAAACTGCGCCAGACCGTGGCGGCGCTGAAAATTCCGCACAACACCCCGAGCGACGGGGCGAGCCTGACCATCAGCATCGGCCTGGCGACCATGGTGCCGCAGGCGGGCAGTGATTGCCGGCTGCTGATTTCGGCGGCGGATCGTGGCCTGTACCTGGCCAAGAATAACGGCCGTAACCAGGTCGGCATCGAATAACCCCCGGGCACCGCAAATCACTGTGGGAGCGAGCTTGCTCGCGAAAGCGGCCGGACAGTCGACATTGATGTTGCCTGACACGCCGCCTTCGCGAGCAAGCTCGCTCCCACATTGAAAAGTGCGCCGAGCCAATGTCAATCGATTCGGCGTAACAGCCGCCAGACGGGCTGCCGTGACAGCCTGATTACGTTATACTCGCCGGCTTTCAAAAGTTCGCCAACGAGTGCTGCCCGTCATGGAAATCAACCCGATCCTGAACACCATCAAGGACCTGTCCGAGCGCTCCGAAACTATTCGGGGGTATCTTTGACTACGATCAAAAGCATGAGCGTCTGATCGAAGTCAATCGCGAGCTTGAAGATCCTGCAGTCTGGAACAAACCTGAATACGCCCAGGAACTGGGCCGCGAGCGAGCATCGCTGGCGCAGATCGTCGACACCCTCGACGAACTGAACGCTGGTCTGGCCGATTGCCGCGACCTGCTGGACATGGCCGTCGAAGAAAACGACGAAGGCGCGGTGGGCGATGTCGTCGCCGAGCTGGCCCGTCTCGAGGAAAACCTCGCCAAGCTTGAATTCCGCCGCATGTTCAGCCACGAGATGGACCCGAACAACGCCTACCTGGACATCCAGGCCGGCTCCGGCGGCACCGAGGCCCAGGACTGGGCCAACATCCTGCTGCGCATGTACCTGCGCTGGGCGGACAAACGCGGTTTCGACGCGACCATCATGGAACTGTCGGCCGGTGAAGTCGCCGGTATCAAAGGTGCGACCGTGCACATCAAGGGCGAATACGCCTTTGGCTGGCTGCGTACCGAGATCGGCGTGCACCGTCTGGTGCGCAAGAGCCCGTTCGACTCCGGTAACCGTCGCCACACCTCGTTCTCTGCGGTTTTCGTCTCGCCAGAGATCGACGACAAGGTCGAAATCGAAATCAACCCGGCAGACCTACGGATCGACACCTATCGTTCCTCCGGTGCCGGTGGTCAGCACGTAAACACCACCGACTCGGCCGTACGTATCACCCACGTACCGACCAACACCGTGGTCAGCTGCCAGAACGAGCGTTCCCAGCACGCCAACAAGGACACCGCCATGAAAATGCTGCGGGCCAAGTTGTACGAGCAGGAAATGCAGAAGCGCAACGCCGCTTCCCAGGCGCTGGAAGACACCAAGTCGGACATCGGCTGGGGTCACCAGATCCGTTCGTACGTGCTCGACGCGTCGCGGATCAAGGACCTGCGTACCAACATCGAACGCAGCGACTGCGACAAGGTGCTCGACGGCGACATCGACGAATACCTGGAAGCCAGCCTGAAATCGGGGCTGTAAAAGACGCACACAGGATCGCTGATGCAACGCGATCCCTGTAGGAGCCAGCCCTGCTGGCGATTCCCGGGCCGTCAGGCCCGGGGGCAACGAACCTGATGGAATATCTGAAGACATGAGCGACCAACAACTCGACCCGCAAGCCCTGCAACAGGAAGAAAACTCCCTGATCGCCCTGCGCAAGGAAAAGCTGGCTGCCGAGCGCGCCAAGGGCAACGCCTTCCCGAACGACTTCCGCCGCGAAAACTACTGCGAAGATCTGCAGAAGAAGTACGCGGACAAGACCAAGGAAGAGCTGGCCGAGGCTGCAATTCCGGTCAAGGTAGCCGGTCGCATCATGCTCAACCGTGGCTCGTTCATGGTGATCCAGGACATGACCGGTCGCATCCAGGTCTACGTCAACCGTAAAACCCTGTCCGAAGACACCCTGGCCGCCGTCAAGACCTGGGACATGGGCGACATCATTGCCGCCGAAGGCACCCTGGCGCGTTCCGGCAAGGGCGACCTGTACGTCGAAATGACCAACGTGCGCCTGCTGACCAAGTCGCTGCGCCCGCTGCCGGACAAGCACCACGGCCTGACCGACACCGAACAGCGCTACCGTCAGCGTTACGTTGACCTGATCGTCAACGAAGACGTGCGTCAGACCTTCCGCGTGCGTTCGCAAGTGATCGCGCACATCCGCAGCTTCCTGATGAAGCGCGACTTCCTCGAAGTCGAAACGCCGATGCTGCAGACCATTCCTGGCGGCGCTGCGGCCAAGCCGTTCGAAACCCACCACAACGCGCTGGACATGGAAATGTTCCTGCGTATCGCGCCTGAGCTGTACCTCAAGCGTCTGGTGGTTGGCGGTTTCGAGAAAGTGTTCGAGATCAACCGCAACTTCCGTAACGAAGGCGTTTCGACCCGTCACAACCCTGAATTCACCATGTTGGAGTTCTACCAGGCTTACGCCGACTACGAAGACAACATGGACCTGACCGAAGAACTGTTCCGTGAACTGGCGCAGCTGGTTCTGGGCAGCACCGACGTGCCATACGGCGACAAGGTGTTCCATTTCGGCGAGCCGTTCGTGCGCCTGTCGGTGTTCGATTCGATCCTCAAGTACAACCCTGAGCTGACCGCCGATGATCTGAACGACATCGACAAGGCCCGCGCCATCGCCAAGAAGGCCGGCGCCAAGGTGCTGGGCTTCGAAGGTCTGGGCAAGCTGCAGGTGATGATTTTCGAAGAACTGGTCGAGCACAAGCTGGAACAGCCGCACTTCATCACTCAGTACCCGTTCGAAGTGTCGCCGCTGGCCCGTCGTAATGACGAGAATCCGAACGTCACTGACCGTTTCGAGCTGTTCATCGGTGGCCGTGAAATCGCCAACGCCTACTCCGAGTTGAACGACGCGGAAGACCAGGCCGAGCGCTTCATGGCGCAGGTGGCCGACAAGGACGCCGGCGACGACGAAGCCATGCACTACGACGCCGACTTCGTTCGCGCGCTGGAGTACGGCATGCCGCCAACGGCCGGTGAAGGCATCGGCATCGACCGTCTGGTGATGTTGCTGACCAACTCGCCGTCGATCCGCGATGTGATCCTGTTCCCGCACATGCGACCGCAAGCGTAAACGTTTCAGTTAAAAAGCCGCCTAAAACAGGCGGCTTTTTATTGCCTGTCTGGTACAAATGTATCAATTGGTTAATTTTGCAATAGCAGAGGAAGTCCAGTCGTGATGGTTGCAATCGCTCAAGAAGGTGCAGCGGGTATCGCCACTGCGGTCGCTGAAAGTGTTCAGTACCAGGGCCGCAAGGCCAGCCGACAGGGCAGTGAGCAGCGTCGACAGGACATTCTCGACGCGGCGATGCGCATTGTCGTGCGTGACGGCGTGCGCGCCGTGCGCCACCGGGCCGTGGCGGCCGAGGCCGGCGTGCCACTGTCGGCCACTACTTATTACTTCAAGGATATCGATGACCTGCTCACCGATACCTTCGCCCAATACGTCGAGCGCAGCGCGGCCTACATGGCCAAGCTGTGGATCAACAACGAAGGCCTGCTGCGCGAGATGGTCGTCAGTGGCGACGGCAGCCCCGAGTCGCGCTCGCAACTGGCGGACGACATCGCGCGGCTGATGGCTGACTATGTGCACCGGCAACTGGTCAATCGCCGCGAACACCTGATGGCCGAGCAGGCGTTCCGCCAGGAAGCGCTGCTCAACCCGCGTCTGGCGGATCTGGTGCGCTCGCATCAGCAGATTCTGCTGCAGGGCACCTGCCAGTTGTTTCAGGTATTGGGCTCGCGTGAACCGCAGCAGGATGCCAAGGTGTTGACGGCGATTATCGGACGGATGGAATATCAGGGCCTGCTCAACGACGCCGAGCCATTGGCCGAAGAGGACATGCTCGGGATTCTGACGCGGTATATGCATCTGGTCCTGGCCTCGGTCTGACAGCTGATCAGGTCCCCTGTGGGAGCGGGCTTGCTCGCGAATGCGGTATCACATTCAACGCTTCAGTTGACTGACCCACCGCCTTCGCGAGCAAGCTCGCTCCCACAGGGGGAATGTGGCGGTGTTCAGGGCTATGTGTTCATAGGGAGTATTGAATGAAAGCCTGGCGTGGCGTGCTGATCGCCTTGTCGTTCCTGCTGCTTAGCGGTTGTCTGGTGACTTTCAAGGATCCGCTGCCTGCCAGTGAGCCGGCGCCCAAGGGCCTGCTGGGCACGTGGGCGAGCACCAATGCCTGGGGCGAGCCGATGAACCTGGAGCTGACCCGCATCGGCACCAATCGCTATCAGGCCGTTACCTGGTTCAAGGCCCGACCCCACGAGCGCGAGGCGCACCCGTTCACTGTGTCGCGCCATGGCAGCCGCTGGTACCTGTCGGCGAAAGTGCCGGCGCGTTACGGGGGGCAATACACCATTGCCGGGTTCGAACTCACCGACAAAAACGAGCTGGTGGTGTACAACCTCGACCTCGAACAGATCAATCAGGCGATCAAACAGCAAACCCTCGACGGCAAGGCTTTCCAGACCGAGGACGACGGTGACGGCGTGCAGGTCGACAGTCGCCTCGACAAGGTCTTTGCTTACCTCGACGATCCGGCCAATTCCGATGTATTCGTCGAGGCCGCGCGCTATCAGCGCCAGGCCCGCGCCAAATAATTCAGTTTTCTACAGGAGTTTCGGGTGGACGATTACCAGCAGACGATACGCACGCTGTCCGATCGCATTGTGCTGGCACAGACGCCGATTCGCGTGCTCGATGCGGTGAAGTGGGACGAGAACATCCGCAAGGGCTTTCTCAAAGCCAAGGGCAAGGAAATGCCGGCGGTGGATCGTGATTACTACCTCAATCGGCCGCTATCTTTCGATTCGAGCAAGGTCAAACTGGAATTCCAGAACATCGAGCGCGACATCACCCGCCAGCTCGGCCAGTTCAACCCGGTCGGGCAGATCATGCGGCGCATGTGCAAGGAATACCGCATGGTGGTGCGCATGCTCGAAGCGCGCGGCACCGAGGATTTCGGCCTGATTTCGCAAGAGCTGTACGGCGCCGCCTCCGATGCGTTCCACGCTGGTGACCCGACCCTGGCCGACCTTGGCCTGATGATGTCCGACTACCTGAACAACATCGATGGCCGTGGCGACCTCAAGGACGAGCCGAAGATCCTCACCGCCAAGGATGCCGTGCACCTGCTGCAAACCCGGTTGAACAAGGTGTTTGGCGAGGCCGAGGAAACCATCCGCGTGTTCGAGTCCGACGGCATCGTCGCTGACGCCGCGGCGGGCGCCGATTACATCAAGATCCGCACCGACGCGCTGTTCAACGACCGCGATGTGCGCGCACTGGAAGTCCACGAAGGTCTGGTGCACGTCGGCACCACGCTCAATGGCTTGAACCAGCCGATCTGCACCTTCCTGTCCAAAGGCCCACCGTCGTCGACGGTGACCCAGGAAGGCCTGGCGATCCTGATGGAAATCATCACCTTCGCCTCCTACCCAAGCCGTCTGCGCAAACTGACCAACCGCACCCGCGCCATTCACATGGTCGAGGAGGGCGCGGACTTTTTGCAGGTGTTCGAGTTCTTCCGTGAGCAGGGCTTTGAAATGGCCGAAAGCTACGGCAACGCCAGCCGGGTGTTCCGTGGCTCGACCCCGACCGGTCTGCCATTCACCAAAGACTTGTCCTATCTCAAGGGCTTTATCATGGTTTACAACTACATTCAGTTGGCCGTGCGTAAAGGCAAACTTGAGCAGGTGCCGCTGCTGTTCTGCGGCAAGACTACGCTGGAAGACATGCGTACCCTGCGTCAGTTGGTCGATGAAGGTCTGGTGGTGCCGCCGAAATATCTGCCGGAACAGTTCCGCGACATGAACGCGCTGTCGGCGTGGATGTGCTTCTCCAACTTCCTCAATCACTTGAGCCTGGACCGGATCGAGGCGGATTACTCGAATATCCTCTAGGCGATGAGTTACCCCTGTGGGAGCGAGCTTGCTCGCGAAAGCGGTCTGCAATTCAGCCTGAATGTCGACTGATACTCCGCCTTCGCGAGCAAGCTCGCTCCCACAGGGTCATGTGTTTTGCTAATTTCGTTCGCGAGGTTTCACCGGATGAGAATCCTCGGCATCCTTTGCCTGCTCCTGACCCTCAGCGGTTGCAGTTCGCTGCTGTTTTACCCCGAACCGGGCCAGATCTTTACCCCGGAAAAAGCCAAGCTCGAATACCGCACCGTCACACTGGTTACGGCCGATGGCCTCAAGCTCAATGCCTGGTGGCTGCCGGCCAAACCCGGGGTCGAGGTCAAAGGCACAGTGCTGCACCTGCACGGCAACGGCGGCAATCTGCCGATGCACCTCGGCGGCAGCTGGTGGTTGCCGAAAAACGGCTATCAGGTGCTGTTGGTGGACTATCGCGGGTACGGCTTGTCCGAGGGCGAACCGAGCCTGCCGGCGATCTATCAGGACATCGACGCCGCGTTCGCCTGGCTCGACAAGGCGCCAGAGGTCAAAGGCAAACCGCTGATCCTCCTCGGTCAGAGCCTCGGCGGCTCGATGGCCGTGCATTGGCTGGTGCAGCACCCCGAGCGGCAGAAACAGCTAAAGGCCTTGGTGCTCGACGGTGTGCCCGCCAGCTATCGCAGCGTCGGCCAGTACGCCCTCAGCACCTCGTGGCTGACCTGGCCGTTGCAGGTGCCGCTGTCGTGGCTGGTGCCGGACGGCGACAGCGCGATCAACTCGATGCCGCAGCTCAACGGGGTGCCGAAACTGATCTTTCACAGCATCGATGACCCGCTGGTGCCAATGGCCAACGCCATCCGCCTGTATCAGGCTGCACCGCCACCGCGCGTGCTGCAGCTGACCCGCGGCGGTCACGTGCAGACCTTCGGCGACCCGGTCTGGCGCCAGGTAATGCTGCGCTATCTGGAAGATCCCGAACACTTCAACGGCCTGCGCCGCCTCGGCGAGAGCCCGAATTATCCGCAACCTCCGAATTCTGAAGATGAGAGTCCGCAATGACTGAAGAACGTAACGCCATCCCGCTGATCATCACCGGTATCTGCAGCATCCTCGGCACGGTCGGGGCGCTGTGGTACTACGGCTACCTGCACTTCGCCAAACCCGAGGATGCGCTGCTGCTCAACGAATTCACCATGCTCAAGACCGTGCCGGGCGAAGACTACAAAGTCTCGCTGGACCCGGCGCCGCAAGTGGCGCAGTGCATCGACGGCGTGCTGGTGCTGTTCGACACCGAACAGAAAGGCCTGACCGGGGTGCTGATCAATGCACAGAAAAAAGCCGTGCGCTGCATGGGCCAGGAAACCCCGCAGAAACTCGAACCATAACCCGACCCATTGTAGGAGTGAGCCTGCTCGCGATAGCTGTCTGACATTCAATATATATGTTGGCTGACACACCGCTATCGTGAGCAGGCTCACTCCTACAGGGTTTTGTGTTCGTGTATGAAAAAGCCCCGCCTGATCACTCAGGCGGGGCTTTTGCGTTAACGCGTGTTGCTTAGTTCGAGCTGACCGCCGAACGTGGCATCACTGGCTGGTTGTCGTTGGAAATGGTCACTTCCACACGACGGTTCATTGCACGACCGGAAACGCTGCTGTTATCGGCAACCGGGTATTCCTTGCCATAACCCTGAACCACGATGCGCGAAGGATCTACGCCCATCTTGATCAGTGCGACTTGTACCGAGGTGGCACGACGCTCGGACAGCGACTGGTTGTACGAAGCCGCGCCGGTGCTGTCGGTGTAACCCTCGACGATCACTTTGCGATCAGGGTTTTCCTGAAGGAATTGCGCCAGTTTGTTGATGTTCACCAGACCGCTGGATTTCAGGTCAGCCTTGTTGGTGGCGAACAGTACGTCACCGAAGGTCACCAGGGTGCCGCGATCGGTCTGCTTGGCGTTCAGGCTCTGCTGCAGTTGTTTGATCTGCTGATCACGAGCGTCCAGACGCGCCTGGGCACGTTGCGCGGCAGCGTTCTTCAGGTTGTTCTCAGCGGTGCGCAGGGCGATGGTCTGCTTGGCCACTTCCACGCGCTGGTTGGTCAGGTAGGCCAGTTGGTCAACCTTGGCCGCGTCTTGCTTGTCCAGATAAGCCTTGTCGGCCTTGTCCAGGTAATCGCTGGCGTCCTTGGTTTCCAGGGCAGCGACTTTGCTCGCCTGTGGGTTGGCCTGCAGGCCGGCGTAGTTGGTGCGCGCCTGTTCCAGGTTCGGGTTAGGCGGGGTGGAGCAGGCAGCCAGGGCAACGCTTGCGGCCAGAAGAGCGGGGATCATCAGTTGCTTACGCATAATTTGTCGTCCTTTCTATCGATAAAAGTTTCAGCTTTGCGATTCGGGATGCGCGCTTACTGCACGGTGCGCTGACTTTCCTGACGCAGTTCCTGAACACCTTTCTGGGAATCCTTCACAGCCTGTTCGGCCTTGGCAGCCTGAGCCTTGCGTTCTGCTACGCGAGCGTCCCATTCGGCTTGCTCAGCGAGGGTACGAGCCTCTTCATACTTCTTGTCGTGCATGGCGATTTCGGCTTGCTTGAGCTTGTCCTGAGCCTGCTTCATTTCCACTGCAGCGAACTCGGTACCACCGGCGCTGACGGCGCTGTTGACGGCCGATTGAGTCACAGCGTACTGCTCGGTCGGCGGGTTACCGGCGCAACCGGCCAGAACGAAGCTGGAACCGATAGCCAGAGCAGCCAGTTTCAGACCGCGCAGGTGGGAGAACGAGGTTTGGGTCTTCATGGTCTTCAACTCCATTGTTTAACTCCTGATAAAACCGAAAATCCATCCTGGTCGAGGAGCCGCAAGCGTCATGTGAAAGCGCGTTTTTGAAACGCTCGTTCCAGGCGTGGTTACAGCTTCCGACCGGAGGCGTTTTTCAAAAGTTCAGAAAAGATGGCCTATCGCCAAAATTTTTTTTGACCGAACCGACAAGGCTCTGAGTCGGGAACTTTGGAGGCGGGGAGAGGTACGCGCAGGGGAAAACAGGCAATTTTCCAGATGAAAACACGACCCCTGTAGGAGTGAGCCTGCTCGCGATAGCGGTGTGTCAGTCAGCATCAATAGCTACTGACACACCGCTATCGCGAGCAGGCTCACTCCTACAGTTTGATCTTTGTTGTGTCAGTGCTTTTGCTTGCCGGCAGCGGCGGACAAATCCTGCAAATGCCGGCGCGACAGTGCCAGAAACCTCGGCGTCGGCCCGACATCTTCGTACAGCGGATCACCTTCCTCATCGGTGGCCACCACCGTCGAACCTTTCACATACGGCAGGCTCGCTTCGAACTCTTCGAGCGCGGCGCCAATCAGTTCGCCGAGCAGTTCTTCCGGGTGGCGTTTGGGGTACATCTCGGCAATCGCCGCCAGTCGCGCAGCGGCCTCGACGTCCAGATGAATCGTGTAGCCGGTGTCGGTCAGGCGACCCTTGGCGTTTTCTTCCCAATGCTGGGCGAGTTCACGAATTTTCATGATGACCTCATTTCGCGCCTGCTCGTGGCAGGCCTGGGTGAGTGTCCGGCGGGGCCGGCGGCAAGCCGTTGTGCGGCTTGCTATTGAGACTAGCTCCAAGCCCCAAGGTTTAAAGTCCCTTCGTCGTCTGCTTGTAAGAAGCGCCGTAGAGCGGCACTCTCTGGGCAAAGCATTCGTTTCTGCGCCGTCCCGATTACCGCTGGAGAACTGCTGATGACCGATATTGATGCACGCTTGCGCGAGGACGTTCACCTGCTCGGTGAGCTGTTGGGCAATACCATCCGTGACCAGTACGGCGAGGAATTTCTCGACAAGATCGAGCAGATTCGCAAGGGCGCCAAGGCCGACCGCCGTGGCTCGATGGACGCCGAACTGAGCGCCAGCCTCAACCAGTTGAGCGAGGACGAACTGCTGCCGGTGGCGCGGGCGTTCAACCAGTTTCTCAACCTGGCAAACATCGCCGAGCAGTATCAGCTGATTCATCGCCGTGAAGAGTCGCAGCCAGCGCCGTTCGAGTCCCGCGTGCTCCCGGAACTGCTTGCCCGCCTGCGCAACGAAGGCCACAGCGCGGAATCGCTGGCGCGGCAACTGGCGCGCCTGGAAATCGAACTGGTGCTGACCGCACACCCGACCGAAGTGGCGCGGCGTACGCTGATCCAGAAGTACGACGCGATCGCCGCGCAACTGGCCGCGCAGGATCATCGCGACCTGACCAGCGCCGAGCGCGAACAGATTCAGAACACCCTGCAACGGCTGATCGCCGAAGCCTGGCACACCGAAGAAATCCGCCGCACCCGGCCGACTCCGGTCGATGAAGCCAAATGGGGTTTTGCGGTGATCGAGCATTCGCTGTGGCAGGCGATCCCCAACCATATGCGCAAGGCCGACAAAGCGCTGTATGAAGCGACGGGCCTGCGTTTGCCACTGGAAGCGGCGCCGATTCGCTTTGCTTCGTGGATGGGCGGCGACCGTGACGGCAATCCCAACGTCACTGCGGCAGTGACCCGCGAAGTGTTGTTGCTGGCGCGCTGGATGGCTGCCGATCTGTACCTGCGCGATGTCGATCATCTGGCCGCCGAACTGTCGATGCAGCAGGCCAGCGATGCGCTCAAGGCCAAGGCCGGTGACAGCGCCGAGCCTTATCGGGCGGTGCTCAAGCAATTGCGCGAACGCCTGCGCGCCACGCGTAACTGGGCCCATGCGTCGCTGACTGCGAGCATGCCTGCGCCGGCCGACGTGTTGCACAACAACCGCGATCTGCTCGACCCGCTGGAGCTGTGTTTCAACTCACTGCACGAGTGCGGCATGGGCGTGATTGCCGACGGGCCGTTGCTCGATTGCCTGCGTCGGGCAGTGACCTTCGGCCTGTTCCTGGTGCGCCTCGATGTGCGCCAGGATTCGACGCGGCACAGCTCGGCGATGACCGAAATCACCGATTACCTCGGCCTCGGTCGCTACGAAGACTGGGACGAAGAACAGCGCATCAGCTTCCTCACCCGCGAATTGAGCAATCGCCGGCCACTGCTGCCGGCGCATTTCAAACCGTCCGCCGACACTGCTGAAGTGCTCGCCACTTGCAAGGAAATCGCTGCCGCACCGGGCGCCTCGCTGGGCTCTTACGTGATCTCGATGGCGGGTGCCGCCTCCGACGTGCTGGCGGTGCAACTGCTGCTGAAAGAGTCCGGTGTGCTGCGGCCGATGCGTGTGGTGCCGCTGTTCGAAACCCTTGCCGACCTCGACAACGCCGGGCCGGTGATGGAGCGTCTATTGCTGCTGCCGGGCTACCGCGCGAGGCTGCAAGGCCCGCAGGAAGTGATGATCGGTTATTCCGACTCGGCCAAGGACGCCGGCACCACCGCTGCGGCCTGGGCGCAATATCGCGCGCAAGAGCGGCTGGTGGAGATCTGCCGCGAGCAGCAAGTCGAACTGCTGTTGTTCCACGGTCGCGGTGGCACCGTGGGCCGAGGCGGCGGTCCGGCGCACGCGGCGATCCTGTCGCAGCCGCCGGGGTCGGTAGCGGGGCGTTTCCGCACCACCGAGCAGGGCGAAATGATTCGATTCAAATTCGGCCTGCCGGACATCGCCGAGCAGAACCTCAATCTGTATCTGGCTGCCGTGCTCGAAGCGACGCTGTTGCCACCACCGCCACCGACGCCCGAATGGCGGCACCTGATGGATGAACTGGCCGCCGACGGCGTCGCTGCGTATCGCGCCGTGGTGCGGGAGAATCCGCAGTTCGTTGAGTACTTCCGCCAGTCCACACCGGAGCAGGAACTGGGACGCTTGCCCCTCGGCAGCCGTCCGGCCAAGCGCCGTGCCGGTGGGATCGAGAGCCTGCGGGCGATTCCGTGGATTTTCGGCTGGACCCAGACTCGTCTGATGCTGCCGGCCTGGCTCGGCTGGGAAACCGCGTTGAGCAAGGCGCTGGAGCGCGGCGAGGGCGAGTTGCTCGGGCAGATGCGCGAACAGTGGCCGTTCTTCCGCACCCGTATCGACATGCTGGAAATGGTTTTGGCCAAGGCCGACGCCGACATCGCGCTGTCTTACGATCAGCGGCTGGTCGAGCCGGACCTGCTGCCGTTGGGCGCGCAGTTACGCGACCTATTGTCGCAGGCGTGCGCGGTAGTGCTCGGCCTGACCGGTCAGTCGCAACTGCTGGCACATAGCCCCGACACCCTGGAATTCATCCGTCTGCGCAACACCTACCTCGACCCGCTTCATCTATTGCAGGCCGAGCTGCTGGCCCGTTCGCGGCAACAGAATGTCGAGCAGGGCAGCCCGGTGGAGCAGGCGCTGCTGGTGTCTGTGGCGGGGATTGCCGCCGGTTTGCGAAATACCGGCTAAGGTTTTTGCGGTGGTATCAGGCGCCCGGTGCACAGGCCGGGTGCTGCTTTCTACACAGGCACAAAGTGCGGGCAGGCGACAGTTAATGTTGGGGTTGCGACTTGGGTTACCGCGTCGCAAGGTCGCGGCAGGCGCGGGTTTCTCCGACTTTTGGCGTCTTGTGTGGGCGCAGCCTGCTGTGTATCTTGATCAGCCTTTGGCCGTTTGTGCGGCCACGACCCGTTTTTTTGAGATTGGCCCAAAGAGGCGAATCCCGTTGTTTTCTATATAAAAAATTGAGGAGCACATCGATGCGCGTCATTCTGCTGGGAGCTCCCGGGGCCGGTAAAGGTACTCAGGCTAAGTTCATCACCGAGAAATTCGGCATTCCGCAAATCTCCACCGGCGACATGCTGCGTGCTGCGGTCAAGGCCGGCACTCCGCTGGGCGTTCAAGCCAAGAGCATCATGGATGCCGGCGGCCTGGTGTCGGATGACCTGATCATCGCGCTGGTCAAAGATCGTATCGCTCAGCCTGACTGCGCCAACGGCTTCCTGTTCGACGGCTTCCCGCGCACCATTCCGCAGGCGGAAGCACTGGTTACCGCCGGCGTCGAGCTGGACGCTGTAGTTGAAATCGCTGTTGAAGACGAAGAAATCGTTCAACGCATCGCCGGTCGTCGTGTTCACGAAGCCAGCGGCCGCGTTTACCACATCGTCTACAACCCGCCGAAAATCGCTGGCAAAGACGACATCACTGGCGAAGAGCTGGTGCAGCGCAAGGACGACACCGAAGAAACCGTGCGTCATCGCCTGTCGGTCTACCATTCGCAGACCAAGCCGCTGGTGGAGTTCTATCAGAGCCTGTCCGCCAAAAACGCTGGCAAGCCAAAGTACAGCCACATTCCGGGCGTTGGTTCGGTTGAAGCGATCACCGCCAAGGTGCTTGAAGCGCTGAGCTGAAAAAGCTGATTGGCTGCATCATCCACGGCCCGCTTGCGGGCCGTAGTTGTTTATACTGACGCACTTTTTCCCTCACCTGTTTTGGATACATCGATGAGCACCTTGCTGGCCCTGGACACCGCGACCGAAGCTTGCTCCGTTGCCTTGCTGCATGACGGCAAGGTCACGAGTCATTACGAGGTGATCCCGCGTCTGCACGCGCAGAAACTGCTGCCGATGATCCAGCAACTGCTGGCCGATGCCGGCACCACGCTGCAAGCGGTGGATGCGATCGCGTTCGGTCGCGGGCCGGGTGCGTTTACCGGGGTGCGGATTGCGATTGGCGTGGTGCAGGGACTGGCGTTCGCGCTGGATCGTCCGGTGCTGCCGGTGTCCAACCTCGCCGTTCTGGCGCAGCGTGCGTATCGCGAGCACGGCGTCAGCCAGGTCGCGGCGGCCATCGATGCGCGGATGGATGAAGTTTATTGGGGCTGCTACCGCGAAACGGCTGGCGAGATGCGTCTGGTCGGCGTCGAGGCGGTACTGCCGCCGGAAGTAGCAGCGCTGCCGGGTGATGCCAGCGGTGAGTGGTTCGGTGCAGGTACCGGTTGGGGTTATGGCGAGCGGATCGCGGTCGACCTCACCGGCTCCGACGCTGGCATGCTGCCTCACGCCGAAGACCTGCTGACCCTGGCGCGGTTTGCCTGGCAGCGCGGCGAGTCGATCCCGGCCGATGATGCACAACCGGTTTACCTGCGCGACAAAGTCGCCACCCCGAAGGCTCGCTGACTCACCACAAAACCTGTGGGAGCGGGCTTGCTCGCGAAGAGGCCATGTCAGTCTCTATCCAGGTGCCTGACACACCGCTTTCGCGAGCAAGCCCGCTCCCACAGGTTCGGTGTTCACTTAAAGTCACTGCCAATCGTCAGTTTCCAACTCCCCGTTTTAAACCTTTTGCGCTTTATGTGTTCTAGTTATCACTCGGCAGTTTGCTAAGTCGGTCAGGTGCCGCTAAATTGCCATCATCGATACCGAGCATGAAATTATGCGTATAGACGGCCTTTCCTCTCAGTCCTACCCGATCAAGCGCAAGCCTCGCAAAGGCAATGTGGCGCTCGATGAATCCGTCGACGATATCGACGGCGAGCTGGAATTCCCGACTGAAGAGCAACTGGCCGCCCGCGCTGCCAAAGCCTCCGCACAACGCCTGGCCAATCTGCCTGCCCGTCAGCAAGACATGATTTATCACCGCGCCATGAGCAAAAGCGTAGCGATGGCCTTGGCCAGCTACCTGAGCACCGCCGGTTTTGTCGATTGGGATGCGGATGTGCTGGGCCTCGATCTGTACATCTGATGGCTCTGCCTTACTACCTCGGCTGTCCGTCCTGGAGTGAAAACGCCTGGCGCGATTATCTGTACCCCGAAGACGCCAAGACCTCCGACTTCCTCGCTCTCTACTCCCAAGTGTTCAACGCCGTCGAAGGCAACACGACCTTCTACGCCAGCCCCTCGCCGGCCACCGTGCAGCGTTGGGCCGAGACCATGCCCGAACACTTTCGCTTCACCGCCAAGTTTCCCGGCGACATCAGCCACAGCGGTGACCTGCGCGATCAACTGACTGCCGCTGAAACTTTCGTAAATCTTCTCGGCCCACTCGGTGAGCGTGTCTCGCCGCTGTGGCTGCAACTGTCGAAAAGCTTCACCCCGCATCGATTGCCGGAGCTGACCGCGTTCATCGACGCGCTGGACCGGCCACTGGCGGTGGAAGTGCGTCACGAGCAGTTCTTCGCCAAGGGCGAGAGCGAACGCCTGCTCAATCGCCTGCTGCTCGACCGTGGCGTGGAGCGCATCTGCCTCGATCCACGGGCGCTGTTCAGTTGCCTGTCGACCGAGTCTTCGGTGATCCACGCGCAATCGAAAAAGCCGCGGGTGCCGACGCGGCCGGCGGCGTTCACCCAATTTCCGCAGGTGCGCTTCATCGGCCACCCGGAGCTGGAAGCCAACGATCCGTTTTTGGTGCCGTGGGTGGCGAAAATCGCCGAGTGGATCGAAGAGGGCCGCACGCCGTACATCTTCCTGCACACCGCCGACAACGTCATGGCGGCGAAGCTGGCGCAACGTTTTCACGCACAATTGATGCAACGTTTGCCTGGCCTGCCATCCCTGCCTGAGCTATACAGAGAACCCGCTGCCGAGCAACTTGGTCTGCTCTGAGGCGGTTTTTCATGCCTGCCCAGGAGCCTGCCGATGGACGCCCACGCCCTTAACCAACAAGCCCGCAAAGCCCAAGCCTTCAAGGCCCTGCATGAAGGTGCGGGGATTTTCGTGATTCCCAACCCGTGGGATGCCGGCTCGGCGAAGATGCTCGCCAGTCTGGGCTATCAGGCGTTGGCGACCACCAGCGCCGGTTACGCGTTTTCCCAGGGCAAGGCTGACGGCGCCCTGAGTCTCGATGACACTTTGGCCAACGTCCGGGCGATTGTCGCGGCCACGGATTTGCCGGTGGCGGTGGATCTGGAAAACGGTTTCGCCGATGACCCCGCCGAGTGCGCGAAAAGCCTGTTGCGCGCCGCCGAGGCCGGCGCGGTGGGTGGTTCGATCGAAGACGCCACGGGCCGCGCCGACGCACCGATCTACTGCTTCGAACACGCGGTGGCACGCATCAAAGCCGCCGTCGCTGCGGTGCGCACGTTGCCATTTCCCTTCACCCTGACCGCCCGCGCGGAAAACTACCTGCACGGTAATCCCGATCTCAACGACACCATTCGCCGCCTGCAAGCCTTTGCCGAGGCGGGCGCCGACGTGTTGTATGCGCCGGGTTTGCGCAGTGCCGAAGAGGTGCTGGCGGTGGTACGCGCGGTGGCACCCAAACCGGTCAATGTGCTGATGTCCGGCGGTTTGAAACTGACCGTGCAGGAGTTGGAAGAAATGGGTGTGCGGCGAATCAGTACCGGCTCGGCATTGGCGCTGGCGGCATTTGGCGAGTTCTTCCGCGCGGCTGAAGAGATCCAGCAGCGCGGGACGTTCGGCTTTACGTCGCAGTCGATGCCGTACGCCAAGGCCAATCAGTTTTTCAAAGGCTGAGCATGGGCCGCTGGATCGCGCTGTCGGTACTGTTGATGATCGCTGGCGCCGTGGTCAGCGTCTGGCGTGGCTGGCTCGACGTGCCGGCCGAGTGGAACCCGTGGGCGCCGCTGGACGTGAAGGCTGCGCCGAACTGGCTGACCGGTTTCAAGCTGATGCGCCTGCGCGGCAATCCCGAATTATGCGCACAAGTCCTGAGCAACTCGGGTCTGCGCGTCACCGCGCAAGCCGACAGCCCTGACGCCAAGTGCCCGCTGATTGACGCCGTGCGCGTGCAGGGCGCAGAGGTGGCGCTGAGCAGCAGCTTCCTCGCCAGTTGCCCGCTGGCGGTGGCTTACGCGATGTTTGAACGGCATAGCCTGCAACCCGCCGCGCAATCTGTTTACGGGCAGAGGGTGGCGCGCCTTGATCACCTCGGCAGCTTTGCCTGTCGCAATGTCTATAACCGCGAGAGCGGGGCGCTCAGCCGGCATGCCAGTGCCGATGCGCTGGACATCAGCGGTTTTCGGCTGGCCGACGGGCGCAGCATCAGCGTGCTCAGGGACTGGCCGAAACAAAATCAGGACGCGCAGTTTCTACGTCAGGTACGCGAGGGCGCCTGCGAGGCGTTCAGTGTGGTGTTGAGTCCGGATTACAACGCCGCCCACCGCAATCACTTTCATGTCGATGTCGGGCGCTGGAGCGTGTGTCGCTGAGGTGTCAGGCGGCGAGGCGCAGGTTCTGCAACACGATCGGGCGCGCCCAACCGTTATCGAAGTCCAAAGCCTTCTGCTGCTCGACGATTTCTTCCGGCGGGAACGGTGGATAAGGTTTTTGCAGCAGGTCGAGGTCGAATTCGGCAATCGGCAGGTACAGCGGCTTCTTCTGCGGCGCCGGGCCAGGCTCTGGCACCGGCTGACCATTGTTGATCACGATCGGACGAACCCAGCTGCTGTCGAAATCCTGCTGCTCTTGCTGAGCCTTGAGTTCTTCTGGCGGGAACGGTGGGAACGGCTTGTCCAGCAGATCGGTTTCGAACTCGGCGATCGGCAGGAACAGCGGCTCCGGCGGACGCACCTCGGTCTCGACCACGTCGCACTGACGCTGCTCGACGATGTGCGCATGCAACTCGCTGCCCAGGGTCGGTTCTTCCGGGCTGTTCAAGTCAACCGGTGGAAAGGTGCCACAGGCCGGCACCACATCACTCGTTTGTTCGGCCATCGCCTGGGCAAAGAAATCCTGCCACAGGTGACTGACGCCGCCCAATGCTTGAGTGTTATGACGGCTGAAGTCGCCCTTGGGCGAAATGTAGCCAATCGATGTGGGAAGAATGCCTGACATTTTTTTCGGTTGACGCTCAGCTCTGGCAAAATGCGCGTTGATTGGTTTATCGGCCACTTTTTGCCGATCCTTAACTTTTTTGAGCGTGTTTTCATGATTGAGCAACCCGCGGCCTGCCGCATCCATGTCCAGGCCCTCGGCCCGACGTTTGAAGCGCAAGCCGAGCAGTGGGCCGAGCGTCTGGGCCTACCGCTGCAGGAGGACGACGGCGAGTTCGCCTTGCAGGTCGGCGAGCAGGGTTTGCAGCTGCAGCAGCTCGGCCCGGATGCACCAGGGCCGGTGCGGGTGGACTTTGTCGAGGGAGGCGCGGCGCACCGGCGTCTGTACGGCGGCGGCAGCGGGCAGATGATCGCCAAGGCAGTTGGCATCGCCCAAGGTGTGCGCCCACGGGTACTGGACGCCACGGCGGGGCTGGGCAAGGACGCGTTCGTGCTGGCCAGTCTGGGCTGCGAGATGAGCCTGATCGAGCGCCAGCCGCTGATCGGCGCGCTGCTGGAGGATGGTCTGGTGCGGGCGGCGGAAGATTTCGACGTGGCGCCGATTGTCGCGCGGATGAAGCTGCTCAAGGGCAACTCGATCGAGGTCATGCGCAACTGGGAGGGCGAGCCACCGCAGGTGATCTACCTCGACCCGATGTTCCCGCACCGCGAGAAGACCGCGCTGGTGAAGAAGGAAATGCGCCTGTTTCGGCCGCTGGTCGGGGATGATCCGGATGCGCCGGCACTGCTCGAAGCGGCGCTGGCCCTGGCGACACACAGGGTGGTGGTCAAGCGCCCGCGCAAGGCGCCGTGCATCGAGGGGCCGAAGCCGAGCCATGCGCTGGATGGCAAATCGAGCCGGTATGACATCTACCCGAAGAAAGCGTTAAAACCTTAAGACCGAGTTACGCCCATTCGCGAGCAAGCTCGCTCCCACATTTGGAATGCATTTCAAATGTGGGAGCGAGCTTGCTCGCGAAGGCGTCCGCAAAAACACCGCAGAATCAGGGCCGATACGCCCGCATGAACAACCCCACCACTTCCTGCACATGACTCTCTGCAGCTTCTTCGCTCAGCGGCTCACCGCAGCAATACAACAAGCGAAAATTCCCCGCGCCCTTGATCAGGCAGAAGAAATGCTCGGCCGCATTACGCGGCAGGTCGATGCTCAGCGCGCCGGTCTCGTCGATGCGTTTCAGCAGCCGCTCCATGCCTTGCACCATGCGCTCGGGGCCGGCCTCGAAGAAAATCTGTGACAGCTTCGGATCCTGGGTGCCCAGCGCCATCATCAAACGGTGCAGATTCACCGACTCGTCGCTGTTGATCAGCTGATGAAAGCCTCGGGCAATGTTCAGCAACACATTTTCCACGGGGATTCCGGCGGGCAATTCGAAGAACAGCGGCGGTAGTTGCTCCTCGCATTTGGCCATCACGGCGGAAGAGAACAGCGTCTCCTTGTCGTTGAAGTGGCTGTAAACCGTCAGTTTCGACACGCCAGCCTCGGCGGCGACCGCGTCCATGCTGGTGTTGGCGTAGCCGTGACTCAGAAACAGGGTCTTCGCCGCGTCGAGGATCGCCCGGCGCTTGGCCGGATCCTTCGGACGGCCCGGGCCGTTTGGAGCTGCAAGATTGTTCGACATTCTTCGCTTTTAATACTGGACTGGTGAGTTTGCTATTAATACCATACCGGCCAGTATAAATATTCCAAGCACCATTAGCGAAAGGTCCGTCACCATGTTCCGCCATGCGTTGTCGTTTGCCGTGCCAGTCAGCCTGGCTGTTTTATTGTCCGCATGCGGTCAGGAAGAGGCGACGCAAGTCAGCGTTCGACCGGCCATGGTGGTGCAGCCAGAGCCTTCAGCGCAGGCGATGGAAAGTTATCCGGGCGAGGTGCGCGCCCGTTACGAACCGGATCTGGCATTCCGCATTGGCGGCAAAGTCAGCCGACGACTGGTCGAAGAAGGCCAGCGCGTCAAGGCCGATCAGCCCCTGGCCGAGCTCGATCCGCAGGATGTGCGCCTGCAACTGGAAGCCACCCGCGCACAGGTCACCGCCGCCGAAGCCAACCTGAATCTGGTGCGCGCCGAGCGTGACCGTTACAAAACCTTGATGGAGCGGCAGATGGTCAGCCGTTCCGCCTATGACAACGCGGAAAACCTCTACCGCTCCGGCGAAGCGCGCCTCAAGCAGATCAAGGCCGAGTTCAACGTCTCGACCAACCAGGCCAGTTACGCCGTGTTGCGCGCGCCGCAGGACGGCGTGGTGGCCAAGCGTTCGGTGGAAGTCGGGCAAGTGGTTGCCGCCGGGCAAACCGTGTTCACTCTCGCTACTGATGGCGAGCGCGAAGTGTCGATCAGCCTGCCGGAGCAGAGCTTCGGGCGGTTCAAGGTCGGCCAGCCAGTGACCGTTGAACTGTGGACGCAGCAGAACCAGCGCTTCGCCGGGCAGATTCGTGAACTGTCGCCGGCAGCCGACCCGAAATCCCGCACCTTCGCCGCGCGCATCTCGTTCACCAGCGGCAAAGTTCCGGCTGAGCTCGGGCAGAGCGCCCGGGTGTTCGTGCAATCGGCGGATGCTGTGCCGCTGTCGGTGCCGCTTTCGGCCCTGACTGCCGAGAACGGCGCGACCTACGTCTGGGTCGTCAACGCCAACAACACCCTGAAAAAGACTCCAGTGCGCATCGGCCCGTTCGGCGAGAAAAGCGTGCCGGTGCTCGAAGGCCTCAACGCCAGCGACTGGGTGGTGGCCGCTGGTGTTCACGTATTGCTCGAAGGTCAGCAGGTGCGGCCTGTGGATCGCTCCAACCGTGTGGTCAATCTGGCGGACAAGGAGTAAGTCCCGATGCGCTTCAACCTTTCCGAATGGGCGCTGCGTAATCGCCAGATCGTACTGTTCCTGATGCTTTTGCTGGCCATCGTCGGCGCCTTGTCCTACACCAAACTCGGCCAGAGCGAAGACCCGCCGTTCACCTTCAAGGCCATGGTCATCCAGACCCGTTGGCCGGGGGCGACCGCGCAGGAAGTCTCGCGTCAGGTCACCGAACGCATCGAAAAGAAACTCATGGAAACCGGCGAGTACGAACGCATCGTGTCGTTCTCCCGCCCGGGCGAGTCGCAGGTCACCTTCATTGCCCGCGACTCGATGCACTCCAAGGAAATTCCCGACCTGTGGTATCAGGTGCGCAAGAAGGTCAGCGACATTCGCCAGACCTTGCCGCCGGGGATTCAGGGGCCATTTTTCAACGATGAATTCGGTACTACCTTCGGCAATATCTACGCGCTGACCGGCGACGGTTTCGACTACGCGGTGCTCAAGGATTACGCCGACCGCATCCAGATTCAGCTGCAACGGGTCAAGGATGTCGGCAAGGTCGATCTGCTCGGTTTGCAGGACGAGAAGATCTGGGTCGAGCTGTCCAACGTCAAACTCGCCACCCTCGGTTTGCCACTGGCGGCGGTGCAGCAGGCACTGGAAGAGCAGAACGCGGTGTCCACCGCTGGCTTCTTCGAAACCGGCAGCGAGCGTGTGCAACTGCGGGTCTCGGGGAATTTCCAGACGGTTGAGGAGATCAAGAACTTCCCGATCCGCGTCGGTGATCGGACGTTTCGCATCTCCGATGTCGCCGATGTGCATCGCGGTTTCAACGATCCACCGGCGCCGCGCATGCGCTTCATGGGCGAAGACGCCATTGGTCTGGCGGTGGCGATGAAGGACGGCGGCGACATTCTGGTGCTGGGCAAAGCGCTGGAAGGCGAGTTCTCGCGACTGCAGAAAAACCTCCCGGCCGGCATGCAACTGCGTAAGGTGTCCGACCAACCGGCGGCGGTGAAAACCGGAGTCGGCGAATTTGTCCAGGTGCTGGTCGAGGCACTGGCAATCGTGTTGCTGGTGAGCTTCTTCTCCCTCGGCGTGCGCACCGGCATGGTGGTTGCGCTGACCATTCCGCTGGTGCTGGCGATGACCTTCGCCTGCATGTATTACCTCGGCATCGGTCTGCACAAGATCTCCCTCGGCGCGCTGGTGCTGGCGCTGGGCTTGCTGGTGGACGACGCGATCATCGCCGTGGAAATGATGGCGATCAAAATGGAGCAGGGCTTCGACAGGATCAAGGCCGCGAGCTACGCCTGGACCAGCACCGCGTTCCCGATGCTCACCGGTACGCTGATCACCGCCGCCGGCTTCCTGCCGATTGCCACCGCGCAGTCCGGCACCGGCGAATACACCCGTTCGATCTTTCAGGTGGTGACCATCGCGTTGCTCGCCTCATGGGTGGCAGCGGTGATGTTCGTGCCGTATCTGGGGGAAAAACTCCTGCCGGATCTGGCGAAGATTCATGCGGCCAAACACGGTACGACCGACGGCCAGGCCGACCCCTATGGCACGCCGTTCTATCAACGGGTGCGACGTCTGGTGGAGTGGTGCGTAGCGCATCGCAAAACCGTGATCGTGCTGACAGTGGGGCTGTTCATCGCGTCGGTGATGCTGTTCCGTTTCGTGCCGCAGCAGTTCTTCCCGGCCTCCAATCGACTGGAATTGATGGTCGATCTGAAGTTGGCTGAAGGTGCGTCGCTGGCCAACACCACGGCCGAGGTCAAACGTCTGGAAGCGATGCTCAAGGATCACGCCGGTATCGATAACTATGTGGCGTATGTCGGCACCGGCTCGCCGCGTTTTTACCTGCCGCTGGATCAACAACTGCCGGCAGCGAGCTTCGCCCAGTTTGTGGTATTGGCGAAAAACATCGAGGAGCGCGAGACTCTGCGCACCTGGTTGATCGACACGTTGAACGAGCAATTCCCGGCCATGCGCTCGCGGGTCACGCGTCTGGAAAACGGTCCGCCGGTTGGCTATCCGGTGCAGTTCCGCGTCACCGGTGAACACATCGAGGAAGTCCGCGCGCTGGCGCGCAAAGTGGCGGCCAAGGTGCGCGAGAACCCGCACGTGGTCAATGTGCATCTGGATTGGGAAGAGCCGAGCAAAGTGGTGTACCTGAACATTGATCAGGATCGTGCGCGGGCGCTTGGTGTGAGCACGGCCAATCTGGCGAAATTCCTCCAGAGTTCGCTGACCGGTTCGAGTGTCAGCCAGTATCGCGAGGACAACGAGTTGATCGAGATTCTGCTGCGCGGCACGGTGCATGAGCGTACCGAGTTGTCGTTGCTGCCGAGTCTGGCGGTGCCGACCGATAACGGTCGCAGTGTGGCGTTGTCGCAGATTGCCACGCTGGAATATGGGTTTGAGGAAGGGGTCATCTGGCACCGTAATCGTCTGCCTACGGTGACGGTGCGTGCGGATATTTATGGCAAGGAGCAACCGGCAACCCTGGTCAAGCAGATCGAGCCGACGCTGGATCCGATCCGTGCCGAATTGCCTGACGGGTATCTGCTGGATGTTGGCGGGACGGTGGAGGATTCGGAGCGTGGGCAGAAGTCGGTGAATGCCGGGGTGCCGATGTTTATCGTGGTGGTGCTGACGTTGCTGATGGTGCAATTGCGCAGTTTTTCGCGTACGGCGATGGTGTTTCTGACGGCGCCGCTGGGGTTGATCGGGGTGGTGTTGTTTCTGATGGTGTTCCGCCAGCCGTTCGGGTTTGTGGCGATGCTGGGGACGATTGCGCTGTCGGGGATGATCATGCGCAACTCGGTGATTCTGGTGGATCAGATCGAGCAGGATATTGCCTCTGGTCTCAAGCCTTGGCAGGCGATTATCGAGGCGACGGTGCGGCGGTTTCGGCCTATTGTCTTGACGGCTTTGGCAGCAGTGCTGGCGATGATTCCTTTGTCGCGCAGTGTGTTTTTCGGGCCGATGGCGGTGGCGATCATGGGGGGGTTGATTGTGGCTACGGCTTTGACGCTTTTGTTTTTGCCTGCTTTGTATGCGGCCTGGTTCAGGGTGCGTCGCGACGCTTGATGGTTTTGGACGTGGCGGCCTTTGGGCCGACCATGTTCTGGGTGTTCTTTGTGAATATCCGTTGCTTCGGGGGTTGCGGCTGGCGGTTTCGCTCTTACAGCGAGTCACTTTTGCAGACGCCCAAAAGTAACCAAAACGCTGGGCCCCGGCGTTCGGCCCTCGCTTAGGCTCGGGTTCCTTCGTTGCGGGGTTCATCCGGGGGCATCGCCTCCGGTTTGCTTCGCTGCACCTCCTCTCGATGTGTTTGGCTGCGCCAAACGTCGCTGCGCTCCCACCCCCGGATAAACCCCTCCACTCAGCCTGCCGAAGGGGCCGGCACGGCAAGATCAAAAGCTGCAGCCGAGCTTGCGCTCATCCTGTTGAGTGGTGAAAAGCGTGCGGTCGGCTTTTGCTTTTCTGTAGGAGTGAGCCTGCTCGCGATGGCGGCCTAGTAGCCGACCAATCTCCAACTGCCCACACCCAATCCCACTGTAGGAGTGAGCCTGCTCGCGATGGCGGCCTAGTAGCCGACCAATCTGCAACTGCCCACACCCAATCCCACTGTAGGAGTAAGCCTGCTCGCGAAGGCGGCCTGACAGTCGACCAATCTGCAACTGCCCACACCCAATCCCACTGTAGGAGTGAGCCTGCTCGCGAAGGCGGCCTGACAGCCGACCAATCTCCAACTGCCTGCACCCAATCCCACTGTAGGAGTGAGCCTGCTCGCGATGGCGGCCTAGTAGCCGACCAATCTCCAACTGCCCACACCCAATCCAACTGTGGGAGCGGGCTTGCTCGCGAAGAGGCCTGCCCAGCCACCCAACCTCTTTGGTCTGTTTAAAAATGTTCCAGATAACCAGAACCTTCCCACAAGGTTTTCAGGTTGCCCGTCGGAAGCGCGATCTCTAGCCTGAGTCTGTCGCTGCCAATTCAGCGACCGGGTCTGCAAGCCCGCCGATAGTTTGTTAGGTACTGATCAGCGCCCCTATAATCGTGGCGCTTTTTAGCGGCCATCGTTTTATGGTGGCTGTGTGCGGGATACCTTTGGGTGTGCCGAGGGCCTAACAACTCGGTCTTGCAGACCCGTGCACAGCTGCCACCCATCATCTGCAAGTGATGGTGGTAGCTCCACTCGAATAGTTAGGAGTTCCACCATGTTCAAACACACCCCAAATCCCCCAGAATCCGAACCCGAAACCACCCCCGAACGACCAACCGACCCCGTCTCCCCTTACGCCTTCCTCGACTCGCGCAAGCTCCACGACGCAGCCCTGCGTGCGCTCGATCACTACCTGCTGCCCCAGCCTGAAAAACAGCCCAAGCCCGTCACTCAGCCGAGCACAATCTTTACTGTCCTCCCCGAAGTCGATTCCGAGACCCTGCTGGCCCATGCCTGTGAAACGCTGGCGTCGGCCAATGTCATGGCCAGTGAGTTGGCGTTTACCCTGAGCGGCCCGACGTGCAGTCAGTTGCTGGGCATACAACAGATGATTTCGCTCGCTGAGCTGTCGGTAAACCGCGTGCTCGATCAGGTCGATCCGCAAGGCTGACCCACAATAAAAAGCCCGCTGACCTTTACAGGTGCAGCGGGCTTTTTCGTGCAGCGGCAAAAATTACAAAGTGCCGAACACCTTTTTCGCCAGACCGGTCGCTGCAGCAGCCGGATTCTTGCGGATGGTTTCTTCCTGTTTGCCGATCATTTCGAACAGGCCGTTCAGCGCTTGTTCGGTCACGTAGTTTTCGACGTTGGCGCTTTTCGCATCCACTACGCCCAAGGTCGCGGCCTGGCCGGCGAAGGCGTTGTACTTTTGTGCTACGCCGACTTTGTCGGTGGCTTGTTTGACGATGGGCAGGAACTTGGCGCGGATCTGTTCGCGGCTGGTTTTGTCCAGGTATTGGGTGGCCGAGTCGGTGCCGCCGCTGAGGATGCCCTTGGCGTCGGCCACGGTCATTTTCTTCACGGCGTCGACGAGGATCGGTTGGGCCTGGGTCACGGCGCTTTCTGCGGCCTTGTTCATCGCGGTTTCGAGTTCGTCGACCTGGGCGCCCATGCCGAACGCTTTCATCTTGCCGGCGACTTTGCCGAGTTTGCCCGGCAGTTCGATTTTTACATCCGGGTTGTTGCTGAAGCCGCCCGGGGTGCCGAGTTGTTTGACGGCGATTTGCGCGCCTTGGGTCAGGGCGTCCTTGAGGCCGCCGGCGGCGTCTTGTTGCGAGAGGTCGCTGAGCGACAGTGCCAGAGCGCTGGCAGAGATCATCAGGCCCGCGCACAGGCCGGCAAAGCGAAGGGTAGGGCGGAGCATGGCAGCTTCCTTGAAAGACAATTAGCGAATGGCGTCGACGCGGATTTTCAGCGGCTGCGGATCATTGCCGTCCAGTTGCACGGCGTGGTTTTCGGTGGTGATGAACATCAGCTCGCCGTTGACTTCGATGCGCGCGCTGACCGAGTAGCGGTGGCCGGGTTTGACCTGGGCCGGATCGTAACTCAAGTGGAACGGCAGTGGCACCTGGCCTTTGACCGGGCCTTTCTGTTCGTCGAGGACCACCGCCGGGGCGTCGGCCAGCGACACGTCCTGCAGGCTCACGCTCAAAGTCGCGCTCGGTGGCAGTGCGATGCGTTGCAGGTAGAACACTTCGCCATCGAGGCCGACTTTGCCGGCGGGGGTATTCGACTGGCAGGCGCTCAACAGGGTGGCTGCGGCGAGAAGGGTGAGTTTTTTCATCGGGGCCTCTGAGACTTTTGCGCCGGAAGAATCCCGGCGCCGATGGAAATCTAGCGGATTTTGGCGCCAGCGTCAGTGAACAAACGTAAGGGTTTTTCCAGCCACTGCATCAATTTCTGAAACGACAGCGCGCTGGTACTGGGCCCCGCGGGAGCCAGTTCGACTTGTTCAGGCGAGATCACAAGACGTTGATGGTAGCGGTTTTCAATACCCGTCAGTGCATAGCGTTTACCGGGTATAACGCTGGCAGGATCATATTTCAGATAAAACCCGGACACTGACTGTTCGTCCTGTTTGACACTTACCAGCTCAACATCGGGAGACTCTGCTTCATGCAGACTGATGGTGACCGCTTCTTCTGGCGCGACAATTTCGGCTTCTTGAGCCTCGACATATAGAAACCCGATCGGGCTCAGGTGCAGGGTTTGGCGATGGGGAGTGTTGTTGACAGTAACGAAGTAGTCCTGCTCGATCAGCAAGGGAATTTGGTCATGAAGGATCTGCACATTGACTTGGTACCTGACGCCTACATCGCCGTAGTGATGAGGGAAGTCGAATTTCCAGCCGGCGTCGAAGATCGCAGCACGGTGCCAATCCTTGATGTTAATAGGCGATTGGGAATTGAATACTTTGACGCTGACAATGGTTTCATTGACACCATCGGCAGGTGCGTGGAATTCGGGCGGTAGACGGAAGTCCAGGATTACTGCGCAAGTTTCTTCGTTTAACAGGCTCATCTCGATATCCGTATCGTGATTGGTGGAGTGAGCCTATTAATCCATGAATCAACTAACGGGGCCATTGAAGTGCGCGCCCGTTAGTTGTCAGCAAGTTTCAGACTTGTGGTGTATCCGCTGTTTCGGCGGCATCTTCACTGCGATGCAAGGCCACTTGACGAATCGACAGACGAATCTCCGCCGGCAATACGCGTTTGGCCGCGCCTTCGGCCAGTTCGCCGAGCAGTTCGTGGTAGCTCAGCTTGCCGGCTTCGTCGCGCCGCAGTACGTCGAGGTCGAGCAGGGTCTGGATGAAGTGGCGGAACAGGCTCTTGTCGAAGAACTCCGGGGCGTTCAAACCGTGGAGGATCGACAGGCGCTGGGCCATGACCGTGCACAGGTCTTCCAGCTCTTCGGCGCTGATGCTGTTCTGGCCGCTGTTGAGCAGCAGGGACACGGTCATGTAGAAGCGCTGCAGGGTCTGCGCAATGCTTTTCGACAGCAGGGTCAGCAGCACAAAGTGCCGTGAACTTGGCGCCGGGCGCATATACACGTCCTTCTCGAAACGCAGCAGGCCTTGCTCGACGAAGGCTTCCAGCCATTGATCGACCACGCCGTCCAGTTCCTCCAGCGACCAGCGAATGAACAGCTCCGACTGCAAGTACGGATACAGCGCGCGGGTGTAGCGCAGGATCTGTTCGCGACTCATGCGCGAGGTGCTCTGGAAGAAGCTCGCCAGCAGCGCCGGCAAGGCGAAAATGTGCAGCACGTTGTTGCGGTAGTAGGTCATCAGGACGGCGTTCTGCTCGTCCAGATAGAGAATCTTGCCCAGCGCATCGTTCTGCTCGGACAGCAGATCCATGTCCTTCACATGCTCGATCAGCGCGCGGCCATCGCCTTCCGGCAGGGTCGTGTGCGGCGAGTAAGGGACTTTGCGCAGCAGCGCCAGATACAGATCCAGCACTCGCGCCATGGCTCGATCATCCAGCGCGAGACGCGTAGTCGAGAGCAACGCCAGCGCCACCAGGTTGACCGGGTTGATTGCCGCCGCTTCGTTCAGGTGCTGCGCGACTTTCTCGCCGAGGCGATGGGTGGTTTCGTTGAGCCATGCCGGTTTGTACTGCGGGCCGAGTTCCTGCTGGCGCCAGTCTGGCTGCTCGCTGTCGAGGAACTCCGCGAGTTTGATCGGCTCGCCGAAGTTCACCGCGACCTGACCGAAGCGCTGTTTGAGCGCGCCGATGACTTTGAAAATATCGAAGATCGACTCTTTCTTCTTGCTCGCGCCACGCAGTTCGCCGAGGTAGGTGCGACCTTCAAGAACGCGTTCATAGCCGATGTACACCGGCACGAAAACGATCGGCATCCGCGACGAACGCAGGAAGCTGCGCAGGGTGATCGCGAGCATGCCGGTCTTCGGTTGCAGCATGCGTCCGGTGCGCGAGCGGCCGCCCTCGACGAAGTATTCGACCGGGAAACCTTTGGTGAACAGGGTGTGCAGGTATTCGTTGAACACCGAGGTGTACAGCGGATTGCCCTTGAACGTGCGGCGCATGAAAAACGCGCCGCCACGGCGCAGCAGGCTGCCGATCACCGGCATGTTGAGGTTGATCCCGGCGGCAATGTGCGGCGGGGTCAGGCCGTTGCGGAACAGCAAGTACGAGAGCAGCAGGTAGTCGATGTGGCTGCGGTGGCACGGCACGTAGATCACTTCGTGACCCTGGGCGACCTTCTGCACGCCTTCAATGTGGTTGACCTTGATCCCGTCGTAGATCTTGTTCCAGAACCAGCTCAGCACCACTTCGAGGAAACGGATCGCGGTGTAGGTGTAGTCCGAGGCGATCTCGTTGCCGTAACGCAGGGCCTGGGCCTTGGCTTTTTCCGGGGAAATGTTCTCGCGTTCGGCTTCGTCGAGGATCGCTTGCTTGACCAAGGGCTGGTTGAGCAGACCTTTGACCAGATTGCGCCGGTGGGAAATGTCCGGGCCGATCACTGCCGCCTTGAGGTTGCGGAAGTGCACGCGCAGGATGCGCTGGGCCATACGCACGGTGCGTTCGTGGCCCTTGTTGTGCTCGATCAGTTCGCGCAGGTGGATCGGCGCCGAGAACTGCACGCGAGTCTTGCGCCCGAGGACGATGATGCTCAGCAGTCGGCGCAAGCGCCCGGTGACGGCCCAGCTGTCGGCAAACAGCAACTTCCACGGACTGTTTTCGCTGTCCGGCGACTGGCCCCAGAACACGCTGACCGGAATGATCTGCGCGTCTTCGGCGGCGTTCTGGGTCAGGGCGCTGACCAGGCGGGTCAGGGTCGGCGGTGCGCCGCGCTTGTCCTGCCGGCCAAGCCAGTCCGGGTCCGGCGTCAGATAGAAAAACGCCGCCGGTTCGATCAACGGCCCTACCGACACCGGCAGTACCGGACGCGGCAGACCGGCCTTGGTGCACTCGGTGTCGACCACCGCCAGATCGGTGAGCGAAGGGTTTTGCAGGACGTAGAACACCGGACGACTGCGGTCGAGGTTGAGGGTGAGCGACGACTGGTTGATCGTCTCGGAGCGAACCCAGAGGTACAACAGTCGGCGCAAGGTGCCAAACACTAGACGGCGGAACGGGGAACGGGTCATACGGCTTCTGCGTGAGTTGATAAAACCGAGCAGATGCTCGGGCGGTCGACAGTTTGCCGGATTCATCGAAAATCGGCAAAAAAGCGGCGAAGTAATCTCCTGTTGAGAGTTTTTGCGCCTGTCATATACTCGGCAATCTGTCGCCGGGGCCCTTTATGGACGTCGGGCGCAGGCTGACGTTCCGCAAAGGCTTTCCTGCGAAAAGCCTGTTCAATAATAAAAAAGGAGTATGAACAGATGGCAACACGTGAAACCGGCAATGTGAAGTGGTTCAACGACGCCAAGGGCTACGGCTTCATTCAGCGCGACGACGGGGTGGACGTGTTCGTGCACTACCGCGCGATTCGCGGTGAAGGGCATAGGTCGCTGACTGAAGGTCAGCAGGTTGAGTATGCGGTGGTGACGGGGGAGAAGGGATTGCAGGCTGAGGATGTGGTTGGTCTGTAACACAACCCTCCAAAACATCCCAAAACCAATGTGGGAGCGGGCTTGCTCGCGAATGCGGTGTATCAGTCGATATCAATAGTGACTGATACACCGCATTCGCGAGCAAGCCCGCTCCCACATTTGGATCTGCGTTGACAGTTGTTACGCGGTTTTCCAGGTGATCTCTTCTTCACCGTCGGCGCTGATGCGAATCCAGCGATCAGCCGTTTCCTCACCTTCTTCCTCGACCCACGTGCCCGGTGCGCAACGCACCTCGACGTTCAGCGCGGCAAAGGCTGCACGGGCGCAGGCGATGTCGTCGTCCCAAGGGGTCGCGTCGCTTTCCAGGTACAGGCTGTTCCATTTGCCCACGGCTTTCGGCAGCCAGGTCACCGGAACATTGCCGGCCTTGCACTTGTAGGTCTGGCCTTTCTGTACCCAGTCGCTGCACGGGCCCAGAGCCTCACCGAGCCAGGCGGAAATCGCCTTGTGGTCGACGTCGGCGTCTTTCAGGTAAATCTCGATATCCGGTTGGCGCATGGATGTCCTCACTGCGGGTCTGAAAAATCCATTCGCGGATTTAGCCGGCCCCGGGCACCTGCCCGAGACCAAAAGTTATTGAAGAACGAAATAATCGTAGCGCATCGACACCGTGGTCACGAACGGCTCGGCCTGTTCGATCACGGCGGCGCGGCGTTCGGCACTGGCGCGCCAGCCGTGGGGCGTCATCGCCAACAGGTTGGCGCGATCCTCGGGCTTGTCCAGCGTCAGTTTGAATTCCAGGGTTTCACTGTGCGCCAGCGCCATGCCTTCGGGCACTAATGCCAGATGCTTGTCGTCGGTGTATTCGCGCACTTCGTCGTACAGGCGTTCGCGCAGTTCCATCAGGTGGCCGCTGGTCGGGCCGACCTTCATCAGGCCGCCGCCGACGCTGAGCAGACGCTTGGCCTCTTCCCAGTCCAGAGGACTGAAAACGCTGGCGAGAAACTGGCAACTGCCCGACGCCAACGGCACGCGGGCCATGCTGGCGATCAACCAGGTGATTGCCGGATTACGCTTGCAGGCGCGTTTCACCGCCTCGCGGGAGATGTCCAGCGCGTAGCCATCGGCATCCGGCAAGGCATCGGCAATCTGCGCGGTGTAGTAACCCTCACCGCAACCGATATCGACCCAGCGTGCCGGCGCATAACCCGCCGCCAGCTCGGCCAGACGCTTGGCCACCGGCGCGTAATGCCCGGCATTCAGGAAGTCGCGGCGCGCCTCGACCATCGCCTGATTATCACCAGGATCACGGCTGTTCTTGTGCTGCACCGGCAACAGGTTCAGGTAACCCTGACGCGCGCGGTCGAAGCGGTGGCCGGCGGGGCAGACCACACCGTTATCGACGCTGTTCAGCGGTTCACTGCAGATCGGGCACGCGAGCATCAGGCGAGCAACTTGATCAGGGTCTGGTAGTAGATCTCGGTCAGCACGTCGAGATCGGCCGCCAGCACACGTTCATTGACCTGGTGAATGGTCGCGTTGACCGGGCCCAGCTCAACCACTTGCGTGCCCATGGTCGCGATGAAGCGGCCATCGGAGGTACCGCCACTGGTCGACGCCTTGGTCTCGCGGCCGGTGATGTCTTTGATGCTCGACGACACCGCGTCGAGCAGCGCGCCCGGCTCGGTGAGGAACGGCAGGCCGGACAGCGCCCAGTCGATGTGCCAGTCCAGACCGTGCTTGTCGAGGATGTCGGCCACGCGTTTCTGCAGGCCTTCGACGGTGGATTCGGTGGAGAAACGGAAATTGAACACCGCCACCAGATCACCCGGGATCACGTTGGTCGCACCGGTGCCGGAGTTGAGGTTGGAAATCTGGAAACTGGTCGGCGGGAAAAAATCGTTGCCGTGATCCCAATGCTCGGCAGCCAGTTCGGCCAGTGCCGGGGCGGCGAGGTGGATCGGGTTCTTCGCCAGATGCGGGTAGGCCACGTGACCCTGCACGCCGCGCACGGTCAGCTTGGCGCCCAGCGAGCCGCGACGACCGTTTTTCACCACGTCACCGACCAGCGTGGTGCTCGACGGTTCGCCGACGATGCACCAGTCCAGACGTTCCTTGCGCGCCACCAGACGTTCAACCACCGCTTTGGTGCCGTGGTGCGCCGGGCCTTCTTCGTCGCTGGTGATCAGAAACGCGACCTTGCCCTTGTGGTTCGGGTAGTCGGCGACGAAACGCTCGGCGGCCACGGTCATCGACGCCAGGCTGCCTTTCATGTCTGCTGCGCCACGGCCGCAGAGCATGCCGTGTTCGTCGATCACCGCGTTGAACGGGTCGATCTGCCAGGCGGTCACCGGACCGGTCGGCACCACGTCGGTGTGGCCGGCGAAGCACAGCACCGGGCCGTCGTCGTTGCCGTGGGTGGCCCAGAAGTTATCCACATCTTCGATGCGCATCGGCTCCAGGGTGAAACCGGCATCGCCCAGGCGCTGCATCATCTGCTTCTGGCAATCGGCGTCGACCGGCGTCACGGACGGACGGCGGATCAGGTCGATGGCGAGTTGGAGGGTCGGCGAAAGGTCGGCGTGGGCCGTCATGGAAAACTCCGGGAGCTTGAAATTGGGCTGGGGCCACTGTGGGAGCGAGCTTGCTCGCGAAAGCGGTGTATCAGGCAACTTAAGGGTTGAATGTTACAAAGCCTTCGCGAGCAAGCTCGCTCCCACAGGGATTGGGTTCGGTCGGTTACACCGCGTATCACGCCAAGCCCCGCAAAATGGCGGTTATCTTAAAGCAAAACGGCGACCATTGGCCGCCGTTTAGTGGATCAAAGAGGAATTAGACGACAGGCGCCGGCTCAGGCGCAGCGGCCGGTTTCGGCAGCGACGAGAGGAACGCCATGATCAGCGCCGCGACGTACGGCAGCGACTGCACCAGCAGCATGGCCACCCAGAAGCGCATGTCGTTGCTCGGAATGCCCTGCACCAAGTAGATCCCCAGCGCCGCGCCCCACAACAGCAGCATGATGAACAGCTCTTCCCGCGCTTCGGAAATCGCCACCCAGAAGCCATGGTTGTCGGCGTTTTTCGGCGTGCGGAAGAACGGAATGCTGCTGGTGAAGAAGCCGTACAGCACGGCTTTGGCGATGGTGTGCGACAACGCCAGCCCGGCCAGTGCCGCGCAGAACGCATCCTTGAGGTTCACGCCGACGGCGCGACGGTAGAGGAAGATGATCTTGCCGACCTTGAACACGAACAGTGCCAATGGCGGGATGGCGAAAATCAGCAGCGGCGGATCGACCCGTTGCGGCACGATGATCATCGCCGCCGACCACAGCAGGGCGCCGACGGTGAAGAAGATGTTCATGCCGTCCGCGACCCACGGCAGCCAGCCCGCGAGGAAGTGGTAACGCTGGCCACGGGTCAGCTCGGTGTCCTTGCCGCGCAGCAGGCTGCGGGTGTGGCGCTTGATGATCTGGATTGCGCCGTAGGCCCAGCGGAAACGCTGCTTCTTGAAGTCGATAAACGTATCCGGCATCAGACCCTTGCCGTAACTGTCGTGGTAATACGCTGCCGACAGGCCTTTCTCGAACACGCGCAGACCGAGTTCGGCGTCTTCACAGATGCACCAGTCAGCCCAACCCAGCTCTTCCAGAACCGAACGCCGGGTCATGGTCATGGTGCCGTGCTGGATGATCGCGTCGCGGTCGTTGCGGGTGACCATTCCGATGTGGAAGAAGCCTTTGTATTCGGCGTAGCAGAGCTTCTTGAAGGTGCTTTCGTTCTGGTCGCGATAGTCCTGCGGCGACTGCACCACGGCGATTTTCGGGTCGGCGAAGTGCGGCACCATGTGCTTGAGCCAGTTCGGGTGCACGCAGTAGTCGGAGTCGATCACCGCGATCACTTCGGCGTCTTTGGCGGTGTGCGGAATCAGGTAGTTCAGCGCGCCGCCCTTGAACCCGGCCAGCGGTGATACGTGAAAGAACTTGAAGCGCGGGCCGAGGGTTGCGCAGTAGTCGCGCACCGGCTCCCAGACGGCCGGATCCTTGGTGTTGTTGTCGATGATCAGGACTTCATAGTCCGGGTAATCGAGGGCGGCCAAGGCGTCGAGGGTCTGTTTGACCATGTCCGGCGGCTCGTTGTAGCAGGGCACGTGGATCGAGACTTTCGGCCGATAGTGCGAATCACCGATCACCGGCAGGAATTCCCGCCGACGCTTGTGAATCCACACCGCCTCGGCCAGTTCATGCGCCTCGGTCAGCAACACGATGAACACCCCGAGCGCACCCAGCGCCAGGAGGAAACCCACCGTCAGGCTGAACCACGTGCTGTATTGCTGGCTGTAGTCGTAACCGATCCACACCAGCACCGAACCGCAGAGAAACGCGATAAAGGTCAGGAAGGTCCGGCCACGCTGACGCAGGGCCGAGCCGTCGATCATCAGCAGGGTCAGCGACAGCAGCGCCAGCACCACCGAACCGATGGCCAGCACGCGCCATTGCGGAATCGCGACGACCGGGCCTTCGAAGTTGAATTTCTGCTGGCGCGCAGCGTTGAACACGCCCCAGTAGGCGCCCACCGAACCCTCGTCACTGGCCTTCCATGGCTGGTCGAACGCTTCGATCACGAAATAGTTGAAGCCCTGACGGTTGAGTTTGTTGACCAGCGTGCGCAGGTAGATCGCCTGATCCGCTGGCGACGCATCGGCGCCACCGCGCATGCGCCCGTTGCTCGGCCAACCGACTTCGGACAGCAGCAGCGGTTTTTTCGGGAACAGCTTTTTCAGGTCACGGGCGCGGTCGAAGACGAACTGCCCGGCCTTGTCGACAGGGATGAATTCCCAGTACGGCAGCACGTGCGCAGCGATCAGGTCGACATGCTTGGCCAGTTCCGGGTGTTCTTCCCAGACGTGCCACTGCTCGGAGGTGGTCACTGGCACTTTCACCGCCGCGCGCACGCGATCCAGCAGCACGCTCAGTTGCTCGGCAGTGATTTCCTTGCGGAATATCGCCTCGTTACCGACCACCACGCGAACCACGCTGCGCGAAGTATTGGCCAGTTCGATGGCGCGCTGGATTTCCCTTTCGTTGCGTTCCTGATCGGGGCTGATCCAGATTCCGAGGGTCACGCGCAGACCGAACTCTTCCGCCAGTTTCGGGATGTCCTGCAGCGAACCGTCGACCGAGTAGATGCGGATGTTGTCCGTCAGCTTGCTCATGATCTCCAGGTCACGGCGCATTTCATCGTCAGTCGGATACTGATCCTTCTGCGGGAATTGGCCCTGCTGGAATGGCGAATAAGAGAAACCGGAGATCTGCTCCGGCCAGTTGGGCGCGGAGACCGGGCGGTTGATCAGCGCCCAGAAACCGGTGAACAGGGCGGCGATTGCCAGAACCACCACCAGGTTGAGACCAAATTTACGCGATGACATAGCTATTTCGGGTTCCAAAGGCTGTGGAACGGAGGATCGGTCGGCTATACGCCCGAGGGGCGCGCATCCTACACCGGCAGTTCGCAAGTCGTACATCGGACAGGGAAATGCCCGACGTTGGGCAGTCCAACCTGATTTAAGTTCTTTAGTTGCAGCTTGTAAGAGAAAACTTTGTTGTTCAGTTATAGCAATTCCCCGTGGCGAGGGAGCTTGCTCCCGCTGGACTGCGAAGCAGGCCGCTTTCAAAGGGCCGCTTCGCGACCCGGCGGGAGCAAGCTCCCTCGCCACAAGGTTCGTGCAAACGGCTGCGTTCACCGTTCATAGCGTCAAAGATGCTCTTGGCCGCCGACGGCCCTATAATGCGCGCCGGTTTTTGGGGTAATGGTCATGAGTACAGAAGATCCGCGGTTTGCAGGCATCGCCCGTTTGTATGGCATCGAGGGCCTTGAGCGCCTGCGTGCGGCCCATGTGGCGATTGTCGGCGTCGGTGGCGTCGGTTCCTGGGCGGCGGAAGCCATGGCCCGCTGTGGCGTCGGCGAGATTTCGCTGTTCGACCTCGACGACGTCTGCGTCAGCAACGCCAACCGCCAGTTGCACGCATTGGACAGCACCGTCGGCAAACCCAAGGTCGAGGTGATGGCCGAGCGTCTGCGCGGGATCAACCCGGACTGCAAAGTGCATGCGGTGGCGGATTTCGTCACCCGCGACACCATGGCCGAGTACATCACGCCGAACATCGACTGCGTGATCGACTGCATTGACGCGGTCAACGCCAAGGCTGCGCTGATCGCCTGGTGCAAGCGCCGCAAGATCCAGATCATCACCACTGGCGGTGCCGGTGGGCAGATTGATCCGACGCTGATTCAGGTCTGCGACCTCAACCGCACGTTCAATGACCCGCTGGCCTCGAAAGTGCGCTCGACGTTGCGTCGCGACTATGGCTTCTCGCGTACCGTGACTCGCCATTACAGCGTGCCGTGTGTGTTCTCCACCGAACAGCTGCGTTATCCGAAACCGGATGGCAGCATTTGCTTGCAGAAGAGTTTTGTCGGCGATGGCGTGAAGCTGGACTGCGCCGGCGGGTTTGGCGCGGTGATGATGGTCACGGCGACGTTCGGCATGGTCGCGGCGACCAAGGCTGTGGACAAGATTGTGGCGGGTGTGCGGCGACCGGCTGACCGAGTAAAACCTCAGGTTTGATGCCGGGGCTGAGGGCCTCTTCGCGAGCAAGCTCGCTCCCACAGGGGATTTGTGAACGCCACAGATCCCCTGTGGGAGCGGGCTTGCTCGCGAAGGCGATTAACCAGCCAACTCATTCATCCGCTGGAGCACGGCATTCAAGCCATTACTGCGCGAAGGCGACAACTGCCGCGACAGCCCCAGCTGATTGAACCAATCGGGCAGATCCACCTGCTGCAATTCGGCAGCGCTCAAACCGTTGACCCGCAACAGCAGCAACGCCACCAACCCACGAATCATTCGCGCATCGCTGGCAGCGCTGAACTGCCAGTGACCGTCCTGCAATTCCCCCACCAGCCACATTTGGCTCTCACAGCCATGCACGCGGTTGGCTTCGCATTTGTCCGCGTCATCCAGCGGCGACAGACGATCACCAAACCGCATCAGTAACCGCGCCCGTTGTTCCCAACTGGCAGCATTCTGAAAAGTCTGCAGCGCTTCGGCGGCGGCGAGCGGCAGGCTCATCGCAGCAACTCCAGGGCCTGATCCAGTGCCTCGAAGAAGCGTTCGAGATCTTCGGAATCGTTGTACAGCGCCAGCGACACGCGAATCGCGCCGGCCAGTTCGAAGCTTTTCAGCAACGGCATGGCGCAGTGATGTCCGGCGCGCACGGCAATACCTTGCTCGGTCAGCAGATGCGCCAGATCGGCGTTATGCACGCCCTCGACGACAAAACTCGCCAGCGCCAATTGCGGCTTGCCCAGCAGACGAATGCCGTTGCGCGCGGCCAGGCCTTGCAGCAGGTAGGCGTGCAGCGCCGCTTCGTGGGCCGACACCGCGTCCTGATCCAGCCCGGCCAGATAGTCGAGGGTCGCGCCGAGGCCGATCACGCTGGCAATCGGCGGCGTGCCCGCTTCGAAGCCCAGCGGAGCAGGGCGGAAGCGTGAATCGTGATAATTGGCTTCCAGCACCATTTCTCCGCCGAACTGCCACGGCTGCAGTTGTTCAAGCGCCTTGTTGCGCCCGAACAGCACGCCGAGGCCATCGGGGCCGTATAGCTTGTGGCTGGAAAACACATAAAAGTCGCAACCCAGCGCCTGCACGTCGTGGCGACCGTGCACCACACCCTGGGCGCCATCGACCACGGTCAGCGCGTTGTGCGCCTTGGCCATCGCCAGCAGCGCCGGCAATGGTTGCCAGGCACCGAGCACGTTGGACAGCTGACTGACCGCCAGCAAGCGAGTGCGCGGGGTGATCAGACGCACAGCGGCGCCGAGGTCGATCACGCCGTCGGCGTCCAGCGGCAGGATCACCAGTTTCAGCTCGCGACGTTGTGCCAGTTGCTGCCACGGCAGCAGGTTGGCGTGATGCTCCAGGGCGCTGATGACAATTTCATCGCCTGGGTGGAAAAGATGTTCCAGGCCATAGGCCAGGAGATTCAGCGCACTGGTGGCGCCGTGGGTGAAGATGATCTGCCCGCTGTCACCGGCGTTCAGCCACTGGGCAACCTTGAGCCGACTGTCTTCGAACGCCTGCGTCGCGTGCGCGCCGGGCAGATGCTGCGCACGATGCACATTGGCCGCGCCGTTGGCGTAGTAATGCGTCAATGCGTCGAGCAGGGCCTGGGGTTTTTGCGTGGTGGCGGCGTTGTCCAGATAGGTCTGGTCTTGCCGTTGCAGGGCGGCGATGGCCGGAAAGTCGGCGCGCCACGGGGAGGGAATCATCACAGTTTTCAGCCCTGGTGAAGAGGGGCGGGATGTACGCCGAACCTTGTGGGAGCGGGCTTGCTCGCGAATGCGTCGTGTCATTCAGCACTGTTGTTGACTGACCGGACGCCTTCGCGAGCAAGCTCGCTCCCACAGGGGGGATCGTGTGGCTGCTTAGTTGTGAGCGTGCAGCGCTTCGTTCAGCTCGATCGCCGATTTGTGGGTCTTGCACTCCACGGCACCGGTTTCCGAGTTGCGACGGAACAGCAGGTCGGTCTGGCCGGCCAGCTCGCGCGCCTTCACAACCTTGACCAGATTGTTGTGCTCGTCCAGCAGCGCGACTTTGGTGCCGGCGGTCACGTACAGGCCCGACTCGACGGTGTTGCGGTCGCCCAACGGGATACCGATACCGGCGTTGGCGCCGATCAGGCAGCCTTCGCCGACCTTGATCACGATGTTGCCGCCGCCCGACAGGGTGCCCATGGTCGAGCAGCCGCCGCCCAGGTCCGAACCCTTGCCGACGAATACGCCAGCGGAAACGCGGCCTTCGATCATGCCCGGGCCTTCGGTGCCGGCGTTGAAGTTGATGAAGCCTTCGTGCATCACGGTAGTGCCTTCGCCCACGTACGCACCCAGACGCAGACGAGCAGCGTCAGCGATACGCACACCGGCCGGCACCACGTAGTCGGTCATTTTCGGGAACTTGTCCACCGAGAACACTTCCAGCAGCTCGCCACGCAGACGGGCTTCCAGTTGCAGTTCGGCCAGTTCGCTCAGGTCGATCGCGCCCTGGCTGGTCCAGGCCACGTTCGGCAGCAGCGGGAAGATCCCGGCCAGGCTTACGCCGTGTGGCTTGACCAGGCGATGCGACAGCAGGTGCAGCTTGAGGTACGCCTCAGGCGTCGAGGTCAGTTGTGCGTCTTCGGCCAGCAGGGTGGCGACCAGCGGCTTGTGGCTTTCGGCCAGACGGGTCAGCAGCTTGCCTTGAACGGCGTCGATGCCTTTGACCGCTTCAGCCAGTTGCGCAGCCTGTGCAGTGGTGAAGGTGATGGCCTGGTTGCCTTCGGTGTAGCCGAGGATCGGCGCAACAGCGGCGACCAGTTCGGCCGACGGGTTGAGCAGTGGCTGAGCGTAGAACACTTCCAGCCAGGCGCCTTGACGGTTTTGCGTGCCGACACCAAAGGCGATGCTGAACAGAGAGTTGGACATGTGAATACCTCTAGCAATAAGTGACGGGCTGCTTACTTGAGCGCGGCCGCGTAGATGTCTGGCTTGAAGCCAATCAGGGTTCGGTCACCGAGATCGAGCACCGGGCGCTTGATCATCGAGGGTTGAGCGAGCATCAGTTCGATGGCTTTCGACTGGTCGAGATCGGCTTTACGTTCGTCGTCGAGTTTGCGAAAGGTCGTGCCTGCACGGTTCAACACCGTTTGCCAGCCGTGCTCGTCACACCATTGGGTCAGGTGCTCACGGTCGATACCGGCGGTTTTGTAGTCGTGAAAGTCGTAGCTGACAGCGTGTTCATCGAGCCAGGTGCGCGCCTTCTTCATGGTGTCGCAGGCTTTGATGCCGAAAAGGTGCAACGTTTTACTTGAAACGGTCAAGGAATCGCCCCCTTTACAGGTGCTGGAAAAAAATGGTGTCGGATTATGCCATGACCGAACGGTTTCGCGGCGCCCGGCTTCATTTGGCAATGCAAAACCCTGTGGGAGCGAGCTTGCTCGCGAAGGGGCCGTGTCAGTCAAAATCTCTGTTAATGACACACCGTATTCGCGAGCAAGCTCGCTCCCACATTGGAATGGCGTTGCGGGCGTGCGACATAGGTGCAACGGTCAGACGCATCCTAAGCGGCTAATATGGCAGTTCAACGCTGTCGATTGTCTGAGATTTCCGCTTTATGCAAACCGCTTATACCGTCCTGATCTTGCTGATGCTGGTCAGCGTTTCGCGGCTGGTCGGACGGGTCGTCCCGCTGCCGCTGCCCCTCGTGCAAATCGCCGCCGGTGCCTTGCTGGCCTGGCCGACACTGGGCCTGCACGTCGCGCTGGACCCCGAATTGTTCCTGTTTCTGTTCCTGCCGCCGCTGCTGTTTTCCGACGGTTGGCGTATGCCCAAACGCGAGTTTTGGCATTTGCGCGGGCCAATTCTGACGCTGGCGGTTGGCCTGGTGCTGTTCACCGTGGTCGGTGCCGGGTACTTCATTCACTGGCTGTTGCCGAGCATTCCGTTGCCGGTGGCCTTTGCGCTGGCCGCTGTGCTCTCGCCGACCGACGCCGTGGCGGTCTCGGCGATCTCGCAGAACCGCTTGCCGACACCGCTGATGCACATTCTGCAAGGCGAGGCGCTGATGAACGATGCCTCGGGTCTGGTGACGTTCAAGTTTGCCTTGGTGGCGGCGGTGACCGGGGTGTTCTCGCTGGCCAATGCCAGCCTGACGTTCGTGCTGGTGGCGGTCGGTGGGTTAGCCGTCGGCGTCGCGCTGAGCTGGCTGGTCGGGCGCTTGCGCGCGTGGATGATCGCCCGTGGCTGGGATGATCCGGCCACCCACGTGGTGTTCATGTTGCTGCTGCCGTTCGCCGCCTATGTACTGGCCGAGCGACTGGGCGCATCGGGGATTCTTTCGGCCGTCGCGGCGGGGATGATGCAGAGCTGGCTCGATCTGCTGCCGCGGCAGACCAGCACCCGGCTACTCAATCGCAGCGTCTGGTCATTACTCGAATTTGCCTTCAACGGCCTGATCTTTCTGCTGCTGGGTCTGCAATTGCCGGACATCATCAAAGCGGTGGTCAGCCACGAACCGACGTTGTGGCCGACGCTGATGTATCGCGGCCTCGACGTGGTGGCGATTTTTCTCGCGCTGGTGCTGTTGCGCTTTATCTGGGTGCAGAGCATCTGGCGCCTGTCGGTACTGCTGCGACGGCTGCGCGGCAAGGGCGAACTGACGCAAGTGCCGACCGCGCGATCCTGCTGGTTGCTGACTGTCGGCGGAGTGCGCGGGGCGGTGACGCTGGCCGGTGTGATGTCGGTGCCTATGTTGATGGGCAGCCAAGCGTTCCCCGAGCGTGATCTGCTGATCTTCATCGCCGCCGGGGTGATTCTGTTGTCGCTGATTTGCGCCTGCATCGCCCTGCCGTTGCTGCTGCGTGGCATCGAAAAAAGCCCGGACGACAAGCGCCGTCAGGAAGTGCGCGACGCCTGGCGCAAGACCGCCGAGGCGGCGATCCATGCGCTGGAAACCGAAGAGGTCGGCCCGCAGGATGCTGCGCAGGCCGCACTCTCGGCGGAACTCAAGGCGCGGATCATGTCCGAGTATCGTCATCAGCTCGACGTGTTCAACGATTCCGCCGAGGCCCAGGCGCTGGCGTTCCAGATGGATCTGCTGGAACGCCGGTTGCGCTTGAAGGCGTTGCGGGCGCAGCGCCTGGAGCTGTATAGCCTCAGCCGTCAGCACCAGATCGGCGATGACGTGTTGCGTGAGGTATTGGGTGAGCTGGATTTGAGTGAGGCGAATCTGGGGCAGGTCAAATAGCCCGACACGGACCTGATGCGCTCACTCACTCGCGGGGCAGGGATAAGCGTTCGCCATGAAGATTTTGTCCTTTTCGCTGAGATCCAGATTGATGAAGAGCTGGAAGTCACCGATGGTCCAGGACTGGCTGATGCGATAGTGCATGATCGACTTTGGATCGTATTCCGAATAAATGCTTTCGTCGGGATTGCCGCGGTCAAAGTACCAGTCGTGCAGGCGTTTGCGCGTCACGCTGGCCTGGTAGTCGTCTTCTTCCGGGTCGGCGGTGATTCCAAATTGTGCATAGATGGCTGGTTTGTCCCAGGGAATGTTTGCCGTGGGATTGGTCTGTTCATGCTCCGCGCCCAGCATATGACCGAACTCATGCATGACATTGGCTGCGAAGTAACGTGGCAGACCCGGATGCGGCCAGAGTGTCATGGTCGGCTCATCGGGATGTAGCAGAGCATCCGTGCCTATCCGGGAGGAAAACGTTCCTTCCTGACTGAGTATGCGGATGTCGCCCACTTCACCTTCGACGAAATCGAATTTCAAGTTGATGTGCGGCAACCAGTTGCTGGCAGCGGCAATGGTCGCGTCCTTGAATTCCTGCGTGCCGTTGAGGAAGGCGATGCGAAGAGTGCTGCCGGGGGTCCAGAATTTTGCCGGATTGTTTTTAGCCCACATTTTTCTGAACCTCCGAAGTGCATTTGATGTTGCGGGAGGTGCGTGTGGTTTCGGTTTTTTTGTTTGGCTGAAGCCGGGTTAAGTGCATAACTGAACATCCATGTTTTCATTGGTAATTTGTAACTCCTCGGGTTGCTTGTTGTTCCCGGAAAGTCGCTTTGAATGAAGGATGCTAGTTGCTGCGCCTGAGCAGGTAAATTGGATATGTGTGCGATTTTATGACGGGTTACCGTGCCAACAGAACTGGCACGGTAAAAATGTGATTCAACGTGGGTAAATCAATCGCATGAGCTGTTTGTCTTTCTCACTGATTTCGCGATTGATCGGATTCGCCCAATTGCCAAGCGTCAAACTGTTGGGAACCGGATGGTGCATGATGGATTTTCGATCGTATGGCAAGTAAAGCGCGTCGGCATCGTCAAAAGGCGTAAATATATTGATGTCAACTTCGCCTCGCGACAGTGGATTCATCGGTCTGTTCTGGTAGTAGTTGTAAACATTTTCTTTGTTCCAGGGGATTTGCGCCTTGGGGTGCTGATGTTCGTGCATCGCGCCAAGTGCATGGCCGAACTCGTGAATGACGACCGTCTCGAAGTCTTCGTGTTCGGGGTCGATGCCAAGGTTCATGGTTGGCGTGTCAGGAAACATATCCAGTGCATCGGTACCCAGAAATGAACTGTTCACAACACCCTCGGTGGCGATTCGGATCTCACCCTCTATGCCTTCAACGAATTCAAACTTCAAACTGATATAAGGAAGCCATTTTCCGGCGGCGGCAATGATTTTATTTTTGTGTTCCGGAGTCGGGTTGTCCATGAAAGCTATTTTCAGAGTGTGTCGGCTTGGCCAAAGTTTGGCATAGTGCACCAAAGAGCGTTTTTTTCGGCTGTTGTTGAGGGTGCTGGATTTGAGTTCTTTAGCCGGTTTTTGCAGCGTGCAATATTGGAAGTTGTCCATGCTTTGTCTTGCTCCTTGATTTGTCTTTTTGGTTGTTTCGCGCATGCAAAAAAACCACTGCGCAAGATTAAGCTTCGGGCAGTGTCTGGAGTAGTTGTAAAGTGGTTTTAAATGTAACTTGAGGGGTATGTCCGTGCCAGATGACTGGCACGGATACTGAAAACTCAGTGTTGGCGGGTGATGAAGTCGCGGATCCGTTCTGCTGCTTCAACACATTCAGCCAAAGGCGCAACCAGTGCCATGCGCACGCGCCCGGCGCCCGGATTCACGCCGTCGACCTCGCGCGACAGATACGAGCCTGGCACCACGGTCACATGCTCCTGCTCGAACAGGTCGCGGCAGAATGCGGCATCGTCACCGGCCACTTTTGGCCAGAGGTAGAAGCTGCCGTCCGGACGCTGCACGTCCATCACCGGGCTGAGGATTTCCAGCACTGCGTCGAACTTCTCGCGGTACAGCGCACGGTTGGCACGCACATGCACTTCGTCATTCCACGCCGCAACACTGGCCAGCTGGGTTTGCACCGGCATCGCGCAGCCGTGGTAGGTGCGGTACAGCAGGAAGCCTTTGAGGATGTCGGCATCACCAGCCACGAACCCGGAGCGCAGGCCCGGCAGGTTGGAGCGCTTGGACAGACTGTGGAATACCACACAACGCTTGAAGTCCTTGCGGCCGAGTTCGACGCAGGCGCTGAGCAGGCCCGGCGGCGGGGTCTGTTCGTCGAAGTACAGTTCGCTGTAGCACTCGTCGGCGGCGATCACGAAGTCGTATTCGTCGGCCAGAGCGATGAGTTTTTTCAGTACATCGATCGGGATCAGCGCGCCGGTCGGATTGCCTGGGGAGCACAGGAACAGGATCTGGCAGCGCTTCCAGATGTCCGGCGACACGGCGTCGAAATCCGGGTTGAAACCGTTTTCGTCCAGGCACGGCAGGTAGTGCGGCTTGGCCCCGGCGAGGAACGCGGCGCCTTCGTAGATCTGATAGAACGGGTTCGGGCTGACCACCAGTGCATCGTCGCCACGGTTGACCACGGTCTGGGTGAAAGCGAATAGCGCTTCGCGGGTACCGTTGACCGGCAGCACATTACGCGCCGGATCAATCCAGCCGCTCGGCACGCCGAAGCGACGTTCACACCAGTTGGCGATGGCTTCGCGCAGGGCCGGGATGCCGAGGGTGGTCGGATACACCGCCATCTGATCCAGATTGTTCGCCAGCGCTTCGGCGACAAAGCCTGGCGAGCGATGTTTCGGCTCGCCGATCGACAGGGCGATCGGGCGTTTGTCCGGGTTCGGGGTCACGGTGCCGAGCAGGGCGCGGAGCTTTTCGAACGGGTAGGGCTGGAGCTGGTTCAGAGCGTTGTTCATGGGGGCCTCGTTCAATGTGGAGAGAACTCCGTGGCGAGGGGATTTATCCCCGATCGGCTGCGCAGCAGTCGCAAAACCATCGCGTCTGGTGTAGCGGATACACCGTGAATGCAAGTTTTTGGGGCCGCTTCGCAACCCATCGGGGATAAATCCCCTCACCACAAAAGCCCCGGGCAGCTATATCTGCCTCCACAGGGATAGTTTGTTAATTCAAATACTGATGCGCGAAAGCTTGATATCCGGTTCCTGATTGACGCTCAGTTGCTCGACGATTGCGTCCTGCAGGCGACTGCACAGCAGCGGGTCGGAGAGCGGCTGGTTGTGCGCGTCGGTGATGAAGAATACGTCTTCCACGCGTTCGCCCAGGGTCGCAATCTTGGCGTTCTGCAGCGACAGGTCGAACTCGAGGAAGATCCCGCCGATCCGTGCCAGCAGGCCCGGGCGGTCAGGCGCCGTCAGTTCCAGCACCGTCACCGGACGCTGAGCGTCGTTGTGGATCGTCACCTGCGGCGCGAAGGCGAAATGCTTGAGCTGGCGCGGTACCCGGCGCTGAATGATCGTCGGGTAATCGTCCGGATTGCGCAGCGCTTCGGTCAGGCCATCGCGAATCTGTTTGACCCGGGCCGGGTTGTCGCCGATCGAGTCGCCGTCGGTGTCGAGCACGATGTAGGTGTCGAGGGTGAACTGGCTGCTCGACGTGATGACCCGGGCGTCGTGAATGTTCAGGTTGAGCTGATCCATCGCGGCCACAGTCACGGCGAAGAAGTCGTGCTGGTCCGGGGCATAAATGAAGATCTGCGTGCCACCCTCGAACTCGCGCTGGGTGGTTTCCTTGATCAGCACCAGCGGACCGCCATCGGCCGGCTGCTGCAAGATCGCGTCACTGTGCCAGGCCACGTCGCCGGCGGTGTGACGCAGGAAATAGTCATCGCCCAACTGTGCCCACAACTGCTCAACATCGTCTGGGTCAGTGCCGCCGCGCACCAGAATGTCCAGCGCCGCACTCTGGGTCTGGCGGATCTGCTCTTCGCGATCCACCGGGTTTTCCAGGCCACGGCGCAGAGCACGTTTGGTCTCGGTGTAGAGCTGGCGCAAGAGGCTGGCGCGCCACGAATTCCACAGCGTCGGGTTAGTCGCGTTGATGTCGGCCACGGTCAGCACGTACAGGTAATCCAGCCGGGTCTCGTCGCCGACGGCCTGAGCGAAATCGTGGATCACCTGCGGGTCGGACAAGTCCTTGCGCTGGGCGGTGGTCGACATCACCAGGTGGTTCTGCACCAGCCAGACGATCAGGCGGCTGTCCCACAGGGGCAGTTGATGACGCTGGCAGAACGCTTCGGCATCGACTGCGCCGATGTCCGAATGATCGCCATGCCGGCCCTTGCCGATATCGTGGTACAGACCGGCCATGTAAATCAGTTCGGGCTTGGGCAGTTTGGCCATGAGCTTGGCGGCCAGCGGGAATTTTTCCGACACCTGGGTGTACTGCAACTTACGCAGGTGCTTGATCAGGTTCAGCGTGTGCGCGTCGACCGTATAGATGTGGAACAGGTCGTGCTGCATCTGCCCGACGATGAAGCCGAACTCCGGCAGATAGCGCCCGAGGATGCCGTAGCGGTTCATCCGGCGCAGGTTGCGGTGCACGCCGATCTTGCACTTGAACAGCTCGATGAACAGGCTGGTGTTGCGGATATCGTTGCGGAAGTTGTCGTCGATCAGGTGCCGGTTCTCGCGCAGCAGACGAATGGTGTCGGCGCGCACGCCTTTGATTTCCGGTTGCTGGGCCATCAGCACGAAGATCTCGAGCATGGCGAACGGCGTGCGACGGAACACGTTGTCGTTGCGCGCTTCGATGTAGCCGTCGTGCAACTGGAAGCGCGAATTGATTGGCTGCGGTGGTGCTTCGTCTTCCGGGGCGAGGATGACTTCCTCGAAGTGCTGGATGATCAGGTCGCTGAGCTGGGCGATGCTCATCACCACGCGGAAGTACTGCTGCATGAAGTTTTCGACGGCCTGTTTCGCGTCGTCGCCTTCAAAACCGAGCAGGCCGGCAATGGTTCGTTGATGATCGAACAGCAGACGGTCTTCCGAGCGCCCGGCGAGCATGTGCAGGGCGTAGCGCACTTTCCAGAGGAACTCCTGGGACGACGCCAGCAGGGCGTTTTCGCTCTCGACCAGGAAGCCTTCGCCAGCGAGGGCGCGCAGGTTCAGGGTGCCGTACTGACGACGGGCCACCCACAGAATGGTCTGGATATCCCGCAAGCCGCCGGGCGAACCTTTGACGTTGGGTTCCAGGTTGTATTCGGTGTCGTTGTACTTGTGGTGGCGGGCCTTCTGCTCGGCGCGCTTGGCCAGGAAGAATTCCTTGGCTGGCCACATGTGTGCGGTGCTGGTGACATCGAGCATGCGCTGGCGCAGGCGCTCGGGGCCGCAGATGGTGCGGCTTTCCATCAGGTTGGTGACCACGGTCAGGTCGGCGCGCGCTTCCTCGGCGCATTCGTCCACCGAGCGTACGCTCTGACCGACTTCCAGGCCGATGTCCCACAGCAGCGTCAGAAAACGCTCGATGGAATCGCGGAAGACTTCGTGATCGGCGCTGTCCAGCAGGATCAGCAGGTCGATGTCGGAATAGGGGTGCAACTCACCCCGGCCGTAGCCGCCGACCGCGACCAGCGCGATATCGGCGTCTTCGCTCCAGTTGAACTGCTCCCAGGCCTTTTGCAGGATATTGTCGACGAACCACGCACGGTCTTCGATCAGCCGGCGGATGTCGCGGCCGCTGCGAAAACGCGTGTCGAGAACCTCGCGCGCCTGGCGGATCGCCTTCTTGAACGCCGCGATGGGACTCGCTTTCAGGGCCAGTTCAGCCTGGAACTGACCGCGGTCGAAGAGTTCGGGATCCACCTGCGGCATCGATTGGCTTTCCTTCTATAAGGCTGGGAGCGTTCTTGGGATCAGGCCGAGACGCGCGGGATAGTGTCGTCGGCGCGCAGGGTGAAAATCTCGTAGCCGGTATCGGTCACCAGCAGGGTGTGTTCCCACTGCGCCGAGAGTTTGCGGTCCTTGGTGATCGCGGTCCAGCCGTCGCCCAGTACCTTGGTGTCGGCCTTGCCCTGGTTGATCATCGGTTCGATGGTGAAGGTCATGCCGGCCTTCAGTTCCATGCCGGTGCCGGCGCGACCGTAATGCAGGATCTGCGGCTCTTCGTGGAACACCTTGCCGATACCGTGGCCGCAGAACTCGCGAACCACCGAGAAGCCGTTCTTTTCCGCATGCTTCTGGATGATTTCACCGATGTCGCCGAGGCGGCAGCCAGGTTTGACGATTTCGATCGCCTTGTACATGCATTCCTGAGTGACCTGCGACAGGCGTTCGGCCCAGACCGGCACTTCGCCAACGTGGAACATGCGGCTGGTGTCGCCGTGGTAGCCGTCCTTGATCACGGTGACGTCGATGTTCAGCGTGTCGCCATTCTTCAGCGGCTTGTCATTCGGGATGCCGTGGCAGACCACGTGGTTGATCGAGGTGCAGATCGACTTCGGGTAGCCCTTGTAGTTGAGCGGGGCAGGGATGGCTTGCTGCACGTTGACGATGTAGTCATGGCAGATCTGGTTCAGTTGATCGGTGGTCACGCCCGGTTTGACGTGTTCGGCAATCATTTCCAGCACATCGGCGGCCAGTTTGCCGGCGACACGCATGCCAGCGATGTCCTCGGGGGTTTTGAGGTTGACGGTCATACAGGCTCTCTCTGCGCTCGGCGGCGCTTGCTGATACGGATAGGGTGGCAGGTGTGCGTTTTGCGACCCTGAAAAACCCGATTCTAACAGACGAAAGGCGCAAATCCGCGCCTGCGTGCATCGTCTCTCTCTATACAATGGTGCGCCTGAAGGCGATTCCAAGGGGGCTGCGCCCATGTCCTTGGTGCGATTGCAGATTCCGGGTTCCGTTTCTGCGCACCCTGTGGTATAAAATGCGCCGCTTTCCGGGGATACCCCGAAAAGCTTAAATCCACACACGTGTCGACACGATGACCTGGGTGCTTTTGGCTTTATGCCACTGGTTGGTCATTGGGATACGTGGAGGCCAAACCCGACTTATTAAGGAACTATCATGTCCCAAGTCAACATGCGCGATATGCTGAAGGCCGGTGTGCACTTCGGTCACCAAACCCGTTACTGGAATCCGAAAATGGGTAAATACATTTTCGGCGCGCGTAACAAGATTCACATCATCAACCTTGAAAAAACCCTGCCAATGTTCAACGAAGCTCTGACTTTCGTAGAGCGTCTGGCCCAAGGCAAAAACAAGATTCTGTTCGTTGGCACCAAGCGTTCCGCTGGCAAGATCGTTGCTGAAGAAGCAGCACGTTGCGGCTCGCCGTACGTCGATCACCGCTGGTTGGGCGGCATGCTGACCAACTTCAAAACCATTCGTGCTTCCATCAAGCGTCTGCGTGACCTTGAAGTTCAAGCCGAAGACGGTACTTTCGCCAAGCTGACCAAGAAAGAAGCGCTGATGCGCTCCCGTGACCTGGAAAAGCTGGATCGCTCCCTGGGCGGCATCAAGGACATGGGCGGTCTGCCAGACGCACTGTTCGTGATCGACGTTGACCACGAGCGCATCGCGATCACCGAAGCCAACAAGCTGGGTATCCCGGTCATCGGCGTTGTCGATACCAACAGCAGCCCGGAAGGCGTTGACTACATCATCCCAGGCAACGATGACGCAATCCGCGCTATCCAGCTGTACATGGGTTCGATGGCTGACGCAGTGATCCGTGGTCGCAACAATGTTGCTGGCGGCACTGTTGAATTCGCAGCTGAAGAAACTCAGGCTGCAGCTGAGTAATCGACGCCCTGGCGTTGACTCAGTAAGCAAAAAGGGGGCTTGGCCCCCTTTTTGCCACCTCGAAAACCGTTTGTTGGCGCCCACTTGTGGCCGCGCATCTCCTGCATTTGTAACGTGCAGCAGCTACAAGGTGTTTCGGGAAGAATTGAACGCCCGTTCGATCGGGTGGAATGGTTGAAAACCTATCCAAGAGGAATTTGAAAATGGCAGCAATTACTGCAGCTTTGGTTAAAGAACTGCGCGAGCGTACCGGCGAAGGCATGATGGACTGCAAGAAAGCCCTGGAAAAGGCTGACGGCGACATCGAAAAAGCCATTGATGACATGCGTGCTTCGGGCGCGATCAAGGCTGCGAAAAAGGCTGGCAACGTTGCCGCTGAAGGCGCAATCGCAATCAAGGACGACGGTAAGGCTGCCGTTATCCTGGAAGTGAACTCGCAGACCGACTTCCTGGCTCTGCAAGACGACTTCAAAAACTTTGTTGCTGCCAGCGTAGAAAAAGCCTTCGCTGACAAACTGACCGACGCTGCTCCGCTGATCGCTGCTCAAGAAGCCGCTCGCGAAGCACTGGTTGCCAAAGTAGGCGAGAACGTCAACATCCGTCGTCTGGCCCGTATCGAAGGTGACGTTGTCGGTTCGTACCTGCACGGCAACAAGATCGGTGTGGTTGTGGCTCTGAAAGGCGGTGACGTCGAGCTGGCCAAAGACATCGCGATGCACGTTGCTGCAAGCAACCCTGAGTTCCTGCTGCCTTCGCAAGTTTCGGCTGAAGCGATCGAGCGTGAAAAAGCTGTGTTCCTGCAGCTGAACGAAGAGAAGATCAAAGGCAAGCCAGAAAACATTGTTGAGAACATGGTCAAAGGCCGTATCAGCAAGTTCCTGGCAGAAGCAAGCCTGGTTGAGCAGGCGTTCGTCAAGAACCCTGAAATCAAGGTTGGCGAGCTGGCCAAGAAAGGCGGCGCAGAAATCGTTTCCTTCACCTACTTCAAAGTAGGCGAAGGCATCGAGAAGCCGGTCGACAACTTCGCTGAAGAAGTTGCTGCCCAGCTGGCTGCCGCCAAGCAATAAGACGGTTTTTCAACTGTCGCCCGAAAGAGGCTGCCCGCTCACGCGCGCAGCCTCTTTTCAGATGGGGTTACCAATTTTTAATTGGTTTCCACTGGGAACTGACTTACAAAGCCAGGTTCCGATGGCGCTGAAGCAGCGCCAAGCTAGAGTGAACGGCAGCTGTAAAACAGCTTGCACAGAATTTTTTAAATACGCCGCAGGAGAGATTCGCAATGGCTCAGCAGGGCAGTGGTTATCAGGCTCGCTATAAACGCATTCTACTCAAGCTTAGCGGCGAGGCCCTGATGGGCTCGGAAGAGTTCGGGATCGATCCAAAAGTGCTGGATCGGATGGCGCTGGAAGTTGGCCAACTGGTCGGCATCGGCGTACAGGTCGGTCTGGTGATCGGCGGTGGCAACCTGTTCCGTGGTGAAGCCTTGAGCAAGGCTGGCATGGATCGGGTGACAGGCGACCACATGGGCATGCTGGCCACTGTGATGAACGCCCTGGCCATGCGCGATGCGCTGGAACGTGCCAATATCTCGGCCATCGTGATGTCGGCCATTTCCATGGTTGGCGTGACCGATCACTACGATCGCCGCAAAGCCATGCGCCACCTGAACTCCAAGGACGTGGTGATTTTCGCCGCCGGTACCGGCAATCCGTTCTTTACCACGGATTCGGCAGCCTGCCTGCGTGCAATCGAAATCGATGCCGACGTCGTGCTGAAAGCGACCAAGGTTGATGGCGTCTACACCGCAGACCCGTTCAAAGACCCGCATGCCGAGAAGTTCGATCATCTGACTTATGATGAAGTGCTGGATCGCAAGCTGGGTGTAATGGATCTGACAGCTATTTGCCTGTGCCGCGATCACAAGATGCCGCTGCGCGTATTCAACATGAACAAGCCCGGCGCCCTGCTGAACATTGTGCACGGCGGCGCTGAAGGGACTTTGATCGAGGAAGGCCAACAATGATCAACGAAATCAAGAAAGACGCCCAAGCGCGTATGCAGAAATCCCTGGAATCCCTGAACCACGCGTTCGGCCAGATTCGTACCGGCAAGGCTCACCCGAGCATTCTCGGCAGCGTCATGGTGCCTTACTACGGTACCGACACCCCGCTGAGCAGCGTCGCCAACGTCACCGTGAAAGATTCGCGTACCCTGCAAGTCGTGGCCTTCGAGCGCAACATGCTCGCTGCCGTCGACAAGGCGATCCAGAGTGCTGGTCTGAACCTCAATCCGACCAACCTGGGTGAGTTGCTTTTGATCCCGATGCCTGCCCTCACCGAGGAAACGCGCAAGGGCTTCACCAAGCAGGCCCGTAGCGCAGCGGAAGACGCGCGCGTTGCCGTGCGCAACATTCGTCGTGACGCATTGGGTGAGCTTAAAAAGCTGGTCAAGGACAAGGAAATCAGTGAAGACGAAGAGCGTCGTGCCACCGCTGATATCGACAAGCTGACCAAAGACTTCGAGGCCCAGATCACCAAGGCCACGGACGAGAAAGAAAAAGACCTGATGGCCGTATAAGGGTCGAGTTTTAAATGGACAAGACCAAGCAGTCTGCGCCGTCCGCGGTGCCGCGCCATGTCGCGATCATCATGGATGGCAATAATCGCTGGGCGAAAAAACGCTTTATGCCGGGTGTCGCCGGGCATAAGGCCGGCGTGGATGCTGTGCGGGCAGTGATCGAGGTGTGCGCCGAGGCCAAGGTCGAAGTGCTCACCCTGTTCGCCTTTTCCAGTGAAAACTGGCAGCGCCCGGCCGATGAAGTCAGTGCCTTGATGGATCTGTTCTTCAAGGCGCTGCGTCGTGAGGCCAAGCGCCTTAACGACAACAACATCAGCTTGCGCATCATCGGCGATCGTTCGCGCTTTCATCCTGAGCTTCAGGCGGCGATGCGCGAGGCTGAGGCCATGACCGCTGGTGCCAACCGCTTCATCCTGCAGATCGCCGCCAACTACGGCGGTCAGTGGGATATTGCCCAGGCTGCGCAGCGTCTGGCGCGTGAAGTCCAGGCCGGGCATCTGCGTCCGGAAGACATCACCCCGGATCTGCTGCAAACCTGCCTGGCGACCGGTGATCTGCCGCTGCCGGACCTGTGCATCCGCACCGGTGGCGAGCACCGCATCAGCAACTTCCTGCTGTGGCAACTGGCGTATGCCGAGTTGTACTTCTCCGACCTGTTCTGGCCGGACTTCAAACACGAAGCCATGCGCACTGCGCTGGCCGATTTCGCTTCACGCCAGCGTCGCTTCGGTAAAACGAGCGAACAGGTTGAAGCTGGAGCCCGGGTTTAATGCTTAAACAACGAATCATCACTGCGCTGATCCTGCTGCCGATCGCCCTGTGCGGGTTTTTCCTGCTCGAAGGCTCCGGTTTCGCGCTGTTCATCGGTCTGGTCGTAAGTCTGGGCGCCTGGGAATGGGCGCGCCTGGCTGGCTTTACCGCACAGTCGTTCCGTGTCGGCTATGCCGCTGTCGTCGCGCTGATGCTGTTCGTCATGTACGTCCTGCCGGGCCTCGCCCCTTGGGTGTTGGGCGCTTCGGTGTTGTGGTGGGCGGTGGCGACGTATCTCGTGCTGACGTATCCGCGCTCGAGCGTGCACTGGTCCACGGCGGCCACCAAACTGGTGATCGGCTTGCTGATCCTGCTGCCAGCCTGGCAAGGGCTGGTGCAGATCAAACAGTACCCATTGGGTAACTGGTTGATCATGGCGGTGATGGTATTGGTCTGGGGTGCCGACATCGGTGCCTATTTCTCCGGCCGTGCTTTCGGCAAGCGCAAGCTGGCGCCGCAAGTCAGTCCAGGCAAGAGCTGGGAAGGCGTTTACGGTGGCCTGGCGCTGAGTCTGGTGATCACCGCGATCGTCGGTCTGGTTCGTGACTGGACGGTGGCTGAACTGCTCAAGGGGCTGATCGGCGCTGCGTTGATCGTGTTCATTTCGGTGGTGGGCGACCTCACCGAAAGCATGTTCAAGCGTCAGTCCGGCATCAAGGACAGCAGCAACCTGCTGCCCGGCCATGGCGGCGTGCTTGATCGCATCGACAGCCTGACCGCTGCGATCCCGATTTTCGCTGTATTGCTGTGGATGGCTGCACCGTGAGCCGTCCTCAACAGATCACTGTTCTGGGGGCTACCGGTTCGATTGGCCTGAGCACCCTCGACGTTATCGCTCGGCATCCCGAGCGTTATCAGGTTTTCGCCCTGAGCGGTTTCACGCGCCTGAGCGAGTTGCTCGCCTTGTGCGTTCGCCATGTGCCGCAATTCGCGGTAGTGCCTGAAGTGGCGGCGGCGCGTGGTCTGCAGGACGACTTGCGGGCTGCCGGTCTTTCCACTCGCGTGTTGGTGGGGGAGGAGGGCCTGTGCCAGGTCGCTTCCGCGCCTGAAGTGGATGCCGTGATGGCGGCCATCGTCGGTGCGGCAGGCTTGCGCCCGACGCTGGCGGCGGTGGAAGCTGGCAAGAAAATCCTGCTGGCCAATAAAGAGGCGCTGGTGATGTCCGGCGCGCTGTTCATGCAGGCGGTGCACAAGAGCGGTTCGGTGCTGCTGCCGATCGACAGCGAGCACAACGCGATCTTCCAGTGCATGCCGCAGGATTTCGCCCGAGGGCTGGGCGCCGTCGGTGTAAGAAGGATTCTGCTCACGGCTTCGGGCGGGCCTTTCCGGCAGACGCCGTTGAGCGAGCTGGTGCATGTTTCGCCTGATCAGGCGTGTGCGCACCCGAACTGGTCGATGGGACGCAAGATCTCGGTGGACTCGGCCAGCATGATGAACAAGGGCCTGGAGTTGATCGAGGCTTGCTGGCTGTTCGACGCCAAGCCGTCGCAGGTCGAGGTGGTGATTCATCCGCAGAGTGTGATTCACTCGCTGGTCGACTATGTCGATGGCTCGGTGCTGGCGCAGTTGGGCAACCCTGACATGCGCACGCCGATTGCCAATGCGCTGGCCTGGCCTGAGCGTATCGACTCGGGCGTGGCGCCACTGGATCTGTTTGCCATCGCGCGCCTGGATTTCGAGGCGCCGGACGAACAGCGCTTCCCTTGTCTGCGCCTGGCGCGACAGGCGGCGGAGGCCGGCAACAGCGCACCGGCCATGCTCAATGCGGCCAACGAAGTGGCGGTCGCGGCGTTTCTCGACGGGCGCGTGGGTTATCTGGAAATCGCGAGTATCATCGAGGACGTGTTGAATCTCGAGCCTGTGGTTGCACTGGAAGATCTGGACGCGGTGTTTACCGCAGACGCGAAAGCGCGGACTCTGGCCGGGCAGTGGCTGAGTCGTCACGACCGATAGCCGTTGCAGTACCATGGCGTCACGCGGCACTGAACAGGATTGCGGAGAAAGTAGATGAGCGCGCTCTATATGATTGCCGGCACCCTGATCGCTTTGGGTGTGCTGGTCACCTTTCACGAATTCGGCCACTTCTGGGTCGCGCGTCGCTGTGGCGTCAAGGTTCTGCGTTTTTCCGTGGGCTTCGGCATGCCCCTGTTACGCTGGCACGACAAGCAGGGCACTGAGTTTGTTGTCGCCGCGATTCCGCTGGGCGGTTACGTCAAAATGCTCGATGAGCGTGAAGGCGAAGTCCCGGCCGATCAGCTTCATCAATCCTTCAATCGCAAGTCGGTTCGCCAGCGCATCGCCATTGTCGCGGCGGGGCCGATTGCCAACTTCCTGCTGGCCCTGGTGTTTTTCTGGGTGCTGGCGATGCTCGGCAGCGAGCAGATCCGTCCGGTCATCGGTGCGGTCGAGTCCGGCAGCATCGCGGCCAAGGCCGGTTTGAATGCCGGTCAGGAAATCGTCGCCATCGATGGTGAGCCGACGTCCGGTTGGGCCGCCGTCAATTTGCAACTGGTGCGTCGCCTCGGGGAAAGCGGCTCCCTGCAATTGCTCGTGCGCGAGCAGGGTTCTACCGCCGACACGCCGCGTGAGCTGGCGCTCGATCAATGGCTCAAAGGCGCCGATGAGCCCGATCCGATTCGCTCGCTGGGTATTCGCCCGTGGCGCCCGGCCTTGCCGCCGGTGCTGGCCGAACTCGATCCGAAAGGCCCGGCGCAAGCCGCTGGTCTGAAAACCGGTGATCGCCTGCTGGCGCTCGACGGCCAGCAGCTCAATGACTGGCAGCAGGTGGTCGACACTGTTCGTACGCGTCCTGATACCAAAATCATGCTGAAAATCGAGCGCGACGGTGCTCAAATCGAGGTCCCGGTGACCTTGGCAGCTCGCGGCGAAAGCAAGTCGCCAAGCGGTTATCTCGGGGCTGGCGTAAAAGCCGTAGACTGGCCGCCGGAAATGATCCGCGAGGTCAGTTATGGTCCGCTGGCCGCGATTGGCGAGGGTGCCCGTCGTACCTGGACCATGAGCGTGCTGACGCTGGACTCGTTGAAGAAAATGCTGTTTGGCGAGCTCTCGGTAAAAAACTTGAGTGGGCCGATAACCATTGCTAAAGTGGCGGGCGCTTCTGCCCAGTCGGGCGTTGCTGATTTCCTGAATTTCCTTGCTTATCTGAGTATTAGCCTGGGGGTTCTGAATTTGCTGCCCATTCCTGTACTGGATGGGGGGCATTTGTTGTTTTATCTGATTGAGTGGGTGCGTGGTCGCCCCTTGTCGGATCGGGTGCAAGGTTGGGGGGTGCAGATCGGTATCAGTTTAGTGGTCGGAGTGATGTTGCTTGCTCTGGTCAATGATCTGGGTCGACTGTAAAGCTTCGCTGAATTGCGAATCTGCCGCATTTTGCGGCAGTTTGTTTATTGCCAGTTGGAATAAGAAAGGACTTCATGAAACGTCTGCTGCTAACTGCGGTTCTCACCGTATTGATGATCGCCGAAGTTCACGCCGAGTCCTTCACTATCTCTGATATTCGCGTCAATGGCCTCCAGCGGGTCTCCGCGGGTAGCGTCTTTGGTGCCTTGCCGTTGAACGTCGGCGAGCAGGCGGATGATCGTCGCCTGGTGGAATCCACTCGTGCGTTGTTCAAAACCGGTTTCTTTCAAGATATCCAGCTGGGCCGCGAAGGCAACGTTCTGGTGATCACGGTCGTCGAACGTCCGTCGGTCGCCAGTATCGAGATCGAAGGTAACAAGGCGATCTCCACCGAAGACCTGATGAAGGGCCTCAAGCAGTCCGGTCTGTCCGAAGGTGAAATCTTCCAGCGCGCCACCCTCGAAGGTGTCCGTAACGAGCTGCAACGTCAGTACGTTGCCCAAGGCCGTTACTCGGCGACCGTCGACACCGAAGTGGTCTCGCAGCCGCGCAACCGCGTCGCGCTGAAAGTGAAGATCAACGAAGGCACCGTGGCGGCCATCCAGCACATCAACGTGGTGGGTAACACGGTCTTCCCTGATGACGATCTGATCGACCTGTTCGAGCTGAAAACCACCAACTGGCTGTCGTTCTTCAAGAACGACGACAAGTACGCCCGTGAAAAACTCTCCGGTGACCTGGAGCGCCTGCGTTCCTACTACCTGGACCGTGGCTACATCAACATGGATATCGCTTCGACCCAGGTGTCCATCACCCCGGACAAGAAGCACGTCTACATCACCGTCAACATCACCGAAGGCGAGAAGTACACCGTTCGTGACGTCAAGCTCAGCGGTGACCTGAAAGTGCCTGAAGACCAGGTCAAGTCGCTGTTGCTGGTGCAGAAAGGCCAGGTGTTCTCGCGCAAGCTGATGACCACCACCTCCGAACTGATCACCCGCCGTCTGGGTAACGAGGGTTACACCTTCGCCAACGTCAACGGCGTACCTCAGCCGCATGACGACGATCACACTGTGGACATCCTGTTCGCCGTCGATCCGGGTAAACGTGCCTACGTCAATCGCATCAACTTCCGCGGCAACACCAAGTCCGAGGACGAAGTGCTGCGTCGTGAAATGCGTCAGATGGAAGGTGGCTGGGCTTCGACCTACCTGATCGACCAGTCCAAGACCCGTCTTGAGCGTCTGGGCTTCTTCAAGGAAGTGAACGTTGAAACGCCGGCTGTTCCGGGTGTCGACGACCAGGTGGATGTGAACTACGCCGTTGAAGAACAGGCTTCCGGTTCGATCACTGCCAGTGTCGGTTTCGCTCAGAGCGCCGGTCTGATCCTCGGTGGTTCGATCACCCAGAACAACTTCCTCGGTACCGGTAACCGTGTAAGCGTGGGCCTGACCCGCAGCGAATACCAGAGCCGCTACAACTTCGGCTACGTTGACCCGTACTGGACCGCCGATGGCGTGAGCCTGGGTTACAACGCGTTCTATCGCACCACCGACTACAAAGACCTCGACGTCGACGTAGCGAGCTATGCGGTCGACAGCCTGGGTGCCGGCGTAAACGTTGGCTACCCGATCAGCGAGACTTCGCGTCTGACGTTTGGTCTGTCGGTTCAACAGGACGAGATCAAGACCGGTACCTACACCGTTGACGAGATTTTCGACTTCGTTAACAAGGAAGGCGACAAGTACCTGAACTTCAAGGCTTCGGCCGGCTGGTCCGAATCGACCCTGAACAAAGGCGTACTGCCGACCCGTGGTCGTTCGCAGAGCCTGACACTGGAATCGACCATTCCAGGTAGCGATCTGTCGTTCTACAAACTCGATTACCGTGGTCAATTGTTCCAGCCGATCAGCGAAAACTACACCCTGCGTCTGCACACCGAGCTGGGTTATGGCGACGGCTACGGTGGAACCGACGGCTTGCCGTTCTATGAAAACTACTATGCTGGTGGTTTCAACTCGGTTCGTGGCTTCAAGGACAGTACGCTTGGCCCGCGCAGTACGCCGAGTCGTGGTAACAACCCGGGTACCCTGGCTGACCCGGACCAGGATCCACTGCCGTTCGGTGGTAACGTCCTGATCCAGGGTGGTGTCGAGGTTCTGTTCCCGCTGCCATTCGTCAAGGATCAGCGTTCCCTGCGTACTTCGGTATTCTGGGATGTGGGTAACGTATTTGACTCGCAGTGCAAGGACACTACCAATGCGAACGGCTCGACGTCGAACACCAAGTGCAACGACATCAGTCTGAGCAACATGGCCAGCTCCGTCGGTGTCGGCGTGACCTGGGTCACCGCACTGGGCCCGCTGAGCTTTGCACTGGCGATGCCGATCAAGAAACCGGATGAAGCTGAAACTCAAGTGTTCCAATTCTCCCTCGGCCAGACGTTCTAAGCGTCTGACCCAAGATAACGACAATGGATTTTGTAGGAGTGCATCGTGCGTAAGTTGACTCAATTGGTTCTCCTGGCCTCCGTACTGGTGGCAGGCCCGGCGTTCGCCGACATGAAAATCGCCGTTCTGAACTATCAGATGGCACTGCTGGAATCCGACGCAGCCAAGAAATACGCCGTGGATGCCGAGAAGAAGTTCGGTCCGCAACTGACCAAGCTCAAGACGCTGGAAAGCAGCGCCAAGGGCATTCAGGATCGCCTGATGGCCGGTGGCGACAAGATGCAGCAGGGCGAGCGTGAGCGTCTGGAGCTTGAGTTCAAGCAAAAGGCCCGTGACTTCCAGTTCCAGTCCAAGGAGCTGAACGAAGCCAAGGCAGTTGCCGACCGCGAAATGCTCAAGCAACTGAAGCCGAAACTGGATAGCGCAGTGGAAGAAGTCATCAAGAAAGGTGGTTTTGACCTGGTGTTCGAGCGTGGCGCAGTGATCGATGTCAAACCTCAGTACGACATCACGCGCCAGGTTATCGAGCGCATGAATCAGCTGAAGTAACCCATGACCGTGACTATCAAGCTCGGCCAGTTGGCCGAGTTCCTCGGCGCCACCCTGCGTGGCGACCCCGAGAAGCAAATTACTGGGCTAGCCACCTTGCAGGAGGCTGGCCCAGCTCAGTTGAGCTTTCTGGCAAATCCTCAATATCGTAAATACCTGGCAAGTTCCCAGGCGGCTGCGCTATTGCTCAAGGAAGCCGATGCCGAGGGTTTTGCCGGCAATGCATTGGTGGTGCCGGATCCTTATCTGGCATACGCCCGCATCTCGCACCTGTTCGATCCCAAGCCAAAAGCCGCAGCGGGTGTTCATCCCACAGCGGTGATTGCGCCGGACGCGGTGGTTGATCCAAGCGCCAGCATTGGCCCGTTCGTGGTGATCGAGGCCGGTGCGCGCATCGGTGCGCAGGTCACCCTGGGTGCCCATTGCGTCATCGGTGCCCGCAGTGAAATCGGCGAGGGCGGCTGGCTCGCTCCGCGGGTGACGCTGTACCACGACGTGCGCATCGGCAAGCGGGTGGTTATTCAGTCGGGGGCCGTGCTCGGTGGTGAAGGCTTCGGTTTCGCCAACGAGAAAGGTATCTGGCAGAAGATCGCCCAGATCGGCGGCGTGACCATCGGCGACGATGTCGAGATCGGCGTGAACACCGCTATCGACCGTGGCGCGCTGGCGGACACCGTCATCGGCAACGGCGTGAAACTCGACAACCAGATCCAGATCGCACACAACGTCCAGGTCGGTGATCACACCGCCATGGCGGCGTGTGTCGGTATCTCCGGCAGTACCAAAATCGGCAAGCATTGCATGCTCGCTGGTGGTGTCGGCCTGGTGGGGCACATCGATATTTGCGACAACGTTTTCCTGACCGGGATGACCATGGTGACCCACTCGATTACCGAGCCGGGTGCCTATTCTTCCGGCACAGCCATGCAACCGGCGGCCGAATGGCGCAAAAGCGCGGCCCGCATCCGTCAGCTCGATGACCTCGCGCGACGTTTGAAGCAGCTGGAAAAGCGCGTCGGGGAAGTGACCCCCGGCAGCAATGCTTCATCTGATGGCTGATACCATTTCCATATCAAGTGTGCACAGCCTCTAGACTGCCTCCTTGATTTGCTAGAGGAGTGCGCGTCGGTCGCGCTCCCAATCTTTACATAGGCTTCCCCCCGAAATGATGGACATCAACGAGATTCGCGAATACCTGCCTCACCGTTACCCGTTCCTGCTGGTGGACCGGGTGGTGGAACTGGACACTGAAGGCAAGCGCATTCGCGCCTACAAGAATGTCAGCATCAATGAGCCATTCTTCAACGGCCACTTCCCGGCGCACCCGATCATGCCGGGTGTACTGATCATCGAAGCGATGGCCCAGGCTGCCGGGATCCTCGGTTTCAAAATGCTCGACGTGAAACCGGCCGACGGCACCCTTTACTACTTCGTCGGTTCCGACAAGCTGCGTTTCCGTCAGCCGGTTCTGCCGGGTGACCAACTGATTCTTGAAGCCAAGTTCATCAGCTGCAAGCGCCAGATCTGGAAGTTCGAATGCCAGGCTTCGGTCGACGGCAAGCCGGTCTGCTCGGCTGAAATCATCTGTGCGGAACGCAAGCTATGAGTTTGATTGACCCTCGCGCAATCATCGATCCGTCGGCCGTTCTGGCTGACGGCGTCGAGGTCGGCCCGTGGTCGATCGTCGGCGCAGGTGTGGAAATCGGCGAGGGTACCGTGATCGGGCCGCACGTGGTCCTCAAAGGCCCGACCCGCATTGGCAAGCACAACCGCATCTACCAGTTTTCCTCGGTAGGTGAGGACACCCCTGACCTCAAGTACAAGGGTGAGGAAACCCGTCTGGTGATCGGTGATCACAACGTCATTCGCGAAGGCGTGACAATCCACCGTGGCACCGTGCAGGACCGTTCGGAAACCACGCTGGGCGATCACAACCTGATCATGGCCTACGCCCACATCGGGCATGACAGCGTCATTGGCAACCACTGCATTCTGGTCAACAACACCGCGTTGGCCGGGCATGTGCACGTTGACGATTGGGCGATCCTGTCCGGGTTCACCCTGGTTCACCAGTATTGCCACATTGGCGCCCACAGCTTTTCCGGCATGGGCACCGCCATCGGCAAGGACGTCCCGGCGTTCGTCACCGTATTCGGCAACCCGGCCGAAGCGCGCAGCATGAACTTCGAAGGCATGCGCCGCCGTGGCTTCAGCGAAGACGCGATTCACGCGCTGCGCCGCGCCTATAAAACCGTGTACCGCCAGGGCCTGACCGTGGAGCAGGCGCTGGCCGAACTGGCTGAGCCTGCTGCGCAGTTCGCGGAAGTCGCGCTGTTCCGTGACTCGATCCAGTCGTCGACTCGCGGCATCACTCGCTGATCATGGCTAATCTGCGTATTGCGCTGGTGGCGGGCGAAGCTTCCGGTGACATTCTGGGCGCCGGTCTCATGCGCGCGGTCAAGGCGCAACATCCGGCAGTCGAGTTCATCGGCGTTGGTGGCCCGTTGATGCAGGCCGAAGGCCTGACATCTTATTTCCCCATGGAGCGTCTGTCGGTCATGGGGCTGGTGGAAGTCCTCGGGCGGCTGCGCGAGTTGCTCAAGCGCCGCAAGGAGCTGATCGCCACGTTGATTGCCGAGAAGCCGGACGTGTTCATCGGTATCGACGCTCCCGATTTCAACCTCAACATCGAACTCAAGCTGCGTCAGGCCGGGATCAAGACCGTGCACTACGTCAGCCCGTCGGTGTGGGCTTGGCGCCAGAAGCGTGTGCTGAAGATTCGCGAAGGCTGCGACCTGATGCTCACCCTGTTGCCGTTCGAAGCGAAATTCTACGAAGAGAAGGGCGTGCCGGTGAGGTTTGTCGGTCATACGCTGGCCGATACCATTCCGCTGCAGGCCGATCGCGCCGCAGCGCGTGCCGAACTCGGCTTGCCCGACGGGCCGCTGGTGGCGTTGATGCCCGGCAGTCGCGGTGGCGAAGTCGGCCGTCTCGGAGGGCTGTTCCTTGATACGGCCGAACGTCTACGGGCCATGCACCCGGGGCTGCGCTTTGTGATTCCGTGCGCCAATGCCGAGCGTCGCGCTCAGCTCGAAGAGTTGCTGGTTGGCCGCGACTTGCCGGTAACCCTGCTCGACGGCAAATCGCATCTGGCCCTGGCGGCGTGCAACGCGGTGTTGATCGCCTCCGGCACGGCGACGCTTGAAGCGTTGCTGTACAAGCGGCCAATGGTCGTCGCGTATCGCCTGGCACCGCTGACCTTCTGGATTCTCAAGCGCATGGTCAAGAGCCCGTACGTGTCCTTGCCCAACCTGTTGGCTCAGCGTCTGCTGGTGCCAGAATTGTTGCAGGATGATGCGACAGTCGAGGCATTGGCGCAGACCCTTTCGCCGCTGATCGAAGGCGGCGAAGAGCAGACCCGTGGCTTCGACGAGATCCACCGCACCTTGCGCCTGGATGCTTCCAATCAGGCGGCGGATGCCGTCCTCAACCTGATCGGTCAGAAACAATGAGCAACACGATGCAGATGGGTCTGGATTTCACCCTGGTCGCCGAAGTCGAAGAGCTGGTGGCCGGTGTCGACGAGGTCGGTCGAGGCCCGCTGTGCGGTGCAGTAGTGACGGCGGCGGTGATCCTCGATCCGAACCGGCCGATCCTCGGCCTCAACGACTCGAAGAAACTCACCGAAGCCAAGCGCGAGAAGCTCTACGACGAGATCATCGAGAAAGCCCTGAGCTGGTGCATCGCTCGCGCTGAAGTCGAAGAAATCGACGAGCTGAATATCCTGCACGCGACCATGCTCGCCATGCAGCGCGCGGTGGCCGGGCTGCATATTCAGCCGAAACTGGCGATGATCGACGGCAACCGCTGCCCGAAACTGCCGATGCGCGCCGAAGCGGTGGTGCAGGGTGACGGCAAGGTACCGGCCATCGCGGCCGCGTCGATTCTGGCCAAGGTCAGCCGCGACCGTGAAATGGCGGCGTTCGAACTGATCTACCCCGGGTACGGCATCGGCGGTCATAAAGGCTACCCGACGCCCGTTCATCTGGAAGCGTTGGCACGACTCGGACCGACGCCGATTCACCGGCGCTCATTTGCCCCGGTGCGTCAGGCTTACGAGGCGCTCGAAGGCCTGACGCAGGTTTAGGCGCAAGGCTGATGTTTTGTTCGAGGCCCGGTACAATCCGGGCCTTGTTGTCTCTATGTAACTGGACAGGATCACTATGCCGGCTTCATTCGTTCATCTACGCCTGCACACTGAATACTCCCTGGTCGACGGGCTGGTGCGGATCAAGCCACTGGTCAAGGCGCTGACCGGCATGAACATGCCGGCCGTGGCAGTCACCGATCAGAACAACATGTGTTCCCTGGTCAAATTCTATAAAAACGCCATGGGCGCCGGCATCAAGCCGATCTGCGGTGCCGACCTGTGGCTGTCGAACAAGGATCCGGACGGGCCATTGAGCCGGATCAGCCTGTTGGTGATGAATGCCAAGGGCTATCGCAACCTCACCGAGTTGATCTCGCGCGGCTTCATCGAGGGCCAGCGCAACGGCATGATCATCATCGAGCGTGAATGGGTCGCCGAGGCCAACGAAGGCCTGATCATGCTGTCCGCCGCCAAAGAAGGCGAGATCGGCATGGCCATGATCAGTGGCAACCCGGCCGAAGCCGAAACGTTGGCGCGTGAATGGATGGCGGTGTTCCCGGATCGTTTCTATCTGGAGATCCAGCGTACCAATCGCCCCAACGACGAAGAACAACTGCATGGTGCCGTGGCCCTGGCCGACAAGCTCGGCGCGCCACTGGTGGCGACCAACGATGTGCGCTTCATCAAGCAGGAAGACTTCGCTGCCCACGAAACCCGCGTGTGCATCGGTGAGGGCCGCGCCCTCGACGATCCGCGGCGCTCGAAGAATTACAGCGATCAGCAGTACCTCAAAAGCGCCGAGGAAATGGCCGAGCTGTTCAGCGACATTCCCGACGCGATCGAAAACACCGTCGAGATCGCCAAGCGCTGCAACATTGAAGTCAAGCTGGGCACGCACTTCCTGCCCAACTTCCCGATCCCCGATGGCATGACCATCGACGAATACTTCCGCAAAGTGTCCTTCGAAGGTCTCGAAGAGCGCCTCGCGGTGCTGCTCCCCAAGGACACCACCGAAGACTACGAAGCCAAGCGTCAGGTCTACGTCGACCGCTTGAATTTCGAGCTGGATATCATCATCCAGATGGGCTTCCCCGGTTACTTCCTGATCGTGATGGACTTTATCCAGTGGGCCAAGAATAACGGCGTGCCGGTAGGTCCTGGCCGGGGGTCGGGTGCCGGCTCGCTGGTGGCTTACGTTCAGAAGATCACTGACCTTGATCCGCTGGAATACGACCTGCTGTTCGAACGTTTCCTTAACCCGGAACGGGTCTCGATGCCCGACTTCGACGTCGACTTCTGCATGGACGGTCGTGACCGGGTGATCGACTACGTGGCCGAGAAATACGGTCGCAACGCGGTGAGCCAGATCATCACTTTCGGTTCCATGGCCGCCAAGGCTGTGGTACGCGACGTGGCGCGGGTGCAAGGCAAGTCCTATGGCCTGGCGGATCGTCTGTCGAAGATGATTCCGTTCGAAGTCGGCATGACCCTGGAAAAAGCCTACGAGCAGGAAGAGATCCTGCGTGACTTCATCAAGGTCGATGAGGAGGCGGCGGAAATCTGGGAGATGGCGCGCAAGCTTGAGGGCGTGGTGCGTAACGTCGGCAAGCACGCCGGTGGTGTGGTAATCGCGCCGACCAAGCTGACTGACTTCTCGCCGATCTATTGCGACGAGGCCGGTGACGGTCTGGTAACCCAGTTCGACAAGGACGACGTTGAGGCCGCCGGTCTGGTGAAGTTCGACTTCCTCGGCCTGCGAACCCTGACGATCATCGACTGGGCGCTGAAAACCATCAACCGTGACCGCGCCAAGGTCGGTGAAGAGCCGCTGGACATCGCGTTTATCCCGCTCGATGACAAACCGACCTACAGCCTGCTGCAGAAGGCCGAAACCACGGCAGTGTTCCAGCTTGAATCGCGCGGCATGAAAGAGCTGATCAAAAAGCTCAAGCCCGACTGCCTGGAAGACTTGATCGCACTGGTGGCGCTGTTCCGTCCGGGCCCGCTGCAATCGGGCATGGTGGACGACTTCATCAACCGTAAGCACGGTCGCGCCGAACTGGCGTACCCGCACTCGGACTACCAGTACGAAGGCCTCAAGCCGGTTCTGGCGCCGACGTACGGCATCATCCTGTATCAGGAACAGGTGATGCAGATCGCTCAGGTCATGGCCGGTTACACCCTCGGTGGTGCGGACATGCTGCGGCGAGCCATGGGTAAAAAGAAACCCGAGGAAATGGCCAAGCAGCGCGGCGGTTTCATTGAAGGTTGCGCGACCAACAACATCGACGCCGACCTCGCCGGTAACATCTTTGACCTGGTGGAAAAATTCGCCGGTTACGGCTTCAACAAATCCCACTCCGCCGCCTATGGCCTGGTGTCGTACCAGACCGCCTGGCTGAAAGCTCACTACCCGGCACCGTTCATGGCCGCGGTACTCTCGGCGGATATGCACAACACCGACAAGGTCGTGACCTTGATCGAGGAAGTGCGCACCATGAAGCTGCGCCTCGACGCGCCGGACGTGAACACCTCGGAGTTCAAGTTTACGGTGAACGACGACGGCCGCATCGTGTACGGTCTCGGCGCGATCAAGGGTGTCGGCGAAGGCCCGGTGGAAGCGATTACCGAGGCGCGTCAGGAGGGCCCGTTCAAGGATCTGTTCGACTTCTGCGCCCGGGTCGATCTCAAGCGCATCAACAAGCGCACGCTGGACGGTTTAATCCGCAGCGGCGCGCTGGATCGCCTCGGCCCGTATTTCCATGACGAGCAAAAGGCTTATCAGGCCAACATCGACCGTAACCGCGCGGTACTGCTGGCGGCCATGGAAGAGGCGATCAAGGCCGCCGAACAGACCGCACGCACCCACGACAGCGGCCACGCCGACCTGTTTGGCGGGCTGTTCGTCGAAGAAGATGCCGACGTTTACGCGACGCATCGCAAGGCCAAGGAACTGACCCTCAAGGAGCGCCTCAAGGGTGAGAAAGACACCTTGGGTCTGTACCTGACCGGTCACCCGATCGACGAATACGAAGGCGAGATTCGCCGTTTCGCCCGGCAGCGCATCATTGATCTCAAACCGGCTCGGGATACCCAGACGGTCGCAGGGATGATCATTGCCCTGCGGGTGATGAAGAACAAGAAGGGCGACAAGATGGGCTTCATCACCCTCGACGACCGCTCGGGGCGGATCGAGGCGTCGCTGTTTGCCGATGCGTTCCACTCCGCGCAGTCACTGCTGCAGACCGATGCGATGGTGGTGGTCGAAGGCGAGGTCAGCAACGACGACTTCTCCGGCGGCCTGCGCTTGCGGGTCAAGCGGGTGATGAGCATGGAGGATGCGCGGACCAATCTGGCCGAGAGCCTGCGCCTGAAGCTGCACACTCAGGATTTGAAAGGCGATCAGCTACGCTGGTTGGGTGAACTGCTCAAGCGTCACCGTGGGGCGTGCCCGATCACCATGGAGTACACCAGCCCTGATGCGAAGACCTTGCTGCAGTTCGGCGAGACTTGGCGAATAGATCCGGCGGATGCCTTGATTCAAGCCCTGCGTGACCAGTTCGGGCGAGACAACGTCTTCCTCCAATACCGTTGACCGGCAAGTGCCATCATTGCGCTTGCCCGCAACCTGAATTTTTAATCTCGACCTCAGCGCGCCTCTCCCTTAAGGTAGGGCGCGAATAGACAACCGGCCGGCCCAAGCTCACTTGGGACACGACCCAAGACGGACGCCTATGAACCCGAATTTTCTAGATTTCGAACAGCCGATCGCCGACCTGCAAGCCAAGATCGAAGAGTTGCGCTTGGTCGGTAATGACAATTCGCTGAATATCGGCGATGAGATCTCCCGCCTGCAGGACAAGAGTCGCACGCTGACCGAAGACATCTTCGGCAAGCTGACCAGCTGGCAGATCGCACGCCTGGCGCGTCACCCGAAACGCCCGTACACCCTCGACTACATCGAGCACATCTTCACCGAGTTCGATGAACTGCACGGTGACCGTCACTTCTCCGACGACGCGGCCATTGTGGGCGGCGTGGCACGTCTGGAAGATCAGCCGGTGATGATCATCGGCCACCAGAAGGGCCGTGAAGTGCGCGAGAAGGTACGCCGCAACTTCGGCATGCCGCGTCCGGAAGGCTACCGCAAGGCCTGCCGTCTGATGGAGATGGCCGAGCGTTTCAAGATGCCGATCCTGACCTTCATCGACACCCCGGGTGCTTACCCGGGCATTGACGCTGAAGAGCGCAACCAGAGCGAAGCGATTGCCTGGAACCTGCGCGTGATGTCGCGTCTGAAGACCCCGATCATCGCCACCGTAATCGGTGAGGGTGGTTCCGGTGGTGCACTGGCCATCGGCGTCTGCGATCAGCTGAACATGCTGCAATATTCGACCTACGCGGTGATCTCGCCGGAAGGTTGCGCTTCGATTCTGTGGAAAACCGCCGAAAAAGCGCCGGACGCCGCAGAGGCGATGGGCATCACTGCCGAGCGCCTGAAAGGTCTGGGTATCGTTGACAAGGTGATCGGCGAGCCTCTGGGCGGCGCCCACCGTGATCCGGCCGCTGCCGCTGCGTCGATCCGTGCCGAACTTAGCTCGCAACTGGCGATGCTGAAGAAGTTCGACAATGAAGCGCTGCTCAAGCGTCGTTACGATCGTCTGATGAGCTACGGTCTCTGACAGATCTCGCAATACCCAATGTGGGAGCGGGCTTGCTCGCGAAAGCGGTATAACAGTCGACAGATGTGTTGATTGTTGAAACGCCTTCGCGAGCAAGCCCGCTCCCACATTTGATTTGGGCAAACAGTTAGATAGGGGTCAGTCCGTGAGTGATCTGCCGTCCCGGCTTCTGCTGAACCTTGCAGCCTGGCGCAATGCCAGGACCTGGCGCGTGGCTTTCTCCGGTGGCCTGGACTCCACCGTCCTCCTGCATCTGCTTGCCCATCTCGCCAAAGACCATTTCCTGCCGACGCTCAGCGCCATCCATATCCACCATGGCCTCCAGGCTGCGGCTGATGCGTGGCCGGCGCATTGTCAGTCGGTCTGCGACGCACTGGGCTTCCCACTGCAAGTGATACGGGTGGCGGTGCAGCCCGGCGCCAGTCTGGAGCGGGCGGCGCGGGAGGCGCGTTATGCCGCGTTCTCATCGCTGACCGAGGCCGGGGATTTGCTGCTGACCGGGCAGCACCGTGATGATCAGGCCGAAACCCTATTGTTTCGCTTGATGCGCGGTGCCGGCGTGCGCGGACTTTCGGCGATGCCGGCGCAGCGACCGTTGGGGCAGGGCACGCTGGTGCGGCCATTGCTCGACGTCACGCGCGCCGAGCTTGAGGCTTACGCCCGCGCGCATCAGTTGAGCTGGATCGAAGACCCGTCAAACCAGGATCGACAGTTCTCACGCAACTATCTGCGCCATCAGGTGCTGCCGTTGCTCACCGTGCGCTGGCCGCAGGCGCAGGCGAGCATGGCCCGCAGCGCGGCGCACCTGCGTGAGGCGCAGGGCTTGCTCGATGAGCTGGCGCAGCTCGATCTGGCCCAAGCCACCACACCGAGCGAGTTTTCATGGCTGGGCCTGCCGTCACTGGAGCTGGCGCCGCTGACGAGTCTGTCCGCCGCTCGTCAGCGCAATGCACTCAGCCACTGGCTCGAACCGCTGACCCGGCTGCCCGACACTGACCATTGGTCGGGTTGGGACAACCTGTGCGGCGCTGCCAACGATGCTTCGCCGATCTGGCGTCTGGCCGAGGGTGAACTGCATCGCAGCGCCGGCCGGGTATGGTGGTTGAGCGGCGACTGGCTGCGGGCGCCAGCGGTCAGCGTTGACTGGCATGAGCCGTCGACGCCGCTAAGCTTGGCGAATAACGGGCGTGTCATGTTCAGCGGGCAGACTCCCGTCGGGCCACTGCGCATTGGCTATCGGCAGGGCGGCGAAGTGATGCATCTGGCGGAGCGCGGCCATCGCGATCTCAAGCGCCTGCTCAATGAGCGCGCAGTGCCGGCCTTTGTCCGTGGCAGATTGCCGCTGCTGTTTCGCGGCGCAGAATTGCTCGCCGTGGCGAACCTGCCGGGCCTTGACGGGCATGGGACGGACGGCTGGAAATTGCATTGGCAGCCAACAGACGAAGATCAAGGTTTGAGATGAAAGGGGCATTCCGGTAGACTACGCTCCCTTCTTGATACAACTTCTGTGGATTCGCCTGAATTGCAGGAGTTGCCGATTACCAAGCAGTCTTTGCTGGGCGATTCCAAAAAATGTGTAGCGAGCAACGTACCGGTGTTTCATCTGCCGGTCTGTCCCAACGCGGCGGTTTTTTTGAAAGGTGCACTGTGATTAATGCAGGTGATCGGGGGCTTCGGCCTTCCTTCGCTTTCCCCGGCGGCTCGTACCGCTTTAACGCAGACTTCTAGGGTTTTTCATGACGCGCTACATATTCGTCACGGGCGGTGTTGTTTCTTCATTGGGGAAAGGCATTGCCTCGGCTTCATTGGCGGCCATCCTGGAGGCGCGGGGGCTTAAGGTCACCATGCTTAAGCTGGATCCGTACATCAACGTCGACCCGGGCACCATGAGCCCGTTCCAGCACGGTGAAGTGTTCGTCACCCACGACGGCGCCGAGACCGACCTGGACCTGGGCCACTACGAGCGGTTCATCCGCACGACCATGACCCAGAACAACAACTTCACCACTGGCCGTGTCTACGAGCACGTGCTGCGCAAAGAGCGCCGTGGTGACTACCTGGGTGCAACCATCCAGGTGATCCCGCACATCACCGACGAAATCAAGCGTCGCATCATCAAGGGTGCCGGTGACGCTGACGTGGCCATGGTCGAAATCGGTGGCACCGTGGGTGACATCGAGTCGCAACCGTTCCTCGAGGCCATCCGCCAGCTGCGTTTCGAAGTCGGCGCCAAGCGCGCGATGCTGATGCACCTGACCCTGGTGCCGTACATCGCCACTGCCGGCGAAACCAAGACCAAGCCAACCCAGCACTCGGTAAAAGAACTGCGTTCGATTGGTCTGCAGCCCGACGTACTGGTATGTCGCTCCGATCACCCGATCGACGTTTCGTCGCGTCGCAAGATTGCGCAATTCACCAACGTTGAAGAACGTGCGGTGATCGCGCTGGAAGATGCCGACACCATCTACAAGATCCCGGGCATCCTGCATTCCCAGGGGCTGGATGATTTCGTTGTCGAGCGTTTTGGCCTGCAATGCGGCAGCGCTGACCTGTCCGAGTGGGACGCAGTGGTTGACGCCAAGCTGAACCCGGAACACGAAGTCACCATCGCGATGGTCGGCAAGTACATGGAGCTGCTGGACGCTTACAAATCGCTGATCGAAGCGATGAGCCACGCCGGCATCAGCAACCGTACCAAGGTCAACCTGCGCTACATCGATTCCGAAGACATCGAGAACCAGGGCACTGCACTGCTCGAAGGTGTCGACGCGATCCTCGTCCCGGGCGGCTTCGGTCTGCGCGGCGTCGAAGGCAAGATCACCGCCGTCCAGTACGCTCGTGAAAACAAGGTTCCATACCTGGGCATTTGCCTGGGCATGCAAGTGGCGGTCATCGAGTTCGCCCGTAACGTGCTGGGCTGGAAAGACGCCAACTCCACCGAGTTCGATCGCGCCAGCGGCCATCCGGTCGTGGGTCTGATCACCGAGTGGGAAGACGCCACCGGCGCCGTTGAAGTGCGTACCGAAGCGTCCGATCTGGGCGGCACCATGCGCCTCGGCGCTCAGGAATGCCTGCTCGAAGCCGGCTCCAAGGTGCACGATTGCTACGGCAAGGACGTGATCGTTGAACGTCACCGTCACCGCTACGAAGTGAACAACAACCTGCTGCCACAAATCATCGAAGCTGGCCTGAAAATCTCCGGTCGCTCCGCTGACGCCGCGCTGGTAGAAGTGGTGGAAGCACCGGATCATCCATGGTTCGTCGCTTGCCAGTTCCACCCGGAGTTCACCTCGACGCCACGTGACGGTCACCCGCTGTTCAGCGGTTTCGTGAAAGCTGCGTTGGCTCAACACCAGAAGAAGGCGTAACCCGATGGCACAGAAGATCATCCGCGTCGGCGACATCGAAATCGCCAACGACAAACCCATGGTGCTGTTCGGCGGCATGAACGTGCTGGAAAGCCGTGACATGGCCATGCAGGTTTGCGAGGAGTACGTGAAGGTCACCGAGAAACTCGGCATCCCTTACGTGTTCAAGGCCAGCTTCGACAAGGCCAACCGGTCTTCTGTGACTTCGTATCGCGGCCCTGGCCTGGAAGAGGGCATGCGCATCTTCCAGGACATCAAACAGGCCTTCGGCGTGCCGATCATCACCGACGTCCACGAGCCTGACCAGGCCGCGGTCGTCGCTGAAGTCTGCGACATCATCCAGCTGCCGGCCTTCCTGTCGCGCCAGACCGATCTGGTCGTCGCGATGGCCAAGACCAACGCTGTGATCAACATCAAGAAAGCCCAGTTCCTCGCGCCTCAGGAAATGAAACACATCCTGAACAAGTGCGTGGAAGCGGGTAACGATCAATTGATCCTCTGCGAGCGTGGTTCGAGCTTCGGCTATAACAACCTCGTGGTCGATATGCTCGGCTTCGGCATCATGAAGCAGTTCGAGTACCCGGTATTCTTCGACGTGACCCACTCGCTGCAAATGCCTGGCGGTCGTTCCGACTCCGCCGGCGGGCGCCGTGCACAGGTCACCGATCTGGCCAAGGCAGGCATGAGCCAGTCGCTGGCCGGTCTGTTCCTCGAAGCGCACCCGGATCCGGACAACGCCAAATGCGACGGCCCTTGCGCCTTGCGTCTGGACAAACTGGAGCCATTCCTGGCCCAGCTCAAAGCTTTGGACGAACTGGTGAAGAGTTTTCCGACGGTAGAAACCGCCTAAAGCTCATTTCTCCGGTAAAGTACCGCACGATTTGTCGCGCATGCCCTCGGGCATGTGCGTTGTCGTCTGCAAGCTGCCCGCTGCACACCACTTGCCGACGGTAAAAAGATTTCCTCTAGCTGCGTCGTTTTCGTCAACTTTGGAGTGTTTACAACAATGGCAAAAATCGTCGACATCAAAGGTCGTGAAGTTCTCGACTCCCGTGGCAATCCCACCGTGGAAGCGGACGTGCTTCTCGACAACGGCATCATCGGCAGCGCTTGCGCGCCGTCCGGTGCATCCACAGGCTCGCGTGAAGCGCTCGAGCTGCGTGATGGCGACAAGAGCCGTTACCTGGGCAAGGGCGTGCTCCAGGCAGTAAAAAATATCAACGGTCCGATCCGCGATCTGCTGCTGGGCACTGACCCAAGCGACCAGAAAGCCCTCGACCACGCGATGATCAAGCTCGACGGTACCGAAAACAAGGCAAAACTGGGCGCCAACGCCATCCTCGCCGTGTCCCTGGCTGCGGCCAAGGCGGCTGCACAGGACCAGGATCTGCCACTGTACGCACACATCGCCAACCTGAACGGCACCCCGGGTGTTTACTCGATGCCGGTTCCGATGATGAACATCATCAACGGTGGTGAGCACGCCGATAACAACGTCGACATCCAGGAATTCATGGTGCAGCCGGTTGGCGCCAAGACGTTCTCGGAAGGTCTGCGCATGGGCACCGAGATTTTCCATCACCTCAAAGCTGTGCTGAAGGCTCGTGGCCTGAGCACCGCCGTTGGCGACGAAGGCGGTTTCGCACCGAACCTGGCGTCCAACGAAGACGCGCTGAAAGTGATCTCCGAAGCCGTGGCCAACGCCGGTTACAAGCTGGGCACCGACGTGACCCTGGCGCTGGACTGCGCGGCCAGCGAATTCTACGAAGACGGCAAGTACAACCTGTCCGGCGAAGGCCAGGTGTTCACCGCTGAAGGTTTCGCCGATTATCTGAAAGGCCTGACCGAACGTTATCCGATCATCTCGATCGAAGACGGTCTGGACGAATCCGACTGGGCTGGCTGGAAGATCCTCACCGACAAGATCGGCGAGAAGACCCAGCTGGTGGGCGACGACCTGTTCGTGACCAACACCAAGATCCTGAAAGAAGGCATCGATAAAAAGATCGCCAACTCGATCCTGATCAAGTTCAACCAGATCGGCACCCTGACCGAAACCCTGGAAGCCATCCAGATGGCCAAGGCTGCCGGTTACACCGCCGTGATCTCGCATCGTTCGGGCGAAACCGAAGATTCGACCATTGCCGACTTGGCTGTGGGCACCTCGGCTGGCCAGATCAAGACCGGTTCGCTGTGCCGTTCCGACCGCGTTTCCAAGTACAACCAACTGCTGCGTATCGAAGAGCAGTTGAATGGCAAAGCCAAGTACAACGGTCGCAGCGAGTTCCGCGGCTGAGTTGTAAATGTTAAAAAGACACCGGATTGTGTCGGAAAAGTCGTGACAGCGATGGATTTGCCACTAATCTGATGCCTTACATGCACAAGCCTGGATCTTCCAGGCTTCGTGCTATCAGACGTTTCAAAGTTTTCGCGTGGCTGTCTTTTTTCACTGGATACCTGATATTCGATGCGCAGTCCTTACTGGTTGTTTCTCGTTTTGCTCTTGCTGCTGGCCGGTCTGCAGTACCGCCTGTGGGTGGGCAATGGCAGTCTGGCGCAGGTCGCCGAGCTGAAGCAGCAGATTGCTGATCAGCACGCCGAGAACGAAGGCCTGCTGGAGCGCAATCGGGTGATGGACGCTGAAGTCAGCGAATTGAAAAAAGGCATGGAGACCGTTGAAGAGCGGGCTCGCCATGAGCTGGGCATGGTCAAGGACGGTGAAACCCTTTACCAGCTCGCGCAATGATCGATTCCCTGCCGGCCTTCTGGGCCGTGATTCCTGCCGCGGGCGTCGGTGCCCGAATGGCCGCGGACCGTCCCAAGCAATACCTGCAACTGGGCGGACGCACAATTCTCGAACACAGCCTCGGCTGTTTCCTTGATCACCCGAGCCTCAAGGGCCTGGTGGTCAGTCTGGCAGTTGATGATCCTTATTGGCCAAACCTGGCCTGCGCCAGCGACTCGCGGATTCAGCGGGTCGAGGGCGGCGCCGAGCGTTCCGGGTCGGTGCTCAACGCCTTGCTGCATCTGCATGCGCAAGGTGCCGATGACGATGACTGGGTGCTGGTACACGATGCGGCCCGACCTAACCTGAGCCGTGACGATCTCGACAAGCTGCTGGCTGAACTGGCGGATGATGCCGTCGGCGGTCTGCTGGCCGTGCCGGCGCGCGACACCTTGAAGCGGGTCGACAAGCACGGTCGTGTGCTCGAGACCGTTGATCGCAGCGTGATCTGGCAAGCCTACACGCCGCAGATGTTCCGCCTCGGCGCGTTGCATCGGGCGTTGGCTGACAGTCTGGTCGCAGACGCGGTGATTACCGATGAAGCCTCGGCGATGGAGTGGGCCGGTCTGGCACCGCGCCTGATCGAAGGGCGGGCGGACAACCTCAAGGTGACCCGGCCGGAAGATCTGGAGTGGTTGCGCCAGCGTTGGGCCAATCGCCGCTGAGTGCTGTGGCGCTTGTTTGATCGCTTTCGCGAGCAAGCCCGCTCCCACCCTTGAACTGCGCCGAACACAAATTTTGCATTCACCGCCGATCCCCTGTGGGAGCGGGCTTGCTCGCGAAGGCGTCCGCACAGACAACCCATTCAATCAGCTCCGATACTCCGGCCGCTCGGCCAACCCTTCCTTCAAGAAATCCACCAACTTGCGCACCTTCGGCGACAAATGCCGCTGCTGCGGATACAAGGCCCACACCGCCGTATTCGGCGGCTGATGCGCCTCCAGCAACGAAATCAACGCGCCACTGTGCAAATGTTCGAGCACGTAATAGTCCGGCAACTGACACAGGCCGACCCCTTGCAGCGCCGCATCCAGCACCGCTTGCCCACTGTTGCAGCGCCAGTTTCCCTGTACGCGCTGGGAAAATTCCCGGCCGTTCTGTTCCAGTTGCCACAGATCCGAACTGCCGATCAGGCAATTGTGCCGACTCAGTTCCGACAAACTGTGTGGGCGGCCATACCGTTCCACGTAGGACGGAGACGCGCACAGATACATGCGCCGTGGTGCCAAACGCGTGGCGACCAGTCGTGAATCCTGCAGCCGACCCAGACGGATCGCCAGATCCAGTCCCTCATGCACCAGATCGAGTTGACGGTTGCTCAGCTCGATGTCGACGCGCAGTTGCGGGTATTGCCCCATGAACCGCGTCACCAGCGGCACGATAAACCGTTCGCCATAGGCCACGGCGCAGGTCATGCGCAGCATGCCTTTTGGTTCACTGGTCAGGTCGCCGACCGCGCGCAGGGCTTCTTCGCGACCGTCCTGCAGACGCTGGCAATGCTGCAGAAAGGTCTGTCCGGCTTCGGTCAGGGTCACGCGACGGGTGCTGCGATAGAGCAGGCGTGTCTGCAATCGATCCTCCAGCCGTACGATTTGTCGACTGATGTGTGAGGAAGAAACCCCAAGGCGTTCGGCCGCCGCGGTGAATTGGCTGCATTCGGCGACGGCGACGAACTCGTCGATACCTTCCCAACGGTTTTCGGACATCTGATTATCCCTGTACAGCAATAATATTTTGCATTTGTCCTGATTATTAATCAGTTGGCGCTGAACTACACTGCCGGTCTGGTTTTTTTATTCAATGGATTTACTGGAGAGTCAGCATGATCAAGTCGCGCGCCGCCGTTGCCTTCGAGGCCAAGAAGCCGCTGGAAATCGTAGAAGTCGATGTCGCCATGCCCAAGGCCGGTGAAGTGTTGCTGCGCGTGGTGGCTTCCGGGGTTTGCCACACCGATGCCTACACCCTGTCCGGTGCGGATCCGGAAGGGATCTTCCCGTCGATCCTCGGCCACGAAGGTGGGGCGATCGTTGAAGCCATCGGCGAGGGCGTGACCTCGGTCGCCGTCGGTGACCACGTGATTCCGCTGTACACCCCGGAATGCGGCCAGTGCAAATTCTGCAAGTCGGGCAAGACCAACCTGTGTCAGGCGATTCGTGCTACTCAGGGCAAAGGTCTGATGCCGGACGGCACTTCGCGCTTTTCCTACAAGGGCGAAACGATTTTCCACTACATGGGTACCTCGACGTTCTCCGAGTACACCGTACTGCCGGAAATCTCCGTGGCGAAAATCGCCAAGGATGCGCCGCTGGAAAAGGTCTGCCTGCTCGGTTGCGGCGTGACCACCGGCATCGGTGCAGTGCTCAACACCGCCAAGGTCAAGCCGGGTGACACCGTGGCGATCTTCGGTCTGGGCGGCATCGGTCTGTCGGCAGTCATTGGTGCAGTGAAGGCCAAGGCCGCACGCATCATCGCCATCGACATCAACCCGGCCAAGTTCGAAATCGCCAAACAGCTGGGCGCTACCGATTGCGTCAACCCGAAAGATTTCGATCGTCCGATCCAGGAAGTGATCGTCGACATGACCGATGGCGGCGTCGATTTCTCCTTCGAGTGCATTGGCAACGTGCAACTGATGCGCGCTGCGCTGGAGTGCTGCCACAAGGGCTGGGGCGAATCGGTAATCATCGGTGTTGCCGGTGCCGGTCAGGAAATCTCTACCCGTCCGTTCCAACTGGTGACCGGTCGCGTCTGGCGTGGCTCCGCGTTCGGCGGTGTGCGTGGCCGTACCGAGCTGCCAAGCTACGTCGACATGGCGCAGACCGGCGAGATCCCGCTGGATACTTTCATCACCCACACCATGGGCCTGGAAGATATCAACAAGGCGTTTGACCTGATGCACGAAGGCAAGAGCATCCGTACCGTCATTCATTTCTGATCAATCGCGACGCCCCGGCTACAGACCTTGAAGGTTTGTAGCCGGGACCGCGTAGGAGTCTTTACATGAGTCTGGAAAACATCTCTTGTCAGAAAAGTTTCGGCGGCTGGCACAAGCGCTATCGGCACCGTTCCGACGTGCTTGGCTGCGACATGGTGTTCGCCGTGTACCTGCCGCCGCAAGCGGAGCAGGGCGGCAAGCTGCCGGTGCTGTACTGGCTGTCGGGTCTGACCTGCACCGACGAGAACTTCATGCAGAAGGCCGGGGCGATGCGCATGGCGGCCGAACTGGGCCTGATCATCGTCGCGCCGGACACCAGTCCGCGCGGCCCGGATGTGCCGGGTGATCCTGATGGCGCCTGGGATTTTGGTCTCGGTGCCGGGTTCTACCTGAATGCCACGCAGGAACCGTGGTCGCGCCACTATCGGATGCATGACTACGTCGTGCAGGAATTGCCTTCACTGGTTGAAGCGCATTTCCCTGCGTCAGACAAACGCAGCATCAGCGGCCACTCCATGGGCGGTCACGGTGCACTGGTCTGCGCGCTGCGCAATCCGGTGCGTTATCAGTCGGTGTCGGCGTTCTCGCCAATCAACAATCCGATGGATTGCCCGTGGGGGCAGAAAGCATTCTCCCGCTATCTGGGCGAAGACCGTTCCAAGTGGAAAGAATGGGATGCCTGCGCGCTGATCGCTGAAGCTGACGAGAAACTGCCGTTACTGGTCGATCAGGGGGATCGCGATGATTTCCTCGCCACTCAGCTCAAACCCGAAGCCCTGCAACAAGCTGCAAAACAAGCGGGTCATCCGCTGACTCTGCGCCTGCAACCGGGCTACGACCACAGCTATTTCTTCATCTCAAGCTTCATTGACGACCACTTGCAGCATCACGCACAAGCCCTGCGCGGTTAATGCAGGTAGAATCACGCCCTGACAAAAATCGGGGCGTTTTTTTATGCGTATTGGCCACGGCTACGATGTTCACCGTTTCGCTGAAGGCGATTTCATTACTCTGGGCGGCGTGCGCATTGCACACGGCTTCGGGCTGCTCGCTCACTCCGACGGTGACGTCCTGCTGCACGCCTTGAGCGATGCCTTGCTCGGCGCGGCCGCGCTGGGTGATATCGGCAAACACTTTCCGGACACCGACCCGCAATTCAAGGGCGCCGACAGTCGCGCGCTGCTGCGGCACGTGGTCGCGCTGATCCACGGCAAAGGCTGGAAAGTCGGCAACGTCGACAACACCATCGTCGCTCAGGCGCCGAAGATGGCCCCGCATATCGAATCGATGCGCGCGTTGATCGCCGCCGATCTGCAAGTTGAACTGGATCAAGTGAACGTGAAAGCTACCACCACCGAAAAGCTCGGCTTTGTCGGTCGCGAAGAAGGCATCGCCGTGCATTCCGTTGCCTTGTTGCTGCGCGCATGAACGAACTGCAATTGCTCGGCCCGCGGGCCTATGGCGAACCGCTCGGCACTGCGGTTCTGAAAGCCATCGCCGAAGATTTCCAGGTCGATGAAGTGCTCGACATCCCGTTCAGCGGCGATGGTGAGCACCTGTGGATCTGGGTCGAAAAACGTGGCCTGAACACCGAAGAAGCAGCGCGGCGAATCGCCAAGGCAGCCGGCGTGCCATTGCGCACTGTCAGTTATGCCGGGCTCAAGGATCGTCAGGCACTGACCCGCCAGTGGTTCAGCGTGCAACTGCCGGGCAAGGCTGACCCGGATCTGTCGGCGGCGGAAAACGACACACTGAAGATCCTCAAGACCACGCGGCACAAGCGCAAGCTGCAACGCGGCGCGCATTCGGCCAACGGCTTCACCTTGCGCCTGACCCAGTTTGCCGGCGACAAGGACGCAATCGAACAGCGTCTGCAACTGATCGCTAAACAAGGCATTCCCAATTATTTCGGCGCCCAGCGTTTCGGCCATGACGGCGGTAACGTCGTTGATGCGCGTGCTTGGGCGGCGCGCAAGGCGTTGCCGGAGCAGCGCAATGTGCGCTCGCGTTTACTGTCGACGGCGCGCAGTTTTCTGTTCAATCAGGTACTGGCGGCGCGGGTAGCCGATGGCACGTGGCAGCAGGCACAGGTCGGCGATCTGCTGGCGTTCACCGACAGCCGCAGTTTCTTCCCGGCGGGTGTTGCCGAATGCAGCGATCCGCGCCTGGCGATTCTCGACCTGCACCCGACCGGTCCGCAGTGGGGCGAAGGTGACTCACCTGCCGCTGGCGCTGTCCATGATCTGGAGCAGGGGATTGCCGAGCGTGAGGCGGATCTGCGCGATTGGTTGATCAATGCCGGAATGAGCCACGAACGTCGCATCCTGCGGCTGCCCATTGGCGGGTTGTCGTGGCATTATCCCCAGCCTGACATTCTGCAACTGGAATTCGTCCTCCCGGCCGGATGCTTCGCCACCGTATTGGTGCGCGAACTCGTTGATCTGGTGCCGGTGGGGCAGACGGACAGCCCATGCGTATTCTGATTTCTAACGACGATGGGGTAACCGCACCCGGTCTCGCCGCGCTTTATGCTGCGCTGGCGGATTACACCGAGTGCGTGGTTATCGCCCCGGAGCAGGACAAAAGCGGCGCCAGCAGTTCGCTGACGCTCGACCGTCCGTTGCACCCGCAATACCTGGCCAACGGTTTCATCAGCCTCAACGGTACCCCGACCGACTGCGTGCACCTGGGCCTCAACGGCCTGCTGGAGCGCGAGCCGGACATGGTGGTTTCCGGGATCAACCTTGGTGCCAATCTGGGCGATGACGTGCTGTACTCCGGCACCGTGGCGGCTGCCCTCGAAGGGCGCTTTCTCGAGCGCCCTTCGTTCGCCTTCTCGCTGTGTTCGCGGCAAGTGGACAATCTGGCGACAGCAACACATTTCGCGCGCAAACTGGTCGAAGCCCACGCCGGGCTGGACCTGCCGCCGCGCACGGTGTTGAACGTGAACATTCCCAATCTGCCGATCGACCATATTCGCGGCATTCAGCTGACCCGTCTGGGCCATCGCGCCCGCGCGGCAGCGCCGATGAAAGTGGTCGACCCGCGTGGCAAGGCCGGTTACTGGATTGCCGCTGCCGGCGACGCCGAAGACGGCGGCCCGGGCACCGACTTTCATGCGGTGATGCAGGGTTATGTGTCGATCACGCCATTGCAGCTCGACCGCACCTTCAATGATGCCTTCAGAAGTCTCGATGGCTGGCTGGAGGGACTGCGCTGATGGCTCGTGAACACGAAGACAGGCTGCGCAGCGGCATCGGCATGACGTCGCAACGCACCCGTGAACGTCTGATCCAGCGTCTATATGAAGAAGGCCTGTCCAACGCCAAGGTGCTGGAAGTGATCCGCCGTACGCCGCGTCATCTGTTTGTCGATGAAGCGCTGGCGCATCGCGCCTATGAAGACACCGCGCTGCCGATCGGCCACAACCAGACCATCTCCCAGCCTTATATGGTGGCGCGCATGAGCGAGCTGCTGCTGGAGGCGGGGCCGCTGGACAAGGTGCTGGAGATCGGTACCGGTTCGGGCTATCAGACCGCAGTGCTGTCGCAACTGGTTGAGCGGGTATTTTCGGTCGAGCGCATCAAGGTCTTGCAGGATCGGGCCAAGGAGCGCCTGGTCGAACTCAACCTGCGCAATGTGGTGTTTCGCTGGGGCGATGGCTGGGAAGGCTGGCCGGCGCTGGCTCCATACAACGGCATCATCGTCACCGCAGTCGCGACCGATGTACCGCAGGCCTTGCTCGATCAACTGGCACCTGGCGGGCGGATGGTGATTCCGGTCGGCTCGGGGGAAGTGCAGCAACTGATGCTGATCGTGCGCGAAGAACACGGCTTTTCCCGTCACGTTCTGGGGGCGGTGCGCTTCGTGCCGTTGCTCAATGGCCCGCTGGCCTGAGCATTTGTTTGCGGGCGCTGAATTCCTTGCGCTGGCCTGTGTCTTACACCGGCAGCGATGGTTTAAACGCGACGAAATATCCACGGGCAAACGTGTGCGTGTCGCGTTTTCGCATCTTTAACGGTAAAGCCTGTTCAGCCCGTTATACTTGCGACACTACTTGCCGCGATTCGGCATTCCACATATTCAGCCACCACAAAGGGAGCGGCGGGTGAGTCTCACAGTCATTGCGCAGCGTATGGGTAACACGAGCTTTCAGCGCCTGGTGACTGGCCTTGTATTGAGCACCTTGCTGGTCGGTTGCTCCAGCACCAAATCGGGCAATGTGCGGGTGGTCGATCGCAACAGTGCAGCGGCTCAGCGTCCTGCCGTCACGACCGGGCAGTATGTAGTCCGTCCGGGCGATACGCTGTTTTCCATCGCTTTTCGCTACGGCTGGGACTACAAAGCCCTCGCGGCCCGGAACAATATTCCTACGCCGTATACGATCCACCCGGGTCAGACAATTCGCTTCGACGGTCGCACCGGTTCAACGCCGACGGCGGTGGTGAGCAACAGCAGTTCCTCACCATCGTCTTCAAGCAAAACCACGGTAATCCGGCGTCAGGCGAATGGCACCACGACCACCACGGTGACCGGCTCCAAGGCAGGTTCTGCGGGGACTGCACCGTCCGTCGCGAACAAATCGACCCCGGCTCCGATGCCTCCACCGGGCCCGGCCCCGACCGGCTGGGGATGGCCATCTAATGGCATTCTGATTGGAAAATTCTCTTCAAACGGTAGTTTGAATAAAGGAATTGATATCGCCGGAGATTTGGGACAGCCTGTTTTAGCTGCGTCTGATGGGACGGTGGTTTACGCCGGGAGTGGCTTAAGGGGCTACGGCGAATTAGTCATCATCAAACACAGCGAAACCTACGTCAGTGCCTACGGACATAACCGCAGGCTGTTGGTACGGGAGGGGCAGCAGGTCAAGGTCGGACAGACAATTGCCGAAATGGGGTCAACGGGTACAGACCGGGTGAAACTGCATTTTGAGATTCGCCGACAAGGTAAGCCAGTAGATCCGCTGCAGTTCCTGCCCAGACGTTGATTTGAGGCCAGCCTGTTCCGTCGCGTAGAGGGGACAGGCTCCAGCGCTGCCAAGGATAAAGGCGTCGCTTGAGCTTGGGGTCGAACTCACCAAAGGACTATAACAATGGCTCTCAGTAAAGAAGTGCCGGAGTTTGACATCGACGATGAGGTTCTCCTTATGGAGGCCGGCATCGATTCGGATTCGATGTCGAATGATGAAGGGGCTGCTCCACCTTCCGTTCGTTCCAGATCCAAACACTCCGCTTCACTTAAACAACACAAGTACATCGACTACACCCGGGCACTCGATGCCACGCAGCTGTATCTCAACGAAATCGGCTTTTCTCCACTGCTCTCCCCCGAGGAAGAAGTTCATTTTGCGCGTCTGTCGCAAAGTGGCGATCCGGCGGGGCGCAAGCGTATGATTGAAAGTAACCTGCGGCTGGTCGTGAAGATCGCTCGGCGTTACGTCAATCGGGGGTTGTCGCTGCTGGATCTGATAGAAGAGGGCAACCTCGGCTTGATCCGCGCAGTGGAAAAGTTCGATCCCGAGCGCGGCTTCCGCTTCTCGACCTACGCGACCTGGTGGATTCGTCAGACCATCGAGCGCGCGATCATGAATCAGACCCGGACCATCCGGCTGCCGATCCATGTGGTCAAGGAACTCAACGTGTACCTGCGGGCGGCACGGGAGCTGACGCAAAAGCTCGATCACGAACCCTCACCCGAAGAAATCGCCAACCTGCTGGAAAAACCGGTGGGCGAGGTCAAGCGCATGCTCGGTCTGAACGAGCGGGTTTCTTCGGTCGACGTCTCGCTGGGTCCGGATTCGGATAAAACCCTGCTGGACACCCTGACGGATGACCGTCCGACCGATCCATGCGAACTGCTGCAGGACGACGACCTGTCGCAGAGCATCGATCAATGGCTCTCGGAACTGACCGACAAGCAGCGCGAGGTGGTCGTACGCCGCTTCGGCCTGCGCGGCCATGAGAGCAGCACGCTGGAAGACGTAGGCCTGGAGATCGGCCTGACCCGGGAGCGGGTGCGGCAGATCCAGGTTGAGGGCCTCAAGCGCCTTCGCGAAATCCTTGAGAAGAATGGCCTGTCGAGCGAGTCGCTGTTCCAGTAAGCGCCTCTGACGCCTGCCCATAAAAAGCCCCGACTGGTTCGGGGTTTTTTATTGCTCGGATATTGGCTGAATATTGTCTGTGGCTAGGGAGCTTGCTCCCGCCGGGTTGCGCAGCAACGCCAATGGTTCATGAGCGCTGCGTGCTCAAGCGGGAGCAAGCTCCCTCGCCACAACGTTCACTGCCGGACATACGGTTAGCATTTCCATCGTTTGTAGTCTCGCGGTGTAAGCCTTGGCTTACTTTTTCGTAAGCGTTCCCTATTTTTGCAGGACGGCAGACGTCGATTGCTCACGGCTGGCGTATTTAACTAGTTGATTAATAAGCTTATTTTATAATGTGAAGTGCTTATTACAGCGATTTTCAGCCCGCGAGGCCGATTGCTCCCGGCGGGGAACTCTTTAGTATCAGCACTGTGTCGACGGACAGACACGCCCTTCAAGGAAGAGGGGAACGGACATCGCAGGACGCGATTCATCAGGACGATGAAAAGGAATACAGGGAATAGGGAAAAAATGTGGGCGGGTCAAACCGCCCCTTTTTTTGCCTGTAGAAAAGTAGAATCCGAAAAAGCAAAAAGGCCCGCAAGGGGCCTTTTGGTAACGCGCGACAGATCAGCGTTCGAGGTCTTTGATCTTGCCTTTGACGCCATCCCACTCTTCGGCATCCGGCAGCGATTCTTTCTTCTCGGTGATGTTCGGCCAGATTTCAGCCAATTCAACGTTGAGTTGAATGAACTCCTGCATATCCTCCGGAACTTCGTCCTCGGAGAAAATCGCGACGGCCGGGCATTCCGGTTCGCACAGGGCGCAGTCGATGCACTCATCCGGGTGAATCACCAGGAAGTTCGGGCCTTCGTAAAAGCAGTCCACCGGACAGACTTCTACGCAGTCGGTGTACTTGCACTTGATGCAGTTGTCGGTGACGACGAAGGTCATTTCTAATTTTCTCCTCAGGCGGCGGCAGCGTAGCCCCTTCACGGTTGGGGTCGCCAGGTTCGGGAGCGATGTCTGCCAGCCAGGCTATTAGCCAGCAGCATCCCAAACCGCGCGAGATTCTAACAGCTTGAAGCCGTTTGCGTTATATCCGGTTCTTCGCTGCTTAGATCCGGTTCTTAAGTGCATATAACAATTCGAGCGCTCGACGCGGGGTCAGGTCATCGAGATCCACTTTGGCCAACTCATCGAGCACCGGATGCGGCAGGCTGGCGAACATGTCACTTTGCTGCGGGGCGGCCGGTTTGCCTTTGACGGCAGGCTTGGGCGCTTCGTGCGGCAATGCGGTGTCTTCCAGTCGGCTCAGGTGCTCGCGGGCACGCACGATCACTTCACTCGGCACGCCGGCCAGTTGCGCCACCGCCAGGCCGTAGCTCTGGCTGGCAGGCCCCGGCAACACATGGTGCAGGAATACGATGCGCTCGTTGTGCTCTGTGGCGTTCAGGTGCACGTTAGCCACCAAAGGCTCGGCTTCCGGCAACACGGTCAGTTCGAAATAGTGCGTGGCAAATAGAGTATAGGCACGCAGATGCGCCAGACGCTCGGCGGCGGCCCATGCCAGGGACAGACCATCGAAGGTGCTGGTGCCACGACCGACTTCGTCCATCAGCACCAGGCTGCGTTCGGTGGCATTGTGCAGGATGTTGGCGGTTTCGCTCATCTCGACCATGAAGGTCGAACGGCCGCCGGCCAGGTCGTCGCTGGAACCGATCCGGGTGAAGATCCGGTCCACCAGCGACAGTTCGCAACTGGCCGCCGGCACGAAGCTGCCGATATGCGCCAACAGTACGATTAACGCGGTCTGGCGCATGTAGGTGGATTTACCGCCCATGTTCGGGCCGGTGATTACCAGCATCCGGGTGTTGTCATCCAGGCTCAGGTCGTTGGCCACGAACGGCGTAGTCAGCACCTGCTCGACCACCGGGTGACGGCCCTGGGTGATGCGCATGCACGGCTCGCTGACGAAGCGCGGGCAGTTCAGATCAAGGTTCAGCGCACGCTCGGCAAGGTTGCTCAGCACATCCAGCTCGGCCAATGCGCCGGCAGTGTCCTGCAGCGGTGGCAACTGGCTGATCAGATCTTCCAGCAGCGCCTCGTAGAGCATTTTCTCGCGAGCGAGGGCACGGCTCTTCGCCGACAGCGCCTTGTCTTCGAATTCTTTAAGCTCCGGTGTGATGAAGCGTTCGGCGCCCTTCAGGGTCTGGCGACGGATGTAGTCGGCCGGGGCGGATTCCGCCTGCTTGCTCGGCAGTTCGATGAAGTAGCCGTGAATGCGGTTGTAACCGACTTTCAGGTTGGCCAGACCGGTGCGGGCCTTTTCCCGGGCTTCCAGATCGATAAGGAACTGGCCGGCGTTTTCGCTCAGCGATTGCAACTCGTCGAGTTCGCTGTCGTAACCGGTTTTCAGCACGCCGCCGTCGCGGATCACCGCTGGCGGGTTGTCGATGATGGCTTTTTCCAGCAGCGCCGCCAGTTCCGGGTAGGTGCTGGTGGTGGTCGCCAGGCGTTGCAGGTGCGGCGCTTCGAGGTCGGTCATTGCCACTTGCAGTTGCGGCAAGGCACCGAGAGCATCGCGCAGGCGAGCGAGGTCACGGGGACGCGCGTTGCGCAGGCCGATCCGCGCCAGAATCCGCTCGATGTCGCCGATTTCCTTGAGCTGCGGCTGCAGCTTTTCGAAGCGGTAGCCGTCGAGCAGGCAAGTGATCGAGGTCTGCCGCGCCAGCAGCACGGTCAGATCGCGCAGCGGACGGTTCAGCCAGCGGGTCAGTAAACGGCTGCCCATTGCAGTCTGGCAGCGATCAACCACCGATTGCAGGGTGTTGTCGCGGCCGCCGGCCAGGTTGGTATCCAGTTCCAGATTGCGGCGGCTCGCACCGTCGAGCACCACGGTGTCGTCCAGACGCTCATGACGCAGGCTGCGCAGATGGGGCAGGGCGGTGCGCTGGGTTTCTTTGGCATAGGCCAGCAGGCAACCGGCGGCGCCGATAGCCAAGGTCAGGGTTTCGCAACCGAAGCCTTTGAGATCTTGCGTGGAAAACTGCTGGCAGAGACTTTTCAGCGCCGAATCACGTTCGAAATCCCACGGCGCGCGACGACGCACGCCCCGGCGTTTTTCCGCCGGCAGGTCTTTCGGCCAGTCGTCCGGAATCAGCAGCTCCACCGGGTTGACCCGCTCCAGCTCCGCCAGCAGGTTTTCCCAGCCCTTGATCTCCAGCACAGTGAAGTTGCCGCTGGTGATGTCCAGCACCGCCAGACCGAACAGACGCTCGTCGCCCAGAACGGCGGCGATCAGGTTGTCGCGGCGTTCATCGAGCAGCGCTTCGTCGCTGACCGTACCCGGTGTGATGATGCGCACCACCTGACGTTCCACCGGGCCCTTGCTGGTGGCCGAATCGCCGACCTGCTCGCAGATCACCACCGACTCGCCGAGCTTGACCAGTTTCGCCAGGTAACCTTCCGCCGCGTGGTAAGGAATCCCGCACATCGGGATCGCTTGCCCCGCCGACTGACCACGTGCGGTCAGGGTGATGTCGAGCAACTTGGCAGCCTTCTTCGCGTCTTCATAGAAGATCTCGTAGAAGTCGCCCATGCGATAGAACATCAGCTGATCCGGGTGCTGGTTCTTCAGGCGCCAGTACTGCTGCATCATCGGGGTGTGGGAGGACAGGTCGGAGACGGCTTTATTCATCGGATTGTCAGGTAACTCGTTAAATGATGTAGGGCAAAAGCGAGGGCAACCGCCGGGCTTTTCCGCGATGGGCGCAAGGTTACCATGGGCGGTCGGCTCGACGCAGGCATGACGGCCCGCTGACACTTTCTGCGTTTATTTGTGACTTATGCACGATTTATGCAAATCAGCATTTGTCTTCGGAAAAAACTTCAAGCACTATGCGCGTTATGCAAAAACGCAACGTATCCTCCGTCTTAAGAGCACTGCTCGACCAGCACGGGATCTCCCCCACGGAGCTCCACCGTCGCACCGGCGTGCCTCAATCAACGCTCTCGCGGATTCTCAGCGGGAAGATCGTCGATCCTTCGGATAAACACATTTCGAAGATTGCCGAATACTTCAATGTGAGCACCGATCAATTGCGTGGCCGCGCCGACGTCGCGACCGCGACCGGTGGCGCGCGCGATGACGTGCATGCGGAACTCAAGGACATAAGCCTGTGGGACGACGATACCCCTGTCGATGACGACGAGGTGTCGGTGCCCTTTCTTCGCGAGGTTGAATTGGCTGCTGGATCAGGAAGATTCGTCATCGAAGAGAGCGAACGCTCTAGTCTGCGCTTCGGCAAGCGCAGCCTGCGCCATAACGGTGTGCAGTTCGACCAGGCCAAATGCGTGACAGTGCGCGGTAACAGCATGATGCCGGTGTTGCGTGACGGCGCCACTGTCGGTGTGAATGCGGGCAAGTGCGGGATCGGCGACATCATCGATGGCGACCTGTACGCGATCAACCACAACGGTCAATTGCGCGTGAAGCAACTCTACCGTCTGCCGACCGGCATCCGCCTGCGTAGTTTCAACCGTGATGAGCATCCGGACGAGGACTACAGCTTTCAGGACATGCAGGAAGAGCAGATCGTCATCCTCGGTCACGTCTTCTGGTGGGGCATGTACGCCCGATAGGCCATCCCCCTTCGTAGAAAACCCGCCTCCTGGCGGGTTTTTTTTCGCCTGAAAAAAAACCCTCGAAGCCTTGATTTATGCGGTCTGCATGCGCTCGTGCATTTATTGCGTATAAATAAATGCATTTATGCATTGACTGTATATGCATCCATGCATATTCTTGCCACCAAGCCGCTCGACAAAGCGGCTGGCAACAACAGCTCTTTAGTTCCACAAGAACAGGCAGCGATGAACCGGCCTCAACGGTTCAGAGGGTTGGCAACTGACCCGGGTGTGCAGCGTAAAGCACCAAGAGCAGTTATCCGGCGGGCAGGGACCGCGGTCGGAAAAACAATTTGAATGGACTCGTACCGCGCCAGTAGCGCCGAAAAGTCAGCTTCCTTCTCGAACACAGGATTTGAAGGAAGGCGAAGGAGCGCATTACTGAAAAGCCCGGCGTAATTGCCGGGCTTTTTGGAATGCCTGCCTTGTTCGCAATAACCCCTGAGGCATTACCCATCAATCCTTTCACGGAAGAGAAACCCGAATATGTTTAAGAAATATCTTGCTCCGTTCCTGGCCAGCGCAATGTTGCTCGGTGCAGGCACGAATGTGCTGGCAGCCAACTTGTTGGTCAACGGCAGTTTTGAACAGTCGACCTGCGGTGGTGGCTGCATTCTGGACACCCCCGCCAAAACCAATGCAATCACTGGTTGGACAACCTTTCTGTCCGGTGCCGAGTACTTCAACATGCCAAATGCAATTGGCGGCTCCGTCGCAGCAGACGGCGTGATGATCGTGGATCTGGCCAATTATGTTTATGGCAATGGTGGCGGGATTCAACAGAACTTCGCCACGACCATCGGGGCGAAGTATCGACTCACCTTCAGTGCAGGCAATTCGCGGTTTGCCAGCCGCTCCGGTGACGGTGTCATCCAGGTAAAAGTGGCCGGGCAAACGTCGACGTTCAATACCCCGACGGCTAAAGGTGTTGCAGTGGAGTGGAGCACCATCACTTACGAGTTCACTGCCATCACAGCGCAGACAACGCTCGCATTTTTTAACGAGCAAAACCCGAACGCCAACTTTGCCTTTATCGATAACGTCATTGTTGAACGCCTGTAGCGCCCAGAACCGGGTAGCTGCGTTGGTTGGCTTCTCACAGTTCTTTTATTCATCCGCACTCCCGGGAGGCGTGACATGACAACCGAGCAACAAGCGTTGGCGGACATGCCGATCTGGCTGGTCATCCTCCTCGCCGTGGTGGGCGGGGTGTCCGGCGAAATGTGGCGCGCCGACAAGGAGGGCGCTCGTGGCTGGTCATTGCTGCGGCGTCTGGCCCTGCGCTCCGGCGCCTGCATGATCTGCGGCGTGTCGGCGATCATGCTGCTTTACGCCGCCGGGCTGTCGATCTGGGCGGCCGGCGCCTTCGGTTGCCTGACCGCCATGGCCGGGGCCGACGTGGCCATCGGTCTGTACGAACGCTGGGCCGCCAAGCGCATCGGCGTCTGCGAAGTTCCCCCGCCGCGCGATCCCCAGTAACTCAACACTTTCCTGCCTCGCTGCAACTGATGCGGCGGGGCTGCGCGTGGACAATTGAAAAGGAGGTCATGCATGCCCGCACCGATCCAGCAGCCTTCGCAGCTGTTCACGGCGATGGCGACAATCTTGCGCAACAGCGACGGCCTGAATCTGCAGGTTGGCAATCATGACGACTTCACGGCACCCGGCGCTCAGGCCTGGGCGTTGATCGACTTCGACCGTAATGCACCCGGAGTGCGTGGCGCCGACGGGCGTATCGCCCACGTCATGACGGTATCGCTGCAAGTCATTCCGGCACTTTCTGCGAGCGCCTTTGCCGCCTGCGATCTGATCGCCGTGCTGAAAAACCTGATCACCGACAACCGTTGGGGCCTGCCCGGCGCTCAATGCGATTTGCCGATGAACATTGATGGTTTGCCGTCACTGCTTGTCCGCGCCGATCAGCAATACAAGGCATGGACGCTGACCTTCACCCAGACCCTCTATCTCGGTCCGACCTTGCTCGACGACCCGCTCGGCACGCCGAAATTCGCCCGTACCTGGGAAGTCAGCGACATCGACGACCCCGACCAATACACCGCGCTGGAGGCTTGATCGATGTTCGACGCATTACTGCGCATGCAACTGGGGCCGATCATCGAGCGGCTGGCGGAGATGGAAGCGGAGCTCGATGACCTGCACCGCCGCGCCGAGAGTTTCTGTCGCATCGGCGTGTGTCAGGCAGTCGATGCTGCGAGCAACACTTGTCAGGTCAGCCACGGTGGACTGCTGACGCCTGCCATCAAGTTCTTCAACCCGAGCGCCGGAGCGCAGAGCGAATCGCGGATTCCGAGCGTGGGCGAACAGTGTTTGCTGTTCAACTACGGCAGCGGTGAAAGCGGCGCACAAAGCGTCGCGTTGTTCGGTTTGAACAGTGACCGCTTTCCACCGACGGCAACGGTACCGACGCTGACGCGCCGGGTGCATGTCGACGGCACTGAAAGCGGCTACGACGACGCCACGCACACCCTGCATTGGCAAAACGGCCCGGCCGCATTCAGTGGCTCTCGCGAATCGCTTGCACTGAGCATCGGCCCGGCGCAACTGACGATGACGCCACAGCTGATCAGCCTGCAACTGGGCGCCGTCGGCCTGACCATCGACGCCTCGGGCGTGCACTTCAGCGGCCCGTTGGTGGATCACCAGGGCCGCGTCATCAGCCCCTGAATCAAGAGCTTCCCATGATCGGAATCGATAGAGACAGCGGGGCCACGGTCGATGACTGGCTGCAGTTTGTGCAGCGCGCGACCCGGGCTCTGACTACGCCGCTGGGCACCCGGCAAAAAAGGCCCCTTTATGGCTCGCTGATCCCCACGCTGCTGGGGCAGAACCTCGGTGACGACGTTCTGCTTCTGGCGCAGAGCCACGCGGCTCAGGCGTTCTACAACGCGCAGAACGGGATCAGCGATTTTCAGCCGAGCGTGATCGTCGCCAGCCGTCACGGCGCCGGCCTGCTGCTGCGTTTCGCCGGCACCTGGAAAAACCGTCAACAGACATTCGAGGTCGTGACATGAGCATGTTGATCCCCGGCCAGAACCAATTGGCCGAACCGGCGCTGATCACTGTCGACGCTTTCGAAGACTTGCTCGCCGAGTTCAAGACCTTCGTCGTCGAGTACGTCGGCGCCCGAGCGCCCGAAAGCGCGGCGAAACTCAAGACCAGCCTGGAAAACGAGAGCGAGCTGCTGACCTTGGCGCTGGAAGCCTTCTGCGTGCGCCTGCAAACCCACGAACGCAAATACAACGCCCGCATCAAGCAGATGTTGGCGTGGTGGGCGACCGGCAGCAACCTCGACGCACGCTTGGCGGACATGGGCCTTGAAAGGCAGTTGCTCGACGCGGGCGACCCGGCAGCCTTCCCGCCAATACCACCGATTTATGAAAGTGACGAAGACGCCCGGTTGCGCTACTACCTGGCGCCGCATGCGCCGGCTGCGGGCTCGCGGATGCAGTATCGCCGCGAGGTATTCACCCTCGGTGAACGGCCAACGGTGAAGGTCGAATCCAGCGATGGCGGTGTGGTGAACGTCACCTACACCTTCAACCCAGACGGCCTCGCTGCACAGGTCAAGGACGGCAACGGTCGGCGTACTGCGCCGGGCGAGGTGCAGGTCACGGTGCTGTCGCGAGACGGCGATGGCACTCCGTCTGCAGCGTTGCTGGATGGCGTGCGTCAGCACTTCGCCCGCCCTGATGTGCGGCCGGAAACCGACCTGGTCACGGTCAAGGCTGCCGACATTCAACGCTACAAGATTCGTGTCGTGGCGAAGATCAATTCCGGCCCCGACTCGGGCCTGACCAAAGTCGCCGCGCAGCAACAATTGCAGGCCTACGCCGACAGTTGCCATCGCCTCGAAGGGCGGGTCGATCCGAGCTGGATCGACTACACGCTGCACAGCGCCGGCGCCGTGCAACTGCAGATTCTTGAGCCGCTGGAGCCGATCATCACCAGCGCCTTCGAGGCGCCGTACTGCACGGCGGTCGAGGTCGAGGTGCTGACACTATGAGTGAGCCAACGCATAGCCCGACGTTGCTGCCGGCCAACAGCTCTCCACTCGAACGTGGACTGGATCTGGGCTTCGACGCGCTGCTTGATCGCATCGCGCCGCCGTTCCCCGAGCTGATGAACCCGAGCGAAACACCGGTGGCATTTCTGCCGTATCTGGCAGCGGATCGCGGTGTCGCCGAATGGAGCACCAGCGCACCGGAAGCGGAAAAGCGCCTGACCGTCGAACTGGCCTGGCCCACCGCACGCCAGGCCGGCACTCGCAAGGCGCTGGAAAACGCGGCCAAGGGTTTGCAACTGCGCCCCGAAGTCCGCGCCTGGTACGAACAGACGCCTCCCGGCGTGCCTTACAGCTTCAGCGTGCGCGCTTTCAGCGATCAACCTTACAGCGCAGAAATCGACGCCCGTCTCGACCGTCGTCTGGCGGATGCCAAGAGCGAACGGGACATCCTTTCGGTGACAGTTGGCTTGAGCGCGTTCGGCAGTCATTGCATCGCCGCTGCGACTTTCTGCGGTGAGTTGACGACGGTTTATCCGGTGTTCATCGAAGGGCTCGAAACCTCTGGCGAGGCGTTCATGGCCGCCGCGATGTACACCGTCGAAACATCCACTATTTATCCTCAGGGGGCCTGAATGGCTGACTATTACACCCTGCTCACCAACGCAGGGATTGCCTACGAAACGGCGTGCAAGGCCGCGGGCGTACCGATCAAGTTGACGCAGATTTCTGTCGGCGATGGCAATGGCAAGGTCTACAACCCTGCCGCCACCGCCACGGCACTTGCACGCGAAGTCTGGCGCGGGCCGCTCAATGCCCTGTTCCAGGACGAGAAAAACCCGAGCTGGCTGCTGGCCGAAGTGACCATTCCGCCGGACGTTGGCGGTTGGTATGTGCGTGAAGCCGGGCTGTGGACTGACACCGGGATTCTCTACGCCATCGTCAAATATCCGGAGTCGTTCAAGCCGGTGCTGGCGACGTCGGGCTCGGGGAAAGAGTTCTACATTCGCTCGATTTTCGAGACCAGCAATGCGTCGCTGGTGACGTTGTTGATTGATGACACGGTGGTCAAAGCCACACGTGCCTGGGTCATGAGTTATCTCGCCGAAGAACTCGGCAAACTGGATGGCAAGCAATCGGTGCGCGTCGCGGCCTCTACCAACATCGTGTTGAACGGTGCGCAACAGATCGACGGCGTGGCCGTGATTGCCGGTGACCGCGTGTTGCTGACGAACCAGACCCTGGCCAAGGATAACGGCCCGTGGATCGTCGCCAATTGTGACTGGGTGCGGGCGACTGATGCCAATACCAGCGCCAAGGTCACGCCGGGCCTTACGGTCATGGTCGAGGAGGGTACGGCGAACGGCGATTCGCTGTGGCACCTGACCACAAATGCGCCGATCACCCTCGGCACCACCGCGCTGACGTTCAAGATGCTCGCCGGGCGTACCGGGATTGCTGCCGGGACTTACAAGAGCCTGACGGTTGATGAATATGGTCGGGCGACGGCAGGTGCGAATCCTGAAACGTTGGCCGGTTTTGGCATCAAGGATTCCTACACCAAAGCTGAAGTCGAGGCGTTGATTGCCAAGGCATCGGCATTGCCGGTGGGGTCGATTGTCGCGTTCCCGGTTGATGCACCGCCGCCGGGTTTTCTGGAGCTGGATAACAGCGTCAAGAGCAGTGCGACTTACCCGGATTTGAGCGCTTATCTGGGCGGCAAGTTTAATAAGGGTGATGAGGGGGTTGGCAATTTCCGTTTGCCTGAAGCGCGTGGCGAGTTCTTGCGCGGTTGGGATCATGGGCGGGGAGTCGACTTGGGACGTCAAGTCGGTAGCTTTCAGGCTGATGATTATAAAAGTCACAGTCACCGCTACTTTGACAGCGTAGCTGCAAACATTGACCCTTTTGGGGGTACGAGCGCTGGAGTTGTTAACGGTGTCGTAACACCTCCCGCTACGGGTGGGTATCTGGCAACTTCAGGGCCTGATTCAAACAATTTGACGTCGCCCACAACTACCGTCAATGCAGGGGGAAATGAAACCCGCCCCCGCAACATCGCCGTCATGTGGTGCATCAAAGCCTGGAACGCCCCGGTCAATCAGGGAACCATCGATGTCGCCGCGCTGGCCAAGGAAGTCGAACGGCTCAAATCCGCTGTTCCGGTGGGGGCCGTTCTGGCATTCCCGACGGGGATCGTCGCGCCGGGTTATCTGGAACTGGATGGCAGTGTGCAGAGCATTGCGACTTATCCGGATTTGGCGGCGTTTCTCGGCAGCACCTACAACAAGGGAGACGAGGGGATAGGCAATTTCCGGCTACCGGATTCGCGTGGCGAGTTCTTGCGTGGTTGGGATCATGGGCGCGGTGTTGATGCGGGTAGGGCAATCGGCGGTTATCAACTCGACTCGCTTCAGAACATCACAGGGCAGTATGCCGCGAACAACGGTGTTCAGCTTGCAGCAACAGGTACGGTCGGCGGCGCTTTCAGTGCGACAGCGGCAGGTGGGACTCAACTCCCCGCAGGCACAGCCTCTACCGGTGTCATCAATATGTCGTTCGATGCTTCGAGGGTGGCACGCACTTCGACAGAAACCCGCCCACGCAACCTGGCAGTGATGTGGTGCATCAAAGCCTGGAACGCGCCGATCAATCAGGGAAGTATCGATATCGGCGCGTTGACCGTTTTGGCTCAACAAGCGACCGAACTCAATCAAGGCACAGCGAAAGTTGCCTCTCAAGCGCAGACAGACTCGGGTACTGACGATCAAACCTTCGTCACACCAAAAAAGTTGCGCTGGGGTTTTCAGATTCTCAAACAGGCCAATGGTTATATCGTTTTCCCCTCATGGCTTGGGGGCATTGTCATTCAATGGGGATATCAGAACATTCCTGGCAGCACGACGGGGACGTATCCCTTTCCACTGGCCTTTCCTGCCGCGTGTGCAAGCATCACAGCAAGTTTCGGGACTCCCGCTCAGGGAACCGTTAATGCGGATATGATCAGTAACAATCAGTTCAAACTTCAGAACACGTATACCGGTCAGCAGATCGCTCGATGGCTTGCCGTTGGTTACTAGGAGCCAGAATGAAATACGCAATATTCAATGAGAACTTTGAGTTGTGTGGCCGCTATGATTCCGCAACTCACGAGCAAATTCCCGAGGGTGCTCTCGAGATACCGGACGATCTGTATTTCAAGACGATCCGGGAAAATGATGGCATCTGGATGTTGGTAGAGGGTTCAGTTGTCAAACAACCATTTCCGGCTGTTGCACCGAACTGGCCAATGCTCATCGCGAATGAACGGTTTCGACGAGAGGCCAGTGGAGTAAATGTGGAGGGCCTTTTGATCGAATCCACTCGCGACAGCCAGGCACTAATCGCCAGCACCGGTCTGTCCGCCATTCTCGACCCCGAGTACCGCTGCAACTTCAAAACCCTCAATGGTTTTGTCGAGATCGGCGCCGAACAGATTCTCGCCATTGCCAAAGCCGTAAGGGCGCACGTCCAGGCTTGCTTCGACCGAGAGCTTGAGTTGCTCCGGGCCATTGAAGTGGGCAGCTACACCGAGGAAATGCTCGAAGAAGGTTGGCCGGATTCTCTACAAGCGACATCCGTCTCGGCTCCCCAGTAAACGCCCCGCACCTCGGGGCGTTTTCTTGTCCGCTTAAAACAAATCAACACCCGCCAAAGCCCCTCCCCACGAGGGGCTTTCCCGTTTATGGAGAAACGAAAAATGGCAACCCGCCAAACCTACACCGTGCTCGTTCCATTCCCCACCGGTGGTGGGCACTGGTCGAGCGTCGGTCAAGACCTTGATCTGCTCGACGTCGAGGCCAGTGCGCTGCACAGCGCCGGTCGACTGGAATTGAAAACACCCTCCACCCAGGCCAAAAAGGCCGCTGCCAAGAAGGCTGACTAACCATGGCTGAGGTTTTGAACTTCGAGCACAACGGCATTACCGTCAATGCCACTGAATCCCCCGAGGCCATGGGTGGCCTGGGTGACAACGTCATCGGTCTGGTCGGCACCGCGCCGAAAGCCGATCCGCTGATTCCGCGTAACGCACCGTTCCGCATCAGCAGCTTCACCACCCACGCGCTGCTCGATCCGACCGGCGCCGAAGAGGGCACGCTGTACCACGCGGTTTACCAGATCCTCAAAGTGGTCAAGGTGCCGGTGTACGTGGTGATCGTCGAAGCGGGCGCAACCCCGGCCGACACTGTCAACGCGGTGATCGGCGGTGTTGAGCCAGCCACCGGCCGCAAACTCGGCCTGGCCGCACTGGGCAGCGTCCCGGAAGACCTGACCATCATCGGCGCGCCGGGCTTCACCGGCACCAAAGCGGTGGCCAGCGAGTTCGCCTCGTTCGGCAAGCGCATCAAGGCCCGTGTGGTACTGGACGGCAAAGACGCTTCGGTCGCTGATCAAGTGACTTACAGCCAGGAACTCGGCGGCGCTGATCTGGGTTTCGACCGTTGCCTGGTGGTGCACAACATGCCGGCGGTGTACTCGAAAGCGGCGAAGAAAAATGTGTTCCTCGCGCCGTCCAGTCTGGCGATTGCCGCGCTGGCGAAGGTCAAGCAGTGGGAAAGCCCGGGCAACCAGGTGACCTACGCCGAAGACGTGTCCCGCGTCGTTGAATACAACATTCTCGACACCTCCACCGAAGGCGATCTGCTCAACCGCTACGGTGTCAGCTATTACGCCCGCACCGTGCTCGGTGGCTTCTCGCTGCTGGGTAACCGCTCGATCACCGGCAAGTTCATCAGCTACGTCGGCCTCGAAGATGCGATCAGCCGCAAGCTGGTCAAGGCCGGCCAGAAAGCCATGGCCAAGAACCTGACCAAGTCGTTCATGGATCAGGAGGTCAAGCGCATCAACGACTGGCTGCAGACCCTGGTCGCTGACGAAACCATTCCTGGTGGCAGCGTCTATCTGCACCCGGAACTCAACAGCGTCGAGAAGTACAAGAACGGCACCTGGTACGTGGTCATCGACTACGGCCGCTACGCGCCGAACGAACACATGGTTTATCAACTCAACGCCCGCGATGAAATCATCGAGCAGTTCCTGGAGGACGTTCTCTAATGTTTACCAACCGCGTAAGACAGGCCATCGCGGCCACCCTGCAAGGCCTGCCGTTGTCGGCGACCGTTGAGGAATTCACTCCGCCGAAGATCGAATTCGACGTGGAAGAAATGCGTGGCGGCCGTTTCATCGTCGAAGAAATGGCCAAGGGCGGCAAAGCGCTCAACGCCAAGCTGACCCTGCAAGGCCTGGGTGCCGAAGTCATGCTCGCACTGGGCGTGAAGCTGGGCGACGACATCCTGCTGAACGTGCGTGAGGCTGGTCAGGATCAGGACGGCAACACCTGGTTCACCTATCACACCGTCGGCGGCAAGCTGAAATCTCTTGAAGAAACCGCAGTGAAAATGGGCGAAAAACCCAAGACCAATCTGGAGCTGTCCTGCCGCACCTACAACCGCCTGGAAAACGGCGTGCCGGTGATCGACATCGACGTGCGCACCCAGAAGTTCGTGCTCAACGGCGTCGACATCCTTGGTGATGCGCGCCGTGCGGTGCTGATGCCGTAACCCTCGGCACACCATAAACCCTGTAGGAGTGAGCCTGCTCGCGATGAGTTCAGCACATGCAACATCAATGTGTCTGAAAGATCGCTATCGCGAGCAGGCTCACTCCTACAAGGGAATAGCGATACCCCCTAAAAAAGAATCACCAAGGAATTCATACATGTCGTGGATGCCACCCAAGCATGACCTGCTGTCGCCGATCACCGGTGACGACGGCGCGCAGATCGAGCAGATCCAACTCAAGCCGCTGTTCTACGCCGCGCAGAAAGAAGCGCTGGAACGCGCCGGAGATGATGAAGACGATCAGTTCTTCGAACTGGCGCTGCTCGCCACCGGCCTGTCGGTCAAGGAGCTCGACCAGCTCAAACGCCCGGACTACGTGAGCATCGCCCAGTACGTGCACGAGATGTCGATCCGTCCGGCGTCGTACTTTCTGGAGCAGGTCGAGGATGCAGAAAAGTCCGCCGATCCTGACGAAGTGCAACTGCTGCAACCGCTCGCCGTGACTGGCCGCACCGTGACCTCGCTGTCGCTGGAAATGCCCGCACTGCGCGCCACCAAAGTGATGAAAAAACTGAAAACGGCCAAGGAACGCGCCGAATTTATCACCGCCCATTGCACCGGCCTGATGATCCCCGATCTGGCTCAGCTAAGCGTCCCGGACTGGACCCAATTGCAGGTGCGCATCGACGATTTTTTAAACCAGCCGGCGGCCTACTTTCGGAACGCGACATCGAAGTAATCCTCGATATCGTCCCGCTCATTTACCCGGTAAGTGAAGCGGAGATTCTGGAATGGGACGCCGAAAAGGCGTTGCGCCGCTACGACATAGCGATCACTCGCCTTGGCGTGAAACAGGAGTAGAGCGGCATGGCAGAGAGTAAATATGCGCTCGCATACGCCGGTGAGAGCGGTAACACAAACGGCGGATTTACGTTGCCCGATAACCTCGGCAAATCGCTGCAGGATCTGAACCTGACACTGGCGTTGGCAAGCCAGGACATTCGGTTGCTGACGCAGGAGCAGATCAGGTTGCGTGAGCTGCTGGTCAGCCAGCAATCGTTGTTCAAGGTCGTTGCGACGCCGCCAGCGGCCAATAGTGAACCGAAGTCGAAACTCAAGGCCGAGATCGAGCAGCGTCCGCCGCCAAAAAAATTGCAATCGGCGATGGCTAACGAGACCGCGCTGGTTGAACTCAATCAGGTGCTGAAGCTGAGCAAGGCTCAGCTGCAAACGCATTCTGAACGCACACTGGAACTGGCCAGCGAGAAGCAGGTAGCAGCCAGCGGTGCGACCAGCGCAGATCTGTTGCAAGTGCAACTCACCGGAGCCCGAGCCGGTATTGCCGATGGTGCCAAGGGTGATCAGCGGGCGAACGAACTGAAGTGGTTCTCCCGAGATGCGGCGGTCAACGCATCGGCGTTCAGGACCGACGTCAAAACGGCTGGCGAAATGTTGGCAGCCTGGCGTTCGTCGCTGAAGCTGGATCGATACCAGAGTCAGGATCTGGCCGACGCGACGAGTTACCTGGGCAGCAGCGGCCTGGACGCCAAGGCCGCCGACATCGGTGCGGTTGTGCAGCGTTCCGGCGAAACGGCAATCACTGCAGGTATGACCCCGGAACAGGTGGCCGCACTCGCGGCTGCGCTGCTCAACAGTGGCGCAGACAAGGAGGGCGCCAGCGCCACTTTGAAGGGCATCGTTTCTGCGCTGGCCAAGGGCGAATCAGCATCAACGGATCAGCGTACGGCCCTGGCCCGGTTAGGGTTGAACCCCGAATCGCTGGCGGGTGAGATGCGCAAGAATGCTCCCGCTGCCATCAGCGCGGTTTTCGCCGCGCTCAATAAACAACCTGTGCAAGAGCGTGCAGCACTGACGAAGACGCTATTCGGCGAAAACGACGTCAGAGTTCTTGAACTGCTGAAGAAACCCGAGGATGTAACAAACGCATTTTCGCAAGTGGCCGACAAGCGCCAATACGCGACTTCGGAGCGTGGCGCCGACGGCGGTGCAGCAGCGCAAGCCGCCGAAGCTGTCGGTAATACATCGCAGGGGCGCTGGAACGCGCTGGATGCAAGTCTGAACCGATTGTCTACGGCATTCGGCACGGCATTGGCTCCTTTGGCCGACGGGGCCGCCGTGGTGCTCACCGGACTGGTTAATGGCGTGAGTACAGCGGCTGAGGCATTTCCGGCGCTTACGGCAGGATTGGTTCTGCTTGGGGCTGCAGCTCTGCCGTTTGTGGGAGGGGCGCTGAAAACCGGTGTTGCCTCGGTGCTCGACACCGTTAGTGCGAAGCTGTTACGCCTTGCTGCCGCGCGTTTGCCATCGGATCTTGCCGACGTCATGGCAGGCGATGACGGCAATGATGGTGGTGGAAAAAAACGTCGACCGGCCCGCAGGTCGGGGCGACGCGCACCCTCTCGTATCGGGGCGCGTGCCTCGACGTCAGGTGCCCGCGGGAGCGGCCGTTTGAGCGGTGTGACGGCCAGGATCGCACCGATGTTCGATGATGCACTGACGCGATTGAGGATGGTCGGTGACGTTGCAAAAAATATGCGACCTGAGTGGCTCAAAGGGGCTGCCGCCAAAATCATGCCTTTGGCTGAAGGCGCCAGTGCCAGACTCGCACCGTATGCTGCCAAGGCATTGCCTGCCGTCAAGATAGGTGCACCTCTGGCCATCGCCCATGCGGCCTATACCGGATTGAAAGGCTGGCGCGAAGGCGATGATCAAGCTGTTAAAGGTGCCGCCGGCGAACTCGCCGGAACCGCCATTGGCGCCACGATCGGCACGTTCATTGCGCCCGGTATCGGCACATTCATCGGCGGGACTCTGGGTGGAATAATCGGCTCCTATGTGGGGGAACAATGGGGGAAACCTGTCGAGGACAAACTAGCGCCCCCCGCGCAAGTGGCCAAGGATCTGTCCAGCGCTCAGACGCAACTCCCCAATTACACCTACTCGCCGTTAGTGCAGATCAGCGGCAGTGATGCGCTCAATGCCGAAAAAATCGGCGATGTGGTTTCGCAGGTTATGCGCAGCCATTTCGATACCGCATTCACACCCGCTTTAGGCACCAACGCTCTCGCCACCCGCCGTGACGCAGCCCTCACCGATGGAGTCGCCTGATGAAACAACAAATGGCGCTGGGCAGTTTCATCTTTGGCCTTTCGCGCAACTTCGCCTACAGCACGCTGGCGCGAAAGTCCGACGGTGGCTGGAGTGACATCCAGATCCTGACCAGCAAACCCAAGTCCAGTCAGACCGGGCAGAAAGCGGAATCGCTGACCATCAGCGGCACCTCGATGTATGCCGTGGCCATGGACCGACTCGATGAATTACGCGCACTTCAGGCACAGCGGGTGCCGCTGCCGTTGATTGACGGTATCGGGCGCAACTGGGGCCTGTGGCGGATCAACAGCATCGACGAGAACCAGAGCGAGGTCATCGATGACGGCACCGCGATGGTGATCAAGTGGGTGGTCGGGTTAACGGAGTTCAACAATGCGTAAGGTACGAAGCGTGGCCGGTGATTCAGTGAATCTGCTGCTCTACCGCGAAACCGGGCGCAGTGATGACACCGCCGAAGAGGCCCTGTGGAAACTCAACCCGACCCTGGCCGAACACGGCCCGATCCTGCCTGCGGGCGTTTGGGTCACGTTGCCGGAACTCGATTCGAAACCGGCCACGATCAAACCGCTCACGGCCTGGGATTAAGGAGGTTGCATGGCACTGGGTTTCACCCCGGCGGTAAGACTCTACGGGGCCCATTCGGCCCTGCTCAATCAACGCCTGATCAGTTGGGAACACATCGATGCAGCCGGTTTCGAGTCCGATCAGCTTACGTTGACGATCGATCTTGAAGGCCTCGAAGGGCTGCCGGATCTGGGTGGAAAAATCGGCCTTGAGGTCGGTTATCTGGAGTCGGGAATGGTCGACAAGGGCCAGTTCAAAGTGACGCGCCTGACGCCGACGCTGTTCCCGTTCCGCCTGACTCTGGTGGCCACGGCGGCGCCGTTCAGCAAGGATGATGAGACGGGCTTCAAGCAACGTCGCACGGCCAGTCATGGCCCGACCACATTGGGTGCGCTGTTTCGCAAACTGGTGTCGAGCCATGGCTTTTCACCGCGCGTTGCGCCCGAGGTGTCGATGATCAGGATCGAGCACGTCGACCAGTCCAACGAAACCGACATGAGTTTTCTGACGCGCCTGGCGAAAAAGTACAACGCGGTGACCAAACCCTACAACGACGTGTACGTGCTGGCCCGTCCCGGCCAGACCAAATCGTTGTCGGGTCAGGTGCTGGCAGACGTGACCTTGTCGGTCACCAGCAACAACCGTCCCGGCGATCACGCATTCGTCAGCGCCACGCTGGAGGAGTCTGCCCGCGAGCAGACCAAGGGTTGCAAGACCTGTTTCTGGGATGGCGCTGCAGGTGTGTTGCGCTGGGTTGAAACGGGGTTTGCGCCGTTCAAGACCCTCCGTCAGAAGCAACCCAGCGAAGCCGATGCGATCGCCGTCGGCGAGGGCGAAGTGCGCAAGATGCTCCGGCAGAAGTACAAGGTGAAAATCACCTGTCCCGGTGACCCACGGTTGGCGGCCGAAGGTCTGGTGCTGCTCGATGAGACCTGGCCTGACTTCATGCGTGGGCGCTGGTCGATCGAAAAAGTCACCGCCAGTGGCAATCGCGAGAACAGCTATCGCTGCGTGATCGATGCCAGCGGCCTTGATCCCAAGGCGGAAGCCAAGGACTGATCTCACAGCCCACGAGTCCCCTGTAGGAGTGAGCCTGCTCGCGATAGCGGTGTGTCAGGCACATTGATTTTGAATGTGGCACCGCCTTCGCGAGCAGGCTCGCTCCTACAGTGGATTCGCGGTGTTTTCTGCAACTCATTTCAACTCTGGAACACCACCATGAAGATCACCCCGATCCTCACGCAACTGCGTGCGCAATGCCCAGGCCTTGCCAATCACATTGCGGTGGGTGTCGATCTGGCGTTGCTGCAAGGCAATGCCGATCTGCCGACACCCTCGGCCCATGTGCTGCCGCTGGCCGATCTGGCCAGCAACAGCACCGCACAAAACCTCACCGCGCAACCGATCCGCGACCGCTTCGAAATTGTCTTGGCGCTTGATGCCACGGACGCCACAAAAGCGCTGGATCTGTTGCACGACCTGCGCGCCGAACTGTGGCGCGCGCTGGTGGGGTTCAAACCCGATTCCAACTACAGCGCCATCGTCTACGACGGCGGCGAGATGGTCTCGATCAACAGCAGCCGGGCCTTCTATCGGCTGCGCTTTTTTGCCGAGTTCCAGCTCGGCCGCAATCTGCCCAGTCAGCCTGCGGAGAGTTGGCACGAACGTGAACTGGACGGTTTGTCGTCCTTTAGCGGGGTCACCGTGCGGGTCGATGCGATCGATCCGGCCGACCCCAATCTGAAACACCCGGGCCCTGACGGGCGCGTGGAACTGACTTTCTCTGGAGACGTAACCCCATGAGCAATCGCATCACCGTACTGCCGGCCGCTGGCCGTGCCGTGCCTGACCCGGAAGCGGGCGATCTGCTGCCCAAAGAAGGCCGTGAAGTGCTGGACAGCGCCTGGTGGCGCCGACGTCTGGCCGACGGCGATATCACTATCAAAACCGTAAAAGTCAAAGCACAGGGAGCCAAATAATGGCGATCGGATTCAGCAACATCCCCGCGGACATTCGTGTACCGCTGTTCTATGCCGAAATGGACAACTCGGCCGCCAATAGCGCGACCTCGGCCATGCGCCGTCTGATCGTCGCTCAGGTCAACGACAACATCGCCCCGACTGAAGTCGGCAAACTGGTGCTGGTCTCCAGCGTCGCGCTGGCAAAAAGCATCGGTGGTCAGGGCTCGATGCTCGCCTCGATGTACGAGACCTTCCGCAAGGCCGACCCGATCGGCGAGATCTGGTGCCTGCCGCTGCACAACACTGAAGGCGCCATCGCCAAAGGCGTGCTGACCCTGACTGGCACCGCGACTCAGGCTGGCGTGCTCAACCTGTACGTCGCTGGTGTGCGTGTGCAGGCCACCGTGGTCAACGGTGCCACCGCTGCTCAAGCGGCTACTGCACTGGCGCAGAAAATCAACGCCACCGCCGATCTGCCGGTGAGCGCTGCGGCTGCCGAAGGTGTGGTCACCCTGAACGCCAAGTGGACCGGCGACAGCGGTAACGACATCAGCCTGCAGTTCAATCGCCTGGGCAAGAGCAACGGCGAAGAAACCCCGGCCGGCCTGACCACTGCGATCACCGCCATGACCGGCGGCGCCGGTGTGCCAGACCAGGTGGAAGCCGTGGCTGCACTGGGCGACGAGCCGTTCGAGTTCATCGCGCTGCCGTGGTCGGATCTGTCGACCCTCAACACCTGGCAAGCGGTGATGGATGACAGCACTGGTCGCTGGTCCTGGGCCAAGCAACTGTTCGGTCACGTCTACAGCGCCAAGCGCGGCACCGTCGGCACCCTGGTTGCTGCTGGCCAGGCACGTAACGACCAGCACATGACCATTCAGGCGCTGGAGCCGGGCGTACCGCAACCGTTCTGGGTACAAGCCGCTGCATTGGCTGCACGCACCGCGGTGTTCATCTCCGCCGACGCCAGCCGTCCAACCCAGAGCGGCAGCCTGCCGGGTGTTGACCCGGCACCGGCCAGCGAACGCTTCACCCTGACCGAGCGTCAGTCGCTGCTCAACTACGGCATCGCCACCGCCTACTACGAAGGCGGCTACGTGCGCATCCAGCGCTCGATCACCACCTACCAGAAAAACGCTTACGGTCAGGCCGACAACTCCTACCTGGACAGCGAAACCATGCACCAGTCGGCGTTCATCGTGCGCCGTCTGCAAAGCGTGATCACCAGCAAGTACGGCCGGCACAAACTGGCTTCCGACGGCACCCGCTTCGGCGCCGGCCAGCCGATCGTCACCCCGGCGACCATTCGCGGCGAGCTGATCGCCCAGTACGCCAAGCTGGAACTGGAAGGCCACGTGGAGAACGCCGAGCTGTTCGCCGAGCACCTGATCGTCGAGCGCGACGTGCAGGACCCGAGCCGCGTGAACGTGCTGTTCCCGCCGGATTACATCAACGGTCTGCGCGTGTTCGCACTGCTCAACCAATTCCGTCTGCAATACGACGACGCGGCCTGATCGCCGCGTTTGGCCGTAAGCATTCAGCCCACCTCGGTGGGCTTTTTTATTTGAAGGGAGTAACACCATGGGTCAAGTGATTGCAGGCACCTGCTACGTCAAAGTCGACGGTGCACAACTGACTATCAACGGCGGCTGCGAAGCCTCGCTGATGGCCGTCAAACGCGAAACCGTCGTGCCGGGTTTCTACAAGGAAACCGACATCGCGCCATCGTTCAAGGTGACCGCGCTGCACACCGCCGACTTCCCGCTGAAGAAGCTGATCGAAGGCACCGACATCACTGTCACCTGCGAATTCAGCAACGGCAAAGTCTACGTGCTGGCCGGTGCCTATCTGGTCGAAGAGCCGGTTTCCAAGGGCGATGACGCCACCATCGAACTGAAATTCGAAGGCATCAAGGGGACCTGGCAATGAGCGGCGCCGTGAAGCTTCAGGTTGCGATCGAAGCTCACGGCGAGCCCCTGACCGAACTCGTCCTGCGCCGTCCGACGGTGCAGGAGGTGCGAGCGATCAAGGCGCTGCCGTACAAGATCGATAAAAGCGAAGAAGTCAGCCTCGACATGGACGTGGCGGCCAAATACATCGCCGTGTGCGCCGGCATCCCGCCGTCGTCGGTCAACCAGCTCGATCTGGCTGACCTCAACGCGCTGAGCTGGGCCGTTGCGAGTTTTTTCATGAGTGCGGCGTCGGAGCCATCACCGACCTGATCGCAGTCGCCTATGACCTGGCCTGGTTCTGGAAGGTTGACCCCGAACAGATGATGGCCAGGCCACTGGATGTGCTCCGCGAATCGCTGGAGCACGCGCAACGGATCAATGCGATGCAGCAGGTGCAGTGATGGCAGACGAAGAAAAGAAAGTGCAAACACCGGTGCTGATCACGGGCATCGATGAACTGTCGCCCAAACTCGGCGCCCTGCGAGTAAAGGTCGAGAGCTTCAAGAAAAATCTCGAACAGACCGGCCTCGGCAAACTGGACATCAGCGGTCTGTTCAAGGGCGGCAGCGTGATCACGCCGTTCGTGGACGGGATCAAATCGGCGGCAGCGTTTCAGGGCAAATTGACTGAAGTCAGCGAGACGGCGAAAACCGTCGATCTGCCTGCGGCGCCGAAAGTCGCAGCACAAAACATGAACGTGTTCAGTGCGTCGATGGAAAAGGTTTCCGCTGCTGTTGACGCGGCGCTGGTGCCAGCAGTCGGTGCGTTGGTCGTCGGGCTTGAGCCAATGCTGACTCAGTTCGGCAGCCTGCTTGCCGACAACCCGCAACTGGTGGAAGGCCTGGCTGCAGGGGCCATCGCCTTCTCGGCGATGCAAACCGCGGTCACCGGCGCCACGCAAGTGTTCGATGTCATGAGCATGGTGCTCAAGACCAATCCGATCATGCTCATCGCCATGGGCATCGCGGTGGCGGCCGGTTTGATCTATGCCAACTGGACGCCGATCAGCGCGTTCTTCAAAGGCATGTGGGAAGGCGTGAAAAACATCGGTGCGAGTGCGATGGCGACGTTGCGCTCGATTCTTGACTGGCGACCACTGGATGCACTGGCAGCGCTGTGGTCACCGGTCGCGGGATTCTTCTCGGGCATGTGGGACGAGGTCAAAGCCGTCACTGCGCCGGTAATCGACTTCTTCAAATCGGTGTTCTCGTGGACGCCCGCCGGCATGATCCTGGAAAACTGGGCGCCGCTGACGGGGCTGTTTTCGGCGATCTGGGAACTGCTCAAGGCCTTGAGTGTGCCGGTGATGGCGTTCCTCCGAAACCTGTTCGACTTCTCGCCGATGCAGATGATCAACAGTGCGTGGGGCGGTGTTGTCAGGTTCTTCGAACCGATGTTCGATGGCCTGCGAAAAGTCGCGCAGCCGGCTAAAGAGTTTCTGGTGTCGTTGTTCGATTTCTCGCCCATGCAGATGATCACCAGCGCCTGGGGCGGTGTTGTTGCGTACTTCCAGCCGCTGTGGACGACGCTGCAATCGGCCGTGCAAAGCACCCGGGATACATTTCGGGAACTGTTCGATTATTTCCCGATGGAAATGATCACCAGCGCCTGGGGTGGTGTCGTCGGGTACTTCGAACCGATCTGGACGGCACTGCAAACGTCAGTGCAGCGGGTCAAAGGCTTTTTCACCAGTCTGTTCGAGTGGTCGCCGCTGGAACAGATTGCGCAGTACTGGCAGCCGGTCGGCGACGTCTTTTCGGCGCTGTGGGATGTCGTGTTGGCGGCGTCTGCGCCGGTCGTGGACTTCCTGCACACGCTGTTCGAATGGAAACCTCTGGATCAGATCATCGAGAGCTGGGGGCCGATTGTCGGGTGGTTCGGCGAGTTGTGGCAAAAGCTGCAAACCGTCATCGCGCCGATCAAGGAGCTGTTCGACGGTGGTTTCGCCGGGTTGATCGCCAAGGTCACCGGCAAGGTTGAAACGCTGACCCAGGCGCAGCGCCAGACCAATGCCGAAGGCAAGGGTGAGCTGGCGCCGGCGTTCTTTGGCGCAGGTCCCGCGTCTGCTGGAAACGGGGCGTTGCAGGGCGGATCGCTGCCACAAACCTCCAGCGCTCTGATCCAGCAAAGCGCTGTCAACAACCGCACGCAACTCGAAGGCGGCCTGACCGTGCGCTTCGAAAATGCGCCGGCGGGGCTGCGCACCGATCAACCACAAACCAATCAACCGGGCCTGGCGCTGTCTTCGCGCATCGGCTATCGCTCGCTGTCGGCAGGAGGTTCCAATGAACTGGCGTGACCGTTTGTTGCCGGCATCGTTTCGCGGTGTCGGGTTCTGGATCGATCAGGCGAAAACCCCGGTCGGTCGCAAAGGTCAGTTGCACGAGTATCCGCAACGCGACCTGCCGTATTTCGAGGATCTCGGCCAGCAGGCCAAGACCCACGACCTCACGGCGTTCATCATCGGCGCCGATTGCCTGGAGCAGCGCGACAAGCTGCTCAAGGCCTTGGAGGCAGGCAGTGGTGAACTGGTGCATCCGTGGCTCGGACGCATGCAAGTCAAGGTCGGCGAATGCGATATGACCCACACCCGCCAGGACGGCGGGCTGGTGACGTTCAGTCTGAAGTTCTATCCCGACCGGCCGTTGCCGTTTCCGACCGCCACGGTCAGTACGCAAAAAATTCTCTTGGCCAAGGCTGACACGCTGTTGGGTTCGGCGGTGGCGCGCTTCGAGCAGGCGATGACGTTGATCAAGGCCGCGCGGATCGGCATCGCCAATCTGCGCAACAGCCTGACCGGGGTTTACGAGGTGATCAAGGAGCAGCTCAAACCGCTGATTGAGCAGTATCGGCAGATCACCGAACTGGTCAAAGCGGTCAAGGAATTGCCCAAGGAAGTCGCGGCGGAGTTCAAGGGCTTGCTCGGCGATATCAAGGAACTGAAGGAATTCGCGAAGGAGGGCTACCGTGGCGTGATTGCCGACGTGTCCCAACAACTCGAAGCCATCCGCAAGGCTGATGCGCCGAAGATCACCACCGGCAAGGACACCAACGCGGCGGCGCAAGCCATGGCCGATCTGGTGCAGGACACGGTGCTGGTCAAAGTGGCGCAATGGGTGGCGTCGATGCCGGTGGCGACAAGCCCGGTGAAACTGTCATCGACACCTACGGTAGGGCAGCAGGCGACAAGCCCGGTGACCCGCCAGGAAGTACCGGTCAGTGACGACATGCAGGCACTGCGAGAGGCCGTGGCGGTGGCGATCAATCCGATGCTGGACAAGGCCGGCCCGGTGCACTATCAGGCCATCAGCGATGTGAAAGAGGCGCTGATTGCGCACCTCAAGGCCGTGGCATCGTCGGGTGTACGGCAAGTCAGCAAGTCGTTCCAGGAAAGCTTTCCGGCACTGGTGGTGGCCTACAAGTACCTTGGCGATGCGACGCGAGTCACGGAAATCACTCAACGCAACGGGATCACCCATCCCGGTTTCTCACCCAACGAAGTGAAAGTCTCCGGGGAGTAAACCATGAGCGAGATAGACAACCGCGTCACGCTGACCGTCGACAACATGGAATACGGCGGCTGGAAAAGTGTGGAAATCACGGCTGATCTGGAGCGTCAGTTTCGTACCTTCAAACTCGACATCACCTGGCAGTGGCCGGGGCAGACGGTGGACAAACCGATCAAACCGGGCGATCCGTGCGAAGTGAAGATCGGCCAGGACCTGGTGCTCACCGGCTACGTGTTCAAGGCGCCGATCAGCTACGACGGACGCCAGATCAGCCTGACCATCGAGGGCAGTTCCTGTACTCAGGATCTGGTGGACTGTGCCGCAATCAACCGTCCTAACCAGTGGAAAGACCAGCCCATGCTGGGCATCGTCGAGGCTTTGGCGGCGACTTACAAGGTCAAGGTGGTCAGCGAGATTGCCGAAACCACGCGATTGGGCAGCTACACCCTGGTGCCGGGGGAAACGGTGTTTCAATCGATCGATCGTCTGCTTTCGCTGTTTCGGGTGTTCTCCACCGACGATGCGTCAGGACGGCTGGTACTGGCCAGACCCGGCAGCGCTGGCCGCGCCAGCGATGCGCTGGAACTGGGCAAGAACATCCTCTCGGCCAACGCGCCGATGGATTACAGCCAGGTGTTCTCTGAATACCGGGTCATTGGCCAGCAGAAAGGCAACGATCAGAAAAGCGGCGCGGCGGTCAGCGAGATTGAATCGATCGCCACGGATCTGGGCTACAAGCGCCGCCGCGTCACCGTGATCAACGAGGGCCTGCAGATCAATCCTGATCTGTCGCTCAAACGGGCGCTCTGGGAAAGCGCCACGCGCGTTGGTCGGGCGCAGACCACTACCTATCAGGTGCAGGGCTGGCGCCAGACCAATGGCGATCTGTGGCGCCACAACACGCTGGTGAAGGTCAAGGATCCGGTGCTCGGCTTCGACGGCGACATGCTGATCTCCAAAGTGACGTATTCGCTGTCGGCGCAAGGCTCGGTGACCACCCTGCAAGTGGCGCCGCCGCAGACCTTTGATCCCGATCCCACACCCCCGAAAAAAACCTGAGCCTGACACCCATCCCCTGTGGGAGCGGGCTTGCTCGCGAAAGCGTCGGCAGCTCCAACATCCCATTGACTGACCCACCGCTTTCGCGAGCAAGCCCGCTCCCACATGTTGTTCGTGTCGGGTCTGCTCTCTGAGGACATTTCATGAGCCTACTGACACGCCTGCTGGCGCGCGGCACTGTCGTGCTCGCCCATTCGGCATCCAAGCTGCAATCGCTGCAAATGCGCCTCACCGCCGGTGAAGTGAACGACGACCTGGAGCACTTCGAACCCTACGGTTTCACCAGCAACCCGCTGGCCGGCGCCGAAGGCATCGTCACGTTTCTCGGCGGTGACCGTTCTCACGCCATCGCCCTGGTGGTCGCCGATCGCCGTTATCGCCTGCAGTCGCTGGCCTCGGGCGAAGTGGCGCTCTACACCGATGAGGGCGACAGGATTCACTTCAAGCGCGGGCGAATCATCGACATCGAAACCGCCACCCTGAACATCCGCGCCAGCAGCGCGGTGAACTTCGACACGCCGGTGATCAACCAGACCGGCAAGATCGTTTCCACCGGCGATCAACTCGCCGGTGGCATCAGCCAGATCAAACACGTGCACGTCGGCGTGCAGGCCGGTAGCGGCCAGACCGGTGTGCCGGCAGGAGGCCAATGATGTTTATCAGCCAGAACCTCCACGCCGCACTGACCCGCGCCGTGCTCATCAGCCTGTTCACCTGGCGCCGCGCCGCCGATGACGACGCCCTCGACGACGAGGAGCGCTTCGGCTGGTGGGGCGACAGCTTTCCCAGCGTCGCCGACGATCGCATCGGTTCGCGGCTGTGGCTTTTGCGTCGGGTCAAGCTGACCCGACAGACCCAGATGGACGCCGAGTTCTATGCCCGCGAAGCCCTGCAATGGCTGATCGACGACGGCCACTGCAGCGCCATCGACATCATCAGCGAACGCCTCGACGCCCAGCGCCTGAACCTGCGCACGGTCCTGACCCTGGCCGACGGCGAACGTCTGGACATCAACCCCGATAACAGTTGGCAGGTGATCTATGCCGTTTGAAACCCCTTCGCTGCCGGTGCTGATCAAACGCACCCAAAGCGACCTGGCCGGCGATTCGCTGCGCCAGTCCGATGCGCAAGTGTTGGCCCGCACCCTCGGTGGCGCCGCGTATGGTCTGTACGGTTATCTCGACTGGATTGCCGAGCAGATCCTGCCGGACAAGGCCGACGAATCGACCCTCGAACGCATCGCCGCCCTGCGCCTGAACCAGCCGCGCAAACCGGCGCAAGTCGCCACCGGCAGCGTCAGTTTTACCGCAACCGCAGGCGCGGTGCTGGATGTCGACACGCTGTTGCAAGCGAGCGATGGCCGTACCTACAAAGTCACCGCCGCGCGCACCACCGTCAATGGCAGCAATACCACCACCATCGCGGCGCTCGATGCTGGCAGCCTGGGCAATGCCGATGGCGGTCTGGCGCTGAACCCGGTGCAGCCGATCGCCGGCGTGGTCGGCAACAGTTTTGTGGTGCTCGCGCCCGGCCTCAGCGGCGGGGTGGCGCGGGAAAGCCTGGAGTCGTTGCGCTCGCGGGTGATCCGCTCTTATCGCGTGATCCCCCACGGCGGTTCGGCCAGCGACTACGAGACCTGGGCGCTGGAAGTGCCGGGCGTGACGCGGGCCTGGTGCCGCGGTGGTTTCCTTGGGCCGGGTACGGTGACGGTGTTCATCATGCGTGATGAAGACCCGCAACCGGTGCCTAACGACGAACAACTGGCGGAGGTTCAGGAGTACATCGAACCGCTGCGCCCGGTGACGGCGGAAGTGCACGTGCAGCGGCCGATTCAGGTGCCGGTGGTTTACCGCTTCAAGAGCGTCAATCCAGACACCACTGCGGTGCGCGCCGCCGTTGAAGCGCAATTGCGCGACCTGCACAACCGCGAGGCCGACCTCGGTGTACCGCTGCTGATCAGCCATATCCGCGAAGCCATCAGCAGCGCCGGCGGTGAGTACGATCACACGCTGACCGCACCGGCCGCTGATGTGCCTGCCGGGCAAAGCGAACTGCTGACCTTCGGAGGTTGCGTATGGGGGGCATAAGAACCGCCGCGCAATATCAGGCGCAGCTGCGCGCGTTGCTGCCCAGCGGCCCAGCGTGGGACCCGGAGCGCGTTCCGGAACTCGAGGAAGTGCTACAAGGCGTCGCCGTCGAACTGGCGCGCCTCGATGCCCGCGCCGCCGACCTGCTCAACGAGATGGACCCGGCCGGTGTCAGCGAACTGGTGCCGGACTGGGAGCGGGTGATGGAGCTGCCCGACCCGTGCCTGGGCGCTACACCGCTGTTCGACGACCGCCGCCTCGCCGTACGCCGACGCTTGCTCGCGGTCGGCAGCCAGGCCGTCGGTTATTACCTCGACATCGCCAAAAGCCAGGGCTACCCCAACGCCAGCATCACCGAACACGAAGCCCCACGCATGGGCCGCTCGCGTTTCGGCTCGGCGCATTGGGGTACCTGGGAAGCGCAATTCATGTGGACCCTCAACACCGGCGGCCGCCTGCTGCTCGGCCGGCGTTACGGCGCGAGTTACTGGGGCGAGCGCTTCGGCGTCAACCCGGGCTCGGCGCTGGAGTGCCTGATCCACCGCAGTGCGCCGGCGCATACCAAGGTGCACATCAATTATGACTAGGGAGGAATGACGGGATGGATTATCCGAAGAGTGTGCCCAGCGCCGGTCTGGTGAATGGGAAATTTGTCGATGAGGACGCCATCAACGGCAAACCGGGTTCGTTGATTCCGGCTGCGTGGGGCAACGGCGTGACGGAAGAAATCGTCAATGTCATCAAGGCAGCTGCCATCGTGCCGGATGAACAGAATCACGCTCAGCTGCAGCAGGCGATTACAAAAAGCATCAGCGACCGGTTGCCTGGACAGGCGAGCGAAACCGCTGCCGGAGTGATGAAAGTCGCGACTCAGGATCAGGTGGGGACTGGTGTTGATGACACGGTGGCAGTGACCCCGAAGAAGCTCAAGCTCGGGTTCAGTCTGGCTAACAGTGGAGGCACCGGGTACCTCGCTTTTCCGTCCTGGATGGGCGGCTTGATTATTCAGTGGGGGTGGATCAATAGCGCCACCACTGATGTGATCACCACGCTTCCGGTGAGCTTCAATTCAAACTTTTTTCGGGTGATGGTTTGCAACGATTACACCGCCTCCTCTGGATCCATCGGTTATATCGCAGCCAGTACCCGGAGTCTGTCTACCATTGTTTCCCGGGGCTCCAGTCCGTCTCTGGGCGCGCAGTACATCGCCATAGGTAAGTAGGTCGTTCATGAAAATTTATTGGAGCCCTTCGGTTCAGGGATTTTTTGATTCTCGTGTCAATTCGACGATTCCCAAGGATGCCGTCGAAATCTCGCCGTCGCACCGCAACGAGTTGATCGAAGGGTGCAAGCGCAATCAGGTAATTGTGTGTCGCGCCAATGGCTTCCCCATTCTGGCCGATGCACCGCCCGCTACGCCGGCAGAGGCCACGATCACCGAGCGTCAGTGGCGTGATGCGCAATTGAGCGAAACAGATCCGCTGGTTGCACGTCACCGCGACGAGTTGGAAAACGCGCAAGACACCACGCTGTCCGCCGAGCAATTCACAGCGTTGCAGCAGTATCGCCGCAACCTGCGCAATTGGCCCTCATCGGCGCAGTTTCCCGCCGTTGCACAACGCCCAGTGCTGTCGCTAGCAGGCGACGTTGTGGTGAAAAAGCCCCGGGCAAGGACGCGGGCCAAATCGTGATGCATGACGCAGCGTTGAGGAGTCGGATAAATGGATTATCCGAAAAAGTGCGCCCAGTCCCGGGCGGATGCACGGCAAATTGCCGATGAGAATCCGCTGACCGGCACGCCGGTGTCCATCTGCTGGATCTAGCACCCAAGCCCACTTCACCGTGGGCTTTTTATTTTCAGAAAACAGACCGCCGCTGGCTCGTACTCGCGATCGCCACGACGCGGTTCATTTGTTATTTCAGAGGAACGAGAAACCTATGGATTATCCAAAAAGCGTCCCCAGCGTCGGTCTGGTTGATGGCCGCTTTGTCGATGAAAACCCGGTGGCAGGCACGCCGGGTTCGTTGATTACGGCGGTGTGGGGCAACAGCGTGACTCAGGAGATCCTGAGTGTGATTAACGGTGGCGGGTTGGTGGCTTCTGAAGCCGACACCGGTCAGTTGTACAAGGCGATTCAGTCGATTGTCGGCACCGCCAGTCCGATGCGCTCGGTGGTCACTCGTCTGGCGACATCCAGATCGCTGACTGAAGCTGAGTTGGGACTTGTTTTGATCGACGGCAGCCCCGCGCCGGTGACGGTGACATTGCCATCGGCCAACGCTGCCTTGGGTATTCGCGACGTTATTGTCCGGCGGATGGACAACAGCGGCAATCGACTCGTTGTGCAGACCTCCGACGCTGACAAGGTTCGTTTTCACACACACCTCTCGCCTGGCGGTTACCCCTTTCTGGTGCTGATGGGCAACGGAGACTGGTGGCATTTGCGCAGTGACGGGGCGGGGAGTTGGTGGCCGATCGGTCGCTTTGATAACAGCGCTTTGGGGCGGCCGTTTTTTGAAACCACTCTGTCGCTCAATCCAGGTGGCTATGGCTTTCCCAACGGTGATCTGTTCAAACGCGCCGAATGGCCTTGGTTGTGGGATTTTGCTCAGGCGTCCGGAGCGTTGACGACCGAAGCGGCCAGAACCGGTCGGGAGGGCGGCTGGACCAGCGGCGATGGTGCCTCGAATTTCCGGATTCCCGAGATTCGTGGTGAGTTTCTGCGAGTGCTCAGTGAAACCAGAAATGTTGATCCCGGTCGTGTGTCCGGTAGCCTGCAAATGCATGCGTTGCAGAGTCACAACCATTACCTGCCCACGGGAACAGGGGCATCTTTCAAACCGGCCCCGGCGATTCCAGACGGTGTCTGGGATGTCGGCACCAATGTCAACTTTTCACCGACGACAACGACCGTGGCAACAACGTACCCCAACCCTGCATTCGACTCAGACACTTACATCGGCAACATCGGCAATTTTTCGGCGGAAACCCGTCCGCGAAATATCGCCTATCCCGCGCGTATCAAACTGATCTGAGGTGCACATGTTCAATTATCTGATAGACGATAGCGGTGCATTAACCGGACCTGTCGAGTTTCCACTGGTGCCGGGGATCGGTTTGCAACTGCCGAGTAACGCCGTGACGCTGAGTATCGAACTTTCCCCGGCCCCAAGCGGTTTTGCCTGGGCTTATGTCAATGGCTCTCTGCAACAGCAAGCGGACTATCGCGGCGATGTTTACCGCACTGACACCGGCATGAGGCAAACCTGGACGGCATTGGGCGAGTTGCCGGAAGGCTTCACCTCGTTGCCATGGCCGGGCGGCTTCCATGCCTGGGTGGACAATGCGTGGCAGGTCGATGACGTCGCGCAGTTGGCGGATCGCAAACGCGTCGTTCTTGCTCAAAGAGATGTGTTGCTGCGCGACGCCGTCCTGCGCATCGCGCCGCTGCAATACGCCGAAGACATCGGCGATGCCAACCATGACGAACAACTGCTGCTGATCGAATGGAAGCTCTACAGCGTCGAGCTGAATCGCATCGAAAAGCAGGTCGGATTCCCCTACGAAATTACCTGGCCGGTCGCGCCCGGCGCAGCCGTAGCCGACTGATTTCAGCACAGGGAGCAGTGCAATGGATTATCCAAAAAGTATTCCCGGCGTTGGCCTGGTCAACGGCGGTTTCGTCGATGAAAACCCGATTGCTGGTTCACCGGGATCGTTGATTCCGGCCGCGTGGGGCAACAGCGTCACGCAAGAGATTCTCAACGCGATCAAGGCTGCCGGTCTGACGCCTGATGAAGCCAGAACCGACCAGTTGGCAATGGCCATCGGTGCTTTGGTCGACTTCAGCAAACTGAAAAACACCCCGACCACGTTGGCCGGTTATGGCATCACCGATGCGGTGGGGCGGTTGTTGGCGGTGCGGCAGATCGAGACGGTCGGGATCACGGTTTACAAGCCCAATCCCAGGGCCAAACGGATTCGCGTGCGGTTGGTGGGGGCGGGTGGTTCGGGTGGCGGTTGTGAGCCGGTGCCGGCAGGTAGCCAGATGCTTGGTGGCGGTGGTGGTTCCGGTGCTTACGCGGAAAGCCTGTATGACGTTACCGCCCAAATGCTGGCTGGCGTACCGGTCTCGCTGGGCGCGGGCGGTGCAGTCAGCAACACCACAGGTCTGGCGGGTGGTGGTGCTTCTTTTGGCGCCTACATGAGCGTTTCGGGTGGGGGCGGTGGGCAAAAACTGGCAATCGTGACTTCGGCTACATCGTCCGGATTCATTCAGGGCGGGGTCGGCGGGACGGTAACTGGAGGCAATTTATGCAGCGCCCGCGGCGTCACGGGGGGCTTCGGGATGAGTAACGCCAATTGGGGGCTGCTCTCGGGTTGCGGGGCTCCGAGTCCGTTCGACGGCGGTGCAGCTTTTACCGGATCCAACACGGCTGGTAACGCAGGTATCCGTGGTTCGGGCGGCAGCGGTTCGTGCTCGGTCAGCGCGTCGGCTTCAATCATCAGCGGTGCCGGCGGCAACGCCTTCTGTGAAATCTGGGAGTACGAATAATGGCCCGTTATGCACGAATGGAAAACGGTGTCGCGGTCGAACTGATCGACACCGGCGACTACGCAATCACCCAACTGTTTGCCCCCGTTTTCGTCGAATCAATGGTGCAAGTGCCGGAGGGCATGCAGATCGAAATCGGCGCGCCCATCGGCGAACTGCGCCAGGAGATTGCGCCGTTGCCTGTAACGGTCAGTCCGGTCGCTGCCCCCGAAATAGTCCCCGATGAGCAAGAGCCTCTGGCGGCAGCGCGCCTTTGGCGCCAGTCCAGCCTGTCGGCCACCGAATGGTGGGTGACGCGGCATCGTGATGAGCAGGAACTGGGGCGTGGGACGACGCTCAAGGCTGCGCAATATCTGGAGTTGCTGGAGTACCGCCAGGCGCTGCGCGATTGGCCTGATTCAAGTCAATTTCCTTCGGCAGTTTCCCGGCCTTCGGTCCCTGAGTGGCTCGCCGCTGATGTTGGCTAACGCCATCAAGTTGCATGTGTTTTCAGATCAGGAGATGAGTAATGGATTATCCAAAAAGTATTCCCAGTGCAGGCCTGGTGGACGGCAAGTTTGTCGATGAAGATCCGGTTGCGGGTAAACCAGGATCGTTGATTCCAGCGAGTTGGGGGAACGGCGTCACGCAGGAATTACTGAAGGTCATCCAGGCTGCCGGTCTTACGCCTGCAGAGTCCGCCAATGATCAACTGTTGGGGGCTTTACGCAGTAACAAGTTATTTGTGACTGCGCCGCAATTCGACAGTGGCAAATCGGTTGCAACGACTGAATTCGTAACCCGAACGGGTTTGCAGTTTTCCGGTTTCGCGTCCTATGGAGCGAGCACAGTTCTAAACGCTGCCAATATCGGTGGAGTCGCCAGCTTTGCGAGTAACTCGCCGATCACTGCGACGTTGCCTTCAACCAACGGAATTGCCCACGCCAGTACCCTTCACGTGATCAATGCGGGCACCGGCATTTTAACGATCAGTCCGGCAGCCAATGAACAGATTGAAACCTGTAATGGCACATTCGGACCGCTGAAGCTGGATCTTGGTGATTCCGCTTATCTGATCAAGCTGAGCAATCAGTGGCGTTTATATGGCGGATCGGTCAGCGACAGGTATGCCACAGCGCATTCCGGTGTCGTAGGCAACGTCGGTTATCAACGCTATCCCAGCGGTAACATCGACCAGTGGGGGGTTGGCACCACGGATGCCAAAGGCGAAGTTAATGTCAGTTTTCCTATCTCTTTTCCCAACGCGTTTTCCTCGATCGTGGCCATCCACTCGGGGGGCGACGGCGCGATGGTGATCATGCTCTCCACCTCTGCGACGAGACAGGGCTGCCGGCTGAAGGTCCGCAGCTACAACGGTGACGTCAGTGCGAACTGGGGTGTTTTTTACCTTGCGAAGGGCTATTGAATGAATCCGTTCAATGTTTTATTCAGCGCCAGTACCCGGGGCGCCTATGTACCGGGTATCAATTCGACGGACATTCCCGACGACGTTATCGAAATTCCTCAGGGTTACTGGATTTCGTTGCTGCAGCAGATGGCAATCACACCGAAAGTGATCGGCGTGCGAGCGGATAACGGCTATCCGATCCTGGTCGATCCACCGCCTCCTTCACCAGATGAAGCGGCTGATATCGAGCGCTCATGGCGTACGGCGCAACTGTCCGCCACCGACGGTCTGGTAGCACGTGACCGCGATGAGCTCGAGGATGGTGGCGGTACTACATTGACCACCGAGCAATATGCCGAGCTGCAAACCTATCGCCGTGAGTTGCGGGACTGGCCGCAAGGTTCATTTTTTCCGTTCAGCGAGCATCGACCGGTAGCGCCGAGGTGGCTGGCTGCTGCGCTGTAATTCATCAGGGAAGTTGAAATGGATTATCCAAAAAGCGTTCCCAGCGTCGGGCTGGTGAACGGCAAGTTTGTCAATGAAGACGCCGTCGCCGGCCTGCCCGGATCGCTGATCCCGGCAACCTGGGGCAACAGCGTCACCGATGAACTGTTGAATGTTGTCAAATCTGCGGGTCTTGAACCCAGCGAAACCGATGCGACGCAACTGTTGCAGGCGCTGAAAAAAATCAGTCAGGCCGGTGAAGACAAGCATGCGACCGATATCGGTGCCGCCAATCTGTACATGGCCAACTACGTGCCCGCCATCGCTTCATTGAAGGACGGTCTGGCGCTGCGCTTTACCGCTGGCAATGCCAATACCGGGGCGAGTACGTTTGCGCCCAATGGCTTGCTGCCCAAGCCGCTGCTGAGTCTGGCGTTGAGTGTGTTGCGACCTGCCGAGATTGTCGCCGGCAGTGTGTGTTCGGTGGTGTACAGCGCGGCGCTGGATAGTTGGGTGCTGGTGTATGCCAGTGGTGGCGGTGCGGCGAGTGGACGGTTTTTGGGAGTGAAGACGTTTACCTCGTCTGGCACTTATGTGCCGACGGTGGGGATGAAGAATGTGCTGGTGAAAATTGTCGGCGGAGGTGGCGGGAGCGCAGGGATTGCCGCGACGAATGCCAGTCAGATCACCGTCTCGGGAGGTGGCGCTTCAGGCAGTTATGCCGAAGCCTGGATCCCTTCCTCAAGTGTCGGCGCTAGCCAGATCGTGACAGTGGGCGCAGCAGGTGCTGGCGGCGTAATCGGTGGTAATGCAGGGCCCGGTGGAACGAGTTCAATCGGATCCTTGGTCTCCGCACCTGGTGGTGGCGGCGCACCAAACGTCGGTGTGATTGGACTCGCTGATTTTGGCTTGTTTGTCGGTGGTTTCCCCAGCACTGCGGCCACTGGCGTAACTATTGTCAGCAGCGCAGGGGCTGCGGGCAGTCCTGGAATCAGCGTCAGCAGTTCGATTCTTGCCGGACATGGAGCGCTTTCGCCCTTGGGCGCGGGCGGATTTGGCAGCAGCGTTGCGGCAGCTGGTGCTGCACCCGGCTCGGGATATGGTTCCGGAGCGGGCGGCATCGCCAACGCCCCGAATCAACCGGGTAGACCCGGCGGTGCCGGAGCCCGTGGCGTTGTAATCATCTACGAGTACGCCTGATGAAAACCTACGCACGCATCGTCAACAACACCGTGGTCGAGCTGTTCTCGACTGACGGCAACATGGCCGAGATGTTCCACCCGGATCTGATCTGGGTCGATATCACCGACATCACTCCGCTACCGCAAATCGACTGGAATGCCAACTTCGGCACCCTCGGCTGGGTGTTCACAGCCCCCGAAGTCGCGGCACCGAACAACACCCTGACAACTCTGGCAAAAAAATGGCTGGGGGGCGTTGTCCGCCAACCATGATTCAATCGGAGCCTCCAGGGAGGAACACGCATCATGCAAATAACTGAAGACAACCTTAAAACCATCATGCCCAACGCCCGCTCCCAAGCGGGCGTTTTTGTTTCTGCACTTAATAACGCAATGACTCGCCGCCATATCGACTCGCCAAAACGCATCGCCGCGTTCCTGGCGCAAGTCGGCCATGAGTCGGGGCAACTGCAATACGTGCGCGAGCTGGGCAACAACCAGTACCTGAGCAAATACGACACCGGCACGCTGGCGTTACGTCTGGGCAACACGCCCGAGGCCGATGGCGACGGACAAAAGTACCGGGGCCGTGGGCTGATTCAGATCACCGGGCGCAGTAACTATCGGCAGTGCAGCCTCGGCCTGTTCGGCGACGAGCGCTTGCTGTCCTTGCCGGAATTGCTTGAGCAACCGCAATGGGCAGCGGAATCGGCGGCATGGTTCTGGGAACAGAACGGCCTGAACGATCTGGCCGATCGCGACCAGTTCAACAGCATCACCCGCCGAATCAACGGCGGGTTGAATGGCCTGCAGGATCGGCTGGATATCTGGGCGCGGGCGAGGGCGGTGCTATGTCCGTCTCCTGGCGTTTAACCGGCTTTTTGTTACTGACCTTGGGAGGCGCCGCGCTGGCCTGGCAGTTTCAGGACTGGCGCTACGGGCGGCAACTGGCAGAGCAGGCGCGGTTAAACGCCGACACTCTCAATCAGCTGAATGTGGCCGCAGCCAGCGCGCAGCAGATCGAGCAGGATAAACGTCTGGCCCTTGAGCAACGCCTGGCGGCCAGTGAACAAACCCACTATCGAGCCATGAACGATGCCCAACGTGATCAAGATCGCCTGCGCGATCGTCTTGCCACTGCTGATCTGCGCCTGTCAGTTCTCATCGACGCCGGCGATGCTGCCCCAGGCTGTGGGGTGCCAGCCACCGCCGGCGCCAGCGGCGTGGATCATGCAGCCGTACGCGCCCGAATTGACCCGGCGCATGCTCAACGAATTATCGCCATCACCGACACCGGTGACCGCGGACTGATTGCCTTGCAGGCGTGTCAGGCCTATGTCAGAGCGCTGGCGCCCGAACATTTTGAATGAGTCTGTGTATTGAAAGCGCAACCGGCTCGTGTACGGTGGTGGTCATTCCACCCGATCCGGAGCGCACCGTGAAAGAGATCACTCAACTGGCTGCCGAGCTTGGCCGACGTTTGCAGTTACTCAACGCCCACGTCACCACGGCGGAGTCGTGTACCGGTGGCGGGATTGCCGAAGCGATCACGCGGATTCCCGGGAGCTCGGCGTGGTTCGAGGCCGGTTACGTGACCTACTCCAACCGGCAGAAGACCCAGCAATTGAATGTACCCGCCGAATTGTTCGGCACGGTGGGCGCGGTCAGTCGCGAAGTCGTCGAGTCGATGGTGCGTGGTGCACAGAAGCACAGCCTGGCGCGGTTTGCCGTGGCAGTCAGCGGCGTGGCAGGTCCCGACGGCGGTACACCGAACAAGCCGGTGGGCACGGTTTGGCTGGCCTGGGGCGTGGGCGATGCTGTTTCCAGCGAGGTTCAGCACTTCTCGGGCAACCGTGATGAAGTGCGCCGACAAACGGTGAAGGCCGCGCTAGAGGGGCTGCTGCGACTAGCGGCACGAGAAATCGAAAATCAGGGGTAGGCGATCCGCGAACGCTGTGGAATAATACTGGCTACTTATACAGGTGTTGGCCGTCAGGCCTTATTGATTACGTGAGGACTTTAATGGACGACAACAAGAAGAAAGCCTTGGCTGCGGCCCTGGGTCAGATCGAACGTCAATTCGGCAAGGGTGCCGTAATGCGTATGGGCGATCAAGACCGTCAGGCGATCCCGGCTATCTCCACCGGCTCTCTGGGTCTGGACATCGCACTCGGCATCGGCGGTCTGCCAAAAGGCCGTATCGTTGAAATCTACGGTCCTGAATCTTCCGGTAAAACCACACTGACACTGTCCGTGATCGCCCAGGCGCAAAAAGCCGGCGCGACCTGCGCTTTCGTCGACGCTGAACACGCCCTCGACCCTGAGTACGCCGGCAAGCTGGGCGTCAACGTCGACGACCTGCTGGTTTCCCAGCCGGACACCGGCGAACAGGCGCTGGAAATCACCGACATGCTGGTGCGCTCCAACGCAGTAGACGTGATCATCGTCGACTCCGTGGCGGCACTGGTACCGAAGGCTGAAATCGAAGGCGAAATGGGTGACATGCACGTGGGCCTGCAAGCCCGTCTGATGTCCCAGGCGCTGCGTAAAATTACCGGTAACATCAAGAACGCCAACTGCCTGGTGATCTTCATCAACCAGATCCGCATGAAGATCGGCGTGATGTTCGGCAGCCCGGAAACCACCACCGGTGGTAACGCGCTGAAGTTCTACGCCTCGGTCCGTCTCGACATCCGCCGTACCGGCGCGGTGAAGGAAGGTGATGAAGTGGTCGGCAGCGAAACCCGCGTCAAGGTTGTGAAGAACAAGGTGGCGTCCCCGTTCCGTCAGGCCGAGTTCCAGATCCTTTACGGCAAGGGCATCTACCTCAATGGCGAGATGATCGACCTGGGCGTGCTGCACGGTTTCGTCGAGAAGTCCGGCGCCTGGTATGCCTACGAAGGCACCAAGATCGGTCAGGGCAAGGCCAACTCGGCCAAGTTCCTGGCAGACAACCCGGAAGTCGCTGCCAAGCTCGAGAAGCAGCTGCGTGACAAACTGCTGTCGCCAGCGGTGATTGCCGACTCCAAGGCTTCTGCGGTCAAAGAGACCGAAGACGACCTGGCTGACGCTGATATCTGATCGCAGCGATGACCACCGCTGTACTCGATACCCTCGTCGCGGTGCGGCGAACTGCCATGGATCTGCTCGCTCGACGCGAGCACGGTCGAGTCGAACTGACGCGCAAACTGCGTCAGCGCGGCGCTGAGGCGGAAATGATCGAAACAGCCCTCGACCGGTTGACGGAAGAGGGGCTGCTTTCCGAAGCCCGTTACCTCGAAAGCTTTGTTTCCTACCGTGCCCGCTCAGGCTATGGCCCCTTGCGCATTCGCGAAGAGCTGGGTCAGCGAGGTCTGCAACGCGCCGATATCGAACTCGCCCTGCGTGAAAGCGGTATCGATTGGCAGGAGCAGCTTCGCGAGACGTGGCAACGCAAGTTCTCCGGACACTTGCCGATTGACGCCAAGGAACGCGCCAAACAAGGCCGCTTTCTCGCCTATCGGGGGTTTTCGATGGAGATGATCAACCGCTTGTTCAGCGGCAGAGGCATGGACGATTAAATCGGTTTAAAAAAACGGCCCGCTATGAAAATAGCGGGCCGTTTTTTTTTGCCTTCAACTTACCTTTGATGGCTCACGTGCACGTTGGGTGGTCTGCGTTTTGGTTTGAACCCAGTTTTCCGGGAGGTTGATGTAATCCACCAGTTCCCTGAGACGGCCATGATTTCGGGCATTGAACGCGAAAGCCAGCCGCACCAGGTGGCTGTACTGCGCTTCGTCATGTTCCTCGCCGCTGTAAGCGTGTTGATGGAACTGATCACTCAGGCACAGATCGGCGAAAGCTTCTTGCATATGTTCCAGAGCCTGCTCGCTGAGCTTGTGATGCATGCGAATCACGAACTGACGCTTGAGCCAGCGACTGGAGTGGAAGTTGCTGTAGAACTGGTTGATCTGCTCCACGGCTTCATCGACGTTATAGACAAGACGCATCAATTTCAGATCGGTGGGCAGAATGTAGCGGTTTTCTTCAAGTTGCTGGCGAATGAAATCCAGCGCGCCTTGCCAGAAGGTTCCGCCCGGCGCATCCAGCAACACCACCGGCACCAACGGGCTTTTACCGGTCTGGATCAGCGTCAGTACTTCCAGTGCCTCGTCCAGAGTACCGAACCCGCCAGGGCACAGCACCAGCGCATCGGCTTCCTTGACGAAGAACAGTTTGCGGGTGAAGAAGAAATGGAACGGCAGCAGATTGCCGGTGCCGTCTACGGTCGGGTTGGCATGTTGTTCGAAGGGCAGGGTGATGTTGAACCCGAGGCTGTGGTCACGCCCGGCGCCTTCGTGCGCGGCAGCCATGATTCCGCCACCAGCACCGGTGATGACCATCATGTTCGAGCGTGTCAGGGCTGCGCCGAGCTCTCGGGCCATTGCATACAGGGGGTGCTCGACCGGCGTGCGCGCCGAGCCGAATACGGTGACTTTGCGTCGTCCCTTGAATTGTTCCAGCACTCGGAACGCCTGCTCGAGTTCGCGCAGGGCCTGCAGGGTGATCTTGGCGTTCCAGCGGTTGTGATCTTCCTGGGCCATGCGCAGCACGGTCAGGATCATGTCGCGATAAATCGGCAGATTCGGGCTGTTGGGGGAAATCTGCTTGAGCTGTTCTTCGACCTTGCTGATGAGGTCGGGGCCGCTTTCCTGAAAATGACGGCTGAGCAGGTCATTCGGTTGGTAAGGCATTCAACGTCTCCTTCTGCACAGAGCGGGTGGCCCTGACGTGCGGCGTCAGTGCCGCGCTGCAAAAAAACACACACTCGGCAGCTCCTTTTTCTGCCGTGAACAGGTGATCGGGAATACTTTGAATCTAGACCCTCGCGAGCCATTGCGCTGAATTGATCTTTACGCCGCGCAGGCTTTCCTGGCAACCGTTGCGGGTTTATTGGAAATGAGTGTTCACCACTCGTCCGAAGGTACGCCGTAGAGCAATCACTCTGATTTACTAACCTACAGGCACTGTACGACAGCTTTGAGTCAGCAATCGTACGCAGGGTGCGCGCTTTTCAAGGATTCGCGGGTAGCAGGCAAGGAGGCGGGAGAGATGGCCAGAGTGGTTCTGGAGATCGATACGCAGCTGTATCGGATGCTGAAAGCGGCAGCCGAGACCAATCAAGTGAGTCTCGAAGAGGAGTGCTGCCGTCGGTTGGCAGGCGGAGAACGACGGTCTCGCTACTTGCAGGCCCTGGTGGCCGAATTGCGCGCCGAAGATGAACAGCGGCGCGCCAATACTCGATGATTACTTCTTTTTCACCGGGGCGGCTTTCGGGCAATCGGAATCCTGATAGCTGGCCGAACCGATGGCCTTGTTGGTTTTATATTCACTGAAGTCGTAACGCATGATCGCGCCCTTGGCCATCAGCTTGCGGTACGACGGGTTGTTGCACACCGAAGCACCCAACTGGAAATACACGGCTTTTGGATCGGCGCGCATCTTTTCGGCGTGGCTGGCCTGCACGCTCAGGTGGTTGATCAGGGTAACGCCTTCAACGGTGTAGCCCTGATCGAGAATGTCTTCGTTGATCGCCCGTGGTGTGCCGACGCTGCTTTGTGCGGCGATGTTGCGCAGTTCTTTGTTCAGATTCTGCTCTTTCAGGGACGCCGCTTGTGCGCTGAAGGACAACGCCAGTGCGATGGCCGCGGTAGGAACGATAAGGCGCAGCATGAAACTCTCCTGATTCAGTGACTGGTGGTTCGACCAGCCCTGTGGCTGTGCGTTCAGTGGCGCCGGATTATAGGGGAGCCGGTCGGGACGGTACAGGTTTGCGCTCGCCGCTCTGGTAAACTGCCAGCCTTTATTGCCTTGCCGAGTGCTGTGCGTGTCGAGTTTTCCTGCCATAAGGCGTTGCCCGTGATCCATCATGCCCCCAACGCCGTAGCCCGCTTGCGTGACCAGCGCGAGGACGAAGGTATCAAGCCGATTCAGGCCCGAGGTTTTCGCTCCGAGCGTTGCCGCGATTGCCGGGTGATCATCAGCCATTGCCTGTGCGCTTGGCGACCGACGGTCGAAACCCGCTCCGGCGTGTGCCTGATCATGACCGGCAAGGAAGTCTTCAAACCCAGCAACACCGGCTGGCTGATTGCCGATGTGGTGCGTGACAACCATGCCTTCATCTGGTCGCGCACCGAACCCGACCCGCAGATGCTGGCGTTGCTCAATGATCCGCAATGGCAGCCGTACCTGGTATTTCCCGGCGAATACGTCGAACCGGCACGCGTGACCAACACTGTCGCTCTCGATAGCAGCAAACGTCCGCTGTTCATTCTGCTGGATGCGACCTGGACCGAAGCGCGCAAGATCTTCCGCAAGAGTCCGTATTTTGACCGCTTGCCGATTCTCAGCCTGCTGCCCGACAGACTCTCGCGCTATCGCTTGCGCCGTTCCACCCGCAGCGAGCACCTGTGCACCGCCGAAGTCGCGGCGTTGTGTCTGGAACTGGCCGGGGACAGCGACGCAGCGTCGGCACTGGACGCTTACTTCGATGTGTTCAGCCAGCATTATCTGGGCGCCAAACAACAGTTGCCGCTCAACGAGTCGACCCCGGCCCACGCCGAGCTGTTGCCTTATATACGAAAGCCGCAAGCCGTGTTGGCCCGATAGTGGCCCATACTTCACCCAGCGGCGGCCGTGCTGCTTGACCACCCCGGCTACGCTGGGCATGCTTGGCGCCGATTGGGGTGCGGCCAAGGTTTGAAACGCCGTGTTTGCTCGTGATTGGTGTTGAACGTGCCCCTGTGGATAGCGCTGTGCGGCGGTATCTCGAGTTGTTTTGGCGAGGCCCGAATGCGTCGGGTCTGCCATCAAAAACAGGATCATTTGAACAATGGCCACATACGACATCCTGATTGCCGATGATCACCCTCTGTTTCGTAGCGCACTGCATCAAGCGGTGACCCTGGGCCTGGGCCCGGATGTACGACTGGTGGAGGTGGCGAGCATCGCCGAGCTGGAAGCGCGCCTGACCGAAAAATCCGACTGGGATCTGGTCCTGCTGGACCTGAACATGCCCGGCGCTTTCGGTTTTTCCGGTCTGGTCATGCTGCGCGGGCAGTACCCGCAGATTCCGGTGGTCATGGTTTCGGCGCAGGAAGAAGCTTCGGTCATGGTCAAGTCCCGCGAGTTTGGCGCCAGCGGCTTCATTCCCAAGTCCAGCGACCTGAACGTGATTCAGCAAGCCGTGCGCAAGGTGCTCGATGGCGATGTGTTCTGGCCCCCGCAGGCGTTCGAAGCCGTCAGTGTCTCCGATGAAGCCAAAGCCGCCAGCGACGGCCTGGCCAGTCTCACCCCGCAGCAGTTCCGCGTACTGACCATGGTCTGTGAAGGCCTGCTGAACAAGCAGATTGCCTACGAGTTGAGCGTGTCCGAAGCGACCATCAAGGCCCACGTCACGGCGATCTTTCGCAAGTTGAATGTGCGCACCCGGACGCAGGCGGCATTACTTCTGCAACAACTTGAGTCAATTCCGAGCCAGTAAAAGCTGGCGCCTTCACGCTTTTTTGACTTTTGTTGCTCTAGCTTTCCCACTCCTTTCTGGTTGGTTTTTACGTTATGTCACCTTTCAAGGGCCAGACCGGCCTGAAACGCATCCTCAACGCTTCCGGTTACTCGCTGGACGGCCTGCGCGCAGCCTTCACCGGCGAAGCCGCATTTCGCCAACTGGTGCTGCTCAATGTGGTGCTGATTCCGCTGACGTTCTTCCTGAATGTCAGTCGCGTCGAACAGGCACTGCTGATCGCTGTGTGCCTGCTGGCGCTGATCGTCGAGTTGCTGAATTCGGCGGTGGAAGCGGCCATCGATCGCATCTCTCTGGAACTGCACCCGCTGTCGAAGAACGCCAAAGACATGGGCAGTGCCGCGCAATTCGTGGCCCTGAGCATGATTGCCCTGGTGTGGGCGGTGATTCTGCTTTAAGCGATACTCGGCAAGACGATCTCGTCGCTGCGCTGCACCCCGGCGGTGAAGGCGCGGCACAGCTCGAGAAACTCGCGCATGGCCGAGGTCTGGTACTTTTGCTTGTGCCAGATGAAGTAGAACTGCCGGGCCAGATCCAGATCCGGGGTTTCCACCGCCACCAGGCTGCCGCGTCGAAACGCATCACGCAGCGCCAGCCGCGAAATACAGCCAATCCCCAACCCTGATTCCACCGCGCGTTTGATCGCTTCGGTGTGTTCCAGCTCCAGACGGATATTCAGCGCACTGCGATGGTGCCGCATGGCCTGATCAAAAGTCAGGCGCGTGCCGGAACCCTGTTCACGCAGGATCCACGCCTCGTGCGTCAACTCTTCCATGGTCGCGCTGCCACGTTTGGCCAGTGGGTGCTGCGGTGCGCAAAACACCACCAGTTCATCTTCCACCCAGCTCTGCACTTCGATGTCCGGGTGGCTGCAGTCGCCTTCGATTAGACCCAGATCAATTTCGTAATGAGCGACTTGATGCACGATATTGGCAGTGTTCTGTACATGCAGCTTCACCTGGCTTTCCGGATGGCGCTGCATGAAACCGCCGATCAACAGGGTCGCCAGGTAATTGCCGATGGTCAGGGTGGCACCCACCGACAGTGAGCCGAAACCGGATTTGCCGTTGAGCAGGTCTTCGATTTCCTTGGATTGATCAAGCAGGGCCACCGCTTGCGGCAGCAGCTGTTTGCCGAGGGCGTTGAGGCTCAGCCGTTTGCCGGCGCGATCGAACAGCTGGCAGCTGGACTGGCGCTCCAGTTCGGTGATCGAGGTGCTTGCCGCCGATTGCGAGAGGTTGAGCAGACCCGCAGCACGGGATACGCTCTCCTGCTGGGCGACGGCGACGAAGACTTGCAGTTGACGAAGAGTAAATCGCATATCGATATAACCGATAACCCTTATCTTAATAATCCAGTTAACAGATATTGTCGTCGCTATTAGAATGCGATGCAATTGCGCACTGTTGGCCGCAAAGGCGAGCGCAGACCCAATATCCAGGAGTCCCACGTACATGAGCAACATGAACCACGAGCGTGTCCTCAGTGTTCATCACTGGAACGACACTCTGTTCAGCTTCAAGTGCACCCGCGATCCGGGCCTGCGCTTCGAGAACGGTCAGTTCGTGATGATCGGCCTGCAACAGCCCAACGGCCGCCCGCTTATGCGCGCTTACTCGATCGCCAGCCCTAACTGGGAAGAGCATCTCGAGTTCTTCAGCATCAAGGTGCAGGATGGTCCGCTGACCTCGCAGTTGCAGCACCTCAAGGAAGGCGACGAGATCATCATCTCCAAGAAGCCTACCGGCACCCTGGTGCTCGACGACCTGAACCCGGGCAAGCATCTGTATCTGCTGAGCACCGGCACCGGTCTGGCGCCGTTCATGAGCGTGATCCAGGACCCGGAAACCTACGAGCGCTTTGAAAAAGTGATCCTGGTGCACGGCGTGCGTTACGTCAACGAAGTCGCCTACCGTGAATTCATCACCGAGCACCTGCCGCAGAACGAGTTCTTCGGTGAAGCGCTGCGTGACAAGCTGATCTACTACCCGACTGTGACCCGCGAGCCGTTCGAGAACCAGGGCCGTCTGACCGACCTGATGCGTAGCGGCAAGCTATTCAGCGACATCGGTCTGCCACCGATCAACCCGCAGGACGACCGCGCGATGATCTGCGGCAGCCCGAGCATGCTCGACGAGACCAGCGAAGTGCTCGACAGCTTCGGCCTGAAGATCTCGGCGCGGATGCGCGAGCCGGGTGATTACTTGATCGAGCGTGCGTTCGTCGAGAAGTAAGGAACAAAATGTAGGAGTGAGCCTGCTCGCGATAGGGCCGTGTCAGTCGGTATCAATCTTGACTGACCCAACGCAATCGCGAGCAGGCTCACTCCTACAGAAAAGCGAAAGCCCGCGTTGCCTGAGAAGGCAGCGCGGGCTTTTTCGTTTCCGGGGTTTACGCCGAGGCCGGGATCACTTCCAGCACGCAAATCTGCTCCGGCGTCGGGTAATGCCAGCGCACGTCCAGATCCCAGAACTGCGCACCGTACTCGCGCTCCGGTGCCGGCGTCTGATACGCCGGGCGCGGATCCTGCGCCAGACACTGCTCGATCAACTCGACCAGCGGCTCGCCGAGGCGCTGAGCATGGCCATGCGCCTGTTGCAGCGCGGCGTCCGTCCACCGCACGTCAATCAACTGTGGCGCGGCGCTGGCGATGCTGTTGGAGGCTTCGGGGATGATATCGGCGTAAGGCACATAGGGTTTGATATCGAGGATCGGCGTGCCGTCGAGCAAATCGATACCCGAAATGAACAGCCGATTGGCCTCGACCTTGTCCAGCTTCACCACTGACTGCCCGATGCCATTGGGGCGGTGAGTCGCACGGGTGGCGAACACGCCCATGGACTTGTTGCCCCCCAGCCGTGGCGGGCGCACTTTCAGGCGCGGCTTCTCTTCCAGCGCCTGATGAAACAGGAACAACAGCCAGACATGGCTGACATGCTCCAGACCTTGCACGGCGTCTCCCTGATCGAACGGCGCCACCAGCTCCAGCACGCCACGGGCGGCGGGGGCCAGTTGCGGCTGGCGCGGGATGGCGAACTTCTCCTTGAAACAGGAGCGCACGAAGCCGATGGGTGAGACGTTGTAAGTCATGTTCGGTAATCAAGGCGGGAGCGGGGCGGGCATGATAACCCGCAAGGCTTCAAGGCAGGTGATGACGGGGCCGACGTCTTCGCGAGCAAGCCCGCTCCCACAGGGGTCTCGAGTGGAGTCCGGTGTTGTGTCAGCCACAAAACCTGTGGGAGCGGGCTTGCTCGCGAAGGCCGCGCCGCCGATTCAGAGCTAGTGGCGCAGATCAGCCGCGAACGCGCAGAGTCAGGCCCTTGAGGAAGTTACGCAGCAACTGGTCGCCGCACGCGCGGTAGTTGGTGTGGCCGACCTTGCGGAACAGTGCACTCAGCTCCGGCTTGGACACCGGGAACTCGGCAGCCTTGAGGATCGCGTGCATGTCGTCTTCTTTCAGTTCGAAGGCAACACGCAGCTTTTTCAGGATGATGTTGTTGGTCACTGGCACTTCGATCGGCTGCGGCGGACGGCTTTCGTCCTTGCCACGTTTGAAGATCACCAGGCCATCGAGGAAGTGCGCCATGACTTCGTCCGGGCAGCGCACGAAGCCTTCTTCGTCTTCTTCTTTCTTGTCGAGGTACGCGACGACGTCTTTGAGCTCCACGTCCAGACCGCCGAGCTTGATGATCTCGATGACTTTCTTGTCGCTGATGTCGAGCATGTAGCGCACGCTGCGCAGTACGTCGTTATGAATCATGTGGGTAATCCTGATAATCGTTGTGGGCAGCACGCAGGCGCGCTGCCGGAATGTTTGGCAGCAGTGGAAGCCTTAGAACTTCTCTTTGCCGGACAGATAGCGCCATTGGCCGACCGGAACCTTGCCGATCGACACGCCGCCGATACGGATGCGGCGGATGCCGACGACCTTCAGGCCAACCGCTTCGCAGAACTGCGCGATGATCCCCGGCTGCGGGTTCTTCATGGCGAAGCGCAGGCGGTTTTCGTTCTGCCAGCTGGCCTTGACCGGCGGCAGCTCCTTGCCCTTGTGAGTCAGGCCGTGCTGCAGGCGATTGAGGCCGTGGGCAACCATGTCGCCTTCGACCTCGACCACGTATTCCTGCTCGATCTTGGCCGCGTCGGCGGTCAGTTTGCGCAGCACTTTCCAGTCCTGCGTAAACACCAGCAGACCGCTGGCCTTGGGCTGCAGATCGGCGCTGGCGGTCAGACGCAGAAAGTGCCCGCGCAACGGACGTTTGCCGTAGCGGTGCTCGTCGCTGAGGGTGTCGGCGCTGAGCGATTGCATGGCGGTGTCGACATCCATGCCGGCCGGCACGTTGAGCAGAATCGTGACCGGCTCCGGCGCGGTGGCTTTGGCATCCTTGTCGAGCTCGACCTTCTGGTCGCCGACCTTGAATTGCGGTTCGTCGATCACTTCGCCGTCCACGGTGACCCAGCCGCCCTCGATGAACAGCTCGGCCTCCCGGCGGGAGCAACCGACCAGTTCGATGAGGCGTTTGGAGAGGCGAATCGGGTCAGTCATGACAGGGCCGTAACAAAAAAGGGGTGGGCATTGTACCTGCCTGGCGCCGGTTAAGCCCGGTTCCATTTCGGTAGGTGTTTTTTGTAGGAGTGAGCCTGCTCGCGATTGCCGTCTAACATTCAGCATTGATGTCGGCTGGTCCGGCGCTATCGCGAGCAGGCTCACTCCTACAAGGGTTCATTGGTATGTCAGGCGTGGCTTGAACGCTGCTGGTTCTGCCGCAAGCGCATATGCAGCAGCGGATATGGCTGGCCCATGCCATCCACTTCCGAGCGGCCGATCACTTCAAAACCCTGCTTGAAGTAAAACCCCAGTGCCTGCGGGTTCTGTTCGTTGACGTCGAGTTCATCGGCATTCAGATGCTGCATGGCGTAGTTGAGCAGTTTCTTGCCCAAACCCTGGCCACGGTGGGCGGGATCGATAAACAGCATTTCGATCTTGCCCGCCGTCACCCCAGCGAATCCGGTGATGCGTTGCTGATGATCCCTGGTGCAAATCAGCATCACCGCGTCCAGATAGCGGGTGAGCACCAGATTGCGCAGCAACTCGATGTAGCTGTCTGGCAGGAAATCATGGGTCGCGCGAACCGAGGCCTCCCAGACCCGGGTCAGTTCCTGATAATCGCTGAGTTTCGGCGTGTGAATGACCGAATGCTGACGCATGCCCGTCTGCCTCTTTTCAAATGGATGAGCGGGATTCCTTCCCACTGCAAACGATAGCCGTAAAAAAGCCCCGCATCTCGTAAAAAGAGCGGGGCTTTTGATGACACGACTATCCCCTGTGGGAGCGGGCTTGCTCGCGAAAGCAGTGTATCCGTCGACATATCCAGTGACTGATACACCGCCTTCGCGAGCAAGCCCGCTCCCACAGGTACTGTGTGGTGCTTAGATCTGCTCAGCCCACAGGTCGTATTCGTCAGCGTCAGTCACCTTGCACCAGACCTTGTCGCCCGGCTTGAGGTTGCTGCCGTTGTCGATGAACACGTTGCCGTCGATTTCCGGGGCATCGAAGAAGCAGCGGCCGACGGCGCCTTGCTCGTCGACTTCGTCCACCAGCACTTCGATCTCGCGGCCGATGCGCATTTGCAGGCGTGCCGAGCTGATCGCCTGCTGGTGCGCCATGAAGCGCTCCCAACGCTCCTGCTTGACGTCGTCCGGCACCACTTCCAGGTTCAGATCATTGGCCGGGGCGCCATCTACCGGCGAATACTGGAAGCAGCCGACGCGGTCGAGCTGGGCTTCGGTCAGCCAGTTCAGCAGGTACTGGAAGTCTTCTTCGGTTTCGCCCGGGAAGCCGACGATGAAGGTCGAACGGATGATCAGATCCGGGCAGATCTCGCGCCAGTTCTTGATCCGCGCTAGGGTCTTGTCTTCGAACGCCGGGCGTTTCATCGACTTCAGCACTTTCGGGCTGGCGTGCTGGAACGGGATGTCCAGGTACGGCAGGATCTTGCCGGCGGCCATCAGCGGGATCAACTCGTCAACGTGCGGGTACGGGTAAACGTAGTGCAGACGGACCCAGACACCCAAGGTGCTCAGCGCTTCGCAGAGTTCGGTCATGCGGGTTTTCACCGGCGCGCCGTTCCAGAAACCGGTGCGGTACTTCACGTCGACGCCGTAGGCGCTGGTGTCCTGCGAAATCACCAGCAGCTCTTTGACGCCGGACTTGACCAGGCGCTGAGCTTCGTCAAGCACGTCGCCGACAGGACGGCTGACCAGTTTGCCGCGCATCGACGGGATGATGCAGAAGCTGCAGCTGTGGTTGCAGCCTTCGGAAATCTTCAGGTACGCGTAGTGACGCGGGGTCAGCTTGATGCCTTGCGGCGGTACCAGGTCGATCAGCGGGTTGTGATCCTGACGCGGCGGCACCACTTCGTGCACGGCGTTGACCACTTGTTCGTACTGCTGCGGACCGGTCACGGCCAGCACGCTCGGGTGGACGTCGCGGATGTTGCCTTCTTCCACGCCCATGCAACCGGTGACGATCACCTTGCCGTTTTCCTTGATCGCTTCACCGATCACTTCCAGCGACTCAGCCTTGGCCGAGTCGATGAAACCACAGGTGTTGACCACCACCACGTCGGCGTCCTGGTAGGTGGACACCACGTCATAGCCTTCCATGCGCAGCTGGGTCAGGATGCGCTCGGAGTCGACCAGTGCTTTCGGGCAACCCAGAGATACGAAGCCAACCTTTGGATTGGCCGGCGCAGGAGTGGTGGACATGTCTAACCTCGGTATTTTGTGACGTCGCTTGCCGTGTGGGAAAACCGACGGATGGGCGCTTAGGGCGCGCCTCTGATCAAAAAGTGCGCAATTCTAGCGATGAGTAACGCACTTGACCAGCTTTATGCAGGGAAATACGACGAGTGCTGCGCTATGCTTCGCGCCGTTGAGCTTTACCGATTTTTTACAGTCAACAAAACGTCTGTAACAACAGGTAAAACAGCGCATGCTGCATCACAAAGCATAGTGCTTCATCAAAGAAGCCGGTTCGAGAATCAGGAGTGTTGGATGGGTCAGGCAAGTAGTCAGGCGGCGGGCGCCGAGCATTCGGCTGCAAAACCGCTGAGCATGCTGGTCGCGGCAGTCGGGGTGGTTTACGGCGACATCGGCACGAGCCCGTTGTACACCCTCAAAGAAGTTTTCGCTGGTCACTACGGGGTGCCAGTCAACCACGACGGGGTCTTCGGGATTCTGGCGTTGATTTTCTGGTCGTTGATCTGGGTGGTCACGATCAAGTACGTGTTGTTCGTACTGCGCGCCGACAACCAGGGGGAAGGCGGGATCATGGCGCTGACTGCCCTGGCGCGACGTGCATCGAGTCGCTACCCGAAGCTGCAGGCGGTACTGGTGATTCTGGGGCTGATCGGAGCAGCGCTGTTTTATGGCGACAGCATGATCACCCCGGCGATTTCCGTGTTGTCGGCGGTTGAAGGTCTGGAGCTGGCATTCGACGGCCTGGAGCGCTGGGTGGTGCCGATGGCGCTGGTGGTGCTTGTCGCACTGTTCCTGATCCAGAAACACGGCACCGATCGCATCGGCAAGCTGTTTGGCCCGGTGATGGTGGCGTGGTTCCTGGTGCTGGGCGGCCTGGGTATCAGCGGGATCGTCAGACACCCTGAAGTGTTGAATGCACTGAACCCGATCTGGGGCGTGCGCTTCTTCATCGTGCACCCGGGCATGGGCGTGGCGATTCTCGGCGCGGTGGTGCTGGCATTGACCGGCGCCGAAGCGCTTTACGCCGACATGGGCCACTTCGGGCGCAAGCCGATTGCCCGCGCATGGTTGGTTCTGGTGCTGCCGGCGCTGGTGCTGAACTACTTCGGTCAGGGCGCATTGCTGCTGGAAAACCCGGAAGCGGCACGTAACCCGTTCTACCTGTTGGCGCCGAACTGGGCACTGGTGCCGCTGGTGATGCTGGCAACCCTGGCCACGGTGATCGCTTCGCAAGCGGTAATTTCCGGTGCGTTCTCGTTGACCCGTCAAGCCATTCAACTCGGCTACATCCCGCGCATGCACATTCAGCACACGTCCAGTGCCGAACAGGGGCAGATCTACATTGGCGCGGTGAATTGGGCGCTGATGGTTGGAGTGATCCTGCTGGTGATCGGTTTCGAATCCTCCGGTGCACTGGCGTCTGCCTACGGCGTGGCGGTCACTGGCACCATGCTGATCACCAGTATTCTGGTGGCGGCGGTGATCCTGCTGCTGTGGAAATGGCCACCGCTGCTGGCGGTGCCGATTCTGCTCGGGTTCCTGTTGGTCGATGGTTTGTTCTTTGCTGCCAACGTACCGAAGATCATCCAGGGCGGTGCCTTCCCGGTGTTGGCGGGTATTGTGCTGTTTGTCCTGATGACCACCTGGAAGCGCGGTAAGGAGCTGCTGGTCGATCGTCTCGACGAAGGCGCGCTGCCGCTGCCGATCTTCATCAGCAGCATCCGCGTGCAACCGCCGCACCGTGTGCAGGGCACTGCGGTGTTCCTCACCGCGCGCTCCGACGCGGTGCCGCACGCGCTGCTGCACAACTTGCTACACAACCAGGTACTGCATGAGCAAGTGGTGCTGCTGACTGTGGTCTACGAAGACATCCCGCGCGTGCCGCCATCGCGTCGCTTCGAAGTCGAGGCCCACGGCGAAGGCTTCTTCCGGGTGATCCTGCACTTCGGCTTCACCGACGAGCCGGACGTGCCGCAGGCACTGAAACTGTGCCACCTGGATGAACTGGACTTCAGCCCGATGCGCACTACCTATTTCCTCAGCCGCGAAACGGTAATCGCCTCGAAACTCGAAGGCATGGCCCGCTGGCGCGAGGCGCTGTTTGCGTTCATGTTGAAGAATGCCAACGGCAACTTGCGGTTCTTCAATCTGCCGCTCAACCGGGTGATTGAGTTGGGGACGCAGGTCGAGATGTAGCCGCGCCCTAACTGGAAAGCCCTCGTCAGCTTCAAGGCTGGCGGGGGCTTTTTTGTGCTTCACATAAACCTCTAACCCACTGCAAATCCCCTGTGGGAGCGAGCTTGCTCGCGAAGGCCGAGTGTCAGTCGAGACATGTGGTGGCTGATCCACCGCATTCGCGAGCAAGCTCGCTCCCACAAGGATTCTGTGGTGTCAGTGGCTTTCAGGCAATTCTTCTTCAGATTCAGTCTTCGTCCGCGCAGGTCGCGGCATCAGCGCTTGGATCACGTCATCAATCAAGGCTTTGCCCATCACCGTCAGGTAATGCGCAGCCCAGGCGTGGTGCTGAATGGGTCAGCGACGTCCAGAGAGTATCCCGTCGAAAAACAGCGCAATAGAGCGGCACAGCGCCCAGATACGAGTTTCGGAGTTTGCCTACAAGGTCTGTGGGCGTCATCCGATATTGCGAGACTGGAAGTAAACGATACTAAACTTCTGACACGAACTGGCGTGTGCAAATGAGCGAGACGCGTATGACGGAATCATCGGAACAAGAAAAGCAGGAGGATCTCGAGAGCCTTCGGATTGAAGCGCAAGCTATGGAGCGATTGATCAACTTCGATCCGGCTCAAGCGATCAGCCATGACTATATGCGGGCAAGATACGCTTGCCAGGACTAACGATTATTTGGGTCCAGCGTAATTCCCGAGTGGGAGCGGGCTTGCTCGCGAAAGCGGAGTGTCGGTCGACGAATAGGCTGACTGATAAACCGTATTCGCGAGCAAGCCCGCTCCCACAGGGGATTTGGGATGTTCCCGAGAATGGGGTGATCCCCTGGAATGTAAAAAGCCCCCGCAACTGCGAAGTTGCGGGGGCTTTTTGTTCTGCCGGCTCAGATCACTCTGCCGGCTGATCCTTGCTCTGACGCTTCTCGATCAACTCCACCAGGCGCTTGGCCAGCGCCGGGTAGTTCTCGTCGAAGTGGTGGCCGCCGGGCAGTTTCACCGCTTCACCGACTGCGGTCTTGTCGGTGCAGCCGCTCTCGTCGGTTTCTTCGGCGCCGTAGATACACACAACCTTGGCGGCGGGCAGCTTGGCCATTTCCGGGCCGGTGGCGGCTTCTTTGCCGGCGTTGCCGAGCCAGCCTTCGACTTCGATTTCGAAGCTGCCGGTGCGGGCGAAGGCCAGCAGGATGATGGCGTCGACGCGTTGCTGCTCGGTGTCCGGCAGGCGGTTGTAGATCGCCGGCAGGACGTCGGCACCGAACGAGTAACCGGTCAGGATGAAGCGCTTGGTGCCCCATTTCTGCCGGTAGTGCTGCATCAGTTCGGTCAGGTCCAGCGCGCTTTGCTCAGGGCTCTTGTGCTGCCAGTAGTAGCGCAGGGTGTCGATGCCGACCACTGGATAGCCGATCTTGGCCATCTCGCCTGCCACGTCGCGGTCGAGGTCGCGCCAGCCGCCGTCACCGGAGAGGAACAGGGTCACGGTGTCTTTGGCCTGACCGGCCGGCACTTCCACCACCGGGATTGCCAGACCGCCGTTGGCCTTGTCGCCGCCGACGAGGATCTTGCGCAGCTCGTTGTTCAGCACTTGCGGCAGGTTGATGTCGTAGTCGCTGATGCTGGTTTCGGCGTTCGGTTGATCGCGCACGAAACCGGCGCTGGTGTCGTCCGGGTTGTCGTTCCACGCCACCAGCCAGTGGCCATGCGCCGCGGATTTCGGCAGCAGGTGGGTGCAGCCGGGTTTTTCCAGCGCCAGGTCAACCGAGATCGCCTGGGCCTTGTCGTCCTTCTGCTCGGATAACCAGCGCCAGGCCAGCACGGCGCCAGGGCCGATACCGCTGACCAGTGTGGCCGGCCCATTCAGTTCGCGCAGGCCGGTTTGCAGGGCGCGGCTCTGTTGCAGGCAGTCCTTGGGCAGAATCACCTGAACGATCTGCGCCGAGGCGCTGCGGCTCAGGGTGCTCAGTTGGTTGTCGGTCAGCTTCTGGTCGTCATTGACCGCGACCAGCACCTGCGCCTTGGGCTGGGTGCCGGGAATGACACGGGTCATGACCGTGCCGTCGGCGGCCGTCAGTGGTTGCAGAGTCGGTTGCGGTGCCGGGCGTTTGAGGTACCAGTAACCGCCGCCGGCAATCACGGCCAGCACGATCAGTGCGGCCAGGATGTACTTCAGGGAGCGTTGAATCATCAGCGTTTCACCAATCCAGTCAAGCCGCCCGCGATCAGGGCAGCAGTATCGGCCAGCGCCACCAGCGGATCGAGTCCGGCGGGCACTGCCATATAACGGGGTTCCCAGTCAGGCTGGAACTTGTCTTTGAAGCGGCGCAAGCCTTGGAAGTTGTACAGTTGCTCACCACGGCGGAAGACCATCGAGCCCAGACGCTGGGTCAGCGGTGCACCACGCCGGGGTTGCAACCCCGACAACGGCACCATGCCCAGGCTGAAGCGCGCGTATCCGTGACTCTTATAGTGTTGAATCAGGCCGACCATCAGGAACTCCATGGTCAGCTTGGGGGCGTCCGGGTGCGAGCGCATCAGGTCGAGACTGGCCAGGTCATGGCTGTAAGTCTCGAGCAGGTTGGCGAACGCCACCGGGCGACCTTCGAAGCGAATCACCGCAATACGGAAATGCTTCAGGTAATCGTCGCTGAACCGACCGAGGGAGAAACCTTTCTCGCGCACGTTCTTGCCGGTCAGCCACGCATCGGAAATCACTTTCAGCTCGTCCATCGGCGCCTGGCCTGGCTCATGGATCTCCAGCGACAGACCGTCGCGGGTGCCACGGTTCCAGGTGTAGCGCAGGTCCTTCATCTCTTTGCCCTTGGCTTCCAGGTCAAAGCGCTGCAGATCGACCCGGGCTTCTTCGCCGAGCTTGATCGCGGTCAGGCCGATGTCCATGTAGTACGGCAGATTTTCCGCACGTACCTGATAGAACACCGGACGGGCGTGATGGATGTCGCACAGGTCGCGGAACTGCCAGATCATCTCGGCGCGTTGCTGGCTTGGGCCGATCGGGTCGTACAGTGCCACCAGGCTGCGGCCACGGCGGGCGTACATCAGGAAGGCTTCGTCGTTCTGGTGAAACAGCAACGCCTTGTCACCGGTTAACGCGAGGCCACCATCGGGTTGCGACGAGGCCATCAGGATTTTCGCGGCGCGATCCAGTTCGTCCGGGGTCGGCAGGTGGATTACCGGGCGCGCGGTACGCAGCAGCCAAGTCAGGGCGATCACCAGCAACAGCACGGCGGCGCCGAGCAACGAACGCAGGCCGCGCGGGGCGTCAGCATCGAGGGTGAACTGCCACCACAGTTGATGGCTGTAAGGCACGTCCTGGTAGGCGAACAGCAGCAACCAGGTCGAAGCGCCCAGGACGCAGAGGCTGGCCACCAGATATAGCGGCGAGAACGGCAGTTCGGTCAGGCGACTCGGGCGATAGAACGAACGGCGGAACACCCCGAGCAGCGCGGCGGTGAGCGTCATCAGCGTGGCTTCTTCCCAGTCGAAGCCTTTGAGCAGCGAGAGCAGCGCGCCGACCAGCAACAGAATGGTGGTGAGCATCCACGCCGCTGACAGGCGACGGCGCAGGCCCTGTGCGAGCAGCAGACACAGCACGCCGATCAGGCTGGCGCCGAAGTGCGAGGCGTCGACCAGGCGATGCGGGATCAGGAAACCGATGTGTTCAAGACGCGTGTCGATCTCCGGGGTGGCACCGGAAAACAGCAGCACCACGCCGGACAGGAACACCAGCACCGCCAGAATCGGCGCGGCCAGACCGGATGCGGCGCGCATGGTCTGGGTCTGGAACAGGCGCTGGCCTTCGTTGATCAGCAAAAACAGGCAGGCCACCAGCAGCGGCAGCACCACATAGATCAGGCGATAGAGCAGCAGGGCGGCGGCCAGCGGCGCGGCACCGAGGGTGTCGGCAAACGCGGCGAGCAGGATCGCTTCGAAGACCCCGACACCCCCCGGCACATGGCTGAGGACGCCGGCGGCCAGGGCCAGCAGGTACACCAGCAGGAACGCGCCGAACGGCGGGGCTTCCGGCAGCAGCAGATAAAGCACGGTGGCGGCTGCGGCGACGTCGAGGGCAGTGATGATCAATTGCAGGAAGGTCAGGCGTCGGCCCGGCAGGCGCAATGTCCGGCGACCGGCCCTGACCAACAGGTTGTCGCGGTACGGTTGCTCCGGCAGGCGGCGGCGATAGATGCCGATCGCCAGAATCGCGCCCAGACCCAGCACCACCATGGCAATCGTGCCGAGCAAGCCTTCTGACAGGCCCAGTGCGGCGGAGGCAGCGGGCAGGTCGCTCAGGGTCGCGAGAGCCGCGAGCGGTGGCAGGGCGCAACCCAGCGACAGGCTGGCGAACAGCGTCATGTGCGCGACTTCGGAGGCGCCCAGCCCATGGCGTGCATATAAACGGTAGCGCACCGAGCCGCCAGACAGCAGCGACAGGCCGATGGCGTTGCCAATCGCAAACGCGGTGAAGCCGCCCAGCGCCAGAGTACGCGGCGGCAGTGTCACGCCAGCATAGCGGCTGGCCGACCATTCATAGCCGAGCAATATGATGAAGCCGACCACCGTTGCAGCCACTGCGCCGAGCAGGGCCGGTTTCGGCACCGCCAGGATCGAGTCATGCAGGGCATACAGATCGAGTTCGCTCAGCAGATGGCGGCAGGCAATCAGCGCAATGGCAAACAGCAGCAACGTGACTGCCAGACCGATCGGCTGACGGTACTTGCTTAACCGATCCAGCAAGCGCAGGCGCTCGGGTTTGATCGGATGTTCTGCTGTGACGGTGTCTTGTGGATCAGACGAGTTGGCGCGCATCAATCACCTCTTGGATTGTGCGCGACAGGATGGAGGTATCCAGCCAAGTTACCAATCCCTGTAGAAAAAAATAATCACAAAATACTACGCCTCTCATCCGGGATCGGCGAGGGCGGGTCATGGATTGCAGACGTCTTGCCTGCGACTCAAGCATAGTCGCAACTCGGTCGGTCTGATGGTCCTGAGCGTTTCACTGCAGCGTGACAGATCATTGTTGCGAAAGGACTTTTTCCACAGATACAAAAAAGGCCACTCTTTCGAGTAGCCTTTTTTGATGTTTGGTTGCGGGAGCCGGATTTGAACCGACGACCTTCGGGTTATGAGCCCGACGAGCTACCAGACTGCTCCATCCCGCGTCTGTGTGGCGGCATTCTACAGGCGAACGGCGAGGTGTCAACCGCTAATCCCGTAAAGGGTCAAATAAGTGTGAATTTGCGTCAAACGGTCGCAGCGGGGCGGTAAGTTTCGGAAATGCAAAGACTTCCTGTTCGCTCAGGTGCGCTTGGCACAGTGACTCATTGGTAAAACAGGCGCGCACAAAAAAGGCCACTCTTTCGAGTAGCCTTTTTTGATGTTTGGTTGCGGGAGCCGGATTTGAACCGACGACCTTCGGGTTATGAGCCCGACGAGCTACCAGACTGCTCCATCCCGCGTCTGTGTGTCGGCATTCTACAGAGGATCGTCGGGCTGTCAACCTTGAATCTGGATAAATCTGTTCCTGTTCAATCGGTTAGCGCTTTTTGCGGTGTGGACGAATGGAGCGCAGGGCAGATAGGGCAAGGCTTTCAGCTCTATCGAGCGGTGATTTTCGATTGAGAAAATAAATTCATGGTTGTTTTCCTACAGTCTGAAAAGAACCTTCAGACCACTGGTGCTATATACAGGTGTCAGTGAGATACTGCGGATCCGGCTCGCCATGTTTCCTTTTCCGTCATGACCCAGCGAAAAATCATCCACGTCGACTGTGACTGTTTCTACGCCGCCATCGAGATGCGCGACGACCCGAACCTGGCTGGTAAACCACTGGCGGTGGGCGGGTCGGCGGATCGGCGTGGGGTGATTGCCACCTGCAACTATGAGGCGCGGGCGTACGGCGTGCGTTCGGCGATGTCATCCGGGCATGCATTGAAGCTGTGCCCCCACCTGACCATCGTCAAGCCGCGCATGGATGCCTATCGCGAAGCCTCGAAGGAAATCCATACGATTTTTCGCGATTACACCGACCTGATCGAGCCACTGTCGCTGGACGAGGCCTATCTCGATGTTTCCGACAGCGCGCATTTTGGCGGCAGCGCCACGCGCATCGCGCAGGATATCCGGCGGCGGGTCTCCAATCAGTTGCACATTACTGTGTCTGCCGGCGTAGCCCCGAACAAGTTTCTGGCCAAGATCGCCAGTGACTGGAAGAAACCCAACGGGCTGTTCGTCATTACCCCGGATCAGGTCGAGGATTTTGTCAGTGGCTTGCCGGTGAGCAAGTTGCACGGCGTCGGCAAAGTCACTGCCGACAAACTGGGCAAGTTCGGCATCGTCGATTGCCTGCAACTGCGCGAGTGGGACAAGTTGGCGCTGGTGCGTGAATTCGGCAGTTTCGGTGAGCGACTGTGGAGTCTGGCCCGTGGGATTGATGACCGGCTGGTGCACAACGACAGTCGCCGTCAGTCAATCAGTGTGGAAAATACCTACGACGTCGATCTGCCGGATCTGCGCAGTTGCCTCGACAAACTGCCGGAGCTGCTCGAAACCCTGAAAACCCGCATGGCGCGGATCGACAGCAGTTATCGACCGGGCAAGCCGTTCGTCAAAGTGAAGTTTCATGACTTTACCCAGACCACACTGGAACAGGCCGGGGCAGGGCGTGATCTGGGCAGTTATCAGTTGATGCTGACGCAGGCGTTCAACCGGGGCGGGAAACCGGTGCGGTTGTTGGGGGTAGGGGTGAGGCTGGAGGATTTGCGCGGCGGGTTTGAGCAGATGGAGTTGTTTGAGCGCTAATGCCTGTGGTGTTGCTGATGCCGCTTTCGCGAGCAAGCCCGCTCCCACCTTTGATCGAGTTCCTTCAATGGAATGCAATCACTGTGGGAGCGGGCTTGCTCGCGAAGCTTTTCAGGCTTAATTCGGTCCCGGATCTGCCACCAGACGCCCCGCATCCTTGGTCAGCGACTTGAGAAACTCAGCCTGCAACTCCGGATCATTACGTGTCAGTTCGATCAGGCTTTGCTCCAGCTCGCTGGCTTCTTCTTCCAGACCCAGCTCCGACAGACGTTTGACCCGGTGGACCCATTGGCTCACTTCGTCGTCTTCCAGATCGTCGTAAATCAGCCCGTGCGCTTCCAGCAACTTGCTGCGCAAATGGCTGCTGATTGCCAGCGATGAATCGCTGTGCACGTCATCCTTGCCGTCTTCGACGCTGATCTGCAGTTTGCCGATATGGTTGAGGTCATTTTCGGCAAACGGACTGTCCAGAAGGTTCAGGCGCAGTACACCGTTGCGGTCGGTGGTCATGTCGAAGGTCTGCTTGCCGGCCTTGACCTGCACCGGGCGCTCACTCCATGGCAGGCTCGAATACTCCGTGCGCTTGTCGCGCTGGACTTCATCGATACCGGCCAGGTTCTGTTGCGCACGACCGTGAGACTGCACGTTCATGAACGGGTTGACCCCGGCAATGCCGTAGTTCAACCAGTCCTTGGTCACGCTGTCCGGCAGATTGCCCAAAGCGAACACGTTGACCACATTGGCGCCAATACCGGCGACCACAGCCACCGCGCCCAGCGGAATCTCGTAGATTTCGCGCCAGGGCTGGTAAGGCGTGTAGCGATCGTAGCGACGAGTGACTTCGAACTCGGTGACTTCGAAGGACTTCTGTTCGTTGATCTTCACGCGTCGTTGCGGCAGTTCGAGCACCTTAGGCTCACCGACATCGATCTGCAGGCTGTGATCGAGCAGTTTGCGCTCGACCCGCTCTTCGTGCTCGCTGCGCTGTGACATCTGATTGGCACAGCCGCTGACCAGCAGGGCGCCGCACAAGGCGGCGCCACCGAGGCCCAAGGTGTTTCGCTTGAACATGAGGTCTCTATCTGGATTCAGCGGCGGATACGGGCCTGAAGGAAGGACACCACGTCGGCGACCGGCAGCGCTTGCGCTTCGGCCTCGGTGCGGCTCTTGTATTCCAGGTTGCCTTCGGCGAGGCCGCGGTCGCTGACCACGATCCGGTGAGGAATGCCGATCAGCTCCATGTCCGCGAACTTGATGCCCGGGCTGGTTTTCTTGTCGCGATCGTCCAGCAGCACTTCGAAACCGGCCGCAGTCAGTTCTGCGTACAGTTTGTCGGTGGCTTCGCGCACCTGCTCGGTTTCATAACGCAGCGGCACCAAGGCGATCTGGAACGGCGCCAGGGTGTCGCTCCAGATGATGCCTTTCTCGTCGTTGTTCTGCTCGATGGCGGCAGCGACCACGCGGGATACGCCGATACCGTAGCAACCCATTTCCAGGGTGACCGGCTTGCCGTTCTCGCCCAGCACTTCGCACTTCATCGCCTTGCTGTACTTGTTGCCCAGCTGGAAGATGTGTCCGACTTCGATGCCGCGTTTTATTTCCAGGGTGCCTTTGCCGTCCGGGCTTGGGTCACCGGCGACCACGTTACGCAGGTCGGCGACGGTCGGAACTGGCAGGTCACGCTCCCAGTTCACGCCGAAGTAGTGCTTGTCGTCGATGTTCGCACCGATGCCGAAGTCGCTCATCAGCTCGACCGAACGGTCGATGATGATCGGCAGCGGCAGGTTCAGCGGGCCGAGCGAGCCGGCGCCGGCGCCAATGGCGTCACGCAGCTCGGCATCGGAAGCCATCACCAGCGGGCTGGCAACGCCTGGCTGGTTGGCGGCCTTGATTTCGTTCAGTTCGTGGTCGCCACGGATGATCAGGGCAATCAGCTTGCCTTCTTCTTCGGCGTGGACGATCAGGGTCTTGATGGTCTTTTCAATCGGCAGATTGAATTTTTCCACCAGCGCGGCAATGGTCTTGGTATCTGGGGTATCGACCAGACGCAGCTCTTCGGCCGGCGCTGGACGCGAGGTTTCGCGTGGCACGGCTTCGGCTTTCTCGATGTTCGCCGCGTAGTCGGAACCGTTGCTGAAGACGATATCGTCTTCGCCGGACTCGGCCAGTACGTGGAATTCGTGGGAGCCCGCGCCACCGATCGAGCCGTTGTCGGCTTCAACCGGGCGGAACTTCAGGCCCAGACGGGTGAACACGTTGCAGTAAGCCTCGTGCATGCGGTCATAGGTGACCTGCAGCGAAGCCTGATCGGCGTGGAACGAGTAGGCGTCCTTCATGATGAATTCGCGGCCGCGCATCAAACCGAAGCGTGGGCGGATTTCGTCACGGAATTTGGTCTGGATCTGGTACAGGTTGATCGGCAGCTGCTTGTAGCTGCTCAACTCGTTGCGCATCAGATCAGTGATCACTTCTTCGTGGGTCGGGCCCGCGCAGAAATCGCGACCATGGCGGTCTTTGATGCGCAGCAGCTCAGGGCCGTATTCTTCCCAGCGCCCCGATTCCTGCCACAGCTCGGCCGGTTGGGTGCTCGGCATCAACACTTCCAGAGAGCCGGCAGCGTTCATTTCTTCACGAACGATGGCTTCAACCTTGCGCATTACCCGCAAGCCCATCGGCAGCCAGGTGTACAGGCCCGAAGCGAGTTTGCGGATCATGCCGGCGCGCAGCATCAGCTGGTGGCTGACGACGACCGCATCGGAAGGCGTTTCTTTCTGTGTGGCGAGCAAAAATTGACTGGTGCGCATGGTTGGCCGTTGTCGGTTGCTATGACTGGAAATGACGGAGCAGTGTACCGGCGAGATTTGCCGACGTACAGGATTGCGCTCGGCGGTGAGGCTCGACGGCGGGAATCCTCCCGCCGTCGCTGAAATGTCCTACGACTCTTCGACGACGGAGGTCGGTGCAGGCTCGGGCGTTGGCGTCGGGCCCGCGCGGCGGTTTTCCTGGAACCAGTGCAGGGCAATCAACAGCAGCGTCGGCACGCCGAGCAGCGCGGTTATCAAGAAGAAGTTGTGGTAGCCGAACTTCTCGACCATTACCCCGGAATAACCGCCCATCAGGCGCGGCAGCAACAGCATGATCGAACTGAGCAGGGCGTACTGGGTGGCCGAGAACTTGAGGTTGGTCAGGCTCGACAGGTAGGCGACGAACGCCGAGGTCGCGAGGCCGGAACTGAAGTTGTCGAGGGAGATGGTCACCACCAGCATCTGCAGGTTCGGGCCCATGTCCGCCAGCATCACGAACAGCAGGTTGGTCGCCGCCGAAGCCGCGCCACCGATGAACAGGATCGGCAAGATGCCGAAGCGCACGATCAGCAGGCCGCCCATGCCGGCGCCGACCAAGGTCATGATCAGGCCAAAGATCTTGCTGACGCTGGCGATCTGATCCTTGGTGAAGCCCTGGTCGATGTAGAACACGTTGGCCATCACGCCCATCACCGTGTCGGACATGCGGTAGGTGGCGATCAGCCCGAGCAGCAGCAACGCCTGCCAGCGGTAACGCAGGATGAAGTCGTTAACCGGGGTCAGTACCGGCGCCAGGCCGCGACGGCCCATGGTCGACAGGCACAGACCGGTGAGCAGGGTATAGAGGATCGCGCGCAGGAAGGCGCGGTCTTCGAGCAGCAGGTCGAGCGGACTCATCTGACCGAACAGTACGCTGGCGAAATCAGTGTTGTAGAGCTGGGTAAACATCGCCGGAACCGACACCAGCAGCACGATCAGCACGAATACCGAGGCCAGTTGATGCACGAAGCTGTAGCGGCCAGCCTGCAGCTGCGTGCGCAGGGGCACTGGCGGTTCGCGCATCAGCAGCGACGTCAGCAGGGCAGGGACCATCAACACGCCGAACAGCGCGTAGGTGCCGGTCCAGGCCGAATGTTTGTAGTTGAAGCCGGTGGAGCCGAAGCCTTCAGCGAAGAACAGTGCACCGGCCGTGGCCAACAGGGCGGCAACGCGATAGCCGGACATGTAACTGGCGGCCAGCGCGGCCTGGCGGCTGTCGTCGGCGATCTCCAGGCGATAGGCGTCGACCGCGATGTCTTGGGTAGCGGAGGCGAAGGCGACAACGACGGCAATGGCGATCAGCCAGGACAGGTGTTTCTGCGGATCACAGAAACCCATGCCGATCAGGCCCAGAATCACCAGGGTTTGCGAGAGCACCAGCCATGATCGGCGGCGGCCAAGTTTGCCCAATAAAGGCAAGCGCCATTGGTCGAGCAGCGGTGACCAGACCCATTTGAACGCGTAGGCCAGGCCGATCAGGCTGGCGTAGCCGATGGTTTCACGGGCAACGCCGGCTTCCCGCAGCCAGACGGACAGCGTCGAAAACACCAGCATGTACGGCAGGCCGGCAGCAAAACCGAGCAACAACAGCACGAGCGTCGAAGGACTGGCATAGGCGGCGAGCGCGGCGCGCCAGGTTTTACGGGGCATGGGCTGAAGTCTGCCTCAAGATTGCGAAAACAAAGCGCGCACTCTAACCGCTGTGCTCTATCGGACGCCAGCCATGGCGCCGAATATCCACACGATTGTTCAGGACGGTGACGCCTTCAGAACGCAATCGTGCCCGTTGCTCGTCCCCAGAAGGGCTGCCCGGCGGCAGGCTGATCCGACCACCGGCGCCCACCACCCGGTGCCATGGCAACCGGGTATCGCCGGGTAACTGGCTCAAGGTGCGGCCAACCCAGCGGGCGGCACGCCCCAGTCCCGCGAGGTCAGCCAGTTGACCATAGCTGACCACCTTGCCCTCAGGCACCTGGGCAAGGGTGGAATAAAGCGCCGTGCGTCGGATTTGCGCTTCACTTTCATCGGGAGGGTTCGGCTCTTTCACCTGCGCGGTTCCTGAACAATAGACGTATCGATGGGCTCAAGCGTAATCGCTGGTTGGCCAGATGAGAAATGAACTCAATGGAAATCGTTCGGTCAGTCCTTGTCAGGGTCTTATTCCCACGGATAATGCCGACCTTTTTCGCAAACTTGAGCCCTCGATCTGCTTATGTTGTCCAGAACCTTGCTGTGCCTTGCTGTTTTCAGTGCGTCCACGCCCTTGCTTGCCGACACCGTCTGGTTGAAGAACGGTGACAAATTGAGCGGCAAGATCTCCCTTTTCGATGGCGGCAAATTGTTGATCCAGACCCAGTACGCGGGTGCGGTCACCATCGACTGGAAAGAGGTCAAGACCCTGGAGAGTGATCAGGAGCTACTGGTCAAGCAGGATGCCTACTCCGGCGAGAAGGCCAAGTCGTTGAGCGCCGCCGATGACGGCAAGGTCACCCTGGCCAACGGCGAGGCGCCAAAAACCGTCGAGCTGGCGAGCATCCAGCAGATTCTCAAACCCAAACCGGTGGTCGAGGATCTGGTGTGGAAGGGCAACGTCGATCTGGCGCTGGATTATCAGCGTGCGGAAAAGGATACCGACGACTACGACATCGGCTTCAAGACTACGGCGCGTCACGGGCGCTGGCGGCACATCGCCGAAGGCGAATACAACCGCGAAGTGCAGGATGAAGTGACCACCACTGACAACTGGCGCGCCGAGTACTCCCTTGATCGCTTCCTGACCGATCAGTGGTTCTGGCAGGGGCGTCTGAACTACAAGCGCGATCATATCGAAGAGCTCTCGCGCCAGCGCGTAGTCGGTACCGGTCCGGGCTATCAGTTCTGGGATGACGAATTGGGGGCGTTCTCGTTGGGTTCGTTGCTGAACCGCACCGACTACGAATACAGCGATGGCAGCAAGGATAACTTCTATTCCGTCGCCATGAAGTGGGACTACAACCGCTACCTGATCGGCAAGAAGGTTGAGTTCTTCACCAACGGCGAAGTCGGCAAGCCATTGTCCGGTGTCGCGGACTATGCGCTGGATGCCGAAATGGGCCTGCGCTACAAGGTTACCGAGTGGGCTTCGCTGAACCTCAAGGCTGAGCGAGACATCATCAGCGGCACCAACGACGCGGATTTGAACAAGACCCGTTATACCGCAGGGTTTGGCGTGGCCTGGTAAGGCGAAGTAAAAAAAAGCAGCCGCGAGGCTGCTTTTTTTTGGCCGCGAAAAACACGCGCCCACAAAAAAGCCCCGCTTTTGAGGGCGGGGCTCTTTTCTAAAGAAGCTACAAGTTAGATAACTTGTACTTCTTCAGCTTGCATGCCTTTCTGACCGCGGGTAGCGATGAAAGAAACCTGTTGGCCTTCTTTCAGGCTTTTGAAGCCGTCGGATTGGATAGCTTTGAAGTGAACGAACAGGTCGTCACCGGATTGTGGAGTGATGAAGCCGAAGCCTTTTTCATCGTTGAACCACTTAACGGTACCGGTTTGGCGATTAGACATGGTGTAACTCCTTGAACAAAGATAACTGCGACTCAGGAAGAACCCTGGCCGAGACTGAGTGCAAAGAGCAGGAAAAATTCTTGTAGATGGTTGGATCGAAATTCAACATATCGTGTAGAGATTCTCAGTGACACAAGCAACACAGTGGCGCCACCTTAACCCTTTTTCCGGAACGTGCCAATGTTTCTTGCGAAGGTTTCTCTGTTTTAGGGATCGGCGGTGTGACGGTTCGTCGCCAGAGCCTGTATTTCCAGCGTGTTCGGCGAGAATTGCAGCGCGGACTTTGAACGCGGCGGCGCGCCCGGTAAGATGCCGGACAGATTTTTTCCACCTCGCTATTCAGGACACCCGCCATGAGCATCAAATCGGACAAGTGGATTCGCCGCATGGCGCAGGAACAGGGCATGATCGAGCCGTTCGTCGAGCGCCAGGTGCGCGGCAGCGACGACAGCCGTGTGATCTCCTACGGTGTGTCGAGCTACGGCTACGATGTGCGCTGCACCAATCATTTCAAGGTGTTCACCAACATCAATTCGGCGATCGTCGATCCGAAGAACTTCGATGCCGGCAGCTTTGTCGACATCCACAGCGACGTCTGCATCATCCCGCCGAACTCCTTCGCCCTGGCCAGCACCGTCGAATACTTCCGCATTCCGCGCAATGTATTGACCATCTGCCTGGGTAAAAGCACCTACGCGCGCTGCGGCATCATCGTCAACGTCACCCCGCTCGAGCCTGAGTGGGAAGGCCACGTGACCCTGGAATTCTCCAACACCACCAACCTGCCGGCGAAAATCTATGCCAACGAAGGCGTGGCGCAGATGCTGTTCCTCGAATCCGACGAGCAATGCGAAGTTTCCTACAAGGATCGTGGCGGCAAATATCAGGGCCAGCGTGGCGTGACCCTGCCGCGTACCTGATCCATCCGGCGGTTCGCGGGAATTCTTTGGCGGGCAGACACTCTATGGGGTGTACTGCCCGTTTTTGCTTCTGGCAAAGCGGGCCTTCGCCGAGGAGGTTGCATGAAGATCGATCCGCATATCACCGCCGAACTGGCAAGGCTTGAGCCCAATCAGATTGGCGTTTTGGCCTGGTCATTGTTGGCACACCCGGCTTTCCACATGGCTGGCGGCATTCCCGGTCAGCCTGATCCCGATACCCCCAACGAACAACCGACCGAACCGGGCGAGCCGACGCTGCCGGACGAGCCGCCACCCGCGCCAGTGGCTTGAGCCGCTGCCCCATAATGGCCAGTCAGTCGAGGTTTGCCCAAGACCTCAGCTGACTGGCCATATTTCGTTGTCGCCGATGACGAAAATCCTGCACTGCGCATCTTTCTCGACCTGATAGCCACCGGTAAAGGCACCAAAGGCCGGCAGCAGGCTCAATCGCTCACCCAGTCGGAAACACGCCAGCCGCAAACGCTGGCGCCCCTTGCCGTTAAGCCGATAGACCGGATGCACGTGCCCGGCCAGCACATGCCGTTCGGGATGCGGGTAGGGTTCGTGTTGCAGGGCAAACGGCCCGAGCAGCAGCGGCTCCGGAACCACGCGGATATTCAGCGCCGGCGGTGGATCCCCGGCGCGTTTGTCGTGGTTGCCGCGAATCAGCGTCATCGGCAGATCCGCGTGCCGTGCACGCCATTCGGCCAAGGCATTGAGCGTGCCCGCCGCATGCGAACCGGGGCCGTGCAGAAAGTCACCGAGGAAAATCAGCTGCCGACAAGGCAGTCTCGCCAGCAAGCGGTCGAGCACTTCGATATTCGCCGCCGTGGTCCCCTGCGGCACTGGCTGGCCGAGGCTGCGGTACGCCGCGGCCTTGCCGAAATGCACATCGGCGATCAGCAGCGCTTGCTGCGCCGGCCAGTACAGGGCCTTTTCCGGCAGCAACCAGAGGTCTTCGCCGGCCAGCCGCACTGGATAGCCGCTGCTCATCAAGCGTTACCCTTGTCGGCGGATTTCTCCAGATCGCCGACCATGCGCCGGATGCGGTCAGCGAGTTTTTCCGAACTCATGCTTTCGCGCATGCGCTCCACCAGCAACGGAAAGCCTAACGGTGTAGGACGTTTGATCAGATGCATGTCCAGTTTCATCCGGTTGATCCGCTCCAATGTCTGTTCCAGACGACGAATATCCAGTTCTTCGCGCAGGACTTCTTCCCCGGCCTGGGCCAGCAGCAAGTTGTCAGCGTCGTATTGCTTGAACACTTCAAAGAATAATCCGCTGGACGCCTGCACCTGTCGGGTGCTTTTCGGCGCGCCGGGATAGCCGGCGAACACCAGCCCGGCGATCCGTGCGATCTCACGAAAGCGCCGCAGCGCCAGCTCTCCCGCATTGAGGCTGGCCAGCACGTCGCGCAGCAGATGCTCGGGGCTGAGCAGCGCCGCGTCGAATTGCCTGGACCAGTCGACTGGCGTGGCGCTGAGCAACTCCAGCCCGTAATCATTCACCGCAATCGAGAACGTCAGCGGCTGGCGCTGACTCGCGCGCCAGGCCAACAGGCTGGCGAGCCCCAGATGCACCTGGCGCCCGGCAAACGGGTAGAGGAAAAGGTGCCAGCCCTCGCGGGATTTCAGCACCTCCGCCAACAGACTGTCAGAGGTGGGCAGACCCGACCAGTGCGCCTGGGTTTGCAGCAACGGTTGCAGCGCGTGCATTTCCGGGCCGACGAACTCGCCCCGTGCTGCCGCCGTGAAGCGGCTGACCACGGCGGCGGCCAGTTCGTTGGAAAGTGGCATTCGCCCGCCATTCCAGCGCGGCACGGCGGCTTTTTTCGCGGTGCTGCGTTTGACGTACGCGGTCATGTTTTCCACCCGCACCAACTCCAGCAGGCGCCCGGCAAACAGAAAGCCATCGCCGGGTTTCAGCCGCGCGATAAAACCTTCCTCGACACTGCCCAACTGCTTGCCGCCGCCACCCTTGCTCCAGAATTTCAGATTGATGCTCGCGTCGCTGACGATGGTGCCGATGCTCATGCGATGACGACGCGCCAATCGCGCATCGGGTACCCGCCAGACACCGTGTTCGTCCGGTTCGACCCGGCGATAATCCGGATAGGCTGTCAGAGACAGCCCGCCGTGACGTACGAAAGCCAGCGCCCAGGCCCAATCTGCCAGTGTCAGATCACGATAAGCCCAGGCACCACGCACTTCTTCATACAGCTCTTCGGGAATAAAGCCACCGCCCAGCGCCATGCTGACCAGATGCTGCACCAGCACATCCAGCGGTTTGTGCGGCGACAGACGCGGTTCGATGAGTCGTTGCTCCACGGCGTCGCCTGCGGCGGCGGCCTCGATCAGTTCCAGGCTGTGTGTCGGCACCAGTGTCACTCGCGAGGTGCGCCCCGGCGCGTGACCGGAGCGCCCGGCCCGTTGCATCAGCCGCGCCACGCCTTTCGCCGAGCCGATTTGCAGCACCCGTTCCACCGGTAAAAAGTCCACGCCCAGATCCAGGCTCGAGGTGCAGACCACGGCTTTCAACTGCCCATCCTTCAACGCTTGCTCGACCCAGTCGCGGGTTTCGCGGGACAGTGAGCTGTGGTGCAACGCGATCAGCCCGGCCCAGTCCGGCCGCGCTTCGAGCAGCGCCTGATACCAGATTTCCGACTGCGCGCGGGTGTTGGTGAACACCAGGCTGCTGGCACAGGCGTCCAGTTCGGCAACAACCTGCGGCAGCATCTTCAGACCGATGTGCCCGGCCCACGGAAAACGCTCGATGGCCGGTGGGATCAAGGTGTCGACCTTGAGTGACTTTTCGCTCTGGCCCTGCACGCTGATGCCGCCACCCTGTGGGATCAGCACCTGTTCGGCGTGGGCCTGATTACCGAGGGTGGCGGACACGCCCCAGACGATCAGCTCGGGCTGCCAGTGGCGCAGGCGGGCGAGGGCCAGTTGCAGCTGTACGCCGCGTTTGTTGCCGAGCAGTTCGTGCCATTCATCGACGACGATCATCCGCAGGCTCGATAGCGCAGTCTTGGCGTCGGCGCGAGCGAGCAGCAGGGTCAGGCTTTCCGGGGTGGTAATCAGTGTGGTCGGCAGGCGCCGGCCCTGACGCGCGCGTTCGGCGCTGCTGGTGTCGCCGGTGCGCAGGCCGATGCTCCACGGAATCTGCAAATCGCTGACCGGCGCTTGCAAGGCGCGCGCGGTGTCGGCAGCGAGGGCACGCATCGGCGTGATCCACAGCACGGTCAGCGGTTCGGCAGGCGCTTTGCGTTTTTTGCTGTCTGCGACGCTGGGTTTGATGCGGGCGAAGCGATTGAGCGCTGCAAACCACACGGCGTAGGTTTTGCCGGCACCGGTGCTGGCGTGGAGCAACCCCGACTGACCTTGTTTGACGGCGGCCCACACCTGCTTTTGAAAGGCGAACGGCTTCCAGTTGCGTGCGCTGAACCAGAGTTTTGCGAGGTCGGTGGAGGTGGGCATACCGGCGGCGTGCGCTCTGAAGTTGTTCCTTCAGTGACCGCGCCGGTGAGGGACAAGTTTAATTTTGTGCGAGTACATACACCCTTGTGGGAGCGGGCTTGCTCGCGAAAGCGGTGGGTCAGTCAAAACAATGCTGACTGACCCACCGCTTTCGCGAGCAAGCCCGCTCCCACCGGTTTTATGTGCGCCAGTTACTTGAGGTTACCGCTGAGGAACTGCTTCAGCCGCTCGCTCTTCGGATTGCCCAGCACGTCTTCCGGCGCACCTTCTTCTTCCACCAGCCCCTGATGCAGGAACAACACCTGGCTGGAAACCTTGCGGGCAAAGCTCATTTCATGGGTCACCATGATCATCGTCCGGCCTTCCTCGGCCAGTCCCTGAATCACCCGCAGCACTTCACCTACCAGCTCCGGGTCGAGTGCCGAGGTCGGTTCGTCGAACAGCATCACTTCCGGCTCCATCGCCAGTGCCCGGGCGATCGCCACCCGCTGTTGCTGGCCGCCGGAGAGAAACGCCGGGTACTGATCGGCAACCCGCGCCGGCAGACCAACCTTGTCCAGATAGCGGCGGGCGCGGTCTTCGGCTTCCTGCTTGCTGCAACCCAGCACCCGGCGCGGGGCCATGGTGATGTTTTCCAGCACGGTCATGTGGCTCCACAGGTTGAAGTGCTGGAACACCATCGCCAGCCGCGTGCGCAGGCGTTGCAGTTCATTCGGGTCGGCGACGTGCATGCCATGGCGGTCGGTGACCATGCGGATCGCCTGGCCATCGAGGCTCATGGCGCCGTCGTTGGGTTGTTCGAGGAAGTTGATGCAGCGCAGGAAGGTGCTTTTGCCCGAGCCGCTGGCGCCGATCAGACTGATCACGTCGCCGGTTTTGGCCTTGAGCGAAACGCCTTTGAGTACCTGATGGTCGCCGTAGCTTTTGTGCAGGCCTTCAACGGTCAATTTGTACATGGGACAGACATCCTCAAGGCGAAAGTAGGTAGCCGCTGCGGTAGGCTTCGGCGCCCGCCACGTGGGCGATCACCATGCCGGCAGTGGCCATGCGTCGCAGCGAGCGGGCGTACATGAGGCCGGCAGCGGTGCAGCAAATGGGGGTGACCCGATCACTGATCGGGTCGATGATTTCGGCAATCTGTTGCCCGGCTTGCAGGTATTGCCCGGCTTGCGCGGTGTACACCAGCAGGCCGCCGACCGCAGTGGTGACCGGCTCGACACCGGCCAGCGGTGTGGCGGGGAACGGCAAGGGCGGCTGCGGCCGGGTTTCGCCGACGATCGCGTCGAACTGGATCAGGTAATCGATCAAGGCCTGGCAGTCACGACTGGCCATTGGGTGATTGACGTCACCCTGGCCGCGCAATTCCACGGTCACCGAAAAGCTGCCCAGCGGAATCTCGACGTGTTCGCCAAAGCGTTCCTTCAATTGCCACCACAACAGGGTGAAGCATTCGTCGAACGACTGGCCGCCGGAATCGGTGGCCAGCAGGCTGGCCTGGGCTTCGATGTAGCGCGCCAGGGGTTCGACCTGCGGCCACGCTTCGGGCGTGGTGTAGAGGTGAACCACCGATTCGAAGTCACAGTGCAAGTCGAGCACCATGTCCGCGTCGCAGGCCAGCCGTTGCAGGGTCAGACGCTGGGATTGCAGTTGCGTGCTGGCGGTCTGGCGGGCGAGGGCGTCGCGCAGATGTGTGCGGATCAGTTCGAGGTTGTGTTGCGGATCGTCGTTCAGCTTGCCTTCGATGGCGTTGCCGATCTCTTCACTGAGATCGACGAACCAGCGGTTGAAGTTCTGCCCGCTCTCCAGTTCGTAGCGGCCCAGCGGCACGTCCATCAGCACTTGTTCGAGGCCGACCGGGTTGGCCACCGGCACCAACACGATTTGGCTGCGCAGGCGCCCGGCGGCTTCCAGCTCCGCCAGACGCTGCTTGAGGTGCCAGGCCACGAGCATGCCGGGTAATTCATCGGCGTGCAGCGAGGACTGAATGTAGACCTTGCCTTTGGCCTGCTCCGGGCCGAAGTGGAAGCTGTGGATCTGTCGTGCGGTCCCCGGCAGCGGGGCCAGCAAGTCATGAATCAGGTGGCGCATTTTTTATCTCTTTATTCCTGAGATGGGCCTAGTGAGTCGGCCCGAGGAAGGCCAGCCATCGGCGTTCGGCAAGGCGGAACAGGCCGACCAGCGCAAAGGTGATGGTCAGGTAGATCAGCGCGGCGATACCGAACGACTGGAAGGTCAGAAAGGTCGCCGAGTTGGCGTCCCGCGCAACTTTCAGGATGTCGGGGATGGTCGCGGTGAAGGCTACAGTGGTCGAGTGCAGCATCAGGATCACTTCGTTGCTGTAATACGGCAGCGAACGCCGTAAGGCTGAAGGCATGATCACGTAGGCATACAGCTTCCAGCCAGTCAGGCCGTAGGCTTTGGCCGCTTCGACTTCGCCGTGGTTCATGCTGCGGATCGCCCCGGCAAAAATCTCCGTGGTGTAGGCGCAGGTGTTCAGGGCGAACGCGAGGATCGTGCAGTTCATCGCATCGCGAAAGAAACTGTCGAGCAGTGGCTGCGCGCGCACGGCGGCCAGGCTGTAAATACCCGTGTAGCAAATCAGCAACTGGATATACAGCGGCGTGCCGCGGAACAGGTAGGTGTAGAACTGCACCGGCCAGCGCACATAGAAATGCGCGGAAACCCGGGCAATCGACAACGGGATCGACACCAGAAAGCCGATGAAGATCGAAGCGCTGAGCAGCCACAGGGTCATCGCCAGACCGGTGATGTTGGTGCCGTCGGTATAAAGGAAGGGTTTCCAGTATTCCTGCAGAAGTTCGATCATCGTACGGCCTCCCGTGCGCCGGCGGCGTAACGGCGCTCGAGCCAGCGCAGGATGACGTTCGAAGCACTGGTGATCAGCAGATAGATCAAGGCGGCGAGTACCAGAAAGTAGAACAGTTGATAGGTGCTTTTACCGGCGTCCTGCGCGGCTTTGACCAGATCGGCCAGGCCGATGATCGAGACCAGCGCGGTGGCCTTGAGCATCACCATCCAGTTGTTTCCGATGCCCGGCAGGGCGAAGCGCATCATTTGCGGGAACACCACGAAGCGAAAGCGCTGGCCGCGCTTGAGGCCATAGGCGGTGGCGGCTTCGACCTGACCGCGCGGCACGGCAAGGATCGCCCCGCGGAAGGTTTCAGTGAAGTACGCGCCATAAATGAAGCCCAGAGTCAGCACCCCGGCACTGAACGGGTCGATCTCGATGTATTCCCATTCCATGTAGTCGGTGAGCGACGTCAGCCAGGTTTGCAGGCTGTAGAAGATCAGCAGCATCAGCACCAGATCCGGCACCCCGCGAATTAGCGTGGTGTAGAGCTGGGCGGGCAGACGCAGCAGTTTGACTTTTGACAGCTTGGCACTGGCGCCGAGCAGGCCGAGCAACACGGCCACCAGCAGCGACATCGCCGATAATTTGATGGTCATCCAGGTGCCTTGCAACAGCAACGGGCCGAAACCCTGAAGGCTGAACGCGGAGAGCCCCAGATTTTGTAAGAGGTTTTCGAACATAAATCAGCAACCTGAGCGGATGGAAAAGGCGCCCATCGAGGATGGGCGCCGGGGCATTATTTGCCGCTGTACAGATTCAGATCGCCAAAGTGTTTCTTTTGAATCTCGGCGTATTTGCCGTCGTCGTGTAACGCTTTGATACCTTTATCTAAAAGCGCTTTCAGCTCAGTGTTACCTTTCTTGATACCGACAGCGGTTTTGGCCGGCAGCAATTCGCTGTCGACTGGCTTGCTGACTTCGTAGCCTTCGCCTTTTGGCGACTTCAGGAAGCCCAGTTCGGCTTGCAGCATGTCCTGAATGGCGGCATCGAGACGACCGGAAGTCAGGTCGGAGTAAACCTGGTCCTGATTCTGATAGGCCTGAGTCTTCACGCCAGCCTTGTCCAGCACGGCTTTGGCGTAGGCTTCCTGAATGGTGCCTTGCTCGTAGCCCACGGTTTTGCCCTTGAGGGACGCGACGTCTTCGCTCAGGCCGGAACCCTTTTTGAACACATAAGCGGTCGGGCCGGAGAACAGTTCGCTGGAGAAGTCGATGACTTTCTCGCGGGCCGGGGTCACGGTCATCGACGAGATCACACCGTCGAATTTATTGGCCTTGAGGCCCGGAATCATGCCGTCGAAATCGCTTTCGACCCATTTGCACTTGACCTTCAGCTCGGCGCAGATCGCGTTGCCCAGGTCGATGTCGAAGCCCACCAGGCTGCCGTCGGCCGCTTTCGACTCGAACGGTGCGTAGGAAGGATCAACGCCAAAACGCAGCTCTTTGTATTCCTTGGCCAGCGCGGAGCCGGCGGCCATGCACAACGCCAGTGCAGAAAGGGTCAGCAATGCTTTTTTCATTATTCAATCCCTAAGAACCAATATGAGCGCTTGTGGCGCAGAATTATTGTTACTGGAACGCGTACGACCTATAGAAAGTAGCAATTTCCGAACCAGAGTCCCGAACAAGTGTTTTAAAAGGTGGCGGGAGGGGGCGGCGAGAGGGATTGGTGCACGGGAATGGGCGGCTGTGGAAGGCTGCACCATGTTGGGTCGATGCACGCGTTTTTAAGTGGTGGGACGAGCCATTGTGGCGAGGGAGCTTGCTCCCGCTGGAGGGCGAAGCACTCCCCTGCGTTTTTCGGACAGACCGTCATTGTGCGACTGCTGCGCAGTCGAGCGGGAGCAAGCTCCCTCGCCACAGGAGCTTCGTTGGGTCAAAAAGTGATGAATGACCCGGTAAACCGGGTCAGGCCAGCAAGTCCTGCAACGTCGCCAGACTGTCCGCCTCATCCACCGTTTTATCCTGGCGCCAGCGCAACATTCGCGGAAAGCGCACGGCAATGCCGCTCTTGTGCCGGCGCGACAGGGCGATGCCTTCGAAACCCAGCTCGAACACCAGGCTCGGTTTGACACTGCTGACCGGGCCGAATTTTTCCACGGTGGTCTTGCGCACGATGCTGTCGACCTGGCGCATCTCCTCGTCAGTCAGCCCCGAATAGGCCTTGGCGAACGGCACCAGCGCCCGTTGGCTGGACTCAGGCGGGCCATCCCACACCGCAAAGGTGTAATCGCTGTACAGACTGGCGCGCCGGCCATGCCCACGTTGGGCGTAGATCAACACCGCGTCGACGCTGAACGGATCGACCTTCCACTTCCACCACACGCCCATGTCCTTGGTCCGGCCGACGCCATACAGCGCATCGCGGGCCTTGAGCATCATGCCTTCGACCCCCAGGCGCCGTGAGGCCTCACGCTGCCGGGCCAGATCGAACCAGTCGCTGCCGGTCAGAATCGGCGAGGCCAGTAACACCGGGTTGTTACCCTGAGCGATGACTTGCTCCAGTTGCGCACGCCGTTCTGCCTGCGGACGGTTGCGCCAGTCTTCGCCCTGCCACTCCAGCAAATCGTAGGCAAGCACCACCACCGGCACTTCTTCGAGGATTTTCTTGTCGAGAGTTTTGCGGCCGATGCGTTGCTGCAGCAGGGCGAAAGGTTGCACCGCCGGTGGGGCGGTCGATTGCGGATCGAAGGCGTCTTCGGTGGTCGGATGGGTACTTTTCCAGACTACAATTTCGCCGTCGATCACCGTGCCGTCGGGTAACGCGTGGATCAATGTATCGAACTCGGGGAAACGCTCGGTCACCAGTTCTTCACCCCGCGACCAGACCCACAGCCGACCCTCGCGCTTGACCACCTGCGCACGGATGCCATCCCATTTCCATTCCACCTGCCAGTTGCTCGCCGGCCCCAGCAGCGCTTCAAATTCCTCCACCGGTTGTGACAAGCCATGGGCGAGGAAGAACGGGTAGGGCTGGCCGCCACGTTGCGCGTGTTCGTCGGCGGATTCCGGCGCGATCAGTTTCAGGTAGCTGGCAGCGTTCGGCCGGTTCGACAGGTCGGTGTACCCCACCAGGCGCTGCGCCACGCGTTTGCTGTCGAGGCCGGCCATCGACGCCAGAGCGCGGGTGACCAGCAGTTTCGACACGCCGACGCGGAAGCTGCCGGTGATCAACTTGATGCACAGCATCAGGCTCGGCCGATCCAGTTGCGCCCACAGTGCGGGCAATTGGCGGGCGAGGTATTCCGGGGTTTCGCCGCGCAGTGGCAGCAGCTTGTCTTCGATCCATTCGGCAAGACCGGCTTCAGAGCTGCGCAGGTTTTCCGGCAGCACCAACGAAATGGTTTCCGCCAGGTCGCCGACGGACTGATAACTTTCCTCGAACAGCCATGGTTGCAGCCCCGAGACGTCCACCGCCAGTTCGCGCAGGATGCGCACCGGTACCAATTGCCGTGGGCGTCCACCGGACAAAAAGTACACCGCCCATGCCGCGTCTTGCGGTGCAGCCTGGGCGAAGTAGGTTTGCATCGCCGCCAGTTTGGCGTTGCTCGATGTGGTGGCGTCGAGTTCGGCGTACAGCTCGGCGAAGGCTTTCATGCTTGCACCTCGGCGATAACCGGCTCGGCGCCAATGTTTTCCTCTTCGTCGTCGCCGTATTCGGTGTTGAAACCCTGCGCATCCAGGCCTTGTTCACGCAGATGCCGAACCAGCACACCGATTGAACCGTGGGTGACCATCACCCGTTCGGCGCCAGTCTGTTCGATGGCCCAAAGCAGGCCGGGCCAGTCGGCGTGATCCGACAGCACGAAACCGCGATCCACGCCGCGCCGCCGGCGGGTGCCGCGCAGGCGCATCCAGCCGCTGGCGAAGGCGTCGCTGTAATCACCGAACCGGCGCATCCAGGTGCTGCCGCCCGCCGAGGGCGGGGCGATTACCAGCGCCTGGCGCATGAGCGGGTCGGACTTTTTCACATCGCCGGCGTAGATCGTCGGTGGCAGGTATATCCCGGCCTCGCGGTAGACCCGGTTCAGCGGCTCGACCGCACCGTGACTGAGGATCGGGCCGAGGCTGGCGTCGATGCCATGCAGAATCCGCTGAGCCTTGCCGAACGAGTAACAGAACAACACGCTGGCCTTGCCCGCAGCGATGTTCGCCTGCCACCACTGGTTGACCTCACTGAACACCTGCGCCTGCGGCTGCCAGCGGTAGATCGGCAGGCCGAAGGTCGATTCGGTGATGAAGGTGTGGCAGCGCACCGGTTCGAACGGCGCGCAGGTGCCGTCGGGTTCGATCTTGTAGTCGCCCGACGCGACCCAGACTTCACCGCCGTATTCCAGACGCACCTGGGCCGAACCCAGCACATGCCCGGCGGGATGGAAACTCAAGGTCACACCGTGGTGGGTCAGCCGCTGGCCGTAGGCGAGGGTTTGCAGGTTGATGTCCTGACCCAGACGCGCACGCAAAATCCCTTCGCTGGCGCTGCTGGCCAGATAATGCTGATTGCCGGTACGCGCGTGATCGCCGTGGGCATGGGTGATCACCGAGCGCTCGACCGGGCGCCAGGGGTCAATATAGAAGTCCCCGGCAGGGCAGTACAAACCTTCGGGGCGGGCGATAACAAGGTCCATGTCGTTACCAGAATGGAGGGCTTGTTAGCTATGAGGTTGGCGCGAGTCTGGAAGTTCTATCGATTATTTTCGAGTCGCTACAAAACCAATGTGGGAGCGGGCTTGCTCGCGAAGGCGGTGCGTCAGCACGAGATGTGTGGACTGACACAACGCCTTCGCGAGCAAGCCCGCTCCCACAGGGAGATTGCGTTTATTTTCCCGGTGTGAGGGTCAAACGCGTCTTGCCGTAAACCCGGTCAAAGTTCTGCGGTTGCATTGGCAGACCGATGTACTGACCCTTGAGCCACGCATCGATGCCGTTGAGGTAATTCGGGCTGGCCGGGTTGCCGGACTGGCCGGTGCCGTTCTGGCCCATCAGTGGCTCGCTCTGGCTGAAATCGACGATGAAACGCATCGACGGCGCCCGCGTGGTGTTGAAGTCCTGACCCCAGGCAAACGCTGCGGTATTGAGCGTGGTGTGATCGCCGCCGGCAGCCAGCGGGCCGCGAACGGTCTGGCCGTTGGCGTTTTTCCACGTGTAGCTGTGCAGTTTGCCCCACTGCCAGGCCTTGCGATCGCCGCCCAACTGACTGTCGCCAGCGCTGATCGCGGCGGCCAGACTGCGCGCCAGAATCTGCGCTTTGTCTTCTTTCTGCGGGGTACGCAGGTCATCCCAGAACGGGCTGTCTTCGCGCCCGAGCAGGTGATCAGCCTGTGCCGCGTAGGACAAGTCGCCATTGGCAACAAAGGCTTTCCACGCCGCGCTCGACTCTGGGCCGAGTTCGTCGAGGAACATCTGCTTCATGCTTTCTTGCAGGAACAGCTCATAAATCGCCGCATCCGCCGAGGTCGGGCTGAGCTTGCCGTCAAACGCCATCAATCGGGTGAAGGCCTCGCGCGCCTTGCTGCGATCGGCTTCCGGCAGGGCGTCGATTGCCTGTTTCAGCGGCTGCTTCATGCCCGGCGCTTCAAACATTTTCTTCAGCTTGGCGGCAAACGTCGTGGTCTGGTCGTACTGCATGGCGATCACGCTGCGACCGTCCTGTTTGCCGCTGCCGGCCAGTTCCGCCAAGCGCTCGCCGCGTTCTGGCGCTGCCCAAGAGTTGGACAACTGCATGCCGTAGCCGTGAGGAATGACCCGCTGGTTGGCAGTGCCGAGCCAGCCCTGGGCTGGATCCTGATCGTACGGGTGCAGCATCGGGTCGGCATAACCGTCCCAGTCGTAGCGACCTTCCCAGCCCGGCGATGGCAGCAGGCCTTCGCCTTCGCGCCGGTTGGGGAAACGTCCGGTGACCTGCCAGCCGATGTTGCTGGCGTCGGCGAATACCATGTTCAGGGCGATGGCGCGGATCTCGCGGCTGGCGTCTGACGCGCGTTCAACGTTCTGCGCGCGGGTCAGGTCAAAAAACGCGTCCAGCGATTTGTCATCGGTGAAGCTCGGGGTTTGCAGGGCCAGGCCAAAACCGTTGCCCTGCGCCGCCTGGGCACTGTTGAGCAGCGCACCGTGGCGGGTTTCGTATACCGCTTCGCGAATCGGTCGCTGGCCTTTGACGAAATAGGTTTCGTTGCGCACGCCCAGCGGCTGCCATTTGCCGTTAACCTCATAGGTCAGGCTGGTGCCCTGACGGCGGATTTTTTCCAGGAACAGGTCCTGGTTGTCGCCGAGCACGCTGGTGGCGCTCCACGCGACTTTGCCGTTGAAACCACCGAGCACCATCGGCAGACCCGCCACGGTGACACCCGCAGCCTGATATTTCGGCGCGCGAATCTGCACGAAGGTCCACAGCGACGGCGCGGCCAATGGCCCATGGCTGTCGCTGGCAAGAATGCTCTTGCCGCTGCGGCTGCGTTGCGGGGCGATGGCCCAGTTGTTCGAAGTGTGAGTGCCGAGCAGATTCCCCGCCAATTGCTGACTGGCGTTGCTCAGTTCGCTCAGGCCGGGGATCTGCCCGTTGAGCTTGAGGCCTTGCAGCTTGTCGGCCTCGGCCAATGGCAGATTTTCATCCGGTGCGGACGGGGTCAGCCAGGCGAGTTTGTCGCTGGTCACGGTTTGCGCCAGCACCAGCGAGGCAATCTCTTCCGGCAGGTTGGCCGACTGGCTGAAGTTCAACAGCGCGAACATCAGCGCCGAATCTTCCGGTTTCCAGTATTCCGGCTTGTAGCCGCTGGCGGCGAGGTCGCCCGGGAGTTTGTCGGCGTAGCGGAACAGGTAGGCGTTGACGCCCCGCGCATAGACTTCGAAGAACCGCTTGAGGCGTGGCGACGAGGCCTTGTACAGCTCGTCGGCGCTTTTCTTCAGGTTGACCGCGCGCATGTAGCGGTCGGCGTCGAGCATCGAGGCACCGGACATTTCCGCCAGACGACCCTGGGCCAGCAGGCGCAGGGTGACCATCTGGTTGATGCGGTCGCTGGCATGCACGTAACCGAGGGCGAACAGCGCGTCGTGGAAGCTGTTGCTTTCGATCAACGGCATGCCCATCGCATTGCGGCGTACCGACACGTTCTGCGCCAGGCCCTTGAGCGGTTGCACGCCGGAGGTGGGCGGGAGGGTGTCCTGCGCGTTCCAGGTCTGGCAACCGGACAGGCTCAAGACACCGGTCACTGCTGCGGCAACGCCGAACCGGGGAAGAAAATGTGTGAGGGCTGGCGAGGCCATGGCAAAGCTCCTGCGGGGTGTAGAGGCTGGGGGCGCAATAAAGCCGCTACGTTAGTGAGCGGGAGATGGCCGCGCAAGCGGGGCGAGCGGTTATTTCTGTATTTGTCTGACCAACAGCAAATCTGCAGAGATAACAGTGTTTTTGTGGCGAGGGAGCTTGCTCCCGCTCGGCTGCGCAGCAGTCGTTATCCAGACTGCGCATTTTTCTGATAGATCGCGGCGACCAGTTTGGGAGCGCTTCGCACTCCAGCGGGAGCAAGCTCCCTCGCCACAACAACGATCCTTCCAGATATCAGGATTTCGGCGGGTTGATCTTCTGCACCAAGACATACGCGTTCACCGTCGCCGGGCGATCCTTGATCGGGTTGAATCAGAGCTTGCTCACCCCGTGGCGGTGATGCTGAAGTGCGGGAAATTCACTGACCCTGCATGAGAAAAAAGCCATGGAGCTCAAGGCCAGCGCCGCACTGATCATCATCGACCAGCAACAAGGCATTCTGCAGCCGCGCCTGGGGCGGCGGAATAATCCGCAGGCTGAAGAGCGGATGCTCGATCTGCTGGGGCTTTGGCGCCGTAGTAATCGTCCGGTGATTCATGTGCAGCACCTGTCGCGTGAACCGGATTCGGTGTTCTGGCCCGGGCAGTCAGGGGTGGAATTTCAGCAGAGATTCATGCCGCAGGACGGCGAATGGCTGATCCAGAAACAGGTGCCGGATGCGTTTTGTGCCACGGAGCTTGAGGCACAGTTGCGTGAGGCAGGGATCGGGCAATTGATCATTGTTGGTGTAGCGACCCACAACTCGGTGGAATCCACAGCGCGCACGGCGGGCAATCTGGGGTTCGAGACGTGGGTGGCGGAGGACGCGTGTTTCACCTTCGACAAGGCCGATTATTTCGGCACACCGCGTTCAGCCGAAGAAGTGCACGGGATGTCCCTGGGGAATCTGCACGGGGAATATGCGACGGTGATCAGCGCTGCGCAGATTCTGGCGGCTGTCTGAACATTTCGGGGTGAATGTACCGGCCCTTTCGCGAGCAAGCCCGCTCCCACAGTGGATTGCGTTCCAGCTGGAGGAACGCGGTCAACTGTGGGAGCGGGCTTGCTCGCGAAGGCAATGTGTCAGGCGAAGAATATCTTCACCTGAAGCATCAAGCGCCGTGGCACTTCTTGAATTTCTTGCCGTTGCCGCATGGGCAAGGGTCGTTGCGGCCAACGTCTTTCAGGGCGTTGCGCACCGGTTCCTGGTGGGCATGGCCGCAGTTCGGGCCGTGGACATGGCCATGGTCGTGATCATGATGATGGTCATGATCGTGGTTGCAGTCAGGGCCATGGACATGAGGTTGCTGAGTCATCGGTTGTACTCCGGAATTAAATCGGCGGGGATTATCACGCCATTGCGCTCCAGGTGCACGTAGTGGGCGATGAATAAACCGGTTTCCATTTCGCCCTGCAACCGATAGGGAATCTGCTGTTTGGGGTTTTTCAGCATTTTCACCACGTCTTTTACCCGAGGCCACAGGTTGGTGCGGATCGGCACTTTGAAATATGCACTGCGTTTTGGCCCGACGGTGAACCAGTGCTCATGCTCGCCTTCGGCCAGCAACAGGTCCGCCAGATGAATCCGGTATTCCAGACCGCGCACGGTCAGGTCGCTGTCGTTGGGGTTGTCGATGCGAAAGTGCAGGATGAATTTCTGTTCAAGCAACTTGGCCCGCACTACCTCGACTTTTACCAGGTGCACGGCGGGGTCGACGCTGTCGTCGCTGAACCATGAGGCGCAACCGCCGAGGTTCAGGATCAGCAGCAGGGGAAGAATTTTGAGTGTGCGCCATAGTCCGAGCATGAGTTGACTCCCTTTGCTGGCAGTCTAGACGCTAAAAGATCGCAGCCTGCGGCAGCTCCTACAGTGAGTCGCGTCCCTGTAGGAGCTGCCGCAGGCTGCAATCTTTGGCTCTTATGCGCCGAAATACCCCGCACAGCACTTCTTGAACTTCTGCCCGCTGGCACACGGGCACGCGTCATTGCGCCCCAGCTTCAACTGCACGGTCGGGTCGATGAAGTACCAGCGCCCGGCGTTTTGCACGAACGAGGAGCGCTCGCGGTGGCTGTGTTCGCCCTGGCTGTCGTGCCAGCGTGCAGTGAAGGTGACGAAAGCGTGCTCGGGCTGGCCGCCGAACACTTCCGAGCTTTCGACTTCAAGACCGAGCCAGGTGCTTTGCGCGCTCCAGGCGCTGATCGACTGGCGATCCAGACCGGCTTGCTGGGCGGGCAGGGTGGTGGCCACCAGATAATCGATCAGCCCCAGCACGTAGGCGCTGTAGCGCGAACGCATCAGCGCTTCGGCGCAAGGCGCCGGGTGACCTTCGTGATAGTGACCGCAGCAGGCCTCCAGCAGATTGCCGCTGCCGCACGGGCAAATGGCTGTACTCATTGCATTACCACCAGTATTTGCCGAAGTTTTCCGGATTGGCCCAGAACCGCGAGTTGAGCCAGTCGGGGACTTGTTTGTAGTCAAGCAGATCATAGGTGAACAGGGTCAGTACCTGCTCGTCACGCTGAAAGCGTTCGCTGGCCTGCAGCGCCAGCGAATAGAAATCGGTTTCCTGCCAGCCGCTGGCCGGCAGATCCGCCAGCACCGCGATGCGACTGGCGTTGAGATTGCGGATTCCGCCCAGCAGATTCAGGCCGTCGCGCTTGGGCAAATGCTCCAGGCAATCGACCACCAGCGCCAGGTCGAAGCGCCGCGCCGCGAGTTCGGCGGGCAGCGCGCCAGGTGCGGCGTGGGCCACGCAGGTGTCCGGATGTGCCTGCTTGAAAGCGGCGAGCGCCGGAAATTCGCTGGCGCCGATCAGCAGCAGACGCGCCGGGGCATAGCGATCCAGTAAAGCAGCCAGCGCCTGTTGCGGCGTGCGCGAAGAAATGGCGACGTTCATCGAAGCTCCTCAATCAGATCGCCAAGACTAGCGCGCCAGACGGATCCGGCCTAGACCCCGATTTGTCGCGCCTGGCAAAAGTGCCAAATCCCTGTGAACACGCTCCCAAATGCCAGTGGCCTATTGCTGGCGGAGATTAAAACTCCGGTCTTTACTCCGTGAATCGGTTCTAAGCCGATCCCTCAGGAGAAAACCAGATGAGCATAGTTCGGACAGCATTACCTTTGATTCTGCTAACCAGTGTGTTGACTGGTTGCGCAGGTTTGCAGAAAACCGACTGGCCGACCTGTGCGGCGGTCGGTGGTGTAGTCGGTGCCGGTCTCGGTGCGACGGAAAGTTCGGCGTGGGCCGGCTACGGCGCCCTTTTGGTCGGCGGTACGGCAGCGGCCTATTGCTGGGTGCACGGTGATGGTGACGAAGACGGCGATGGTGTGCCGGACAGTCGCGACAAGTGCCCGGGCACGCCTAAAGGCGTACAGGTTGATGCTGACGGTTGCCCTCCACCAGCGCCTGCACCCGTGGTCGAAGAAGCTGTAGTGGTCAAGGAAGAAACCATTGTTATCCGTGATGTGCACTTCCAGTTCGACAAAGCCACCCTGACCGGCTCCGACAAACAGGTGCTGGATAAAGTTGCCACGCGCCTGAAACAAGAGTCCTCCACGGCGCAACTGACTGTGACCGGCCACACCGACAGCGTCGGCAGCGATGCCTACAACAAAAAACTGTCGGATCGTCGTGCGCACTCGGTGGTGGATTACCTGATCCAGCAAGGTGTACCACGTGCCAGCTTCGTCTCGGTCTCGGGCATGGGTGAAAGCCAGCCAGTGGCGGATAACAAAACCGCAGACGGTCGCGCACAGAACCGTCGTACCGAAATCAAAATCGTCCGCTAGCCCCTCTCGCATCCGCGGCTTGTGCAGTCGCGGATGCGGGTCTTTACTCCTGTGTAACCGGTATGGGCCGGTGACACAGGAGCTTTCACAATGACTGTTTTCTCAAGGTCCGTCTTGCCGGTGCTGCTGCTGGGCAGCCTGCTCACCGGTTGCGCCACTCATAGCGATGGCGATGCCCCCCTCAATCAACGTACGTGGCCGATCTGCAGCCTGATCGGCGGGCTGGTCGGTGGCGGTCTTGGCGCCATTGAAAGTGGCGGCTGGGCCGGCGGCGGTGCGGCGCTGGGGATTCTGACTGGCGGGCTGATCTGTTATGCCCAGGATGGCGATGAAGACGGCGATGGCGTATTCGACCGCCGCGACCGTTGCCCGGACACCCCGGAAAATACTCCGGTCGATCACCGCGGCTGTCCGCTGCCGCAATATCCGGTCACTGCGAAAGCCCCCGAGCCTGCGCCGCAATCGGAAGTCATCACCCTCAGCGATGCCGGCAACGTGTTGTTCGATTTCGACAAATCGGACCTGACCCCGGCCGCCAAAGCGCAGCTCGATACGCTGATGGACAAGTTGCGCAACGCCGACGTGGTCAGCATCAAGGTCATCGGCCATACCGACAGCAAAGGTTCGGATGCCTATAACCAGGCGCTGTCGGAGCGGCGTGCCAGCAGTGTCGCGGCGTATCTGCTGAGTCAGGGCCTGGCACCGAACAAACTGACCAGTGAAGGGCGCGGCGAGAGCGAGCCGGTGGCTGACAATGCGACCGAAGAGGGACGGGCGCAAAACCGTCGGGTGGAGTTGCATATCAATCGCTAGGACGCGTCTGTAGTCCGCAGACTAGAGCTGCCGGTCGCCGATTTTCGGCGATCCGGCAGCGATCCGACGACTGACAAAAGTTTTTTCTTTTGCGCCTCTGGCTTATCCCCCGCGTAAGCCGTTACTGTGCGCCCAAAGAATAATTCCGAGACGGGGGAGCGTATGAAGTTTTTCTGGGGGCTGGGGCGTTTGCTGACCCTGCTGTTCTGGTGCGTGGTGGTGGTCAATCTGCTGGTGCCGTTTGTGCATCCGCTGCATTTGCTGGTCAATCTGGCCGGCGGCTTGTTGCTCGCGCTGCACGTGCTGGAGTTGCTGTTCTCGCGCCTCAAGGGGCGTACCAACCCGTGGCGTGACCGTCTGCGCATCCTGCTGTTTGGCATTTTTCACCTGCAAACCATCCCGGCCCCGGCCGCTCCGGAGGCTTCTTCCCATGCGTAAACTTTGCCTGCTCGCTGCATTCATCAGTCCCCTGGCCTGCGCCCAGGTGGTCAGCGTCGAAACCAATTCCCTGATGCGTTTGCCCAACACCGCCAGCATCTTGCAGCTGGAACGGCTGGACGTGGCGGACTACGGCACTTTGCTGATTCCTTCCAACGTGACCGAGCTGACCGTCGGCGAATTGCGCCTGGGCCATGAAGCACGCATCGCGATTGTTCCGAGCGAACAAGCGCTGGACATGAAGGTCATTCGTGCCGAACTGTCCGAAGGCAGCCTGATTACCGCACGTGGTGCGCCGGGCACTTATGAAAAAGCCGCCCGTGCCGGGCGCAATCTGAATTTGCAGTTCAAGGCCTTGAACGCACCAAAACTGTTTGTGGATGCCCGTGGCGGTACCGGCGCGCCGGGTTTTGTCGGCCTGGATGGCGGCAACGGTGAAGATCCGGGCTGCACCTGGGGTGCGGCCGGTCACGGTTTTGATGGCAGCAATGGCAGCGACGGCCAGCCCGGTGCACCGGGGGCGCTGGTGCGTCTCGAAGTACCGCGCGAGTTCCCGGCCGAGCTGATCAAGGTCAACGTCGCTGGCGGCGCAGGAGGCCCGGCAGGTGTTGGCGGCAAGGCGGGCAAGGGCGGCCAGTCCAAGGGCTGCCTGGTGTATCGCGCCGATGGCGGCAAGAACGGCAAGGCCGGGGCGGATGGTCAGCCGGGGCCTGCGGGTGCGGCGGGGGCAGTGACCGTACAGCGCCTCTGAATAACAGCACTGTTCACAATTGTGGTGAGGGGATAAATCCCCTCACCACAAATTGTGCTTGTAGTGCTTGCCGTCCGCGGGTCAGAACATCGGCCGAGCCGCCGCAATCGCCACCAGCACCAACCCGACAATCAGGTTGATCCCCACCACTCGGCGAATCCGCCCCAATACCGCCGCACCCGCCGGCCAGTCCTTGGCTTCCACCGCTTTACGCAATTCCGGCAGCATCAAGCCCTGAATCCGGATAAACAGCGCCGTCATCACCACGTACAGCCCGATCATCACCTGCACGTACTTCGGCGCGGTCTCGAACCCGACCTGCTGCAAGTGCAACATGCCCACGCCGCTGATCGGCAACAGGATCACCGCGACCCAGACCCAACGAAAAAAACCTTGAAACACTTCCACCCACAAGGTCAGGCGAGCGGGGCCGTCGAGAGCCTTGACCGCCGCCGGGCGCAGGACCATCCAGGCGAAAAACATGCCGCCGACCCAGACCAGGGCTGACAGGACATGCAGCGGATAAACGAGGCTAAAAGGTGTCATTGGGGTACTCCGTTCTGCGCGGGATCGATTCGCGGGGTATGATAGCCGCCGAACCGAACCACTGAAAATTTATCCAGCGTTTTTGCGCCCGACACTCAATGATCAGCACTGAACTCAAAACCACGATCCAGGGCGCCTATTCGCGTTTTCTTGAAGCCAAGAGCCTCAAGCCGCGTTACGGCCAGCGCCTGATGATCGCTGAAATCGCCAAAGTCCTCGGGGATATCGACACCGACGACGAAGGCCGGCGCAGTGGCGACCCCGCGATTGTCGCGGTGGAAGCCGGCACCGGTACCGGCAAGACCGTGGCCTACAGCCTGGCGGCGATCCCGACGGCGAAGCTGGCCGGCAAGCGCCTGGTGATCGCCACCGCGACCGTGGCCCTGCAAGAGCAGATCGTCTACAAGGATTTGCCTGACCTGATGCGCAACAGCGGGCTGAACTTCAGCTTCGCGCTGGCCAAGGGCCGTGGTCGCTACATGTGCCTGTCCAAACTCGACATGCTGCTGCAGGAAGGCCACGCGCAAACCGCCACCGCCCAGCTGTTCGAAGAAGAAGGCTTCAAGATCGAGGTCGACGAGGCCAGTCAGAAGCTGTTCACCAGCATGATCGAGAAGCTCGCCGGCAATAAGTGGGACGGCGATCGCGACAGTTGGCCCAACGCGCTGGAAGACGCCGACTGGGCGCGCCTGACCACCGATCACAGCCAATGCACCAACCGCCATTGCCCGAACTTCGGCCAGTGCGCCTTCTACAAGGCGCGCGAAGGCATGGGCAAGGTCGACGTGATCGTCACCAACCACGACATGGTGCTGGCTGACCTCGCGCTCGGCGGCGGTGCGGTATTGCCGGATCCGCGCGACACCATTTACGTGTTCGACGAAGGCCATCACCTGCCGGACAAGGCCATCGGCCACTTCGCCCACTACACGCGCCTGCGTTCCACCGCCGACTGGCTGGAAACCACCGCGAAGAACCTCACCAAACTGTTGGCCCAGCATCCGTTGCCGGGGGATCTCGGCAAGCTGATCGAGCAAGTGCCCGAGCTGGCGCGCGAGATCAAAACACAGCAGCAGTTCATGTTCACCGCGTGCGAGCAGATTGCCGATTTCAAACCCGGCGAAGACGTCGAAGGCCGCGAGCGGCCTCGCCATCGTTTCGTCGGCGGGGTGATTCCCGAGCACATGCGCGAAATGGGCATCGAGCTGAAAAAGGGCTACTCGCGGCTCAACGATCTGTTCACCCGCCTGACCGATCTGCTCAAGGAAGGCATGGACGGCGAGGTCAACATCGGCATCGCCAGTAATCAGGCCGAGGAGTGGTATCCGCTGTTCGGCAGCCTGTTGTCGCGGGCGTCGGGCAACTGGGAGTTGTGGACTGCATTCACCGCCGAAGACCCGGAGGACAGCCCGCCGATGGCCCGCTGGCTGACGCTGGCCGAAAGCGGTTCGCTGTTCGACATCGAGGTCAACGCCAGCCCGATTCTTGCCGCCGAAACCCTGCGTCGCAGCCTGTGGAACGTGGCCTACGGCTGTCTGGTGACGTCGGCAACGCTGACCGCGCTGGGCACTTTCGACCGTTTCCGCATGCGCGCCGGCCTGCCGAAAAAAGCCGTCACCGCTGTGGTGCCGAGCCCGTTCCATCACGCCGACGCCGGTGTGCTGCGGGTCCCGGACCTGAAGGCCGACCCGCGTGACGCCGCCGCTCACACCGCGGCGATCATCCGCGAGTTGCCGGATCTGGTCGAAGGCTCACGGGGCACGCTGGTGCTGTTTTCTTCGCGCAAACAGATGCAGGACGTGTTCGACGGCCTCGACCGCGACTGGCGCAAGCAAGTGTTCATTCAAGGCAACCTGTCGAAACAGGAAACCCTGAACAAGCACAAGGCGCGGGTCGATGGTGGCGATTCCAGCGTGCTGTTCGGCCTCGCCAGTTTCGCCGAAGGCGTGGACTTGCCGGGTGCCTATTGCGAGCACGTGGTTATCGCCAAAATCCCGTTCTCGGTGCCGGACGATCCGGTCGAGGCGGCGCTGTCGGAGTGGATCGAGGCCCGTGGCGGCAATCCGTTCATGGAAATCTCGGTGCCCGACGCCTCGCTGAAACTGGTGCAGGCCTGCGGCCGTCTGCTGCGTACCGAAGAAGACCGCGGCACCATCACCTTGCTCGATCGGCGCCTGGTCACCCAGCGCTACGGCAAGGCGATCCTCAATGCGTTGCCGCCATTCCGTCGTGAAATATCCTGAGACAACGGTGGGCAGTTTTGCCCGCCGCGCTGTCTATCTCTCTGCCATGCTTTTCCATTGGCCTTAGTTGGTCGTTAGGGAGAACTCCGTTCTTATGATTCGCCGTTCGTTGCCTGCCGTATTCGCCTTGATTTTTGCTGCCCCGTTACTGGCGGCGCCTGCGGGTCAGCAGACCCTGTTCAACTTCGTCCGTCCTGCCGACGTGGTGAAAGTCTTCACCGAAAACACTGACCTGCCCCAAGCCAACGCCGAGCAAACCCCCGAAGGTGAAGTGCTGCGCCGGGTGACGTTCAACCCGGTGGCTCGCCCGACCCTGCGCCTGACCCCGCAGACCGGCGCCTGGGACTGGTCGCAGTCGGGCATGATGAGCCTGCGTCTGCAGAGCGCAATGAACTGGGCCGTGACGGTCTACGTGCAAATCCAGAGCAACAACGGCCAGACGCTGACCAGCCGCGTCGACCTGCCGGCCGGCCCGGCGCAAACCCTCTTGGTGCCATTGGTGGCAACCTCGCCGCTGAGCCAGGGCATGAAGGCCGGGCCGCCGATGCCGATGACTGTCGACGGCCAGCGGATTCTGCTGGCCAGCAGCAGCGGTGAACTGGATCGCAGCCAGGTGGTGTCGGTGAGCCTGTGGATGGATCAGCCGAAAGCCGCGCAGAGCCTGCTGCTCGAACGTTTCGGCGTGCAGGACGGCGATGCTGTAACCCAGGCTGTCTACGGCAATCTGGTGGATGCCTACGGTCAATCGACCCGCAGCAAATGGCCGGAAAAGATTAGCAACGACGAACAACTGAAATCTGCCGCCGCCAAGGAACAGCAAAAGCTGAAAACCTGGCTGGCCGAGCGCGAAAAGTCCTCGCTGGACAAGTTCGGTGGCTGGAACAAAGGCCCGGCGTTCAAGGCCAGCGGCTTTTTCCGCACCGAAAAACGCGACGGTCGCTGGTATCTGGTGACCCCTGAAGGACATCCGTTCTATTCGCTGGGGGTCAACACCGTCAGCCCGCAGGTCAATCAGACCTATGTCGCCGGACGTGAGTGGATGTTCGAATCCCTGCCCAAGCCTGACGAACCACTTGCCAGTCATTTTGGCGAAGGCGATAACCGTGGCGGCAACGGCGCGGATCAGGGCCGCGGCTATGGCAACGGGCGCTGGTACGACTTCTATGGCGCCAACCTGCAACGGGTTTATGGCGAGCCCTGCAAACCGGACAGCGATACCAAGGCCGGAATCGCTGAAGCGGCCAAGGCTGGGGCGGTTGAAGAAACCGCAGTAAAAGCTGCCGAGCCTGCGCCAAAGTCAAACGAGGCGAAGGCCGGTGTCGCCGCAGCGGCGAAAACAGACGCCGTAGCGACGACTGCTGAAAAGGCTGCCGATCAACCCGTCGCTGTGCCGTGCAAAGCCACGGTCGACGAGCAGAAGTGGGCCACGCACACCCTCGATCGCCTGCAGGCCTGGGGTTTCAACACCGTCGGCAACTGGAGTGCCGACTCGCTCGCCGACGCCGAACGGGTGCCGTACACCCTGCCGCTGTCGATTGTCGGCGACTACACCAGCATCAGCACCGGCAGCGACTGGTGGGGCGGCATGCCCGACCCGTTTGACCCGCGTTTCGCCATGGCCACCGAGCGTGCCGTGGCCATTGCCGCCCGCGATCATCGTGATGATCCGTGGCTGATCGGCTACTACGCCGACAATGAACTGGCCTGGGCCGGCCCCGGCGACGATCCGCAGTCGCGCTACGCGCTGGCCTATGGCACGTTGAAAATGACCACCGACGTGCCGGCCAAACGCGCATTCCTCAAGCAGTTGCGCGACAAGTACCGCAACCAGGCGGGCCTGTCGAAAGCCTGGGGCATTGATCTGCCGGCGTGGGAGTTGATGGAAGACCCGGGTTTCGTGCCGCCGATGCCGAATCCGGAGCACCCGGAAATCGAAAATGACTTCAAATACTTCCAGAAGGTATTTGCCGACACCTACTTCAAGACCATCTCCGATTCGCTGAAATGGCACGCACCGAATCAGTTGCTGCTCGGTGGCCGTTTCGCCACCAGCACCCCGGAAGCCGTGGCGTCCTGCGCACAGTATTGCGACGTGTTGAGTTTCAATATGTACACGCTGAAACCGCAGGACGGCTATGACTTCGCCGCCCTGCGCGCTCTCGACAAGCCGGTGCTGATCACCGAATTCAACTTCGGCTCCAGTGATCGCGGCCCGTTCTGGGGAGGCGTGACGCAACTGGCGCGGGAAGAGGATCGTGGCCCGGCGTATGCCAGTTTCCTCAAACAGGCATTGAGTGAACCGTCGATTGTCGGCGTGCACTGGTTCCAGTATCTGGACCAACCGGCGACCGGGCGTCTGCTCGATGGCGAGAACGGGCACTTCGGTCTGGTGGGGATTACCGATCTGCCGTATCAGGGCTTTGTCGAGGCGGTGCGCAAGAGTAATTTGCAGGCAGTTGATCAGTTGGGCAAAGAGGCTGAAAAGGCCGCGGCCGCTGTCGGTCATGAAGCGGAGGGCGGGCGCAAGGGTGAGGCTGGAAAAGGCCCTGGGGCCGGGCATGCGGGTGGGCATTCGGGCAATGGTCATTAAGGTTCAGACCGCGTCATCGTTCTTCGCGAGCAAGCTCGCTCCCACACTGGATCTCTGCCACACCAAAGAATCTCTGTGGGAGCGGGCTTGCTCGCGAAGGCGTCAGCCGCCTCACTACAGCATTCAACCGTCCGGCCCGCAGCTGTTCCCAAATCCCTCAAGGGCTGGAACAATGCGGGCCACTTTGTAGAGCGTTTTCGCGGGGGAGTTGCGGGTGCAGATTCAGGGACATTACGAGCTTCAATTCGAAGCAGTGCGCGAGGCGTTCGCGGCACTTTTCGACGATCCCCAGGAACGCGGCGCAGCCCTGTGCATCAAGGTCGGCGGAGAAACCGTCCTCGACCTCTGGTCCGGTACTGCCGACAAGGACGGCACCGAGGCCTGGCATAGCGACACCATCGCCAACCTGTTTTCCTGCACCAAGACCTTCACCGCAGTCACTGCGTTGCAACTGGTGGCCGAAGGCAAACTGCAACTGGATGCACCGGTTGCCCGCTACTGGCCGGAGTTTGCCGCCGCTGGCAAAGAAACCGTCACCCTGCGTCAACTGCTCTGCCATCAGGCCGGTCTGCCGGCCCTGCGCGAGTTGCTGGCGCCCGCCGCCCTCTACGAATGGCAAACCATGGTCGACGCCCTCGCGGCCGAAGCCCCGTGGTGGACGCCGGGCACCGGCCACGGCTATGCCGCCATCACTTATGGCTGGCTGGTCGGGGAGTTGCTGCGTCGCGCTGACGGTCGCGGGCCGGGCGAGTCGATCGTCGCCCGTGTCGCCAGGCCGCTGGGGCTGGATTTCCACGTCGGCCTGGCTGACGAAGAGTTCCACCGCGTGGCGCACATCGCTCGCGGCAAGGGCAACGTCGGCGATGCCGCGGCCCAGCGCCTGTTGCAAGTGACCATGCGCGAACCGACCGCCATGACCACCCGCGCCTTCACCAATCCGCCGTCGGTGCTCACCAGTACCAACAAACCGGAATGGCGGCGCATGCAGCAACCGGCCGCCAATGGTCATGGCAATGCGCGCAGTCTGGCCGGTTTCTATGCCGGTTTGCTCGATGGCAGCCTGCTCGAAAGCGAAATGCTCGAAGAGCTGACTCGCGAACACAGCTACGGCGACGACAAGACCCTGCTGACCCGCACCCGTTTCGGCCTGGGCTGCATGCTTGACCAGCCGGACATGGCGAACGCCACCTATGGCCTCGGCCCGCGCGCGTTCGGTCATCCGGGGGCGGGCGGTTCGGTGGGTTTTGCTGATCCTGAGCACGATGTGGCGTTCGGTTTTGTGACAAATACCCTTGGGCCGTACGTCTTGATGGATCCGCGCGCACAGCAACTGGCGCGGGTACTTGCCACTTGTCTGTAAAGCGTTACATGAGGTTCCAGGGTTGGAACCAGATCCGGTTTTTCGATTCAAAGTGTCTGTTTATCCGGGCGAAAGTGCTCTGATTTTTCATTACTTCATTTTGTGGATTTTCAATGTCAGCTAAAACGACTCTCGCCCTGGCCCTGTGTGTTGCGATCACCGGTTGTGCACAGACTCCAAAAAATGATGCGGACGGCGGCAGCTGGTGGCCGTTCGGGTCTTCCGACAAAGTGGCGGCCAACGAGCCGGCACCGGCGCCTGTGAAACCAGCCGCCAGCGCACCAGTGGCTAAAACCGAGAGCAGCAGCCCTTGGTACTGGCCGTTCGGATCCGATGATGCAGCAGCCAAGGCCGACATGAAGGCCGAAGTCGCCCCTGAAGCGAAAAAACCGGTGACGGTTGCCAAGGCTGAAGCCGACAAGGGCGGCAAATGGTGGTGGCCGTTCGGTGGCAAGGATCAGGACACCGCCAAGGTGGTGCCAATGCCGGACCCTAAAGTCACCCAGGCCTGGCTCGACGATTATGAGCCGCGCCTGCGTACCGCGATTCAGGACAGCAACCTGCAACTCGAACGCCGTGACAACGTGCTGGTCGTGACCGCACCGGTGGAAGGCTCGTTCAACCCGGATCGTCCGGCCATGCTGCTGCCAGTGACCCTGGGCCCGTTCACCCGCGTGGCAAAAATCCTCGAAGCTGACCCGAAAACCGCCGTACTGGTACTCGGTCACAGCGACTCCAGTGGCGCCGCGCCGGCCAACGTCAAATTGAGTCAGGAGCGTGCACAAGCCATTGCGGCGATTTTCCGTCTCAGCGGTTTGCAGCGTGATCGTCTGATGCTGCGCGGCATGGGTTCTGAAGCACCGCGTGCCGCCAACGACAGCGTTGAAGGTCGTGCCCTGAACCGTCGCGTGGAAATGCTGGTGACTCCACAGAACACCATGGTTGCGCTGCTGAGCAAATACAACATGCCGGCGCCGAAGCCTGTGACAATGGTTGCCGCGCAGGACGTCAAGCCTGTGGCCAAACCGGTCACCCCAGCGCCTGCTGCGAAGAAAGCCGCGGTACCTGCGACCAAAAAAGCGCCGGTCAAGAAAGCTGCCGCCAAGGCTCCGGTGAAGAAGGCCGCGACCAAGGCACCGGCCAAGGCGCCTGCGAAGAAAACCGCGCCAGCCAAAGCCGCCGCGACCGACAAGAAAGTCGCGGCTGCCGATGCCACCAAGAAGTGATCCGCTAACGAAAAGGAATGCGCCATGACCCAGGCTCTGGCAGATATGCGTCGTGATTACACCCGGGACGGGCTCACCGAGGCGCAAGCCCCGGCCGAGCCGTTTGCGCTGTTCCACCAGTGGTTTGCCGACGCGGTGAAAACCGAACAGGCGCCAGTGGAAGCCAACGCCATGACCCTGGCCACGGTGGATGCGGACGGGCGGCCGCATTGCCGCATTCTGCTGCTCAAGGGCCTGGACGCGCAGGGCTTCACCTTTTTCACCAACTACGACAGCGCCAAGGGCCAGCAACTGGCGGCCAACCCGTTTGCCGCCATGACCTTCTTCTGGCCGACCCTGGAACGGCAGGTGCGCATCGAAGGGCGGGTGGTGAAGGTCACGCCGCAAGAGTCCGACGCGTATTATCAGGTGCGACCGCTGGGCAGCCGGCTCGGGGCCTGGGCGTCACCGCAGAGCCGGGTGATCAACGGGCGTGGCGAGCTGGAAGATCTGCTCAAGGCCACCGAGCAGCGATTCAGCGATACCCAGCCCGACTGTCCGGAACATTGGGGTGGTTACCGCCTGCTGCCCGAGCGCGTCGAGTTCTGGCAGGGCCGTCCGAGCCGTCTGCATGATCGCCTGAACTATCGTCAGCAGGACGCCCACTGGATTCTTGAACGTCTGGCGCCCTGAGCAGTCTACCGAGCGAGATAGCCTGCCGCTGCGGTCTCAAGCCACTTCGGCGCTTGATCTTTTGCGCGCGGGCATCGGCCAGTCGTTCCAGCATGAAGGCGCGTTTGCCTTCATCCTTGCCCGCCAGGGACAGCGCCAGGTCACGATCCATCCAGCGTCTGATCCGCACGTACAGCCACCCGTGGAAGTACAGACCGGTAGCGGTGGTGATGAAAATGATCAGGTAATCCATGGAAATCCTTGGGTTTGGCGCGGCAGGTTGGGCGATTTGGCGCTACTGTAGGGTGGGCTGCCGGAGCCTGTACCGGGCCTGAATAAAATCAAGTTTATCCGGGCTGCGTCGTGACAGGCGTCAAGCAGCGGGGTTTAATGAACACAAGTTCTTTTGGAGTTGATGCTATGCGTAAGTCTGTTCTGCTGGTTGCTTCCTTTTCCACGATGGCGATGTTGCTGACCGGCTGCCAGTCGAGCCTGACCGGTGACTCCTACTCCCGTGACGAAGCGCGTCGTGTGCAGACGATTCGCATGGGCACCATCGAATCCCTGCGTCCGGTGAAAATCGAAGGCACCAAAACCCCAATCGGCGGCGCTGCTGGCGCAGTGGTCGGCGGTGTCGGCGGCAGCGCCATCGGTGGCGGCAAGGGCAGCATCGTCGCGGCGGTCATCGGCGCCGTGGCCGGCGGCCTGATCGGTTCGGCCACCGAAGAAGGCCTGACCCGCACCCAGGGCGTGGAAATCACCGTGCGCGAAGACGACGGCAGCATGCGCGCCTACGTGCAACAGGTTCAGGAAAACGAAGTGTTCCGTGTCGGTGAGCGCGTGCGCATCTCCACCGTCGGTGGCACCAGCCGCGTTTCGCACTAAGCGGGAACGAGCGGTAAAGAAAAACCCCGATCAGGTGACTGGTCGGGGTTTTTTATGATCCTGGGTGCCGGTTACCAGACGTCGCAGTAGTCAAACGAAATTTGATAGTCGTGAGTCGTTAGGGAAATTTTATTTTGAAAGTAAGGTTGAAGGACAGGTTTCCAACTTTCGAGTACGTTGAAGCCGCCATTATTAATGTTGTTTTCTACCGGTATACCCAAGGCATTCAAAACGGTTTCATCGTCGCCTAAATCCTCGGAATATTCTTCGCCCTCGCATAGATGGGTTTGCTTGTCGTACCACTCCAGCCTTAGTTTTAATCCCATCATCACCCTCACAAGTATTTTTTTCTGATGCTTCTTTCATCTTTCGGGCCCTCTCGTCGCTCTCCTGTAAAAGGGTCAAAAGCGCCTAGGTGAGCTCCGTCACTTGCACGGTAAACTTCCAACTCGCCGTGCATCGAGTCCCACTCATAAATTCTCCTGCCTTTGGCATCCTTCCATCGTTCCCGAAGTCCGCCACCTCCTTGTACGGGATTCATTTTCTGTGCCTTTTTCAGGCCGGGAAACGCGGTAATTTCCTCTGCTTTCGGAGGTTTATGATAGCTGTGTCCCGCTGGTGGTAAGCCTTTGCGCGAGGAGTTGACCACGATGTATAGAGGCCGAACCCCCGAATCCGCCGGAAACACCAGAATGAAATCCCGATACTCCGGCGGATAAACCGGATTCACCAAAATCCCGTCCGCCGCTTTCGTCGGCGGATAAACCCAGATGTGCGGTGCCTGCGGGGCGGCTTCCAAAGCGGGAATGCCGAGAACGTCCGAGCCATCCACCGCAGGCGTCCAGATCAGTTCGATGCCTTCACCCAGGTCGGCGACGAACCGGTTGCCGCGCGCGGTGAACTGCACGACATCGACCATTTCCCAGTCGCGATTCCTGCCGGTGTAGAAGCCGTAGCCCTTGAGGCTGCCGTCGGCCAGTTGTTCGACGCGCAGGCGAACGCGGGTGCGGGCCTGTTTGAGGCTGCGCAGTTGCTCGTCGCTATAGAGTGCGCTGTCGCCAAGGCTGGAAGGCATGAGCAGCGCCACCAGTCCTGCCAGGGTGGCGGTAGCCGTCCCGGCGGCGATCGCGGGTAGCGCCTCGAACGCGGCGCCGGCCAAGGCGAAACTGCCCAGTCCGGCGGGGATTGCGGTGGCGCCGATTTTCTTCAGGGCAACGCCGCCGGTTCCATCGCTTTCGCGAGCGCCAAGCAGGATCAGCTCGCCGTAATCCTTGAGGCTGTCGGTCGGCACCATCCCCGAAGGATTCGCGTAGTCGATGATCGCGTCCGGCAATTTGCAGGACTTGGCGAATACGCAGCCGGCCCTCACCGGATCAGGCTTTTGGGCCGCTATCTCGCGGCTGCGCTCGAAGGCCTCCTGCCGCGCCAGCATGGCGTCGTAAGCGTTTTGTCGGGCTTCGCGCTCGGCCAGTTCAGTGGCCGTCATGTAGCGCCAGGTGACGTGATGACCGTCGCCCGCCGGCGGGTTGGGGACCCGGGGAATGTCCTTGTTGCGAGCCACTGAGCGTCCTTTCGTTCATCCATCGACAGGCCCCCGAAAGGGCTGTGCGACGTTAACGAAGCGGACAATTGCTGGCTGTAGGACGGGTCTTTGATTAAGTGCGGATTGTTCGCTATTTGTCAGGCAGGGGGGCGGGCTGGCCGCTTTAGCGCAAAGAACGGCGGGACAGGTTCTTCACAGTTAATGCGAAAGCCTGATGCCCATTTGCACAGAATCTGGCAGTTGGCGGATGAATTGAGCCTCAGCTGTATCTGTGAGGCCAGCAGGTTTTTTCCTATGCTTGAGAGCTGAGCCTGTGACGAGGCAACTTCTGCCCGAATCAACGAGAGCATGACCATGAGCGACAACCGACAGTGGGCCCGCGAAGCCATCCGCATTATCGAGGCGGACTTCCAGCGCAGCGCCGACACCCATCTGATCCCTTTGCCGCTGCCAGGTTTTTCAGGCATCGAGTTGTATTTCAAGGACGAGTCGAGCCATCCCACCGGCAGCCTCAAACATCGTCTGGCACGTTCGCTGTTCCTGTATGCGTTGTGTAACGGCTGGCTCAAACCCGGCGCACCGGTGATCGAGGCGTCCAGCGGTTCGACGGCGATTTCCGAGGCGTATTTCGCGCGCATGCTCGGTTTGCCGTTCATTGCGGTGATGCCGGCGACCACCTCGAAAGAGAAGATCGCGCAGATCGCCTTCTACGGTGGTCAGAGCCATCTGGTGAAGGATCCGACGCAGATTTACGCCGAATCCGAACGTCTGGCCCGCGAGCATGGCGGCCACTTCATTAACCAGTTCACCTACGCCGAGCGGGCCACCGACTGGCGGGCGAACAACAACATCGCCGAGTCGATCTTCCAGCAGATGCGTTTCGAGAAACATCCGGAACCGAGCTGGCTGATTTCCAGCCCCGGCACCGGCGGCACCACCGCGACCCTCGGCCGCTACGTGCGTTATCGCCAGCATTGCACCCGGGTGTTGTGCGCCGACGCCGAGCGCTCGGTGTTCTTCGATTACTACCAGAGCGGTGACGCCAGTCTGCGTCTGGACTGCGGTTCACGGATCGAAGGCATTGGCCGGCCCCGGGTCGAGGCGTCGTTCCTGCCCAAGGTGATCGATGCGATGGTCAAGGTGCCGGACGCCTTGTCGCTGGCGGCCATGCATTATCTGGCGCAGCGTCTGGGACGGCATGTCGGCGGGTCGAGCGGCACCAACCTGATCGGCGCACTGATGGCGGCGCAGCAGATGAAAGCGGCGGGGGAGTCGGGGTCGATCGTGGCGATTCTGTGCGATGGCGGCGAGCGCTATGCCGACACCTATTACGATCAGGCCTGGCTGAAGGCGCAGGGCTATGAGCTGGAGGGATTGATTGCAGCGGTGGCGGCGAGTGCCGAGAAAGGTGAGCCGTTGCCGACTTCAGTCCTGCGCGCCAATATCTGAAGTAACACAGAAACCAATGTGGGAGCGGGCTTGCTCGCGAATGCGGTGGGTCAGTCAACATTGTCGTCGACTGACCCACCGCATTCGCGAGCAAGCCCGCTCCCACAGGAGGTTGGTGTTACTTCAAAACAGATGTATCAGGCTTCCAGACCGAGAATATCGCGCGCCACGGCCTCGGCAATCCGAATCCCGTCCACACCCGCCGACAGAATCCCGCCCGCATAACCGGCGCCTTCACCGGCCGGGAACAGGCCTTTGACGTTCAGGCTCTGCAGCGATTCGTTACGCGTGATGCGCAGCGGCGACGAGGTGCGGGTTTCGATGCCGGTCAACACCGCATCGTGCAGCGAGTAACCGCGAATCTGCTTTTCGAACGCCGGCAACGCTTCACGAATCGCTTCGATGGCAAAGTCCGGCAGCGCCAAGGCCAGGTCGCCCAGGGCCACGCCCGGTTTGTACGACGGCTCGACTTCGCCCAGTTCGGTCGACGGGGTGCCGTTGATGAAGTCGCCGACCAGTTGCGCCGGGGCTTTGTAGTCGCTGCCGCCGAGGATGAACGCGTGGGATTCCAGACGCTCCTGCAACTCGATACCGGCCAGCGGTCCGCCCGGGTAATCGACTTCCGGGGTGATGCCGACGACGATCCCGGAGTTGGCGTTGCGCTCGTTGCGCGAGTACTGGCTCATGCCGTTGGTGACCACGCGGTTCGGCTCGGAAGTGGCCGCGACCACGGTGCCGCCCGGGCACATGCAGAAGCTATAGACCGAACGACCGTTCTTGGCGTGGTGCACCAGTTTGTAGTCGGCAGCCCCCAGCTTCGGGTGGCCGGCGTACTTGCCCAGCCGCGCGCGGTCGATCAGCGATTGCGGGTGTTCGATGCGGAAGCCCACCGAGAACGGCTTGGCCTCCATGAACACGCCACGGCTGTGGAGCATGCGGAAGGTGTCACGGGCACTGTGGCCGAGGGCCAGAACCACGTGTTTCGAATGCAGGGTTTCGCCGCTCGCCAGTTCGACGCCGACCAGTTGGCCGTCTTCGATCAGCACGTCGGTGACGCGCTCCTGGAAGCGTACTTCGCCGCCCAGCGCGCGGATCTCTTCACGCATGGTCTCGACCATGCCGGTCAGACGGAACGTACCGATGTGCGGTTTGCTGACGTAGAGGATTTCTTCCGGCGCGCCGGCCTTGACGAATTCGTGCAGGACTTTGCGGCCAAGGAACTTCGGATCCTTGATCTGGCTGTACAGCTTGCCGTCGGAGAACGTGCCCGCGCCGCCTTCGCCGAACTGCACGTTGGACTCGGGGTTGAGCACGCTTTTGCGCCATAGGCCCCAGGTGTCCTTGGTGCGCTGGCGGACTTCAGTGCCGCGCTCCAGGATGATCGGCTTGAAGCCCATCTGCGCCAGCAGCAGGCCGGCGAAAATTCCGCACGGGCCGAAACCGACCACGATCGGGCGCTGGCTCACGTCGCTCGGCGCCTGACCGACGAATTTGTAGCTGACATCCGGCGCCACGTTGACGTTACGGTCGTCGGCGAACTTGCCCAGCACCTTGGCCTCGTCGCGTACGGTGAGGTCGATGGTGTAGATGAAGCACAGTTCGGAGGACTTTTTGCGCGCGTCGTAGCTGCGCTTGAACAAGGTGAAATCGAGCAGGTCATCGCTGGCGATGCCCAGGCGCTGCACGATGGCCGCGCGCAGGTCTTCTTCGGGATGGTCGATTGGCAGCTTGAGTTCGGTGATTCGTAACATGGCGAGGATCCGGATTCGCGGGGCGCACAACTGCGCCAGGGCGTTTGAAGGCCGCGATTATAAGCCGCAAAGGCCGGATCCGGTGAGGCTAAAACGCTCAGTCGTTACGCGATCCGCCGAAATACCCGCAGCCACGCTCGACCTTGCCGTCGATGCGCAGTTCGGCGCTCATGTGCTGCACGCTGCCGGTGCTGCTGTCGACGCAGCGTTGCGGCGCGACCCACAACTCGATGCGCTGGTTGTTGGCTTCGCTGCTGAGGTTGAAGCGGCCGTCGCCCAGTTGCTCTTCGACATAAGGGACCGCCAGCGCCGGCTGGCCTTCACGGTCAATGACCATGCCCTTGCCGCTGACTTTGACGCTCCACTCGGGACCGTGGCCGGCGGCACGCAGGATCAACAGCTTGAAGTTCGGGTCATCGCAGGCGGTGCCGGAACGCTCGACGCGATACAACTGGCCGAGGTCGAGGCGGTCGCCAGCGATCTTCCCGCGCACATCGGCAAACAGCTTGCCCTGCTGATCGGCGAGGGTCGCGGCCTCTTGCAGCACGCTGGTGCCGCCGATGTCGTTGACCGCGTACTGACGCTGTTCGCCACACGGCTGGAACACCAGTTTGCCGTCGGCTGCGGTCAACTGCCCCTGCATCCGGGTTTGTCCGATGTGGGACGCGCTTTCCCGCGGGCCATCGAGCAATTGGCAGGCGGCGAACAATGGCAGCAGGGCAACAACAATCAACGAACGGGCAACACGCATCTTCGGCTCTCCAGACAAGTGCCGCCACGTTACGCAGGCTGACCGTTGATCACAAGGGTTTAGCCCACGTGAAAGGTCTGGCCGGTTTGCAGACCTTCGACACTTTTCGCGTAGGCCAATGCCACATCGGCTGCCGGAACCGGCTTGTAGCCACGGAAATACGGGGCGTAGCTGCCCATCGCTTCCAGCAGCACGGTCGGGCTGATCGAGTTCACCCGCAGGCCACGCGGCAGTTCGATGGCGGCGGCTTTGACGAAGCTGTCCAGCGCGCCGTTGACCAATGCTGCCGAGGCGCCGGTACGGATCGGGTCATGGCTGAGCACGCCGGTGGTGAAGGTGAACGAGGCACCGTCGTTGGCGTATTCGCGGCCGATCAGCAGCAGGTTGACCTGGCCCATCAGCTTGTCTTTCAGGCCCAGGGCAAAGCTGTCGGCGTTCATCTCGCCGAGTGGGGCGAAGGTCACGTTGCCGGCGGCGCAGATCAGCGCATCGAACTTGCCGGTCTGCTCGAACAACTGGCGAATCGAGGCGCTGTCGCTGATGTCCACCTGGAAGTCGCCGCTGCTGCGACCGATGCGGATCACTTCATGACGCTGGCTCAGTTCTTTGTCCACGGCCGAACCGATGGTGCCGGCGGCACCGATCAACAGAATCTTCATGGGGCTGTTCCTCAATGGGTTGAACGAGGTTTCAGTCTAGAGTGGTTTTTTCTGCGGATAAGCGCACTAATAGGCAACCTTTGGTTTTCAAATGGAAACAATCCATGAGCGAAATGGATGATCTGGCGGCGTTCGCGGTGTTGATCGAGGCCGGCAGCTTTACCCTGGCGGCGCAGCAACTGGGTTGCAGCAAGGGCCAGTTGTCCAAGCGCATCAGTCAACTGGAGGCGCAGTTTTCCGTGGTGTTGCTGCAACGCACGACGCGCCGTCTGAGCCTGACTGCCGCCGGCGCCGCATTGTTGCCGCAAGCCCAGGCGTTGGTGGTGCAGGTGGAGCGCGCGCGGCAGGCATTGGCGCGTTTGAAAGACGACATGGCCGGCCCGGTGCGGATGACGGTGCCAGTGTCGTTGGGGGAAACGTTTTTCGATGGTTTGCTGCTGGAGTTCTCGCAAAAATATCCCGAGGTGCAGATCGAACTGGAGCTGAACAACCACTATCGCGACCTGTCCCGGGATGGCTTCGATCTGGCGATTCGCGCCGAGGTGGCCAATGACGAGCGGCTGGTGGCCAAGCCGCTGCTGGCGTGGCAGGAAATGACCTGCGCCAGCCCGGCCTATCTAGAGCAGTTCGGCGAACCGCTGACCCCGCAGGAGCTGGCCGAACACCGCTGCCTGCTCAACAGCCACTACAGTGGCCGCGAGGAATGGCTGTATCACCAACAGCACGAATTGCTGCGGGTGCGGGTGTCGGGGCCGTTCGCCAGCAACCATTACAACCTGCTGAAGAAAGCCGCACTGGCCGGCGCCGGCATCGCAAGGTTGCCGTCGTATTTGCTGCAAACCGAACTGGCTGACGGCCGATTGCGCTGGCTGCTGCGGGGCTTTCAGACGCGCCGGATGCCGATGTATCTGGTGCATCCGTATCAGGGCGGGTTGCCCAAACGCACGCAGGTGCTGGCGGATTATCTGATCGGCTGGTTCAAACGCAGCGGCGAGGCGCTGGATCGACTTCAGCGCTAACTCATTTCCTGTAGGAGTGAGCCTGCTCGCGATTGCGTAAGCAAATTCAACAGAAATGTTGGCTGGATTACCGCTATCGCGAGCAGGCTCACTCCTACAGTTTGTGGTCAACTGGCAAAACGTCGTGCGATCAGGTGATCGATCGACAATCTGCCCGGTCCGGTCGCCATCAGGTACAGCAACACCGCCGCCCAGGTACCATGGGTCGGGTAGGCATCGGGATAGACGAACACCTCGATGACCAGCGTCATGCCCAGCAGCGCCAGTGCCGAAAACCTCGTGGCGAAGCCGATCAATATCAGCACCGGAAAGAAGTGTTCGGCAAACGCCGCCATGTGCGCGGCGATTTCCGGTGACAGCAGCGGTACGTGGTATTCGCTCTGGAACAACGGAATCGTCGAGTCCGCCAAGCGTGGCCAGCCGAGTTGAAAGGTGCCGTCGAGCAAATCGATGGCCAGCCCCTCGACCTTGGTCTGCCCGGACTTCCAGAACACTGCGGCAATCGAGAACCGCGCGATGAAGGCGATCAGGCTGTGGGGGATTTTTTCCATTAGTCCGATGGCGCGAGTGATGAGGTTGCTCATGGCGATACCTGGTTGTTCAAGTCGGTGATGGCGTTGTGGCCGATCAGCAGGGCGAGGGTCTGCGGCAGATCGAACGGCGGACTGTCTTGCGCCGCTTGCAGCAGCGGTCGGTGATGGAGCAGATGGCGGATAAATACGCTGGCGCCGTGATCGAGGGCAAAGACCTCGACCTCCAGACCGTTGCGCAGCACCAGTGCGTGTTGCCCTTGATGGATGTCGATACCCGCCAGCGTGGCGTCCTGCTGATGCGCGGCCCAGATCGAAACCACCGCACAGGCTGAATCGAGCAGGTGCAGCGAGGGATGCAGGGTGATGTTCAGTTCGGCGAGTGTTTGTGGATCGGCCAGTGCAGCGCTGATCTGTTGCGCACTGACCGTCGCGGCATCGGCGGCGTGATAAGCGCGGGTGCGCAAGCGTTCGAGCCGTGCGACATCGGCCAGATACGGCACCTCGGCCGCCGGTTCGAATGCGTCAATGAAGTCCGCCAGACCGTCGCCGTAACGGCTCATCAACGGACTGTGCGGCGGCTGCTGCTGGATGAATATGCCGGCCATGCCACGGAAGAATTCCTCGCCGACCAACTGCTGCACCACCGGATAACTGTCGGCCAGCGCGTTGATCAACGAACCTTGCACGTTATTGCGATACACCAGAAATCGGCTGGCAGGATCAGCACCGTTGGCGCTGCACAGGCCGGCGGGGCAGGGCAGGCGAGTGTCGAGCAGGGCGACGCTGAAGTCGGCTTGAGTGCTCATGGCCGACTCCCAGCGTGCAGCAACAACGCTTCGGCCTGCTGCGCCTCGGCCAGCAGCACATTGAACGCCGGGACCTGATTGTCCCGTTCGATCAAGGTTGCCACCGGGCCGATTCGTTCGAGCGCTTGTCGGTACAACGCCCAGACTGCGTCATCAATCGGCGCGCCGTGATCATCGATCAGCAAACGGTCGCCGAGGCTATCGGCGTCTTCGGCGAACCCGGCCAGATGAATCTCGCCGACCGCGTGCAACGGCAGCGCGTCGAGGTAGGTCAGTGGATCGCGTTGATGATTGATGCACGAGACGTAGACGTTGTTGACGTCAAGTAGCAGTCTGCAACCGCTGCGGCGGATCACCTCGGTGATGAACTCCGGCTCATCGATGGTCGAGCGTTCGAAGCCGAGATAGGTCGCTGGATTCTCCAGCAGCATCGAACGCTTGAGGCTGTTCTGCACTTGATCGATGTGTTCGCAGACGCGGTTCAGGGTCGGCGTGTCATACGCCAGCGGCAGCAGGTCATTGAGGAACACCGGGCCGTGGCTCGACCAGGCCAGGTGTTCGGAAAAGGATTGCGGTTGATAGCGCTCGATCAGTGTTTTCAGACGTTGCAGGTGCTGCACGTCCAGTGGCCCTTCGGCCCCGATCGACAGCCCGACGCCGTGCAGCGACAGCGGATACTGTTCACGGATCAACCCGAGAAAATGATGAAACGGACCGCCATCGACCATGTAGTTTTCGGCGTGGACTTCGAAGAAGCCGATGTCCGGTCGGGTGCCGAGCACTTCACTAAAGTGCCCGGTCTTGAGCCCCAGCCCCGCGCGGGGCGGGAGCCCGCAGAGGGCTGCCCGAGTGCGCGGTGGGACAGGTTCGTTGATTGTGAACATGAGCGTCACTCGGGCAGGCAATGGATCAGGACTTGGCTTTGAAGGCTTCCATCTGACCGAAACCGGTCGGCGAGGTCTTGCTCTCGGTGGTGGTGCAGGTGCCTTTTGGCACTAACTTCCACGCGTTGGCCTGGTAGTCCATCTTCGCTGTGCCGGCACAGGTAGTGCCCGCGCCCGCGGCGCAATCGTTGTGACCTTTCATGGCCACGCCGAAGCATTTTTCCATGTTGCTGTTGTCGGCGGCATTGACGCTGGAAACGGCGGTCATGCTCAGGGCGGAACCAAGAGCCAGAGCCAGTGCAGCGGCGGACAGGGTGCGAGTGGTAGCAGTCATGATGTTTCTCCAGATTTGAGCTTGGGTTTTACAAGCGAAGTGCGCTTGCTTGTCCCACTAGAGAAACGACATGGCGATGCGTTACAGCGCAGTGCAAAGTTTTTTCAAAACTTCTTCGAACACGGCAAACCACTGTGGGAGCGGGCTTGCTCGCGAAGGCGTAGTCTCAGACGCCATTGATGTTGGATGACACACCGCATTCGCGAGCAAGCCCACTCCCACAAGGGATTGTCGGTGGATGGAAGGTTTTTGACAGACAAAAAAACGGCCCGAAGGCCGTTTTTTGTTTGCAGCAATGACTCAACCGCCGAGGTACGCCTCGCGCACTTTCGGGTCGGTCAGCAGCGCTTCACCGGTGCCTTGCATGACCACGCGGCCGTTCTCCAGAACGTACGCACGGTCAGCGATTTTCAGCGCCTGGTTGGCGTTTTGCTCGACCAGGAACACTGTTACACCGTCCTTGCGCAGCTGTTCGATGATGTCGAAGATCTGCTGGATGATGATCGGTGCCAGACCCAGCGACGGCTCGTCGAGCAGCAACAGTTTCGGCTTGCTCATCAGTGCACGACCGATGGCGAGCATCTGCTGTTCGCCGCCGGACATGGTGCCGCCGCGCTGGTTGAAGCGTTCTTTCAGGCGCGGGAACAGGCCGAGGACCTTGTCCATTTGCTCCTGATAGTCGCCCTTGTCGGTGAAGAAGCCGCCCATCGACAGGTTCTCTTCGACGGTCAGGCGGGCGAACACCCGACGGCCTTCCGGCACCACCGCGATGCTCTTGCGCATGATCTGCGACGAGTCCTGGCCGACCAGTTCCTCACCCATGTAGCGGATGCTGCCGCTGTGCGCCTGCGGCGAACCGCAAAGCGTCATCAGCAGCGTGGACTTGCCGGCACCGTTGGCGCCGATCAGGGTCACGATCTCGCCCTGACGGACTTCGACGTTGACGCTGTGCAGGGCCTGGATCTTGCCGTAGAAGGTGGAAACGTTTTCGAACTGCAGCATTTACGCTTCCCCCAGGTAGGCTTTGATCACTTCAGGATTATCGCGGATCTGTTCCGGCGTACCGTCAGCCAGAGGCGTGCCCTGGTTGATCACGACGATGTGGTCGGAAATGCTCATGACCAGTTTCATGTCGTGTTCGATCAGCAGCACGGTGACGTTGTGCTCTTCACGCAGCACGCCGATCAGCGCCTTGAGGTCTTCGGTTTCCTTCGGGTTCAGACCGGCCGCCGGTTCGTCGAGCATGAGGATCCGCGGGCGGGTCATCATGCAGCGGGCGATTTCCAGCCGGCGTTGCTGACCGTAGGCCAGAGTGCCGGCGGTACGGTTGGCGAACTCTTTGAGGTTGACCTTTTCCAGCCAGTACTCGGCATATTCCATGGCCTCGCGCTCGCTCTTGCGGAACGCCGGGGTCTTGAACAGGCCGGACAGGAAGTTGGTGTTCAGGTGACGGTGCTGGGCGATCAACAGGTTCTCGACCGCTGTCATGTCCTTGAACAGCCGCACGTTCTGGAAGGTGCGCACCACGCCCTTGAGGGCGATCTTGTGCCCCGGCAGGCCCTGGATCGGCTCGCCGTCGAGCAGAATGCTGCCGCCCGAGGGCTGGTAGAAACCGGTCAGGCAGTTGAACACGGTGGTCTTGCCCGCGCCGTTCGGCCCGATCAGCGCCACCACTTGTTTTTCCTTGACGGTCAGGGCCACGCCATTGACCGCCAGCAAGCCGCCGAAGCGCATGCTCAGATTTTCAACCTTCAGGATCTCGCGGCTCATTTTCGCAACTCCATGTGTGGGCGTTGCATCGGCAGCAGACCTTGTGGACGCCAGATCATCATCAATACCATCAGCGCACCGAACATCAACATCCGGTATTCGCTGAACTCACGCATCATTTCCGGCAACAGGATCATCACTGCGGCGGCCAGGATCACGCCCAGTTGCGAGCCCATGCCACCCAGCACGACGATGGCGAGGATGATCGCCGACTCGATGAAGGTGAACGATTCCGGGGTCACCAGACCCTGACGGGCGGCGAAGAAACTACCGGCAAAACCGGCAAACGCAGCACCGAGGGTGAACGCGGAAAGCTTGATCACGGTCGGGTTCAGACCCAGCGCGCGGCAGGCGATTTCGTCTTCACGCAACGCTTCCCAGGCACGGCCGATCGGCATGCGCAGCAGGCGGTTGATCACGAACAGCGCCGCCAGCGCCAGCAACAGGGCAACCAGGTAGAGGAAAATCACCTTGTTGATCGAGTTGTATTGCAGGCCGAAATACTCGTGGAAGGTTTGCATGCCTTCCGCGGCTTTGCGTTCGAAGGTCAGGCCGAAGAACGTCGGTTTCTCGATGTTGCTGATGCCGTTCGGGCCACCGGTGATGTCGGTCAGGTTACGCAGGAACAGCCGGATGATCTCGCCGAAACCGAGGGTCACGATCGCCAGGTAGTCACCGCGCAAGCGCAGCACCGGGAAGCCCAGCAGGAAACCGAACGTCGCCGCCATCAGGCCGGCAATCGGCAGGCAGATCCAGAAGCTCAGGCCATAGTAGTGCGACAGCAATGCGTAGCTGTAGGCGCCGACGGCGTAGAAGCCGACATAGCCCAGGTCAAGCAGACCGGCCAGACCGACGACGATGTTCAGACCGAGGCCGAGCATCACGTAGATCAGGATCAGCGTGGCAATGTCCACCGCGCCACGGGAGCCGAAGAACGGCCAGATCAGTGCGCCAAGGATCAGCGCAATGATGATGTAGCGTTGCGTGGTCGGCAGGGTCAGGAAGTTGCTGGCCTTGGCCGGGATCAACGGCATGCCCGGCGAGGATCGCCAGGCCTTGCTGATCTGCTGGTTGAACAGCACCCGCAGGAACATCAGCACCGAGCAGATGGCAATGGTCGCCAGAATGGCCGGGCTGGTGTTGTGCACTTCGAGGTTGATGCCGACGATGGTCAGTTTCAGACCGAGTACCGGGTAGGCCACGGCCCACACCAGCAAAGCGCTGAACAGCGCCTGTTTAAGATTCCTAGTCATACTTTCTCAACCTCCGGACGGCCCAGAATGCCGGTCGGACGGAACAACAGCACCAGAACCAACAAGCCGAAAGCCACGACATCCTTGTACTGGTCGCCGAAGATATCGGCACCAAAGGCTTCCGCCACCCCAAGCACCAGCCCGCCGAGCATGGCGCCGGGGATGCTGCCAATCCCGCCCAATACTGCGGCGGTGAAGGCTTTGAGGCCGACTAGGAAACCGGCGTTCGGGTTGATCACCCCGTATTGCATGCTCAGCAGCACAGCCGCAACGGCCGCCAGCGCAGCACCAATGACGAAGGTCAGGGCGATGATGTTGTTGGTGTTGATGCCCAGCAGGTTGGCCATCTTGATGTCTTCGGCGCAGGCGCGGCAGGCGCGACCCAGACGAGAGCGGGAGATGAACAGCGTCAGGCCGAGCATGGCGATCAGAGTCACCACGAACACCACGATTTGCATGTAGGAAATCAGCACTTCTTGTGCGCCACCTGGGCCGAAGGCAATGTTGCCCGGAATCAGGTTGGGGATAGCTTTGTCCTTGGAGTCTTGCGCGAGCAGAACGGTGTTCTGCAGGAAGATCGACATACCGATCGCGGAAATCAGCGGGATCAGACGGTTGCTGCCGCGCAACGGGCGGTAGGCAATGCGTTCGATGCTGTAACCGTAGGAACTGGTGACGACGATGCTGGCGATGAACGCCGCCGTCATCAACAGCGGGACACTGTCGAGTCCCATCATGGTCAACCCGGCGATGGCGATGAACGCCACGTAAGAGCCGATCATGTACACCTCGCCGTGGGCGAAGTTGATCATTCCAATGATGCCGTAAACCATCGTGTAGCCGATGGCGATCAAGGCATACATGCTGCCAACGTTAAGGCCGTTAACCAGCTGTTGGAAGAAGTGATAGATGTCAGGCATTACAGCGCTCCTAAAAACCTGATACGCATTTCACTGGTGGAGTCATTTTCCCGCCCGGCCCCGTGGATCTTTATCCACTTCGAATCCGGGTTTTGCCAGCGAACCGCTGATGACGGTTTTGAGATTTTCAGGTGGGGAGACTGGCGGATCACGCCAGCGCGGCCCAATACATTCGTAAAACAAAGCCCACGGCACGCCGTGGGCTTTATTGGCAGTCAGTCAGGCAGCGCCTTACTGAGGCGATACTTCAGTTTTAGGTTTGCCGTTGTGCCACTCGTAGACCACGAATTTGAAGTCTTTGAGGTCGCCCTTGGCGTCAAAGCTCAGGTCGCCAGTCGGGGTCTTGAAGGTACCGGCGTGGATGGCTTCAGCCACTTTGGTCGCGTCTTCGGACTTGGCTGCCTTGATACCTTCGGCAATTACAGTCACCGCCGAGTAGGAAGGGAACACGAACGGACCGCTCGGATCTTCCTTCTTGGCTTTGAATGCGTCAGCCAGAGCAACGTTGGCTGGATCCTGATCGAAGGATTTCGGCAGGGTCACCAGCAGGCCTTCGGATGCGTCCTTGGCGATTTGAGTGATCGAGTCGTTACCCACGCCTTCCGGCCCCATGAACTTGGCTTTCAGGCCTTTTTCCTGGGCTTGGCGCAGGATCAGACCCAGTTCCGGGTGGTAGCCGCCGTAGTAGACGAAATCGACGTTGGCTTGCTTGAGCTTGGCGATGATCGCCGAGAAGTCTTTGTCGCCGGCGTTGACGCCTTCGAACACGGCAACCTTGGTGCCTTTCTTCTCGAGAGTCGATTTGACCGCGGTGGCGATGCCTTCACCGTACTGCTGCTTGTCGTGCAGGACGCCAACGATTTTCGGTTTTACGTGATCGGCAATGTAGTTACCGGCGGCAGGGCCCTGGGCGCTGTCCAGGCCGATGGTACGGAAGACCATTTTGTAACCACGGGCGGTGATGTCCGGGCTGGTGGCAGCCGGGGTGATCATGATCACGCCTTCGTCTTCGTAGATATCCGAAGCAGGCTGAGTGGAGCTGGAGCACAGGTGACCGACCACGAACTTGACGCCGTCGTTGACGACCTTGTTCGCAACCGCTACCGCTTGTTTCGGATCGCACGCATCGTCGTATTCAACGGCTTCGAGTTTCTTGCCGTCGACGCCGCCCTTGGCGTTGATCTGCTCGATGGCCATTTTCGCGCCACTGAACTGCATGTCGCCGTATTGGGCTACAGGACCGGTCTTGGGGCCGGCGATACCGATCTTGATGGTGTCAGCGGCGAACGAATGGCTGGCAACCCCGGCCAGAACCATAGCGGCAAACAGTTTGGAAATCTGCTTAGTAGCCTTAGTCATAGTGCTCCACTCTTACTGTTGTAATTTTTTTGAGTTCTGGCGCCGTAGCAGCAGAACCGGGTCAGATATCTTTGCGATACCCTCCGGAAATGCCCCCGGCAACTGTACCGGTACAGTGTAGAGCGCCGGTTGTTGGCCTGGGAAGCAGGCGCCGAGGGGCAAAACTTGGGGGTGTCGCATTTTTGAATGAAAAAGACAGAATTGCGGCGGGGGTTTGGTGGGCATATATCCCAATCACCAGCATTCCTTGGCGTTCCTGCTCTTTTCGTTCGGTGAAGCCATTTGCAACCGGGTTTTTCTGCCGAACCAGCGACGTTATCATTCGCGTCGATTTCTTTTCCGGACAGTCCCATGAATCAAGAACCTAGCACCCTCTATGCCAAGCTGCTTGGTGAAACCGCATCTATTACCTGGAAAGAGCTGGAGCCGTTCTTCGCCAAGGGTGCCCTATTGTGGGTCGACCCGGCCCTGGATTTGATCGCCGCCGCCGAGGCCGTGGCATCGGACGATGGCGAGAAAGTCGCTGCCTGGCTGGCCGAAGACAAGGTCGCCAAGCTGTCTGAAACGCGGGCGCTGGATATTTTCGAGCGTGATCCGGCGCTGTGGGCGGTGGTGGTGAGTCCGTGGATTCTGATCCAGGAAAGGGCAGTCGCTTGCGACGTGGCACCATGATGGTGCGGCTGGTCATCCGCAAAAAGTGTGTAGCCGAGTAGCGTGATGGCACGTTGCCGTAGAGAAAGGCCACAAGCGTGGGTGGCCTCACGGTGACGTAAACGTAACGGGAACAGTTTATTGAGCAGCCTGAGGGCTGCTTAATTGTTTCTGGATGTTGGAACGGCTGAAATCTTCAGTGAATGTGCCGGCCCCTTCGCGAGCAAGCTCGCTCCTACAGAGGAACGCATTCCAACTGTAGGAGTGAGCCTGCTCGCGATAGGGGCAACTCGGATCTGGATCAGACCGAGTAAGTCTTCCCGGTATGGTTATTCAGCGAAATTACCTTGGTCTTGCCGATCCGGTGACGGTAGATCTCGCGCAGGTATTTGATCGATTTCTTCACGCAATCGCGCGACAGGCGAATGTCGTTGATCGAGACGAATTTGTCCTTGTCGTTGATCAACTCGCGATATTTCTTCTCGTACATCGGTTTGATCGCGTACCAGTTGGTATCGAGGATCTTCGCCGGGTTTTCGAACTCGTTGAGCAGATCGTCGATGCGCTCTTCGTCGAACTCCTCGTTGATGATGAAGTCGAGGATCGAGTTGTCCAGAGTCTCGTCGAAACGGTACGGGTTCTTCGCGAAGCAACGCTTGATGAAGGCCACGATCAAGGTCAGGAAGTCGTCCGACAGGCACGGGCTCTTGGCGATCAGGGTGGTCAGCGACAGGTTGGCCGAGGCGCCGATCACCAGCGCATAACGCTTGAGCGTGGTGTTGGGGAACAGGCTGTTGAGGTGGGTCTTCAACCGGTTCAGATCCATGTACGACAGCTTGTAGTCTTTCGGCAACGAGACGATCGAGACCACCGACGAGCAGTTCTTGAAGAAGTGCAGGTCGTGCAGCGCGGCGGCGTCGTAGCCGGAATTCTTGTACTGCTCCAGCGAGGCGCGATAGCGCTTGGATTCGATCGGCAGCAGGCTGATGCCTTCAATGGCCTGGGTGACCTTGTTGAAGTGCGGCAGGTCGATCGAGCGGAAAAACAGGTCGTCGATGTTCAGGCGCTGCGGCTCTTTGTCGAACACCTTGAACTTGTCGCTGCTCGGCGGCGGGGTCTCCGGCACCACCGATTCCGCGTAAGCAATCGCCACCGGGCCGGCCAGGCTCATGAACAGGTCGTTGGCGTCCAGGCGAATGGTTTCACCGATGTCGATACCGGCGCGACGGAAGTAGTTCTGGTCGTAGTCGGTGGTCACCGCCTGCGCCGTCAGAATGTTGAAGATCTGCTGCGAGATGTACTGGTTGGCGTGCTTTTCCATCGCATTGACATCAATGTTCTGGATGTTGCCGTCATCGCTCTCTTCGGCGTAACGCATGATGTCGTTGGAGATCAGCATCATCGCGTTCCATGGGCGTATGCGGCCCATGACGCTGGCTTCGCTGCTGTCTTCATTGGCGAAGTTGTAGGAGAAATCCCATTCTTCCGACAGGTATTTGCACAGCAGGCGTCCGGCGTTGATGTGCAGCGCCTCGGACATTTCACTGCGGTGATCGGAAATGTTCGGCAGTACGCAGATGCCGCTGGTGAAGATCGGCTCGAACACGAACGAATGCCCGCTCTTGCCGTCGTGTTCGTCCATCGGCTTGGTGTCGAACGTCTTGTTCATATACGAGTGCTGCTGGGCCAGGCCGAATTCCGAGGCCATGCCCGAACCGGTACCGCCGCCGGCACTGAAGATCGAGAAATACAGGCGCGACTGGTTGGCCTTGATGCCGCAGCTGTCGATCAGGTACGAGTGGATCATTTTCCAGTCGGGGCTGGAGAAGCGCTGGGTGTCCTTGTTGAGGATGATCTTCGCCAGGTACTGGCCGAGGATCGGCGCGTTACCGGCGCCACCGGCGTGGACTTCGGACAAGTCCATGATCTTCATTTTGCTGTAGTCGCGCAGGAAGCCGCTTTTCTCGCCCTTGCGCGAGAAGCGGATGCGCCCGGCGATGTCCTTGTCGAGGTCGCCGAGCATCACCAATGGTTCGACGAGGAACACCGGTTTGCTCGACTTGTTCGGGCCGATGCGCAGGTTGTTTTTGATCCATTGCGCCGGGCTGTAGCCCTTGTCGGCCAGACGCCGATCTGCCGCGCGGTCTTCGTTGTTGAATTCGTTGAGGTAGAACTTGCGTGCGTTGTACACCAGCTCCGCGACGTCGAGGGCGATGTTCGAGCCGCAGCGACCGAGGCCGATCAGGCACACCGACGGAAATTCCTGATCGTTGTGCTGTTCGTTGTCGCCTTCCAGGTGCGGCGGGCGCGGGAACACCAGATCACGCAGACCGTCGAGGTTGTCGAGGATGCGGTCGGTATTGGTTTCGGTGTAGTACAGATATTGCTGAGTGCCCAGCGGGCGCGAGGGAGGCAATGGCTTCGATGGTGACGGGCTGTTTGCGGCAGGGCTCAGGGTCAGATCGGATACCGCAGTGGCGGGATTGTTTTTAGAAGTCATTGTGCGCCATATACCTGAACTGGTTGGTCCGCTGACCAGTGTCAGCGAGCCTCACGGAATAAGATCTCGCGTCTTTTATTGCGCGAATTTGGCCCGGGCGTCAGGGGCTTGGCCTGATTGTCGCGCGGGGGAATCCTTTCCTGATCGCTCATGAATCGGCCATTATTCAGTGATCTTTAATCGAAAAGAGGCAAAATGATGTCAACGCTACCTTCGTTGGGTTTTGCCGGAATCGGCTTGATGGGCCTGCCGATGTGCCGCCGTTTGCTGGCGGCGGGCTACCCGCTGACCGTGTGGAACCGCAACCCGGCCAAGTGCGCGCCACTGGTCGAAGCCGGCGCCCGGCAGGTGGCAAGCCCCGCTGAACTGTGCGAACACGCGGACGTAGTGATGCTCTGTCTGGCCGACACGGCGGTGGTGCGCGAGGTGGTGTTTGGCGCCGGTGGCATTGGCGAAGGCGCGAAAAAAGGCCAGTTGCTGGTGGATTTTTCCAGCCTCGAACCGACTGCAACTCGCGAGATGGCCGCCGAATTGGCAGACAAGGCCGGGATGAGCTGGCTCGATTCACCGGTGTCCGGCGGCGTGGTGGGTGCCGAGGCCGGCAGTCTGGCGATCATGGTCGGCGGCGCGGTGGCGAATCTGGATCGGGTGCGCCCGGTGCTGCTCAGCCTTGGTCAGCGCGTCACGCACATGGGTGGCATCGGCGCCGGGCAGGTGACCAAGGCTTGCAACCAGATGATAGTCGCCTGTAATGCGCTGGTGATCGCCGAAGTAGTGGCGCTGGCCGAACAGGCCGGGGTCGATGCGAGCCTGATTGCCGAAGCGCTGGCCGGTGGTTTTGCCGATTCGAAACCGTTGCAGATCCTTGCCCCGCAAATGGCCGAGAGCCGTTTTGAACCGGTGAAATGGCACGTGCGCACGCTGCTCAAAGACCTCGATACCGCAGTGAAATTCTCCCGCGAACAAGGCTCGGCCACACCGATCAGCGGATTGGCCGCACAACTGATGCGCCTGCATGGGGCGCAAGGTTTTTTGCAGAAGGATCCTGCGACACTGGTACAAATGTATCGCGCGCCAGACTCAACGGATTGACCGCGTGCGAGTGTTTGCGCTGATTGATTTCCTCAAGCACCGGGCGTAACTCGTCCAGCGGCACCGGGCGGCTGAGCAGATAGCCCTGAATGAAATCGCAGCCCGAGCGCTCAAGAAACTCGTACTGCTCCAGGCTTTCCACGCCTTCGGTCACCACCTGCAAATGCAGGGTGTGGGCCATGACGATGATCGCCTGGACGATCTCCATGTCGGCGGTCGCCGTGGGAATGTCGAGGATGAACGAACGGTCGATTTTTAGCGTATTGAGCGGCAGGCGCTTGAGGTAGGCCAGCGATGAATAGCCAGTGCCGAAGTCGTCGATCGACAGCGAGACGCCGAGGGCGCGGATCTGCCGCAGCAGCACCAGAGTGTTGGCGATGTTGCCCATCAGCGCGTTTTCGGTGACTTCCAGTTCCAGCCGTTCCGGCGCGACCCCGGCGCTGCGCAGCGCACTTTCGATCTCGTCGGCAAGTTCTTCCCGGGCGAGGTTGAGGGGCGAGCAGTTCCAGGCGATTTTCAGTTCGTCGCAGCCATGCCGGGTCAGTTCGCCAAGATCGCTGCAGGCCCGGCGCAGCACCCAGTTATCCAGTTCGGCGATCAGGCCGTTGGTTTCGGCAATCGCAATGAAACGGTCCGGGGCCAGCAGGCCATGCACCGGGTGCTGCCAGCGGATCAGCGCTTCGAGTTTGGTCACTCGACCGGTTTTCAGTTCGAAGATCGGTTGATAATACAGCGTCAGCCCGTTTTCCTCCCGCAGGGCCTGGCGCAGTTCTTCTTCCAGTTGCAGTTCGAGGCTGGCGCGGGTCTTCATGTTGGTGCTGAAAAAATGCAGGCCGTTACGCCCCGCGCCCTTGGATTGATACAGCGCCAGATCCGCGTGCTTGAGCAGTTCTTCGCAGGTGGTGCCGTCGTCCGGGAACAGGCTGATGCCGATGCTGGTGGTCATCACCATACGGCGGCCGGCCAGTTCGATCGGCTCCTTCATCTTCAGCATGATCCGTTGCGCCATGTTGCGCGCTTCCTCACGTTCACGCAGGCTGATCAGGATGCAGAACTCGTCACCGCCGAAGCGGGCGACCACGTCTTCATGGCTGCGCACTGACCCCTTGATGTGATTGGCGATGACTTTGAGCAGGGCGTCGCCGGCGTCATGGCCGAGGCTGTCGTTGATTCGCTTGAAGTGGTCGATGTCGAGAAACATCACCGCGAGCATCCCGCCCTCGCTGGTTTTCTGGCTGAGCTTCTCGGCGAAGAGCTGGTTGAAACCGCGACGGTTGATCAGGTTGGTCAGGGCATCGTAGTTGGCCACTTGCTGCAGCGACATCCGCGCCTGATCGAGCTGGCTGAGCAGGGCGTTGACCCGGCGCAGGTCGTGCTCCTTGCTTTGCAGTTTCTTGTCGGCCAGTGCCGCGCTGATCGCGCTGCCGAGAATCAGCAGGATGATCAATGCGACGGTCAGGCCCAGTTGCAGGTAATTGGTTTCGCCGCTCAGGGTCGGTGCTGCGCCCTCGGGCACCACCAGATTCAACGCGGCCATGCCGGTGAAATGCATGCTGATGATGCCGGCACCGAGGATCATTGCGGCGGTGTATTTGAGCAGTTGATGAAACCGTCCACTGCTTTCACGCAAATAACCGGCGACCCACAGTGCGGCGAAGCTGGCGCCGATGGCAATCACGATCGACAGGCAGAACAGCAGCGGCTGGTAATACGCGGTGGCCACCGAATGCATCGCCGCCATGCCGACGTAATGCATGCCGGCGATGCCCAGGCCGATAACGATGGCGGTTTTCAGGTACTGCATCAACGAGGGTTGAGGCACGCTCAGGGTGTGCATCGCCAGCCACGAGGCGAGCAGGGCGATCACCAGGGAAAACAGAGTGGTGGCCAGTTCGTAATGGATTTCCAGCGGCGCCTGGAATGCCAGCATGGCGATGAAGTGCATGGCCCAGATGCCGCCGGCCAGGCAAGTGGCACCGATCCAGCGCCAGACCCGTTGCGAACCCGGATCTTCGGCGTGGCCAACCCGCTCTGCCATGTCGAGGGTGGCAAAACTCGCGGCGCAGGCAACCAGATAGGCCACCAGCACCAACAAGGGATTGTGTGTGCAATCGAGAATGACCTGCCCGCTCTCCGGCAGCTCGGTAACAAACTGCAAACCAAGCCACTCCATAGCATCCCCGTCTCTGAAGTCGTCCCTGCTGCCTCAGCAACGCAGGCGAATGAGAGGAGTATAGAGGCGGTTTTTATCGTGCAAGCGGTAGTGGCACATTGCAGTCAACGATTTCGGCATGAGCTTCATAGCGATTGGTGCTAAGCGTCAGGCACTCTGGTCGTAATGAATCCGGTTCCACTCCGGGTCGAGGGGCGGCAGGCCGAATCGCGCCCGGGCGGCGTCGCAATCGACGTTCTGTTCACCGTTCTCCCACGACGCCTCGAACTCGCGGCAAGTGCTGGAACGCTTGTCGTAGATCGAGCATTGCACAACGTTGCCGACTTCGCCGACCAACGCGGTGCAGCGTGCCGGTTTCTGATCGGTACCGATCATGGCCACCCGGCTGGGTGTGATCTGGGTGACCAGTTCATCGGGCACCGTCCCCCCGGAGGATGAGCATTCACCCCAGAAAAAAGACACGCGAAAATGGGAACAGCAGGCACCGCAATTCAGACACGGACTGACTTCGGACATGGGGAGGGTATCAAAGGGGTTGATCGGCGAATCCGGACGGATCCGGCGGCTATTCTAGGCTTCGCCATGAACTTGGGAAGGGGGGCGCGAAAGTATTTTTTTGTAGCCGGGTTTTGCCGCAAAACCCCCGGTTTATGGGCGATTGCCGAGTTATCAAGGGCTTACGTTTCTTTACAGTGCCATGGCTCATTATCAGGCTGACGAATGATCACAGACAGCCTCGGCAGGTCTGTCTAGATTGCAGGTTCCGGGCTCGGATGCGTCGGCAGTGAAGCCCTCATAACAATAAAGAGACGGACCCATGCAGAACTCGACCCAAGCGGCGAATGCCTGGCGCATTCTGTTCCTGTTGTTCCTTGCCAACCTGTTCAATTTCTTCGACCGCACCATTCCGGCGATCATCATCGAGCCGATCCGCATGGAATGGCACCTCAGCGACTTTCAACTGGGGATCGTCGGCACGGCGTTCACCATTGTCTATGCGATTGCCGGTCTGCCGCTTGGGCGCATGGCCGACACCGGCTCACGCAGCAAACTGATGGGCTGGGGTCTGGCGACCTGGAGCGCGCTCACCGCCGTCAACGGGCTGGTGGGCAGTTTCTGGAGTTTCCTCATCGTACGTATGGGCATCGGCATCGGTGAGGCCAGTTACGCGCCGGCGGCCAACTCGCTGATTGGCGACTTGTTCCCGGCGCACCGTCGAGCGCGGGCCATGGGCATTTTCATGCTCGGTCTGCCGCTGGGGCTGTTGCTGGCGTTCTTCACCATAGGCTGGATGGTCAAGGCTTTCGACAGTTGGCGCGCGCCGTTCTTCATCGCCGCCGTACCGGGGCTGTTTCTTGCGATCTTCATGTTTTTCATCAAAGAGCCGAAGCGCGGTGCGGCGGAAACCGTGCAGGTTTCGCAAGAGAAAGTCGACAAGCCGATCCGTCGAATTCTGGCTGTGCCGACGTTCTTGTGGCTGGTGATGGCCGGCTTGTGCTTCAACTTTGCCACCTATGCCTGCAACTCGTTTCTGGTGCCGATGCTGCAGCGCTACTTCCTGATGCCGCTGCAGGAAGCGGCAGTGGCGACCGGGGTGATTGTCGGTATCACCGGGTTGATCGGCCTGACCCTCGGCGGCTGGATCGCCGACAAGATTCATCAACGAGTCGCCAACGGTCGACTGCTGTTTGCCGGCTTCAGCCTGATCATCTCGACCCTGTGCACCGCGTGGGCGCTGCATGCCGGACGGGTCGAGATCGGCGTGTTCGTCGCGGTGTTCAGCGTCGGCTGGCTGTTTGCCTATAACTTCTATACCTGCGTGTACACGGCGATTCAGGACGTGGTCGAACCACGCCTGCGGGCTACGGCGATGGCGCTGTTCTTTGCCGGGCTGTACTTGCTCGGCGGCGGCTTGGGGCCAGTGGTGGTGGGGGCCTTGTCCGATCACTTCGCCAAGTCGGCGATGCTTTCGGCGGGGGCCGAGCAGATGACTGAGGCGTTCAAGGCTGTGGGGCTGCATGACGCGATGTACCTGATTCCGGTGGCGCTGTTCTTGACCATGGTGTTTCTGTTTCTGGCGGCGCGCTGTTTTGTGCGCGATGCGCAGCGGATGAAGGAGGGTTTGGTGGCAGTGGTTGAGCCTGATGTTTCTGTGGCGACTGCATGATCGCCTTCGCGAGCAAGCCCGCTCCCACATGGGAACGCATTCCAAACTGTAGGAGCGGGCTTGCTCGCGAAGGGGCCATCAGCATCAGCTGATAAATAGCAGACAAAAAAAGGCCCGCATCACTGCGGGCCTCTTCATTTATAGCGCTAGAGCGGGGGACTTAACCCGCCACCAGCACCCGGATCGCTTCCAGGCGCAATGCATCCAGCTCCCACATTCGACCGCATTGCTTCCTGAAACAACTTGGTCAACTGTGGGAGCGGGCTTGCTCGCGAAGGGGCCATCAGCATCAGCCGATAAATACCAGATAAACAAAAAGGCCCGCATCACTGCGGGCCTCTTCATTTATAGCGGCAGAGCAGGGGACTTAACCCGCCACCAGCACCCGGATCGCTTCCAGGCGCAATGCCGCTTTATCCAGCATCGCCAGACCCAGTTCACGCTGCTTGCGCAACGCATCCAGTTCGCTGTCGCGCACGGTCGGGTTGACTGCTTGCAACGCGGTCAGGCGCGCCAGTTCTTCGTCGGTGTCCGCCGCCAGACGACGACGGGCCTCGGCCACGCGCTCGGCGTGACGCGGGGTGATCTTGTCTTCACCGGCGTTGATCCGTGGCGTCAGCTGATCGCGCTGGGCCTGGATGAACTTGTTGGCGCTGGCGCGTGGCACGCTTTCCAGTTGATCGTTCAAGGTTTCGAACGAGACCCGGGCCGACAGGTCGTTGCCGTTGGCATCGAGCAGGCAGCGCAGGGCCGCCGGCGGCAGGTAACGGCCCAGTTGCAACGAGCGCGGCGCAACCACTTCGCTGACGTAGAGCAGTTCCAGCAGCACGGTGCCCGGTTTCAGCGCCTTGTTCTTGATCAGTGCGACGGCGGTGTTGCCCATCGAACCGGACAGCACCAGATCCATGCCGCCCTGCACCATCGGGTGTTCCCAGGTGATGAACTGCATGTCTTCGCGCGACAGCGCCTGGTTGCGGTCGTAGGTGATGGTCACGCCTTCGTCATCGCCCAGCGGGAAGCTGGCGTCGAGCATCTTCTCGCTCGGCTTGAGGATCAGGGCGTTTTCCGAGTGGTCTTCGCTGTCGATGCCGAACGCGTCGAACAGGGTTTCCATATAGATCGGCAGGGCGAACTGATCGTCTTGCTCAAGGATGTCCTCGACCAACTGATCGCCTTCGCCCGAGCCGCCGGAGTTCAGCTCCAGCAGGCGGTCGCGACCGGTGTGCAGCTCTTGTTCCAGACGCTCGCGCTCGGTGCGCGCTTCGTCGATCAGCGCTTGCCATTCACCGTCATCGGCTTCTTCAAGCAGCGGCAGCAGGCGCGGGCCGAACTGATGCTGCAAGGCGTTGCCGGTCGGGCAGGTGTTGAGGAACGCGTTCAGCGCTTCGTGGTACCACTGGAACAGGCGCTCTTGCGGGCTGGTTTCCAGGTACGGCACGTGCAGTTCGATGATGTGCTTCTGGCCGATCCGGTCGAGACGACCGATACGCTGCTCGAGCAGATCCGGGTGCGACGGCAGATCGAACAGCACCAGGTGGTGAGCGAACTGGAAGTTGCGACCTTCACTGCCGATTTCCGAGCAGATCAGCACCTGCGCGCCGAACTCTTCGTCGGCGAAGTAAGCGGCGGCGCGGTCACGCTCAAGGATGTTCATGCCTTCATGGAACACCGTGGCCGGGATGCCGGAACGCACGCGCAGGGCGTCTTCCAGGTCCATCGCGGTTTCGGCGTGGGCGCAGATCACCAGCACTTTGGTGCGTTTAAGCATTTTCAGCTGATCGATCAGCCACTCGACGCGCGGGTCGAATTTCCACCAGCGCTCTTCTTCGCTGGCGTCCGGCTGGGCCTGGAAGCTGACTTCCGGGTACAGCTCGGCGTGATCGCCCAGCGGCAGTTCAAGGTATTCGTCCGGGCATGGCAGCGGGTACGGGTGCAGTTTGCGCTCGGGGAAACCCTGCACGGCGGCGCGGGTATTACGGAACAGCACGCGGCCGGTGCCGTGGCGGTCGAGCAGCTCGCGCACCAGACGGGCGCTGGCTTCGGTATCGCCATCGTTGACCGCGGTCAGCAAGGCTTCGCCTTCGTTGCCGAGGAAACCGTGGATGGTCTTGTGCGCTTCCGGCGACAGGCGCCCCTTGTCGAGCAGTTCCTGAACGGCTTCAGCCACCGGGCGATAGTTCTCGCTCTCGGCGCGGAACGCGGCCAGGTCATGGAAACGGTTTGGGTCGAGCAGGCGCAGACGGGCGAAGTGGCTGTCCTGACCGAGCTGTTCCGGAGTCGCGGTGAGCAGCAGCACGCCGGGAATCACTTCAGCCAATTGTTCGACCAGCGAATACTCGGGGCTGGCCTTGTCTTCGTGCCACACCAGGTGGTGGGCTTCGTCGACCACCATCAGATCCCAGCCGGCGGCGAACAAGGCGTCCTGCGCCTTCTCGTCTTCGACCAGCCACTCCAGGGCAACCAATGCCAGCTGGGTGTCTTCGAACGGGTTGGTGGCATCGCTTTCGATGAAGCGTTCTTCGTCGAACAGCGCGACCTGCAGGTTGAAGCGGCGGCGCATTTCCACCAGCCACTGGTGCTGCAGGTTTTCCGGAACCAGGATCAGCACACGGTTGGCGCGGCCCGAGAGCAGTTGGCGATGGATCACCAGACCGGCTTCGATGGTTTTCCCCAGACCCACTTCGTCCGCCAGCAGAACCCGTGGCGCGATGCGGTCGGCGACTTCACGGGCGATGTGCAACTGGTGCGCGATCGGTTGCGCACGCACGCCGCCCAGGCCCCAGAGCGAGGACTGCAACTGGCGACTGGTGTGTTCCAGGGTGTTGTAGCGCAGGGAGAACCACGACAGAGGGTCGATTTGCCCGGCGAACAGACGGTCGCTGGCCAGACGGAACTGAATGAAGTTCGACAGCTGGGTTTCTGGCAGGGTGACGGCTTCGTTCTGCCCGTTGAGACCGTGATAGACCATCAACCCGTCGACGTCGTCGACTTCGCGCACGGTCATCTTCCAGCCTTCGAAGTGAGTAATGGTGTCACCCGGCGAGAACCGCACGCGGGTGAGGGGCGCATTCCGTAGCGCGTACTGGCGGGTTTCGCCAGTGGCCGGGTAAAGCACGGTCAACAAGCGGCCGTCCTGTGCCAGAACGGTGCCTAAACCAAGCTCTGCTTCGCTGTCACTGATCCAGCGTTGCCCCGGTTGATACTGCTGCGCCATGCTGCCTGACTCCCACCTTGAAAAAGCGGGCTATCTTAACGGAATGCAGGCCTCCAGACCAAAGGTTTACGAGTGTAGGAGCTGCCGAAGGCTGCGATCTTTTGATCTTCGGGAACGCTTGCGCTCTACGGTGTTCCATTAAAGATCGCAGCCTGCGGCAGCTCCTACAGTGCCAACCCGGTCACAAGTTTGCGACCAGTGGCTCAAGGCGCCTTTGCCGCAGCCGATAGCCTGCTGACAGGAGACCCTTTATATGCTGCCACCGATGCTCCCCCTGAGCGCTGTGCCGATCACTTCCCAGCAGGATCCGATTCGCCAGCGGCCGGACATTCCTCCGGTGGTGCCGGTGCAGGAGAGCTCCAACGAAAGCACGATTGATCTGCAAAAGCGCGATCCGGAAGAGGATCGACTGCTGGCGCGCGAAGAACAGCGTCGCCAACAGGAGCGTGATCGTCGCCGTCGCGAAGCCGACGAAGATCCGGAAGAACACCTCGCCGTGCCGGGCACCGAGCTGAATGCCGACAACACGGTGCCGGTGGTGCCGCTGATGGAGGATCAGCCGCGTCAGGGCTTGTGGGTCGATATCGAGATCTGATTCCCGGAAAGGTTTACACGAATTGTTGTAGAGCGCTGGCGTCAGGCGGCATGATTGGCGCAGTCCTGCCTTTGATGCGGCAGTTGTGATTCTTCTAAGTGATGCACCCGCCATGAGCCAAGACGACAAACTGATCGACCTCAGCACCGAGCGCGCCAAGCGCGTGCATGACCTCAACGAGAAACGCCTCAACGAAGTGCGCAAGGCTTTCGAGCAAGCCATGCCGTTGGGAAAAGCCCAGAAAAAGCCGAAAAAGAAACCGAAAAAGCGTTGATCTCCCCCTGCATCCTTTGATGCAGGTCAGTTATTTTCCCGCCTTTGCCTTCTGTGTTGTCCGGACTTGATCCTGGTCAATTTCTGCGCCTGCGTGATTGGTTAACTTAGCTCCATCGCAGCAAAGCAGGGGCCAGGAGGCCACAGTCATGTTTTTCGATAACGTGGTGTTTGCCGGGGTTCTGACCGTAGGTCTCATGGTTCTGTTTTTTGCAGGGTTTGGATTTTTTATCTGGAAGGATGCGAATAAGCGCAAGAAGTAGGTCTTTCCGGGTTTGATGAGCACGCAAGGCATTTTGGGGCGACTTCGGTTGCCCCTTTTTTTTGTGTCTTGGCGGCCTTTGGGCCGACCAGACTTTGGGTGTGCTTTGTGAATATCCGTTGCTGCGGTAACGGCGGCTTAGGGTTTCGCCCTTACGGCGACTCACTTTTTTGACAAACGCCTCAAAAAAGTAAGCAAAAAAACGCTTGCTCCTACGTTCGGCCCGCTCGCTGGGGCTCGGGGTTCCTTCGCTGCGGGATTCATCCGGGGGGCAGCGCCTACGGTTTGCTTCGCTGCACCTCCTCTCGCTGTGTTTGGCTTCGCCAAACGGTCGCTGCGCTCCCACCCCCGGATAAACCCCTCCACTCAGCCTGCCGACGGGCCCTCAGATCAAAAGCTTTACTCGAGCTAACGCTCATCGTGTTGAGTGGTGGAAAGGCGTGCGCTCGGCTTTTGCTTTTCTGTAGGAGCCAGCCTGCTGGCGATGGCGGCCTACGAGCCGACCGATTTCTGACTGAATGCACTCATCCAACTGTGGGAGCGAGCTTGCTCGCGAAGGCGGCCTGACAGCCGACCAAATCTCAAAACTGAATACACCCAATCCCCTGTAGGAACTGCCGAAGGCTGTGATCTTTTGATCTGCTTTGGCTTTGGCTTTGGCTTTGGCTTTGGCTTTGGCTTTGGCTTTGGCTTTGGCTTTGGCTCTTGCTCTGGCTCTTGATGTGGCTTTTGATCTTCAGCCCCTTCGGCAGGCCGAGCGAAGGTGTCCATCAGGGGGTTAGGCGCGCAGCGCCATGCGGCGAAGCCGCATACATCGAGAGGAGGTGCAGCGAAGCAAACCGGAGGCGATGCCCCCGGATGGACACCGTAGCGAGGGAACACTGAGCCTCAGCGAAGTGCCGTACGCCGGGGGAAGCCTTTTTGGTTACTTTTTCGGCGTTTGGAAAAAGTGACCCGCCGTAAGGGCGGAACCATAGGAGGCCGTTACCGCAGCAACGGATATGCTCACAAAACCAAACCCAAAAAAAAGGCGCGATCCTCACGAATCGCGCCTTTCTCATGTACTGCGGTCTATCAGCTACCCAGCGCTTTGGATGCCAACCAGAACAACCCAGCCGACAGCGCCACAGTCGCCGGCAAGGTCAACACCCACGCCAGCAGGATAGTGCGAACAGTCCCACCCTGCAGGCCGCTCTTGTTGGCGACCATGGTGCCGGCCACGCCCGAGGACAGCACGTGAGTGGTCGATACCGGCAGGCTGAAGATGTTGGCCATACCGATCAAACTGGCAGTAGTGATCTGCGCCGACATGCCCTGGGAGTAGGTCATGCCTTGCTTGCCGATCTTCTCGCCGATGGTCAGTACCACGCGTTTCCAGCCGACCATGGTACCCAGGCCGAGGGCCAGGGCGACCGCGAGAATCACCCAGAACGGGGCGTATTCGGTGGTGGTGGTCAGGTCTTTGCGCAGTTTGTCCAGGTCAGCCTTCTCACGCGCTTCCAGGCCTGGCAGCTTGCCGACTTTCTTCGCGGTGTCGTCCAGGCACAGCAGGTAACGACGGACTTCGATGCGGCTTTCCGAGGACAGCGAATGGTAGTCCGCTACACCTTTAAGGGTGCCAAGCAGGGCGTTGATGGTCGGTTCGGTCTGCTGCGGGTTGCAGCGGAATTTCTCCGGCAGGTCGCCTTCAACGCTTTTGCCCAGGGCCAGGAATTCGCCCAGGGAGTCGGCATTGCGCTTGTAGAACTGGCTCAAGTGCAGGGTCGCGTCGCGGGTGCGTTCGATCTGGTAAGTGGTGCTGCTCAGGTCGAGGACGAACTGCGCCGGCACGATACCGATCAATACCAGCATGATCAGGCCGATGCCTTTCTGGCCATCGTTGGAACCGTGCACGAAGCTCACGGCCATGGCCGAGATCACCAGGACCAGACGGTTCCAGAACGGCGGGTGTTTCTTGTCGTCGATCTTGCGGCGCTGTTCCGGAGTCTTGTGCATCTTCGACAGCGGGCGCCACCACTTCAGGCCGATCAGGACCAGCGCGGCGATCAGGAAACCGGCCATTGGCGAGAACACCAGCGAGGCGCCGATGTCGATCGCTTTCTGCCAGTTCACGCCGTCGGCCAACGGAATGTTGTTGATCAGGGCGTTGGCCAGGCCGACGCCGAGGATCGAGCCGATCAGGGTGTGGGAACTGGAGGCCGGGATACCGAAGTACCAGGTGCCCAGGTTCCAGGTGATCGCCGCGGCGAGCAACGAGAACACCATCGCCAGGCCATGGCCGGTATTCACATTGATCAGCAGTTCTACCGGCAGCAGGTGAACAATGGCATACGCCACGCCAACGCCGCCCAGCAACACGCCGAGGAAGTTGAACACACCGGAGAAGAACACCGCCAGGTGAGGCGGCATGGCTTTGGTGTAGATAACAGTGGCTACCGCGTTAGCGGTGTCATGAAATCCATTGATGAACTCGAAGGCGAGGACAAACGTCAGGGCGAGCAAGAGGCTCACAAGCACCCAAGCATCCAGTCCGCTGAATAAATCGATCATGAAGGTTTTCTGACCCGGTCATAAGGGGGCGCGATTATGCCAGAAAAGACTGGAAATCGATCCCCTACCTGCTCATCGGTAGCAATCAATGTCGAATTAAATTGTTGCAAGGTGCAAAGCCCTAGCGTGTTGCAGGGTTTTTCAAGTCTTTGATTAGCTTGGGAAAACCTTCAGGCAGCAGGCATTTTGTCGAGCGCGCGCGGGCCTCAAACGCCTGTGTGAAATATCTCTGAAACGAGTCAGACACGCTCCATTCCCGTGCAGGACGGGGGAGGTGGCCGCTGCCCGCGGATAGCGGGCGCGCAAGGCATCGTCGGGTCACCGTGCTTTTAGCCGGTGGCGACGCAGACCCTCGAAAACTCAGGATTGCCCGTTCATGGCTCTTCGGTTTTGAGTTCTTCTTCCATTTTCTTCAGTTCTTGCTGGAAAACCTGATCCTGAACAGTCGGGCGTTTACGCCATGCCTTGCGTTCCGGTTCGGGCTGAGCGGCGTAGGTGGTGACTTCCCCGCCGTAAACTTCCTTGTAACGTTGTTCCTGGCGCTCAAGTTCCGCGCGCAGTTCGTCTTTCGTCACAGTGCTACCTGTTTGAGTTGAGATAAATAACTGGTGAAACGCCCGGCAACGAGTCGATTGAACACGTCCACCGAAGGGCAATGCCGGTTCAGGCATTGGTGTTATCGGCAGGGCGATCAAGACTTCCATGTTGCAGGCGGCTACGGCACCAGATTAAAACTGACGCAGCATCAGTTTCCTGTTTCAGCAAGCGCGCTGGCGGTGCATGAATAATGAGCGTCAGGCGCTGGCCGGGGCTGACGACAATAGGCATCGGTTCAGCGGGCGGCACCCTCGGCCAATGAAAACGCGGCGCCACTGAGGTGCATTATAGCGGTCGATTCGGGAATGACTATCTTTGCCAAGTTAAAAACGGTTCGGGATGTGTGATCGTTTTGTTACTGACAAGTTTTATCGCTAGTTGAAATTCGCCGAAACCTTTTAAGGCCACGCGTTGAGTTTCTGGCGCCATTAAGTCGAACAACTAAGCATGCATGTGAAGTTGAATGAACAGGTCAGGCAAAGGATTGAAGACGCCGCGAAGGACACCGGGTGATGGATTGCGATTATCGGTCGGCGGTTCGATAATCGCCCAATCTTGGCGTCCCGGTGCTTGTGCATTTGCCGGCGAGCCGCTTGTATGGCCATTGATCCGTGCCGCAAAAAGGACAAGAAATGAACGATCAAATGCGCAACTCTTTCACCTCCGTGGCGCCGCCGATCGTCGCGTCGCCCGCCAAGCGTATCCAGGCGCTGACCGGCGATCCGGATTTCATGACCTCGCTGGCCCGTGGCCTGGCGGTGGTGCAGGCATTTCAGGAGCGCAAGCGGCACCTGACCATCGCCCAGATCAGCCATCGCACGGAAATTCCCCGCGCCGCCGTGCGCCGTTGCCTGCACACACTGATCAAACTGGGTTACGCCACCACCGATGGCCGCACGTACTCGTTGTTGCCCAAAGTGCTGACCCTCGGCCACGCGTATCTGTCGTCGACGCCGCTGGCGGTGTCGGCCCAGCCGTACCTCGACCGCATGAGCGAGCAACTGCACGAAGCCTGCAACATGGCCACGCTCGAGGGCGACGACATTCTGTACATCGCCCGCTCGGCGACCACGCAGCGGTTGATCTCGGTGGACCTGTCGGTGGGCGGGCGTCTGCCGGCCTATTGCACGTCGATGGGCCGCATCCTGCTGGCGGCGCTGGACGACACCTCGCTACGCGAATACCTCGACCATGCCGAACTGGTGGCCAAGACCAGCCGTACGCTGCACACCCCGGAAAGTCTGCTCGAATGCCTGCAGGAAGTACGGCAGCAGGGCTGGTGCATCGTCGATCAGGAACTCGAACAAGGCCTGCGTTCGATTGCCGTGCCGGTCTACGACGCGTCGGGCCAGGTGGTGGCGGCGCTCAATGTCAGTACCCACGCCGGTCGCGTCAGCCGTACCGAGCTGGAGCAACGCTTCCTGCCGGGCCTGCTCAGCGCCAGCCGCGACCTCAGTGCGCAGTTGTTCGCCTGATGAAGCTGTTCGATAAACGCACAGTGTTGCGTTTATCGAATTGACGCTAAAAGCCCCGGATCATTAATGTCGCGGCAGCGTCATCCGGCGCTGAGCACAGGTCTCAGCCCGGACTGCCGACTCCCATAATAATGACAAGAGGCAACTCACCATGCGCATGCTCCCCGACTGTCTCCGCTGCATCCCCTGTTGCCGGGTTTCCCGCAACGCCTGATCCAGACCTTCTATTCTTGTGACCGTGCCGCTCTTCGGCCGGCCGCCGTTCGACTGCGTTTTTTGCGTGGAATAAAAACAATGAACCAGCCTCAGTCCGCTGTGGGTAACTGCCTCGACGTGCAGACCTTCATCAATGCCCAACCGATCTCGCGCTATCAGTGGCGCGTGGTGATCCTGTGTTTCCTGATTGTGTTTCTCGATGGCCTCGACACCGCGGCGATGGGTTTTATCGCGCCGGCGCTGTCCCAGGACTGGGGCATCGACCGCGCCAGCCTTGGCCCGGTGATGAGCGCCGCGCTGATCGGCATGGTCTTCGGTGCACTGGGTTCCGGCCCGCTGGCTGACCGCTTCGGGCGCAAAGTGGTGCTGGTCGGCGCGGTGGTGTTGTTCGGCGCCTTCAGCCTGGCCTCGGCGTACAGCACCAATGTCGAACAACTGCTGGTGTTGCGCTTCCTCACTGGTCTCGGGCTGGGTGCCGGCATGCCCAACGCCACTACGCTGCTTTCGGAATACACCCCGGAGCGCAAGAAATCCTTGCTGGTGACCAGCATGTTCTGCGGCTTCAACCTCGGCATGGCCGGTGGCGGTTTCATTTCGGCGAAGCTGATCCCGGCGTTCGGCTGGCACAGCCTGCTGCTGATCGGCGGGATCCTGCCGTTGATCCTCGCGGTGGTGCTGCTGTTCTGGCTGCCGGAGTCGGCGCGTTATCTGGTGGTGCGTAATCGCGGCACCGACAAAGTGCGCAAGACCTTGTCGCCGATCGATCCGGTCGCCGTGGCGCAGGCCTCGAGTTTCAGCGTGCCGGAACAGAAAACCGTCAAGGCGCGCAATGTGTTCGCGGTGATTTTCTCCGGCACCTACAGCGCCGGCACCTTGCTGCTGTGGCTGACCTACTTCATGGGTCTGGTGATCGTTTACCTGCTGACCAGTTGGCTGCCGACGCTGATGCGTGACAGCGGCGCGAGCATGGAGCAGGCGGCGTTCATCGGCGCGTTGTTCCAGTTCGGCGGGGTGTTGAGCGCGGTCGCTGTGGGCTGGGCGATGGATCGCTTCAATCCGCACAAGGTCATCGGCACTTTTTACCTGCTGGCCGGGGTGTTTGCCTACGCGGTGGGGCAGAGTCTAGGCAACATCACATTGCTGGCGACCTTGGTGCTGGTGGCCGGGATGTGCGTCAACGGTGCGCAATCGGCGATGCCTTCATTGGCGGCGCGGTTTTATCCGACCCAGGGGCGGGCGACCGGGGTGTCGTGGATGCTCGGGATTGGTCGGTTTGGCGCGATTCTCGGGGCGTGGATGGGCGCGACGTTGCTGGGGTTGGGCTGGAACTTCGAGCAGGTGCTGACGGCGCTGGTGATTCCGGCGGCGTTGGCGACGACGGCAGTGGTGATTAAAGGCATGGTGAGTCATGCGGACGCGACTTGAGTCGAGTCATTTTGATTTGCATTGAATGTTCCGACGCCTTCGCGAGCAAGCCCGCTCCCACAGGGAAAACACATTTCAAATGTGGGAGTGGGCTTGCTCGCGAAGCTTTTGCTTGTGATTGATAGGGTGACAACAATCCGTTCGATAAACGAACACTCAGTCGATTATCGGATTGTTTGGCCATTTTCAGCGGCTTAATCTGCAGTGACTCCGGCGCTGAACCTCGCGCCTTTTTCTCACTGGCGATTCACTACAAAAACGGGAGCCTGCTCCATGGCTGAGATCCTTTCGCTGCACGACGCGGTGAAGCAATTCGTCAACGACGGCGACACCGTCGCGCTCGAAGGCTTCACTCACCTGATCCCTACGGCGGCAGGTCATGAAATCATTCGCCAGGGCAAGAAAGATCTGACCCTGGTGCGGATGACGCCTGACCTGATCTACGACCAACTGATCGGTGCCGGTTGTGCACGCAAGCTGATCTTTTCCTGGGGCGGCAACCCTGGTGTGGGTTCGCTGCACCGTCTGCGCGATGCGGTCGAGAAGCAATGGCCGCATGCCCTGGAAATCGAAGAGCACAGCCACGCCGACCTGGCCAATGCCTACGTCGCCGGCGCTTCCGGCCTGCCTTTCGCCGTACTGCGGGCCTACGCTGGTTCCGACCTGCCGAAGGTCAACCCGCTGATCAAATCCGTGACCTGCCCGTTCACCGGTGAAGTGCTGGCGGCGGTGCCGTCGGTGCGTCCGGACGTGACCGTGATCCACGCGCAGAAAGCCGACCGTCAGGGCAACGTGCTGCTGTGGGGCATTCTTGGGGTGCAGAAAGAAGCCGCACTGGCGGCCAAGCGCTGCATCGTCACCGTCGAGGAGATCGTCGACAACCTCAACGCGCCGATGAACGCCTGCGTGCTGCCGACCTGGGCCTTGAGCGCGGTCTGCCACGTACCCGGCGGCGCGCATCCGTCCTACGCCCACGGTTACACCGAACGCGACAATCGCTTCTATCAGGCGTGGGATCCGATCGCCCGCGACCGTGAGACATTTACCGCGTGGATCAACGAATACATCCATGGCTGCGCTGACTTCAGCGAGTTTCAGGCCAAGTTGGCCGCTGCTTCGGAGGCCAAGTAATGACTTACACCACCAATGAAATGATGACCGTCGCTGCGGCCCGTCGCCTGAAGAACGGCTCGGTGTGCTTCGTCGGTATCGGCCTGCCGTCGAAAGCCGCCAACCTCGCGCGCCTGACTTCGTCGCCGGACGTGGTGCTGATCTACGAATCCGGCCCGATTGGCGCCAAGCCTAGCGTGCTGCCGCTGTCTATCGGTGATGGTGAACTGGCGGAAACCGCCGACACCGTCGTGCCGACCGGTGAGATTTTTCGCTACTGGCTGCAGGGCGGACGCATCGACGTCGGTTTTCTCGGCGCGGCGCAGGTCGACCGTTTTGGCAACATCAACACCACCGTGGTCGGCGATTACCACGCGCCGAAAGTGCGTTTGCCGGGTGCCGGTGGCGCGCCGGAAATCGCCGGTTCGGCGAAGAGCGTGTTGATCATCCTCAAGCAGTCGGCGCGCTCGTTCGTCGACAAGCTCGACTTCATTACCTCGGTCGGTCACGGCGAGGGCGGCGATTCGCGCAAGCGTCTGGGCCTGCCGGGTGCCGGCCCGGTCGGGATCATCACCGACTTGTGCATCATGGAACCGGAGCAGGGCACCCACGAATTCGTGGTCACCGCACTGCACCCGGGCGTGACCCGCGAGCAAGTGGTTGCCGCCACCGGTTGGGCGATCCGCTTTGCCGACAACGTTGAAACCACGGCTGCGCCAACCGAGGTCGAACTGACTGCACTGCGCGATCTCGAAGCGCGCACCGCCGCCGCCCACGGCCAGGCACCGGGAGAAGCATGATGCGTGACGTGTATATCTGCGACGCGATTCGCACACCCATCGGCCGTTTTGGCGGCGGTTTGTCCGCCGTCCGTGCCGACGATCTGGCCGCCGTGCCGATCAAGGCGCTGATGGAACGCAATCCATCGGTGGACTGGAACGCGATCGACGAAGTGTTCCTCGGCTGCGCCAACCAGGCCGGCGAAGACAACCGCAACGTGGCGCGCATGGCGCTGCTGCTAGCGGGGCTGCCGGACAGCGTGCCAGGCGTGACCCTCAACCGTCTCTGCGCTTCGGGCATGGACGCGATCGGCACTGCTTTTCGTGCGATTGCCAGCGGCGAGATGGAGCTGGCGATTGCCGGTGGCGTCGAGTCTATGTCCCGCGCGCCGTTCGTGATGGGCAAGGCGGACGCAGCGTTCTCGCGCAACATGAAGCTGGAAGACACCACCATCGGCTGGCGCTTTATCAACCCACTGATGAAGGCCCAGTACGGCGTCGATGCGATGCCGCAGACCGCCGACAACGTCGCCGACGACTATAAAGTGTCGCGTGCCGATCAGGACGCTTTCGCCCTGCGCAGTCAGCAACGCACTGCCGCCGCGCAGGCTGCGGGCTACTTCGCCGAGGAAATCGTCGAAGTGCGGATCGCCCACAAGAAGGGCGAAACCGTGGTCAGCCAGGACGAACACCCGCGCGCCGACACGACAATTGAAGCGCTGACCAAACTCAAACCGGTCAACGGCCCGGACAAGACTGTCACCGCCGGCAACGCGTCCGGGGTCAACGACGGTGCTGCCGCGCTGATTCTCGCGTCGGCGGAAGCGGTGAAAAAACACGGCCTGACTGCCCGCGCCAAAGTACTCGGTATGGCCAGCGCCGGGGTTGCACCTCGGGTGATGGGCATCGGCCCGGTGCCGGCGGTGCGCAAACTGATGGAGCGCCTCGGCGTGGCGGTCAGCGATTTCGACGTGATCGAACTCAACGAAGCGTTTGCCAGCCAAGGTCTGGCGGTGCTGCGCGAATTGGGTCTGGCCGACGATGCGCCGCAGGTCAACCCGAACGGTGGCGCAATTGCCTTGGGCCATCCGCTGGGCATGAGCGGGGCGCGACTGGTGCTGACCGCGCTGCATCAGCTGGAAAAGACCGGCGGCAAGAAAGGTCTGGCGACCATGTGCGTCGGCGTCGGGCAGGGTCTGGCCCTGGCCATTGAACGCGTCTGACGCTGCGCGTCGACTGATAAGAACAGAGGAAAGCGAAATGACTGACAAGCCTGGCTACCGTCGTCCGCAGGAAGGCACCCAGCCTGAGTACCTGCACCCGACGTATCAATCCACCAACCTGCGCTCGCCGTCCAAGCCGTTGGTGTTTCTGCCGCATTCGTTGTCGGAGATCACCGGCCCGACCATCGGTGCCGAACGCGTCGCCGACAAGGACAACGACCTGACCGCTCAGCATGACGGCGAGCCGTTGGGCGAGCGCATCATCATTCACGGCCGTGTGCTCGACGAAAACGGCTTGCCGGTGCCGGGGATTCTGGTGGAGATCTGGCAGGCCAACGCCGCCGGCCGCTACAACCACAAGCGCGACCTGCACGACGCACCGCTGGATCCGAACTTCACCGGCACCGGCCGCACCGTGACCGACGCCGACGGCTGGTATCAGTTCCAGACCATCAAGCCCGGCGCCTATCCGTGGGGCAACCACCACAACGCGTGGCGCCCGGCGCACATCCATTTCTCGCTGTTCGGGCCGAGTATCCTCACCCGCCTGGTGACGCAGATGTACTTCCCCGGCGATCCACTGCTGGCCTACGACCCGATCTACAACTGCGTGCCGGACACCTCCGCCAAGGAGCGTCTGATCGCCGCTTTCGATCTGGAAAAAACCATTCCGTCCTACGCCCTCGGCTATCGCTGGGACATCGTTTTGCGCGGCCGCGACGCCACGCCGATGGAGAAATAAGATGACGCTGACTGCCACCACGTCCCACACCGTCGGGCCGTACTACCACATCGGCCTGACCTGGCTGAACCGCGAAAACCTCGCGGTCGAACAAACCCTCGGCGAGCGCGTGGCGATCACCGGCCAAGTCGTTGACGGCAACGGCGATGTGGTCAACGACGCGATGCTCGAAGTCTGGCAGGCCAACGCCGCCGGCAAGTACGCGCACCCGGAAGACGAGCAGGACAAGCCGCTGGATCCGCATTTCGAAGGTTTTGGCCGGGTGCCGGTGGATGCCGAAGGGCGCTTCCGTTTCACCACGATCAAACCGGGCACGGTCGAAGGCCTGAAGGGCTCGACCCAGGCGCCGCATCTGGTGGTGCTGGTGTTTGCCCGTGGGCTGGTCAAGCACTTGCTGACACGCATCTACTTCGAAGGCGACCCGGCGAACGTCAATGATCCGCTGCTGGAATGTGTGCCGGCCGAGCGTCGCGCTACGTTGCTGGCGAAGCCGGATGCGGCGGGTGTGTATCAGTGGAATGTGATTTTGCAGGGCACTGAGGCCGAGACGGTGTTTTTCGATTACTGAGGTACACCCCAATCCCCTGTGGGAGCGGGCTTGCTCGCGAAGACGGCGTGTCAGGCGATATTAATGTTGACTGACCCACCGCCTTCGCGAGCAAGCCCGCTCCCACAGGGGAGAACTGTGTTGCTGATTCGATGTGGAACGGGATTGTTGCGAAGTGTGTCTAGACTCTCACCTGTCCCTTCAGAGTAAAAACCAATGACCACTACCACCGCTCATTACACTGGCGAGGAGCGCAGCAAGCGCATCTTCGCCATTGTCGGTGCCTCGTCCGGCAACCTCGTCGAATGGTTCGACTTCTATGTCTATGCCTTCTGCGCGATCTATTTCGCCCCGGCGTTTTTCCCTTCCGACAACCCTACGGTGCAACTGGTCAACACGGCCGGGGTGTTTGCTGCCGGCTTCCTGATGCGCCCGATTGGCGGCTGGATTTTTGGCCGGGTGGCGGACAAGCACGGGCGCAAGAATTCGATGCTCATCTCGATTCTGATGATGTGCTTCGGCTCGCTGCTGATCGCCTGCCTGCCGACCTACAAGGACATCGGCGTCTGGGCGCCAGTCCTGCTGTTGTTCGCACGCTTGCTGCAAGGCTTGTCGGTCGGCGGCGAGTACGGCACCACCGCGACCTACATGAGCGAAGTCGCGCTCAAGGGCCAGCGTGGATTTTTTGCCTCGTTCCAGTACGTGACCCTGATCGGCGGGCAACTGCTGGCGGTGTCGCTGGTGGTGGTTCTGCAGCAATTCCTCACCGAAGAGGATCTGCGCGCCTACGGCTGGCGGATTCCATTTGTGGTCGGTGCGGTGGCGGCGTTGATTTCGCTGTTCCTGCGCCGTTCGTTGAAGGAAACCACCAGCAAGGAAATGCGCGAGAACAAGGACGCCGGCAGCATCCGCGCACTGTTCCGTGATCACAAGGCCGCGTTCATCACCGTGCTCGGTTACACCGCCGGTGGCTCGCTGATTTTCTACACCTTCACCACATATATGCAGAAGTACCTGGTGAACACCGCCGGCATGCACGCGAAAACCGCCAGTTACATCATGACCGGCGCGCTGTTCCTGTATATGTGCATGCAGCCGCTGTTCGGCATGCTCGCCGACAAGATCGGCCGGCGTAATTCGATGCTCTGGTTCGGCGCGCTCGGCACGCTGTTCACGGTGCCGATCCTGTTGAGCCTGAAAAGCATCAGCAGCCCGATTCTGGCCTTTGTGTTGATTACCGTGGCGCTGGCGATTGTCAGTTTCTACACCTCGATCAGCGGCTTGGTGAAAGCCGAAATGTTCCCGCCGGAAGTCCGCGCCCTTGGCGTCGGTCTGGCCTATGCGGTGGCCAACGCGATCTTCGGCGGTTCGGCGGAATACGTGGCGCTGAGCCTCAAGGCCGGGGGCATGGAAAACGCCTTCTACTGGTACGTCACGGTGATGATGGCGGTGGCGTTCCTGTTCAGCCTGCGCCTGCCGAAACAGGCGGCGTACTTGCATCACGATCTGTAAACCGATGTGCGCGGGCCGCATTGGCCCGCGCCGGCAAGGACTGTTTATGACTCAGCGACCGGGCAATCAATTGTTCGATGCCTACTTCACGGCCCGCGATATGCGCGAGGTGTTCTGCGATCAGGGCCGGGTGCAGGCGATGCTTGATTTCGAAGCGGCGCTGGCCCGGGCCGAAGCGCGGGTCGGAGTGATTCCGGCGGCCGCCGTCGCGCCGATTGCCGCCGCCTGCAACGCCGGTCTGTATGACTTCGCGGCGCTGGGCGAGGCGATTGCCACGGCTGGTAACTCGGCGATTCCACTGGTCAAGGCGTTGGGCAAGCAGATTGCCGCGAGCAGTGCCGAGGCCGAGCGTTATGTGCATCTGGGGGCGACCAGTCAGGATGTGATGGATTCCGGGCTGGTCCTGCAATTGCGTCAGGCGCTGGAGCTGATTGAAAGCGATCTGGCAGCGCTCGCCGATTCGCTCGCCACCCAAGCCAAAAGTCATGCGACGACGCCACTGGCCGGGCGCACCTGGCTGCAGCACGCCACGCCCGTCACCCTCGGGATGAAGATTGCCGGTTGGCTCGGCGCGGTGACCCGCAGCCGTCAGCGTCTGCGCGAACTCAAGCCACGGCTGCTGGTGCTGCAATTCGGTGGCGCTTCCGGCACCCTTGCGGCGCTTGGCGAACAGGCGTTGCCGATCGCCCAGGCGCTGGCCGAAGAGCTGCAACTGAGCTTGCCGGAACAACCGTGGCACACCCAGCGTGATCGCATTGTCGAGTTCGGCGCTGTGCTCGGTTTGATCGCCGGCAGCCTCGGCAAACTCGGGCGCGACGTCAGTCTGTTGATGCAGACCGAAGCGGCGGAAGTGTTCGAGCCGTCGGCGCCGGGCAAGGGCGGTTCGTCGACCATGCCGCACAAGCGCAATCCGGTGGGTGCGGCGGTGTTGATCGGTGCGGCGACGCGGGTGCCGGGGCTGGTCTCGACACTGTTCAGCGCCATGCCGCAGGAGCACGAACGCAGCCTCGGTCTGTGGCATGCCGAATGGGAAACCCTGCCGGAGATCTGCTGCCTGGTGTCCGGTGCGCTGCAACAGGCGCGCTTGCTGGCCGATGGTCTGGAAGTCGATGCCGAGCGCATGGCGCGCAATCTCCAATTGACCCAAGGGCTGGTGCTGGCCGAAGCGGTGAGCATCGTCCTTGCGCAACGGGTCGGCCGCGACACCGCACATCACCTGCTCGAACAATGCTGCAAACGCGCGGTGGCCGAACAGCGCCACCTGCGTGCGGTACTCGGCGACGAGCCGCAAGTGACCGCCGAACTGAGCAGCACTGAACTCGATCATCTGCTCGACCCCGCGCATTACCTCGGCCAGGCACAAACCTGGGTCGAGCGCGCGGTGGCCGAACACAACGCATTGTCTGTCTGAAAGGAGAGGGCTGTGGCTTTCGTTCAACTCGCCGATGGCGAACTGCATTACGTTATTGAAGGCCCGGTCGACGCACCGGTGCTGGTGCTGTCCAACTCGCTGGGCACCGACCTGCACATGTGGGACGCGCAGGTGCCGGCGTTCACCGAGTACTTCCGGGTGCTGCGTTTCGACACCCGTGGCCACGGCCAGTCGTTGGTGACACCGGGGCCGTACAGCATTGAGCAACTGGGCCGCGACGTGCTCGGCTTGCTCGATGCGCTGCACATCGAGCGTGCGCATTTTTGCGGACTGTCGATGGGTGGCTTGATCGGCCAGTGGCTGGGGATCAATGCCGGTCATCGTCTGCACAAACTGATCGTGTGCAACACCGCCGCAAAGATCGGTGATCCATCGGTGTGGAACCCGCGCATCGAAACCGTGCTGCGTGATGGCCCGGCAGCGATGGTCGCACTGCGTGATGCGTCGATTGCCCGGTGGTTCACCCCGGATTTTTCCGCGGCCAATCCGGCTGCAGCGGAGAAGATCACCGACATGCTCGCGGCGACTTCGCCTGAAGGTTATGCGGCCAATTGCGCGGCGGTGCGCGATGCCGATTTCCGTGAGCAACTGGCCTCGATCAACCTGCCGCTGCTGGTGATTGCCGGCACCGAAGATGCGGTGACGCCACCGTCCGGCGGGCATTTCATTCAGCAGCATGTGCGCGACGCCGAGTACGCCGAGTTCCATGCCGCGCACCTGTCCAATGTGCAGGCCGGCGCTGATTTCAGTGATCGCGTGTTGGCGTTTTTGCAGGCTAAGTGAGGAAGTTTTTGTGGACGAGAAACAACGTTACGACGATGGCATGCAGGTACGCCGCGCGGTGTTGGGCGACGCCCATGTCGATCGCAGCCTGAATGCACTGACCGAGTTCAACTCGGAATTCCAGGAGATGATCACCCGTCACGCCTGGGGCGACATCTGGACCCGCCCGGGCCTGCCTCGGCACACGCGCAGCCTGATCACCATCGCCATGCTGATCGGGATGAACCGCGAGGCCGAGCTGAAACTGCATTTGCGTGCGGCGGCCAACAACGGTGTGAGCCGGGGCGAGATCAAGGAAGTGATCATGCAGAGCGCGATTTACTGCGGAATCCCGGCGGCCAATGCGACGTTCCACCTGGCGGAGTCGGTGTGGGATGAACTGGGCGTCGAATCCCGGGAGTGATGGTGCCTGAACTGACGCCTTCGCGAGCAAGCCCGCTCCCACATTGGGAATGCATTTCCCTGTGGGAGCGGGCTTGCTCGCGAAAGCGGCAGACGCCGTGATGCATCAATCAGCACAGGCACTCAACCCTGGCAACAATGAAAATCCGCTCCCACATTGGGAATGCATTTCCCTGTGGGAGCGGGCTTGCCCGCGAAAGCGGCAGACGCCGTGGTGCATCAATCAGCACAGGCACTCAACCCTGGCAACAATGAAAATCCGCTCCCACATTGGGAATGCATTTCCCTGTGGGAGCGGGCTTGCTCGCGAAAGCGGCAGGCGCCGTGATGCATCAATCAGCACAGGCACTCAAACCTTGGCAACAATGAAAATCCGCTCCCACATTGGGAATGCATTTCCCTGTGGGAGCGGGCTTGCTCGCGAAAGCGGCAGACGCCGTGATGCATCAATCAGCACAGGCACTCAGACCCTGGCAACAATGAAAATCCACTCCCACATTTGGCATGCATTTCCCTGTGGGAGCGGGCTTGCTCGCGAAAGCGGCAGACGCCGTGATGCATCAATCAGCACAGGCACTCAACCCTGGCAGCAATGAAAATCCACTCCCACATTGGGAATGCATTTCCCTGTGGGAGCGGGCTTGCTCGCGAAAGCGGCAGACGCCGTGATGCATCAATCAGCACAGGCACTCAAACCTTGGCAACAATGAAAATCCGCTTGAACGGAAACAGCGTCTGCCCGTTTTCCTCCGGCGGGTAATGCTTATGCACCCGCATCAGGTAGTGGTAGATAAACCGCGCCTGTTCCTGTGACGTCAGTGCCTGCATCACCGGCCGCAGCGCCGAGACCTTCACCCAGTCGTACACCGGTGACTTGCCGTCAACCACCTGCAGTTGCTCGGTTTCCCAGATCTCCAGCGACGTGGTCAGCGGCGCGAGCAAGCGATAGTAGTCCTCCAGTGTCAACAACGGCCGCGCCGCCATGCGCCGGCGCAGTTGCGGTGTGCCGATGGGGGTGTGACCCGGGCCCGCGTCTTCGAGGGTGTCGAGCATCAGTCGATACCACAAGGCATCGCGCCAGTCCGGCATGTGCACCGCCAGACAGCCGCCCGGGCGCAGATACCCCAGCAGGCGCGGCAGCAGGTGTTGATGATCGCCAATGAAATGCAGCACCGCCGCCGCGAGCAGCAGATCGGCCGGTTGATCGGGTTGCCAGTCGAGCAGGTCGCACTCTTGCCATTGGGCGTTGATCGGCAGGCACCGGGCCTGATCAAGCATCTGCCGCGAGCTGTCGACACCCAGCAACTGCGCACGCGGCCAGCGCTCGGCCAGCAGGCGCGTGGCAATGCCGGTGCCGCAGCCCAGGTCATAAATTCGTCTGGGGTCGTGCAGATCGATACGGTCGAGCAATTCGTTGACCGGGCGTTGCCTGAGACGGGAAAACTGCTGGTACGCCTTGGCGTCCCAGTCGGTGCAGGCGTTCCCTGCCGTTTCGAGTTTGGCGCTCATGAGGAGGTCCTCTCTGGCGGATTACAGTTGTCGTCCAATGACGTTGAGGGTTTTCAGGACAACGGCCACGCCTTTGCGTGTGTCCTCTTCATTCAGCAGTTTGAGCAACGCCAGAGTCCCCGGCGCCGCTGACTGTGCCGATACTTCGGCTTTGGCTACGCGCACTGCATTACTGACTGTCCAGGTGGCGGCTGTGCTGCTCTCGAACAATTGCGCGAGTTTTTCCACCATGGCCGGGTCGAGCAGATCGGCGATATCGGAAACCAGGGAAAGCAGGTCGACAATATTCTCCAGGCGTCCGCCATCGATTAACGGCTGCAGTTTCGCCATCAGTGCAGTGAACCCGGGCGTGGCTGACATTTCCTCGGGCATGTTCATGAGCAATCACTCCTCCCTGTGCAGGGTCAAAGCATTCCCCGGGCCACTGCCCAGTAAAGACCGCGATTGAAGCCGTTTCTGAGCAGACCGCCCAATTTGGTCGGGGGTGTCGGCAATACATCGTGGGCGTAGTCGTACCAGAGTGGCATCCCGGCATTCAGGCCCATTTGTGCTACCGCCTGTACCCGACCGTCGTATACCGAGTTGGGTGCGCCAAGACGGATCTGGGCCGTGATGTTGTTGGCGATCACCGGCGCCTGGTTGTGACAGGCGCCGCCGGCCTTGCTGACCGGCAGGTCGACGGTGTCGCCGATCACGTAGACATTCTCCAGACCGTAGACCTGCAGCGTTTCGTGATTGGTCGGCAGCCATCCTTCATCATTGGCGGCTTGTGAGATGCCGCACTCACGCACCACCTCGACGGCCTGGATTGGCGGGGTAGCCATCAAGATGTCGAAGGGTTGCGCATCGCCCTCGATTGAGTAGGCGATTTTTGCATCAGGATCCACATGGCTCAGGGTGAAGCCGCGCTGAAATTGAATGTTTTTCTGGGCAAAAATGCTCGGCAGAATTTCACCGGTGGGACGCTGCAAGAACAGACAATTGCGCAATAGCTGGGCAACCGTCGGGTAGGTGTAGATGATTTCCACTTGCTCGCGAACGCCCCGGCGACGCAACAGATCATCCAGCATCAATGTCGTTTCCACGGGCGCGATTCCGCATTGGTGCGGGACGTTCGGCGTCTGCGGGAAGGACACGGTAATGAAAATCCGGCCTTTTTCGATGGTGTTCAGGCGTTGCGCCAGCTGCCGGGCAGGAAGGTATTGATAGAAGTGGTCGCCGGCTTCTTGCAGACCCTCGATGCGTTCCGGCGCCGGCACGCAGCCGGTGGCGATCACCAGAAAATCATAGTCGAAGCGCTTGCCGGTTCGGGTGCGCAATTGCTGCCCGGAAAAGTCGAAACGGGTGACTTCTTCAACGTGGAAACGGATTTCCGGGCGCAACAATGAGCGTTCCGCACGTTTGAGTTCCTCTTCGAAGAACTGACTGAACGCCACGTACATGAACGCAGGTTTGTAGTAATGATCGGGAGAACTGGACAGCAATGTAATCGAGACGTCGCCGCGTAGAACTTCGGGATACAGCTTGCCGACCAGTTGATTGGCCAGCATGGTTCCACCTACACCGCCACCGACGATAACTATTCGCTTGCTCATACCTGACCTCCGTGGCCAAGGCAGCTTCGCGTACAGCATCCGGAGATAACGGAAGAAAACTAAGGGCTCCTACAGCAGGCTGGAGAATTTACACACTCTGTTGACTGTATCTGCGCCTCGACAAATCGCCAGTCCGGGCTGACCAGTGGTTGATGCCGGCGCCGCAGCACCGGCATGCGGGTTCAAAGCAGGCTGATCGGATAGCTGATGATCAGGCGGTTCTCGTCGAACTCGTTGTTGCTGAAGTCGCGGCGCATGGTCGAGTTGCGCCAGCGCACGTTGAGGTCGCGCAGGGTGCCGCTCTGTACGGTGTAGCCCAGTTCCGATTCGCGGCCCCATTCCTTGCCGTCGGTGATGGTTCCGGTGTGTACGTTGTCGCCGCTGATGTAGCGGTTCATCAGGGTCAGGCCGGGGATGCCCTGGGCGGCGAAGTTGTAGTCGTGGCGCACCTGCCAGGAACGTTCCTGAGCGTTGTCGTAGCTGGCGTTGTAACTGTCGTTGGCCAGGGTGCCGCCGCTGGTGCCGTTGACGCGCATCCAGGCGCTGTCGCCAGTGAGTTTCTGCAGGCCGACGTAGAAGGTGTTGCCACCGTAGCGGGCCGAGAACATCCCCGACCAGGTCTTGTTGTCGAGTTCGCCGGCGCGGGCGCTGCCGTCGTCCTTGCCGTAGAAGAAACCGAGGTTGGCGCCCAGCGTCCAGTCGCCGAGTGGCTGGCTGTGAATCAGGTTGACGTATTGCTGGCTGTAGATGTCCTTGAGTTCGGCGTTCCACAGGCCGATCTGCGTGCGTTTTTCGTTGAAAACGTATTCACCGCCCTGAAAGTTGAAGCGATCAGAGGTGAACGCCGCTTTGCCGGTCATCGACATGTCGCTCATGCTGCTGTCGTCGCGCGGGCTGTTGGCGCGGAACTGCCCGCCATAGAGGGTCAGGCCGTTGATTTCCTTTGAGGTGATCTGCCCGCCACGGAATGTTTGCGGCAGCGAACGGCCGTCGTCCGAACGCAGGATCGGCAGCACCGGCATCCATTCGCCGACCTTGATTTCGGTCTGCGACAGTTTGGCCTTGAACGCGACGTTGGTGCGGCCGAAGTTGTCCGCCGGTCGCCCGTCGTGATCCAGCGGCAGCAGTTGCGTGCCACCGGTGCCTTTGCCGCCATCGAGCTTCACCGAGTACAGGCCCAGCACGTCCATGCCGAAGCCGACGGTGCCTTGGGTGAAGCCGGATTTGGCGTCGAGGATGAAGTTCTGCGTCCACTCTTCAGCCTTGCCCTGAGCCTTGGTCGGGTTGGTGAAGTTGCGGTTGATGTAGAAGTTGCGCAGGTTCAGGTTGACCTTTGCTCCTTCGACGAAACCGGCTTCTTCGGCTGCGGCGGGGAGGGCGACGCCGGTCAGGGCCAGGGCGATCAGGCCGGGGAGTGCGTACGGCGCAGTTGGATGAGTCATCGCAGGGTCTCTTGTTATTTTTTTAGGTCGAACAGAGCCGTTGCCGCCATTTCGGGGCGGGCACGAGCTTGCAGAATCAGGGATGAAGCGGCGGCGATCAGCCGGACGGGACAGGGCGCGGGAGCATGGTGTCGAACCTGTTGTTATTGGTTTTGTGGAGCGAATGGTGCGGGGCGCGGTGGGCGGGATTCAATCGGGGAAAGCGGGTTTCGGGCGATTATCGAACGCAAGATTGAGCCGGGTTTTGTGGTGGTCGATAAGGCGCTATCGCGAGCAGGCTCACTCCTACAATTGGAATGCGTTCCCCTGTAGGAGTGAGCCTGCTCGCGATAGCGCCATTCCAGACAACACATTTGTTTCAGGCAACAAAAAGCCCGCCAAATGGCGGGCTCCTTGTGTTCACCGGATGATCAGAACAGCTTCATCTTCGGTGCTTCTTCTTTCAGCGGTTCGTTCTGCGCGGTCTGCGCATTCCAGCCGCCACCCAGAGCCTTGTACAGGTTGACCGCACTGGTCAGCTGCGCGAGGCGGTCGGTGATCAGTGCCTGTTGTGCGCTGAACAGCTGACGCTGGGCGTCGAGGAAGGTCAGGTTGCTGTCGACACCGATGCGGTAACGACGCTCGGCCAGGCGGTAGTAATCCTGGTTGGCCGCGACGAAGTCACGCTGCGCTTGCAGCTGCTCGGTGTAGGTCTGGCGCGCGGCCAGGCCGTCGGCGACTTCCTGGAAGGCGGTTTGAATCGACTTCTCGTAGTTCGCCACGCCAATGTCCTTCTGGATCTTGGCGTAGTCGAGGCTGGCGCGCAGGCTGCCGGCGTTGAAGATCGGCAGGTTGATCTGCGGCTGGAACAGCCAGGTACCCGAACCACCCTTGAACAGACCGGACAGGTCCGGGCTCAGGCTGCCCGCGTTGGCGGTCAGGCTGATGCTCGGGAAGAACGCTGCACGGGCGGCACCAATGTTGGCGTTGGCCGCTTTCAGGTTGTACTCGGCCTGAAGGATGTCCGGACGACGCTGCAGCAGGTCCGAAGGCAGACCGGCCGGTACGTCGCTGAGCAGATCATCCGACAGCGGTTTGGCCGCTTGCAGATTGGCCGGGATGCCGGTACCGAGCAGCAGGGTCAGGCTGTTTTCGTCCTGCGCCACCTGGCGGGTGTAACGCGCCAGTTGTGCCCGGGCGTTCTCGACCGAGGTACGCGACTGCGCCAGGTCCAGCGCCGAAGCCACACCGACTTCGTTGCTGCGGCTGGTCAGCTTGTAGCTTTCTTCAAAGGCACCGAGGGTGTCTTGCGTCAGCTTGAGCAGTTCCTTGTCCGCTTGCCAGGTCAGGTAAGCATTGGCGACGCTCGCCACCAGGCTGATCTGCGTGCTGCGGCGTGCTTCTTCAGTGGCGAAGTATTGTTGCAGCGCTTGTTCGCTCAGGCTGCGAACCCGACCGAACAGGTCGAGTTCGTAGGCGCTGATGCCGACAGTGGCAGAGTAGGAGCTGGTGATGCTCGACTCGCCAGTCTGCGATGCACGGGCCGGAACCCGCTGACGGCTGCCGCTGGCATTGGCCGACACCGCCGGGAACAGGTCGGCGCGCTGGATGCGGTATTGAGCCGCATAGGCGTCGATGTTCAGCGCCGCGACACGCAGGTCGCGGTTGTTTTCCAGGGATACCTGGATCAGCTGCTGCAGCGCAGGGTCATGGAAAAACTGCTTCCAGCCCTGCTCGGCAGCGGCCTGCGCCGGTGCCTGGGCCGGCGAATAGGCCGGCCCCTGCGGGTACTGACCTGCGACCGGAGCCTCAGGCTGCTGATAGTCGGGTATCAGCGAGCAACCGCTCAGCACGAAGGCGGCGACTGCGAGGGAGAGTAGCGACTTGCTCATTGGCCAGCCTCTTTAGGAGTTTCTTTAGTTTCATCCTGGTCGGCGTTTTTGCGCTGGCCCATGGACGAAACCGTGACGAAGAACAGTGGGACCCAGAAGATCGCCAGGATCGTGGCCGTCAGCATACCGCCAATTACGCCCGTACCGATTGCATGCTGGCTGCCCGAACCGGCACCGGTCGAGATTGCCAACGGTACAACACCGAGCACGAAGGCCAGCGAAGTCATGATGATCGGTCGCAGACGCATGCGGCAGGCTTCGATCGCCGCATCACGCAAGCTGCGCCCTTGCTCATGCAGTTCCTTGGCGAACTCGACGATCAGAATGGCGTTTTTAGCCGCCAGACCGATGGTCGTCAACAAGCCCACCTGGAAGTACACGTCGTTGGACAGACCTCGCAGGCTGGTTGCCATCAACGCACCGATGATCCCCAGTGGAACCACGAGCATGACCGCGATCGGAATCGACCAGCTTTCATACAGCGCCGCCAGACACAGGAACACCATCAGCAGCGACAAAGCGTACAGCGCTGGCGCCTGCGAGCCGGACAGCCGTTCCTCGTAGGACAGACCGGTCCAGGAGATACCGACACCCGACGGAAGTTTCTTGGCAATCGCTTCGACTTCGGCCATTGCCTCACCGGTGGAGTAACCCGGCGCCGGAGCACCCAGCACTTCTACCGCTTCCACACCGTTGTAGCGTGCCAGTTTCGGCGAGCCGTAGATCCACTCGCCCTTGGCGAAAGCGGAGAACGGAACCATGGTGCCTTCGGCGTTGCGTACATACCACTTCTTCAGGTCTTCCGGGCTCATGCGCGAGTCCGGTTGGCCTTGCACGTACACCTTTTTCACTCGACCGCGGTCGATGAAGTCGTTGACATAGCTACTGCCCAAGGCAATCGACAGGGTGTTGTTGATGTCGCTGATGGTAATGCCCAGGGCACTGGCCTTCTCGTCATCGATTTCCAGCTGGAACTGTGGCTCGTCGTTCAAGCCGTTCGGACGCACTTGTGTGAGGACTTTGCTTTGCGCAGCCATGCCGAGGAACTGGTTGCGCGCTTCCATCAGTTTTTCGTGGCCGATACCGGCACGGTCCTGCAGGAATACGTCGAAACCGGTGGCGTTACCCAGCTCCAGTACCGCTGGCGGGGCAAAGGCAAACACCATCGCATCGCGGAAGCTGAAGAAGTGCTGTTGAGCCCGGGCGGCCAGTTTGAACACGCTGTTTTCGGCGTCTCGTTCGCCCCACGGCTTGAGCATGATGAACGCCATACCCGAGCTCTGGCCACGACCGGCGAAGTTGAAACCGGTCACGGTGAACACCGAAGCCACCGCATCAGCCTCACCGCCGTCCTTGTTCGGACGCAGCAGGTATTCACGCATTTCATCGACGACCACCTGGGTACGCTGGGCACTGGAACCGGCCGGGGTCTGTACCTGAGCGAACAGTACGCCCTGGTCTTCTTCCGGCAGGAACGCGGTCGGAATGCGGGTGAACAGCCAGATCATGCCAACGACGATCAGCAGGTAAGCCAGCAGATATGGCGCTTTACGCGACAGCATATTGCCGACGCCGCGTTCGTAGCTCTGTACACCACGGTCGAAATTGCGGTTGAACCAGCCGAAGAAGCCTTTCTTCGGCGTGCCATGCTCGCCTTTCGGAATTGGCTTGAGCATGGTCGCGCACAGCGCCGGGGTAAAGATCAGGGCAACCAGCACCGACAGGGCCATGGCCGAAACGATGGTGATCGAGAACTGCTTGTAGATCACACCGGTGGAGCCGCTGAAGAAGGCCATCGGCAGCAATACCGCCGACAGTACAAGGGCGATACCGACCAGCGCACCCTGGATCTGGCCCATGGATTTTTTGGTCGCTTCCTTGGGTGACAAGCCTTCTTCGCTCATCACCCGCTCGACGTTTTCCACCACGACGATGGCGTCGTCCACCAGCAAACCGATGGCCAGCACCATGCCGAACATGGTCAGCGTGTTGATGCTGAAACCGGCGGCGGCGAGGATGCCGAAGGTGCCGAGCAATACCACCGGCACGGTCATCGTGGTGATGACGGTGGCGCGGAAGTTCTGCAGGAACAGGAACATCACCAGGAACACCAGCGCAATCGCTTCGACCAGCGTGTGAACCACACCTTTGATCGACTCGGTGACCACTGGAGTGGTGTCATACGGGAACACCACTTCCATGCCTTGCGGGAAGAACGGCTTGAGGCTGTCGATGGTGTTGCGCAGGGCCTTGGCCGTATCGAGGGCGTTGGCGCCGTTGGCCAGTTTCACTGCCAGGCCGGAAGCCGGACTGCCGTTGAACTGGGCGCTGATCGCGTAGTTTTCACCGCCGAGGCCGACATCAGCCACGTCTTTGAGGCGAACTTGCGAACCGTCCTTGTTGACCTTGAGCAGAATTTCCTTGAACTGCTCGGCGGTCTGCAGACGGGTCTTGCCGATGATCGTGGCGTTGAGTTGCTGACCTTGTACGGCGGGCAAGCCGCCGAGCTGACCCGACGAAACCTGAACGTTCTGCGCAGCGATGGCGGTTTTCACGTCGACCGGGGTCAGGTTGAAGTTGTTCAACTTGGCCGGGTCGAGCCAGATGCGCATCGCGTACTGGGCACCGAAGACCTGAAAGTCACCGACACCGGCGGTGCGCGAAATCGGATCCTGCATGTTCGACACGATGTAGTTGGACAGGTCGTCCTTGGTCATGCTGCCGTCACGCGACACCACGCCGATTACCAGCAGGAAGTTTTTCACTGCCTTGGTCACGCGGATACCTTGTTGCTGCACTTCCTGCGGCAGCAGCGGGGTGGCGAGGTTCAGCTTGTTCTGAACCTGCACCTGCGCGGTGTCGGAGTTGGTGCCTTGCTCGAAGGTCGCGGTAATGGTCATGCTGCCGTCGGAGTTACTTTCCGAGGACACATAACGCAGGTTGTCGATACCGTTGAGCTGCTGCTCGATCACCTGGACCACGGTGTCCTGCACGGTTTGCGCCGAAGCGCCCGGGTAGGTCACGGAGATCGCAATGGCTGGCGGCGCAATGCTCGGGTACTGGTTGATCGGCAATTTGAGGATCGATAGAGCCCCGACCAGCATGATCACCAAGGCAATTACCCAGGCGAAAATCGGACGGTCGATGAAGAATTTTGACATGGGTTACTCCCCTTTGCCGCCGGCGGCTTGGTCAGCTGCCTGTGCGGGGGCCGGGTTCTTTGCGTGAACGTTGGTCGCTTCAGTGGCTTTGACTTCAACACCCGGTTTGACGTACTGCAGACCTTCGGTGATCAGGCGATCGCCAGCCTTCAGGCCATCTTCGATCAGCCATTGGCTGCCGACGGTGCGGCTGGCCTTGAGCTGACGCAGTTCGACCTTGTTGTCCGCACCGACGACCAGTGCGGTCGGCGTGCCTTTGAGGTCACGGGTCACGCCTTGCTGCGGGGCGAGGATCGCGGCGCTGTTCACACCGGCCTGCAACTGGGCGTGGACGAACATGCCTGGCAGCAGGGTGTGATCCGGGTTCGGGAACACCGCGCGCAGGGTCACCGAACCTGTCGTCTGATCGACTGACACCTCGGAGAATTCCAGCTTGCCGTCGAGCTTGTACTGGCTGCCGTCTTCCAGGGTCAGCTTGACTGCGGCGGCGTTGTCGCCGGCCTTTTGCAGACGACCGCTTTCCAGCTCGCGGCGCAGCTCCAGCAGCTCTACCGAGGACTGGGTGACGTCAACGTAGATCGGGTCCAGTTGCTGGATCACGGCCATGGCGTCGGTCTGGCCATTGCTGACGAGGGCGCCTTCGGTCACCGAAGAACGGCCGATGCGGCCGGAGATCGGCGCGTAGACCTTGGTGTATTTCACATTGATCTGCGCACTCTGCAACGACGCTTCCGATTCCATGCGATTGGCCACGGCGGTGTCGTATTCCTGGCGGCTCACGGCCTGCTCGTCGACCAGTTGCTTGTAGCGGTCGGAGATCGACTTGGTCGAACGCAGGTTGGCTTCGGCGCTTTTCAGGGTCGCTTCATAGACTGCCGGATCGATCTGATACAGCTGCTGGCCGGCCTTGACGTCGCCGCCTTCCTTGAACAGACGCTTGAGAATGATGCCGTTGACCTGTGGTCGAACTTCAGCGATGCGGTACGCACTGGTGCGCCCCGGCAGTTCGGACGTGAGGGTGAACGCTTGTGGTTGCAGGGTGACGACGCCGACCTGAGGAGGCGGAGCGGCTGGGGCCGCTTCTTCCTTTTTACATCCGCTGAGCAGCGATGCCAGGGCGACGGCAGTGACCAGAGCGGTAACAGCTGGCTTGAATTGCATGAAGATCCTCGGGTCAGGCGCGCACATTGCGCACAAGAAGTGTGAAAGGGTAAAAAAATCGGGTCGAGTGGATAAGTAGCTTGCTAAGGAATATACTTACGTTCATGGTTGTTTGTAAATAGCTTGGCGTCGTACCCACCCTGTTACAAAATGCGTCGCAAGGTTTGAAATTGTAGGCCGGGGAGCCGATTCGTGAGAGATCAGCCCCCTCTTTATTCAGCGGATATTCAGCCATCCCTGAAACATCCTGTTTGAGGTTTTACTGCCATGGTCCGTCGTACCAAAGAGGAAGCTCAGGAAACGCGCAGCCAGATTCTCGAAGCGGCCGAGAAAGCGTTTTATGAAAGGGGCGTGGCCCGAACGACCCTGGCGGATATCGCGACGATGGCCGGCGTCACGCGCGGTGCCATCTATTGGCATTTCAGCAACAAGGCCGATCTGGTGCAGGCGATGCTCGACAGCCTGCATGAACCGCTGGATGAATTGGCCAAGGCCAGCGAGAGCGAGGACGAACTCGATCCGCTGGGATGCATGCGCAAGCTGTTGATCCATCTGTTCCATCAGGTCGCCCTGGATCCGAAGACCCGTCGCATCAACGAGATTCTGTTTCATAAGTGCGAATTCACCGATGAAATGTGCGATCTGCGCCAGCAGCGCCGCACGGCCAGTCTCGATTGCAACCTGCGCATCGGTCTGACCCTGCGTAATGCGGTCAATCGCGGCCAGTTGCCGGAAAATCTCGACACTGCCCGGGCGGCCATCAGCATTCATGCGTATATCGATGGCCTCCTGTATGGATGGCTATTGGCGCCGGACAGCTTTCAATTGCATGCCGAAGCCGAGCGCTGGGTCGATACAGGACTGGATATGCTGCGCCTGAGCCCCAGCCTGCGCAAATGAAACAAAATGCGTAATTGAATCTGTCCGTGTCAAGACTTGAAGCGGGGAAATGTCCCTGCTTCAAGCCTTTCTGTAATGGGGTGCTTTTATATACGTACGTTGCGCAGGTTGATAGGTAGCGAGCTACGTATTTTGTAGGGGTTTTGTTTCGACTGTGTGAATGAATGTTAACGACTCGGGCAAAATGGGCGTTGAGCAACAGCGTTGTCCGTACCGTTACTGCATAAGCGGGTAACTCTCTATCAGGCCGACGGCGTCATGAATGCGATCATCTTATAACTGTATGGGTAAACCGGGTTTTCATTTTCCAATGCCGCGCCGCAGTTGATGGGTTCGGCGCCAATAGAGAAAGCATTGGTATCCCAGAAGAGTTCGACCTTTGGAGGCCGGTGCCCCGCCATTTGTCTGTAGCAATAACTGAGCGTGGTGTCGAATTGTACTTTCTGTTTGTAGTTGGTGTAGCAGACGTAAGTGCTGAATACCTCTTTTTTGATATCGTAATCAATAACGATGTCCTGCTTCAGATGAGGATCTCCTTCAAACATCATAAAGACGGTCTGGTAGGGGAGGATCTTGTCGATACGCGTCAAGGGTGGGTGCTTTGGAGAGGAATCCTCAAGCCAGAAAGTAGAGTCCGTGGCATTGGTGATTTGCAGAAGGAATGTAAGTTTGTTTGGATCTATATCATTCATTTTTATATAACCTTGCTTGATTAAGTTGGTGGGTTGTAATTGATGAGTTGCTGGGCGGAGCTTAGGTTTATATTGTTCTGATGGCGAATCTTTAAATGTGTGAAAATAAAAAAAGCCCCGCCTCTTTCGAGGCGGGGCTTACTTGTTAGTTGATGTTGTTTACAGCGCTGGATAATCGATGTAGCCGACCGGGCCTTTGCCGTAGAACAACTCAGGGCGCGCGTCATTCAGCGGTGCATCGGCCTTCAGACGTGCCGGCAGATCGGGGTTGGCAATGAACGGTACGCCGAACGCTACGGCGTCAGCCTTGCCTTCAGCCAGCCACGCATTGGCGCTGTCCTTGGTGAAGCGTTCGTTGGCGATGTACGCGCCGCCGAAGGCTTCTTTCAGTTGTGGGCCGAGGCTGTCAGCGCCTTCTTTCTCGCGAGAGCAGATGAAGGCGATGCCGCGCTTGCCCAGCTCGCGAGCCACATAAGTGAAGGTCTCGGCCAGATTGTCGTCGCCCATGTCGTGGGAATCGGCGCGCGGTGCCAGGTGTACGCCGACACGGCCGGCGCCCCAGACGTCGATCGCTGCGTCAGTCACTTCCAGCAGCAGACGCGCACGGTTTTCCAGCGAGCCACCGTAGTTGTCGGTGCGCTGGTTGGTGCTGCTTTGCAGGAACTGGTCGAGCAGGTAGCCGTTGGCGCCGTGGATTTCCACGCCGTCGAAACCGGCCGCTTTGGCGTTTTCGGCACCGGTGCGGTAGGCCTCGACGATCTCGGCGATTTCAGCGGTTTCCAGAGCACGCGGAGTCGGGTAGTCGGCCAATGGACGCACCAGGCTGACGTGACCTTTAGGCTGGATGGCGCTCGGGGCGACCGGGGTTTCGCCGTTGAGGTACGACGGGTGCGAGATGCGGCCGACGTGCCACAGTTGCAGGACGATCTTGCCGCCGGCAGCGTGCACGGCTTTGGTCACGTTGGTCCAGCCGCGTACCTGATCGTTGGACCAGATGCCCGGGGTGTCCGGGTAGCCGACGCCCATCGGCGTCACCGAAGTAGCTTCGGACAGGATCAGACCAGCCGAGGCGCGTTGCACGTAGTACTCGGCCATCAGCGCGTTCGGTACGCGGCCTTCATCAGCGCGGCAGCGGGTCAGCGGGGCCATGATGATGCGGTTGGACAGCTCAAGGTCGCCCAGTTTGATCGGATCGAAAATAGTTGCCATGTGTACAACCCTCGTCAGTTAAGTGGTTAATCAGTGGGTAGCAGGGGCCAGACCGGCGTCGCCGTTCTGACGGAAAGTGATCAGGGTCACCAGCAGTGCGAGCACGGCCAGCGCGGCGGCGGCCAGGGGCACGCTGGTCAGGCCGAAACCGTGAGCGATGACGCTGCCGCCGACCCAGGCGCCCAGAGCGTTGCCGATGTTGAAAGCGCCGATGTTCAGGGTCGACACCAGGTTCGGTGCGGCCTTACCGAAGGTCACCACGTTGACTTGCAGCGCCGGGACGGCGGCAAAAGAAGCGGTGGCCCAGAGGAACAGGGTGATTTCAGTCGGGATCAGCGCAACGCTGGTCCAGCTCAGCACGGTGGAGACCACCGCCATCGCCACGAACACGCCAATCAGAGTCGCGCCGAGACGCTTGTCCGCCAGCTTGCCGCCGATGATGTTGCCCACCGTCAGACCGAGACCAATCAGCAGCAGGGTCCAGGTCACGCCTTTTGGCGAGACGCCGGTGACATCGCCAAGCAGCGGCGCGACGTAGGTGAAGAGGGTGAACATCGACGCAGCGAACAGCGCGGTCATGCTCAGCGACAGCCAGATGCCGGCGCCTTTGAGGGCGGCGAGTTCGGCGCGCATGTCGAGTTTTTCCTCGTCACGCTTGGCCGGCAGGAAGCGGATCAGACCGATCAGCGCCACTACACCAATCACAGTCACGGCCCAGAAGGTCGAACGCCAGCCGGCCTCCTGACCCAGCGCCGTGCCCAGCGGTACACCGAGGACGTTGGCCAGGGTCAGGCCAGTGAACATCAGTGCCACGGCGGATGCACGCTTGTTCGGCGCCACCAGCCCGGCGGCTACCACAGAACCGATACCGAAGAACGCACCGTGGCACAGCGCGGTGACGACACGGGCAAACATCAGCACGTTGTAGTCACTGGCGATGGCACACAGCAGGTTACCGACGATGAAAACGCCCATCAGCGCTACCAGTGCGGCCTTGCGCGGCAGTCTGGCGGTGGCCAGTGCCATGAACGGCGCACCGATGGCCACGCCCAGGGCGTAACCGGTCACCAGCCAGCCGGCGCCGGGAATCGACACACCGAGGTCGGCCGCCACATCGGGCAGCAGGCCCATGATGACGAACTCGGTGGTGCCGATGGCGAAGGCACTCAAGGCCAGAATGAGTAGCGAGAGGGGCATTTGAATCAATTCCTTGTGGGAGCGCTGAGCTCTTTGACGATGGCGTCGAGGAACGCCTGGATCACGTCCTCGTTGCGTTTGAAGAAGTGCCACTGGCCGGCTTTCTGGCTGCTGATCAGGCCTGCACGTTGCAGGGTCGCCAGGTGGGCGGAGACGGTCGACTGCGACAGGCCGCAGCGTTGATCGATCTGCCCGGCGCAGATGCCGTACTCGTGGTTGTGTATCTGCTCAGGAAACTGGGCTTTGGGGTCTTTCAGCCAGATGAGGATGTCTCGCCGTACTGGGTGTGCCAGGGCTTTTATTATTTCGTCGAGGTCGAGGTTCATGGCTTTATGCTCGTGATGTGTAGCGCTATATCGCGATGAGGCGAACTTTAAATCGGTATTTCGCGATATACCAATATGAATTTGATCTGACGACCGCATAAATCGGTATATCGGGTTATAACGATACGTGTGCTGTAACGATGAAAGCGCGCAGTGCTAAGCTGCGCCCATGAACTATCTCGCACATTTACACCTCGGAGGCCAGCACCCCGAGCAATTACTCGGCAGTCTGTATGGCGATTTCGTCAAAGGACGCCTGCAGGGGCAGTTTGCGCCGCAGATTGAAGCGGCGATTCAGCTGCATCGGCGGATTGATGTGTTCACCGATCGCCACCCGTTGGTGGACATCGCCCTCGGGCGTTTCACCGAGACCCGGCGGCGTTATGCCGGGATTGTCCTCGATGTGTTTTTCGACCATTGCCTGGCGCGCGACTGGACGCTGTACGCCGATCGGCCGCTGGAGCATTTCACCCGCGACGTTTATCGGGTGCTGTCGAATGAACGGCAATTGCCCGAACGCCTGGCGAAAATCGCGCCGCACATGGTTGCCAATGACTGGCTGGGTTCGTATCAGGAATTTGAAGTGCTGGAGCAGGTGTTGCGCGGGATCTCCCGCCGCCTGACCCGGCCTGAGGAGCTGGCGGGGGCGATGCAGGAGTTGCGGCGGTTGTATGAACCGCTGAGTGAGGACTTCCGCTTGTTCTATCCGCAGCTTCAGGATTTCGCACAACACTCGGCAACACCGTAGAACCCTGTGGGAGCCGGCTTGCTCGCGAATGCGGTAGGTCACTCAACATGTGCATTGGCTGAACCACCGCCTTCGCGAGCAAGCCCGCTCCCACAGGGGGGATCTGTGTTTCAGGCGGCGATCAATTCGCCTGCGCGGCGTGGCTCGGCAGGTTTGGCCACCTCACCAAACAACGCCTTCTGCACCACCTGCTGCGCTTCGAATGCCAGCGCCGCACGCTCGCGGCCCTGACAGGCGATCGGCTTGAGCAGATGCACTTCGACATCGCCGCAATCGTTGCTGAACAGGCGCATCAGGTGTGACAGCAAATCATCGTCACCAATGAACGGCGCCAATGTGTCGATCTCGCCATTGCGCAGATAACGGATCGCCACCGGTTGCAGCATCACCTCCGAATCGATGGCCGCCGAAAGCAGGCGACCATGAAAGGTGCGCAGCGAGCGGCCATCGGTGGTGGTGCCTTCCGGGAACATCAGCAGCGGATGTTGCGTTTGCAGGTGACGGGTCATCTGTTTGCGGATCAACTGGCTGTCACCCGAACCGCGACGGATGAACAGACTGCCGGCCTTCGCCGCCAGCCAACCGGCCACCGGCCAGGTGCGCACTTCGGCCTTGGACAGAAACGACAGCGGCGTGAGCATGCCCAGCAGTGGAATGTCAGTCCATGACACATGATTGCTGACCCACAGCATCGGCTGCTGCGGCAACTCGCCGTGCACGGTCACGCGAAAGGGCAGGGCATGGCTCAGACGCGCCATGAAAAACCGCGACCAGCGCTGCCGACGTTGCATCGAGTGCGCCAGGCCCAGACGTTCGAACACGCCGAAGACGCTGGCCATGGTCAGGCCCAGCGCCACCACCAGCAGCACTCGCGCGATCCGCGCGTACACGCGCAACCGGCTCATCACACGGCCGCCTTGAAGTGCCTGGCGTAGCGCGGGCAGAGTTCGTCGCGCTTGAGCAGGATGAATACGTCGGCGACCTGGAAGTCTTCGTCCCAGCACGGCTCGCCGCAGATCTTCGCACCCAGACGCATGTAGGCCTTGAGCAGCGGCGGCATTTCCGCGATTACGTTCGATGGAATGTCCAGCGACGGCAGCGGTTTCTTCGGTTCGGCACGCAAGTGTTCGGTGCACAGATAACGTTCGCGCAGACGCTGCATGATCGCGTGGGCCTGCACGCCGCCGTCCTGCATCGGAATGCTCGCGCAACCCATCAGATAACTGTAACCGCCCTGATTCAACACTTCGGCCAGTTCACCCCAGAGCACGGCGATGGTGCCGCCGTTGCGGTAGGCCGGGTCGACGCAGGTGCGGCCGATTTCGAGGATCGGGCCTTGCAGATGCGCCAGGCCATGCAGGCTGAATTCTTCTTCGCTGTAGAACTTGCCCAGGCTGCTGGCAGCCGCGTGATCCAGTAAACGAGTGGTGGCGACCAGACGCCCGGTGTTCAGGTCACGCACGCCGATGTGGCTGCAGTGAACATCATAGTCATCCATGTCCAGACCCAGCTCCGCGCCTTTCAGCTTGGCGTTGAACTCGCCGCTGAATACGCTGAAGCGCAAGGCCTGGGCTTGCTGCAAGGCCTCGGCGCCGATCAGGCGTTCGGCTTGCAGGCGGCGTTCATTGCCGGTGTCGCTGATGCGGGCGATCTGAGTCATTTGAATCTCCGTACGGGCCTTGAACCCGTCATGGGTTGCAGCCGATCGACTTTCTTTATGCAGCCATGTTGTGCAAAGTCAGGCTATGTAGCCCCGGTGTCATCACCGTGAACGTTTGGTGATGCTTGTATGACAGCCCTCAAGGAGCCTCTTATGCCCTGGCCCAGCCTGCTCGAAAGTCATGAACGTCTGCCCGCCGTCGCTGATCTGGCGGAAGGTTTCGCCACCTTGTTGCAGCAAGTGGGCAACGTGACGCCGTTCGAACTGGCGGTGGCCGGAGGGCGACGTATGGCGACGCCGGGGCTGGCATTTCTGGTGGGGTATCAGGCGGCGTTGCGCATGCTCTGGCCGAGCGCGCCGCCAAGTCTTGGCGCGTTGTGTGCGACCGAGCAGCGCAGCCTGCGCCCGGCGGACATGCAGACCCGTCTCAGCGATTTGCGCCTGAGCGGGCGCAAGGATTTCGTTACCGCTGGGGATGCCGCGGACTGGCTGCTCGTCGCCGCGCGCAGTGAAGAGCCCGGCGAAACACCGCGCCTGAGTCTGGCGGTGGTCTATCCCGGCGAGCCCGGCGTGCGCGTGGAAAAACTCCCGGCGCTGCCGCTGATGCCGGACATCAGTCACGGTCGGCTGCATCTGGACGGCGCGTTGTGCGAGTTGCTCGCGGGGGATGGCTGGGATGCTTATGTGAAGCCGTTTCGCACCCTGGAAGACGTCTATGTACTGAGCGCGATGACCGCGTGGCTGTACGGCGTCGGTCAGGACAGTGGCTGGTCGCAGCCGCTGTTGTTGCGCTTGCTGGCGCTGCTGGCCGGGTGCGCGGAGGCGAGCCGCCAGCCGCCGAACAATCCGGCCGGGCATGTGCTGTTGGGCGGGTTGTTTGCGCAGTTTGATGCGCTGAAGGGCGAGATCGATCAGGCGTTGCGCGCTGGTAATCCGGAGTGGGCGCAGATGTGGCAGCGTGATCAGGGGGTGATGCAGTTGGCGGCGGGGGCGCGGGCCAAGCGCTTGGCCAAGGCTTTGGCGTTGAACTGACTGGCCTCTTCGCGAGCAAGCCCGCTCCCACCTTTGGAATGCGTTGCAAATGTGGGAGCGGGCTTGCTCGCGAAGACGGCGGCAAAAACACCACACATCTGTCATGTGGCAAGACTACCCTCAGCAGGTTCTCCCCAAGAGCCCTCACCATGTGCAAAAGCCTGTCCCTGTTTCTGCTGCTGATCAGCTTCACGGTACAGGCCGAGCAATGGCCCGGTGAACAATGGCCGATTGGCGCGAAAATCAGCGGCGCAGCGGTCGAGGCATTAGAGGCCTACGCCTTCCCACCCCGCGACGACAGCACCCGCCAAGGCATCCGCACTGATGCGCTGCTGATCATCCGCGACGGCCAGGTTATCTACGAACGCTACGCCGGCCCGACCCGTGCTGAAACCCCGCACCTGACCTGGTCGATCAGCAAAAGTCTGATGGCCACCGTACTTGGTGTGGCGTATGGCGAAGGCCTGTTCAAACGGGATGATCCGGTTTCAAAATATTATCCGGCGCTGGAAAAACACCCGGCGATCACCATGGCGGATCTGCTGCACTGGGCATCCGGCCTGGACTGGCAGGAAGACTACGAATATGCCCCGCTGAAATCCTCGGTGGTGGCGATGCTCTACACCCTTGGGCATCGCGACATGCCCGCGTTCACCGCCAATCACCAAGCTTATGCGCCACCGGGGCAGGCGTTCCGTTACTCCAGTGGCGACAGCAATCTGCTGGCGGCGGCGCTGAAGAACTTGGTTGGCCCGCAGCGTTATCCCGACTATCCGTGGACCGCGTTGTTCGAGCCGTTGGGCATCCGCCACGCCGTGTGGGAAAGCGATGCCGGCGGCACGTTTGTCGCTTCCTCTTATGCCTATCTCACCGCGCGGGATCTGGCGCGGGTCGGTCTGCTGATGGCCCGCGACGGACGTTGGCGCGACCGGCAGTTGCTGCCCAAGGACTGGATCGCCTTCAACCGTGAGCCATTTACCGGTTACAAGGCGCATCAGGACGAAGCGGTACCCGGTGGCCACTGGTGGCTCAATCGCCCGGCGGATGGCGCCGCCGCGCCATGGCCCGACGCTCCGCCCGAGACCTTCGCCGCCCTCGGCCACTGGGGCCAGGCGCTGTATGTGATCCCCAGCGAGAAACTGGTGATCGTGCGTTACGCCGATGACCGCGACGGCAGCTATCGCCACAACGAACTGCTCAAACGCGTGCTCAAGGCGGTGCAGCCATGAAGTTGTTGAAGCGGGTGTTGCTGCTGGCGCTGATCATGCTGCTCGGCTGGATCTGGCTCGAACGGGAAAATCGATGGGCATTTCCGGACATCATCAGTGCCTACACGGCAAAGGAATATTGTTCGTGCCGTTATGTGATGAACAACGACGCCGAGTATTGCCGGGGTTATGTGAAACAGTGGCTGCCGACCAGCGAATTCAGCGATGACAGCGCGAGCAAAACCATCACCGTCAGCGGCATGGGCCGCAGCAATCGTGCCCAGTGGTTGAGCGAACGGCAGGGTTGCCGCCTCAATCCTCAAGTCAATAGATAACCCTGTGGGAGCGGGCTTGCTCGCGAATGCGGTGTGCCGTTCAGTATTTGTGTTAACTGATTCACCGCCTTCGCGAGCAAGCCCGCTCCCACAGGGACTTTTACCAATCGATAGATTTGCGGCGATCAGTTTGCAATAACGGCGTAGGCGGTTAAGGTTCGTGCAGGTTTATCGCCCCCACGAGTATTCAATGTTCAACCGCTCCCTCTATACAGCCTTTGCCAGTCTGCTGCTGGCCGCCGCCGCACTGCCGGCGCAGGCCAACTGGTATCTGGACGGCGAGTCGTCGCGGCTGTCGTTCGTCAGCACGAAAAACGCCCACATTTCTGAAGTGCAACGCTTTCTGGTGCTGCACGGCAAGGTCGATCCCAGCGGTCGCGCCGAGGTCGAAGTCGAGCTGGACTCGATCAACAGCGGCATCCCGCTGCGCGACGAGCGCATGCGCAAGGAGTTGTTCCAGATCGAGCAATTCCCCGAAGCGACCATCAGCACCCAGATCGACCTGCGCCCGATCAACGATCTGGCCCCCGGTGCGCAACTTGAGTTGCGTCTGCCGCTGACCGTCAATCTGCACGGCAAGCAACATGAATACCCGGCGGAGTTGCTGGCAACCCGTCTCGATGACCGGCGTTTTCAAGTGGTGACCCTGGAGCCGCTGGTGATCAACGCCGAGGATTTCGATCTGGCGCCGGGGCTGGAAACCCTGCGCAACCTGGCCGGGTTGTCGGCCATCAGTCTGTCGGTGCCGGTGGGTGCGGTGCTGATCTTCACGGCGCGCTGACATGCGCGGTGCGGTGTTCCCGTGGCGGGACGGCAACCGTTTCGAACTGTTGATCGACGGCCCGCAATTCTTCCCGCGCATGCTGGTGGAGATTGCCCGCGCCGAGGAGCAGGTCGAGCTGGAGCTGTATCTGGTGGAGGCGGGCGCCTGCGCCGAGGCCGTGGTGCAGGCGCTGGTGCAGGCTGCCGAGCGCGGGGTGCGGGTACGCTGCCTGTTCGATGACTACGGCAGCCTCGCGTTTACCCTGCACCTGCGTCAGCGCCTGATAAAGGCCGGGGTCGAACTGCGTTTTTACAATCGCCTGAACTGGCGGCGCTGGGTCGGCAATTTCTATCGCGATCACCGCAAATTGCTGCTGGTCGATCAGCGTCTGGCGGTGGTCGGTGGCACCGGTGTCACCGATGAGTTCTGGACGCCGGGGCAGGACAGCAGCGAATGGCACGAGGTGATGGTGGAAATCAGCGGCCCGCTGGTGCTCGACTGGCAGGTGCTGTTCGACCGCCAATGGATCGCCAACCGCCATCGCCGGGCCTGGAAACCTTCGGCGCATGTCGGCCTGCCACGCTTGCCCAAGGTCCCGGACATGGGCGAGGGCATGGGTCGCGTGGCCTACGCCGATGCGCGCCAGCATCGCGACATTCTGCAGTCGCTGTTCCGCGCCTTGAACAGCGGGCAAAAGCGCATCTGGATGGCCACCCCGTATTTCCTGCCGACCTGGAAAATCCGCCGCTCGCTGCGCAAGGCTGCTGCCCGGGGTGTCGACGTCCGGCTATTGCTGACCGGGCCGCGCACCGATCACCCGTCGGTTCGTTACGCCGGTCATCGTTACTACCCGCGCCTGCTCAAGGCCGGGGTGCAGATCTTTGAATACCAGCCGTGCTTCCTGCACCTGAAAATGGTGCTGGTGGACGAGTGGGTGAGCATCGGTTCGTGCAATTTCGATCACTGGAACCTGCGCTTCAATCTGGAGGCGAATCTGGAGGCCCTGGATCCGTCGTTGACGGCAGCGGTGGTGCAGAGTTTCGAGAAGGACTTCGGCCTGAGTCAGCAGGTCAGTCTGGAGGAGTGGCGGCGCCGGCCGTTGTGGCGGCGGGTGAAGCAGCGGGTTTGGGGGTGGGTGGATCGGTTGGTGGTCAATATCCTCGACAGACGCGGTTAACGCCAATTTCGAAACCAGTGGATTCCAATGTGGGAGGGGGCTTGCTCCCGAAGGCGGCATGTCATTCAGCATTTATTTAGCTGATACACCGCATTCGGGAGCAAGCCCCCTCCCACAAACGCCCCTCTCACACGGGCATTGGTTACTGAATAATTACAGCAACTCAAAGCTCTGCTGCGTCACATCCTGCGAATCCAGTCCGATCTGCACATTGAACTTGCCAGGCTCCGCCGCGTACTTGAGCTGGGCGTTGTAGAACTTCAGGTCATCCTCGGTGATGGTGAAGTGCACGACTTTCTGTTCGCCGGCCTTGAGCATGATTTTCTGGAAGTTCTTCAGTTCCTTCACCGGACGGATCATCGAGCCGGTGACGTCCTGGATGTACAGCTGCACCACGGTTTCGCCGTCACGTTTACCGGTGTTTTTCAGGGTGACACTGGCGTCGAGCTTGCCGGTGGCGTTCAGCGTGGTCGACGACAACGCCATGTCGCTCAGCGTGAACTGGGTGTAGCTCAGGCCGTAACCGAACGGGAACAGAGGACCGGTGGTGTCATCGAAATACTGCGAGGTGTAGTTGCCCGGTTTGCCCGGCGTGAACGGCCGGCCAATGCTCAGGTGGTTGTAGTAGGTCGGGATCTGGCCCACGGAGCGCGGGAAGGTCACCGGCAGTTTGCCCGACGGGTTGTAGTCGCCGAACAGCACGTCGGCGATGGCGTTGCCGCCCTCGGTGCCGCTGAACCAGGTTTCCAGAATCGCATCAGCCGACTGGTTCTCTTCGAGAATGGTCAGCGGACGGCCGTTCATCAGCACCAGTACCAGCGGTTTGCCGGTGGCTTTCAGGGCACGGATCAGCTCGCGCTGGTTTTCCGGGATGTTCAGGTCGGTGCGGCTGGAGGATTCGTGGGACATGCCACGGGACTCGCCCACAGCGGCGACGATCACGTCGGCGTCCTTGGCCGCTTTCACCGCTTCGTCGATCAACACGTTGGCCGGGCGCGGATCATCGACCACTTCCGGAGCGTCGAAGTTGAGGAAGTTCAGGTAATCGAGGATCTTCTTGTCGCTGGTGATATTGGCGCCACGGGCGTAGATCAGGTTGGCCTTGTCGCCGATCACCGAGCTCATGCCGTCGAACAGCGTCACCGATTGCGCCGGCTTACCGGCGGCGGCCCAACTGCCCATCATGTCGATGGGGGCCTTGGCCAATGGGCCGACTAGCATGACTTTCGCGTCTTTCTTCAGCGGCAGGGTTTCGTTCTGGTTCTTCAGCAACACCATGCTGCGACGTGCCACGTCACGGGCTTCGGCGCGGTGCAAGCGGCTTTCGGCATAGGTGTCGGCCGGATCATCCTCGGCCTTGCCGATACGCAGGTATGGGTCCTTGAACAGGCCCATGTCGTACTTGGCGGCGAGCACTTCGCGCACCGCATTGTCGATGTCTTTCTGCTCGATCTCGCCGGACTTGAGCAGCCCCGGCAGCTCTTTGCCGTACAGGGTGTCGTTCATGCTCATGTCGATGCCGGCCTTGATCGCCAGCTTCGCCGCTTCACGACCGTCACGGGCGACGCCGTGTTTGATCAGTTCAAAGATCGCCCCGTGGTCGCTGACGGCCAGGCCTTTGAAGCCCCAGTCCTTGCGCAGCAGATCGTTCATCAGCCAGGTGTTGGCCGTGGCCGGAATGCCGTTGATCGAGTTCAACGCTACCATCACCCCGCCTGCACCGGCATCGATCGCCGCACGGTAAGGTGGCAGGTAGTCCTGGTACATCTTCACCGGGCTCATGTCGACGGTGTTGTAGTCGCGCCCGCCCTCGACCGCGCCATACAGGGCGAAGTGTTTGACGCTGGCCATGATGCTGTCGGCCGTGCTCGGCGTGTCGCCCTGGTAGGCCTTGACCATCACTTTGGCGATGCGCGAGGTCAGGTAGGTGTCTTCACCGAAACCCTCGGAGCTGCGGCCCCAGCGCGGGTCGCGGGAGATGTCGACCATTGGCGCGAAGGTGATGTCGAGGCTGTCGGCCGCAGCTTCTTTGGCGGCAACGCGCCCGGACTGACCGATGGCGTCCATGTCCCAGCTCGACGCCAGGGCCAGCGGAATCGGGAAAATCGTACGGTGACCGTGGATCACGTCGTACGCAAAAAACATCGGAATCTTCAGGCGACTGCGCATCGCCGCATCCTGCATCGGACGGTTTTCCGGGCGGGTGATCGAGTTGAACGTGCCGCCGATATTGCCGGCGGCGATCTCTTTGCGGATCAACTCGCGAGGCATTTCCGGGCCGATGCTGATCAGGCGCAACTGGCCGATCTTTTCATCGAGGGTCATTTGCTTCATCAGATTGCTGATGAACGCGTCCTTGTTTTCCAGGGGTACCGGGGTCGTGGCGGCCAATACTTGATGACTGGCCAGGCTGACGAACAGGCCCAGCAAACACAGCTTCTTCATGAATATTTTTCTCAAGGGCCCAAGCGGCAATGCAATGCCGGCCAGCCAAAAGTTAGGGAGCGACTATTGTTGTTCGGGTGCAGGCTCAAAATGACCGAGCCAAAAACGCCCGCCGACACTCGGCAGCGTTTGCGCAGGGCCTCTTTTTAGCCCATCGGCCCGTTGCAATCCAGTGGCGCGGCCGATTATGCCCCAACCGCCGATGCAGAAGGTTTCACGGTCGGTTTTTTATGAAATATGCCAGGGAGCATCACTTTGATGAATGTCAGTCCGATCAACCGTTCGCGTTTACAGGTCGCCACGTTACTGGTGCTTGCCACCTTGTTGACCGCATGCGGCATCAACAATATCCCGACTCTCGACGAACAGGCCAAGGCGGCCTGGGGCCAGGTCCAGAACCAGTACCAGCGCCGTGCCGACCTGATCCCCAACCTGGTGGAGACCGTCAGAGGCTACGCCAGGCATGAGGAGGCGACCCTGACCGCCGTGGTCGAGGCGCGAGCCAAGGCGACGTCGATCCAGGTCGATGCCAGCACCCTCGACAACCCGGAAAAACTCAAGCAGTTCCAGCAGGCCCAGGATCAGTTGAGCGGTGCGCTGAGCCGTTTGATGGTGGTGTCCGAGCGCTACCCGGACCTGAAAGCCAACCAGAACTTCCTCGCGTTGCAATCGCAGCTCGAAGGCACGGAAAACCGGATTGCCGTGGCGCGGCGCGATTTCATTCTGGCGGTGCAGAAATACAACACCGAAATCCGCACCTTTCCCGGGCGCCTCTGGCACAGCGTGATGTACAGCGATCTGCCGATTCGCGAAACCTTCGAAGCCACCACCCCCGGCGCGGAAAAGGCCCCGGAAGTGAAGTTCTGATTCGAGGTTGCCCATGCGTGTGTTGAAGATAGGCCTGGTGCTGATGCTGTGGCTGTTGGCCCTCAGCGCCCGGGCCGAGTTGACGTTCCCGGCGCTGAGCGGGCGGGTGGTGGACGAGGCGCAGATGATCGAGCCCTCGGTGCGCGCCCAGTTGAGCCAGCAATTGCAGGCGCATGAACAGGCGACCGGTGAGCAACTGGTGGTGGTCACGGTGCCTGATCTGCAGGGCACCACCATCGAGGATTACGGCGTACAACTGGGCCGCCACTGGGGCATCGGTCAGAAGGACAAGAACAACGGCGCGCTGCTGATCGTTGCCCGTGACGAGCGCAAACTGCGCATCGAAGTCGGCTATGGCCTGGAGGATCGGCTGACCGATGCGCAGAGTTCGGTGATCATCCATCAAGTGATCACCCCCGCGTTCAAGGCCGGCAATTTCAGCAAGGGCATCAGCGACGGTGTGGCGGCGATGCTGGTGGTGCTCGGCGGCAATCCGCTGGACGAACCGTCGACGGTGTACGAGTCGAGCGGTGATCCGCAGAGCGATTTTGTCTCGCGGCATCCGCTGTTGTTCGTGTTTCTGGTGGTGTTGTTCATTCTGACCGTGTTTGTCTGCCAGATGCTCGGTATCCTTCCCGCCGGCCGTGGTGGCTCCGGAGGCGGGGGCGGTTTCGGCGGTGGTGGATTTGGCGGCGGCGGTGGCGGCGGGGGCTTCAGCGGCGGCGGGGGCAGTTTCGGCGGCGGCGGTTCGTCCGGCGGCTGGTGAACACACAACAATAATGATCAGGCACTTTTCGACATGGCATTACTGACTGAACACGAACAACGCAAAGTCGCCGAGGCGATCGCCCGGGTCGAGCGCGATACCGACGCCGAACTGGTGACCGTGCTGGCGGCCCGCGCCGATGACTACGCGTACATTCCGCTGCTGTGGGCCAGTCTGCTGGCGCTGCTGGTGCCGGGCATCGTCCATTACCTGACCGGCTGGCTGACGATGCACAGCCTGTTGCTGGTGCAATGGGGCCTGTTCATCGTCCTGTGCCTGCTGTTTCGCCTGCCGAAAATCACCACTCATCTGATCCCGCGCCGCGTGCGTCACTGGCGCGCATCGAACCTTGCGCGGCGGCAGTTCCTCGAACAGAACCTGCACCACACCGTCGGCAGCACCGGGATGCTGATCTTTGTCTGCGAGGCCGAGCGCTACGTGGAAATTCTGGTGGACGAAGGGATTTCCCGGCGGCTGGATAACAAGAGCTGGGACGCGATCGTCGCCGCGTTCACCGAGCAGGTGCGGCAGGGGCGCACGCTCGAGGGATTTGTGACGTGCATCGAGGCCTGTGGAGAACTGCTCAAGGTGCACGTGCCGGTGACGCAGGTGAGGAATGAATTGCCCAATCGGTTGGTGGTGCTGGCCTAGAAGCCCCTCACCCCAGCCCTCTCCCGGAGGGAGAGGGAGCCGACCGAGATGTCTTGCGCTCGACATCGGCCTGAGAAACCGAGTCGATTATGGATTCAAAGGCACTCTTTCAAGTCGGTGAACCTCTTCAATATCCCCCAATCAGTCCCCTCTCCCTCCGGGAGAGGGTTAGGGTGAGGGCGCTTTTAAAGCCGTTGGGTAAATAAGAACGTGTCCCCAACTCCCATCCCCCCTAAAATACCCGCCATTCCCGTTTCGCCCCGTCCGAGGCCGCTTTTCCATGTCCGTTACTGCCCCCTCCCTCAAGCCAGCGCCCGATCATCACGCCCAGTTCATCGAACTGCTGCAAACCAGCCTCGAGCAGAACGGCTTCATCAAATTGGTGCTGGCCAAGTACGTGGGCGAAGAGGCGGATCTGCAGCGGATCATCATCAAAGCGGTGACGGTCAAGGCGCAGCCCAACCTGTCTTTCGTTTATCGCTACAAGACCCGCGACATCACCAAGAACCTGCCGCTGAGCGAAGGCGTGGCGCTGATTGCCGAGCTGTTGCCGGCCGCGTTCAAGAATGCGCATCTGCTGACCGTGACCGACGAAGCCCAGCTCGAATACAGCAAAAAGGGCAAGAGTTCACTGTTCAAGAGCAAACCTCAGCAATTGCGTGAAGCGCCATCCGCTGAGCACAACCGTGAGAAAAACCGTTTTCTGGACTTGAGCCGACCGTTCCTCAAGGATCTGGGCGTGACCAACGCGCAGCATGAGCTGATCCCGGCGATGTCGCGCAAGTGGAAGCAGATCAACAAGTTCATCGAAGTCTTCAGCCACGCGCTGACCTCGTCACCGCTGGCGCTGGACAAACCGGTGCGGGTGGCGGATTTCGGTTCGGGCAAGGGCTACCTGACGTTCGCCATCCACGATTACCTGCGCAACACGCTCAAGGCCGAAGGCGAGGTCACCGGCGTCGAGCTGCGTGAAGAGATGGTCAACCTGTGCAACGCCGCCGCGGCGAAGTTGGAGCACCCGGGCCTGGTGTTCAAGTGCGGTGACGTGCGCAGCGTGGCGCCGAGCGAACTGGACGTGATGATCGCCCTGCACGCCTGTGACATCGCCACCGACTACGCGATCCACACCGGCATCCGTTCCGGCGCGTCGATCATCATGTGCTCGCCGTGCTGCCACAAACAGATTCGCCTGCAGATCCAGAGCCCGGCGCTGCTCAAGCCGATGCTGCAATACGGTCTGCACCTGGGCCAACAGGCGGAAATGGTCACTGACAGCCTGCGCGCGCTGTTCCTCGAAGCCTGCGGTTACGAGACCAAAGTATTCGAATTCATCTCGCTGGAACATACCAACAAGAACAAGATGATTCTCGCGGTGAAACGCGCCGAGCCGGTGGACCCGACTCAGTTGCTGGTGAAGATTCAGGAACTCAAGGACTTCTACAACATCAGCGAGCACTGTCTGGAAACGCTGCTGCGTTCGGATGGCTACCTCTGATCCTGTGGGAGCGGGCTTGCTCGCGAAGGCGGACTGACAGTCAACGATGATGTCGACTGTTACGGCCCCTTCGCGAGCAAGCTCGCTCCCACATTTGATTTTACTGCGGTCTTGCGCCCGAGCATCACCGTCGCGATCACCCCGCAGGCAAACACCCAGGTGATCGGTTCGACATGTTCGCCAAAGAACAGCGCCGAAAACGCGATGGTGAAGAAGATCTGCAGCAACTGGATTTGACTGACCCGCGCGATCCCGCCCATCGCCAGCCCGGCGTACCAGGCGAAGAAGCCGAGAAACTGCGAGAACAGCGCCACGTAGCCGAACGCCCACCAGGCCTTGGCTGACACAGTGCCTTGATGCTGCAGCGCCAGGTACAACACCGGGCCGATCAGCAGTGGCGTCGACAGCACCAGCGCCCAGCAGATCACCTGCCAGCCGCCCATTTCCCTGGCCAACCGGCCACCTTCGGCATAACCCAGACCGCCGACGGCAATCGCGCCGAGCATCAACAAGTCACCGGCCTGAATGCTGCCGGCACCGGTGTACAACGCGTAGCCGAGCACCAGCGCACTGCCCAGCGCGGCGCAAGCCCAGAAGGCTTTCGATGGGCGTTCATGGGACAGCCACGCCGCATACAGCGCCACGCACAGCGGCTGCAAACCGTTGACCAGGGCACCGTGGGACGCCGGCAAGGTCTGCATGGCCCACGCCGACAGCACCGGAAAGCCGAGAATCACCCCGGCGATTACCAGACTCAGGCCTTTGATCTGCTGCCAGTTCGGCCATTTCTCGCGCCGCCAGAGCAACAGCGCCGCCGCCGGAATCGCCGCGAACAGCGCCCGGCCGAGGCCGTTGAGCAGCGGATGCAGTTCCTGCACCACAATCCGCGTGAAGGGCAGGGTCAGGCTGAAAATCACAACCCCGAGCAGGCCGAGGGCCATGCCGGTGTTTTCGCGCGAGGACATGATGGGGGACCAGAATAGAAGGTGGCAGGGGATTGCCTTAATCAAGCCATAAACCGGGGCGCTCGGGCTGGTACAGCCAGGCACAGAGTTATCCATACAGTTGGATCCCCTGTGGCGAGGGAGCTTGCTCCCGCTGGGCTGCGAAGCGGCCCCCGCTTTTTTCAGGAAAACTGTGCAAACAGGTTTTGCGCCTGCTGCGCAGTCGAGCGGGAGCAAGCTCCCTCGCCACAAAGGCGGGGAGGCGTAGTAGCCGGTTGTTACCCGCCCCAACGGATAAGGTCTACCTTGAATACTCCTGCAAGCCCATTCCCAGAGGAGTCCTCCCCATGGCCGCGAAAAAAATCCTGATGCTGGTCGGCGATTACGTCGAAGACTACGAAGTGATGGTGCCGTTCCAGGCCCTGCAGATGGTCGGTCACACCGTGCACGCCGTGTGCCCGGACAAGGCTGCGGGCAAGACCGTGCGCACCGCGATCCATGACTTCGAAGGCGACCAGACTTACAGCGAGAAACCCGGTCACCTGTTCGCCCTCAATTTCGACTTTGCCAAGGTCGCCGAGGCCGATTACGACGCGCTGCTGATCCCCGGCGGTCGTGCGCCGGAATACCTGCGCCTGAACGAGAAAGTTCTGGAGCTGGTGCGCGCCTTCGACAAGGCCGGCAAGCCGATTGCTGCGGTCTGCCACGGTGCGCAATTGCTGGCAGCGGCCGGCGTTCTTGAAGGTCGCGAGTGCAGCGCCTATCCGGCCTGCGCCCCGGAAGTTCGGCTGGCCGGTGGCACGTTCATCGATATCCCGGTGACCGACGGCCACGTTCAGGGCAATCTGGCGACTGCGCCAGCATGGCCGGCGCATCCGAACTGGCTGGCCGGTTTCCTCGGTCTGCTTGGCACCAAAATCACCCTGTAACGAGGATTCGCCGATGTGCGAGCTCTACGTCAAGGCCGACCCGATTCTCTACGAATCCCGCTCGCGTTCGTTGCGCATCTGCGGCGTGGTGACGACGCTGCGCCTGGAAAACCAGTTCTGGGACATCCTCAGCGAAATCGCCGAAGTCGATGGCATGACCACCAACCAGTTGATCGCCAAGCTGTATGAAGAGGTGATGGATTATCGCGGGGAGGTGGTGAATTTCGCTTCGTTCCTACGAGTGAGTTGTACGCGGTATCTGAGTCAGCGACGGGGGAGTGCGCCGGAGTTGTCGGTGGTGCGGGCGGGGGTGAAATAGCCGATTGTGAGTCGACCCCTTCGCGAGCAAGCCCGCTCCCACATTGGTTAGCGAGTGTTCACCCCATTTTGTGTGGGAGCGGGCTTGCTCGCGAAGAGGCCACTACAGGCGACAGAAGTCTCGGGCTGGTCTTTACTCACAGGCGCAAAACTTCTTAACCGCCAAGGAGAAACGCGCATGTCCGGATGGTACGAAGTGAGCAAAAGCAGCAACGGCCAGTTCAGGTTTGTGCTGAAGGCCGCCAACGCCGAAACCATTCTCACCAGCGAGCTCTACACCACCCGCGCGGCTGCCGACAACGGCATTGCTTCGGTGCAGAGCAACAGCCCGCTGGATGAACGCTACGAGAAGAAGACCACCAAGGATGGCCATCCTTACTTCAACCTCAAGGCCGCCAACCACCAGATCATCGGCAGCAGCGAGTCGTACTCCAACGATGCCGCGTGTGCCAAAGGCATCGCGAGCGTCAAGGCCAATGGGCCGAGCAAAGTGATCAAGGACAAGACCTTGCCGGTGCTCTGAATAACACTTAAGAGCAAAAATGTGGCAGCGGGCTTGCTCGCGAAAGCGGTGGATCAGTCACTGGAGATGTCGACTGACACGACGCCTTCGCGAGCAAGCCCGCTCCCACATGGGGTTGTGTGTGTTAGCGCAGGGTGTTGAGGATTGCTTTTAGCTGAGCTTGCCCAGCTTCGCTCAACGGAAACACCGGCAAGCGCGGATCACCAACCTCCAGCCCCGTCTCGCGCAATCCGGCCTTGATCGTCGCCGGCAAACCGCCCTTGAGGATGAAGTCCAGCAGCGGCAACTGGCGGTAGAACAGCTCGCGTGCCCGCTCCAGATCACCGGCCAGCGAAGCCGCGTACAAATCCAGATTCAGTTGCGGGATCAGGTTCGGCGCAGCGGTGCACCAACCCTTGGCCCCGGCGGCGAAAGCCTCCAGTGCCAGCGGATTGCAGCCGTTGTAGAACGGCACCTGACCGTCGCCGAGCAGTTGCAGCTTGTGCATGCGCTGAATGTCGCCGGTGCTCTCCTTGACCATGGTCACGTTTTCCACGCCATTGACGATGCGCAGAATCAGCTCGACCGACATGTCGGTGCCGCTGGTGGCCGGGTTGTTGTAAAGCATGATCGGCACGCCGATGCTGTCGCCGATGGCGCGGTAGTGCGCGAGGATTTCCGCTTCAGTGAGCTTCCAGTACGACGCCGGCAGCACCATCACCACGTCGGCGCCATGGGCTTCGGCGAAGCGTGCGCGGCGTACGGCTTTGGCGGTGGTCAGGTCGGAGACGCTGACGATGGTCGGCACCCGTTTGCCCACGTGCTTGATGCTGAACTCGGCGACCTGATCCCACTCTGCATCGCTGAGGTAAGCGCCTTCGCCGGTGCTGCCGAGCGGGGCGATGGCGTGGACGCCGCTGTCGATCAGGCGATCAATGGATTTGCCGAGGGCCGGTAGATCGAGACCTTCGCCGTTGGCGCCGAACGGGGTGATGGTGTAGCCGATGATGCCGTGAATATTGGACATGATGAGTCTCCGGAAAAAGCTGAAATCAGTTCAGGCAATCGGCGTGTTGGCGCAGGTTCTGCCGGGCGTAGTAGTTGAAGGCGGCGGCGTGGCGTTTGGGTTTCGACACCCAGTCATGGGCCTCGCGCCCCAGCGCCGGAATGATCGGTTTGATCGTGCCGGCGGCCATCGCCAGCAGCTGCAGTTTGGCGGCGCGCTCGATCAGTTGGGCGATGACACAGGCTTCTTCGATCGTGCTGCCGGTCGACAGTTGGCCGTGGTGCGACAGTAGAATCGCGCGCTTGTCGCCCAGTGCACCGGCAATCAGTTCGCCCTCTTCGTTACCCACCGGCACCCCCGGCCAGCCTTCGAGAAACGCGCAGTCGTCGTACAGCGGGCACAGATCCATGTGGGAAATCTGCAGCGGCACTTCCAGCATCGACAGCGCGGCAATGTGCGTCGGGTGGGTGTGGATGATGCAGTTCACGTCAGGCCGGGCGCGGTAGACCCAGCTGTGGAAACGGTTGGCCGGGTTGGCCATGCCGTGGCCTTCGAGCACTTCCAGGTCTTCGTTGACCAGCAGCAGATTACTCGCGGTGATCTCATCAAAACCCAGGCCCAGTTGCTGAGTGTAATAGGTCCTCGGTTGTGGGCCGCGAGCGGTGATTTGTCCGGCCAGACCGGAGTCGTGACCGCTCTCGAACAGGATCCGGCAGGTCAGCGCCAGCTTTTGCCGGTCAGTCCACGTATTATCCGCCAGGGTGTTTTGCATCTGGGTCAGCGCTTGCTTGACCAGTTGCTCTTTGGGTAGTGCTAATGTCTTGGCCATGTCGGTGTCCTTTGGGTGATTGCAAATGACACGAAAGAGCCTATATGACACAAAGTGTCATAAGCAAGCATCAATCGTCGTTTCCTTGATGGAATAACTGCTGCGCATGTCTATCCGTTTGAAATTGTTGAGAAAAAAACTTGGCGTAACGCTTGAGGCATTGGCCGAAAAATCCGGCATGACCAAGAGTTATCTGTCGAAAGTCGAGCGCGGGCTGAACACCCCGTCGATTGCGGCCGCGCTGAAACTGGCGAAGGCGCTGAACGTGAAGGTCGAGGAATTGTTCTCCGAAGACAACGTCAGCCTCGACAGCTACAGCCTGGTGCGCAGCCACGAACGCCAGTCACTGGCGGCCAACGATCAGAGCCCGGGGTATGCGGTGCTGGCGCATCAGGTCAGCGAACGCAACCTGCTGCCGTTCATTATCTACCCGCCGAGCGAGTTCACCGACAAGACCTTCAAGGAGCACTTGGGTGAGGAGTTTCTGTTCGTCCACGAAGGGCAGGTGGAGGTGGATTTCATGAACGAGCGGGTGCTGCTGGAACGCGGCGATGCGCTGCATTTCAACGCGCAGAAGCCGCACCGGATCAGGTCGGTGGGCGAGGTGCAAGCGCAGTTGCTGGTGGTGGTGCACAGCACCGAAGATTGAGTTGGCCCCAAAAGCTTCGCGAGCAAGCTCGCTCCCACAGTAGTTCGCGTTCCAATGTGGGAGCGAGCTTGCTCGCGAAGGCGTCAGTCCGGTTTACATCAAACCTCGACCGGCACCGAAAGCTTCGGATTCCCCAGCGCATGCGTCTTCGCATCAAAAAACCGCAACTCAATCCCGGTGCCCTCGAACACCTTGGCGTAATGGCGTTTCTGATGCTGAATGAACGCCGCACTACGCGGATAAATCGAGATCGCCACACTCGCCGGTTTCGCCAGGCGCAGTGCCCTCACGATGTGCGCATCCTGCTCGCCCAGCGCATGACCGAAGATGCACAGGTTCTGCGCGTGCCCCAATAACTGCTCGTAGCAGAACGACAGATAATCCGAGCTGCGAATAGTCTTGAGCTTGTCCGCGCTCGGCCCTTCGTTGACGAACAGCGGCACGTCGTCCAGCGTCTTGATCGTGTTGTTGATCGCGAAGCTGCCGAGCAGGGTGCCCTCGGTCGAGGTCAGTTTGCGCGCGGTGCCGTCCTGATTGCGCACCAGGTGCAAACCGCCGTGCAGATACAGCAGACGCGGTTTGGCGCTGGTGCTGTCGCTCAGATCAAAACTGGCGTCGGGGCCGTTGAACAGGTCGTCGATGGCCTCGCTGCGGTGCTGGATCGCCCAGTAGTTGAGCAGGTCGTAATTGGTGGTGAACACCGTGTGATAACGCGCCAGTTCTTCGTTGAGCGTGGCCAGGGTCGAGGCCTGCACCAGGCGCCACGGGATATGCACGGCGTGCACGCTGTTGATCAGCGCTTCCTTGATCGCGTAATAGCGATTGCGCGGTGCGGCCGAGCTGACGGCCAACGCTTTGTTGACCCGGCTGGTGGTTTTCAACGCACCGAGCACCTGCTCGAAGCTGCGCGTCTGCATCGCGTCGAACACGCTCAGCTCCGACGGGCTCAGCGGTTTCTCTTCCACGGTGCGCGCGTTTTCGAACAGCGAGTCATAGCCAAAATCGTCCCACACCGCGCGGCTGGCGCCATTGCCCACCAGCAGACCGTTGAAGTCGGCGGTGGCGCGCAGGGCGCTCCAGTCTTCGAGGGTGGCATCGACGTCCAGAAAATCGGTCATTGCGTGGGCAGTCTCAAAACAAAGGGCGGATGGACGGCGACTTTATCACGAGCGGGCATTGAGCCAGATCAACATCGGTGGTGACCGATCGGTCGATCCTGTGCACATCCGCCGTATCGGAGCAGTCGATTCGGCCCCAGTCAGGAGACGCGCATGAGCAGCACCTTTTTCATTCCGGCGGTAAACATCATGGGCAACGGATGCCTCGACGAGGCCATGGTTGCGATCCGCAACTACGGTTTTCGCAAGGCGCTGATCGTCACCGACGCGGGGCTGGCGAAGGCTGGTGTGGCGACCATGCTCGCCGAGAAACTGGCGATGCAGGACATCGATTCGGTGATCTTCGATGGCGCCAAACCCAACCCGAGCATTGCCAATGTCGAGTCCGGGCTGGGGCTGCTCAAGGACAGTCGTTGTGATTTCGTGGTGTCGCTGGGCGGCGGTTCGCCCCATGACTGCGCCAAGGGCATTGCCCTGTGTGCGACCAACGGCGGGCAGATCCGCGACTACGAAGGCGTCGATCAATCGAGCAAGCCGCAGCTGCCGCTGATCGCCATCAACACCACCGCCGGCACTGCCAGCGAGATGACCCGTTTCTGCATCATCACCGACGAATCGCGCCACGTGAAAATGGCCATCGTTGATCGTAACGTCACGCCGCTGCTGTCGGTCAACGACCCGGCGCTGATGGTTGCCATGCCGAAAAGCCTGACCGCCGCCACCGGCATGGATGCGTTGACCCACGCCATCGAGGCCTACGTATCAACTGCGGCCAACCCGATCACCGATGCCTGCGCACTGAAGGCCATGACCCTGATCAGCAACAACCTGCGCCTGGCCGTGCGGGACGGCAGCGATCTCGCCGCGCGGGAGAACATGGCCTACGCGCAATTCCTCGCCGGCATGGCGTTCAACAACGCCTCGCTCGGCTACGTGCACGCGATGGCCCACCAGTTGGGCGGTTTCTACGACTTGCCCCATGGCGTGTGCAACGCCGTGCTGCTGCCGCATGTGCAGACCTTCAACGCGCTGGTCTGCGCCGAACGCCTGACTGACGTCGCCCATGCGATGGGTGCGGACATCCGTGGTTTCAGCCCGGAGGAGGGCGCTCAGGCGGCGATCAACGCGATCCGTTGCCTGGCCAGGGACGTCGATATTCCCGGCGGCCTGCGTGAACTCGGCGCCAAGCTCAGCGATATTCCAGTGCTCGCCACCAACGCGTTGAAAGACGCGTGCGGCCTGACCAACCCACGGGCGGCGGATCAGCGGCAGATCGAGGAGATTTTCCGTAACGCTTTTTAAGGGCTGACGCGCGTCGGCGTGAATCTCACACAGAGCATCGCGCCGACAGCAAGCAAACTGCATAACAGTGCCAGCGGCCACGCCGAAGGGCTAGCGACAAGACTGGCAATCGCGCCGATCATTGCCGCCATCAGTTGATGAATAAATCCGCTCAACGCCATTGCGTAAGCACCCGCAATCGGTGCGCCATCGTTGGCACGGGACAGGCTGATCGGGTAGTTCAGCGATTGTCCGAACACCGCTACGCAATAGGGCAGCCACAGCATCAGCGCGACGGAACTGGCTGTCAGACTGCCCAGCAGCATCACTCCGCACCCCGCCATCACCAGCACCACGCCCAACGTCATCAACCGGTGTTGACCCGTGCGCAGAACGAAGCGATTGACCACCAGTGCCCCGAGAAAGTATGCCGCACTGATCGGCCAGCCGAGCAGACCGTAATCCACCGTAGACCAATTGAACGGTCCTTGCAGGATCAGTGGCGCAGCCGTGTTGAAGGCGATGATCACCCCGTAGCCGAGGCCTCCGGCCAGTGCTGGCAACAGGAACGCGCGATGGATCAGGATGCGCCGGTAAATCATCCATGCCGAAGCATTGGTTTGTGCCTCCTCCAATGTCGCAAAATTGACCCGGGATACGATCATGGCCATCAGCAGGCACGTGATGCCGAGCAAGTAGAAGATTGCCTGCCAGCCCAGCGTGACCTGGATGATCGAACCCAGGTACTGGCCGATGCCTAGAGCCACCACGAACGAAATCGAAATCCATGACAATGCCTTGGCCAGCAGGTCGCCGCGAAAACTGTCGCGAATCAGCACCCGTGCCATCACCGAAATCCCGCTGGCGCCGACGCCCTGAATCAGGCGCAGTAACAGGAACGACTCCAGCGTCGAACCCAGCGGCAACGCCAGGTTCGCCACGCCATACAGCCCCAATGCTGCGAGTAACACAGGTTTGCGCCCGATACGCTGGGCCAGTGATCCCCAAAGCAGCATTGGCAGCGCCATGCCGACCAGATAAATCGATAAACCCCACGCCACTTGCGCAGGCCCCGCATGCAGATGGCCGGCAATCTCCGGCAGCGCTGGAAGGTAAATACTCATGCCCAACTGAGCGAGGAACACCGTGCAGCAGGTGATAAGAAGGGTGGCGCTGGCGTTCATCTATCGTCCCTGGCTCAGATGTCGAAATCGACGCGGTGTGTGCGCAACAATTCGCTGACTACATCGCAGAAACGTCGGATCAGCGACGGCTCCATATCAGCACGCAAGGTTACCCGAATGGCCGCTTTACCTTGGGCAACTACCGGGAAAAATACTGCGCTGGTGAAAAAGCCTTGCTCGGCCAGCTCGCTGGCGATGCGATTGGCCAGATCCGCCTGGCCGCAGTCGATCAAGCGGATTGCCATCGCGCTGTGGCATTGCTCTGTACTGATCAAACTGTCGAAGAGGCGGATATTAGCCTGGAGGCGGGCCTGCAGAGCGGCGAATTCGGCGGTGTAATGTAGACGAATTGACGCTCGGCCGGCGCCGATTGCCGCACAGTTGAGACTTTGTGACCAATTGCTCGGGCCGCCATAACGCTGGATGATTTTTTTCTGGCGCTGGTTGCCAAGCATCACCAGTCCACCACTGGCGCCAAATGACTTGGCCAGCGACGCGACGATCACGCAGTCATCTTCCAGCGTCTGGATTCTCGGGCGTATCAGACCGACGCCGTTATGGCCCACGGCTGACAACGCGTGTGAATCATCCAGATAAAGAAACAGCCCGTAACGATCCTTGAGGTACAGCAGGCCTTCCATGTTGGACACGCCGCCCATGCTGTAGGCGCCATCGCCAATATAGGCCACACGACCATATTGCTGGCAGATCTTTTCTAGAAAATTCATATCGTTGTGTGGACAGGTCATCACACGGGTTTCATCGGCGCATGCAGCTTTCAAGTGATTCATCGAGTAATGCGCCTGACGGTCGAAGACCATCACTGGCGGGCGATTCTCGGTCAATACACCGCTGGCCAGCAGCGGCAAGATCCCCGCACTTGCAGCGCTGCAGGACAGGGTCGTCAGGCACACTGCATCGAACAACTGCGAAAGTTCGGTTTCGTATTTTTCGAGAATCCCCAGCTTGCAGCGATTTTTCGAGTTGGCGATGCGCAAGGTGCCGGTTTCCTGCAGTGCGGCGATTGCACCTTCGAGCAAGGCAGGGTGGTGATCAAGGCCAAGGTAGGACGTGGTACAGAAGTGTTGTAACTCTCGTCCGTATTGATCGAGCAGGTGGTTGGAACCCATGACCTCGACATTGAGCCCGGCGACTTTTCCGAGCTCGGCGTTTTCCCAGTCCTGGTTTGCCAGGGCGATAACTTTTCGATAGTTGGAATAAAGGTTTGGTGCTTGCTGTGTATGGTTCATCAGGGCATCCCTTGAGCGTGGCAATCCGTGGGTCGTTGCAATTTGTGTGTATTGCCAGACTTTACGGAACACGACTTCGGGCCTGAATCAGACACTTCCTGCAATACTGAGCGGAATTGGATATTTGCTTGTAGGGCGATGTTCTGATGGGGTGTCGGGCGCCTCCGAATCCTACCCGGCAGGTGCCAGATTCCTGCTCGTCGCCCCACCAAACTGAATCAACACCACCCCGCCAATCAGCAACAACGCGCCCAACACCCGCGACATCGTCAGCTGTTTTTCCACCAGCCCGAACAACCCGAAGTGATCGAGCAGCATCGACGCAATCACCTGCCCGGCCAACGCCAGCGCAACAAACCCCGAAGCGCCGAGCTTTGGCAACAACATCACCGCCAGCGCCACAAAGCACACGCCAAACGCACCGCCAGCCCACATCCATAGCGGTACCTTGCTGATTATTCCGAGCGACGGCAGCGGCAGGCGCAACGTCAGAATCACCGGTAACAGCACCAAAACACTCACCAGCAACGAGGCCAACGTTGCCCATAGCGGATGGCCGAGGCCCCGCGCCAGATTGCTGTTGATCGCACTTTGAAACGGCACCACCGCCCCGGCAAACGCGGCCAACAGCAACAAACCGGCCCACTGCAACGTACTCATGATCACTCTCCAACAGGTTTTGCTGGACTCTAAGGTATTCGTCGCGCAGATTTAAATTCCGTTTTGTCATCCAGAACATGCACAAGATGAATGACCTGCGCCGGATCGATCTCAATCTGCTGGTGGTCCTCGACGCCTTGCTCAGCGAGCAACACGTCACCCGCGCCGCCGAGCGGCTGCACCTGAGTCAACCGGCGGTCAGCCATGCGCTGGCGCGGCTGCGCGACTTGCTCGGCGATCCGCTGCTGGTGCGCGCCGGTTCGACGCTGGTGCCTACGGCGCGGGCGCTGGAACTGGTTGCGCCACTGGCCGAAGCGTTGGCCCAGGTGCAGTCGCTGCTGGCGCCGAACACGTTCGATCCGGCCACTGCGCGGCGGACCTTTCGTGTGGCGATGTCCGACTACGGCGCGGCCATCATCCTGCCTGGGCTGATCCGCACCTTGCGCCGCGCGGCGCCGGGCATCGACCTGCAAATCAGCCACGCCAGCCGCGAGGGTATGTTGGAGGGTGTGCTCAACGGTGACATCGACGTGGCCGCCGGGGTGTTCCCGGAAATGCCCAACGAGTTGCGCAGTAGCGTGCTGTTCGAAGAACGCTACGTCTGCCTGCTGGATCGTCGCAGCTTGCCAGCCAACGGTGTGCTGGATTTGCCGACCTACCTGTCGCGCCCGCATGTTCTGCTGGAGATGCGCGGCAGCGGCACCCCGGAAATCGAACGGGCGCTGACCTCATTGCGCGAACGCCGCCGCGTCGCCATCAGCCTGCCGCACTGGAACGTCGCGCCGCAGTTGATCAGCGGTACGGATCTGATTCTCACGGTGTCGTCGCGCAGCGTGCGCGAGATTGATCAACAGGAGCTGATTGTGCTGCCGCCACCGTTCGAGATTGCGCCGTTCACCTTTGTGCTGGCGTGGCATAAACGCCGGGGTGGGGATCAGGCGTTGAACTGGTTGAATCGCCGGATTGAGGAGGGGATAGTGCGCGGCTGAAAACGTTATCAAGGAGTGGGATGTGACAGTGAAGTCTGGATGGATCGGGTGGGTGGCCCTGAGTGGGTGGTTGATGGCGGGGCAGGTGTTGGCCGAGTGCACGCCGCCAGCGGTGACAGGACAGTGGGATTTTTCGGTCTGCAAGGATTGGCCTGTAGATCCGCCCCTGACGATCAATGCGATAGCAAAGTTTGAACCGGATCCGGTGTACGCCCAAGGCGACAGAATTGGCGCTTACGATCTGGATTTATCCGTGTCGTCAGCCGATAACTCGAAACCGCTCGCTACTTATCATCGACCGTCCGCATTCCAGACTGACGCCTTCGCGCTGGAGAGCCTGGAATTGGACACGGCGCGCTACAAACTCACTTCTGACATTCGTGCCTTTGGCGTCCGTGCAATTTTCAAAGGCTCCTCGCGCGTCAATCCACTGGATGAAACCCAGCTGTCGCTCTATGTGAAAGAAGGCGGCAAACTGCGTCCTGTACTGGATCGGATGCTGGTTTACCGCTTCAGCGGCGAATGGGATGGCAATTGCGCGGGCGAACGTGCGACCACTGTCAGCACGATCGAAATAGGCAAAACCAGCTCTCACGGATTTGCCGACCTGATCGTGAAATCGGTCACCACTGGCGTGAGTGGCGAGGGGGAGCCGGGCAATTGCGAAATGAAGACCACGAACAATAAACCCGTGCTGACCACTCTGCACTACAACGGAAAATCCTACGTTTTGCCAAACGGTTTCCAAGGCCTATAACCCGCCAGCCAAACACGACACTTATCAAGGAAGAACCATGCTCAACCCCACCAGACTTCTGATCGCCCTCGGTTTGCTGGCCATCACCACCCAGGCCCACGCCGCCTGCATCACCAAAAGTTTCGACGGTAAATCCATGTCGCGCTGCAACGTCTGGCCGGCGTTCCCGAGTCAGGCGATTTCGGTCAAATCCACCTACCTGGCCGACTCCGGTGGTGACGATGCCGGGGCGTTTGATCTGGATCTGGCGCTCCTCAATGCGAGCAACGCCAAACCTATCGCCACCTACCGTAAGCCGGGCGCCTACAACTCCGATGCCGTGCGCCTGGATGATGTACGCATCGACACGGCGCGCTACCGATTGACGCCGGACATCCGCGCGTTTGGGCTGCGCGCGAAATTCGTGCACAGTTCCCATGCCATTCCCTATGAAAAAACCGATCTGGCGCTGTATGTGCGCGAGGGCGACGAGTTACGTCCGGTGCTTGAGGGCCTGGTGGTCTTCAAGAACAACGGTGAGTTCGTGAATGACTGCGAGGGCTACAGCAAGAAAATCCGCCGAACGCTCGAGATCGCTCCAACGAACCACAATGGTTTTGCCGATCTGATCGTCACAACCAGCGGCAGCAAAATGAAAAACACCCGGTCCGGCAGTCAGTGCGTTTCGAACACCACCGAGCTGAAGAAAAAGCAGATCACCCTGACGTACGATGGCCAGCAGTACAACGTCCCTGAAGACCTCAGAGGTTACTGACCCATGCTCACCGGCCTCAACCACCTGACCCTCGCTGTCAGCGATTTGCCCCGCAGCCTGGCGTTCTATCGCGATGTGCTGGGTCTGCGCGTCGAAGCCACGTGGGACGCCGGTGCCTATCTGTCGCTGCCGGGGCTGTGGTTGTGTCTGTCGCTGGATGCGCAGCGCAGCGGCGAGCCGTCCGTCGACTACACCCATTATGCGTTCAGCCTGGCTGAGGCGGATTTCCCGCTATTCGCGCAGAAGCTGAAAGCGGCGAACGTGCGGGAGTGGCGTGACAACCGCAGCGAAGGTGCGTCGTTCTATTTCCTTGACCCCGATGGTCACAAACTAGAGGCTCACGTCGGCGATCTCGCCTCGCGACTGGCAGCCTGTCGGTTGAAACCGTACTCAGGCATGCGTTTTTACGACGCGTCGTGATCAGACACATTGGGCTGATATAGACTTGCCATCATTTGTACTGGCGCCAGCAGGTTTTCCATGACTCCATCGCTGCTAATGGCCGTTCTGGCCTCGGGTTTCATTTACGGCATCACGCCGGGGCCGGGTGTGCTGGCGGTGTTCGGCATCGGCGCGGCGCATGGACGGCGCGCTGGCGCGGGGTTTCTTTGTGGGCACTTGCTGGGCGATGTGGTCTGGTGCAGCACCGCGCTGATCGCCATCGTCGGTGCCCGGGAAATCGGCAGCACCGCGTTCGATGTGCTGGGCGTGCTCAGCGGCTTGTACCTGTTCTGGCTTGGCTGGCGGGCGGTGCGGGCCAAACGGCGCCGCGATGATCAGCCGCAGGGCGCGGCGCGTCAGCCGTTCTGGCACGGCATCCTGTTCGGTTTGACCAATCCCAAGGCCTACCCGGTGGCGGTCGCGACCTTTACCGCGCTGCTGTCGAGTCGTGCCGAACTGCTCAACTGGTCGATGCTGCCGGCGCTGATTGCCCTGAGCTTCTTCGGCGGATTGCTGGCTTACGCTATCTTGATCGGCGTTGTCGGCGCCCGACGGGTGCGCACGCTGTATCAGCGTCACGAGTTGATGATCACCCGCCTGTGCGGGGTAATGTTCATCGGTTTTGCCATCAATGCGCTGGTGCATGCACTGCCGGGATTGCTACCGAACAAGGCATGAAATGATCTGCAGGGATGCGTGAACAAGGGGGCAGGGATGGTTGAACAGTGCTGCATTGTCCGGACACCCACGCTGAACCATGGAAAGCCGAAATTCCGCGCCGTTGGCGAGTTATATGGACCTGTTGCTCGATGCCGTCTGTGCGGTGGACAGGCAGGGCCGTTTCGTTTTTGTCAGTGCTGCCTGCGAGCGTATTTTCGGTTATACGCCTGACGAGTTGATCGGCCGGTCGATGATCGAGCTGGTGCATCCCGCAGACCGCCAGCGCACCCTCGCCGCCGCCCGCGACATCATGAGCGGCGAACCCAAGCACAATTTCGAAAACCGTTACGTGCGCAAGGATGGCCGCATTGTGAACATCCTCTGGTCGGCACGCTGGTCAGAGGTCGATCAGCTGCGCATCGCCGTGGCCCGCGACATCACCGAGCGCAAGCAGGCGGAATCGCGTCAGGCTGCGCTGTATGCGATTTCCGAAGCGGCGCATGTCGCCGAAGACTTGCTGGCGCTGTTCAAGCGCATCCACCTGATCATCGGTGAGTGGCTGCCGGCGCTGAATTTCTCCGTGGCGCTGTACGACGAGCACTGTGCGCAGTTGAATTTTCCCTATCACGTCGACGATCACGAATTGCAGCCCGAGCAACCGGGCACCGTCACCGGGCGTTTGTGTGCGGAGGTCATCCGCAGCGGTCAGCCGATTCTGCTGACGCCGGACAGCCCCGACGCCTCGCCCGACTTCGCGGCGCTGGTGGCGGGGCAGGATTCACCGTGCTGGCTCGGTGTGCCGCTGAACTCGAAGAACGGCACCATCGGTGCGCTGATCGTCAAAAGTCTGCCGGGCGGCGAGCGTTACACCGAGCAGGACAAGGAACTGCTGCAGTACGTCTGCGCCCAGGTCGCCACCGCCATTGAGCGCCAGCAACTGCACGCGCGGCTCAAACGCATGGCGCAGTACGATCAACTGACCCAGTTGCCCAATCGCGGCTTGCTCAAAGAGCGCCTCAAGGCTGCGCTGGCCGCTGCCCGCGAAACCTCGGGAAACATGGCGCTGCTGTACGTCGATCTGGATCGCTTCAAACAGGTCAACGACACCTTTGGCCATGCGGTCGGCGACATGCTGCTGCAAACGGTGGCGAGTCGGCTCAAGGGCTGCGTACGCGATTCCGACACCGTCGCGCGCATTGGTGGCGACGAATTCGTGGTGCTGTTGCACAGCGTTCACGCCGCTGAAGACGCCGATAGCGTGGCCGGAAAAATCCGCCAGGTGCTGATGCAGCCGATGCGCCTGGACGGTCACAACCTGCACATCGAACCGAGCATCGGCGTGGCCCGTTATCCCGAACATGGCAGCGAAGAACAGCAACTGTTCCGGCATGCCGACCAGGCGATGTACGCCGCCAAACGTCTCAATCATCGGGCGCTGGATAGCTGAAGCAGCGCGCGCCGTTCGTCGCGGCGTGGGCAACTTTTCTAAACCTTTGGCAGTCCGGCAATTCTCAATCTAGGCGGGCACCTGCTCGCCAACGATCAACACCAAGAGGAAGAGAATCATGCCTAATTCAAGAAACTCGAACTCGGGAAACTTCGCCAACGATCGAACCAAGGCGTCTGAAGCCGGTCGCAAAGGTGGGAAAACCACCACCACGACAGTCGACAAAGAGCCTGCGAAAACCGAAATGGGCCGCAAGCCAGCTCAGAAGTCGAAGTAGTCGGTGAGGTAGTTTTGATTGAGAGGCGGGGGCGCAAGCCCCCGCTTGAATTTGCAGAGATAGGAGGGCGCGACCATGAGCCGGATGGCCACCCAGATACGTCGTTTCAGTTTTGCCACGCTGTTGGGTTTGTTCGCTGGCAGTGCATTCGCCCAGTCGCCTGCCGACTTCATCAACGATGCGTCCGCCAAAGGCATGGCCGACATCGAAGCCAGCCGTCTGGCGCACCAGAAATCCGAATCCAAAGAGGTCAAGGATTACACCATTGTCGTGATCAATGACCGCACCACGGCCAACCAGCATCTGGCGAAGATCGCGAAGAAACTTGATCTGCCGGTCGCGCCCCGTGAAGAAATCGCCGACAAGGCCAAGAGCATGATCCCGCAGGTCAAGGACGGTGAAACCTTCGACCAGGCCTACGCCGCAAGCCAGGTGAAAGCGACCGAAGAGGCCATCCAGCAGATCCAGCAGGAAGCGCAGTCGACCGACGTACCGGAAATCAAGGCATTTGCTGACGAGACACTGCCAAAGCTGCAAAGCCATCTGGAAATGGCCCGAGCGCTGCAAGCCAGCCGCTGATGCCGCCTATAAATCAAAAGATCGCAGCCTGCGGCAGCTCCTACATAGAACGGTGTAGGAGCTGCCGCAGGCTGCGATCTTTTGCTTTGTTCAACTTTACTTAGCAGTCATTCAAATCCTGCTTCGGCTTGCTCTTCTCCCCCAGCCCCTCAAGGTTGAACACCTCACTTTCTCCCAAGCTGCGGTAATGCTTGCGCAGCGCCTCCAGTTGTTTGAGATCCAGCGATTCCAGACCGAGCATTGCATTCTGGGCTTCCTTGTTCACCCGCAATAACTCATCAAGCTTCAGATGCAGGATGTCGGTATCACGGTTCTGCGTGTTCTGGATCAGGAACACCATCAGAAAGGTGATGATCGTCGTCGAGGTGTTGATGATCAGTTGCCAGGTGTCATTGAAATCAAAAATCGGCCCGCTCAACCCCCACAGAAAAATCAGAATCAATGCACCCATGAAGGTTTTCGGGCTGCCGGCCCAGAGGGCCAGGGTCTGGGAGATTTTCGCGAATTTCATTGCGGTGTTCCTTATTGGGATTGCCTGACGTTCAGACAGTGACGGCGTTGCGAAAATTCGACTGAGAAAGCCTGTCGCCAATAAAGACGGTCATGTCTGGATGTAGATCGGAACACTTTGGGGTAGAAAACTTTCTTTGTGCGGGTTTGCGTCTAGGATCAACTGGCAGTCAATTCGCCAGCATGCGAATGCACGGACAGTTACTAGTCAGAGGTCATTCATGGAATTCTTCGAGAAATTAACCAGTCTAGCCGCCAAAGTACGGTTGCAAGCAGCTGCGATCCAGACGGAGGAGGCGACAAAAAATGCGTTTGTCATGCCGTTCATCAGCACCGTTCTGGGTTACGACGTGTTTGACCCGACAGAGGTGACACCGGAGTTTGTCTGCGATATCGGTACGAAGAAAGGCGAGAAAATTGATTACGCCATCATGAAAGAGGGCGAAGTTCAGATACTCATCGAGTGCAAGAAAATCGGTGAACCGTTGCACATAAACCACGCGTCTCAGCTCTTTCGTTACTTCCATGTCACCAGTGCCCGGATCTCAATCCTTACCAACGGCCAGATCTACAAGTTTTTTACGGATCTGGATGCACCAAACAAAATGGACGAAAAACCTTTTCTTGAGCTCGACCTTCTGGATATTGATGAGTATTCAGTTCCCGAACTGGTCAAGCTGACAAAATCTGCTTTTGATGTTGATTCGATAATCAGCGCGGCAGGGGAGCTGAAGTACGTCAGTCAAATCAAGAAGGTCATAGCCGCTCAGGTCAGCAAACCCGACGATGATTTCGTTAAGGTCTTTGCATCACGTGTCTACGATGGGGTGATTACACAAAAAGTACGTGAACAGTTCCATGAGTTGACTAGAAAAGCGGTGGCACAGTTTTTAAACGACCAGATTAATGATCGGCTCAAATCAGCAATGAGTGGCGCAATCCAGCCAGTGTTGGTGTCCTCACCGTCAGCAATTGTTGGGACGGATCCGATAGATGCGCGCGACGAGTCAGAAGACAAGGTGTTAACAACACTGGAAGAGCTTGAGGGTTACCACATCGTTCGTGCGTTGGTTCGCTCTGTGGTTGATGCCAAGCGCATCGTTCAGCGTGATACGCAGAGCTATTTCGGTATTTTGTTAGACGACAACAATCGCAAGCCTATCTGTCGATTGCATTTCAATCGTTCTCAGAAGTACATCGGTATCTTCGATCAGGATAAAAATGAAACACGACATCCAATTAGCTCAGTCGATGATATTTACGAATATTCGGATCACCTGAAAAAGACAGTCGGGTACTACGATTGAATAAGAGACCGGTCCAGAGGGCCGGTTTTTTTTTAGCATTTTTCGTTCGAATACCAGTGTGGAAATCCCTTGCAATAAGCCCGTCTGGAACTGCCCGCGGCGCTACCTGTATTGTGACGAACCGCAGGAATGTCCCGACAGGAGAACGCAATGAGTTGGTCCGCCAGACAATACGTCGCTTTCGAAGATGAACGCACCCGCCCGGCCCGTGATCTGCTCGCGGCGATTCCCCCGGTTCAGGCGCGATCGGTGGTCGATATCGGTTGCGGCCCGGGTAACTCCACCGAGCTGCTGGTGCAGCGTTTTGAGCTGGCGCAGATCCGGGGTCTGGACAGTTCGGCAGACATGATCGCCGCGGCGCGCAAACGCCTGCCGCAGTTGCAGTTCGAAGTCGCGCAAATCGATAGTTGGGCGGATCAAGGGCCGTTCGATGTGATCTTCGCCAACGCCGTGTTGCAGTGGGTGCCGGATCACGCGACGTTGCTGCCGGCACTTGCCAACAAGCTGTCGGATGGTGGCAGTCTGGCGATCCAGATGCCGGACAACCTCAACGAGCCTTCCCATCGACTGATGCGCGAAGTTGCCGCCAACGGCCCATGGGCTGCGAAACTGGCTGGGGCCGCCGGGCAGCGCACCGACATGGCGAGTGCCAGCGATTACTTCTCGATGTTGCGCCCGCACTGTTCGCGGGTCGATGTGTGGCGCACCACCTATCACCATCAACTGCCGGGCGGGGCGGCGGGGGTGGTGGAGTGGTTCAAGGGCAGTGGCTTGATTCCGTTTCTGAACCCGCTGACCGAAGAGGAGCGGGCGCAGTATCTGCAGCAGTATCTGGTGGCGGTTGCCGAGGCGTATCCGGCGTTGCCCGATGGTTCGGTGCTGTTGCCGTTTCCGCGGTTGTTTATCGTCGCGACTCGGTAAAGGCAAACACCAATTCTGTGGCGAGGGAGCTTGCTCCCGCTGGACTGCGAAGCAGGCCCAAGATCTTCGGGGCTCTTCGCGCCCCAGCGGGAGCAAGCTCCCTCGCCACAATGTATATGCCGCGAGTTAGCGCTGCACCGCCACCAACATCATCATTGGCCGCTCCCGCTCTTCAGCCAGCGCCGGTTGCGCCGCCACCTGCGCATCGCTCGGCCCCCATTCGTTGACATGGCGAATGGCAAAACCTGCCGCGATCAACGAATTCAACAGCGTGCCCATCGTGCGGTGCTGCTTGATTACCCCTTCGGCCAGCCAGTTGGTCACCCGCTCGCCCTCCATCTGATAGCTGTCCAGCGGCCAACGCTTGTGACCGTCGCTGTCGACCAGCCAGCCTGGATTGCGCGGCGCCATGAAGATCGGATGCTCGATGGAGAACACAAAATACGAACCCGGTTTAAGTGCCGCGTACAGATGAGCGAACAGTCCGGCCAGATCCTTGATGTAGTGCAGCGCCAGCGAACTGTAGGCCAGATCGAAACTGCAGGCCGGCAAGTCGAGATGTTCAAGGTCGGCACGTTCATAGCGAATGTTCGCCGCCGCAGTGGTTTCGCGCGCCCGCTCGAGCATCTTTTCCGAGACATCCAGCCCCAGTACATGGGCGGCGCCGTGCTCACTGGCCCAACGACTGAACCAGCCATAGCCGCAGCCGAGGTCGACCACATGCAAATCGTGCATTGATGGCAACAACGCCTTGAGCGCCGGCCACTCCGGCGCGGCATCAAGGCCGCCTATAGAGCGGTTCATCTGGCTGTAGCCCTGGAAAAACTCCGGGTCGTCGTAAATATTTTGCGTCATGGTGGAAATGCTCTTTTGAGTTCGGTCATCAGCGGCACAGGGGCCGCGCCATGGAGTCCCTCGAAAGTCAAAACGCGTATTCGTCGATGGCCGCGCAGGGGGAGGGTGGTGGGTGATGGAGAAATGCTAGCGGAGGGCCCGATTTGCATTCAACCTTGCTGCAAGACCTTCAACGCTGCCGAAGCCAGAAACCCCGAACGACTTTTCTCTTCCGGGTGATGAAGCACGTATTCATCAATGCGGTTGAGCAGATAGCCGGGCAGTGTGATGTTGAGTTTCTGCGCCTTGCCCAGGTATTTGGTAACGTCGATATCAACCACTGCCCAGGCACAACCGGCGTACTGCGGGTTCGCTACATGCACGCCAAGCTTGCTGGCTGGCGGGATCGACGCACCGTCCTCGGCCAGAATTTCGAAATGACCCTCAATGGCTTCACGAGCCATCGCGACGGCATCATCCAAATCATCCCCGGCAGAAAAACAGCCGGGAATATCCGGCACTTCCACTCCCCAGGCATGTTCTTCATCACCTATTGAAATTGCGATCGGGTAAAGCATGTTCGTGGACCTCCTGGACGCTGTCGGTGGAATGAGTCAAAGCAGCGCCTGTTTCAAAATGCTGATGGCCGTTTTTTTAAGCAGGTCCTTCTTTGGATGCGGCACCGTCACCAGACCAGGTTTTATGGGATGTTTAAAGTGGTGATGACTGCCTTTGACCCGCACCAGATACCAACCGTCTGCGACGAGTTGACCGATTAAAAAGCGGCTATTCACAACACCTCCTTTTGGTGTGCTTGGTGGGTACTATAACTACTGATTTTTTTTGATCAATACTATAACCACCGAGCGGTCATCGTCCTTTGATTGGCTCGGTGGCAAGATTCAGTCTAGGCTGGGGCGTCGCGCTGGGATGATAGGTGTGTTGCAGGCCTTTACGGGGCAATGCGGGTAAATCCCGGACACAAAAAAACCGGCCCTGTAGGCCGGTTTTTTCTGTTCCTGCATCCCCCGTCATAACCACGACGTGAGACCCGATTGAGTGGAGCGGGTAGAGGGAATCGAACCCTCAACTAAAGCTTGGGAAGCTTTCGTTTTGCCACTAAACTATACCCGCTCAGAGCGGCTGACTTTGTACCAGAGTCGGGCGCGGATTTGAAGTTTTTCTTTTGCTCGCAGCGCGTTACAGCGTTGAAAATGGTCATTCGCGGGCAAATCTGCAGGGCAAGCAATGCTCGTTTCCAGCCCCACAGACTCGCTCGCGACGACACTTCTTCAAATGGCCAATGCATGGTGATCCTGGACGAACGCGTAACGTGTTCGGCTCGACTGCGGTGACGGTTTCAGGAAGCCGAGCAGGGCGTTCTGGCTATCGCGGCAAGCGGCCTTGTGCTCCATGTCGAGGAAATGCCCGGTGGCCTGCAGCGTGGTGAAGGTGCTGTGCGCCACATGGTTGCCGAATATCCGGGCGTCTTCGGCGGCGGTGTATTCATCCCATTCGCCGTTGAGGAACAGCACCGGCACGTTGATCTTCTTCGCCGCATTCAAATAGCACTGACGATCGCTGTGCAGTACGTCACTGATGTGAAAGTGCATCTGCCCGTATTCGTGCTCGGCCAGGCTGCTGACGTGGCGATAGTTGAAGCGCTTGAACAGTGACGGCAGGTGTTTGCCGATAGTGCTGTTGACCAGGTGCCCGACGCGGTCGCCGTCGCGCTGGCCGAGGTAATCGACACCGCGCTCGAGATAATCAAGCATGTGTGCGTTGATCACCGGCGAGAACGAGCTGATCACGGCTTTCTCGATGCGCCGCGGCTGGTGTGACAGGGCAACCAGGGTCGCCGCACCACCCCAGGAAAACGACAGCACGTGTTCGGCGCCGAAGTGGTCGATCAGCTCCAGCAGGATCTGCCCTTCGACTTCCTTGGTCAGATGTTTCTCGTGGCGGTTGTGGATTTTCGACCTGCCCGCGTAGGGCTGGTCGTAGCAAACCACGTTGAATTGCGGATGCAGGTTTTTCACAGTCTGTGCAAACGACGCAGTCGTGGCCATCGAGCCGTTGACCAGGATGATGGTCTTTTCTGCGGCGTCTGCGCGATAGAACTCCGTGTAAACCCGATACTGACCCTGTATATCCAGCACAGCGATTTCTGGCCTCATGTCATAAGACTCCTGGCAAGCAAGCGGGTATGCGCGCAAATAGAGATTGCACGAGCTTTGTGACAGGTAGGCATACGCCTGGAATTTGCCTGGCCCATGTCGATCCATGACTACGGTCGACGGGTGTTGTTATTGGCGGGCAGTCTGCCGGCTGAGGCGCAACCCAAGGGGCTGACGACCGGCAAAAAGTTTCTTGGAAGTATGGTGTGACTAATCGGTCACAATCTGGCCGACGTCCTGATTCAAGCAGTGGGATGGGGATCGCGCAAGTGCCGTTGGTAAATTGTTCGACAACTTCTGCTGAGCGGTCGCCGGCTTAGAACAAATGAATCTCTTCGGTGCGCAAAGCACGGTACTCGCCCGGTTTTAGCGCGTTATCCAGCGACAGCGGGCCCATGGATTCGCGGTGCAGACGCAGCACTTTATTGTTGAAGTGACCGAACATGCGCTTCACCTGATGGTAGCGCCCCTCGACGATGCTCAGGCGCGCCGCTCTCGGGCCGAGCACTTCGAGTTGCGCCGGTTGCGTGGTGAGGTTTTCGAAGGCGAAGTAGATGCCCTCGGCAAACGTGAGCGCATAGTCCGGCCCGATCTCCTGTTCGGTCTCGACGTAATAGACCTTCGGCAGTTTGGTCTGCGGTTGGGTCAGGCGTCGCGACCAGCTGCCATCGTTGGTGATCAGCATCAGCCCGGTGGTGTTGAAGTCCAGGCGACCGGCGATGTGCAGGTCGTCCTTGTCCGGTTCATTGATCAGGTCGAGCACGGTCGGGTGCTGCGGATCGCGGGTGGCGCTGACGCAGCCGGGCGGTTTGTGCAGCATGAAGTAGCGCGCCGGTTTGCCGGTTTGCAGGACTTCTTGATCGACTTCGACGCGGCTGAATTCCAGCACTTCGCTGTGCGGGTCGCTGACGACTTTTCCGTCGATCCGCACGCGCTTTTCCACCAGCAACAGGCGAACCTGCTGACGGTTGTAGCGGGGCAGGTTGCTGAGGAAACGGTCGACGCGCATGGTCAGGAATCGGCGGACAAAGGGCCGCGTATCTTACGGGATCGGCCGCGCCGCTGCTTGCAGTTGCGCCTCGACCTGAGCGCAACGCGGGCACAGGCAGGATTTGTCGCGCAGCGCTGAGGGCAAGGCTTCAAGCACGGCCGGATCGATGCTCACGCCGTAGCACCAGCAGGCCTGATCGGCGGTGCGCGGGTCGGCCAGACTGCAGTCGTTGCGTGCGCCACAGGCCGGGCAAAGGTCGGGTTTAGTGTCGGAATCAGGCATAGGACGAGTGAGGCATTTCCACGCAGGTGCGGTTACGGCCGGTTTGCTTGGCCTGGTACATCGCATGATCGGCCCGGGACGGCAGCGTGTGCAAGGTGCATCCGCTTGCTGAGTGGTAGCACTCGATCAACCCTTTCGGGAAATAATTGCTTCCTGAGTGGCGCGAATGGTCGTTCCTGTATTCCTGGGCCTTGCGCAGACCAACTGTGGGAGCGGGCTTGCTCGCGAAGGCGCTGTTCCTGCCACCTTGAAGTTGACTGACCCAGCGCTTTCGCGAGCAAGCCCGCTCCCACAGGGGATTCTCAGTGTGACTGACACCATTGGTCTGCAGCCTTTGCGCGCCCGGCACTTGCCCCAGGCCAAACAGACAAAAACCGGGTCGGCTGCGCTGTACTGCTGCGGCCGAAGGTCTTTCTGAAGGCTGTTAGCAGCGGCTGCATGACAGTGTTTTGCAAATGAACAGGATTTCATCAATCACATGTTTCAACTTGTTACGGAATCGCACCAGATTCGGAAAACGCTGTCAGATATTTCGTCAGTCACCGAATAAACGACTGATGCCTGCCAGCGTCGCTGGTGCGGCTACCCGCGGTCCAGGAGGCCGCCATGTATCGACGAATTCTTCTACTTGCTGCGATGATGTTTTCCGTTGCCGGTTGCGCTCCCTACTCCTACGCAGACAGTTATTACAGCTCGCAGGTCTACACCTCACCCGCGCCGGCCTACTACAACACGGGCGGCACTTACTACCGCGGCGGCAGCACCTATTACTCGGCCCCGCGCTATTACCAGGCGGCCCCACGCTACTACCAACCGGCTCCACGTTACTACTCGGCGCCACGGTACTACCAGGCGGCGCCGCGGTATTACCAGCCAGCGCCGCGTTACTACGAAAGTCGTCGCTGGCACGGCAACGATCGTGGTCGTTGGGACGGTCACCGCGGTGGTGGCTGGGATCGTGACCGGGGCGGACGTGATCATCACGGCAATCGGGGCGATCACGGCGGGCGAGGCGGTCGCTGGTAATCATCCGCAAATAAAAAGCGGCGCATTGAGCGCCGCTTTTTTTGTGCCTGCGATTTGCAGGGCAATCAGTAAACCGTCAGATCCGCCAACGGATGCCGACCTTCCCAGACCTTGTGAAAATGCGCCTCGACCACCGCCTCCGGGACATTGTTGATGTCCGGCCAATGCCAGTGCGGTTTCTGATCCTTGTCGATCAGCCGTGCGCGAACCCCTTCGCTGAACTCCGGATGCCGGCAGCAATTGAGGCTCAGGGTGTATTCCATCTGAAACACTTCGGCCAGCGACAGGTAGCGGGCGCGGAGGATCTGTTCCCAGACCAGATGCGCGGTCAGCGGCGAGCCTTCGCTGAGTGTTTTCGCGGCGCGGGCGATCAGCGGATCACTGCTGTCGCGTTGCAGGCTGATGGCTTTCCAGGCGCAAGTGACGTCGCTGACGTCTAGCAGTTCATCGATCTGCTGACGCCGCGGCAGCCACTGCGCCTCGGGCATCTGCCCGACGGCTTCCTGTTGCAGGGCCTTGAGCAGACTGTTGAGCTGCATGTCGGTCTGTTCCTGCCAATTGAGTTGCAGCAGGCCTTCGATCAGTTGCGGTTGCTGCTCTTCAAGCAGGAAACGATCGGCCAGATCCAGATCGATCGCATCGCGGCCGTTCATGTGTGCACCGGTCAGACCGAGGAACAAGCCGAGCTTGCCCGGCAACCGTGAGAGAAACCAACTGGCACCGACGTCCGGGTACAGACCGATGGTGATCTCCGGCATCGCCAGGCGACTGCTCGGCGTGACGATCCGCGTGCTGGCGCCTTGCAACAGGCCCATGCCGCCGCCGAGCACGTAACCGTGGCCCCAGCAGATCAGCGGTTTGGGGTAGGTGTGCAGGCTGTAGTCCAGGCGATATTCGGCGGCGAAAAACTGCGCCGCCAGTGGCGGGACTTCACCGGGGTGGGCGCGACAGGCCTCCACCAGGCTGCGCACTTCACCGCCGGCGCAGAACGCCTTGGCGCCGTTGCCGCGCAGCAGCACGCAGACGATTTGCGGATCCTTGGCCCAGGCGTGCAGTTTGTCGCTCAGGGCGTTGATCATCGGCAAGGACAGCGCGTTGAGCGACTTTTCAGCATCCAGGCTGGCGATCCCGAGGCGGGCGCCGTCGGTGCCGGTAAGTTCTTCGAACTGCAGATTCATCGTGACCTCGATCGGGAAATTGAGCGTTCAGTATGATCGCTGTGTGGGAAAGTGCCGGATCTGCGTCAGATCAATTGACAAGCGTGGTCGGCTTTCCTAGGGTTCGCCCCATTGTTTTTGCCGGGTATGACCATGACTGCTGACGACCGTATCAAACTCGAACCGAGCTGGAAGGAGGCACTGCGTGCTGAGTTCGACCAGCCTTACATGGCGGAGTTGCGCAATTTTCTGCAGCAGGAGCGGGCGGCCGGCAAGGAGATCTATCCGCCGGGTCCGCTGATTTTCAACGCGTTGAATTCGACGCCGCTGGATAAAGTCAAAGTGGTGATCCTCGGCCAGGACCCGTACCACGGCCCGGGCCAGGCCCATGGTTTGTGCTTCTCGGTGCAACCGGGCGTGCCGGCGCCGCCGTCGCTGGTCAACATCTACAAAGAGTTGAAACGCGACCTGAACATCGACATCCCCAACCACGGCTACCTGCAGAGCTGGGCCGATCAGGGCGTGTTGATGCTCAACACCACCATGACCGTCGAGCGCGCCAATGCCAACGCGCACAAGGACAAGGGCTGGCAGTTCTTCACCGACCGGATCATCGAACTGGTCAGCGAACGCCAGCCGCATTTGGTGTTCATGCTGTGGGGCGCGCATGCGCAGAGCAAACAGAAGCTGATTGATGCGACCAAGCATTTGGTGCTGACCTCGGTGCATCCGTCGCCGTTGTCGGCCTATCGGGGCTTCCTCGGTTGCGGGCATTTCAGCCGGACCAACAAGTTTCTCGAGCAGAATGGTGAGGCGCCGATCGAGTGGCGGTTGCCGCCGGTCTGATCGGCTGACCGGGCCGGCCCCTTCGCGAGCAAGCCCGCTCCCACATTGGTTTTGCGGCATGCACATAACCAATGTGGGAGCGGGCTTGCTCGCGAAGAAGGCAACTCGGTATATCAGTGTTACTCGGGATTACGATTCCAGTACTTGAACAACGGCTCCGCCAGAAACAGTACAAACAGCAGCCGCATCACCTGCATCGCCGTCACCAGCGGCACCGACAGTTGCAGGGTCTCCGCCGTCAGGCTCATCTCGGCAATCCCCCCGGGCATCATGCCCAACGTCAGCGAACGCAGATCCAGATGGGTCAGTGCACTCAAACCCAGCGCGGCCAATGTGGCGATCAACATGGTCAGCGCCGTGCCGATCAGCGTACGGCCCATGAATGACGGTGCGCGGCGGAAGAACTGTCGATTGAAGTGACAGCCCAGGCCGCTGCCGATCAGCCACTGGCCGATCTGGCTGCCTCCGTCCGGCAGACCGATGTGCAAATCCCAGACAATGCTCACCGTGGCACTGACCAGCAGCGGCCCGAACAGCCACGGATTGGGTTGACGCAAACGCTGCCAGAGCCAGGCGAGCAGGGCGCCCGTAGGAAACAGAATCGCCAGCCAGTGCCAATCGACGTTGCCGGCGTGGGAAATCGGTGTGCCGTCGCCCAACAGATACTTGAACGCGGCCGGCACGCACAGCACTACCACCAGCACCCGCAGACTCTGCCCCGCCGCGACATGGCTGAGCAGCGCGCCATTGCGCGCGCCGAGGTTGACCATCTCCCCGGAACCACCGGGCATGCTCGAGAAAAATGCCGTGGCGCGATCTTCGCCGGTACGGCGCATCAACCACACGCCGACCACCGCCGACAGGCTGGTGACCAGTGCGCCGAAGAAAATCAAACCGAAATGACTCAGCACCTGCTCCATCACCAGCGGGGTGAAGTGCAGGCCGATGCCGATGCCGACGATCCATTGGCCGCATTTGCGCCCGCCGGGGATTTCCGTGAGTTGCCACGGAGTCAGGCAGCGCACCAGGATGATCGCCAGCAACGAGCCGACCATCCACGGCAGTGGCCAGCCGATCTGGCTGGCGATGAAACCGCCAAGCAGACCGACCAGCGGAGTTCCCCACCAGGTTTTGAAAGACCGATCAGACATCGGCAACGGCGCGCCGGGCGACCGAACGTTTGCGCCAGATGCGCAGGATCGGCACCAGCAACATCAGTACGATCAGGCCCCATACGCCAAGCGTGATCCCGCTCGACCACAGAATCTCCAGCGACCCGTTAGAGATCGACAGCGCACGCCGCAGGTTTTGCTCCATCAAACCGCCGAGGATGAAGCCGAGCAATACCGGCGACAACGGGAAATCGAGCTTGCGCAGGATGTAGCCGAAGATACCGATGCCGATCATCAGGAACAGGTCGAAGGTGGTTGCATGCACTGCGTACACGCCGATGGCGGTGATGATCGCAATCATCGGGACGAGCGCCCAGTTCGGCACGGCGAGGATACGCGTGAAGATACGGATCATCGGAATGTTGAGGATCACCAGCATGATGTTGGCGATGAACAGGGAGGCAATCAGGCCCCAGACGATGTCCGGTTGTTGCTGGAACAGCATCGGGCCAGGGGTGATGTTGTACAGCGACAGGGCGCCGATCATCACCGCCGTGGTGCCCGAACCGGGTACGCCAAGGGTCAGCATTGGCACCAGCGCGCCGCAAGCTTCGGCACCGATCGCGGTTTCCGGTGCGGCCAGACCACGTTTGTCACCCTGGCCGAACTTGCCGTTCGGCCCGGCGATGCGTTTCTCGGTCATGTACGCCACGGCGCTGGCCAGCGTCGCACCGGCACCCGGCAACACGCCCATGATGAAACCCAGAACGCCGCAGCGCAGGTTAACGGCGAACACCGACGCCGCTTCCTTGAAGTTGAACATCATGCGTCCGGTGGCCTTGAACGCCTCTTGCCCACGGTGGGTTTTTTCCAGCAGCAGGAGGATCTCGCTGATGGAGAACAGCCCCAGCACCAGCACAACGAATTGAATGCCGTCGGTCAGGTGGATGTTGTCCCCGGTGAATCGGTAAACCCCACTGTTGGCGTCAATGCCGACCGTGGAAAGGAACAGGCCGATCAGCGCCGCTATAAAGGTTTTCAACGGTCGGTCACCGGCCATGCCACCGAGACAGACAATCGCGAACACCATCAGCACGAAGTATTCCGCAGGCCCGAAAGCAATCGCCCACTTCGCCAGGATCGGCGCGAACACCACCATGCCGCAGGTGGCGATGAACGCGCCGATGAACGAACTCCATGCCGACAGTGACAGCGCGACACCGGCCAGACCTTGACGGGCCATCGGGTATCCGTCGAGGGTGGTCATGACGGTGGAGGCTTCGCCGGGAATGTTCAGCAGGATCGAGCTGATCCGGCCGCCGTATTCGCAGCCCAGATACACCGCCGCCAGCAGGATCAGCGCCGACTCCGGCGGCAAACCGAGGGCGAATGCAATCGGGATCAACAGTGCCACGCCGTTGATGGGGCCAAGGCCCGGCAGCAGGCCGACGATAGTGCCGATCAGCGTGCCGCTCAATGCAGTGACAAGGTTGTAAGGGGTGAGTGCCACCCCGAAACCGTGACTCAAATATCCAAGGGTATCCATATCAGTTCTCCAGAACGTCGAGCAGGCCCAAGGGCAGTGGCACGTCCATGACTTTGTCGAACAACAGGTACAGGCCGATGCTCAACAAACTGATGATGATTGCGCCGGGCAACCAGCGGCCGCCGTACAGACGTGCCATCGGAATGCCGACGAGAATGCTGCTGAGAATGAAACCGAGCGGTTCGAACAGGCCCGCAAAGATCAAGAGCAGCAACACGCATAGCGCGATTTTCTTCAGGGTGTCGCGATCCAGTGGCGGGTCTTCTTCACTGTGTTTGATCGGGGAAGGGCGGTAGATCATGTACACCAGACCCAGGCCCATCAGTCCGAGCATCAGGAGCGGAAAGGCGCGAGGGCCGATTGGTTCGTAGGAAAAAGGCGCCTGGTAAGACCAGGCCATCACTATCAGGCTGACGCAGGCCAGCAGCAGTACCGACGCGAAAATGCGTTGAACGAGCATGGGAAACTCCTGTGCCGAGGCCTCGATGCGCGAGGCCGCAGCCGCTAGACAGAGACGATCACTGAATCAGGCCGAACTCTTTGGCCAGCACCTTGTAGTCCGCCACCTGCTTCTTCACGTAGGTGTCCAGCTCCGGGCCGGTCATGGCGAACGGGAACAGTTCACGCTGATCGCGCAGCTTGGCGAAATCGTCCGAGGCCAGCAGTTTGTCGAAGGCGTCTTTCCACCAGGCGTAGTCTTCGTCGCTGACTTTTGGCCCAAGGTAGAAACCACGCACCACCGGCCAGACGATGTCGTAGCCCTGCTCGCGCGCGGTCGGGATGTCTTTCATTTCCGGCTCGTCGATGCGCTTGTCGGCGAACACTGCGAGCAGACGCATGTCACCGCTCTGGATGTGCGGCATGGAGTCGGAGATGTCGGTGCTGCCGACCTGGATGTGACCGCCAAGCAGCGCGGTGGCGATTTCGCCGCCACCTTCGAGGGCGACATAACGCAGGTCACGCGGGTTGATCCCGGCAGCCTTGGCGATCAGTGCGGTCTGCATCCAGTCCTGGCTGCCGACGGTGCCGCCGGAACCGATCACCACGGAGCTCGGATCTTTCTTCAGGGCTTTGACCAGATCGTCGAGGGTCTTGTAAGGCGAATCGCTTTTCACCGCGATGGCACCGTAACTGGTGCCGACGGCGGCCAGCCAGCGCACATTGGTTTCATCGAATCGGCCGAACTTGCCTTGCGCCAGATTCAGCAGCGAACCGCTGGACCACGCCACGAGCGTGCCGGCGTCGGCCGGGCGTTGGGCGACGACCGCGTTGTACGCCACCGCGCCGACACCGCCGGGCATGTAGGTCACGCGCATCGGTTTGGTCAGCAGTTTTTCGTTGACCAGCGCGCTCTGCGCCAGTTTGCAGGTCAGGTCGAAACCACCGCCGGGGGAGGCCGGGGCGATGCATTCCGGACGTTTCGGTTCAGCCATCAATTGGCCGGCGAACAACATGACGCCAGCGGCCAGAGCAACTTTACGCAGTGACAAATTCATTGGTTTCTCCACGGTTTCTTGTTGTAGGGCTTTTTTGTAGGAGCTGCCGCAGGCTGCGATCTTTTGAACTTCAGCACTCCGGCATTTCAATCAATTACCAAAGGGCAACGCTATAGCTCACCAGCAGACGCACTTCATCGGCATCGCGAGCGGAGTAGTTGGAACGGTAGGTGGCATTACGCAGGCGTACGGCAACGTCCTTCAGGGCGCCGCTTTGTACTACATATTTGATCTCGGTGTTGCGCTCCCACTCTTTGCCTTCTTCGCCATTCTTGAGCTTGATGTTGTCACCGCTCAGGTAACGGCTCATGAACGACAGGCCAGGGATGCCGAGGCGGGCGAAGTCGAAATCGTAACGCGCCTGCCACGAGCGTTCTTCGGCGCCGGCAAAGTCGTTGATCTGCACGAAGTTGACCAGGTACGGGTCGCTGCCATCGACATACGGGAACGCGCTGTCGCCGGACATGTGCTGATAACCGGCGCTGAACTTGTGGCCGCTCAGGGCATAGCTGACCAGACCGTTGAGCGAGCGGTTATCAATCTCGCCACCGCGGGCCGCGCCCTGATCGTCACTGACGGCAAAGCGCAGGTCGGTGGCGAAGGTGCCCGGGCCCATAGGCCGCGAGGCGACCAGACCGAAGAAGTGCTGGTTATAGACTTCGTCGAGTTGGGCGAAGTGGTAACTGCCGGTGATCTTGTCGGTGAACTTGTAGTCCACGCCGGCAAAGTCGAAATGCTTGCCGGCAGCGGTACCGGCGAAACGGCTGTTCTTGTTGTTGAGGGCGATGTCCTCGAAATCGGTGCTGTCGCGATCCTTGGCCTTCTCCAGACGCCCGCCGGTGAAGGTCAGGTTCTTGATCTCTTTGGAGGTCAGCAAACCACCTTCAAACGTCTGCGGCAGGATGCGCCCGTCATTCGGCTTGAGGATCGGCAGTTCGGGAATCAGGCTGCCGATTTTCAGTTCGGTGGCGGAGATTTTCACTTTGCCGGTCAGGCCGACTTTCGAGTATTCGTTGGCGGCGCGCCCGTCATCGTGGGTCGGCAACAGGCCGGTGCCGGTACGATCCGGGCTCGAATCAAGCTTGACCCCGAGCATGCCCAGCGCATCGACACCGAACCCCACGGTGCCGTCGGTGTAACCCGATTGCAGGTTGAGCATGAAACCCTGCGCCCATTCATCACGCTTGCTTTGCTGGGCACTGGTGCCGTCGCGAAAGTCGCGGTTGAAGTACATGTTGCGGGTTTCGAAAGTGGCGGAGCTGTCTTTGATGAAGTCGGCATGGCTCAGCGGCGAAAAACCGGCGAGGGCAGCAGTGCTGGCGAGGGTGGCGTGGCGCAAACGAGAAGGACGAACAGGCGTAGGAGCCTTGGTCTGCAAGGACGGCATGCGGGTGTACTCCGTTTATTGTTCTTATTGGTCGAAAACGCTTCGAGGCGTTTTTCGTATCGCTGTGTGGCAGCAGCGACGGCAGTCGAAACTGTCCGTGACCGGACTCTAACGGGCTAACCTTTCACTAACCTTTCAGCTGGATTTCGCGGGTTTCGGGCTTCACAGCGGCGGTTGCGGCTGTAAACTCCGCGGCAAAGAGTGGCGTCGGCCATCCCTGAATGAGGTAGAGATCCATGCGTGTTCTGCTCGTCGAAGACCATTTGCAACTGGCCGAAAGTGTCGCCCAGGCGCTCAAGAGCACCGGTCTGACCGTGGACGTGTTGCACGATGGCGTGGCCGCCGACCTGGCGCTGGGCAGTGAGGAATACGCAATGGCGATCCTCGACGTCGGCCTGCCGCGCATGGACGGCTTTGAGGTGCTGGCACGCCTGCGCGCACGTGGTAAAAACCTGCCGGTGTTGATGCTGACGGCGCGCAGCGATGTGAAGGATCGCGTACACGGACTCAATCTCGGCGCCGACGATTACCTGGCCAAACCCTTCGAACTGACCGAGCTCGAAGCGCGGGTCAAAGCCCTGCTGCGACGCAGTGTGCTCGGTGGCGAGCGCCAACAGCGCTGTGGCGTGCTGGCCTACGATCTCGACACCCGGCGCTTCAGCCTCGGCGAAGAACTGCTGACCCTGACCTCTCGCGAACAGGCAGTGCTCGAAGCGTTGATCGCCCGCCCGGGACGAGTGATGAGCAAGGAGCAACTGGCGGCACAGGTGTTCGGTCTCGACGAGGAGGCCAGCCCCGACGCCATCGAAATCTACGTGCATCGTCTGCGCAAGAAACTCGACGGCCAACCGGTAGCGATCGTGACTTTCCGTGGCCTCGGTTACCTGCTGGAAAGCCGCGATGCATAAGCCCAGCAGCCTGCGCTGGCGGTTGCTGTGGAACCTCGCGTTGCTGCTGGTGGTGTTGATGCTCGCCAGTGGTTTGAGCGCGTACTGGAACGGGCGCGAAGCCGCCGATACCGCCTACGACCGCACCCTGCTGGCCTCGGCGCGGACCATCGCCGCCGGCCTGTCGCAGCGCGACGGCACCCTCAGCGCCGAGGTGCCCTACGTGGCGCTGGATACCTTCGCCTACGACAGCGCCGGGCGGATTTACTACCAGGTCAACGACATCCATCAGAAGCTGATTTCCGGCTATGAAAACCTGCCTGGCCCGCCACCTGGCACGCCGAGAACCGACGATTATCCAGCGCTGGCGCGCTTCTATAACGCGACCTATCGCGGGCAGAACGTGCGCGTGGTCAGCCTGCTCAAAGCCGTCACCGAACCGAACATGAACGGCATGGCGGAAATCCGTGTTGCGGAAACCGATGAGGCGCGGGTCAGCATGGCCCGCAGTCTGGCGGCCGATACGCTGCTGCGTCTGGGCATGCTCGCGATCGGCGCCTTGTTGCTGGTGTGGTTTGCGGTGAGTGCCGCGCTGCGCCCGCTGGAGCGTTTGCGCACGGCGGTGGAGGAGCGTCAGCCCGATGATTTGCGGCCGCTGCCGCTGGTGGAAGTGCAACATGAATTGTGGCCGCTGGTGCGCGCGCTCAATCACTTCACCGAACGCTTGCGCGGGCAGTTCGAGCGGCAGGCGCAGTTCATCGCCGATGCTGCACACGAACTGCGCACGCCATTGGCGGCGTTGAAGGCGCGGCTGGAACTGGGGCTGCGTTCGACTGAGCCGGAAACCTGGCGCACAACCCTGGAATCCTCTGCGCAAAGCACCGACCGGCTGACCCATCTGGCCAATCAACTGCTGTCGCTGGCACGGGTGGAAAACGGTGCCCGGGCGATAGCCGAGGGTGGTGCGCAGTTGCTCGATCTGAGTCAATTGGCCCGCGAACTGGGCATGGCCATGGCGCCGTTGGCTCATGCACGCGGAGTCGCGCTGGCGCTGGAGGCGGATGAGCCGGTGTGGCTGCGCGGTGAGCCGACGTTGCTCAATGAGCTGCTGAGCAATCTGGTGGACAACGCACTGGCGCATACGCCACCCGGCGGCAACGTGATTCTGCGGGTCGCGCCGCCGGCGGTGCTTGAGGTTGAAGATGATGGGCCGGGCATTCCGCTGGAAGAGCGGGATCGGGTATTTGAACGCTTCTATCGGCGCAATCAGCAGGTTGCAGGCTCAGGGTTGGGGCTGGCGATTGTCGGAGAGATCTGCCGGGCGCATCTGGCGCAGATTACCTTGCACGATGGCGAGCAGGCCGGTTTGAAGGTTCGGGTGAGTTTTATTGCGGGATAGCAGCCGAGGTGGCTTTTGTGGCGAGGGAGCTTGCTCCCGCTCGGCTGCGTAGCAGTCGTGATCCTTGAGTGCAGGGTTTGCCTGATGAAGGGAGGCCGCCTGGTTTTGGGGCCGCTTCGCAGCCCAGCGGGAGCAAGCTCCCTCGCCACAGGTCAGTAAAACATCGTCCGCGACTCTTCCAGATCCGCGCACAATTCCTTGTTCTCCGTATCGATCCCAAGCTTCCTGAACGCCGGCACACTGTGCGGATCAATCCGCGCAAACGGATGATCGCTGTCCTTGTGACAATACAGACTCGCCACCTGCACCAGATCGACGTAATCGAGGTGCGCCGAGTCGCGTTTGAAATCCAGATACAGCCCCGGCAACGCCACCAGTTGCTCGGGAAATTCCCAGACCCGCAACAACTTGTCGCCCAGCAGCGGGTGAATGTGGTCGATCACATGGTTGAGGCTGACCGGGTCCGACAGCAGTTCGTAGTGATCTTCGGCGTAAGTCAGGATCGGCAGCACGCCGATCTGATGCACCAGCCCGCCCAGCGCCGCCTGATCAGGTTTGAGTTGGGTATGCCGGCGGCACAGGGCGTAGCTGACGCCGGCGATTTCCAGGCTCTTGCGCCAGACTTCGCGCATCTTCTGTTCGACCACCTCGGAGCGGGCGTGGAAGATCTGTTCCATCACCAGCCCGATCGCCAGGTTGCTGCTGTAGTTCACCCCAAGGCGGGTGATCGCGGTGTGCAGGTCGGTGACTTCCTGGGTGGCGCGCAGCAACGGGCTGTTGACCACTTTGATCAGGCGCGCCGACAACGCCGTGTCGCGGCCGATGACTTTGCTCAGATCGCTGACACTGATCTCCGGGTCTTCGGCGGCCTTGCGAATTTGCAGGGCCACTTCCGGTAACGTTGGCAGAACCAGGTCATCGTTATCGATGGCCTCAACCAAATCCTGTTGGACCTTATCCGCCAGCTCGCTCATGTAGATTCTCTAGGGTGTTGCAACAAAAGCTGCGATCAGCGCTGGATTTCGCGGTCGCGATCCAGTTCGTAGGGCAGGTCGAGCAAATGCAGGGCTGGCCCTTCGAGGGCGCCCAGGTGCAGATCACCCGCTTCGGCAGCTTCGGCCTGCAACACCGCCAGCAGTTCAATCTTTTCTGCGGCGCGGGCGGCAATCACCACTTCGCCGATGGCGCTGCTGTGGCTTGGGGCGAACAGCGGGGTCCCCGGCTCCGGCAATTCGCTCGCGTCCAGTTGCACGCGATAGAGACGACGCTTGAGCTTGCCCAGGTACTGCATGCGCGCGACGATTTCCTGGCCGGTGTAGCAACCTTTCTTGAAACTCACGCCGCCGACGGCCTGCAGGTTGAGCATCTGCGGGATGAACAGCTCGCGGGTGGTCGGCATGACCTGACCGATACCGGCGCGAATCTGCCCCAGCAGCCATTGGTTCAACTCGCCTTCAGGCAGGGCGGCGGACAGTTTGGCCTTGATGGCATCGGCTTGATCGGCCGGTACCCAGAGTTCGGCGCGATCCGGCGAGACGCGAATCGCGATCAGGCCTGCGCTGCGCACTACGCTGTCGGTTTCGCTTGGCAGGTTCAGACCCAGGCTGGCCAACGCGGCGTCGCCGTGCTCCAGGCCAAAACGCACCCAGGCGGCGCTTTCGTCGGTCAGTTTGGACTTGGAGAACACCGCGTACTTTTTCAGATCCGCCAGTTGCGGCTCCAGCAGTTCACTGGCCATTGCCAGCAGCACGCCGTCACCTTCGAGCAGAATGCGGAAGCTCGACTGCATCCGGCCTTTTTGCGTGCAGCGCGCGCCCAGGCTGGCCTGGCTGTCGCTGAGGTAATTGATGTTGCAGGTCAATTGGCCTTGCAGGAATTTGCCGGCATCCACGCCGCGAACCGCGAGTACGCCTTCATGAGACAGGGTGCAGAAAAAAGCAGAATCGGCCATGGGTCATCGCAGGGTAAAAAAGTCTGGGGCACATCATAAGGGCGCGTTGTTGAAATGGGTAGTTGATAAAGGATCGGTGGTGCCCGACCAAAGCCGACTGTGCGACCCGCGCCGGGGCTGTATACTGCGCGCCTATTTGAGGAGGGCTCCATGGTCGAACAAGTTGAACTGAATCGCCTCTTCTGGCACAGCCGCCGTGGCATGCTGGAACTTGACGTGCTGCTGGTGCCATTCGTGCAAGAGGTCTATCCGCACCTCAACCAGGTCGATCGCGACTTGTATGTCCGTCTGCTGACCTGTGAGGATCAGGACATGTTCGGCTGGTTCATGGAGCGCAGCGAATCCGAAGATCCGGAACTGCAGCGCATGGTCCGGATGATCCTGGACCGTGTTCAGCCCAAGTAACACCTTCGAATGCCGCTGGCATGCCTCACGGCAGTTGCTGGCGGCGTATCTGTTGGCCCAGGCGTTCGCGCTGGGTGTGTTGTTTCTTCTGACGATTCCACTCTGGGCCAGTTTGCTCGGGGCTTTCGCTTGTGTGCTGCACGCCGCGTGGGTGTTGCCACGGCAGATTCTGCTGACGCATCCGCAGGCTTTTTGCGGACTGCGCCGCGACGCCGATGGCTGGCAGTTGTGGAATCAGGCGGGTGGTTGGCAAGCGGTGCAGCTGCGCCCGGACAGCCTGGCGTTGCCGTTGATCGTGGTATTGCGCTTTCGTTTGCGCGGCGAGCGGCGGGTGCGCTCGATCTGTGTACCGCGAGACTCGCAGGCAGCGGATGTGCACCGACGCCTGCGAGTGCGGCTCAAGTTCAGCCGGCGTAGGTGGGCGGCACCAGAATAGTGTCGAGCGCCTCGGGCAGCAGGTTTGGATAGTCGAGTGTGTAATGCAGACCGCGACTTTCCTTGCGCTCCATGGCCGAGCAGATCATCAGTTCGGCGACTTGCGCCAGATTACGCAGCTCGATCAGGTCGCGGCTGACTTTATAGTTGCTGTAGAACTCGTCGATCTCGTCCAGCAACAGACGCACGCGGTGCTGCGCCCGTTGCAAGCGCTTGTTGGTGCGCACGATGCCGACGTAGTCCCACATGAAGCGGCGCAGCTCATCCCAGTTGTGGGCGATGATCACGTCCTCGTCGGAATCGGTGACCTGGCTGGCGTCCCACTCGGGCAGGGCGGTTGGCGCGGTGACGTCATCCAGTTGCGCAAGAATGTCCGCTGCCGCCGAGCGGGCATAGACGAAGCATTCGAGCAGCGAGTTACTGGCCATGCGGTTGGCGCCGTGCAGGCCGGTGAAGCTGGTTTCGCCGATTGCGTAAAGCCCCGGCACGTCGGTGCGACCGTGCTGGTCAACCATCACGCCACCACAGGTGTAGTGCGCTGCCGGTACGACCGGGATCGGCTGCCTGGTGATGTCAATGCCGAAGCCAAGGCAGCGCTCGTAAACAGTCGGGAAGTGGCTTTTGATGAAGGCTTCAGGCTTGTGGCTGATGTCGAGATACACGCAGTCGACGCCCAGCCGCTTCATTTCATGGTCGATGGCCCGGGCGACGATGTCCCGTGGCGCCAGTTCGGCACGTTTGTCGAAGCGCGGCATGAACCGCTCGCCGTTGGGCAGCTTCAGGTGCGCGCCTTCGCCACGCAGGGCTTCTGTGATCAGGAAACTCTTGGCCTGCGGGTGATACAGGCAGGTGGGGTGGAACTGGTTGAATTCCAGGTTGGCCACCCGGCAGCCCGAACGCCAGGCCATGGCGATGCCGTCACCGCAGGCACCGTCGGGGTTGCTGGTATAGAGGTAGACCTTGGCCGCGCCGCCAGACGCGAGGATCACGAAGCGTGCGCCGTAGGTGTCGACTTCGCCGGTAGCGCGATTCAGCACATAGGCGCCGAGGCAGCGCTCGCCGTCCATACCCAAGCGGCGTTCGGTGATCAGATCAACGGCAACCCGTTGTTCCAGCAGCTCGATGTTGCTGCGCTCTTTGGCCTGAGCAAGGAGGGTGGTGAAAATCGCTGCGCCGGTTGCGTCGGCGGCATGGATGATGCGCCGATGGCTGTGCCCGCCTTCGCGGGTCAGGTGGAATTCGAAACCGCCGTCTTCGGTGCCGGACTGTTCGTCGCGGGTGAACGGCACGCCCTGGTCGATCAGCCACTGGATGGCTTCGCGGCTGTGCTCGACGGTGAAGCGCACCGCGTCTTCATGGCACAGACCGCCGCCGGCGTTCAGGGTGTCGTCGACGTGGGATTCGACAGTATCGGTATCGTCCAGCACGGCAGCGACGCCGCCCTGGGCCCAGTAAGTCGAGCCGTTGGCCAGATCACCTTTGCTCAATACCGCGACGCGCAAATGACCCGGCAGGGTCAGTGCGAGACTCAAACCGGCAGCGCCGCTGCCAATCACCAGAACATCGTGTTGAAACTGTTGGCTCATTTCAGGATTCCGCTCAAAGCGACCCGGATCGGGGTTGGCGCAAGACAGCTGGATCGGCGAGTCAAGACAGCCACACAGCCCACTAGTATATAGAGGGGTGGAGCGGCACAATAGCCGGGCTCGTATGGCATTGTGAAACTACTGTGACGACAAAAGCTTGACGTTTCGTCGGACGTTTTTTTCCGTCGTTTTCGGAAAAGGCGACTGTATCGAGGATGAAACAGGCTTTTTCAGCACACGGTTGCTCAATGTCGCTTCAGCCCGGCTATAAATAATTGGAACTTTTGCCAGAGGCCCAAGATCAATAGTCAGTTGCCAGAAGCACGGGACAGTGTCGGCTTCAATGCAGAACCTGCGATTGGGTTTTTGCCGGCGAACCGATGACAAGATTATTCGCGCAGCCGGTTTATCCCGCGCTGCGTTTTTCGTGCGTGCCAAATCAGAGCCCGCAGGAAACTTGCCTGGAGGGGGAGAACTTTTGCGAAAAGCCCGAGTCTATGTTTGCAAGTCTGGTCGTTTAGTTATGCAAGCCTCCTCCATGCTTATCGAGGAGTGTTCATGCTAACCCAGGAAGAGGATCAGCAGCTGGTCGAGCGTGTTCAGCGTGGCGACAAGCGAGCTTTCGATCTGCTGGTGCTGAAATATCAGCACAAAATTCTCGGGTTGATCGTGCGTTTTGTGCACGACACCCATGAAGCCCAGGATGTGGCTCAGGAAGCCTTTATCAAGGCCTACCGAGCGCTAGGAAACTTTCGCGGAGATAGCGCGTTCTATACGTGGCTTTACCGCATTGCCATCAACACGGCAAAAAACTATCTGGTTTCACGCGGCCGACGGCCGCCGGATAGCGATGTAAGTTCTGAAGATGCAGAGTTCTACGACGGCGATCATGGCCTGAAAGATCTCGAATCACCGGAACGCGCATTGCTGCGGGATGAGATCGAAGGCACCGTCCATCGAACCATTCAGCAACTGCCAGAGGATTTGCGTACGGCTTTAACTTTACGTGAATTCGATGGTCTGAGTTACGAGGACATTGCGAGCGTCATGCAATGTCCGGTGGGTACCGTGCGCTCCCGGATTTTCCGCGCTCGGGAGGCCATCGATAAAGCCCTGCAGCCGTTGTTGCAGGAAAACTGAGACAGCGGCGACAGCCAAGAGAGGAACGCCATGAGTCGTGAAGCCCTGCAGGAATCGCTGTCCGCAGTGATGGATAACGAAGCGGACGAACTGGAATTGCGTCGAGTGATCAATGCACTGGACGATGTTGAAACCCGTGAGACCTGGGCTCGTTATCAGATCGCTCGGGCAGCCATGCACAAGGATCTGCTGCTTCCGCGTCTGGACATTGCTGCGGCAGTTTCTGCTGCGTTGGAAGACGAAACGGCTCCGGCCAAAGTATCCCGCGGCCCTTGGCGCAACCTTGGTCGTCTGGCCGTTGCGGCTTCGGTGACCGTTGCAGTACTGGCTGGTGTGCGCCTGTATAACCAGGACGAAATCGCTGGCGTCGAGCTGGCCCAGCAGTCCAATCAGCCTTCGCTGGTTGCGCCGCAGGTCAAAGGCCCGGCTGTTCTGGCAGGCTACAAGGAAAGCTCGGAAACCACTGGTCCGATGGCCAATGGCGTCCTGCAGGGACAGCCAGGCTGGCACGATCAGCGTCTGCCAGGCTATCTGCGTCAGCATGCTCAGCAGGCTGCATTGAAAGGTACTGAAAGCGCTCTGCCTTATGCGCGTGCAGCAAGCATGGAAAACCGTTAAGGAGGATCATGCGCGCCATACCTCTACTTTCGCTTCTGCTCAGCGGCTGGTTTGTTGTTCCAGCCCATGCCGACGAGGCCCAGGAATGGTTGATTCGCCTGGGTCAGGCCGAGCAGCAGCAAAGCTTCCGCGGCACTTTCGTATACGAGCGTAACGGTAGTTTTTCTACCCACAATATCTGGCACCGCGTCCAGAATGGTCAGGTTCGCGAGCGTTTGCTTCAGCTCGACGGATCGGCACAGGAAGTCGTGCGCGTTGATGGGCATACTCAATGCGTCAGCGGCACCCTGATTGCGGGGTTGGGAGATTCTCCCAACTCGACCGCTCGTTCGCTTGATCCCCAAAAGCTGAAAAACTGGTATGACCTTGCTGTCATCGGCAAGTCGCGCGTGGCCGGGCGTGATGCGGTCATCGTGTCGCTGACGCCTCGCGATCAGCATCGCTATGGTTTCGAACTGCATCTGGATAAACAGACCGGGTTGCCACTGAAATCGTTGTTGCTCAACGACAAGGGGCAGTTACTCGAGCGTTTCCAGTTCACCAGTCTTGATACCGCAGATGTTCCGTCGGACAAAGACCTGCAAGCTGGCACCGAGTGCAAGGCAGTTACGCTTGACAGTGACAAGGCGTCTGCCGTCAAGACAGCTCAGGTTTGGCGTTCCGACTGGTTGCCACCTGGCTTCGAACTGACCAGCAGCACCTCGCACAAAGACCAGGAAACCAAAACTCAGGTTAATAGCCTGATGTATGACGACGGGTTGGCGCGTTTCTCGGTGTTTCTGGAACCGTTGAACGGTGCGACAGTCACGGATACGCGCACGCAACTCGGTCCGACCGTCGCCGTTTCCCGTCGTCTCACCACGCCTCAGGGCGAAATAATGGTTACGGTGGTTGGCGAAATCCCAATTGGCACAGCTGAAAGAATTGCCTTGTCGATGCGTAACGATGGCGCTGCAACCAGCAAGCAGTGAGCTGATTTCAGTCATTTCCACTTGTTCTTCGAGACGTAGATGAAATGTTTGCTCAGCATTTTCATTTGCAAATCCCCCGAAAGTTTTTTATAGGTCAGAGCCTCACGGCTCTGGCCTTGTCTGTTGTTCCCGGAACAAAAATACCGGCCTGCGGTTCCCGGTGTTCCTTGCTCCATATCGCTTAACCCTGCTCGTCGTAACGGGAGCTGTATGTCGATACTTAGCTTGAAGTCTTATCTCTCCATTTTCGCCACCGTGCTCGTGCTTGGTCAGGCGGTGCCCGCTGCCCAAGCGGCCGACTTGCCTGACTTCACCCAACTGGTTGAACAGGCCTCGCCTGCAGTGGTGAACATCAGTACCACGCAGAAGCTGCCGGACCGCAAGGTGAACCAGCAGATGCCTGATCTTGAAGGCTTGCCGCCGATGTTGCGCGAGTTCTTCGAACGCGGCATGCCGCCTCAGCAGCGTTCGCCACGCGGTGATCGTCAGCGCGAAGCGCAATCGCTGGGTTCGGGCTTCATCATTTCCTCGGATGGCTACATCCTGACCAACAACCATGTGATTGCCGATGCCGACGAAATCCTCGTGCGTCTGGCTGATCGCAGTGAAATGAAAGCCAAGCTGATCGGCACTGACCCACGCTCTGACGTGGCCCTGTTGAAAATCGATGGCAAGGATCTGCCAGTGCTCAAACTCGGCAAGTCCCAGGACTTGAAAGCCGGTCAATGGGTGGTGGCGATCGGTTCGCCGTTCGGCTTTGACCACACCGTGACCCAAGGCATTGTCAGCGCCGTCGGCCGTAGCCTGCCTAACGAAAACTACGTGCCGTTCATCCAGACCGACGTGCCGATCAACCCGGGTAACTCCGGTGGCCCGCTGTTCAACCTGAACGGTGAAGTGGTCGGGATCAACTCGCAAATCTACACCCGTTCCGGCGGCTTCATGGGGGTGTCTTTCGCCATCCCGATCGACGTGGCGATGGACGTTTCCAATCAGCTGAAAAGCGGTGGCAAGGTCAGCCGCGGCTGGCTGGGTGTGGTCATCCAGGAAGTGAACAAGGATCTGGCCGAGTCGTTCGGTCTTGATAAGCCGGCCGGTGCGCTGGTTGCGCAGATTCAGGATGATGGTCCGGCAGCCAAGGGTGGCCTGCAAGTGGGTGACGTGATCCTGAGCATGAACGGTCAGCCGATCGTCATGTCTGCCGACCTGCCACACTTGGTCGGTGCGCTGAAAGCGGGCGCCAAGGCCAACCTTGAAGTGATTCGCGACGGCAAGCGCAAGAATGTCGAACTGACAGTCGGTGCGATTCCGGACGAAGACAAAGAGCTGGCAGCACTGCCGAAGTCCGGCGCGGAAAGCAGCAGCAACCGCCTCGGCGTTTCGGTGGCGGAACTGACCGCTGAGCAGAAGAAAACCTACGACCTCAAGGGCGGTGTGGTGATCAAGGAAGTTCAGGACGGTCCTGCGGCCCTGATCGGTCTGCAGCCGGGTGACGTGATCACTCACCTGAACAACCAGGCCATCGGCTCCACCAAGGAGTTCACCGATATTGCCAAGGCCCTGCCGAAGAATCGTTCGGTGTCGATGCGCGTTCTGCGTCAAGGTCGCGCCAGCTTCATCACCTTCAAACTGGCTGAATAAGCCGGTCGCGGTGAAATAGAAAACCGCCTCGAAAGAGGCGGTTTTTTTGTGCCTGAACCTTTTATCTCGCTGATGAAAACCTCAGCCCATCATGTCCTTGATCATGCGCTCCTGCTCCATCAGCTCGCGCTGGCGCGCATCGATCCGCGAGGATAACGGGAAGTTGCTGCCCGCCTTGCGCTTGGCAAAGTCGAGCTGCTGGATCGCCTGCCGATAATCACCGACCAGCGCAAAGTACTCGGCTCGGGCCTGGTGCAAACCGATGATGTTGCCAGAGAGACCACGGGTCTCGGCCACCTGGTACCACACGTCCGGATCATTCGGACGGGATTTGAGCAGGCTATCGAGAGCCTTCTCTGCGTCGGCGGTGCGATTCTGTTTCAGTAGCAGATCGACGCGAACCTGATTCAGCGGGTAATTGCCAGGATACTGCGTGAGCATCCGGTCAACCCGCGTTTGCGCATCCGGCAGGCGGTTGTTGGTGATGTCCAGGTCGATCTGCGCGAGGTTGTAGATGATCTCGTTGGGCGATTTGGCCAAGAGCTGTTTGAGATTCTCCCTGGCTTCATTGAGCTGGCCGCCCTTGATCTGGGCGATTGCCAGGCCGTAGCGCGCCACGTCATTTTTCGGGTTCTCGTCCAGTTGTGCGCGAAAGCGTTTGGCGCCCAGCCCCGGGGTTTCTTCGTAGATCAACTGTACGCGAGCGCGAATCAGCTGATAGCGCATGCTGTCTTCGATGCCGCCCGCTGGCGCTTGTTCTGCGCGGTTACGGGTGTCGGCGATACGCGATTCGGTCACCGGGTGAGTCAGCAGAAATTCTGGCGGCTTGGCGTCGAAGCGGTATTGGCGCATCAGACGTTCGAACATGGTCGGCATCGAGCGCGGATCGTATCCGGCCTTTTCCAGGTTGAGGATGCCGATGCGGTCGGCTTCCTGCTCGTTCTGGCGCGAAAAGGTACGCTGCGACTGAATGGCTGCGGCCTGAGTACCGGCGATGGTCGCGATCCCGGCATCACCGCCCCCGGCGGCTGCAATCACGATCCCGGCGAGCAGCGCGGCCATCATCGGCACTTGCATCCGCTGCGAAGCTTCTACCCCGCGCGCGAAGTGGCGCTGTGACAAGTGAGCCAGTTCGTGTGCCAGTACCGAGGCGTATTCGCCTTCGGTCTGCGCGTTGAGGAACAGCCCGCCGTTGACCCCGACCACGCCACCCGGCGCGGCGAAGGCGTTGAGCTGCGGGCTGTTAATCAGGATGAACTCCAGGCGGCGGTCGGTCACTTGGCTGGTTTCCACCAGTTTGTAGACGCTGGACTCGACGTAGTCCTTGAGCTGCGGATCGTTGAGCTGTGCAACCTGGCTGCGCAACATCGCCAGCCAGGCACGGCCCAACTGATATTCCTGTTGCGGAGAGACAATGGCAGAACTGGCGTCGCCAAGTGACGGCAGATCGTCGGCAAAGCCCGGTGAGGCGAGCAGGCAAGCGAGCGTCAGCAGGGTAGGGCGCAGAAATGTCATGCACAAAGCCTTAGAAGACAAAGACCTTACTGTAGCCGGACACCGGGCGTGCGACCAGATATTCTAGGCGCCTCAACCACCTGAACCGGAGTGACGCAATGACTGACGCTGTAGCCCATGACTGTGAACTGGACGCCAGTGGCCTGAATTGCCCGTTGCCGTTGCTCAAGGCCAAGATGGAACTCAATAAGCTGTCCAGCGGCGCGGTGCTCAAGGTGATAGCCACGGATGCGGGTTCGCAACGCGACTTCCGCACCTTTGCCCGTCTGGCCGGTCATACGCTGCTGCGTGAAGAAGAGGAAGCAGGCGTCTACCGTTACTGGTTGAAAAAAGCCTGAAGCCAACAGCGTAAAAGACCTAAGGATTATTGATGTTCAAAGTGTTACGCGACTGGATTCAGCGCTACTTTTCCGACGAAGAAGCGGTGGTGCTGGCGGTGCTGCTGTTCCTCGCCTTCACCGCGGTGCTCACCCTCGGCGGCATGCTTGCGCCGGTATTGGCCGGGATGGTGCTGGCGTATCTGATGCAGGGGCTGGTGCTCGCCCTTGAGCGCATGCGCGTGCCTGGCGCGGCGGCGGTGGGCCTGGTGTTTGCGCTGTTCATGGGCGTGTTGCTGGTGTTCATCGTGGTGGTCTTGCCGCTGCTGTGGCATCAGTTGATCACGCTGTTCAACGAGCTGCCGGGGATGCTCGCCAAATGGCAGTCGCTGCTGCTGTTGCTGCCCGAGCGCTATCCGCATCTGGTTTCTGACGAGCAGGTGCTGCAGGCCATCGAAGCGGCGCGTGGCGAGATCGGCAAATTCGGCCAATGGGCGCTGACCTTCTCGCTGTCGAGCCTGCCGCTGCTGGTCAACATCATGATCTATCTGGTGCTGGTGCCGATCCTGGTGTTTTTCTTCCTCAAGGATCGGGCCATGATCGGCGAGTGGGTGCGCGGCTATCTGCCCCGTGAGCGGGCGCTGATCACCCGCGTGGCGCAGGAAATGAACCGGCAGATCGCCAACTACATTCGCGGCAAGGTCATCGAGATCGTGATCTGTGGCGGCGTGACCTACATCGCCTTCGTCGCGCTTGGCCTCAACTATGCGGCGCTGCTGGCGTTGCTGGTCGGGGTGTCGGTGGTGGTGCCGTATGTCGGCGCGGTGGTGGTGACCGTGCCGGTGTTACTGATCGCGCTGTTCCAGTGGGGCTGGAGCGATCAGTTCATCTATCTGATGGCGGTCTACGGGATCATTCAAACGCTGGATGGCAACGTGCTGGTGCCGTTGCTGTTTTCCGAGGCAGTCAACCTGCACCCGGTGGCCATCATCTGCGCGGTGCTGTTGTTTGGCGGGTTGTGGGGGTTCTGGGGCGTGTTCTTCGCGATTCCGCTGGCGACGCTGTTCAAGGCAGTACTGGATGCCTGGCCGCGCAAGGAGCCGGTTGTAGCTCCGTTGCTTTAAAGCCGGATTACTCGTTGCGGCTTATGGCCCCTTCGCGAGCAAGCCCGCTCCCACATTTGAAATACATTCAAAATGTGGGAGCGGGCTTGCTCGCGAAAGAGTCAGTGAAAACGACGCAGAAATATCAGGCTTTATTGAGGGCCTGAGCCGCAGCCAGCACCGCATCCACATGCCCCGGCACTTTCACGCCGCGCCATTCCTGACGCAGTACACCGTTCTTGTCGATCAGGAATGTGCTGCGATCAACGCCCAGATACTCCTTGCCGTACAGCTTTTTCAGCTTGATCACGTCGAACAACTGGCAGACGGCTTCGTCCTTGTCGCTGATCAGTTCGAAAGGGAATTCCTGCTTGCACTTGAAGTTCTCGTGGGATTTCAGGCTGTCGCGGGAAATGCCGAAGATTTCCGTGTTGGCAGCCTGGAACGCCGCGTACTGATCACGAAAACCCTGACCTTCGGTGGTGCAGCCCGGGGTGCTGTCCTTCGGATAGAAGTAGATCACCACTTGCTTGCCCTTCAGGGCGGACAGGCTGACGGTCTGCCCGCTGGTGGCAGGTGCTTCGAAATCCGCAACCGGTTGGTCGATGACAACGGCCATGAAAGCTTCCTTACATTGGGTTTTGTGGGCGCCAAGGTTCGATCAGCGCGTCCAGGTTCATTGCGTCGGCGAAGTCCAGGAACTGGTCGCGCAGCCAGCTGATCTGGGTGCCGGCCGGCAGGGTTACGGTGAACGTGGCGTTGAGCATGGTGCCGCCGGTCTGTGGGGCCTGATAGGTGTCGCACGTCAGGTTTTCCAGCTCGACGTTGTGATCCATGAAGAACTGGCACAGCTCATTGATGATGTCCGGGCGATACGCCGAGCTGACATAAGCCACGTACGGCAGGGCCTGCGGACGGTTTTCCAGGGCCGCACTGCGCACCACGTTGACGGTGAAGGCGTGGCGCTTGGCCAGGGTCGGCAGGCTGCCTTCGAGGCGGGCCAGAGCGTCCCAGCTGCCGGAGATTTCCAGCACCAGGGCACTGCACTCGCCGTGGCGGGTCAGGCGGGAAGTGACGACGGCGCAGCGATTTTCATGGCTGGCGCGGCACAGGACGTTAGTCAGCTCCATGGGGTTGGCGCCAAGGGCACTGATGACAAGGAATTGTTCGCGAACTGTGGGGGTGGACATGCAGCATTCCTAAAGCGATGAGCGGTCGGTAGGTCGATGGGCATTGGCCGTCGGGATGCGTCTGCGCGTGCCCGTTCAGAAAGCCCCGGGCCGTGGCTCGCAATTCGCTCCAATAAAGGCGGAGCGTGCAGCAGCGACACTGGAACGGGGCCTGGGAGGCCGAAAGGGGAGGCTGGAACCCGGCGTACAAGCTGATCTGTACCGATCAAAGTCTGAAGGGTAGCGAAAACCGAGGCCAAGGGGAATGGCGGCGCAGTACTTCGCTTGTGCAAGCATCTTGGCGCCAGTACCATTACCGCTCTCTTTTTCCGGCAGGAGCGGTTTCATGATTGCGGGCAGTATGGTGGCACTGGTCACTCCCATGGATGCACAAGGGCGTCTTGACTGGGACAGCCTCAGCAAACTCGTGGACTTCCATCTCAAGAACGGCACCCATGCCATTGTCGCGGTCGGTACTACCGGCGAGTCGGCGACCCTTGATGTAGAAGAACACATCGCCGTCATCAAAGCCGTGGTCAAACAGGTAGCCGGGCGCATTCCGGTGATCGCCGGTACCGGCGCCAACTCGACCCGTGAAGCCGTCGAGCTGACCCGTAACGCCAAGGAAGCCGGCGCCGACGCCTGCCTGCTGGTAGTTCCGTACTACAACAAGCCGACCCAGGAAGGCCTGTACCAGCACTTCAAGCACATTGCCGAAGCCGTCGACATTCCACAGATTCTCTATAACGTTCCCGGCCGCACCTCCTGCGACATGCAGGCCGAGACCGTAATTCGCCTGTCCAGCGTGCCGAACATCATCGGCATCAAGGAAGCCACCGGCGACCTGAAACGCGCCAAAGCCATCATCGACGGCGTGAGCAAGGACTTCATCGTGCTGTCCGGCGATGATCCGACCGCGGTCGAGCTGATCCTGCTGGGCGGCAAAGGCAATATCTCCGTAACGGCCAACGTCGCCCCGCGCGAAATGGCTGACCTGTGCGAGGCCGCGCTGAAAGGCGACGCCGAGACCGCACGGGCGATCAACGAAAAATTGATGCCGCTGCACAAGGACCTGTTCATCGAAGCCAACCCGATTCCGGTGAAGTGGGCTTTGGTTGAAATGGGCCTGATGCACGAAGGCATCCGCCTGCCGCTGACCTGGCTGAGCGCTCCTTGTCATGAAACGCTTCGCACGGCCCTGCGCCAGTGCAGCGTCCTGGTTTAATTGAGGAAGTACAACGCATGAAGCGAATGGCCGGACTTTCCGCACTTGCCTTGATTATCTCCAGCACCAGTGGCTGCGGATGGGTCTGGGGCCCGGAAGGTTATTTCCGTGACCGTGGTAGCGATTACCTGGAAGCGCAACAGACTGCACCGATGCAACTGCCACCGAATGTCAGCACCTCCAAGCGTCTGGATCCGCTGTTGCCGATCCCGCGCAACGTGGCTGATGACACGGCGAAGGGCGAATACGTGGTACCACGTCCGCAACCGCTGACGGCGGTTGCCGATGCGACCGACTACTCGCTGCAGAAGAGCGGTGACTCGCGTTGGGTCGTGGCCCAGCACCCACCGGCCGAAGTCTGGCCAGTGGCGGTGCAGTTCTTCCAGGACAACGGTTTCCGACTGGATGAACAGCGCCCGCAAACCGGTGAGTTCACCACCACCTGGCAGCATTCCGACGAGCTGTCCGCTGCTGTGGCCAAGCGCCTGAGCGCCGCCGGTGTCGGTGCCGACAGCGAAACCCGCGTGCGGGTGCGTATCGAGCCGGGCGTGCAGCGCAACACCAGTGAAATCTACGTGGTCAGCGCCGAGCGTCCTGCCGGCAGCACCGCCGACGTCGAGTTCACCAACCGTTCGGTCAACACTGGCCTGGACGCAGCGCTGGTCGACGACATGCTGGCGAGCATGAGCCGGATCTCCGAGAAGGGTGGTTCGGTGTCGATGCTGGCTTCGCGCGATTTCGATACCCCGAGCCGTGTCAGCCTCAGCGAAGACGGCAGCGGCAACCCGGTATTGAACGTCGGTCCGGACCTGGATCGTGCCTGGTCGAGCGTCGGTCGTGCGCTGGAGCAAGGTCAGTGGCGCGTTGAAGACATCAACCGCAGCCTGGGCCTGTACTACATCAACCTGGCCGAAAAAGCCGAGAAGAAAGACGACAAGCCTGGTTTCTTCAGCAGCCTGTTCGGCAGTGCGCCGACCAAGGAAGAAGTTGAAGCCCGTGCCGAGCGTTATCAGGTTCGCCTGAGCAAGGTCGGTGAGAACGTTCAGGTGACCGTCGAGAAGAACATCAACACCGTAGCGCCGGCCGATGTGGCGCGCAAAGTGTTGAGCGTGATTCAGGACAACCTGGGCTGATCACATGCGCTTTGCCGTTCTCGGCAGCGGTAGCCAAGGGAACGGCACGCTGATCGCCAGCGCTGATACGTATGTGCTGGTGGATTGTGGTTTTTCCCTGCGGGAAACCGAAAAACGCCTGTTGCGCCTGGGTGTTCACCCGGCGCAACTGAGCGCGATACTCGTAACCCACGAACATGCCGACCACGTGCATGGCGTGGGTTTGCTGTCTCGGCGCTACAATCTACCGGTCTACCTCAGTCGCGGCACACTGCGCGGGATGCGCAAACCGATCGAACCCGCAGGCTTTCTCGCCGGCGGAGAGCAGCTGCAGATCGGCGCACTGAACATCGGGGTCATTGCCGTGGCCCATGATGCGCAAGAGCCGACCCAGTACGTATTCAGTGACAGCGAGCAGCGGCGCTTCGGCCTGCTGACCGACCTGGGTTCCTACTGCGAGCGGGTGCTGGACGGCTATCGGGATCTCGATGCGTTGATGATCGAGTCCAACCACTGCCGCGACATGCTGGCCCGTGGTCATTACCCGTACTTTCTCAAGCAACGGGTGGGCGGGGAGCTGGGACATTTGAACAACCATCAGGCGGCATTCCTGGTGGCCGAGTTGGGGTGGCAGGGCTTGCAGCATCTGGTTCTCGCCCACCTGAGCAGCAAGAACAACCTGCCGCAGCTGGCCCGGCAATGTTTCGTCGACACCCTCGGGTGCGACCCGGACTGGCTGCAACTGGCCGATCAAGATTCAGGGCTCGACTGGCGCCATATCGCCTAGCCCATCTACTTAGCAAGCGGAGCCCATCATGGAAAAACGTGAAGAACTCTACCGCGGCAAAGCCAAATCGGTTTACAAGACCGACGACGCTGACCGCTTGATCCTGCTGTTTCGCAACGACACCTCGGCGTTCGACGGCAAGCGCATCGAGCAGCTCGACCGCAAAGGCATGGTGAACAACAAGTTCAACGCCTTCATCATGCAGAAACTCGAAGCGGCCGGCATTCCGACCCAATTCGACAAACTGCTGGGCGACAACGAGTGCCTGGTGAAGAAGCTGGACATGATCCCGGTCGAGTGCGTCGTGCGTAACTACGCCGCCGGCAGCCTGGTAAAACGTCTGGGCGTCGAAGAGGGCATGAAGCTCAACCCGTACACCTTCGAACTGTTCCTGAAGGACGACGCCAAGGGCGACCCGTTCATCAACGAATCCCACGTCGTGGCATTCGGCTGGGGCACCGCCGAGCAACTGGCGCGCATGAAAGAACTGTCGCTCAAGGTCAACGAAGTCCTGAGCAAACTGTTCGACGACGCAGGCCTCTTGCTGGTCGACTTCAAGCTTGAATTCGGCGTGTTCAGCGACGGCTCGATCGTCCTGGGCGACGAGTTCAGCCCGGACGGCTGCCGTCTGTGGGACAAGGACACCAAGAAGAAAATGGACAAGGACCGCTTCCGTCAGGGCCTCGGTGACGTCATCGAAGCCTACGAAGAAGTCGCCAATCGTCTGGGTGTACCGCTTTAATCGACGCAAGCATCTGATAGCACGAGAAATTTTGCGAAAGATGGTTTGCTTTCGGTAAAAGTGTTGTTATGATGCGCGCCGTTGGAGAGATGCCAGAGTGGCCGAATGGGACGGATTCGAAATCCGTTGTACCTTCACCGGTACCTAGGGTTCGAATCCCTATCTCTCCGCCATTACATAGAAAAAGCCCCGTAGCTGAAAAGCTACGGGGCTTTTTTGTTTCTGCTCGCTTGAGTAATCAGCAAATCCTGTCGCCGGAACCCGAGGTTGAAAACTCGATAATCGGATGTGACTCGATTGATGCCGGTTCGTACGTAACTCTCGGAGTCTACCTACAGCTCTATTTCAAATCACTCCTTATCCTGACCTGCGTGCCCAATATCGACTGGAATTCGGATAAAAAGACGCCGCTTTTCAAGCCTGGAGGGCGGCGTTGTCCGCTTGTTCAAGGGGGCGCGCTTCATGGATCAGCGATATGAATCGCGATTGCCAATTTTTCCTGCGCGGTATCATGGTGTAATACTATGAACAACAGACAGCTCGGTACGCTCGCAGCTATATTTTCACGACCCACACCCTCCACGTTGGAATGGGCGCGCATCGAGTCTCTTTTCAATGCGGTCGGGGCCAGAACCGTGGAAGGCAATGGTTCGCGAGTTCGGTTTGAATTAAGAGGTGTGGTCGCTACGTTCCACCGACCTCACCCGGATAAAGAAGCAAAGCCCTATCAGGTTCGTGATGCTCGGGCTTTTCTTGAACAAGCAGGAGTCACTCCATGAACGTGATGAATTACAACGGGTATGCCGCCCGAATTGAATACAGTGATGAAGATGGTCTTTTTGTTGGTCATATCGCTGGGATCAAGGACGTTGTAGGTTTTCATGGCGAATCTGTAAAAGAGCTTCGGTCAGCGTTCGAAGAGGCTGTTACTGACTATCTGGAGACTTGCGAAAAACTGGGTCGTGCCCCGCAAAGGCCTTATTCGGGCAATCTCAGTCTGCGTTTGGCGCCTGCTCTTCATGCGACTGTTGCCGTAAAAGCGCAATTGGCTCAAAAAAGCATTAATCAGTGGGTTGCGGATGTTCTTGACCGAGAGGCCCATGCCTAGCTTGATTCTGGTTTGGAACTACAGGGTCTTATGTACGTCGTTCCCGAACAGAGCAAATAGCCCCGTAGCTGAAGAGCTACGGGGCTTTTTTGTTTCTGCGGGCTTTACCGAGCACCCGCATCAGTCACTCACGGCTGCGAGTGCCCGAGCTTCTGCTTGATCAGGTCATACACTTGCTTGTGCGTCGAGTTGCGCAGGGTGTTGTCCTTGCAAGCCGAAGCCAGGAAAGTTTTCACTTCGTCCTTGGCGTGCGGATAGAGGCTGGCGACGTAGTCGGCTTCGTGTGTTTGAGTGCAGTTGAAGTGCTTGTCGTCTTTCGCTTTGTCTCTAGCCATGGTGCGGCTCCTTTTTTGAGTTGAATGTCATATGGCTTAACAGGGCTGGATCGCCCCATACGCTAAAGAGCGTAGGGGCGCACAACTGCTTCGCCAGTGCTTCGGGCAAAAAAGGAAGAGGCTGTAGGACATGGCGCCATGCCGACCGGCGCGATCAGATCTCCTTCACCGGTGTCTCCCCCTGCACACCCTTGATTAACTCGATCACATGTAAACAATCAGCCTTGTTCACATACGACTCGCCACTGGCAATCGTCTCGTGGTTCCCCGCCCGCAGCCTCCAGCGCCATTGGCCTTTGCCGGTGCTCGGGGTGCCTCGGGATTGCCTGTAGATCTCGAAATACATTCAGTTCGCTCCTTGCGATGGTGTTTGCGACAACCTGTGTGGCGCATCGTCGCAAGCCTAGCGGAGCGAGTTTTTTTCGCTATCGGGCATTTGTTTCCAATCGTTGGCAGATGTTTCTGAAGAGTGCGGGCCAGAGCGCCCGCATTGACGTCTGGATTGGCCAGAATGTCGCCACTTCCACCTTGCAAGGCTATCGACGCTACTGCTTAATACGGGACGGCTCATGGCGTCGAAAATGCTTCGACGACCGACAAACACTATAAAAAGAGCATTCCCTTGACTGAGCATGGAACAGCACAGGCCACACGGGTCACGTTATCGCTGGTTGTCCCGGTTTTTAACGAGGAGGACAGTCTCGACGCGTTCATTCTGCGCCTCGATGAAGTCTTCCAGCATCAGGCCTCAATTGCTCTGGAGCTGGTGTTCGTCAATGACGGAAGTTCCGATGCCACGCTTGAGCGGCTGTTGGAGCGCCAGTTGCGCGACTCGCGGCTGCGCATCGTCGATCTGAGTCGCAACTTCGGTAAAGAGGCGGCGTTGTCTGCGGGATTGCAGATCGCCACCGGGCAGATCGTCGTCCCTATCGACGTCGATCTGCAGGACCCGCCCGAAATCATTCTGCAAATGATCGAGCGATGGCGCGAGGGCTATGAAGTCGTGCTCGGTCATCGCGTCAGCCGCCGCAGCGATACGTGGGCCAAGCAGACTTCGGCGCATTGGTTCTATCGTTTGCACAACAAGATCGCCGAACAACCATTGCCGGAAAACGTCGGTGATTTTCGCCTGATGGACCGTTGTGTGGTCGATGCCTTGCTGACCTTGCCCGAGTCCCGGCGCTTTATGAAAGGCCTGTTCGCCTGGGTCGGTTTTCGCACTACCCACGTTGATTACGAGCGGCCCGAGCGCGTGGCGGGGCAGAGCAAGTTCAACGGCTGGCGGCTATGGAATTTTGCTCTGGAAGGCATCACCAGTTTCAGTACCGAACCGCTGCGGATCTGGACGTACATCGGCGCGGCGGTGTCGCTGGTATCTTTTGCCTTTGCCATTTTTATCGTGTTGCGCACGCTGATCCACGGCGTCGACATGCCTGGTTATGCCTCGTTGATGGTAGCCGTGACGTTCCTCGGTGGCCTGCAGTTGATTGGCATCGGCGTGCTCGGCGAGTACCTGGGTCGCACTTACATCGAATCCAAACGCCGGCCGGTTTTTCTGGTGCGTCGCGTCTACGACCCCAAGGACTGAAACATGGATCTCAAGGAAACCGACATCCTCGGCGACAGCATCGGTGAGCATTGGTATTACTGCTCCAAAGCGGCGGCGACGCGTCGTCTGCTGGGTGATGCACCGATCACGCGGATTCTCGACGTGGGCGCCGGGTCGGGGTTTTTCTCGCACCACCTGCTGACGCAAACCTCGGCGCAGGAGGCGTGGTGCGTCGATATCAGCTACCCCGCCGATTCCGATGCGACCACGGTCGGCAAACCGGTGCATTACCGCCGCGATATCGACGTCATCGATGCGGATCTGGTGCTGCTCATGGACGTGCTGGAGCATGTCGACGACGACCTTGGGCTGCTAAAGGCCTACGTCGATAAAGTGCCGTCCGGCAGCCGCTTCCTGATGACCGTGCCGGCGTTCCAGTTCCTGTGGAGCGGGCATGACGACTTCCTCGAACACAAGCGCCGCTACACCCTGCCGCAGTTTGAAACCCTGGCCCGTGATGCCGGTTTGACTGTGCAGCGTGGTGCCTACTATTTCGGTGCGGTGTTTCCGATCGCCGCGGCATTGCGTTTGCTGCCCAAAGGCCCGCAGGCCGCAGTACCGCAGTCTCAACTCAAACGCCATCATCCGTTGGTCAACGGCGTGCTCAAGACCCTCTGCAGCCTTGAACTGCCGCTGATGGGCATGAATCGCCTGGCCGGTCTGAGCGTTTTCGTGCTGGCGCGTAAGCCGTGACCTCAGCCGACCGATCGGCGTTGGTCCAGCGTGGTTTGCGCTTTGCCGTGACCGGTCTGTTCGTCACCGCACTGCATGCGCTGGTGGCGGTGCTGTTCATCAACTTCGTCGCGCCGCAACCGCCGTTGGCCAACGGGGTGGCATTTGCTGTGGCGACGGTGGTGTCCTATGTGATCAACACCACCTGGAGTTTTTCGGCCCGTTTGCATGGCAAAACCTTGCTGCGCTTCATGCTGGTTTCCTGCGGCGGATTCTTGCTGGCGATGTTCGTTGCGTGGGCGGCGCAACTCGCTGGACTGCACTATTTGCTGGGCATCGGCGCGGTGGCATTGATCATCCCGGCATTCACCTTTGTGTTGCATAACTTCTGGACGTATCGATGAAGGGCTTGAACAAGCACTCGTCCTTGGCGCTGTTGCCGATCCTGTTGGGAGCGCTGGCGTTTTTTCTGGTGATCGGCCCGCGTGCCCTCGATCCGCAAAACATTGCCTGGCTCAAGGACGGCGACCCGGCAACGCACTATCTGGGCTGGGTATTCTTTCGTCATTCGCCCTGGACTTTTCCCCTCGGGCTGAACCCGTCCTATGGGATGGAACTGGGCAGCTCGATCATTTTTTCCGATTCCAATCCGCTGCTGGCGCTGCTGTTCAAACCGTTTAATGGCTGGTTGCCGGAGGCGTTCCAGTATTTCGGTTTATGGCTGCTGGCGTGTTTTATTCTGCAGGCCTGGTTTGCCTGGAAGCTGCTCGGACTGATCACCGACAATCCCGTGTTGCGCCTGCTCGGTGCCGGGCTGCTGGTGTTTTCGCCGCCGATGTTTCTGCGTACCGGTGGTCATCTTTCGCTGGTCGGGCATTTCCTGATTCTTGCGGCGCTGTATCTGGCCTTGCATCCGGCGCTGCTGCGACGACGCTTGGCGTGGGGCGGTTTGCTCGCCGCGACAGCACTGATCCATGCCTATCTGCTGGGGATGGTAGCGCTGATCTGGGTGGCGGATCTGTTGGGCAAGTTGTGGGCCGGCAAGTTGAGTCGACGTCAGGTGCTGATCGAGCTGGTCAGTTTGTTCGCGCTGGTGAGCGTGTGCTGCTGGCAGGCGGGGTATTTCAGTATTACCGATGGGGCGGCGGGCGGCGGTTTCGGCTTTTATCGAATGAACCTGCTGTCGCTGGTAGATGCGGACGGTTGGTCTTACATTCTGACTGACATTCCCACGGCTGGCGGCGATTACGAAGGTTTCAATTATTTGGGGCTTGGCGTGCTGTTGCTGGTGCCCTTGGCCTTGATTGGCTGGTACCGCAGCGGCATTTCGCTGAAGGCGCTGGTGAGCCGTCGTCCGTTGCTGTTCTGGGCGTTGATCGGGTTGACCTTGTTCGCGCTGTCGAACCATATCGGAGTCGGCCTGCAGACCTTCAGTTACCCATTACCGAAGTTTGTGGTGAAGCTTTCGAATATTTTTCGTGCCTCGGGTCGGATGTTCTGGCCGGTGTTCTACGCCATCGTGATATTGCTCACCTACCTCGTGGTGCGCGGTTATCGGCCGCGCATCGCCATGGGGCTGCTGGCGCTGGCGTTGGTGGTGCAAGTCGCCGATAGCCGAATCGCCTGGGCCGGTTTGAGAGCGGCGAAAATGCTGCCCGAATCCTCGGCCTGGACCAGCCCGATGCATGATCCGTTCTGGGCCAGTGCGGCGGCGCACTACAAGAGCATCCGCGCCGTGATGCCGAAAAATCAGCCTGATCAGTGGCAGGCGATTGCCGATTTCGCCGCCACCCACGGGCTGAAAACCGATGCGGCTTACCTGGGCCGTACGAGCCCCAAGGCGCTGGACATGCTGCTGCGCACGACGCAAAGCCAGCTCGCCAGCGGCCAGTACGACAGCGATTCGCTGTACCTCCTCGATGACGATGCGCTGGAGCTGGCGGTCAAGAGCATTCACAGCGACACCGATCTGTTGACCCGCGTCGACGACTTTGTCGTGTTGGCCCCAGGCTGGAAACGTTGCAATCAATGCCTGGCGATGGTCGATCAGGGGCGGGCGCTGTCGTCGATACCCTTGAGCCAGCCGGGACTGGTACAGACGTTCAACCGCAGCACTCGACAATTGGTCAAAGGCTGGTCCACCCCGGAAGCCTGGGGCACCTGGAGTGATGGACAGGATGCGGAACTGCTGCTGCGTGTTGCCCCCGGGTCGCATGCGCTGGTGATCGAGGCGCTGGCCTTTGCCATGCCGCCGAACCTCAGTCAGCGGGTGATCGTCAGCATCAATGGGGTCGAGGCATTGTCGACGCGTCTGACTGAGGTGCAGGGCAATCGGCTGGAAATACCGCTCAGCGCAGCGCAGGTGGCCGAGGAATATCTGAATGTCCGATTGCATCTGCCCGATGCAGTCAGCCCGAAAACACTGGGCTTCAATGACGATGCGCGAGTCATGGGGCTGGGCTTGAAAACCCTGACGGTGCAGTGAAATTGTCCAACAAACCGCCAATCGTCTGATAGACGTCAGTCCCAAGGACTTCATACACTGCCGGCAGTCTGGGGAGCGGGGGGCAATGGATGAATCGAAATGAACTACGAAAGGCCGACATCAACCTGATGGTGGTGTTCGAGACCTTGATGCTCGAACGCAACGTGACCCGGGCGGCGGAGAAGCTGTTTCTCGGCCAGCCGACCATCAGCTCGGCACTCAATCGCTTGCGCGCGATGTTCAATGATCCGCTGTTCATCCGCGTCGGCCATCGCATGGAGCCGACTGCCCGGGCCGAAGAACTGTTCAAGTACCTGTCGCCAGCGCTCGACTCGCTGTCGGTGGCCCTGAGTCTGACTCACGATTTCGATCCGGCCGTGAGCAACATGACGTTCCGTATCGGCCTGTCCGATGACGTCGAATTCGGCCTGCTGCCACCGTTGCTGCGGGCGCTCCGTCAGGAGGCACCGAGCGTGGTGTTCGTGGTGCAGCACGTCGACTACTGGCGCATCCCCGATCTGCTGGCCGCCGGCGACATCACCGTCGGCATCAGCCAGACCCGAGGTTTGCCAGCCAATGCCAAGCGCAAACTGTTGCGGCATATCCAGCCAAGCATCCTGCGCGCCGATGCCTCGGATTCGCCGCTGACCCTCGACGAATACTGTTCACGCCCGCACGTACTGGTGTCGCACACGGCCAACATCAGCGGCTATGCCGATGAGTGGCTGGCGGAAATCGGCCGTACCCGGCATGTGGTGTTGTCGGTGCCGCAATACAGTGCGCTGCCGGCATTGCTGGCCGGTACCGACCTGATCGCCAGCCTGCCGGACTACACCGCCGAAGCGATGGCTGCCTCCGGGCTGCTGTTCAAGGAACCGTTCCCGTTCAAGACGCCGATGCTGGATCTGTCGATGGTCTGGCTCAGCCACGTCGACAGCGATCCGGCCGAGCGCTGGCTGCGTTCGCGGCTTGAAGCGTTCATGAGTGAACGGCCGCTGACCGCGCCCTGAATCCCACCACAAATCTCCCCTGTGAGAGCAAGCCTGCTCGCGAAAGCGCAGTGTCAGACAACATTGATGTGACTGACACACCCTCATCGCGAGCAGGCAAAAACCCGCACGGGAGTAGGGCGGTGCTGTGGTATATGTACGACCTTTCTGCCGACTGACTGGAGCATCCCCATGCCACACCTGCACATGGAATACACCGCCAACTTGCCGCAGTTGAACGCTGATGTGGCGTTGATCCGCCTCAACAACGCCCTGGTGGGTTCCGGTCAGTTCGCCGCCGAGTTCGATATCAAGAGCCGGGCGGTGAAGGTCGAGACCTTCAAGGTCGGTACCGGTATGGGTGAGCGCGCTTTCGTCCATGTGAAGCTGGCGCTGCTCAGCGGTCGTTCGCCGCAGATCAAGAAGCAGCTCTCGGATAGCTTGCTGGCGGTGTTGCAGGATTTGTGCGAGTGGCCGGCCGGGGTCGAAGTGCAGCTTTGCGTGGAGTTGCTCGATATCGACCGCGACTCCTACACCAAGACCGCCATCGGCGTGTAGGACTCAGGCCGCTTCCAGCTCACTGCACACTTTGATCACCTGCTCGCGCAGCCAGACATTGGCGCTGTCCTGATCGGCGTTCTGGCTCCATTGCATGTCGAGGGTGAACCCCGGCAGGCCGTTCGGCGCCTCGCAGTGATTGAACACCGCGTCGTTGGTCAGCAGGCGCTGGATGCGCCGGGGCAGGGTGAGGATGAAGTCGGTGCCGGTGATCATCTTCAATGCCGCGCTGTAGCTGTTGGAGCGCGCGACGATCTGTCGTTTCTGCGCCTGACGCGCCAGCCAGCCATCGACCATGTTGGTGGTGGAAGTCCACGGTGTCGGGAACACATGGCGCCGTTCGGTGAAGGCCTGCAGGCTCAGGCGCGGTTCCAGCGGCGTGGCGCGTTTGTCAAAGACACAGACCAGATCGTCCTCCAGCAGCATTCGCGATTTCAGGTCGGTGTGGCTGCGGTGGAAGTTGGGGCCGAAGCAGATCACCAGATCGAGGCTGCCGTCGCGCAGTTCGTCGGCGGGCACGTCGGTCTCGAACTTGTGCATGTTGACCACCACCGGCAAATCGTCGAAGTCGAAACGCTTCAACAGGCGCGGCAACACCAGTTGCTCAAAGTATTCCGGGGCGCAGATATTGAAGGTCACCGCTTGCCGGGTCGGATCGAAGGCCGGGGCGCCGGCGTGGCACAGGTTGATGCTTTCGAGGATCTTCTGCACATGGCCGTACATGGTGCCGGCCTTGTAGGTGGGACGCATGCCCGTGCGGGTGTTGATGAACAACTCGTCTTCGAAACTGGTGCGCAATTTTTTCAGGCAATAGCTGACAGTGGACTGGCTGACGCACAGCGTCTCCGAGACATCCGTGACGCTGCTTTGCTCATACACGGCGATAAACACCATGAGATCCTGCATGTCGAGCTTTCGAAGCAAGTTACTGTTCAGCATCCGTTCCGTCCCGCTGTGCTCCTTGCGCTGAATCCGCGCAAACGTGTGCGCATGATCGTAGCGGAACGATGGTGCCAGGACAAAGCCCTGTAGGACGTTTCAGTGTCAGTTGTGGGACAGAAAGTTTTAGGAACACGACGCCGTTAAATAAACCGGCAAAAGATGGCAACAGGCCTCTAGCCCGGTAACGGCATTCAGCTTCAACGGATGTGTCGGGCGTAGTGCCGAGGGTCAAAGCGCAGCACTATCAGCAACATCACCACCATTACCGCAGTCAGCGACCACCAGGCCCATTCGAAGCTGCCGAGACGGTCGCGGATCATTCCGGCCAGCAGCGGTGAAAGCCCGGCGATCAGGTAGCCGATGCCTTGCACGAACGCGGTCAGGCTGCCGGCGCGCTGCGGGTTGTCGTGGTGATCGAGCGAGACGATCAGGCTCATCGGGAAGAGTCCGCCAATCCCCAGCCCCAGCAGGCATGGCCATATCAGGCTGAGGTATTGCGGGCTGAGGATCAGTCCGCAGAAGCCGCCGATGATCAACAGCAGCAACGCTGCGAGGACGGTACGGCGATCACGGCTGCGATTGGCGATGGCCGGCGTCACCAGCCCGGATATCACCTCCATGGCGGTCAGAAAGCCCAGCAGCAGACCGGCGTGCTGTTCGCTCCAGCCCTGTTCCACGTAGTACGGCGCCAGCCAGGCGAGCACGCAGGTGTAGGACGCCGTGCCGAGGCCGAAGAAGAGGGCGAGCAACCAGGCACGGGAATTACGCGTGAAGGACTCTTTTCCTACAGGCGTGTTGTGGATGGATGATGGGGTCGACTGTGTCCACCAGACCAGCAACGCGAGCACGGCCAGTCCTGCCCAGATCGCCAGCCCGGTGCGCCAACTGCCGGTCTGCCCCATTACCAGCGGCGAGAATGAGGCGGCCAGCGCGGCGCCGCCCATGATCGACGTGACATACAGGCCCATGCACAGCGCCACATTGTCAGGGAAACGGGACTTGATCAGTGCCGGCATCAACGCCTGAATCAAGGCGATACCCATCCCGGCCAGCACCGCGCTGCCAATCAATTGCGGTGCCGAACCGAGCCACAGCCGCGATAGCGTCGCCAGCCCGATAATCAGCAACGACAGAATCACCGTGCGCTGCTCGCCCAGGCGTCGGCTGATGCCTATGCCGAAAAACATCGCCAGCCCCATCGCCATCACCGGCAGCATGGTCAGCAGCGAGGCCGCGCTGAAACTCAGCGGGATATCGCCACGAATCGCCGACAACAATGGCCCGACGGCGGCCATGGACGGGCGCAGATTGAGCGCGACGAGGATGATGCCCAGCATCAGCCAGACAGCGGGGCGGGTGGTGGCGCGGACGTGTTCCATCGGCAGACTCTGGATTGCGGAGGCTGTCGATTAGGCGGCGCGCAGCACTTATCGGCAAATCAGATTTCCCCAGTACTATTTAAAAACTAAATAACACTCCCCTGTGTAGGAGCTGCCGAAGGCTGCGATCTTTTGACGTTGGTTTTTAAAAACAAGATCAAAAGATCGCAGCCTTCGGCAGCTCCTGCACGGGGAGGTTCGGATCCCTCGTGCTGAGCACGCCGTAAGACTATTCTTTCTCTCTGGTAGGACATTTCGTTACAGCTCTGGCCCAGCGCAGGCGCGTAAAACGCCGGCGGCGATATATACTGCGCGCCATTCTTCAAGGGAGAGCCGTGTGGCTATCGATATTCACTGGATTCGCGACAACGAAAGCCTCGCGCAGTTTTGCGCCGAGTGGCAGCAACTGCCGTTCGTTGCCCTCGACACCGAATTCATGCGGGTCGACACCTTCTACCCGATTGCCGGTTTGCTGCAGGTCGGCGACGGCAAACGCGCCTATCTGATCGATCCGCTGACCATCGACGCCTGGCAACCGCTGGCGGCGTTGCTGGAAAACCCGGCGGTGTTGAAAGTCCTGCACGCCTGCAGCGAAGACCTCGAAGTGCTGCTGCGCCTGACCGGCAGCCTGCCGGCGCCGTTGTTCGACACGCAACTGGCGGCGGCCTACCTGAACCTCGGGTTCTCGATGGGCTATTCGCGGCTGGTGCAGGAAGTACTCGGTATCGAGTTGCCGAAGGGCGAAACCCGTTCCGACTGGTTGCAGCGTCCACTTTCCGACACACAAATCAGCTACGCCGCTGAAGACGCGGTGCATCTGGCGGAAGTTTTCGTACAGCTGCGGCCGAAGCTGTCCGACGACAAGTTCGCCTGGGTGCTGGAGGACGGCGCCGAACTGGTCGCCAACCTGCGCCGCGAGACCGATCCGTACGAGGTCTATCGCGAAGCCAAACTGGCGTGGAAACTGTCCCGTGCGCAACTGGCGGTGCTGCGTGAACTGTGCGCCTGGCGCGAAAAAGAAGCGCGTGCCCGTGATCTGCCGCGCAACCGCATTGTCCGTGAGCACTCGCTGTGGCCGCTGGCCCGCACGCAACCGGACAACCTCGCCGCGCTGGGCAAGATCGAAGACATGCACCCGCGTACCGTGCGTCAGGACGGCCAATTTCTGCTTGATCTGATCAAGCGCTCTGGCAGTGTGGGGCCTGATCAGTGGCCGCCGGCGGTGCCGGAACCATTGCCGGTCGAAGCGGCGGCGCTGATCAAGCAACTGCGCGCCCTCGGCCAGGTCGAAGCCGAACGCCTGGGCATCGCCCCGGAACTGATGCTGCGCAAGAAAACCCTCGAAGCGCTGGTCAAAAGCGGCTTCCCCGAGGGCCCATATCAATTGCCTGAGTCGCTGCGTGGCTGGCGCCGCGAACTCATGGGCCAGAAGCTGCTCGACAGCCTGGCCACCGCCGGAGAACAGCCTTGAAACGTATTTGCTCCATTTACCAAAGCTCCAAGCGAAGCGGAATGTACCTTTATGTGCTCAAGAGCGATGCTCTGGAGCGTGTGCCGGAACCCCTGATGCTGGCGTTCGGCAAGCCGAAACATTCCTTCGATCTGGTGCTGTCGCCTGAGCGCAAGCTGGCCAGCGAGGACATCACCGTGGTCCTGGAAAACCTCGACAAGCAGGGCTATCACCTGCAGATGCCACCGGCCGAGGACGAGTACATCGAACACCTGCCCGAAGAATTGCTGCGACGCAACGACCCGGTCTGATCTGCGAGGCCCTGTTCTGGGCCTCTTGCCACCCTGGAACTGTTTTTACGGCGACGACCGCCACGAAGGAGCGCGACTCCTTCGACGGTTGCCTGCACGGTTTGCGAAAGGTTTGAAAATGCGCGTTCTGATTGCTGAACACGACCACGCGGTGTACGCCCGGCTGCTGCGTCAGGCGGCCCCGGAACTTGAAGTACTGACCAGTGGCGACTCCGCCGAACTGGCCCGTCAGGCGGCCGATTGCCCGGTGTGGCTGGGGCAGCCGGATCTGCTGGCGACGCTGTTGCGTCAGGGCCATCAGCCGCAATGGCTGCAATCGACCTGGGCCGGCATCACGCCGCTGCTCGCCGACGGCTTGCGCCGCGATTACCGCCTGACCCGCGCGGTGGGGATCTTCGGTCAGGTGATGGCCGAATACGTGCTGACCTATATGCTCGGGCACGAGCGGGAAGTGCTGGCGCGGCTGGTCAGCCAGGTCGAGCGCAAGTGGGACAACCGCACCGGCCAGAGTCTGGTCGGGCGCAAGGTGTTGATCGTCGGCACCGGCGATATCGGCCAGAGCGTGGCGCAGTTTCTGTTGCCGTTCGGTGTCGAGCTGTACGGCATCGCCAGCAGCGCGCGCGAGCAGGCGCCGTTCATCGAAGTCGGCTCGATGGCGGATCTGCCACGGCTGGTGGGCGCGGTCGATTACGTGGTCAACCTGCTGCCGAATACCGCGCAAACCCACGACATTTATGACGCGGCGCTGTTCAAGCAATTCAAGCCGACCGGGTTGTTCATCAACGTCGGACGCGGCGTGGCGGTGGTCGACGCGGATCTGGTGGAAGCCTTGAAGGAAGGGCATCTGGCTGGTGCGGTGATCGACGTTTGCCGTCAGGAGCCGTTGCCGCAACGCCATCCGTTCTGGACTGCCTGGGGCCTGCTGCTGACCGGACACAGCTCGGCACCGACGTCGCCGGCGTTGATGGTGCAGTTGTTCGTCGAAAACCTGAAGGCGTATCAGGCGGGAGAAGCATTGCGCGGGGAAGTGGATTTCAGTCGCGGATATTAAATCCACCGCAATACCTGTAGGAGTGAGCCTGCTCGCGATGAGGGGGTGTCAGTCGACATTGATGTTGTCTGACACTACGCCATCGCGAGCAGGCTCACTCCTACAGTGGTTTTTGCATGGTGGCTTAGAGGGTGAAGTTGCCTTCTGCAGCCAGCTCGCTCAGCGGGCGACGCGGGCTCGGCATTTCACGAGCCTGCAGGTATTCGGCCAGGGTCGCCTTGTCACCCAGCTTGCCGATAGCGACCGCCGCATGCAGCGCATAACCTTCAGTAATATTCAGCTCCTTGCGGGTCAGCTCCTGATCGAAACCGGCCATGCCGTGGGTGTGCCAGCCGCTGATGCTTGCTTGCAGCGCCAGGTGGCCCCAGGCCGAACCGGTGTCGAAGGTGTGCCACAGCGCCGGGGACTCTTCGCTGGCACCGGGTGCGGTGAAGGTGGTTTTCGAAATCACGATCACCAGTGCCGAAGCGTGTTGCGCCCAACTGCGGTTGAATTCATTGAGCAGACCCAGGAAACGCTCCCAGTTCGGCGTGTCGCGACGCGCATAGAGGAAGCGCCACGGTTGCGAGTTGTAGGCCGACGGCGCCCAGCGTGCGGCTTCGAAAAAGCTCAGCAGGGTTTCTTCCGGGATCGTTTCGCCGGTGAAGGCGCGGGGCGACCAGCGGTCGGTGAACTGCGGGTGAATGGCGTAATCGGCGACGCGAGGGTTGGCACTCATCGAAAGATTCCTTGCTGTGTTTGAGTCATGAATTCGTGGCAAAACCCTACTGGGCGGCGATTCGGCTGACAAGCGGGATTTACCGACAGTCGCTAGCGCTTGGCCCGCAAGGCCTTGGGCACTAGACTGGCGGCCTTTTCACCACCTGATGTTGATGCTTGAGCCATGGCCGCCAAAGTCGAACCGTTCTGGAAACGCAAAACCCTCGAGCAACTGGATCACGAGGAATGGGAATCGCTGTGCGACGGCTGCGGTCTGTGCTGCCTGCAGAAACTCGAAGATGAAGAAGACAACAGCGTCTATTACACGCGTATCGCCTGCAAACTGCTGGACCTGAAAACCTGCCAGTGCAGCGATTACCCGAATCGCATCAAGTTTGTCCCGGACTGCATCCAGCTCACCCCGGGCCAGGCCGAAGAGTTCAAATGGTTGCCGCCGACCTGCGGTTATCGTCTGGTCAGCGAAGGCAAGGATCTGCCGTTGTGGCACCACCTGGTGTGCGGCGATCGTGACGCCGTGCACCACGAACGGATTTCCCAGTCCGGGCGCATGCTCGCCGAAGGCAGCGTGCCGGAGGACGACTGGGAAGATCATCTGATTTTCCGCGCTGGTTAAGCACCAAGGGTTCCAGGATTCAACAAGGAGTGTGTATGGCTGGGGGATTGCTGCGGGCATCGCTGATCGGCCTGCTGGCGCTAAGCGCACCAGTGTGGGCAGCAAAGAAAGTCGATCTGGATTACCACGTACGCCTGTTGCCGCAAAGCGATCAGGCCGAAGTTCGCCTGACCCTGGCCAAAGGCGAAGCGGTGCGCAGTCTTGACTTCGACCTCGGCGACGGCAGCCACTACAGCGACTTCAAGGCCGACGGCCAATGGCAACTGATCCCGGGCAAACAGACCCGGGGTCTCTGGCGCCCGACCGGCGACAAGCCCAGCCTGACTTATCGCGTCAGTATCAGCCACGGCCGCAAGGGCGGCACCTTCGACACGCGCATGACCCCGACCTGGGCGCTGCTGCGCGGTGATGATCTGGTGCCGCCGGCCAAGCTCGATCAGCAGGATGGCGTCGAGCTGGTGTCGCGTCTGCAATTTGAACTGCCCAATGGCTGGCAAAGCGTTGAAACCGCCTGGCCGCGCATCGGCAAGAATAAATTCCGCATCGACAACCCTTCACGCCTGTTCGACCGCCCGACCGGCTGGATGCTCGCCGGTCACCTTGGCAGCCGTCGCACGCGCCTGGGTGAAACGGAAGTCACCGTGGCCTCACCGCAAGGGCAGGGCATGCGTCGCATGGATGTGCTGACCTTGCTGACGTTCGTCTGGCCGCAGGTGCAAGCGGTCTATCCCCGGCATCCGAAGAAACTGCTGATCGTCGGCGCCAACGACCCGATGTGGCGCGGCAGCCTCGGTGCGCATGAGTCAATTTACCTGAATACGCGTTTGCCGCTGGTCAGCGAGAGCGGCAGCAGTGCGCTGGTGCGTGAGCTGGCACAGGTGTTCGGGCGGATCAACGACGAGCAGCGCAGTGACTGGATCAGCGAAGGCTTTGCCGAGTACTACGCGATCGAATTGGTGCGGCGTGCCGGAGGCATGAGCGATGAGCGCTATCAGGCGTTGCAGGCGAAGTTGATCAAGGACAGTCAGAAAGTCACGACCCTGCGCGGCGAGAAGATCAACCAGGCGCAGCTTGCAAAAGCGGTGCTGATGCTGCAGGAACTGGATCGCGAGATTCGTCTGAAGACGCGTAACAAACGTTCGCTGGATGATGTGTTGCGCGGGGCGATGCATCTGGGGACGGTGAGTACCAAGGAGTTTGTGCAACTGGCCGAGAGTGTTCTGGGCGAGTCTTCCAAAGTCCTCGATAGCGCATTGTTGCAGTAAAGATCAAAAGATCGCAGCCTGCGGCAGCTCCTACAGGGGAAATGTAATCCACATGTAGGAGCTGCCGCAGGCTGCGATCTTTTGCTTTTAAACCCCGGCCTTCGGCGACTTCACCGAATCATTGCCAGTCACCGTCGCCGTGCTGGTCGCCGCCTCGGCATTGGCCTTGAGCTGGCTCAGCTCTTCCCCGGCGCGCTCGATCTTCGCCCGCACGTTGTTCATGTCCTGACGGCTTTTCTCCAGCAGGCTTTTCACCGAGCTGTGCCCGGTGATGCCACGGGCCATCGCCACGCCGCCAATCGCCACCTGAATCAGACCGAACACGCCGCCACGGCGCAGGCCCTTGCCGACCATGATCACGCCACCGGCCAGCGAGCCGATGCGCTCCCAGCCCTGGACGTTCTGTTCGGTCGGGCTCTGGAACGGGGTGGAATCGATACGTTGGACGCGTTTGAGTTCGCTCATGATCTGTCTCCCAGGCAATGTGCAATAGATAGATAAGCTGACTGCCGCAGCGGCCGGCTCGTTCCATCGGATGTGCGACGTTTCAGCGGAATTTCGGCCCGGAGCGGGTATTCAGGCCCTTGGCCATGCGGTCATAGAGTACGACGTTGACCGTCGCCGCCAGATTCATGCAACCGGTGGTCGGGATGTACACGACGTCTTCGCACCAGTCGCGGATCTCTTTATCCAGCGAACCGTCTTCCGGGCCGAAGATGTACAGCGCGCGATCCGGATGGGTGTATTCCGGCAGCGGGCGGGCGCCCTCGACCAGTTCCACGGCGACCGGGACGCAGTTGAGCGGGAGGATCTTTTTCAGGTCGTCGATGCCGATCAGCGGGATGTCGTAGTGCACGCGCTTGGTGTCGGTGACGAAATCGGCGGCGCGTTCATAACGCTTGCCGGTGTAGAACACCGACGCCACGCCGTAACAGCCTGCGGCGCGCATCACCGAACCGACATTCTCCGGTGACTTGGGGTTGTACAAACCAATGCAGCTGTAACGTTTGTCTGCCACGAGCGGGGTGCCTTCGGGAAAAAGAGGGCGATTATACGGGGATTGGGCAGTTGTGGTCAGATCACGGATTACCGGTGTCTGATCGACCGCCTTCGCGAGCAAGCTCGCTCCCACAGTGGTTTTGTGTATGACACCGATCCAGTGTGGGAGCGAGCTTGCTCGCGAAGGGGCCAGTCGGGCCAATGAAGAACTTTAATCTTCTTTTTTCATCAGCCCGGCGAGGGCGGCAAACGGGTTATGCGTTGCCTTGGCGATTTTCGGTGTGCTCAGCGAGCCGTCGCCGAAGTATTGCTGGTCGGTGTAGCGCGAGTGTTCGTTGTCGTGGCAGTACAGGCACAACAGCTCCCAGTTCGAGCCGTCCTGCGGGTTGTTGTCGTGGTTGTGGTCGCGGTGGTGCACGGTCAGTTCGCTCAGGCGCTTGCCGGAGAACTCACGGGCGCAGCGGCCGCAGACGTGCGGGTACATTTTCAGGGCCTTGTCACGGTAGCCCATTTCCTTGTCGCGCTGGTTGTCGGCAAGGATGCGATCTAGCTTCGACGTGTTGGTCGGGGTGGACGAACTCATGGGTTCACCTTTGTAAAAAGACTAATGACGGTTATGTGCAGAGTTTAGCTCAGCCCTTGAGCTTCTCGGCAATCCAGATCGTGTGGCGGGTGCCCTTGTTGCCGTGGGCGAAGACCTGGACTTCTTCGGCCTTGAACCCGGCCTTCTTCAATTTGTCGGAAAACTGCCGGTCAGCGCTGGCCGACCATACCGCCAGCACGCCCTTGGGCCGCAGGGCCTTGGCGCAGGCGTTCAGACCGGCGGCCGAGTACAGCCAGCTGTTGGCCTTCTGCGTCAAACCTTCAGGGCCGTTGTCGACGTCGAGCATGATCGCATCGAAACCATTTGGCTCGCTTTGCAGGACCTTGGCCACGTCGTCCTGACGGATCACCGTGCGTGGATCGAGCAAGGGTCGCCCGGACTTTTCACCGAGCGGCCCGCGGTTCCATTCGACCACGCCGGGCACCAGTTCGGCGACCACCACTTCGGCACCCTTGCCCAGATGTTTGAGCGCCGAGGCGAGGGTGAACCCCATGCCCAGACCGCCAATCAAGACTCGCGAATTCGGTCGGCCGGCGACCTTGCGGCAAGGGATCTCGGCCAACGCATCCTCCGAGCCGTGCATGCGCGTGTTCATCAATTGCCCGCCGTCGCCGCCCTGGATCTTGATGACGAAATCCTCGCCATACTCGAACAGGCACAGGGCACCGCCGTTGTCAGGGATCGGCGTGGTGTCGAGCAGAACGAAACGTTTCATGGAAATCTCTACAAAGGGGAAGGCAAGCCGGCCCGTTGGGAGTAGCCTGAGCGCAGACTAGAGGCCAAACGGAGCCCTTGATGAAGCGCACCATTCTAACGGTCATTGCCCTGGCCGCGCTCTCGATTACTGCAGTGCAGGCGCAGCAGACCATTCCGGTCAGCCCGACGCCGCAACCCGGCTCGCCGGGAACCGCCACGCCGACGCCGTATCCGCAAATCACCCCGATCAGCGCACCGAAGGCCGGTGCCGGCAGTGGCAGCCCGCCGCTGGTGCCGATCGAAATGCCCAGCCCGCCGAGCAAGGATCAACCGGTACCGGGCATCGAACCGAGCGGCACCAAGGCCAAATCACCGGGCGGTTAAACCTGTTGCGCCGCCAGTTGGCCGTCGGCCATGCGCAGGCGTTTGGAGAGGGACACGGCGAGGGCGCGGATGATCTTGGCGGCGATCTTTGGCGCGTCGTTGAGCATCTTTTCCAGCGAGTCCTTGCCCAGGTTGAGCAGTTGACAGTTGCTCGCCGCGATGCAGGTCGCCGAACGGCGTTCGCCATCGAGCACGGCCATTTCCCCGAACGCCCGACCGCTGCGCAGGATGGCCATGGTGATGACCTGGCCGTCGGGGCCAGTCTTCTGCACCGCGACCTGGCCGGTGTGAAGGATGCACATGAAACTGCCGGCATCGCCTTCACGGAAGATCGCTTCGCCCTCAGCCACGGTGCTGATGCTGAAGTAGCCAGAGGCCGCGGCAAAGTCCGCCAGTTGCAATTGATCGAACAGGCCACAGTCCATCAGCCAGTCGCGAATTTCGTTGTTCAGCAGGGTGGGTTCTGACATGTCATTGCGGTCTTTATTGTTTTCACGGTTTTCAGGCACTACACGGCCCCTTGTAGGAGTGAGCCTGCTCGCGATAGCGGTCTGTCATTCACATCACCGGTGACTGATACACCGCTATCGCGAGCAGGCTCACTCCTACAGGGAACTGTGGTGTATCGGCCCCTTAGGTCTGGAGTTAAGACCCGAGTGACCGACGGAGTTCCTCAGGCCAGGCCCAGAACCTTGAACACAAATGCATATTCGAGCGCTACGTCACGTAATCCCTGATAACGCCCGCTCATTCCACCATGCCCGGCGCCGAGTTCGGTCTTGAGTAGCAGCAAGTTGTCGTCGGTCTTGGTCGCACGCAGTTTCGCCACCCACTTGGCCGCTTCCCAGTACTGCACGCGGCTGTCGTTATAGCCGGCGATGACCAGGGTTGCCGGATAATTCTGCGCAGTGACGTTTTCGTACGGCGCGTACGCCTTGATCCGCTCGTAGACCTCCGGCTCTTCCGGGTTGCCCCACTCGTCGTATTCGGTGACGGTCAGCGGCAAGTCCGGGTCGAGCATGGTGTTGAGCACGTCGACGAACGGCACCTCGGCAATCGCCACACCGAACAGATCCGGACGCTGATTGAGCACCGCACCAATCAACAAGCCGCCAGCACTGCCGCCGCTGATCGCCAGTTTCTCGGCGGTGGTGATGCCGTTGAGGATCAGAAATTCGGCGCAGGCAATGAAGTCGCTGAAGGTGTTGTGCTTGTGTTCCTGCTTGCCGGCGCGATACCAGGCTTCGCCCAGCTCACCGCCGCCACGCACGTGGGCGATGGCAAAGGCCATGCCGCGATCCAGCAGGCTCAGGCGGGCATGGGAGAACCACGGGTCGAGGCTGGAGCCGTAAGCGCCATAACCATACAGATACAGCGGCACCGGTTTGCCGACCATCTCGCGTTTCATCACCAGACTGATCGGCACCTGTGTGCCGTCCGGCGCGGTGGCCCACAGCCGTTGGCTGACGTAGGCGTCGGCGTCGAACGGGCCGAGCACCGGGGTTTCCTTCAGCACGGTTTGCTCGCCGCTGGCCAGCAGCAACTGGCGCACCTGCGCCGGACGATTCAGCGCCTCGTAACGCAAACGGATTCGGTCGCTCTCGAACTCCAGGCTGTTCTGCACATAGAGGCTGTAGGCCGCGTCCGGCAATTGCACGCGATACGGCGTCTGGCCTTGCGGGTGAACTTCGATGATCGGCAAACCGCCTTCGCGCAGGCTCAGGGTCATGGCCGCGGTGTTCAGCGTCACGCCGTCGAGCATTACCGTGTCGCTGTGCGGGATCAGGTTCTGCCAGTCGGCCTCGCTCGGCACCACACCGGTGTCCGGCGCCTGATACAGGGCGAAGTTGATGCCGTCACGGTTGGTGCGGATGAACCAGGTCCACACGCCATCCAGCGCGCCGTGGTCGACATCGTATTCGTGATCCTCGACCCTTGGCGCCATGCAAGTGAAGGGCAGGTGCGGCTGATGCGCGTCCAGTGCCCAGACTTCGCTGGTGGTCTTGCTGCCCAGAGTCAGCAGCAATTGCTGCTCGGAACTGGAGCGATAGCAATGCAGGAAGAAACGCCCGTCCGGCTCGTGGAACACCTCTTCGGCGGCGGTGCCATCGAGGCGATAGCGCAACAGTTTGTGCGGGCGATGGGTGTCGTCGAGCACGCCGAAGAACAGGGTCAGGCTGTCGTTGGCCCAGGTCATGCTGCCGTCGCAGTCCTGGAATTCCAGTTCGCTGACCTTGTCATTGGCCAGTTCCTTGACGAACAGCGTGTAGATCTCGTCGCCCGAGGCGTCGACGCTGTAGGCCAGACGCTGGTGATCCGGGCTGATGCTGAACGCGCCGAGCGAGAAGAAGCCGCCATTGGCCAGCGCGTTCGGGTCGAGCAGCAGTTGCTCACGGCTTTCGTCGAGGGTCAGGCTGTCGTCGGCCGGACGCGGGCAACGGTAATGGCGGGCGTATTCGTCACCCGCCGTGGTGCGCGTGTAATACAGGTACGGGCCCCATGGCGAGGGCAGGGACAGGTCGGTTTCGAGGATCCGGCCCTTGATCTCTTCGAACAGGCTTTCGCGCAGGCCGGCCTGATCGGCGGTCTGTGCTTCCTGATAGGCGTTTTCAGCCTTGAGGTAGTCGAGCACCGCGTCGGTGTCGCGTTCCTGCAACCAGGCATACGGGTCGGCACCGGCTGCCTTGCGGGCGATCGGGGCACTGATGACGTGGGCGGATTCGGGCATGGAAGGCTCTCGGACATTTACGGAATAAGGGTTTTCGCAGCTCTTGAAACCATCGCACTCCCCTGTGGGAGCGGGCTTGCTCGCGAAGGCGTTCTGTCAGTAAAGACTTATTTGGCTGACACACCGCTTTCGCGAGCAAGCTCGCTCCCACAGGGTTTGCTGTTGGCCGTCTGGCATTGGGACAAGCCTGGCGGGCGAAAAGTCGTTACTATAAGCGCCTCTTTGCCTGCCTTGCCATGGACACCATGACCGAGAACGACTATCTGATCGCCTGGGGCCTCTACGCCTTTGCCGCTGTGGGCTGCCTGTTGGTAGGGATGCGCCTGACCCGCTGGATGTGGCGCTGGTTGCGCGAGCCGCTGCGGGTGCTGATGGCGGTGTTGCTGTTCAGCCCGACCATCATTGACCCGGTGAAAGCCAAGGTCGCGCCGTCGATCGCCATCACTGCGCTGGATCTGGCCTTCAAGGTCGGCAACAACGCCTGGCGAGCGGTCTCCGATCTGTTCATGTACGGCATGATTGCGTTCGGCATTTACCTGATCTTCGTGCTGATCCGCTTCCCGATCGAACGTGCCTCGCGCGTCCGCCGCGAGCAGGCCGAAGCCGCCAAGGCTGCGGCGCGTGCCGATGATCGCGACGACGATCAGCCGTTCGGCGCTGCCGGTGATGACCGCTATGGTCGCCCGCCGGTGCCGAACAATCCGCAGCGCATGCGCGTCGAGCCGCGTCTGTAAAACCGAGAGTCCGCACATGTGTGAATTACTGGGCATGAGTGCCAACGTGCCGACCGATATCGTGTTCAGCTTCACCGGCCTGATGCAGCGCGGCGGGCGTACTGGCCCGCACCGCGACGGCTGGGGCATCGCCTTCTATGAAGGGCGCGGTCTGCGCCTGTTCCAGGACCCGGCCGCGAGCAGCGAGTCGGAAGTCGCCAACCTGGTGCAGCGCTATCCGATCAAGAGCGAAGTGGTGATCGGCCACATCCGCCAGGCCAACGTCGGCAAGGTCTGCCTGTCCAACACCCACCCGTTCGTGCGCGAACTGTGGGGGCGCAACTGGTGTTTCGCGCACAACGGCCAACTCGCCGATTTCACCCCGATCAAAAGTTTCTACCGCCCAGTGGGCGACACCGACAGCGAAGCAGCGTTCTGCGATTTGCTCAACCGCGTGCGTGCAGCATTTCCGGAACCGGTCGATATAGAAGTGCTGCTGCCGGATCTGGTCGCCGCGTGCGCTGAATACCGCAGCAAAGGCGTGTTCAACTGCCTGCTCAGCGACGGCGACTGGCTGTTCTGCTATTGCTCGACCAAACTGGCACAGATCACCCGGCGCGCACCGTTCGGCCCGGCGCGGCTCAAGGATGTCGATGTGATCGTCGATTTCCAGGCGGAAACCACGCCTAACGATGTGGTCACGGTGATCGCCACCGAGCCTTTGACCGAAAACGAAACCTGGACCCGTTACCAACCGGGCCAATGGAGCCTGTGGCGACGCGGCGAATGCGTCAGCCAGGGCACGACCGAATAAAGGATCTCTCCTCGATGTTGCTCAGTTATCTACGGCTGGTGTTGTTTGCGGCGGGCCTGTTGATCGGTGTCCAGGTGCCGGGATTCATCAACGATTACGCCAAACGCGTCGAAGCCCATCTGATCGAAGCGCAGACCGGTCTGCGCGGTTTTCAGGGCACCGCCGAGCAGTTTTTCAAGGGCGACTTGCAGGCGCTGGTCGCGCATTACCGCGCCAGTGATGACCCGGTATTTCGCAGCGATGCCGACAGCCTGAGCACCTTGCTCAACCGCCAGATTGCGCTGGATAAACAGTTCCAGGCGATGCAGGGCCCGTGGTACATCCGCTTCCTGCAAGTGGTGCTGGCCGCCGACCCGGACATTCGCAAGGAAACCTGGAACGGCTACAGCTACCAGATCCTGCTGACCCCGGAAGCGATGATCTGGGGCATGAGCGGCGCGTTGCTGCTGTCGTTCGGCATCGAGTGCCTGATTCGTCTGATTGACTGGGTGGTCTTGGGCGGCCGGCGCTTGCGCCAGAGCCGGCCGATTGAAGACCGCGACGTGCGCGGCTTGTAAGTCTGGCAAAACTCCTGTGGCGAGGGAGCTTGCTCCCGCCCGGCTGCGCAGCAGTCGTAAAGCTATGAACTCAATTGTCCTGAATGATTGGGATGTCTGGTTTTGGGCCTGCTTCGCAGTCCAGCGGGAGCAAGCTCCCTCGCCACAGGGTGTCAGGCACTCAAGACAATGTAGTTCTCACCGACCTTGCGCGCATACCCCGCCAGCACCTGCTGACACAACGTCACCATCTCCTCGACCCACTCCACGCCAACTCGCCACGACACCACCACCTGCAGATTCGGCGGTCGCTGGTCGATGTCGAGCAAGGTCAGTTCCCCCCGCGCCAGTTCCTCGGCCACCAGCACCGGCGGCAGCACGCCAATGCCAAAACCATCACGCAACAGCCGGGTAATCGCCGACACCGAATTCACACAGTTCAGGCGCGGCGCCAGCACGCCGTTGGCCTGCATCAAAGCGAGCAAATCCTGATGTGGTCGGGAGTTTTTTGAATAGGTGATGAGCCGTTCCTGCGCCAGTTCGCCGAGGTCGGCGTAGTCGCGGTTGTAGATCGAATTGCTCGCAACGATCCAGCCCAGCGGATGGCTGGCCAGCTCCAGGCTACGCACGCTTTCGTGACGTATCAGATCGGTTTGCAGAACGATGTCGAGAAAGCCTTTTTGCAGCTGATCGCAGAGGTTCAGCGAGGTATCCGCCACCAGCTCGATTTCCACCCGTGGATACAGATCGGTCATCTGTGCCACCAACGGGCTGAGCCAAGTGTGGATCACCGTGTCCATCACGCCGATGCGCACCCGGCCGACCTTGCTTGAACGGGTCTCGATCGATTGCTTCAGCGCCGACATCGTATCGAGCATCTGCTCGGCGTAATCCAGCACCTTCAGGCCTTCGGGCGTCAGGCTGACGCCGCGTGAATCGCGCAGAAACAGCTTCACCCCCAGCTCGCCTTCGAGCACCGCGATGCGGCTGGAAATCGACGCCTGGGTGGTGAACAGCTTGTCGGCGGTCAGGCGAAAACTCTTCAGCCGGGCGACCCAGACAAAGGTCTCGAGAAACTTCAGGTTCATGGGCAAGGCTCGGGTGACAAATTTTTCTTATGCCTAAGGCGGGTTTTTATTCGTTGGACGCAGCAGGGCGGGGCGCCCAAAAATCGGCGCATCCGGTTCCCACGATAGGCGTCGTCGGGACTACGAACAAGACCAATAAAAGCCTGCGGAGACTTGCCATGAGTGCGCCCGACACCCTCGACCTCCCCAAGAGCACGGCCCGCCCGGGACCGTTCGACTGGTATCGCAACATCAATCAGCAAGAGCGTCGTACCTTCTGGAGCTGCAAGATCGGCTATGGCCTGGACGGCATGGACACGCAAATGCTCAGTTTCGTGGTGCCGACCCTGATCGCCATGTGGGGCATCACCACCGGGCAGGCCGGGCTGATTCACACCAGCACCCTGATCGCCTCGGCCATTGGCGGCTGGGTCGCGGGGATTCTCTCCGACCGCATCGGCCGCGTGCGCACTCTGCAACTGACGGTGCTGTGGTTCGCTTTCTTCACGTTTCTTTGTGGTTTCGCGCAGAACTACGAACAGCTGCTGATCGCCCGTACCCTGATGGGCTTCGGTTTCGGCGGCGAGTGGACTGCCGGCGCGGTGTTGATCGGTGAAGTGATCCGCGCCAAGGATCGCGGCAAAGCGGTGGGCATGGTGCAATCCGGCTGGGCGCTGGGGTGGGGGCTGACGGCGATTCTGTATGCGCTGCTGTTCTCGATCATGCCGCCAGAAGACGCGTGGCGTGCGCTGTTCATTCTCGGCATCGTCCCGGCCATTTTCGTGATCTTCGTGCGGCGGCTGGTGAAAGACCCGGAGATCTATCGCGAAGCCAAGGCGGCGCAAACTCCGCAGAATCCGGCGAAGTTCTACGAGATCTTCGCCCCCGGCATGCTGTTCACCACGTTCCGTGCGTCACTACTGACTACCGGCGCGCTCGGCGGTTACTACGCGATCACCTCGTGGCTGCCGACCTTCCTCAAGAACGAACGCGGCTTGAGCGTGCTCGGCACTGGCGGGTATCTGGCGATGGTGATTGTCGGCTCCTACGTCGGCTATGTGATCAGCGCTTATCTGACTGATCTGCTGGGACGGAAAAAGAATTTCATCCTGTTCGCGGTCGGCTCGTTCACCATCGTTCTGCTGTACACGCAGATGCCGGTGAGCAACGGCGTGATGCTGTGGCTGGGTTTTCCGCTGGGCTTCTTCGCTTCGGGGATTTTCAGCGGCATGGGCGCGTTTCTCACCGAGCTTTTTCCAACGCGGATTCGCGGTTCGGGGCAGGGCTTCTGCTACAACATCGGTCGGGCGCTGGCGGCTTTGTTTCCGCTGCTGATTGGTTTGCTGAGTCAGAAAGTCCCGTTGAGCGTGGGTATCGGGGCGTTCGCTGCGGTGTCCTACGGCGTGGTGATTCTCGCCGCATTGAGCCTGCCGGAGACCCGTGGCAAGCAACTGGATGCGCAGTAACTGATAACCTGCCGGGCAAGCGTCCTACAGATAAAAAGACCAGAAGCTACAGGAGTGTTCACCGTGAGCCGCCTGCTATTGAACTGTGACATCGGCGAGAGTTTCGGCAGCTGGACCATGGGTCTGGACGCCGAGGTCATGCCCTTCATCGACTGCGCCAACGTTGCTTGCGGCTTCCATGCTGGTGACCCGAGCATCATGCGCAAGACCGTCAGCCTGGCCCTGAGCCACGGCGTGCAGATCGGCGCGCACCCGGCCTATCAGGATCTGGTCGGTTTCGGCCGGCGTTCCATGGCCTGTTCCGCGCAAGAGCTGCAAGACATCCTGCATTACCAGATCGGCGCGCTTGACGGCATTTGCCGCGCGCAGGGCGGGCGGGTCAGTTACGTCAAACCTCACGGCGCGATGTACAACGACATGATGGCCAACCCGGCGCAATTGCGGGCGGTGATTGAGGCCGTTGCCGCCTACGATCGCAGCTTGCCGTTGATGCTGATGGCCACCCGTGACAATTCGGCGGCGCAGCAGCTCGGTGACGAATACGGCGTGACCCTGTGGTTCGAAGCCTTCGCCGACCGCGCCTACGACAGTGCAGGTCGGCTGGTCTCGCGGCAACTGCCGGGTGCGGTGCATCACGAAGCAGAAAAAATCATCGAACAGGCGCTGACCATCGCCCGTGGCGGCGACCTCGTCGCCAGCGACGGCAGCGCGCTGCACCTGCAGGCCAACACCTTGTGCGTGCATGGCGATAACGCCAGTTCGGTGGCCGCCGTGCAGCGCATTCGCGAGGCCTTGAACCAGCAGAGCGCGCCATGAACCCACGGATTGAAGTGGTGGCCCTGGACTGCCTGATGCTGCGCCTGTTCGATGAAATTGCCGAAACCAACATGCCGTGGATGCTCGCCGCCAGTGAGCGTCTGCGCGCGGTGTTTGGCGCGCAGTTGATCGATCTGGTGCCGTCTTACACCACGCTGATGGTGCATTACGACCTGACTTTGTTGAATCCGGGCCAGGCCCGTGAACTGATCGCTGAAGCCTTGATCGACCTGTCGCCGAATGCGCGCACCAGCGGCCAGTGCCATGTACTGCCGGTCTGGTACGACCTGAGTGTCGGCCCCGAACTGAGCCTGCTGGCGCAGCGCAGCGGGTTGGCGGTGGAGGAGGTGATCCGCCGTCACAGCGCGCGTGAATATCAGGTGTTTGCCCTCGGCTTCGCCCCGGGATTCGCCTTCATGGGTCTGGTGGAGGAAATCCTCGCGGCGCCACGCCTGGACACCCCACGCAAGAAAGTCGCGGCCGGCAGCGTCGGTATCGCCGAACGGCAGACCGCTGCTTATCCGGTGGTCTCCCCCGGTGGCTGGAACCTGATCGGCCGTACCCCGGCGAAACTGTTCGACCGCCATCGCGACGGCTACAGCCTGATGCAACCCGGCGACACCGTGCGTTTCGAAGCGGTGAGCCACGCCGAGTTCATCAACCTGGGCGGCGATGACACGCCACTGGAGGCGCTGGCATGAGCCGACTGACGATTGAAGCGAGCACGCCGCTGTGCCTGTTGCAGGACGCCGGGCGCTTTGGCGTGCGCCATTTGGGCGTGACCCAGGGTGGTGCCGCGGATTGGAGTTCAATGAGTTGGGGCAATTGGTTACTCGGCAATGCGCTGGATCTGCCGGTGATCGAAATCACTCTCGGCGGGTTTGCCGTGGTGGCGCAGGAGGATTGCCTGCTGGCACTGGCCGGGGCGGATCTTGGCGCGCAGATCGACGGGCAGGCGTTGGCGCCGTGGCGCAGTTTCAAACTGGGCAAAGGCCAGACATTGAAGTTCACCCAACCGCTGCTCGGCGTCCGGGCTTATCTGGCGGCGCCCGGTGGATTCGACGCGCCGCAGGTGCTGGGCAGCAGTGCCACGGTGGTGCGCGAGGAACTGGGTGGGCTTGATGGCATGGGGTCGCCGTTGGCCAAGGGCGCGACGTTGAGTTATCGCGGTGCGGTTCTGCAGGTGCGTGAAGTGCCGCAGGCGCATCGTCCGGATCTGCGCCTGAATACGCCGCTGGATCTGGTGCTCGGCGCACAGATCGGCCAGTTCAGCGGGCAGAGTCTGTTCGATGTGTTCAACAGTCCGTGGACGCTCGACAGTCGCGCCGACCGCATGGGCATTCGACTGTTGGGCAAGGCCTTGCAGTATCAGGGCCGGCCGATGATTTCCGAGGGTATTCCGCTGGGCGCGGTGCAGGTTCCGCCGGATGGACAGCCGATCGTGCTGCTCAATGATCGGCAGACGATTGGTGGCTATCCAAGGTTGGGAGCGTTGACGCCGTTGGCGCTGGCGCGACTGGCGCAGTGTCTGCCGGGGGCGCAGGTGCGGTTGAGGCCGGTGGTGCAGGAAGTGGCGCACCGCGAGCATGTCGAGTATTTGCGGCGTTTTGGTTGAAGATCAAAAGATCGCAGCGTGCCGCAGCTCCTACATGGAAATGCGAAATTTTCTGTAGGAGCTGCCGAAGGCTGCGATCTTTGGCTTTTTATTTGGACAAAAACCGCATCCCTTCTTCCAGCCCACGCAGGGTCAACGGATACATCTGATCCTCGATCAAATCGCGCACGATATTGGTCGACGACGTGTATCCCCACGTGTCCTTCGGATAAGGATTGATCCAGATGAGCTTCTTGTACTTCTCCATGAACCGCTGCATCCACAGGTAGCCCGGCTCTTCGTTCCAGTGCTCGACACTGCCGCCGGCCTGGGTGATTTCGTAGGGCGCCATGGCGGCGTCACCGATGAAGATCACTTTGTAGTCGGCGCCGTATTTGTGCAGCAGATCCTGGGTCGAGAAACGCTCGGACGTGCGGCGCATGTTGTTCTTCCACACCGACTCATAAATGAAGTTGTGGAAGTAGAAGTACTCCAGATGCTTGAACTCGGTCTTGCAGGCCGAGAACAGTTCCTCGCAGATCTTCACGTGCGCGTCCATCGAGCCGCCGATGTCGAACAGCAACAGCAGCTTCACCGTGTTGCGCCGCTCCGGGCGCATCTGGATATTCAGCAGGCCGGCGTCCTTGGCGGTGTGGTCGATGGTGCCGTCGATGTCCAGCTCTTCAGCCGCACCCTGACGGGCGAATTTGCGCAGACGACGCAGGGCGACCTTGATGTTGCGCGTACCCAGCTCCACCGAATCGTCGAGGTTCTTGTACTCGCGCTGATCCCAGACCTTGACCGCTTTGCCCTGACGCTTGCCGGCATCGCCGACCCGAATGCCTTCCGGGTTGAAGCCGCCGGAGCCGAACGGGCTGGTGCCGCCAGTGCCGATCCATTTGTTGCCGCCGGCGTGGCGCTCCTTCTGTTCTTCCAGACGTTTCTTGAATTCTTCGATCAGCTTGTCCAGGCCACCGAGGGACTGGATCTGCGCCCGTTCCTCGTCGGTCAGCGAGCGCTCGAATTCCTTGCGCAACCAGTCTTCGGGAATCAGCGCCTGCAGATGATCGTCGAGCTTTTCCAGGCCATTGAAGTAGGCGCCGAACGCACGGTCAAACTTGTCGAAATGCCGTTCGTCCTTCACCAGAATCGCCCGCGACAAGTAGTAGAACTCGTCCATGTCGGCGAAGGTGACGCGCTGTTTCAGCGCGTTGATCAGGTCGAGCAACTCGCGCACCGACACCGGCACCTTGGCTGCACGCATTTCATTGAACAGGTTGAGCAACATGGCATCAGCCTCTTAGCGAGAACCGCGACGGCTCATGAACGCCAGGCGCTCAAGCAACTGCACATCCTGTTCGTTCTTCACCAGCGCTCCGGCCAATGGCGGAATGGCCTTGGTCGGATCGCGCTCGCGCAGCACCGCTTCGCCGATGTTGTCGGCCATCAGCAGCTTCAGCCAGTCGACCAGTTCCGAGGTCGACGGCTTCTTCTTCAGGCCCGGCACCTTGCGCACGTCGAAGAACACGTCCAGCGCTTCGCTGACCAGATCCTTCTTGATGTCCGGGTAGTGCACATCGACGATTTTCTGCAGGGTGCTGCGATCCGGGAAGGCGATGTAGTGGAAGAAGCAGCGGCGCAGGAAGGCGTCCGGCAGCTCTTTCTCGTTGTTGGAGGTAATGATGATGATCGGGCGCTTCTTGGCCTTGATGGTCTCGTCGATCTCGTAAACGTAGAACTCCATCTTGTCGAGTTCTTGCAGCAGGTCGTTAGGGAACTCGATGTCGGCCTTGTCGATTTCGTCGATCAGCAGAATCACCCGCTCTTCGGACTCGAAAGCCTCCCACAGCTTGCCCTTCTTCAGGTAGTTGCGCACATCGTGGACTTTTTCGTTGCCCAGTTGCGAGTCGCGCAGACGGCTGACCGCATCGTACTCGTACAGGCCCTGGTGGGCCTTGGTGGTGGACTTGATGTGCCAGGTGATCAGCTTGGCGCCGAACGATTCGGCCAGTTGCTCGGCGAGCATGGTCTTGCCGGTGCCCGGTTCGCCCTTGACCAGCAGCGGCCGCTCCAGGGTGATGGCGGCGTTGACCGCCAGCTTCAGGTCATCGGTGGCGACGTAGGCCTGGGTGCCTTCGAACTTCATCTGCTAATCCTCGAACGGTAACGCCGACCTGCACGGGCAGGGCGGGGGCGAAAAATCGGATGCCCCGACTATAACGCGCAGCCCGGTCGACTGTGAACGCAGACGGCTTATTCAGTCTCTGAATGGGGCGTCACATGTTGACTCGGTTTCGGCCTGACGCCAGACAGCGCCCCTGTGGTGAGGGGATTCATCCCCGATAGCTGCGAAGCAGCTCGGATTTTCAAGAGCTAGCCCGCATCCGGCTTAGGACGCTCATACCGCGCATTGAAGGCCTGAATGAAGCCATTGCGCAGAATCTGCAAAAAAGCTTCGAATGCGCTGATATTTTGCTGATGCACGTTGCCGCTGAGCTCGACCTTGGTGGCGAACTGGTTTTTGGCCTGGTTCTTCAGCACGGTTTCCGTGCCGCCGACGATGGCCTCCCAGACTGAGCGGAAGATGCTCTTGTCCTTGTTCTCCACGTCCTGCTGCCAGTTGAACACTTCGACGTCGCGCAACAGCGGTTTGATGTAGCCGCTGACCTGGGCTTTTTTCGCCTGGGATTCGATGACCACGTCGCCGTGGCCGGCGTTGAAATCGAACTTGCCGTAGGCCGAGGCGAAGTCGTTCATGCGCTTGAGCTCGATATCGCGGGCGCGCAGGCGGAACTGGAAGTCCTCGAAGTTGCTCAGCGGGTCGAAGGTGGCAGTGGTTTCCAAGGGAGCATGTCCGAGCAGAAGCGCTTTGCCTTCGAAGCGGGCGTCGCGTTTGCCCTGTTTGTCGACCACGTTGGTCAGGTTGTAGATGCTCGCTTCGACGTTGGTGGCATTCATGTTGACCGGTGGCTTGGAGTTGAAATTGCGAAAAGTGATTTTGCCCTCGTGAATCTGCACCTCGTCGAGGGTGATCGGTAGCAATTTGCCCAGTTGTTCGCGCCAGTCGGTGCCTTGACCGGTTTGAGAGTTCTGCTTGTTGGCACCACCATCGACGAAGTTGACCTCGGGATTGAAGAACTGCACCTGTGCCACCACCGCATGGTCGTACCACAGCGAATGCCAGCTGACCGCCAGATCGATCACGGGCGCGTTGACGAACGGCACCGGTACCTTGCCGTCGACCTTGACGATTTTCAGGCCATTGATCCGGTAGGCGCCACGCCACAGCGCCAGATCGACGTCGGTGACCTGGCCGCGGTAATCGCCCATATCCGCCAGTTTGCCGTTCAGGTAATCGCGCACCATGTAGGGCAGGGCGATGTGCAGGGCGATCAACAGCACAACGACGACGGTGAAGATCCCTAGTGGCCAACTGTAGCGACGCTTCATGACAACAATTCCCGAACGATGTAAGCGATTGACTGTGGCGCGGCGCAGACGTTCGACCCGACTGGACTGCGCCAGGCAACAGGCATACCTTGAAACGCTGAATTCAACGCTGCATAAGGACCCAGCCATGAGCCGTATTTTTGCTGACAACGCCCACTCCATCGGCAACACGCCGCTGGTGCAGATCAACCGCATCGCGCCGCGTGGCGTGACCATTCTGGCCAAGATCGAGGGGCGCAACCCCGGTTATTCGGTCAAGTGCCGGATCGGCGCGAACATGATCTGGGATGCCGAAAGTAGCGGCAAACTCAAGCCGGGCATGACTATCGTCGAGCCGACGTCGGGCAATACCGGCATCGGTCTGGCCTTCGTTGCCGCCGCCCGTGGTTACAGGTTGATGCTGACCATGCCGGCTTCGATGAGCATCGAGCGTCGCAAGGTCTTGAAAGCACTGGGCGCAGAGCTGGTCCTGACCGAACCGGCCAAGGGCATGAAAGGCGCAATCGAGAAAGCCGCCGAGATCGTTGCCAGCGACACCGACAAATACTTCATGCCGTCGCAGTTCGACAACCCGGCCAACCCGGCGATTCACGAAAAAACCACCGGCCCGGAAATCTGGAATGACACCGATGGCGCAGTCGATGTGCTGGTGGCCGGCGTCGGAACCGGCGGAACCATCACTGGCGTTTCGCGGTATATCAAGAATACCCAGGGCAAACCGATTCTGTCGGTGGCGGTGGAGCCGGTGTCTTCACCGGTCATCAGCCAGGCGTTGGCGGGTGAAGAGATCAAGCCGAGCCCGCACAAGATTCAGGGGATTGGCGCCGGTTTCGTGCCGAAGAACCTCGATTTGTCGATGGTCGACCGGGTGGAGCAGGTCACTGACGACGAATCCAAGGCCATGGCGCTGCGTCTGATGCAGGAAGAAGGGATCTTGTGCGGTATCTCCTGCGGCGCGGCAATGGCTGTGGCAGTGCGTCTGGCCGAGAAGCCGGAAATGCAGGGCAAGACCATCGTGGTGATTCTGCCGGACTCCGGCGAGCGCTATCTGTCGAGCATGTTGTTCAGTGATCTGTTCACCGACCAGGAGAATCAGCAGTAGTCGAATTTGACTCAGATCAGCCGGCGTTCAGCATCGTTATGCTAATAAATGCTTTGTTGCGCAATTCTTAACACTGAATCTTGGGTTCAGCGGGTTTTTCCCGAGGCCGGTAGTGTTTATCATGGCCGGCTGCCATGCCGGGTAAAGGGCATTGCGCAGCGTTGTCTTTATTCAAGGAGTCGTTGATGAACTTTTCGTTAGCCGCCAAGGTGTCGGTGTTGCTGTTGTTTGCGGGCAGCATCCTCTATGTGCATTTGCGCGGCAAGGCGCGCCTGCCGGTTCTGCGTCAGTTCGTCAACCACTCGGCGCTGTTCGCCCCGTACAACGCGCTGATGTACCTGTTTTCCGGCGTTCCGTCCAAGCCGTATCTGGATCGCAGCAAGTTTCCGGAGCTTGATGTGCTGCGCGATAACTGGGAAACCATTCGCGACGAAGCCATGCACCTGTTCGACGAGGGCTACATCCGCGCCGCCGAGAAGAACAATGACGCCGGTTTCGGCTCGTTCTTCAAGAAGGGCTGGAAGCGTTTCTACCTCAAGTGGTACGACAAACCGCTGCCGTCGGCCGAAACCCTGTGCCCGAAAACCGTGGCGCTGGTCAATGCGATCCCTAACGTCAAAGGCGCGATGTTCGCCCTGTTGCCAGGTGGCAGCCACCTGAACCCGCACCGTGATCCGTTTGCCGGCTCGCTGCGTTATCACTTGGGTCTGTCGACGCCGAACTCCGACGATTGCCGGATCTTTGTTGATGGTCAGGTCTACGCCTGGCGCGACGGCGAAGACGTGATGTTCGACGAGACCTACGTGCACTGGGTCAAGAACGAAACCGACCAAACCCGCGTGATCCTGTTCTGCGACGTCGAGCGTCCGCTGAGCAACCGTGTGATGACCCGCATCAACCGCGCCATCAGCGCCTGGCTGGGACGCGCCACCGCACCGCAGAACCTTGATGATGAACGCGTCGGCGGGATCAACCAGGCCTACGCCTGGAGCAAGAACTTCAGCGACAAGTTCAGCGGCGTGGTCAAACAATGGAAACGCCGTCATCCGAAAGCCTACCGCGTGATGCGTCCCGTGCTGGCGGTGGCGGTGTTGACGTTGTTGGGGTATTGGCTGTTTGGTTAAGGCTGGATGTTGTAATAAAAAACCGCTCCTTGTGAGCGGTTTTTTATTGCCTGCGATTCAGCGCCGCCCAGCGAGAACGTTGGGTTCGTCTTCGATGCCTGTAATCAGTAGCTGAAGAAAGCGCTGCTGATTGGCTGATAGCTCGGAGGAGATAAGCTTTTCGTCCGTTTTGCTTGATCTTTTCTTAGTAGGGGATTTTTTCACGGATTTACGCATGCTCCCGCCCTCGTTGATCATTACTTGAACAGTTTTCACGATACTTTACTCTCCACTGCGAGGACAAGGCGGCCTTCCAAATCAAATTTGAAGCCGAGTTTTGTATAAACAGGAATTGCTTCAGGTATCGGTTCCTGAACTTCGATGCACTTACTGCCGATTATTTGCGCAAACTCATCGATGGCCATCATCGACAAAAGCGCAATACGCTTTTTAAGCGGGTGAGGCACACCGGGTCGCCCCTCCAATCGTACGACTCGAATCCGCTGGCGGCTTTTGTTCGGATTGGCGAAACACAGTCCGCATAGTTTTTCTTCAAACCATATCGCGATATCCAGGGACAAGGGTTCTCGTGACTTCCATTCGGCAATCTCTCGCCAGCAAAAATGCGGATCATCCCAACGCTCAAACGCATCTAGTGCTTTGGCATCGATAGGTTCAAAGCGTACTTTCGACAAGTCCTGTCCCGCTGGTAGCTGCAACAGAGCAGTGGCGATGCTTGCCTGCTTCCTGGCCAGCGACCGATACAACTGATAGTGCAGATAACTCCGTTCCCTTGGCATATGATTTCGAGCATTCCATGTCTCCCCATCGATAGGTGTAGCCGTTGCTCAACAGCCTATTCAGCTCTCATGCATCCGTCGCTACTGGCCCTTTGTCCAAATCATTGCAATCCATGTCCCCCGCTGGTTATAGTCGGCGCTCGTGAATCAGCTGATTCACTCTTCAAACCCTTCAAAAAAGATCAGCCCCAATGCCTGCATCCCTCATCAACGCGGTAGTCGATTCAGCGGTCAACGCTGGCGTCGTGCCGTGCGGGAATCAGCAGCCCGGGCAGATCAGTCATTACCCTCCACCTGTCAGTAGCACGCCGGTGTGCGCCGTCGTATCACCGCCGGGCGTTGGCGTTTCGGGCTGATCGGCATTCTCTGCTGACCCCTGCGCCCGCCAGAAAAACCTACTGAATTTCAGCCTCGGCTGAATTGGCTATTTGCCTGACTACAGGTGGTATTCATGTTTGTCCTATCGAAAAAATCCGCGCTCGCGGCGACGTCCACGAGCCTGTTCGTTCTGCTGTGGAGCAGCGGGGCGATCTTCTCCAAATGGGGGCTGGCCCATGCATCGCCGTTTGCCTTTCTGCTGATTCGATTTGTGATCGCGCTGTGCGGGCTGTTGCTGTTGACGCCGCTGCTCAAGTTGAAGCTGCCCAAGGGCGGTCGGCCGATGCTGTTTGCGATTGCTACGGGCGTGGTGTTGTTGGGGGCGTATCAGATTTTCTATCTGCTGGCGCTGAACACCAAAGTCACACCGGGGGTAATGGCGACGATCATGGGCGTGCAGCCGATTCTCACGGTGGTATTGATGGAGCGGCAGCGTTCGGCGAGCCGGATGTTTGGTCTGGCGTTGGGGTTGGCCGGGTTGATCATGGTGGTTTACCAAGGCATTGGTTTGGCCGGGATGTCGTGGGCGGGGATGTTGTTTGGCTTGCTGGCGCTGGCGAGTATGACGCTGGGGTCGATCATGCAGAAACGCATCACCGACAATCCCCTCGGAACGTTGCCGGTGCAGTATCTGGCGGGCCTGTTGCTCTGCGGGATCTTTGTGCCGTTCCAGCCGTTTCACTTTGAACACAGCGCCGGTTTCATCGTGCCGGTGCTGTGGATGGGGCTGGTGGTTTCCGTGCTGGCAACGTTGTTGCTTTATCGCCTGATCGCACGGGGCAATCTGGTGAATGTCACCAGTCTGTTCTATCTGGTGCCGGCGGTGACGGCGGTGATGGACTATCTGATTTTCGGCAATCGCCTGGCGGCGTTGAGCGTGCTGGGGATGCTGTTGATCATTGTGGGTCTGGTGTTTGTGTTCCGTAAAACCGGCTGATCCGTAAACCGATGGCGGCTGTTCGGCCGCCTTCGCGAGCAAGCCCGCTCCCACAATTGGAATGCATTCCCCTGTGGGAGCGGGCTTGCTCGCGAAGACTGACTTATCAGCGCCGCAACATCAGCGAGCTGTTGCTACAGCCGGCTTCAACACCAGCCACAACGCCAGCGCAATCAGCACCCCGCCATACAGGTGCGCCATCGACAACGGCTCATCCAGCAACAACGCGCCCCACAACACGCCGAACGCCGGAATCATGAAGGTCACGGTCATCGATTTGACCGGGCCGATGGAGCTGAGCAGGCGGAAATAGATGATGTAGGCGAACGCGGTGCAACCCAGCCCCAGGCCCAGCAGCGACAGCCAGACATTCCATCCACCCCAGCTTGCCGGAGGCGCAGTGATCACGCTGTAGCCGAACAGCGGCAAGAGAAACAGCGAGGCGCCGAGCATGCTGCCCACGGCCGAAAGTCGGCTGTCGAGCCCGCCGCTGTGATCCAGCCAGCGTCGCGTGAGAAATCCGGCGAACCCATAGCAAGTGGTGGCAAGCAGGCAGGCAAGGGCGCCCATCAGCAACTGCAGATCAAAGGCCACCGGTCCTGCACGCGTCAGCACACCGACACCGAACAAGCCGAGAAATACCCCGGTCAGTTTCGCGACAGTGAGTTTTTCACTGAAAAACAGCCCGCCAATCAATACGCCCATCAGCGGTGTGGTGGCGTTGAAGATCGCCGAGTAACCCGCCGGCAACACTTGCGCTGCGACCGAGTACAGCGTGGCCGGAATCCCCGAGTTGATCACTCCCAGCAGCATCACGGTTTTCAGCTTGCCCTTGAAATCCCAGCTGATGCGCATCAGCCCGAGAATCACCAGCAGACCGACGGCAGCAATCGACACCCGAAAGAACGCGGTCGGAATAGTGCCGATCACCGGCGCAATAATGCGCATGAACAGGAAGCTCGCGCCCCAGATGGCTGCCAGCGACAGCATGCGGAAAATATCGACAGCGCTCACGATGGCACTCCTTCCTTGATCGGGACGAGAGTGTTGCCGAGCGTCCTGACGATGGCAACCGCTAATCGGGCATTTAATTCGCTGCAGAGGTCTGCCCGGCGAAAAATGCCATCGACGTACGCTGGCGTTCCGGTTTTGGCAGAAATTGCACTTCACCTGCACCCGGTTCCGTGGCTAAGCTCAGGCACAGATTTCCACTTGCACGCCGAGGTCTCATCTATGCCGCAGCAATGGCCAGCCACCGACATCGCCCGCATGATCCTCGATGGCTTCGACGATTACCGCGAGCATTTCCGGCGGATCACCGACGGCGCGCGGGAACGCTTCGAGCAGGCGCGCTGGCAGGAAACGCAGACCGCGTCGGCGGCACGGATCAATCTCTACGAGGAAAAGGTCGGCGAAACCATCGCCCGCCTGCGCGAGCATTTCGACGACGAGACGCTGATGAATGTCGGCAGTTGGCCGCTGGTGAAAAGTGCTTACATCAGTGTCATCGACCTGCGCTTCGACGATGAACTGTCCGAGACCTGGTACAACTCGATCTTCTGCGGGCTGTTCAGTCACGACCTGATCAGCGACGGCTGCATGTTCATCCACACCACCCGGCCGAGCCTGCGCCGCGCCCGGGCCGCGCAGACCCGCACCTACAAGCCGCAAGGGCAGTTGTCATCGATGCTCGCGAGCATCTTTGCCGACTACCGCTTCAGCGAGGATTACGCCGATTTGCCCGGCGACCTGCAGCGCCTCGAGTCGCAACTGCGCGAGAACCTGCCGGACTGGGTGTGTAAGGATCCGGAGCTGAGCGTCGAGCTGTTTTCCTCGGTGCTGTACCGCAACAAAGGCGCCTATCTGGTCGGGCGCATCTATACCCGCGACGAGCAGTGGCCGCTGGTGATTCCATTGCTGCACCGCGAGGGCCGCGGGATTCAGATCGACGCGTTGATCACCGACGAAGCCGATGTGTCGATCATCTTCTCCTTCACCCGTTCGTATTTCATGGTCGATGTGCCGGTGCCGGCGGAGTTCATCGGTTTCCTGCGGCGCATCCTGCCGGGCAAACACATCGCCGAGCTGTACACCTCGATCGGTTTCTACAAGCACGGCAAATCCGAGTTCTACCGCGCGCTGATCAATCATCTGGCCAACACCGACGACCAGTTCATCATGGCTCCCGGCGTGCGCGGCATGGTCATGAGCGTGTTTACCCTGCCGGGCTTCAACACCGTATTCAAGATCATCAAGGACCGTTTCTCACCGTCGAAAAACGTCGACCGGGCGACGGTGATCGAAAAATATCGTCTGGTGAAAAGTGTCGACCGGGTCGGGCGCATGGCCGATACCCAGGAGTTCGCCGACTTCCGTTTTCCGCTGAGCAAGTTCGATCCGGCGTGCCTGGAAGAACTGCTGGAAGTCGCGCCGTCTACGGTTTCGGTCGAAGGTGATACGGTGCTGATCCGCCACTGCTGGACCGAACGCCGGATGACCCCGCTCAACCTCTACCTGGAAAACGCCAATGAAGCGCAAGTGCGCGAGGCGCTGGAGGATTACGGGCTGGCGATCAAGCAACTGGCAGCGGCCAACATCTTTCCCGGCGACATGCTGTTGAAGAACTTCGGCGTCACCCGTCACGGGCGCGTGGTGTTCTACGACTACGACGAGATCTGCTTCCTGACCGAAGCCAACTTCCGCCACATCCCCGCGCCGCGCACCCCCGAGGACGAAATGGCTTCCGAACCGTGGTACTCGATCGGGCCGCTGGATGTGTTCCCGGAAGAGTTTCCGCCGTTTCTGTTTGCCGATGCCGGGCAGCGCAAACTGTTCGATCAACTGCATGGCGAGTTGTACAACGCCGATTACTGGAAGGGTTTGCAGGAGGCGATTCGCGCCGGGAAAGTCATCGACGTATTCCCTTACCGCCGCAAGGGCCTCGATAACGAGTAATTCCCACTGTAGGAGCTGCCGAAGGCTGCGATCTTTTGATTTTGCTTTTAAAAAAACAACATCAAAAGATCGCAGCCTTCGGCAGCTCCTACAGGGGAAGCAGGTCAATCGAGGGCAAATCTGCGACAATCGGCCCCCTGCATAAACAGACGACCGAATTGCGTACCCGATGACCGACGAATCGCCCTCCATCGACAAACTGCTGAAAAACCTCGATCACGCCATGCTCGCCGACCGACACCGGCTGCGGCGGCAGTTGCTTGAGCTGCGCAAGAAACCCGACGAGGCCAAACTGGCCCAGTGGGTGGCGCGCATGCAGGCGTCCTGTGATCAGGTGCTGGCGCGCCGTGCCAGCCTGCCGGTGATTCGTTACGACGACAGCCTGCCGATTGCCGCCAAGCGCGACGAAATCAAGGCAGCGCTGGAGAAGCATCAGGTGCTGATCATTGCCGGCGAAACCGGTTCGGGTAAAACCACCCAGTTGCCGAAAATATGCCTGGAAATCGGTCGCGGCCAGCATGGCTTGATCGGCCACACCCAGCCACGCCGAATCGCTGCGCGCAGTGTCGCCAGCCGGGTCGCCGAAGAACTCGGCACACCGCTCGGTTCGCTGGTCGGCTATCAGGTGCGCTTCGAAGATCAAAGCGATTCCAACACCCTGATCAAACTGATGACCGACGGCATCCTGCTGACGGAAACCCAGAACGACCGTTACCTCGAACGCTACGACACGATCATCGTCGACGAAGCCCACGAACGCAGCCTGAACATCGACTTCCTGCTCGGTTACCTGAAAACCCTGCTGCCGCGTCGCCCGGACCTGAAGGTCATCATCACTTCGGCGACCATCGATCTGGAGCGTTTCTCCAAGCATTTCGACGATGCGCCGATTGTCGAGGTGTCCGGTCGCACCTTCCCGGTGGACACCTGGTATCGCCCGCTGACCCTGGAGCAGGACGAAGAGGGCAATCGTGTCGAGGACGACCTGACTGTGGATCAGGCAATCCTCGCCACCCTCGACGAAATTGCCGCCTACGAACGCAGCGAGCGCCGCAGTCCCGGCGATGTGCTGGTGTTCCTGCCCGGCGAGCGCGAGATTCGCGACGCTGCCGACATGCTGCGCAAGGCCCAGCTCAAACACACCGAAATCCTGCCGCTGTACGCGCGCCTGTCGCCGGCCGAGCAGCAGCGGATTTTCCAGTCGCACCCGGGGCGGCGCGTGGTGCTGGCAACCAACGTCGCCGAGACCTCGCTGACCGTGCCGGGCATCCGTTACGTGATCGACAGCGGCACCGCGCGCATCAGTCGCTACAGCTATCGCGCCAAGGTGCAGCGCCTGCCGATCGAAGCGATTTCCCAGGCCAGCGCCAACCAGCGTAAAGGCCGCTGCGGCCGGGTCGAACCGGGGATCTGTGTGCGGCTGTACAGCGAAGAGGATTTCCTCGGTCGTCCGGAATTCACCGATCCGGAGATTCTGCGTACCAACCTTGCCGCTGTTATCTTGCAGATGTTGCATCTGCGCCTCGGCGAAATCACTGCGTTCCCGTTCATCGAACCGCCGGACGGCAAGGCGATCAGCGACGGTTTCAACCTGCTGCAAGAACTCTCGGCGGTGGATCGCAACAGTCAGCTGACCCCGCTCGGCCGCCAGCTGGCGCGCCTGCCGGTCGACCCGCGCATGGGCCGCATGCTGCTCGAAGCGGCAAAACTCGGCAGCCTGCAGGAAGTGCTGATCGTCGCCAGCGCCATGTCGATTCAGGACCCGCGCGAGCGTCCGCCGGAGCGTCAGCAAGCGGCGGATCAGGCCCACGCACAATGGAAAGACACCGACTCCGACTTCGCCGGGCTGGTCAATCTGTGGCGTGGTTTTGAAGAGCAGCGCCAGGCGCTGACCGCCAGCCCGCTGCGCAACTGGTGTCGGAAGAATTTCCTCAATTATCTGCGCCTGCGCGAGTGGCGTGATTCTCATCGTCAGTTGAGCCTGATCTGCCGCGACATGCAGTTGAGCCTGAATAAAGAGCCGGCGGATTATCCGAAACTGCACAAAGCGGTGCTGGTCGGTCTGCTCAGCCAGATCGGCCAGAAAACCGAAGACGGCGATTACCTCGGCGCCCGTCAGCGGCGCTTCTGGATTCATCCGTCGTCGGGCATCGGCAAGAAACGTCCGCAGTGGCTGATGACCGCTGAACTGGTGGAAACCACCAAGCTCTACGCGCGCATGGTCGCCAAGATCGATGCCGACTGGATCGAGCCGCTGGCCGGGCACCTGATCAAGAAAAACCATTTCGAACCGCACTGGGAGAAGAAGCGCGGCCAGGTCGTGGCCTACGAGCAGATCACTCTGTTCGGGCTGATCGTGGTCGGTCGCCGCCCGGTGCATTACGGCCCGGTGGATCCGGTGGTCTCGCGGGAGCTGTTTATCCGCGAAGGCCTGGTACGTGGCGAGATTCAGTCGAAAGCCAAGTGCCTGACCGCCAACAAGCAGTTGCTCGAACAGCTCGACGAGCTGGAAGCCAAGGCCCGGCGGCGCGACATCCTCGCTGACGAAGAAACCCTGTACGCGTTCTACGATGCGCGCTTGCCGGCGGAGATTCATCAGACCGCGACGTTCGACAGCTGGTATCGGGTCAACAGTCAGAAAGACCCGCAATTGCTGATCATGCGCGAAGAAGACGTAATGGCCCGCGAGGCCAGTGAAGTCACCGCGCGCGACTACCCGGACACGCTGCACATCGGCGATCTGGAACTGGCGCTCAGTTACCACTTCGAACCCAATCACCCGCGCGACGGCGTGACCCTGCGCGTGCCGGCACCGCTGCTGCCGATGCTGCCGCCGGAGCGCCTGGAATGGCTGGTGCCGGGGCTGATCGAGGCCAAGTGCATTGCGCTGGTGCGCAATCTGCCGAAAGCCTTGCGCAAGAACTTCGTGCCGGTGCCGGACTTCATCAAGGCGGCGTTGCAGCGCATGACCTTCGCCGAGGGCTCGTTGCCGCAGGCGTTGGGTCGCGAACTGCTGCGCATGACCGGTGCCCGGGTCAGCGATGAGGCTTGGGCGGAAGCGGCGCAGCAGGTCGAAAGTCATCTGCGGATGAACCTGGAAATCGTCGACGGCCAGGGTAAGTTCCTCGGTGAGGGCCGCGATCTGGCCGAGCTGACCGCGCGTTTTGCCGAAGCCAGCCAAGCGGCATTGGCCGTACCGCAGAGTGCAAAAAGTCAGCAACCGGTGGAGGCCAAGGTCTTCGCCCCGGTGGCGGAAAAGACCCAGCAGAAGATTGCCGGGCTGTCGATGACGGTCTATCCGGCGCTGGTGGAAGAGGGCGGCACGGTCAAGGAAGGGCGGTTTTCGACCCCGGCCGAAGCCGAGTTCCAGCATCGCCGCGCCTTGCAGCGGCTGCTGATGCAGCAATTGGCCGAGCCGGCGAAGTTCCTGCGTAGCAAACTGCCAGGTATCACCGAGTTGGGCCTGCTCTATCGCGAGCTGGGCCGAGTGGATGCGCTGGTCGAAGACATTCTGCTGGCCAGTCTCGACAGCTGCATTCTCGAAGGCGAAGACCCGCTGCCGCGTGACGGCGCCGGGCTGGCGGCATTGGCCGAGCGCAAACGCGGCAACTGGACCGAACACGCCGAGCGCGTGGCGCGGCTGACGCTGGAAATTCTCAAGCTGTGGCACGGCCTGCAAAAACGCTTCAAGGGCAAGATCGATCTGGCTCAGGCAGTGGCGCTTAACGACATCAAGCAGCAAATCAGCAATCTGGTGTATCCGGGTTTCGTCCGGGAAACGCCGATGCAATGGCTCAAGGAGTTGCCGCGCTACCTGAAGGCGGTCGAGCAGCGTTTCGAGAAGCTCGGCGCGCAAGTGCAGAAGGACCGGGTCTGGAGCGGTGAACTGGCCGGCCTCTGGGCGCAATATCAGACCCGCGCCGCCAAACATGCCCAGGAAGGCAAACGCGATCCGCAGCTGGAGCTGTACCGCTGGTGGCTGGAGGAATACCGAGTGTCGCTGTTCGCCCAGCAGTTGGGCACCAAAGTGCCGATCTCGGACAAGCGGCTGAGCAAGCAGTGGAGTCAGGTCGAGGCCTGATCCCAAACCTTGCTCGATCACCTGTGGGCATTTGTGGTGAGGGGATTTATCCCCGATGGGTGGCGAAGCCGCCCCAAAAGCGACCATCTCAGCCCATCAGTTTTGATGAGGGTGATGGTTTGGCGACTGCTTCGCAGCCGATCGGGGATAAATCCCCTCGCCACAAAGATAGAGATATGCCCCACATCGGGATTTGGGTTGTGTTTGAGAAAGGCGCCAAAACCTTGGGTTTATGGCAAACTTCGCGACCATAAATGCCGTTTTCGCGACCCAGAGCCTTCGGCGAGGTCACGGGCGGCACTATAAAGATGCCAGGTCAGCGTCCCGCGGACGGGAACAGACCCTTTGTGTGTTGGTACGTCGGTGCCAGCGCTTTCTGCCTGAACAGATTAGAGAAACGACCATGCATAACGTCGTCATCAGCGGCACCGGCCTGTACACCCCGGCCAACAGCATCTCCAACGAAGAGCTGGTGCAGTCTTTCAATACCTACGTCGCGCAGTTCAACGCCGACAACGCCGACGCCATCGCCAGCGGTGAAGTCCAGGCGCTGACCGAATCCAGTGCCGCGTTCATCGAAAAAGCCTCGGGCATCAAGAGCCGCTTTGTCATGGACAAGGACGGCATCCTTGATCCTGCGCGCATGGCCCCGCGCCTGCCGGAGCGTTCCAACGATGAATGGTCGGTCCTGTGCCAGATGGCCATCGGCGCCGCCGAACAGGCCCTGCAACGTGCCGGCAAGACCGCCGCCGACATCGACGGCGTGATCGTTGCCTGCTCCAATCTGCAACGCGCTTACCCGGCGATCGCCATCGAAGTCCAGGAAGCGCTGGGCATTCAGGGTTTCGGTTTCGACATGAACGTTGCCTGCTCGTCGGCGACCTTCGGCATCCAGCAAGCCGCCAACAGCGTGCAACTGGGCCAGGCCCGGGCGATCCTGATGGTCAACCCGGAAGTCTGCACCGGTCACCTGAACTTCCGTGACCGCGACAGCCACTTCATCTTCGGTGACGCAGCGACGGCAGTGATCATCGAGCGTGCCGATCTGGCGACGTCCAAGTACCAGTTCGATGTGGTCAGCACCAAGCTGCTGACCAAGTTCTCCAACAACATCCGCAACAACTTCGGCTTCCTCAACCGCGCCGCGGAAGAGGGCATCGGTGCCCGCGACAAGCTGTTCGTGCAGGAAGGTCGCAAGGTGTTCAAGGACGTCTGCCCGATGGTCGCCGAGTTGATCGGTGAGCACCTGGAGGAGAACAAGCTCAACGTCGGCGACGTCAAGCGTTTCTGGCTGCACCAGGCCAACCTGAGCATGAACCACTTGATCGTGCGCAAGCTGCTGGGCCGTGAAGCCACCGAAGAAGAAGCGCCGGTGATTCTCGACACCTACGCCAACACCAGCTCCGCAGGTTCGGTGATTGCCTTCCACAAAAATCAGGATGATCTGGCCGCCGGTTCGCTGGCCGTGCTGAGCTCGTTCGGCGCCGGTTACTCGATCGGTAGCGTGATTCTGCGCAAGCGCTGAGTCACCCGCCCTTGTGGCGAGGGAGCTTGCTCCCGCTGGAGTGCGTAGCGCTCCCAACACCGGCGATTGCGGTCTTGCTGAAGAACCGCATTCGCCGGTTTTGCGACTGCTGCGCAGCCGAGCGCGAGCAAGCTCGCTCGCCACAGGTTCGAGTGGTTAACGTCAATCGGTATTGCAAACGAGGCGTGCATGGCCGCAACGGACGACACCCAACTGCTCGAACGCCTGCTCGCGGGTGAGCAAAAGGCCTTCAAGGAACTGGTCAGCACCTACCAGAGCGCCATGCGCGCCGTGGCTTACGCCATCGTCGGCCAACGCCATGTCGAAGAAGTGGTGCAGGACGCCTGGCTCTCGGTGGTGCGCCATATCGATAGCTTCGAGGGCCGCTCCAGTCTCAAGACCTGGCTGCTGACCATCACCGCCAACTCGGCCAAGAGCCGCTACAAACAAAACCGCCGCGAAGTGTTGATGGATGACCTGCCGTCACCCCACGGCACCATCGACGACGATCGTTTTTCGCCCGGTGACGGCCATTGGCTGGTGGCGCCGTTCGCCTGGCATCAGGACACGCCGGAAGCCTTGCTCACCGAAAGCGAGTTGCGTGACTGTCTGGAGCACACCTTGCTCAACCTGTCGGAATTGCAAAGCAGTGTGTTGCTGTTGCGCGAGCGTCAGGGCCTGGAGCTGGAAGAGATCTGTAATCTTCTGGAAATCTCGCTCTCCAATGTTCGGGTGCTGCTGCATCGGGCACGACTGAAAGTCTTCGCCACGGTGGAGCATTTTGAGGAGACCGGCGAATGCTGACCTGCAAGGAACAAGTAGCGCGCTCCAGCGATTATCTCGATGGCCAGTTGAGCTTTCGCGAAAAACTGTTGGTGCGTCATCACCTGATGTTCTGCCCGAACTGCCGGCGCTTCATTCGTCAGATGCGTTTGATGCAGGCCACGCTGAAGGCGATGCCTGAGAAGCCCGAGGAGGGTGTTGACGCGTTGGCCGAACGTCTGGCCGAGCAACGCCGCAAGGAAAAATAGAATTCCACCTGTAGGAGCTGCCGAAGGCTGCGATCTTTTGATCTTCAAAACAAGATCAAAAGATCGCAGCCTTCGGCAGCTCCTACAGGTTTTTTTTGCATTCTGCAGAAATAGCCCGACGCGGACGAAACGAACGGATGATGGGGATCGTTCCGCCCACGCCAAGCTACAGGGTGACGCGTTTTAGAACTTCGCTTCCGCGTCCAGCTGCAGGGTGTTGGTGTCTGCGTCACGCTGGGTACGGCTGGAGAAGTCGGCCTTGGTCAGGAAGTATGTGGCGCCGATGGCGAAGTTCTTGTCGATGTCGTAACCGACCTTGAACTTGTGCCCACGGGAACCGGTGGTGCCGTTGGCGAAGTCGGAGTCGGTGAAGGCGCCGACCACGGCGTTGCGTTGCACGTCACGATAGTTGTAATCGAGGTTCAGGCCGAAGACTTTCGACTTGGCACCCAACAGCCACGCGGTATCGGCGTCGGTCACGGCATCGTTGTTCTTCACGTACTGGCCGTAGAACGACAATGGCATCGGCAGACCGCCGATGTCGACCTGGCTGAACCCTTCATACAGACGGAATTCGTTGTTGGCCGAGTTACCGTTGACCGCCAGGGCGCACGGTGTGGAAGTGCCGGTGCAGCGGCTGTCTTCGTCGTTCTGGTAGGCGTAGACGCTGCCGCCCAGGGTCAGTTTCAGGTTGTCGGTGATGTTGAAGCGGCTACCCAACTGGCCAGCGGTCAGGCGCAGGTCGTGACGGAATTGCACGCCATCGCCGTCGACGTTGTCCTTGAGATTGTAGTTACCCAGGCTGCCGAACAGTTCGGCGCTGCTGCCCAGTGGATATTTGTAGGTGACGGCCAGACCTTCCGGGTTGATGTCGCTGTCCCAGATCACGTCGCCCATGCTGACCCACGGCTGGAGCATCTTGCCGCCGATAATGTGCAGGTTCTTGATCTGGTCCGGGTGGTAGTCGATGTAGCCCAGATCCAGCCAGATCTGCTTCTTGTCGAAGTAGTTGTCCTGGTCCTGGTTGGTCGAACGGGCATCGTCGCCGCCGCCGGTGGCGATACGGATGCCAGTGTCGACTTGCGGGTTGATCTCGGTGTAGGCGCCCAGACGGGCACGGATGCGCTGACGATCCTTGTCGCGGCCGCCGTTGTTCGGCTCGCCGTCGATCTTGATGGTTTCCTGACGAATACGCACGTCGCCCTTGAACTGGGTCTTGGCGGCCCAGGCGAGTTTCTGGTCGAAGGAGCTCAACTCGTTGGTTTTCTTCGCGGTCGCCGCGATTTGCTCGTTGGTCTCTTGCTGCGCCTGCTGCGCGATTTGCTGAGCCTTCTGATCCTTGGCCAGTTCAGTTTGCAGTTCTACGTACTGCGCCTGGGAAATGGAACCGTTGGCCTTGAGCATGTCGAGCAGTTTGGCGTCGACTGCAGCACTGGCCGGAACGCTCATGGCCAGCAGCAGGCCACCGCACAGGGCCGCCGCAGTTTTCGTGGAAGCAAGACGCATAGCAATCTCCGAAGATGAGAGGGATGGCTGAACCATCCGGGGCACACCGACGCGCACGTCGGAAAACAGTGTCCGGGTAGAACCCGGCGCTCTAAAAACAGGAGCGAGTATCGCGATGGTTTATGACAGAGCAGTGGCTAAGTGATGTCATGTCGATGACGATATAAAGTTGTCCTGAACTATTGATCTAGAGCGCTGTCGTCCGAATGCTCGTGTGCAAAGGGCAGCGATAAGCGATACTCGCGGGGCTTTGATGCCCGGAAGTGGAGAGTCAGTGGATGCCGTTGCAACGCCTGCAAAGCCTGTCAGAAATCGCCCCTGCGACCTGGGATTCACTGGTGCCCGAGAACCAGCCGTTTCTGCGGCACGCCTTCCTCTCGGCCCTTGAAGACAGCGGCAGCGTTGGCCCGCACACGGGGTGGCAAGCCGAGCATCTGCTGCACGTCGAAGACAATCGGCTGATCGCGGCGCTGCCCAGTTATCGCAAGTGGCATTCTTACGGCGAATACGTGTTCGATCACGGCTGGGCCGATGCCTGTGCCCGGGCCGGCATCGATTACTACCCCAAACTGCTGACGGCGGTGCCGTTCAGCCCGGTCAGCGGCCCACGACTGTTGGCGGCGAATGTCGAGGACGGTTTCGAACTGCTCAAGAGCTTGCCCGGTTATCTGGAAATCGAAGAACTTTCCAGCGCGCACATCAACTTTACCGACCCGTTCACCGACGCCGCGATGGCCGAGCAGCCGGGCTGGCTGCAACGTATCGGCTGTCAGTATCACTGGCAGAATCGCGGTTACCGGGATTTCCAGGATTTTCTCGACGTGCTCAGTTCGCGCAAGCGCAAGCAAATGCGTAAAGAGCGCGAGCAAGTGGCGGGGCAGGGCTTCGAATTCGAATGGCTGGAGGGGCGTGAGCTGGATGAATCGCAATGGGATTTTGTCTACGCCTGCTATGCCAATACTTACGCCGTGCGCCGCCAGGCGCCGTACCTGACGCGCGAGTTTTTCAGTCTGCTGGCTGCGCGGATGCCGGAGGCGATTCGGGTGGTCTTCGCCAAACAGGCCTCACGCCCGGTGGCGATGGCCTTCAGTCTGGTCGGGGGCGACAGCTTCTACGGACGCTATTGGGGCTGTCTGGCCGAGTTTGACCGGCTGCATTTCGAGACGTGTTTTTATCAAGGCATGGATTACGCGATTGCCCACGGATACCAGCGCTTTGATGCCGGTGCGCAGGGCGAGCACAAGCTCATTCGTGGATTCGAGCCGGTGATCACCCATTCGTGGCACTACCTGCGTCATCCCGGTCTGAAAGCCGCAGTCAAAGACTTCCTGCAACAGGAACGCGCCGGCGTCCTTGCGTACGCCGAGGAAGCCAGAACAGCCTTGCCGTACCGCCAGGCCTGAGCTTGCTTTTGATCGGGGGCGACATCGATTGCCGGGCATGGCTGATTTATTACTGTGGGAGGGGGCTTGCTCCCGAATGCGGTGTGTCAGTAGGGTAAATATGACTGACACGACGCCTTCGGGAGCAAGCCCCCTCCCACAGGGGATTTCCAGTAGCTTCAGATATCCTCTTTACCTAACCAGCGATAAATCGCCCCGCCTGCCACAGCGCCAATCAGCGGCGCGACCCAGAACATCCACAACTGCGCGATCGCCCAGCCGCCGACCATCAGCGCCGGTCCGGTGCTGCGCGCCGGGTTCACCGAGGTGTTGGTGACTGGAATCGAGATCAGGTGAATCAGCGTCAGGCCCAAGCCGATGGCAATCGGTGCGAGGCCCGCCGGGGCGCGTTTGTCGGTGGCGCCGAGGATGATGATCACGAACATGGCGGTCATCACCAGTTCGGTGACAAATCCGGCCGCCATCGAGTATTTGCCCGGTGAATGCTCACCGTAACCGTTGGAGGCCAGACCTGCGGCGATATCGAAACCCTCCTTGCCGCTGGCAATGTGCGCAATCAGCGCGGCGGCGAGAATCGCGCCGAGCACCTGCGCGATGATGTAGGCGGGCAGCTCTTTGGCCGGAAACCGACCGCCAACGAACAGACCGACCGAGACGGCCGGATTGAGATGACATCCGCTGATGTGGCCAATGGCGAACGCCATGGTCAGCACCGTCAGACCAAACGCCAGGGCCACCCCCAGCACTCCGATGCCCAAGGGCGAAGACGCGGCGAGCACCGCACTGCCACAACCACCCAGAACCAGCCAGAACGTACCCAACAACTCAGTGACTGAACGTTTGAACAGAGACATGAGAGAGTCCTTGATAGGCGTGCTATCGAGACTGTATCGAGTTGTGCTTCCTTGCCGATTTACGACAGGTCCCATGCTGGAACCTTGGCTGAGTACAGCACGCTTTGGATGGATTTCCAGCAGGCGCAAAAAAACCGCCAGAGCCCGTGGTTAAGGGGCTGGGGCGGTTCTCAATGTATTGTGGGAGGGGGCTTGCTCCCGAATGCGGTGTGTCAGACAAATGTTCGGTACTGACACCCCGCTTTCGGGAGCAAGCCCCCTCCCACATTGGAATTGTATTGACCCAATGATCAATCGATCCCGACAAACCCTCCGGTCTGGTGCGCCCACAACCGCGCATACAACCCGCGATGTGCCAGCAGTTCGGCGTGGGTACCGCTCTCGGCGATCTTGCCGTTTTCCAGCACCACCAGCCGGTCCATGCGGGCGATGGTCGAGAGACGGTGAGCGATGGCGATCACGGTTTTGCCTTGCATCAGGGTTTCCAGGCTTTCCTGAATCGCCGCTTCGACTTCCGAGTCCAGCGCCGAGGTCGCTTCGTCCATGATCAGGATCGGCGCGTCCTTGAGCAGCACCCGGGCAATCGCGATGCGCTGACGCTGGCCTCCGGACAGTTTCACCCCGCGTTCGCCGACGTGCGCATCGAAACCGGTGCGTCCCTCCGCATCCGACAGCAACGGGATGAACTCATCGGCGCGGGCCTTGTGCACCGCGTCCCAGAGTTCGGCGTCGGTGGCGTCAGGCTTGCCGTAGAGCAAGTTGTCGCGGATCGAACGGTGCAGCAGAGAGGTGTCCTGAGTGATCATGCCGATGCGTGCGCGCAGGCTTTCCTGGCCGACTTCGGCGATGTTCTGCCCATCGATCAGGATCCTTCCGCCCTCGACGTCATACAGACGCAGCAGCAGGTTGACCAGGGTCGATTTGCCGGCGCCGGACGGCCCGATCAAGCCGATTTTCTCGCCGGGTTTGATGGTCAGATTGAGGTCGCCGATGATGCCTTTCTTCTTGCCGTAGTGAAAATCCACGTGCTCGAAACGCACTTCGCCGCGAGCCACGGCCAGCGGTTTGGCCTGTTCGCGATCGGTAACGCTGACCGGTTGCGAGATGGTCTGCAGACCGTCCTGCACCATGCCGATGTTTTCGAAGATGCCGGTGACCACCCACATGATCCAGCCAGACATGTTGACGATGCGAATCACCAGGCCGGTGGCCAGGGCGATCGCGCCGACGGTGATCAGTGACTGCGTCCACAGCCACAGTGCCAGTGCGGTGGTGCCGACGATCAGCAGACCGTTCATGGTGGTGATCGCCACGTCCATGCTGGTCACTACGCGGCCGGCCATTTGCGCCTTGACCGTCTGTTCCTCGATGGCTTCCTTGGCGTAGTGCTGTTCGAAGTTGGTGTGGGCGAACAGCTTGAGGGTGGCGATGTTGGTGTAGCCGTCGACGATCCGTCCCATCAGTTTCGAGCGCGCGTCGGAAGCTTCCACTGAACGCTCTTTCACCCGTGGCACGAAGTAATACAGCGCACCGATGTAGGCGACGATCCACGTCAGCAGCGGGATCATCAGGCGCCAGTCGGCTTCGGCGAACAGCACCAGCGAACTGATCGCGTAGATCACCACGTGCCACAGCGCATCCACCGCTTGCACGGCCGAGTCACGCAGCGAGTTGCCGGTCTGCATGATGCGCTGGGCGATGCGCCCGGCGAAGTCGTTCTGGAAGAAATTCAGGCTCTGCTTGAGCACGTAGCTGTGGTTCTGCCAGCGGATCATGCTGGTCATCCCCGGGCTCAGGGTCTGATGCACCAGCAGGTCGTGCAGGCCGAAAAAGATCGGCCGCAGCACCAGCGCAACCACCACCATCCAGGTCAGTTCGAGGGCATGGTCGCTGAAGAAATTCGGGTTGGGTGTGCCCTGGGCCAGGTCGATGATGCGGCTCAGGTAACTGAACAGCGCGACTTCGATCAACGCGGCAAACAGGCCCACCACCAGCAGGGCGGCGAAACTCGGCCAGACCTGCTTGAGGTAATAGGTGTAGAAGGGCCAGACACGATCTGGAGGAGACGCCGTCGGAGCGTCGCGGAATATGTCGATCAGTTGTTCGAAACGGCGATAGAGCATCAGATAACCGCCCGGATGCCGGGCTCTCCTTTTATCGGTGTGAGCGACGTGGTGTCAGGCCAGCGCCGCTCGAAACGCCCTGTACAGCTTAGTCGATGACTTTGGCCGACTTGATGATCACAGGGTCGACAGGCACGTTTTGCATGCCTTGTTTGGTGGTGGTCTGCGAGTTGACGATGATGTCGACTACGTCCATGCCTTTGACCACTTTGGCGAATACCGCGTAACCGGCGTCACGGCCCGGATCGAGGAAGGCGTTGTCGGCGACGTTGATGAAGAACTGGCTGGTGGCCGAATCAGGGTTGGAGGTGCGCGCCATCGACAGGGTGCCACGAACGTTATGCAGACCGTTGCTCGCCTCGTTCTTGATCGGCGCCTTGGTTTCTTTCTGCTGCATCTGTGGCGTGAAACCGCCGCCCTGAGCCATGAAGCCCGGGATCACGCGGTGGAAAATGGTGTTGGTGTAAAAACCGCTGTTGACGTAATCCAGAAAGTTTTTGGTACTGATCGGCGCCTTGACCGGATCCAGTTCGATTTCGATCTGGCCGTTGGTGGTGTCCAGCAGCACGTGCGGTGCTTTTGCAGGCGTGGCAGCCATCAGGTTGGCAGCAAACAGCACGGTGCCGGCGGCGAGGGCGAGTTTTTTCAGCATGGGTCAGAGATCCTGAGATTGAATGTCGGCTGCGGCGAGAAACTCCAGCAGCGTTTGGTTGAAGCGTTCGGGTTGATCAAGCGGGGTGGCGTGGCGCGAGTCGGCGATGACCACCAGCCGCGCATCAGGCAACAGTTTTACATAGGTTTCTTTCAGTGCCACCGGTGTGTAGTCACGGTCGGCAGTGACGATGAGGGTTGGACAGGTCACCCGGGAAAGTCGTTCCTGAACGCCCCAACCAACAATCGCATCGAAGCTGGCGAGATAAGCACGTTTGTCGTTTTTTGCCCAGCGCTCGGCCATTTTCTGCCGCAAATCGGCCTGTTCGGGCTTGGGGAAAAGTTTGCCGCCCAGCGCTTTACCAATGGTCGCGAGGCTGAGCACGCGCATCAGGCTCCAGCGTTTGAACCATTGCCAGTAATCGTCGCGGCTGCGGATTTTCACTTCGGGAGCGCTGTTGACGATGGTCAGGCTTTTCAGCATTTGCGGCTGATCGACGGCGAACTGAAAGCCGATCATCCCGCCCATCGACAGCCCGACGTAGTGCACCGGGCCGAGGTTCAAGTGTTCGATCAGTGCCAGCAGGTCGGCACTGAAACCGGCGATGCTGTAGCGCTCGCGAGGTTTGTCGGAGCGGCCGTGACCGCGTATGTCGGGGACGATCACCCGATAGTGCGTCGACAGCGCCGGGATCTGCATTTCCCAGTCCAGGGTGCTCGAGCCCAGTCCGTGAACCAGCAGCAACGGTGTGCCGTGGCCATATTCCTCGTAGTGCAGGTTGCAACCGTCATGTTCGAAATAGGCCATCGGTGAACTCCGTGTCAGGCTTGCTCAGGGGCGGCGAACGGTGCGTCCAGCGGCAAGGTGTCGAAGGTACGCAGCAGTTCGATGAGGATTTGTGTCGCCGGGCCCAGCGGTTTGTCCTTGTTCGAGTACAGATAGAAGCTCGGGTTGCGGCTGCCGCCCTGATCCAACGGTAGCAGCTTGAGCGTGCCTTCCTTCAATTCCCGTTCGATCATGTGCCGTGGCAGCCAGGCAAAGCCCAGGCCGCTGCTGACGAATGTGGCAGCCGTAGCGAGGCTGCCGACGGTCCAGCGCTGTTCGGCACCGAGCCAGCCGACGTCCCGTGGTTGCTGGCGGCCGGAGTCGCGGATCACCACCTGCATCTGGGTTTCCAGATCCTGAAAGCTCAGCTCGCGATTGAGCCGATGCAGCGCGTGATCCGGGTGGGCGACCGCGACAAATTCGACGTCACTCAATTCCGCACCGAGGTAACCAGGAATGCTCAAACCGGTGATCGCCAGATCGGCGACGCCTTCGAGCAATACCTCTTCAACCCCCGACAGCACCTCCTCGCGCAGCCGCACGCGGCAGCCGCGACTCTGCGGCATGAATGCGGTCAGCGCGCGGACGATGCGTGCGCTCGGGTAGGCCGCATCGACCACCAGCCGCACTTCGGCCTCCCAGCCCTGTTCCATGTGATGGGCGAGGTCTTCCAGTTGACTGGCCTGTTTCACCAGTTGTCGCGAGCGCCGCAGCAGCACGCCGCCGGCTTCGGTGAGCACGGCTTTGCGCCCGTCGATGCGCAGCAATGGCACGCCGAGCTGGTCCTGCATGCGGGCGACGGTGTAACTCACCGACGATTGCGAACGGTGCAGTGCCTCGGCGGCCTGGGCGAATCCGCCGTGGTCGACCACGGCCTGCAACGTTCGCCATTGATCAAGGGTCACGCGGGGCGCTTTCATCAATAGCTCCTCTTGTCCTAAGCTGGCCGTCCCCCATGGAGACTGGCGAATGAAAAAATTCTGTTGTGTGTTGCTGGCGCTGCTGCCGCTGACGGCGTTTGCGTACCCGATCGATGTGCAGAAGGATCTCAATGGTCTCAAGATCGACTATGAGACCTACGACACTGACAATGACATCGGGTCCATCCGTGTGGCCAACTACGGTGATGTCGATGCGACGTGCAAAGCAGTGTTCAGCAATGGCCCGGAAGCACCACGCACCCGAACGATCGATGTACCGGCCGGCAAACATAAAAACGCCACGGCCAAGTTCACCCGCGAGATCATCAAACTGCGCATCAAATTGACCTGCACCCCGAAATAACGGTCGATCCCTTGTAGGAGTGAGCCTGCTCGCGATAGCGGTGTATCAGTCAGAGAATGCGTCGATTGACACACCGCTATCGCGAGCAGGCTCACTCCTACAAGGGTACGTGTCAGCATCTAAACGAATTATTCGATGCTTTGCAGCAATTATTTGCGCTTTTTCATCGAAGCGGCTCTGTTTAACCTTCACTCCATCGACCTACAACATTCTCGGATGGAGACTACACACCATGTCCCGCGTTCTGATCATCGAAAGCAGCGCCCGCCAGCAAGACTCGGTTTCCCGTCAACTGACCCAGACCTTCATCGGTCAGTGGAAAGCGGCGCATCCCAACGATCAGATCACCGTGCGTGACCTCGCCGTGAATCCCGTTCCACACCTGGACGCCAACCTGTTGGGCGGCTGGATGAAGCCTGCCGAACAGCGCAACGCCAACGAACAATCGTCGCTGGAGCGCTCCAACGAGTTGACCGATGAGCTGCTCGCCGCCGACGTGCTGGTGATGGCTGCGCCGATGTACAACTTCGCGATCCCGAGCACCCTCAAGGCCTGGCTCGACCACGTGCTGCGTGCCGGCGTGACCTTCAAGTACACCGAAACCGGCCCGCAAGGCCTGCTCAGCGGCAAACGTGCCTACGTGCTCACCGCTCGCGGCGGGATCTACGCCGGCGGCCCGGCCGACCACCAGGAACCGTACCTGCGTCAGGTCATGGGTTTCATCGGCATCCACGACGTGACGTTCATTCACGCCGAAGGCATGAACCTGGGTGGCGACTTCCAGGAGAAGGGCCTGAATCAGGCCAACGCCAAACTGTCCCAGGTCGCTTGATATGTTAATCGCCAGATAATCGCCGCTTGTTTAAGTGACCTGGCGCAACCCCTTCAAGGCTCTACGCGCATCGAACCTCCCTTTGCACTTGTTGCTCCTGAGTGCTGTAGCCCGATTGAACGCTTTAGCGAGATCGGGCTTTTTTTTGCCTGGGATTATCTGAGCAACGTGTAACCCTGTGGGAGCGGGCTCGCTCGCGAAGGCGGTGTGTCAGTCAAATATTCGTCGACTGACACGATGCCTTCGCGAGCAAGCCCGCTCCCACAGGGTTCAGTGTTACCTGAGGTTCGCGGTCTGGCGCAAAAAACGCTATCGTCGCCGCCATTCGAAACAGAGGCGAGCATGGGCTATCTACTTTTTGTCACGCTGATCCAGGCGTTTTCCTTCAGTCTGATCGGCGAATACCTCGCCGGGCACGTCGACAGCTACTTCGCGGTACTGGTGCGCGTGGTGCTGGCCGGGCTGGTGTTCATCCCGCTGACCCGCTGGCGCTCGGTGGAACCGGCGTTCATGCGCGGTATGCTGCTGATCGGCGCGTTGCAGTTCGGCATCACCTACGTCTGCCTGTACCTGAGCTTTCGCGTGTTGACGGTGCCGGAAGTTCTGCTGTTCACCATCCTCACGCCGCTGCACGTGACGTTGATCGAAGATGCGTTGAACCGCCGCTTCAATCCATGGGCGCTGATTGCGGCGCTGGTCGCGGTGGGCGGGGCGGCAGTGATTCGCTTTGACCGGATCAACCCGGACTTCTTCATGGGCTTCCTGCTGCTGCAACTGGCCAACTTCACCTACGCCGCAGGCCAGGTGTTGTACAAGCACCTGGTGGCGAAACACCCGAGTGATCTGCCGCATTACCGGCGTTTCGGCTTCTTCTACCTCGGGGCACTGGCGGTGGTATTGCCGGCGTTTCTGCTGTTCGGCAAAGCCAACTTCCTGCCCGAAGCACCGCTGCAATGGGGCGTGTTGCTGTTCCTGGGACTGGTCTCGACCGCCTTGGGCCTGTACTGGTGGAACAAAGGCGCATGCATGGTCAACGGCGGCACGCTGGCGGTGATGAACAACCTGCATGTGCCGGTGGGGCTGTTGTTGAACCTGCTGATCTGGAATCAGCACGAAGAGCTGGGGCGATTGTTGCTCGGCGGCAGCGTCATCCTCGCGGCCGTATGGATCAGCCGACTGGGCATCCGCAATTCCCAAGCCACCGCATAACCCCTGTGGGAGCGGGCTTGCTCGCGAAAGCGGTGTGTCATTCAACGATTATGTTGACTGACCTGACGCCTTCGCGAGCAAGCCCGCTCCCACAGTTTTGATCTGTGGGGTTACATGAGATGTTTTTGCGGTTCCGGAATATGCGCCGAACCCAGCACCGCCGGCAGCAACCCGGTACGCAAATCCCCGCCACTCGGCTGTTGATACAGGCTCAAGCCAAACTCCGGTAGCACCGCCAGCAGATAGTCGAAAATATCCCCCTGAATCCGCTCGTAATCGGCCCACACCGTGGTGGTCGTGAAGCAGTAGATTTCCAGCGGAATGCCTTGGGCTGTAGTCTGCATCTGCCGCACCATGCAAGTCATGTTCGGCTGCACCTCCGGGTGACTCTTCAAATACGCCAGCGCATAAGCGCGGAAGGTGCCGATATTGGTCATGCGCCGGCGGTTGGCTGACATCGCGGCGACGTTGCCCTGCGCCTCGTTCCATGCCTTGAGCTCGGCTTTCTTGCGGCCCATGTAGCCGGTCAGCAGGTGTACCTGGGAGAGCTTTTCCTCTTCATCATCGCGGATGAAGCGCACACCGCTGGCGTCGATGAACAGGCTGCGCTTGATCCGCCGCCCGCCGGATTGCTGCATGCCGCGCCAGTTGCGGAACGACTCCGACATCAGGCGCCAGGTCGGGATCGAGACGATGGTTTTATCGAAGTTCTGCACCTTGACCGTGTGCAAAGTGATGTCGACTACGTCGCCATCGGCGCCGACCTGCGGCATTTCGATCCAGTCGCCGACCCGCAGCATGTCGTTGCTGGTCAGTTGCACACTGGCGACGAACGACAGCAAGGTGTCCTTGTAGACCAACAGAATCACCGCCGACATCGCACCCAGACCGGACAGCAGCAACAGCGGCGAACGGTCGATCAGGGTGGCGACGATGATGATCGCGCCAAACACGTACAAAACCATCTTCGCCAGCTGTACGTAGCCCTTGATCGAGCGGGTGCGGGCGTGTTCGGTGCGGGCGTAGATATCGAGCAGCGCATTGAGCAGGGCACTGACCGACAGCAGCAGGAACAGGATGGTGAACGAAAGCGCCACGTTGCCGAGAAAGGTCATCGCGGTTTTGCTCAATTCCGGCACCAGGTGCAGGCCGAACTGGATCACCAGCGATGGCGTCATCTGCGCCAGACGCTGGAACACCTTGTTGTGGCGAAAGTCGTTGATCCAGTGCAGGGCCGGCTGGCGACCGAGCATGCGGCTGGCGTGCAGGATGAGATAGCGCGCCACTCGTCCGAGGACCAGCGCGATCACCAATAGCAGCATCAGCGCCAGGCCGGATTGCAGGAACGGGTGCTGTTCGAGGGCACCCCAGAGGTCTTGGGCGTTGAGCCAGAGCTGTTTGAAATCCATGTGAGCAACGATTCTTCTGTAAGACGCGATGGGCGATTAGAGCATTTAAGACGCTGTGTATTACCGTTGGAGACAAATCGAGCAACAAAAAAGCCACTGATTACGCCCGTTTGTATAAAGAAACTCGGCCTGAGCGCTCGAAACCGGTAACCTATGCAGCTGTTTTTTTGCATATCTTCGAGGTAGCACCCGTGTTTTCCCAATTCGCCCTGCACGAACGCCTGCTCAAAGCCGTGGCCGAGCTGAAATTTGTCGAGCCAACGCCTGTGCAAGCAGCGGCCATTCCGCTGGCGCTCCAGGGGCGTGACCTGCGGGTGACGGCGCAAACCGGTAGCGGCAAGACCGCCGCTTTTGTCCTGCCGATCCTCAATCGCCTGATCGGCCCGGCGAAGATCCGCGTCAGCATCAAGACCCTGATCCTGCTGCCGACCCGCGAACTGGCCCAGCAGACCCTGAAGGAAGTCGAGCGCTTCTCGCAGTTCACTTTCATCAAGTCCGGCCTGATCACCGGCGGTGAAGACTTCAAGGTCCAGGCCGCCATGCTGCGCAAGGTGCCGGACATCCTGATCGGTACGCCGGGCCGGATGATCGAGCAACTCAACGCCGGCAACCTCGATTTGAAAGAAGTCGAAGTGCTGGTGCTCGACGAAGCCGACCGCATGCTCGACATGGGTTTCGCCGAAGACGTGCAACGTCTGGTCGACGAATGCCCGAACCGTCAGCAGACCATGCTGTTCTCCGCCACCACCGGCGGTTCCGGCCTGCGCGAGATGATCGCCAAGGTGCTGAACAACCCTGAGCACTTGCAGCTCAACGCGGTCAGCCAGCTGAACTCGACCACTCGTCAGCAGATCATCACTGCCGACCACAACCAGCACAAAGAGCAGATCGTCAACTGGCTGCTGGCCAACGAGACCTACCAGAAGGCCATCGTCTTCACCAACACCCGCGCCATGGCCGACCGCATCTACGGCCGCCTGGTGGCTCAGGAATACAAGGCGTTCGTGCTGCACGGCGAGAAAGACCAGAAGGATCGCAAACTGGCGATCGACCGTCTGAAGCAGGGTGGCGTGAAGATTCTGGTAGCGACCGACGTGGCTGCCCGAGGTCTGGACGTTGATGGCCTGGATCTGGTGATCAATTTCGATATGCCGCGCAGTGGCGACGAATACGTGCACCGCATCGGTCGTACCGGCCGCGCCGGTAATGACGGTCTGGCGATCTCGCTGATCTGCCACGGCGACTGGAACCTGATGTCGAGCATCGAGCGCTACCTGAAGCAGAGCTTCGAGCGCCGCACCATCAAGGAAGTCAAAGGCACCTACGGCGGGCCGAAGAAGGTCAAGGCCTCGGGTAAAGCCGTCGGCGTGAAGAAGAAAAAGACCGACGCCAAGGGCGACAAGAAGAAAACCGCCGCCAAGACCCCGACCAAGCGCAAGAGCGCCAACCGTCCAAAGCCGGATTCTCTGGTGAGCAGCGACGGCATGGCCCCGCTCAAGCGTCGCAAGCCGGCCGAGCCTGCGGCTGAATAAGTCGCCACAAATGGCCAATAAAAAACCCGGACAGTGTCCGGGTTTTTTTATGCGCGGGGTTTGTCAGTTCCCCAACTGCCCGCTGGTGTCCGCGTCAAAGCGCTGTCTGGCGCGATCGGCCGCCGGTTTGAGCAGCGCGAGCAGTGCGGCTTCGCTGTACAACCGCGAGTCGCCCAGCTCTTTCGGCGTCGGCTCGATCGGGATCAGTACATCTTCACCGTCAGCATGCAGCCAGATCGCCACGACGTGCAGTGCCGAGACAAACAGCACCCGCAGCTCAACGCTCTTGCCCTGCAATTGCGCCGCCTGTTCCGCCAGTTTCAACGCGCCCACGGTGTCAGCGGCCCGGGTGCCGTGGTTCAGCGAAGCGAACTCGACATGACCACGCACCTCGGCCAATTGCGCATCGGCAATGCTCACGCCGTCGGCAAACACCAGGTAATGCCAGTCGCCGATGCGGGCGTCCTTCAGACCTTTGCCCTGGCTCAGATCGTCCAGCGTCAGCGAGTAGCCGCGATAGGCTTCGCTGAGGCTGACTTTGGCCGGTGTCGCGTTGGCGAACTGGCGGTTGATGCCGAAGCCCTGGTTTTGCAGCGCGGCTTGCAGCACCGGACGCAAAGTCTGTACGCCGTTGGAAGGCGCCTTTGGATAAGTCAGTTGCATGATGTCGCCCTCCTAGTTTTTCGCGGTGAAGTAAGTGTGAGTCCAGTTGCCGCCGCCGTTGTACGAACCGGGGAATGAGTTCAGTGCGCGGGTCGAGTAACCGTAGATCGAGTCGGCGACCAGCACGTAGTTGCCGTTGGTGCCGTAGATCGCCAGGAAGTGTGCGCCACCCCCGTACCAGGCACAGCGCAGGCCGACCGGGCGGCCCATGTTGATCTGGTTCTGAATGGCCGACATCTGCAGTGAACCCTGATTCATCCCGTTATAGCTGCGGGTGGTTTGCAGGGCAGAATCCAGGTAGCCATAGACGTTGCACGGTCCTGGCTGGCTGCAGCAATTGCGATCCAGTTGGGTGCTGGCGACGCCGCACTGAGTCCATGACCCGGTGCCGTAGTAGTTGCCGACCGAAGCGGAAACAGCGGCCCAGCACCAGTTGGTCTGAGTCTGTTTCTGCATCGTGAAGTTGAGGTTGGCAGCGGCCAGTGCCGCCGTTTGCGCAGTGGCTTCAACCTCGACCAGTTGCGGGTCGAGCAGGTGGCCAACGAGACACCTTGGCAGGCTCTCGCCGGTGAACGATGTTGCTTGAGTGGTTAACATTTTTTCAGTCCTCCATGAATGAAAACAAGCGTCCAGCTTGTGATTGTGTTGCGGTATTGCCGAGCGATCGGTGGTTAACGGTTTTCATCTGCGATGAACGGTGCCGATCTCCTTGCTCGATGTAACCTTAGCCCGGATATGCGTTTATGCAAGAAAATAAATGCACTAATGCATTTTTAGGGGCAAAAGATCGCAGCCTTCGGCAGCTCCTACAGGGATCAATGTAGGAGCTGCCGAAGGCTGCGATCTTTTTATCTTGCTTTTAGCTCTCGGCTTTTTTCTCGGCCGTGCCCAATTCCTTCAAGCGCTGATCAATCAACTGGCACTTGTCCGGCAGATCGGCACTGGCCGTGCCCAGATCCATTTTCTGCAACTCGGCGTTGATCTCTTTGGCCTTGGCCGGATTCTGTTCGGTGAGCCTGGAGACTTCCTTGGCCAATTGTTCACGTTTGGCGGTGGCTTCTTCCGGTGTACAGGCCCAGACCGGCAGGGCGCAGGCGAGAGTGGCGGCAAGGGTGAGCTTGAGCAGGGTTTTCATGGGGGCGGGCCTCCGTTCCGGTTAAGGCAGGTAATCGGTGGAGGGCTGGATGACGTAAAAAGTTCAGAGTTGTGGGAGCCAGCAAGACTTGCCCCCACAGGTTTATCAGTTGCCATGGCAGCAACTGGATTTTGTTTCTCTCTCATATCGGTCGTGGTGCCGCACCCACTCCATGATCTCGTCTTCATTGCGGCCCTTTGGCGTGAGATCGAGGTAGTTGTAGGCGCCGACCAGCATGTCCAGACCGCGGGCATAAGTTGAGTAGGTGTGGAAAATGTCGCCCTTTGCATCACGATAAAACACACTCAGCCCCGGCATTTCTTCCTCGGCGCTGTAAGTCTTTTCGTAGTTGTAGGTAGCCTTTCCTGCAGCAACATCTTCAGCGCGGGCACACACGCCAAAGTCGTAGTTGAAATCGCAACCGTCTGACGACACCCAGTCGAATTTCCAGCCCATACGCCGCTTGAAGTCCTGGAACTGTTCAAACGGTGCATGGGAAACCGCGACCATTGCGATGTCGTGGTGGGCCAGGTGCAGATTGGCGCCGTCGATGTGGTCGGACAGGAACGAGCAGCCCTGACAGCCTTCCTCCCAGTCCTTGGCGAACATGAAGTGGTAAACGATCAACTGGCTGTGCTTGCCGAACAGGTCGGCCAGTTTCAGTTGGCCGTTTGGGCCTTGAAATCGGTAGTTCTTGTCGACTTTGACCCAGGGCAACGCGCGGCGCTTGGCACTGAGGCGGTCGCGTTCCTTGGTAAAGGCCTTTTCTTCGGCCAGATGTTGTTTGCGCGCAGCGAGCCATTCTTCGCGCGATACCACCGGATGATTCTCGATGTTCATGATGATTTCTCCTGCGGGGGTTGAAACCGTCTTTGTCAGACTAGTCGTTTAACCCTCGGGCAATTCGACAGACCGTCGGTCGGGCGCCGCGGAAAATGCAGCTGAACGGCTGCGATGCGTCCGGGTCACAACCTATGACAGCGCCCCAAATCACGCGCACCGGAGGTTGAATCAGGATGACGACTTATAACTGGGATTTGATTGAACGCCTGCTGCATGAAGTGCAAAACAGCGCAGGCGAAAGTTTCGCGCCTCGAAAATACGCCGAGGACTATGCGGCGCAGAAAGCCAGTGCGGGCGAGCCAATCGAGAATCTGGATCACCTGAAAACGGTGGCCTGCGAATATGAAGGCTTGTTGCTTGATCGTGGATTTATCGAACCGCGCCCGGATCATATGGGCAGTACCGGCAGCAATTTCATTCTGACGCCACGCGGATCAAGCCTGCTGAGCCTGATCGACAGCAGCATTCCCGGAAATGATCATCCGCGGCAGGTGCTGGACGAGCAGGAAGATGCTCTGGATCAAGCGACGTTTGATGAGGTGGCTTCCAAGGCGCAGATTGCCTGATAGCCTTTGTGGGAGCGGGCTTGCTCGCGAATGCGGTGTATCAGACACGTAAAGGGTGAATGACACGCCGCATTCGCGAGCAAGCCCGCTCCCACATTGTTTTTTGCATAGCCTTAAGGTTTTTGCGCGCCCTTCAGGCATTTGAGGTCGTTGAAATCTTTACGTACGCCTTCGATCTTTTTCAACAACCGCTGACGTTGCTGCGGCGTACTCTCGGCCATCAGATCCACCGCCAGCGAGCGCGCCTGTGCTTCGGTGTTGGCGTAGGCCTTTTGGTAATCCGCTGTCCATAAACGCTCGCGGTTGACCAGAAGTGTCTCGATTCGCTGTGGGAATTCCGGACTTTTGCGCTGGGCAACGGCGTTGCTGAGCTGTTGCTGCCAGTGCGCGCGGTTGGCGATCCATTGAGTGTTCTGATCGCCCAGCGCGGTCGACCAGGCCATCACCCGTTTTTCCTGAGTGGCGCTCAACGGGCCAAGCCAATCGGTCAGGCGCTTGTCCATGCGCGCGCCGCGCTCGGCGATCTGCTGCGCCAGTGGCGGTTGGACGTATTCCTTTTCACGTTTGCGCAGATCCTTGGCGAACGCATCGTTCATCTCGGCGACTTGTTTGTCGTCCAGCCCTTGCAGCAACTCGATGGCCGACGGTGTGATCTGCCGTGCGGTTTCGGCAATGGCTTTTTTCGCTTCCTCGGTTCGTGCTTGCAGCGCAGCGTCGGTCACCTGATTGCTTTCGACCATTGCCTGCAAGCGATCCAGCCAGTCGAGGTAGCCCGGCAGCTGCGTGGTGCAGTGCCAGTTCAGGTGTTCCTTGAGCCTTTCGTTGAACCAGTCCTTCTGCTCGCCGTTCATGTCCAGGTAGTCGCCAAGCGTCCACGGGATGATCACGTCGAGATTGCGATAGGCCAGGCCGACGCGGCTGCAGGCGCCGAGGGCGAGGGTGAAGATCAGCAGGGGGGTGAGGTACTTGAACCAGCGAGACATGGGCGAATCCTTGCGAGAGCCTGACGTCTGATTCTCATGTGAACGCAGGAAGCTCCCGGCAGTTCAGCCGATCAATAGAATGCGCGCTCGGCCTTGAGCGTCACCAGTCCGTCACACTGACTGTTGTGTCCCGAATACGCCGAGCATTCGCTGCCGCTGAGGTTGGAATTACTGTAGATCAGGTCCAGGTCGACGCCCATGAACGGCCGGGAAAATTTCACCGACCAGTCGGTAAAACTGCTGACATAACCACCGTCCACCGACACCGGTGTGTTCAGTTGGTGGGTGGTGTATTTCATGCTGATCCCAATGCCGAACGGCTGATTGCCGCCCAGGTCGGCGAAAAGCGTGTTGTTCTGTTTGTCCGGGTCGTTGCTGACGGCCACACCGAAGCGGCTGCCGAGCAGGGTCAGGCCGCCGAACAGCTCCTGGCTGTCGAGGGTATCCACCTTTGGATAGCTGTAGTGGATCATCCCGACTTCGTAGCCGAGGGTTTGATCGAAAGGTTGTTTAAAGCCGATGTAGGAGTCGATTTCGAGGTTCTTGCCCGGGGTCAGGCCCATGCTCGGTGCGTACTGGCCGACATACAAACCACTGTCGTGGCTCAGATCGAGGCCGCCGTGAAACGAGCCGACGGCTGACGGCTTGACCAGTCCCTGAGCCATGCTGCGGCTGGGCGTGGTGCCGAGTTTGAGGTCGAAGTCGCCAAGCTCGCGCTGGAAAATCTGCGCGTGCGCCGATGAGCAGGCTAGAAAGCCTACAAACAATAAACATGAATTTGGTTTGAGCATGCGTCACTCCATGAACAGCGAGGGCAGGGCTTGGCCTGCTGAAACGCTTGATCCAGACGCGTGCAAGGATACCGGCGAATGCTCGGCAATGATGGCCGTTCGTCGATTTTCAAAGGATTTGATTAAACAGAAGGAGGGGGTAACGCGGGTGCCAGTCCAGGCGCTTCGAAGCTCAAAGCGCCTCTGGACGGGTGTATTACCGGATGTTACTTCTTGCCCAGGCTGATCTGCTTGGACGGACCGAACGTCTGGCCGCTGACGCCTTTGGCAATTTGCTGGATTTCGCCGCCGGACTTAAGGAACGCTGCGATCTGATCGTTGATCGATTCGCTGGTTTCAACGGCTGGAGCTGGCTTTGCTTTGCTGGTGGATGCTTTTACACGCATGGCGGCCATTAACCTGTAGAAAAGTAACTCGGCCAGGCATCGTACAGGAATAACTTGACAATTGCTTGATAAATATCCCCGGGAATAACTGAGCGCGTGGGTGGATTATTCTCGATTAATTATCCGAAATATCCCCCTAAGCTACTGTTTTAAATAAGAACATTTTTTGGTCATTAGCGGAAACATTCGCCGTGAAACGGCGCCGCAGGCTCCGTGCTGGTCTGACGAATGGCGAGCCGTCCGCGCCAAACCCAGGGAAATCAAGGTGTCCGCAGATTTTCTGCGGCAGGCTGCTTGCCCAGCGAACGAGACCGGCAAAACCGGGTAGAATGCCGCCCACGCAATGAGGGTTCTGGAAAATGGCTTTAGTCGGGCGTTACAACAGTTTGCAAGTGGTTAAACACACTAACTTCGGTTTATATCTGGACGGCGGTGCCGACGGCGAAATTCTTTTGCCCAACCGTTATATCCCTAAAGATATTCCCAGCGAAGATGAAGACTGGCTCAACGTTTTTATTTATCTGGACAGCGATGACAAACTTATCGCTACCACTGAAAAACCAAAAGTTCAGGTCGGCGAATTTGCCAGCCTGAAAGTTGTTGAAGTCAACAGCATCGGTGTGTTCCTCGATTGGGGCCTGCCCAAAGATCTGTTGCTGCCGTACTCAGAAGAAAAGCGTCAGATGACCGCTGGCGAGTACTGCGTGGTGCACGTCTATCTGGACAAACACACCCGCCGCATCACCGCCACCGCGCGTCTGGATCGCTATCTCGACAAGACCCCGGCCAACTACAGCGCCGGTCAGGAAGTTGATCTGCTGGTGGCTGAAGCCACCGACATGGGCTTCAAGGCGATCATCAACAACAAGCACTGGGGCTTGATCCACAAGAATGAGATCTTCAAGTTCATGCGTTCCGGCATGCGCGAGAAGGGTTTCATCAAGGAAGTGCGCGCCGACGGCAAGATCAGCCTTAGCCTGCAACCGGTGGGTCAGGAAGCGGCGAGCAGCCTGAGCTCGAAGATTCTCGCCAAGTTGCGCGAAAGCGATGGCTCGCTGGCCGTCAGCGACAAGAGCGATCCGGCGTTGATCAGCAGTCTGTTCGGTGTCAGCAAGGGCAACTTCAAGAAAGCCATTGGTTCGCTGTACAAGGAAGGCAAGATCGTCATTCATGCCGATCGCATTGAACTAACCTGAATGAACGCCGGCCCCATGTAGGAGCTGCCGCAGGCTGCGATCTTTTGCCTTTTGAAGATCAACAGATCGCAGCCTGCGGCAGCTCCTACATGAGGATTCGCAAATGAAGAAAGCGCTGATCGCTTATATTGCTACGCTGGTGGCGTTTCTGTTGCTCGATGGCATCTGGCTCGGCGTATTGATGGCGCCAACCTACCGCGAACTGCTCGGTTCGCTGATGCTCGAAAAACCGCTGCTGGTTCCGGCAGCGGTTTTTTATTGCCTGTATGTTTTTGGCTGTGTGCTGTTTGTGGTCTTGCCGGCGCAGAGCTGGCAACGTGCGGCAAAGATGGGCGCGCTGCTGGGGCTGGTGGCGTATGGCACGTATGACCTGACCAACTGGGCCACGTTGCGCGGCTGGTCGGTGCAGGTGAGTTTGATGGATTGGGCGTGGGGGACGGTTGCCACGGCTGTGGCGTGTACGGTCGGCTTTTTGGTGGCAAAGCGATTTTGAAGTCAGCCCCGTAATCTTTGTTGTCTGGAGCGACGCCTTCGCGAGTAAGCCCGCTCCCACAGGGGGAATGCGATCATCCTGTGGGAGCGGGCTTGCTCGCGAATGGCGGCGCAGCCGACAACCATTCGCCGCTGCCGCAACAGACAAACTAAATGTCTTTTCCAGACGGTTTTTTCTGTCCGACTGATTGATAATCCCGACACAGATTTTTGACCAGTGGATGGCTGCCATGTTGTGTGTGTTCGAGGTGTTGCGGTGAGTGTCGAGCGGCGCAATGCCGACGGTTTTGCCTTGCAGGTGATGATCGGCCTCTGCCTGATCTGGGGCGTGCAGCAAGTGATGATCAAGTGGGCCGCGCCCGACATCGCGCCAGTGATGCAGGCCGCCGGGCGCTCGGGGATTTCCGCGTTGCTGGTGGGCTTGCTGCTGTGCTGGAAGGGCGGCTGGGATCAGGTGGGCAACACCTGGCGCGGCGGACTGCTGGCCGGTGCATTGTTCGGTCTGGAGTTCTTCTTCATCGCCGAAGGTCTGCAACTGACCACCGCCGCGCATATGTCAGTGTTCCTCTACACCGCGCCGATTTTTACCGCACTGGGCGTGCATTTCCTGTTGGCCAGCGAACGCTTGCGGCCGTTGCAATGGCTGGGGATTCTGCTCGCGTTCGTCGGTATCGCCATTGCCTTCGCCGGTGGCGTGTCGTGGGACAACCTCGACCGGCGCATGCTGCTGGGCGATGCGTTCGGGGTCATTGCCGGCGCCTGCTGGGGCGCGACCACCGTGGTGGTGCGCGCCTCGCGTCTGTCAGAGGCGCCAGTGACGCTGACCCTGTTCTATCAGCTGATCGTCGGCTTCGTCGGTCTGCTGTTGATCGCACTGTTCAGCGGCCAGATCACTCACGTCAGCCTGACCACCGTGGCGGTGGCCAGCGTGTTGTTTCAGGGCCTGGTGGTGTCGTTCTTCAGCTACCTGACCTGGTTCTGGCTGCTGCGCCGCTACCTGGCGGCCAATCTGGCAGTGTTTTCGTTCATGACCCCGTTGTTCGGCGTCACGTTCGGCGTGGTACTGCTCGGTGAAAAATTGAGCGTGAACTTCGTCATCGGCGCGGTGCTGGTGTTGCTCGGCATCACCTTTGTCAGCGCTGAGCAGTGGGTGCGTCGGCGTTTGCGCAAAGCCCTCGGCCAGCACTGACCGATTGCAGCGCCAGCCCGCCGGCAATCAGCAGACCGCTGCCGGCAATGATCAGCGCCGGTTGCAGATCACCGCTGAAATGGCTGCTCAGCGCCGCCAGTAGCGGGCCGCTGAGCTGGCCGACGGCAAAGCACGCCGTCAGCAGCCCGGCATTGCGCTGGGTGCTGTGCGGCGCCAGTTCCCGCGAGCGTTGCATCACCAGTTGCATGCACGCCAGGAACGGCATGCCACACAACACCACCCCCAGCGCCAGGCCATAAGCGCTGCCCAACAGACACGCGAAGACCCCGAGCGCCTGCAACCAAAGGGTGGCGGTCAGCCAGTGCCGCGTGGTGTTCGGATCGTGGCGACGCAGGCTCACCAATAGCACGCCAATCGCTGCGCCGAGACCGAAACACGGCCAGAACAGATCGGCCTGCCATTGCCCATGAAACTGCGCGTTAGCCATTTGCGAGAGAAATGTGGCGGGGATGATGTAACCCACGCCATATAACGCATACACCGCCGCCAGTCGCGGGATACCGCGATTCGAATGGCTGACGTTGAGGGTGGCGACCGGCGTGTGCACGCCCGGTTGCGGCAGGATCCGCACGATCCCCAGCAACATCAGCAGCGCCACGGCGGCATAGATCAGCCACAAGGTGGCAGATGTCTGGTTCAGCAGATGTGAGAACAGTGCCAGCAACCCGGTCAGAAAAATTCCCAGTCCGGGACCGGCAAATACCAGTGCCCCCAGCCGTGGCCGGCCTGCCGCCGCTGCCAGTGGTTGACTCAGCGCCGTAATCATCACCAGCACCCAGGCACTCGCCACCCCGGTGCCAAAGCGCAGCAACAGGTGCGCCCAGAAACCGTTGGCCCAGAACGAGGCCAGGGTCAGCAGCACACACAGCCACAAACCGCCATGCAACCGACGCCGCACTTGCGGTGGACGGTGAGCGAACATCGCATCCACCGCGCCCAGCAGGTAGCCGAGGTAGTTGGCCGCAGCAATCAGACCGGCGCCCGTCAGGTCGACCTGACCCTCGCTGAGCAGATGCGGCAGTTGCGGTGTAAGGGCGAAACGCCCGATGCCCATAGCCATCATCAGGGCGACGAAACAGGCGGATAAACGAATCAAGGGCGACATGGTCGGGATTCCTTTGGAGGAGCAATGACCGTCAGGCTAGAAGCGATTGACTTTCTTTAAAATTGAATAATAGTGAGTAACTTGTTCTGTTATGGAGAAAGGTAGTGGAGTTCAGCCAATTGCGGATCTTCCAGGCAGTGGCCGAGGAAGGTTCGATCACCCGCGCCGCCGAGCGTCTGCACCGGGTGCCGTCCAACCTGTCGACCCGGCTCAAACAGCTGGAAGAGCAATTGGGCGTCGAACTTTTCGTCCGCGAGCGTCAGCGATTGCAGTTATCGCCTGCGGGAAAAGTCCTGCTGGACTACACCGGCAAGCTGTTCGCCTTGCGCGATCAGGCCAGTGCCGCGGTGATGGGCGGGCAACCAGCGGGGGATTTCGTCCTCGGCACGCTGTACAGCACGGCGGCGATCCATTTACCGGCGTTGCTGGCGCGCTATCACAAGCAATACCCGGCGGTGAATCTGCAAGTGCAGTCCGGACCCAGCGGCGAATTGCTCGAAGGTCTGGTCTCCGGGCGTCTCGATGCGGCGCTGGTGGACGGCCCGCCACAACTGGCGGGGATCGACGGCGTGCCGCTGTGTGAGGAGCGTCTGGTGCTGATCAGCGAGGCCGACCACCCGCCGATCCGCAGCGCCAAGGACGTCGAGGGCAGGGCGGTGTTCACCTTCCGCCACGGTTGCGCCTACCGTGCGCGGCTGGAGGCGTGGTTCGTTCACTATCAGGCGGCGATGGGGCGGGCGATGGAGATCGAGTCCTATCAGGGCATGCTTGCCTGCGTGATTGCCGGCAGCGGTGTGGCATTGATGTCGGAGTCGATGCTGGCCAGTCTGCCGGGGCGCGAAAGCGTTGCAGTGCACCCGTTGGCCGAGCCGTTTGCCAGTGCGACAACGTGGCTCATGTGGCGCAAGGGCATGGTCGGGGCCAACCTCAATGCCTGGATTGAACAACAGCAAGCGCTCTATCCCGTGGCCGCGAATGAATCCCGGCAGACGGCGTGAACCTACCGAGGGTAATTCTGTTCAATTCAGTAACAGATCATTGCGGATTTGGCCGAGCATTGCGTAGGACTTCGGACTATTATCAGTGCGAAGCGGCCTCAGAATTCCGGCCGCTCAGCACTACCCTGAAGGGGGCATGACGATGAAAGAGAAAATTCAGAACTGGCTGCACGATTTGGGTGTTGCCCTCGGCTTGATCGAACCGCCTCTGCAACCCGTACCGATCCGCACCGATGATGAACAGCGCCGGCGTCAACAACGTCGCCGGTAAGCACGACTCACAAGTGAGTGACGCTTGTGGTGGCGAGGGAGCTTGCTCCCGCCCGGCTGCGCAGCAGTCGTAACGTCACTGAACAAGGTCCGTCTGGCACAACCGGGCTGAATGGTGTTGGGGCTGCTTTGCAGCCCAGCGGGAGCAAGCTCCCTCGCCACAGGGTTTGAGCTCACCCTGAAGGATGTATTAGGCAATCTCCCTCAATGCCGTCCAATCTCTAACAAAAATCGACTCAGGTCATTCGCGGTCTTCGCGGTCTTGAGCATGTGATCCTCTTCGGCAGTAAACGCCGTCAGTCCGAATTCATCTTCCAGATGAAAGATCAGATCCTCGATATCCGCCTTCTCCAGCCCTAACTGCACCAGACTGGTGTCGTCGTTGAATTCGCGGGATTCCAGCAGGCGCCGAATGTATCGGTGCACCGCAGCACGCACGGCAGCTCTTCTCATGGCAGAGGTTTTCGTGGTTGTTTCGACTGATTACAGCAGGCCTCAAGCGTGCCCGCGCAGCCATTCGTCAATCATCGAACGTAAATGCCCGCCGGAAAAACTGCCGAAATGTCCGCCATGCACGGTGCGGATCGGTAGCGCCTGCAAACGCCGCAGACTGGCGGCGTAATCCTGCAGATTGGAGTGGTAGGCGTCCTCGATCAACGGCCCGTCGTAAATGATGTCGCCGCTAAACAACGTTTCGGTCGCCGCTTCATACAGGCTGATCCCGCCCGGCGAGTGCCCCGGCGTATGCAGCACTTGCAGGGTGCGATCGCCCAGATCCAGCACGTCGCCATCCTCGACAAACCCGGTGGCCGGCGCAGCCTTGACCCGGTATTCGGCGTAGCACAGCGGGCAGTCCGGGTGCGCCTCGAACATGTCGTCGCAGACGAAGGCCCGGCTCAGGTCGTTCTCTCCGTCCGGCGCGGCGAGGATGTCGGCCTCGGCACGATGCACCAGGCGCTCGGCGAATTCGTGATGCCCGGCAATGTGGTCGAAGTGGCAATGACTGGCCACCGCCACCAATGGCCGCTCGGTAATCCACGGCAACTGCTCGCGCAGGCTGACCAGTCCCGAACCGCTGTCGAGCAGCAGATCCTTGTCGCGGCCCTGAATATGCCAGAGGTTGCAGCGGTAGAACGGGCGGATGTACGGCTCGTGGATCAACCGGATGCCATCGCTCAAACTCAAAACTTCGAACCATTGATCGCGAGAAACAATCTTCATCAATCATTTTCTCCAGACGAAAAAAACGGGTGTGGCAACCGACGCCACACCCGTCGAAGAAAGCATCAAGTCGTTACATCAAAGCTTAGATGGCACTGGCCACGGTCGCAGGGCGACGCGATGCCAGGCTGACCACAACAAAACTCACGAGACCCACCGCCAGGCTGTAGTAGATCGGCGTGTTCGCATCCAGACCGTCCTTGAACATGAACAGCAGCGCGGTGGCGAAACCCAGGCCCATGCTGGCGATGGCGCCGGCGGTGGTTGCGCGTTTCCAGAAGATCGCACCGATCAGCGGAATCAGCATGCCGCCGACCAGCAGGTTGTAGGCCAGGGTCAGGGCGCTGATCACGTCATTCACCACCAGCGCGATGCCGAGCACCACAACACCGGTGAGCAGAGTGAACAGACGGTTGATCGCCAGACTCGACTGTTTGCCGCCGCGCAGTTTCGGCAGCAGGTCTTCGGTCAGGGTGGTGGCAGCAGCCAGCAGGCCGGCGCTGGCGGTGGACATCATCGCGGCCAGTGCCGCAGCGATCACCAGGCCACGGATGCCGTCCGGCAGCGACAGTTTGACGATGGCGGCGAAGGCGTTGTTGACGTTGTCCAGATCCGGGATCAGTACGTGAGCGGCCATGCCGATCAGCGCGCAGGCCAGACCGTAGAGAATGCAGTAGATACCGGCGATGCTGCCGGCGTACTGGGCGACTTTGGCGGTCTTGACGGTGAACACCCGTTGCCAGATGTCCTGACCGATCAGGATGCCGAAGAAGTAGATCATGAAGTAGGTGATGATCGTGTCCCAGCCGATGGTGGTGAAGTTGAACGCCGCTGCCGGCAGCTTCAGCACCAGTTCGTCCCAGCCGCCGACGCGGTACAGGCAGATCGGCAACAGGATGAACATCAGGCCTACGGTCTTGATGATGAACTGGACGATGTCGGTGAGGGTCAGCGACCACATGCCGCCGATCGCCGAATAGATCACCACCACGCCACCGCCGAGCAGTACCGAGATCCAGAACGGCAGGCCGAACAGCACTTGCAGCACGGTGCCGATGGCGAGGATCGAGGTCACGCCGATCATCAGCGCGTAGGCCAGCATGATCGCCGCGCTCGCCGAGCGGGCCATCGGGTTATAGCGCTTTTCCAGCACCTGGGTAACGGTGTAGATCTTCAGTTTCAGCAGCGGTTTGGCGAGGAACAGGTTCAGCGCGACGATGCCGCAACCCAGCGCCGCACACAGCCAGAAACCGGAGATGCCATGCACGTAGCCCAGGCGCACGGTGCCAACGGTGGATGCGCCACCCAATACGGTCGCGGCCATGGTGCCCATGTACAGGCTTGGGCCGAGGTTACGACCAGCCACGAGAAAGTCCTCGTTGGTCTTGGCCTTGCGCATGCCGAAGTAGCCGAGCAAGAGCATGCCGGCGGCGTAGATGAGGACGACGAATAAATCCAAAGCCATGATGGCGTGTCTCCGATTGTCTTTTTTATGTGAGGCGGAATTCGATTTGCCCTTGTGGGAGCGGGCTTGCTCGCGAATGCTTCGGGTCAGTCACATTAATGCTGGATGTGCCGCCGTCTTCGCGAGCAAGTCCGCTCCCACAGGGGATTTGCGTCAGGCGGCCTGACGCAGTTGGGGTTTTACTGCGGCTTCACGCCGGGCATCCGTGGGCCCGAACACTTCCCGCGGTTCCGGGAACAGGCTCAGCAGCGTCAGGTACACCACCGACGCCAGGCCCAGGGTTACCGGCAGGCTGATGTCGATACCACCGGCCAACTCGCCCAGCGGGCCAACGAATTGCCCCGGCAGGTTGACGAAGCACAGGCCGACCGCCGCGCTCGGGATCCATGCGCCCAGACCACGCCAGTTCCAGCCGTGGTTGAACCAGTAGCGTCCGCCTTGCTCGCCGCGAGTGAACACTTGCAGGTCATCCGGGCAGTAGAAGCCGCGACGCACCAGCAGGCCGATGATCATGATCACCATCCACGGGGTGGTGCAGGTGATGATCAGCACGGCGAAGGTCGACACGCTCTGCACCAAATTCGCCGCAAAGCGCCCGATGAAGATGAAGGCAATCGATAGCACGCCGATCAGCAGCGTCGCCTTGACCCGCGACAGCACCCGTGGAAACACGCTGGACATGTCCAGCCCGGTGCCATACAGCGAGGTGGTGCCGGTGGACATGCCGCCGATCACCGCAATCAAGCACACCGGCAGGAAGAACCAGCTCGGCGATACCGCCAGCAGGCCGCCCACATAGTTGTTCGCCGCGATGTAGTCCGGCGCCTTGATCGCGACGATGGTCGCGGTGCTCAGGCCGAACAGGAACGGGATGAACGTGGCGATCTGCGACAGCACCACGGCGGCCATGATTCGCTGCTTGGAAGTGTCACGCGGGATGTAGCGCGACCAGTCGCCGAGGAACGCGCCGAAGGAAATCGGGTTGCTCATCGCGACCAGCGCCGCGCCGATGAACGCCGCCCAGAAGCCCGGTTGACCGAGGTTTACCGTACCGGCGTAGTTGACATCGAAAGGACCGGCGAAGGCGAAGATGCCCAGCAGGAACAACAGGCTGGCGCTCCACACCGCGATCTTGTTCACCCACAGCAAAAAGCGGAAGCCGTAGATGCACACGGTCAGCACCAGAATCGCGAACAGACCGTAGGCCAGGCCCAGGGTCAGGTCGGTTTCCGGCAGACCGATCAGGCGTTTCGCCCCACCGATCAACGCATCGCCCGAACTCCACACCGAGAGCGAGAAAAACGCGATGGCGGTCAACAGCGACAGGAACGAACCGACGATCCGCCCGTGTACGCCGAAATGCGCCCCGGAGGACACGGCATTGTTGGTGCCGTTGAGCGGGCCGAACAGGCCCATCGGTGCGAGGATCAGCGAGCCGAGCAGCACGCCCAGCACAATCGCCCAGACACCGGCCTGAAACGACAGACCGAACAGCACCGGGAAACTGCCAAGCACGGCGGTGGCAAAGGTGTTCGAACCGCCGAAGATCATCCGGAACAAATCCGTCGGGCCTGCGGTGCGTTCGTGGTCCGGGATCTGTTCGACCCCGTGGGTTTCAATTTGCGTAAGGCTTTGGTCGTTGTTGTTGTTATTCATGATCTGCTCCGATCATAAAGGCGCGCCTCATCGTGTGTGAGGCGTCACCTGTTTGGCTAAGGGGATGGCAGCCCTTCCGGCATGGCGGATAAATGTTCGTGGCAGGCCAGCCAATGGCCTTGTTGTTCTAGGCTCGACGCTTGTTTCCTGAAAACAATCGTCTCGCGCTCCTGGCTGAAATGTTGCTCCCCTTGCATGCGCAGCTCGGTGGCCACGTCATGGATAAACACCGCCACGTCACCTTGCAAGCTGACGAAGGCGTTGCTTGAAGTGCACGACAACACTTCGAAGCCATCCTCGGCGCGCCAGCTGTCCCACAACGCTTGATAGGCATCGCGCGACAGCAGCGGCTGTTCGAGGGTGTAAAACACGAAGCTCGCATCGGCGCTGAACGCGCCGAAATAAGCCTCGCGATCGTTACGAGCGAAGGCGGACACCAGATCGGCAGCCGCTTGCAACACCTGATCACGTTCGTTCATGGCCGAACCCTCAGCGGTGGACCACGCCAGGCAGTACGCAGAGCATTTCGTACAGCAGGTTGGCGGCCAGCAGCGAGGTGTTGCCGGTGGTGTCATAAGCGGGCGAGACTTCTACCAGATCGCAGCCGATCAGGTCGAGGCCTTGGCAGCCGCGTACGATTTCAATCGCCTGAATGGTCGTCAGACCACCGATTTCCGGGGTGCCGGTACCTGGCGCCCAGGCCGGGTCGATGCCGTCGATGTCGAAGCTCAGGTACACCGGGCCGCCGCCGACTTTCTCGCGCACTTCGGCCATCAGCGGTGCCAGTGACTTGTGCCAGCACTCTTCGGCCTGCACCACGCGGAAACCCTGATCGCGGCTCCAGTTGAAGTCGTCAGCGGTGTAGCCCTGCGCGCGAAGACCAATCTGCACCACGCGGTCGCAGTCCAGCAGACCTTCTTCGACGGCGCGACGGAAGGTTGTGCCGTGGGCGATCTTCTCGCCGAACATGTGATCGTTGACGTCAGCGTGCGCATCGATGTGCACCAGACCGACCTTGCCGTGCTTTTTATGGATGGCACGCAGGATCGGCAGGGTGATGGTGTGGTCGCCACCCAGGGTCATCGGGATCACGTTGTGCTCGAGGATGTTGTCGTAGGCTTCTTCGATGATGCGCACGGCGTCGAGCAGATTAAAGGTGTTGATCGCCACGTCACCGATGTCGGCGACCGACAGCGAGTCGAACGGCGCGGCGCCGGTGGCCATGTTGTACGGGCGGATCATCACCGATTCGGTGCGGATGTCGCGTGGCCCGAAGCGGGTGCCGGGGCGCAGCGAAGTACCGATGTCCAGTGGCACGCCAACGAAGGCAGCGTCCAGGCCGGCAGCGGTCGGTACATGGGGGAGTCGGAGCATGGTGGCGATGCCGCCGAAGCGCGGCATTTCGTTGCCGCCCAGTGGTTGGTGAAGAATCTTGTCCACGGGTAGGGCCTCATCGTCTTTGTTTTATTTATGTCGGCGCACCGTTGAACACAGGTTCGGACGCCGTTGTGGGGCCGATTCTGCGAAATGTAGTGGAGGGGAAGAATCGCTACGGGCAAAAACTTAGTTCAGAATTTTCTAAACTAATGGTGAGGCCCGGGATAGACTTCTTGCCAAGTGAAACACCCCTGTAGGAACTGCCGAAGGCTGCGATCTTTTGATTTTCGGCGCCTTCAAGGCTGCCAGAAATCAAGATCAAAAGATCGCAGCCTGCGGCAGCTCCTACAGGGATCGGTGAGTTCAAATGATTTGTGGAGTACCTGATGGCCAACGCTTTACCCGACCTGAAACTATTGCGCATCTTCGTCAGCGTGGTCCGGCATCAGGGCTTCGCTAACGCGCAGCAGGAGCTCAACCTGTCGACCTCGGCGATCAGCACCTACATGAGCCAGCTCGAAGCCGCGCTCGGTCTGGTGCTGTGCCATCGCGGGCGGGGCGGGTTCAGCCTGACCAGCAAGGGCGAGCTGTTCCATCAGGAAACCCTGCGCCTGCTGGCCGAGCTCGAAGGATTCGAGCAATACGCCGCTGCGCTCAAGGGCGAATTGCGCGGCACGCTCAACCTCGGGGTGATCGACTCCACCGTCAGTGACAAGGCCTTGCCGTTCGCCGAAGCCATCGGCGCCTACAGTCAGGAACACCCGGCGGTGCATTTGCACCTGTCGGTGATGAGCCCGTACGAACTGCAACTCGGTGTGCAGGACAATCGCCTCGACTTGGCCATCGGCGCGTTCTCCACGCGCATGAGCGGTCTGGTGTACATGCCGCTGTACCGCGAGCAGCACTGGCTGTATTGCAGCAGCCGGCATCCGCTGTTCAACGAGCGGCGAATCCCCGAGCAGGTCATCACCCAGCAACGCATGGTCGGCCGTGGTTACTGGAGCCAGGCAGAGCTGGCGCGCCACGGTTTCAAACACAGCGCGGCGACCGTGGAAAGTATGGAGGCGCAGCTCATTCTGGTGCTGTCCGGCGCCTACATCGGTTATCTGCCGGAGCACTACGCCCAGGCCTGGGCCGACAAGGGCGACCTGCGCGTGTTGCTGCCGGCGACCTTCGGCTATCAGGCGCCGTTTTCGATGATCATGCGTCGTGGCCGCAGCCGCGAGCCGCTGATCCAGACCTTCCGTGATTTGCTCAAAGCACAGCTCAATCAGGCATAAGAACCATGTCCAGACCCCAATGCCCGCGCTGCCTGCGCCCACACACCCACTGCCTGTGCCCGCTGATCCCCAGCCTCGACAGCCGCACCCGCGTTCTGCTGTTGCAGCACCCAAGCGAGGTCAATCACGCGCTCAACACTGCGCGACTGGCGGCTCTTGGTTTGACCAATGCCGAGCTGATTGTCGGGGAAGTGTTCGAGGATCTGCCGACGCTGCTCAATCGGCCGGGGTATCAGGCGCGGTTGTTGTTTCCCGCCGACGATGCGCAGCCGCTGCAGGCTTACCGTGAATCCGATCAACTGTTGTTGCTGGTGGTGCCCGACGGCACTTGGCGCAAGGCACGCAAGATGCTCCACCTCAATCCGCTACTGGCAGCGTTGCCACGGGTGACGCTGGCCGCGGGCGGGGTGTCGCGCTACCGCTTGCGCAAGGCCCCGGGGCCGGGGGCGTTGTCGACCATCGAGGCGATTGTGCAGGCGCTGGAAACTCTGGAAGCGCCGATGACGTTTGCGCCGTTGCTCAAGCCGTTCGAAGCGTTGATCGAGGGGCAGATTGCGGCGATGGGGGAGGAAGTTTTTCAGCGCAATCATGGCGACAGATAGTTGTTGCCAGTAACGGCCTCTTCGCGAGCAAGCCCGCTCCCACAGGGGAATGCATTCCAAATGTGGGAGCGGGCTTGCTCGCGAAGGCGTCGGATCAATCAGCGCAAATCCCAACAACGTCCACAATCGGCTTCTTCCAGCAGGAATGCGATCACCTGTGGGAGCGGGCTTGCTCGCGAAGGCGCCAGAACAATCACCGCAAATCCCAACAATGTCCACAATCGGCATTCTTCCAGCAGGAATGCATTCCAAATGTGGGAGCGGGCTTGCTCGCGAAAGCGTCGGATCAATCACCGCAAATCCCAACAATGTCCACAATCGGCTTCTTCCAGCAGGAACGCATTCCAAATGTGGGAGCGGGCTTGCTCGCGAAAGCGTCGGATCAATCAGCGCAAATCCCAACAACGTCCACAATCGGCTTCTTCCAGCAGGAATGCATTCCAAAAGTGGGAGCGGGCTTGCTCGCGAAAGCGTCGGATCAATCAGCGCAAATCCCAACAATGTCCACAATCGGCATTCTTCCAGCAGGAATGCATTCCAAATGTGGGAGCGGGCTTGCTCGCGAAGGCGCCAGAACAATCAGCGCAAATCCCAACAACGGTCACAATCGGCTTCTTCCAGCAGGAATGCGATCACCTGTGGGAGCGGGCTTGCTCGCGAAGGCGCCAGAACAATCAGCGCAAATCCCAACAATGCCTACCGCTCACGCATCGCCTCGGTCCGGGCTTTGAGCACCGGTTTGAGCAGGTAATCCAGCACACTTTTTTCCCCGGTAATAATGTCCACCGTCGCTACCATCCCCGGGATGATCAGCAGTGGTTTCGCATCCCCGCCCAAGTGGTTTTTATCGGTGCGCACCTGAATCAGGTAGAAGCTGTTGCCCTTGTCATCGGTGATGGTGTCGGCGCCGATCAGTTCCAGTTTCGCGCTCAGCCCGCCGTAGATCGTGTAGTCATAGGCACTGAACTTGACCATGGCTTTCTGGCCCGGATGCAGGAATGCGACGTCTTGCGGACGGACTTTGGCTTCGATCAGCAGGTTGTCTTCCAGCGGCACGATTTCCACCATGTCGCTGCCCGGCTGCACCACGCCGCCGATGGTGTTGACCTTGAGTTGCTTGATCACCCCGTGCACCGGCGAAGTCACGGTGGTACGGCTGACCCGGTCGTCGATGGCGATGCTTGACGCGGTGATTTTCGACAGGTCGGTGCGTTTCTGATTGAGGTCCTTGGCGGCGTCGGAGCGGAAGGTCTGTTCCGATTCGTCGATCTTGCTCTTGATCTCGTTGATCGCCGATTCCGCCCTTGGGATGGCCAGGGTCGTTGCGTTCAGTGAACCGCGAATTTCCACCGCGCTGCGTTTCAGTCGCAGGATCTCCACCGGCGACACCGCACCAGTGCCGACCAGCGGCGCCGACATGTTCATCTCTTGCTGCAGCAGCGCCAGGCTGGAACTGTACTGGCCTTGCTTGGAGCGGAACTCCGCAAGCTCCTGAGTCTTCTGCCGCAGCTGTTCGGTGAGGGTGCGTTGCTCACTGGCCAGACGCCGTTGGCGCTGGTCGTACAGCGCGCGCTCGTCTTCGGCGACCTGTGGCGCTTTGGCGATCACTTCGTCAGACAGCTTGAACGGACGGCCCTCGGCCTCGGCAGAGAGGCGTTCCACTTGCGCGGTCAGCGCGTAACGGTCGGCCTCGCTTTCGCCCTTGTTCGACAGGAAGCGCGTGTCATCCAGGCGCAGCAGCTTGTCGCCTTTGTTCACCATTTGTCCTTCGCGGACAAAAATCTCGGTGACGATCCCGCCCTCCAGGTTCTGGATCACCTGAACCTTGCTTGATGGAATCGCCTTGCCTTCGCCCATGGTCACTTCTTCAAGCACCGCGAACTTGGCCCAGACCAGCGCACTGACCAGCAGCGCCGCGGCCAGCCACACGGTGATCCGCGACCAGCGCGGCGAATCCTGCAATGAAGCGCCGGCGGTTTCCGGCATGAACTCGGCTTCGGCGCTTTTGCCGAAACTGTCGAAGTAGCCGCGCTCTTTCGAAGATGAAGCTGACATGCGGCGATACCCCTCAATCAAGAGAAACCAAGCCAATCCGACTTGTGGCGAGGGAGCTTGCTCCCGCTGGGTTGCGAAGCAGCCCCAAAGATCTTGTGGGCGCTGCGCACCCAAGCGGGAGCAAGCTCCCTCGCCACAGACACTAGGTGGCCACAGGTTTGCGTTGCATCGACTAAACCGCCGCCGAGCCGACGCGGCCCTTGCGCAGTGCATCGATGACCGCTTCTTTCGGGCCGTCGGCGACGACCCGGCCGTTGTCCAGCACCAGCAACCGGTCCACCAGGCTCAGCATCGAGGTGCGGTGGGTGACCAGCAGCAGGGTTTTGCCTTGCACCCAGCCGTGGAGCTTCTGGCGCAGCAGGTCTTCGCTGCTGTTGTCCATGGCGCTGGTGGGTTCATCGAGCAGCATGATCGGTGGGTCGAGCAGCAACGCTCGGGCCAGTAACACCGCCTGACGCTGGCCGCCGGAGAGCAACTGCCCGCGCTCGCCCACCGGCCGGTCGAAACCTTGCGGATGCTGCCGGGCCAGTTCGGTGACGCCGGTCAGCTCAGCGACTTCGAGCATGCGCGAATCGCTGATGTAGCGCGCGCCGAGGGTCAGGTTGTCACGCAGGCTGCCGGCCAAAAGCGGCAGGTCGTGGGCGACATAACCGATCTGCTGGCGCAGGTCGGCGACATCCAGTTGCCGCAGATCGAGGCCATCAAGCAGCAACTGGCCTTCCTCGGGTTCATAGAAGCCCATCACCAATCGCGCCAGGGTACTTTTACCCGAGCCGCTGCGACCGATGATGCCGATCCTTTCGCCGGGTTTCATGCTGAAGCTGATGTTGCTCAGCGCCGGCGCATTCTGGCCGTTGTAGTGAAAGGTCACGCCGCTGACGTCCAGCGCACCTTGCAGCTGCGTGCGCTCCAGGGGCCGCTGCTTGCCGTCGCGCTCCTGCGGCAGGCCCATCAGTGCGTCGGTGCTTTTCATGGTCAGTTGCGCTTGCTGGTAGCGGGTGATCAGCCCGGCGATCTGCCCCAGCGGCGCGAGCACCCGGCTGCCGAGCATGTAGGTCGCCACCAGCGCACCGACACTGAGGTTGCCGGCGATGATGCTGTAGACCCCGGCGACAATCGTCGCCATCCCCGAGAACTGCTGGATGAACAGCGTGCCGTTGGTCGCCAGCGCCGAAAGGTTGCGCGCATGGCTGTCGAGGCGGGTGAGGGCGCCGTGGGTGCTTTCCCATTTGTGCTGGCGCTCGCTTTCGGCGCTGCAGGCCTTGAGGGTTTCCAGCCCGCCGAGGGTTTCGATCAGCAGCGCCTGCCGTTCGGCACCGAGGCTCAGACTTTTCTGCACGGTGTCACGCAGACGCACCTGAATTGCCAGGGCAAAAATGATCGTGAGCGGAAACGCCAGCAGCGGAATCACCACCAGCCAGCCGCCGAGCAGGCCGATCACCACTAGCATCAACGCCACAAAGGGCAAGTCGATCAGGCTGGTCAGGGTCACCGCAGTAAGGAATTCGCGCAGGCCCTGAAAGTCATGAATGCTCTGGGCGAAGCCGCCGATGGTCGCCGGCCGGGCCTTCATCGACATGCCGGTGATGCGTTCAAATAAAGTCGCGGAAAGGATCACATCGGTTTTCTTGCCGGCGGTATCGAGCAGGTGCGCGCGTACCACCCGCAGCACCAGTTCGAAACCGGTGCCGATCAGCAGGCCGATCGACAACACCCACAGGGTCGAGGTGGCCTGATTCGGCACCACGCGGTCGTAGGTCTGCATGACGAACAACGGCACCATCAGGCCCAGCAGGTTGATCAGGAAACTGGCGAGGATCGCATCGCTGTACAGCCATTTCGACAGCTTGAGGGTGTCGCGAAACCAGGCGTGGACCCGCGGCACCAATGGTGAGCGCAAGTCTTCGAGTTCGTGGCGCGGACGGGCGAACAACGCCTGGCCGCTGTAGTGTTCGGCGAGTTCTTCGCGCTCGACCCACTGCTCGCCGCCATCGGCTTCGCTGGGCAGGATCAGCGCCTTGCCGTCGTCGGCGAAACGCCGCAGCACGGCGGTGCGGCCGTCCTTGAGCAGCAGCAGAATCGGCAGATTCAGTGCAGAAATGTCTTTCAGTTCGCGCCGCAACAGGCGCGCCTGCAAACCGGCCCGGGCCGCTGCGCGGGGCAGCAGGTCCAGGCTCAGGCGTTGCTTGTTCAGGGGCAACCCGGCACTCAGGCTGGCGCGACTGACGATCGCGCCGTGGAGTTTGCAGAGGATCAACAGACCGTCGAGCAACGGGTCATCGAAGCTCAGCCGCGGATCGATCCCGGTGTGTCCGCCTTCGGCCATGCTGGTCATATTGATCGCCCCTGTTGAACTGACTCGACTTTCGACACATCTCCCCTGTAGGAGCTGCCGAAGGCTGCGATCTTTTGATCTTGTTTTTGCAGATCAAGATCAACAGATCGCAGCCTTCGGCAGCTCCTACACGGGGTTACCTCATTTCAGCTCAGGCAGGCGCGCTTCATTTTTCACCTCGGTCGCGGCGATCGCATCTGCTGGCAGCACCACCCGTTGTTTGCTCAGCAACTGACCCATGTTCGCCAGCACGCGGTACATCGAGTATTCCTCGGTGTAACGGATTTCGGTGTAGCGGCGGTTGGCGTTGTAGAGCTCGTTTTCACTGTCGAGCAAGTCGAGCAGGGTGCGTTGGCCAAGACCGAACTGATCCTGATAAGCCGCGCGCACACGCTTGGTGGTCTCGGCGTATTCGCGGGCGGTCGGGGTCTGTTTCTTCGCGTTTTCCATGGCGTTCCACGCCAGGCGGATGTTCTCGTTGAGTTGGCGAAGGGCGTTATTGCGGATGTCCATCGCCTGATTGATGTCATGGGCATTGGCGGCCAATCGGGCCTTGTCGCTGCCGCCACGGAACAGGTTGTAGTTCATCACCACACCCACGCGCCATTCGTTGTCGTGGCCTTCATCGCCTTGCACGTTGTTATTCGCGCCGACGGCGGCTTCGGCGTCGAAGCGCGGATAGAACGGCGATTTGGCGACTTCGTACTGGCTCTCGGCCGATTGCACGTCAGCCTGGGCGGACTTCAGATACGGGTTGTTGTCGACCATGCTCTGCTGGGCTTCACGCAATTGTGTCGGCAGTTCGCCACGGGTCGAGGCAGGCGTTTCCAGCTCATCGGGCATGCGTCCGACCACGCTGTAGAAGTTCGATTCGGCGTCGGCCAGATCGACTTCAGCAGTGTCGAGGTTGTTCTGCGCCAGCGCCTTACGGGCCACCGACTGATCGGAGTCGGCGGTACTGCCAATGCCGCGCTCGGTGCGCAGGCCGATCTGATCATTCACCCGCAAGTGCGCTTGCAGGTTGTTCCTGGCCAGCGTCACCAGTTCACGGCGCTTGAGCACTTCGAGGTAGACCTCGATGGTGCGCAGGGCCAGATCCTGAGCGGTGCCTTGTGCGTAATAGGCCCGCGAATTGGACACGCCCTTGGTGCGTTCGACCTCGTTAGCGGTGTTGAAACCGTCGAACAGCATCTGCCGCAGACGCAGCTCGGACTGGGTGTAGTTGAGAATTTCGGTGTGGTGATTACCGAAGGCTCGGGTGTTGGTGTTGTCGCTGTAACCACGGCCATACGCGGCATTCAAATCGACGGACGGATAGAAGCCACCTTTGGCGACTTTCACCTGTTCATCGGCCGACAGTCTGGCGTCCACGCGCGAGGCGAGTTCCGGGTGGGTGGCGATGGTGCTTTGGATCGCCTCGGTCAGGTTCATGGCCTGGGCTTGGGAAGTGCAAGCCATGGCCAGCAAAACCGCGCTGCAGAGGGGGGTTAGTACGCGCATGGGGTGCATCTCCCTGGTCCTGATGGTGCGTTACTGTCGCCAAATATTTGACGATAATTTGAGGTGTAAGCGTTTCACTCTTGTAACAACAGAGCTAAGAACATCCTGAAGCGTAGCTAAGAAAAAATTTTCATAAGGCTTATGCCGAAAAAAACTTATGCGGTTCTCGAAAACCGGCACATTGTTCACGGCGAAAGCCTTTGTTTCATGCGCTTTAGGGAGCACAAAAAGGCTTGAGGAAAGTTCCATTCACTTTGCGACATACGGCGAAGTACTGCTGAAGGGGAGGGACGCGTAGCGGCAGATGAGCGACAGATTTTTGTCACTCGGGTGATTCACCACCGTTACGTAGCGTTAGTGGGGCTGCTGCAACGATCAGGATCGCGAAGTGCCTGAAAGCACTGAGGTTTCCTTGTTTGCGCACCCTGCGAAACGAACTGTCGAGGTGCGAGCGTCACTTCGGCAACCCGATTGAGCCATGGGCTGCTTCGCGAACCAGTGCCGACGGTGGTCGGCAGCGGAGGAATTTCACATGGCAACGCTCATCGGGACCGTCACTAAAGTCATTGGTCAGGTTTTTGCGCAGGGCACCGACGGCACACGCCGCGCGCTGGTCGAGGGTGACCGCGTGTATGCCGGCGATCAATTGATCACCGGGGCAGAAGGCGCCGTCGCCGTTCATCTGCAAAATGGCCGCGACTTGACCCTGGGCCGCGACAGCAGCATGACCCTGTCCGGGCAACTGCTGGCCAATCAGGCGGTGCATGTCGACTCTCCTGAAGCGCTGACCCCCAGCCAGGCACAGCTGACTGACGTCGAGCAGATCCAGAAAGCCATCGCTGCCGGTGAAGACCCGACCAAAGCGGCAGAAGCCACCGCCGCCGGCCCGAATGCGCCGGGCGGCGCGCCAGGTGAACTGGGTGGCGGCCACAGTTTTGTCCTGCTGACGGAAGTCGGTGGGCGAGTGGACCCGGTGATCGGCTTCCCGACTGCCGGTTTCAACGGAATTCCCGAGTTTCCCGAAGAGCGGCGTAACGCAGTCATCGACAATGGTAATGACGATGCAGCGCCAATCGTTGTGCCACCTGCGCCGGTAAACAACCCGGTCACGCTCGCCGGTCTTGATGTGCAGGGTGGCGAACTGACGGTCAACGAAGCCAATCTGCCCGATGGTTCGGCCAACAACAATGGAGCGCTGACCCAGAGCGGCAGCTTCACTGTCAATGCACCAGACGGTTTGACCAGTCTGAGCATCGGCGGCATCAGCGTCATCGTGGGCGGCGTGCCGGTCGGTTTCCCGCAGTCGATCACCACGCAGTTGGGTAGCACCCTGACCATCACCGGTTATAACCCGGCCACCGGCGCAGTGACCTACAGCTACACGCTCAACGGCAACGAAACCCATTCGGCCGGTGACGGCGCGAATTCGCTCAGCGAGCAGTTCACTGTCGTTGCCAGCGACAGCAATGGCGACACCGCCACCGGTACCCTCGACGTCAATATCACCGACGACGTGCCGCGGGCAGTGGACGACAGCAACGGTATTGCTTCAGAGACATTCCTGACCCTCACCGGCAACGTCCTGACCAACGATGTCCAGGGCGCCGACCGCGTCCCCACCGGCCCCGTCACCGCCGGTACCTTCACCGGCACTTACGGCACCCTGGTACTGAACACCGATGGCACCTACACCTACACGCTGAACACCACCGACGCCGACTTCAAAAACCTGCACGGCGGTGGTGACGGCACCGAAACTTTCACCTACACCATTACCGACTCGGACGGCGATACCAGCACCGCCAATCTGGTTCTGCAGATCCACAACAACGACGATCCGGTGGTGATTAACGGGCTGAATGTCGAGGGCGGCGAACTGACGGTTTCCGAAAAAAACCTCAGCACCGGCAGCGCCCCGGATGCCAACGCACTGACCCAAAGCGGCACGTTCACCATCACTGCGCAGGACGGCGTCACCACGCTCACTGTCGGCGGCATCGCCGTGGTCACCAACGGTGTGGCCGCAGGCTTCCCGCAATCGGTGACTACACCTTTGGGCAGCACGCTCACCATCACGGGTTTCAACGCCAGCACCGGTGTCGTCAGCTACAGCTACACCCTGGTCGACAACGAGGCCCATCCGACGGCCAACGGTGCGAACAATCTGCCTGAGCAGTTCGCCGTCACCGTGGTGGACGACAACGGCACGACTGCCAATGCGACACTCGATGTGAACGTGATCGACGACCTGCCCAAAGCGGTCGATGACAGCAACACCGGCACCGCTTCGGAAACTCAGTTGACCCTGACCGGCAACGTCCTGACCAACGATGTTCAGGGTGCCGACCGCGTTCCGAGTGGCCCCGTCACCGCCGGCACTTTCACCGGCACCTACGGCACCCTAGTACTGAATACCGACGGCACCTACACCTACACGTTGAACACCTCTGACGCCGACTTCAAAAATCTGCACGGCGGCGGCAACGGTACGGAAACCTTCGCCTACACGATTACCGATTCGGACGGCGATACCAGCACTGCGAACCTGGTGCTGCAGATCCACAACAACGACGATCCAGTGATCATCAACGGTCTTGATGTGAACGGCGGCGAGCTCACGGTTTACGAAAAAAATCTCAGCGACGGCAGCACGCCAGACTCCACCGCACTGACCCAAAACGGCACCTTCACTATCACTGCGCTGGACGGCGTCACCACGCTGACCGTCGGTGGCATTGCGGTCGTCACCAACGGTGTGGCCGCAGGCTTCCCGCAATCGGTCACCACCCCATTGGGTAGCACACTGACCATCACCGGTTTCAACGCGACCACCGGAGTGGTGAGTTACAGCTACACCCTGGTCGACAACGAAGCTCACGCTAATGCCAACGGTGCGAACAACCTGCCTGAGCAATTCGCCGTCACCGTGGTGGACGACAACGGCACCACCGCGAATGCAACGCTTGATGTGAACGTGATCGACGACCTGCCCAAAGCGGTCGATGACAGCAACACCGGCACCGCTTCGGAAACTCAGTTGACCCTGACTGGCAACGTCCTGACCAACGATGTTCAGGGTGCCGACCGCGTTCCGAGTGGCCCCGTCACCGCCGGTACCTTCACCGGCACCTACGGCACCCTGGTACTGAATACCGACGGTACCTACACCTACACGCTGAACACCACCGACGCCGATTTCAAAAACCTGCACGGCGGCGGCAATGGCACGGAGACCTTCACCTACACCATCACCGATTCGGATGGCGATACCAGCACTGCGAACCTCGTCTTGCAGATCCACAACAACGATGATCCGGTGATCATCAACGGTCTTGATGTGAACGGCGGCGAGCTCACCGTTTACGAAAAAAACCTCAGCGACGGCAGCACGCCAGACTCCACCGCGCTGACCCAAAGCGGCACGTTCGCCATCACTGCGCTGGACGGTGTCACCACGCTGACCGTCGGTGGTATCGCGGTCGTCACCAACGGCGTCGCTGCCGGGTTTCCGCAATCGGTCACCACCCCATTGGGTAGCACACTGACCATCACCGGTTTCAACGCCACCACCGGAGTGGTGAGTTACAGCTACACCCTGGTCGACAACGAAGCTCACGCTAATGCCAACGGTGCGAACAACCTGCCTGAGCAGTTCGCTGTCACCGTGGTGGACGACAACGGCACCACCGCGAATGCAACGCTTGATGTGAACGTGATCGACGACCTGCCCAAAGCGGTCGATGACAGCAACACCGGCACCGCTTCGGAAACTCAGTTGACCCTGACCGGCAACGTCCTGACCAACGATGTTCAGGGTGCCGACCGCGTTCCGAGTGGCCCCGTCACCGCCGGTACCTTCACCGGCACCTACGGCACCCTGGTACTGAATACCGACGGTACCTACACCTACACGCTGAACACCACCGACGCCGATTTCAAAAACCTGCACGGCGGCGGCAATGGCACGGAGACCTTCACCTACACCATCACCGATTCGGATGGCGATACCAGCACTGCGAACCTCGTCTTGCAGATCCACAACAACGACGACCCGGTGACCCTAAACGGCCTCGACGTGAATGGTGGCGAACTCACCGTCTACGAAAAAAACCTCAGCGACGGCACCAGTCCCAATGCACCGGCCCTGACCCAGAGCGGCACCTTCACGGTGACTGCCCTTGACGGGTTGCAAACCCTGACCGTGGGCGGCATCAACGTCGTCACCGGTGGTGTGGCGGCAGGCTTTCCGCAATCGATCGTCACCCCGTTGGGCAGCACGCTGACCATCACCGGCTACAACCCGGCGACCGGCGTGGTCAGCTACAGCTACACCCTGGTCGACAACGAAACCCATCCGAACGCCAACGGCGTCAACAGCATCACCGAGAACTTCAACGTAGTTGCTACGGACACTGACGGCAGCACCGCCAGCGGCCAGATCAACGTCAACATCGTCGATGATCTGCCCAGCGCCCACCCTGACGCCGCCTCGGTAGCGGAGGGCGGCACCGTCAGTGGCAATGTCCTGAACAACGACATCGGTGGCGCCGATGGCCCGGCCGTAACCGGTGCAGTGGTCGGCGTACGCGCCGGTGCCGACACTTCGACCTCGGCCATTGGCGGCCTCAACAGCAACATCAACGGCACCTACGGTTACCTGACGCTGGATGCCAACGGCAACGCGGTTTACCACAGCAATCCCAATGCCGTGAGCGGCCCCGGCGCGGTGGATGTGTTCACCTACACTGTGCGCGATTCCGATGGCGATGAAAGCACCACCACCATCACCATCGATGTCGCCAACAGCAAGCTGTACGCGACCAGCGACACCGACGTCACCGTCTACGAAAAAGCCCTCGACCTGACCAGGGACGGCGCCGATCTGGCCCCCGGAACGGTCACCGGTAGCGATCCGACCAATACGGGTGAAACCGCGTCCGGCACGCTGGTCGGTTCGGTCACCGGGGCGGTCGGCGCGATCAGCTATGCGCTGGTCGGCAGTGCCACCGGCAACTACGGGCAGATCGTGCTCAACCCCAACGGCACTTACACCTACACGCTGACCTCGCCGGCAACCACCACGCCGCATGCCGACGATGGTGCCAATGCCCTGACTGAAACCTTCACCTATCAGGCCACCGATTCGCTGGGCAACATCGTCACCAGCACCATCGTCGTGAACATCGTCGATGACGTGCCGAAAGCCGTGAACGACAGCAACGCCAACAGCGCCTCGGAAACCCAGCTGACCCTGACCGGCAACGTGCTGACCAATGATGTGCAAGGCGCGGACGTGGTCGCGACCGGGCCGAATGTCGGGCCGATCACCGCCGGTACGTTCACCGGGACTTACGGCACGCTGGTGCTCAATGCCAACGGCACTTACACCTATACGCTTAACCCGGCTGACGCCGATTTCAAGGCGCTGCACGGCGGTGGAAACGGCACCGAAACATTCACCTACACGCTCACCGATGCCGATGGCGATACCAGCACCGCCAACCTGGTGCTGAACATCCACAACAACGACGATCCGGTGGTGCTCAACGGCCTCGACGTCAATGGCGGCGAACTCACCGTCTACGAAAAAAACCTCAGTGACGGCACCAGCCCCAACACCCCGGCGCTGACCCAGAGCGGTACCTTCACCGTCACGGCCCTGGATGGACTGCAAACCCTCACCGTCGGTGGCATTGCCGTAGTGACCAACGGGGTCGCCGCAGGCTTCCCGCAATCGGTGGTGTCGCCGCTGGGCAGCACGTTCACCGTCACCGGCTACAACCCGGCAACCGGCGTGGTCAGCTACAGCTACACGCTGGTGGACAACGAAAATCATCCGACCGCTAACGGCGCCAATAGCCTCACCGAAAACTTCAACGTGGTCGCGACAGACACCGACGGCAGCACCGCCAGCGGCCAGATCAACGTCAACATCATCGATGACCTGCCGACTGCCAACGCCGATACCGGCTCAGTGGCGGAGGGCGGTACGGTCAACCTCAGCGTGCTCGGCAACGACGTCACCGGTGCCGATGGCGCCGCGGCGGGCGGAGCCGTGGTCGGCGTGCGCGCCGGCAGCAACACCGCGACCTCGGCGATCGGCGGCCTCAACAGCAACATCAACGGCGCCTACGGCTACCTGACCCTGGATGCGGCGGGCAACGCCGTGTATCACAGCAATCCGAACTCCGTCAGCCCGCCGGGTGCCACCGACACCTTTACCTACACCGTGCGCGATTCCGATGGCGATGAAAGCACCACGACCATCACCATCAACGTCGCCGACAGCAAACTGATTGCATCGGTGGATCAGGACGTGACGGTCTATGAAAAAGCCCTCGACCTGACCAAGGATGGCCAGGATCTGGCCCCTGGCACAGTCACCGGCAGCGACCCGAGCAACACCGGCGAAACCGCCAGCGGTACGCTGGTCGGCGCGGTCAGCGGCGGCAGCGGGGCGCTCACCTACACCCTGGTCGGCAGCGCCACCGGCACTTACGGGCAGATCCAGCTCAACGCCGACGGCACCTACACTTACACCCTGACCTCGGCGCCGAAAACCACGCCGAACGCCAACGACGGCGCCAACACCCTGAGCGAAAGCTTCACCTACAAAGCCACCGATGCGCTGGGCAACAGCACCACCAGCACCCTCGTGGTCAACATCGTTGATGACGTGCCCAAAGCCGTGGCGTCGGATCGCTCGGTGGCGGCGGTGGAGATCGATTCCAACCTGCTGATCGTCCTCGACATCTCCGGCAGTATGGCCGACGCGTCCGGTGTACCGGGGCTGTCACGGCTGGCGCTGGCCAAGCAGGCCATCAGTGCCTTGCTCGACAAATACGATGACCTCGGCGATGTGAAGGTACAACTCGTCACCTTCAGCAGTAGCGCCACGGACCGGACTTCGGTGTGGGTCGATGTGGCGACGGCCAAGTCTATACTCGCCGGTCTCACCGCCGGTGGCGGTACCAACTACGACGCCGCCGTGGCGGTGATGCAAACCGCGTTCAACACCTCGGGCAAACTCACCGGGGCACAGAACGTCGGCTACTTCTTCTCCGATGGCAAACCCAACGAAGGCGACATCAACGCCGCTGACGAAGCCGCGCTTAAAAACTTCCTCGATGCCAACAACATCAAGAACTACGCCATCGGTCTGGGCAGCGGCGTGAGCAACGCCAACCTTGATCCGCTGGCCTATGACGGCATCAGCCACACCAACACCAACGCGGTGGTGGTCACCGATCTCAATCAGCTCAACTCGGTGCTGTCGGGCACTGTGGAAGGTGCGCCGGTCACCGGTTCGCTGCTGGGCGAGGGCGGTACGTTCGGCGCCGATGGCGGCTTCATCAAATCGATCGTGGTCGACGGCACCACCTACACCTATGACCCGCGCGCCAACAGCGGCCAGGGTTCGTTGACCGCATCCGGCGGCACCAACCACGGCACGTTCAATACGGTGAACAACACGCTGAGTATCGCCACCAACAACAGCGGCACCCTGGTGATCAACCTCGACACCGGCGACTACAACTACACCTCGCAAAAAACCACCACTACGGTGATCACCGAGAACATCGGCTTCACCCTCAGCGACAACGACGGCGACCTTGTCAGCTCGACGCTGACCGTGAAAGTGATCCCCAATTCGCCGCCAGTGGCGGTCGACGACCATGTCATCACCAACGTGCTGTCGGGCAATATCGTCGTGCCGGGCGAACTGTTGCTGGCCAATGACACCGATCCCAACGGCGATACGCTCAACGCCACGCCCACCAGTTTCAACACGGGCTGGATCTCGAAAGCGGCGGACTTCACCGGCACCGGTGCGATCAACTTCACCGGCACTAACGCCAACACCGCCGCCAACCAGAACCTGGCCAACGTGCGTAATTCGTTCAGTGCCAACGCCGCGACAATGACTGCCGTGCTGGTGGTCAGTGGCTATCTCGGTGCGGTGACCAACAGTAACGCCAACGATGAAGACCGCATTACCGTCAACCTGCGCCAGGGCGAAACCCTCAACCTCGATCACAACCTGGCGGCCGGTCACGTCACCATGGAGTACTCGATCAACGGTGGCGCCTACACAACCCTGGCGGACGGGCAAACCCTCACCGCGTCGGCCGATGGCGTCTATCAGATCCACATCACCAACATCACCGATCCCACCGGCGGCGGTAACCCCAACGCGGCGGAAAACTATCAGCTGACCATGACCCTCAACTACGCCGGGGCGCATGACATTACCCCGGACTTCAACGGCACCTACACCGCCAATGACAACCATGGCGGCAGCGACACCGCCAATGTGAGCATCAGCTATCAGGACGGCCACACCCTCACCGGCACCGCCGGGGATGACATTCTGGTGGCGGGCACCGGCAACAACATCCTCAACGCCGGCGACGGCAACGACGTGCTCACCGCCGGTTCCGGCAACAACGAGATGCACGGCGGTGCGGGCAACGACTTGCTCTACAGCGGCCCGGGCAATGACCTGCTCGACGGCGGCACCGGCAGCGACACCGCCAGCTACGCCCACGCCACCGCTGCCGTCACCGTCAACCTCGGCCTGCTCGGTGCGCAAAACACCCTCGGGGCCGGCACCGACACCCTGACCGGGATCGAGAACCTCGTCGGCTCGAACTTCAACGACACCCTCACTGGCGACAACAATAACAACGTGATCAACGGCGGCCTGGGCAACGACATCCTCAACGGTGGCGGTGGCGATGACCTGCTGATCGGCGGCATGGGCAACAACACCCTCACCGGCGGGCCGGGCGCGGATACCTTCCAGTGGCTCAAGGGCAACAGCGGCCACGACCTGATCACCGACTTCACCCCAGGCACCGACAAGCTCGATCTGTCGCAACTGCTGCAAGGTGAAAACGGCACCACCGCCTCGCTCGACGACTACCTGCACTTCACCGTCACCGGCAGCGGCGCCTCGGTGCTCACCAGCATCGACGTCAGCGCCATGGCCGGCGCCACGCCGAACCAGACCATCGACCTGGCCGGCGTCAACCTCGCCAGCCACTACGGCGTGACCCCGGGGGCGGGTGGGGTGGTGGCCGGCGGGCACGACACGGCGACGATCATCAGCGGCATGCTCAATGATCATTCGCTGAAAGTGGACACGGTGTGATCAAGGCCTGAAACGACAAAACCCGCCGCCCCGATCAGTCGGGACGGCGGGTTTTTTTCTGTCTGGAGAACTGTGTTGCCAGTGAGTCAGCCTTCGCGAGCAAGCTCGCTCCCACATTGGATTTAGGGTGCTCATCATTTTGTGAACAACAAGGCTCCCCTGTGGGAGCGGGCTTGCTCGCGAAACCGGCCTCACAGTCGACCAATCCCCAACTGAATGCACTCAGTCAAATGGTGGGAGCTGGCTTGCCAGCGATGACGGCCTACCCGCCGACCAATCCCCAACTGAATGCACTCATTCCAACTGTGGGAGCGAGCTTGCTCGCGAAAGCGGCCTCACAGCCGACCAATCCCCAACTGAATACACTCGGTCAAATGGTGGGAGCTGGCTTGCCAGCGATGACGGCCTACAAGCCGACCAATTCCCACCTGAATGCACGCATTCCAACTGTGGGAGCGAGCTTGCTCGCGAAAGCGGCCTCACAACCGACCAATCCCTGACTGAATGCACTCGGTCAAATGGTGAGAGCTGGCTTGCCAGCGATGGCGGCCTACTAGCCGACCAATCCCCAACTGAATGCACTCGGTCAAATGGTGGAAGCTGGCTTGCCAGCGATGGCGGCCCACCAGCCGACCAATCTCCCACCTGAATGCACGCAATCCAACTGTGGGAGCGGGCTTGCTCGCGAAAGCGGCTTGCCAGACAACATAAAAACAACAGAGCAAACCCCGCACATAAACGTAACTCCGCAACCACGTTTAAAGTACACGAATCGTTACGCCATACCGGCTACAACGCCTTGCGCCGTTACCTACGCGTACGCCAGAATCCGCCGGCTTACACGGCTATGGGGCGGGCTATATCGTTTCCCTGTCACTGAAAATCAGTGATCGGGTTTGGTAGCCCGTTTCATTACAGTCGTGCGCCACATTACAGGTCCGTTTTTGGGACTCTGCTTTTTGGTGGCCATGCGTGGGGCTCCTTCGGGAGCGCCGGGTTTACTGTTTTGACCGGTCTACCAACCCACAAATGGCCGCCACCCTTCGTTTGGTAGCGAGAGTGATGGCTCCTCACTTATTCAAAACAGCGAGTCACCTATGTTCAAAGCCACACCCAACCCTCCGGACACCTCGATCCCATACGACCCAGCCCTCGACCCGCAGAAGATAAAAGCGGCAACCGACCGCGCCATCAACTTCTACCTCAACCCCGGCGCCCTGAAGATCTCGATCCCTTCAACCTCGTCATGCAAGGCGAACAGAATCTTCCTCATCGACCCCACCGTGGACGAAGAAACCTTGCTCGTCGAAGCCTGCGAATCTCTGGCAGCTGCCAGCGACATGGCCCGCGACATCGGCGACACCGTCGACCACCCACAGCGCCGAGCCATGCTGATGCTGCATCAGGTGATCATGCTCAGTGAACTGATGGTCAACCGGGTACTGGACGGCCGCCGCGTGCCGAACTAACTGCCCGGTTCCCTGTAGGAGCTGCCGAAGGCTGCGATCTTTTGATGTTGCTTTTAAAAAACAAGATCAAAAGATCGCAGCCTTCGGCAGCTCCTACAGGGAGTCATTCTTTCAAAGTACTTTGATCGGAGTTCCTGCTGATGTCCGAAACCAAGCCCAATCCTCCAATCACAGACCCGCTATCACCCTACGAATCCCTCAACTCCAGAAAACTCCACGAAGCCGCCGAACGCGCCCTCGACCATTACCTCGCACCCGCGCAAATCATGGCCACACCCTACACCCCCAACAGCATGTTCCTGGTCAATCCACAAACCGACACCGAATCCCTGCTGGCCAACGCCTGCGAATCCCTGGCCTCGGCTACGGTCATGCTCGGTGACTTTGCCGGCACGCTGGATGGGCCGAGTCGCAACACGGTGTTGGGTATCGCGCAGGTGGTGATGTTGGGAGAGTTGGCGGTGAATCGGGCGCTGGATAATGTTGTGCCGAAGGAATAGCCGAAAGCAGTAACGGCCTCATTGCGAAGCAGGCTAACACCTACAAGGATCTTTGCTGGGCACATAACCTGCGAAAAAAGCAGATCTACTGTAGGCGTGAGCCTGCTCGTGATTACCATTAAATAAATCCGTGCCCTTATCCCATCCTTATTCAGATCCTTATCCCAATGCAACACTTTGCCAATGGATCAGGTGTTGCGGCGGCACTATAAATCAAACATGTTTTTGTATGTTGAGTTTAATTTCGTGCGTTATGGTCGGATATAGAAATAATCAAAATGCGACTGTGTAAAAGCGCTTGCTGTCTGATTAATATCTATATAGGAAACTTTTTCTCCCTCTGGAGCTTGAAATTCGACCCAGGTAATGGGGGTGGGCCTCCCATGCGGCGGACGACGTTCGCCTAATCGAGTGTCGTTCGAGCTATAGAAAGTTAAAGTTGTTACATCGGAAAATGAGCCGGAGAATTTAATATAGGAATATTCGGATTTGAAAGTGATGTATGCGGTGCCGCGAGTGAATATAACCAAAATCATTCCTTCTTTCATTCCGGCAGAGTAGTTGGGAGAGGGTATTATTCCAACGTTAGTATTGGATGATGTGACTGTCATTGTTGGGATTATTAATGGAGTGCCCGGTTTATGCTCTTGCTGGGGGCGACTATCGAAATTCTCTAACAATATTTCATTGACTACCGTGACAGCCCACTCCCCCGACTCCGTCCCGCTGCCATACAACGCCTTGGCTTTGAACACATGCTTCGTAGGTGTCAGCCCGGTCAACTGAACCGCCCATTCACCTTTGTCATTGGCCCTGGCCTTTTTGCCAGTGGCGGTGGCACCGTCGTAAATCTCCACCTCAAGATACTTAGTCGCCGTCCCCATAAGATGAACAGTGCGGTCAACAGTGTTGCCACCATTGCTGATTGGCTGCCCTTTGGAATCCTGCGCGGCGGTGATGGCCGGCCTCACGCCATTCAACGCCGTCAAACGCCAAAGGTTCGATGTCGGATTGTTCGCGTATTGGCCAACGGCCTTTAAGGTGTGCAGTACGTCCAGCGATAACCCGCTCACGGTACGGGTCCAGGTTCTGTCGGGGCCAGCTTCCGCGATGCCTTTGGAGATCGCACCGAGGAAAACTTCCACCTTCTGGCCAACAGGCGCGGAGCCAGTGAGCGTGACGCTGGTGTGCACGGTATGACCGTTATCGGGAATGTTCCAGTTGCTCTGATCTTTTACTGAGGTGATGGTCAGTGCGGTATTGGCCGTCACCGTCAACGTCCACGCCGCGGACACCTGCCCACTGCCATACAGCGCGACGGCGGTGAAGCTGTGAGCGGCCACGCTCAAGCCTGTCAGGGTCAGTTCCCACAGGCCGGTCGTCAGGTTAACCGTCGCTTCACCTTTGATGGTGGTGCCATCCTTGATCTGGACTTTCTGACCTTTGGCCCCGGCCCCTGACAACGTGATCTGGGTATCGACGGTGAATCCGCCTTTGGCAATCTCATTCCCTTTGGAGTCGATGGCCTTGGTGATGGTCGGTGGGTTACTGGCCGTCACCGTCAACGTCCACGCCGCGGACACCTGCCCACTGCCATACAGCGCGACGGCGGTGAAGCTGTGAGCGGCCACGCTCAAGCCTGTCAGGGTCAGTTCCCACAGACCGGTCGTCAGGTTAACCGTCGCTTCACCTTTGACGGTGGTGCCATCCTTGATCTGGACTTTCTGACCTTTGGCCCCGGCCCCTGACAACTTGATCTGGGTATCAACGGTGAATCCGCCTTTGGCAATCTCATTCCCTTTGGAGTCGATGGCNNNNTCGCTTCACCTTTGACGGTGGTGCCATCCTTGATCTGGACTTTCTGACCTTTGGCCCCGGCCCCTGACAACTTGATCTGGGTATCAACGGTGAATCCGCCTTTGGCAATCTCATTCCCTTTGGAGTCGATGGTCTTGGTGATGGTCGGTGGGGTACTGGCCGTCACCGTCAACGTCCACGCCGCGGACACCTGCCCACTGCCATAGAGAGCGATGGCGGTGAAGCTGTGAGCGGCCACGCTCAAGCCTGTCAGGGTCAGTTCCCACAGGCCGGTCGTCGGGTTAACCGTCGCTTCACCTTTGATGGTGGTGCCGTCCTTGATCTGGACTTTCTGACCTTTGGCCCCGGCCCCTGACAACGTGATCTGGGTATCGACGGTGAATCCGCCTTTGACAATCGTTGCCCCTTTGGAGTCGATGGCCTTGGTGATGGTCGGTGGGGTATTGGCCGTCACCGTCAATGTCCACGCTGCGGACACCTGACCACCGCCATACAGCGCGATGGCGGTGAAGCTGTGAGCGGCCAAGCTCAAGCCTGTCAGGGTCAGTTCCCACAGGCCGGTCGTCAGGTTAACCGTCGCTTCACCTTTGACGGTGGTGCCATCCTTGATCTGGACTTTCTGACCTTTGGCCCCGGCCCCTGACAACTTGATCTGGGTATCAACGGTGAATCCGCCTTTGGCAATCTCATTCCCTTTGGAGTCGATGGCCTTGGTGATGGTCGGTGGGTTACTGGCCGTCACCGTCAACGTCCACGCCGCGGACACCTGACCACTGCCATATAACGCGATGGCGGTGAAGCTGTGAGCGGCCACGCTCAAGCCTGTCAGGGTCAGTTCCCACAGGCCGGTTGTCAGGTTAACCGTCGCTTCACCTTTGACGGTGGTGCCATCCTTGATCTGGACTTTCTGACCTTTGGCCCCGGCCCCTGACAACGTGACCTCGTCATCGACGGTGATTCCGCCTTCGGCAATCGGTACCCCTCTGGAGTCTTCCAATCCGGTAATTTCTGGCCGCACATCCTCAACCGCTTTGATCGTGTAAGTGCGCACGGGGAAGGGCACCGCCTCGCTTTCATTCGTGCTCTTGTTGAACGTCGTTTTGCACTCGATGGTCAAGTCACTGCCATCTTTCAGGTTTTTCATTGCTGCTTGAGCGAGTCCGCGATTTTGGTAGCCCCTATCGATCAACGGCTGAGTGACAGGATCCCCAGGTGCAATATCGTTGATGTACGGAGTGTCGTTGGCATTGGTTCCGGTCAGACGCATCCACATACGCTGACCGGTAGCTATCAACGGCCAGACATCTATGCGAGCGACTGCGTTGGCAGTCAGTTTAGCCACATCGAATTCCCGGCCTTCGCCATTGTTGTCGGCTTCCATGATCACCGGCGATTTCAAGCTTGAGTCCGAAAAAGTGCCGACATTCAACAACAGCGGCAACGAGGTCCGGGGCGCACCGTTGCGGGTGACGGTGTACGTCACGGTGACGGTTTTGCCCAGGTTGAATGCCAGCACGGTGACCGGCAGTTCGATTGTCAGCGTGGTTTCACTGATGGGTCTGGCCGGGGTGGTGTGCGAGCCGCCGGCGGCCGTGCCAGGTGCGCCGGTCCAGGTCACGCTGAGCAGATCGCTGAGCAGCAAGTCTTGCGAATCGATGTTGACGGTCAGGGCTTCCACGGCCTTGATCGGCTGCAAGGTAGTGCCATCGGCCTCGGCCTGCTGAACCTTCGGCCGGGTCAGCAGCACGGCTTCGCCGACAGTGAAATTCAACGTCCGCGAGTAGCTGACACGTTCCGGCGTGGAGCCTGCCGCCACCCTGAGGATTTCATACATCGCGTCCACAGTGCCGCCGCGATTGGGTTCGATGTGGGTCTGGACGAAGGTCGGGTTCAGGGTGAAATCGATGGCTCTACCGGCATTGAGCGAATTGATCGGCACCGAGTCGCTGGTCTTGCCGGTTTTCGAACCGCGCCAGGTATAGGTGACCTTGTCACCCGCTTTGGTGGGTTCGGCGGCAGCCGGGGCGGTCAGTTTGCTCGAACCGCCGGGCAGGTCGTTGGGTTCGAGTGTTCCGCCGGCCTCACCGAGGACGATGGGCGCGACCAGTTCCAGCAGCGGTTCACCCACCCGCAACAGAGCATGGTGCAGTGACTCGCGCTGAATGATGCCTCCATCGCTGCCCTCGGCCATCAGCACGTAGAACAAATCCAGCGTACCGCCCTCGATGGCTTTGAGGTGTTTGCCCTCGACGATGATCGGGATCGGTTCTTTGTCGTCGATATCGCCCTTGCTAAGGGTGCGCCAGTCCAGTTCCGGGTCGTAGACGCCGAAATCCTGGCGGGTGCCGACCCAGCGCAGAACGATGACCATGCCCACCTGCATCATCGGATCAAAGGGGATGAAGGCGGTGGTGTTAACCAGATCAGGGTCGAGTGCCCCTTGTTGCGCATCCACGGCAATCGGCGCGAGCAGGCGTCGGGTTGCTCCGATGATACGGACGAAGCGCCCCTTGGAGGGGCGATCATCAGACCCGCTGCGTTCCACGCGATAACTGAACACGGCCTGGGTTTGGGCCAGCAAACGTATGTCGGCGCTTGGCAGGGCCAATTCGTAGATGTTGCCCACGCTGGTGAGTGGCTCGCCGCGGACTTCAACGTTGATTGGTTCGCCGTCCAGCGTGGTGCCCTTGCCCAGGCCGATGATCACATCACCGATCCGGAATTCAGGCGCATCGACCGCCACTTGCAAGGTCAGCGGCGCATCTCCCAGTTTGTCCATGTCCACAACGCTATTGAAGGCCTCTTTGACCATGGGAGGCGACAGGCGCGTGTTGCCGGTATCGACGGCAATCCCCACTGCGGCGCACCAGTCTTCGGAGCGGTTGTCGACAATGTCGTGTACTTCAAAGGCTACGGCCAGGCTGTCGGTATCGCCGGCTTCGAGGATGGTGGCCTTGTCGACATGGATGGCCAGTGGATGGCCTTGCGGGTCATCGATGTGATCCTGGGTCACCCGTGGCGAATACAAAAACCAGCCGCCCCAGGTCAATTTGCAGCGGTCACCCTTGGCCATGTTGGGGTAGGGCAACAGGCTGCTACTGCCGGGTTTGGCCTTGATGATGATGTCGAGGCCGGTTTCGGCAGTTTCCTTGTCCACGCCATCGTTGATGATCCGCGGATCGATGTACATGTTCAGCTCGGAATGCCCCGGGGCACTGCCGTTTTCATCCTTGCCGCCGGGTTGCTCGAGTTTGACGAAGATATCGACCGGAGGCAGCGAAGTTTCCGGAGACTGGCTGAATACCTTGACCCGATATTGCAGCGTATAGGCCCCGGTCGCGAACTTCCGGGGCGGGACATACAGGGTGACACGCTCGCCGACATCCTCTGGCTTGACGATGGTGGTCTGGTCGACCTGAACACCGTCGAGCAGCAGCTCGATGTAGTCACCTAAACCCATAAGGTACCAGGGTGGACAATAGACTTTCAGCCCCTTGTCGGGCGCCAGCAACTGCGCGGCGGCAATATTGATCCCCCACACCCCCCCCTCCAGGGCCGGCTGCGTACGGTCGGGTATTTCCAGTTGCCGCAGAGTCTCGGGGGGCGGGAGGCGAGGGGGCTGAATAAGCATGCTGAAGACTCCAGGGCGTGGGAAGCAAAGGCTCTGGGTTATTTAGGGGCAGGTGGCGAGCGTTGGCTACTGTCAGAAATTACAGGTAGGGAGGTATTTGCGATGAACGGTCGGGGGGCGGGGTTTGCATGACTGAAACTGCTTCCCAGTAGGCGCTGCCGCAGGGTAGTCGACTCTGCGGTGAACCCCAACCTATCGCGAGGGAGTCTGCTCCCGCTGGGGCGCGCGGCGAGTTCATCCCCCATTCTGCTCAACAAAAATGCAGCCTCACGCTGAGCTGACTGTTCAGTTGTTTCCAGCGACTTCCCGACAAACGGTAAGCAAACCTAGTATTTCTGACAGTAGTCAGCTTTTTCCGCCAGGCATCTAATTGGGTCACAAACGTTCCACGCCATCGTCAGTCAACGGCCCGTTTTATCTTCACGACTGTCCTGCGCGAGAACACTGTCCGCTCAATTGCCGTGGAGTTTCGCAATGGTGCCCCCAGAAGAGTCGTCGATGGATCCGCAACACGCACGCGGCGATGACGAACCAAGTCTTGTGGTTATTCCAGAACCGATTGTTCCGGATATCCTGAAAGACGAAGAGGGTAATGAGAGCCCGGACGGGCTATTACCTCGCGATGTATTGAATCGCGATTTGAAAATCACGATTCCGGCGTGGGATTTCTCGACAGATCCGAATTTCGCAAAAGACTTCGTGTGGGTGGGCTTCAGGCGACGGGGGCTTCCCTTTGATGACGACACGGCGGGGGTGTTCCCGTTCGATATTCCCATTGAACCGGGTGACAAGATTGTTTCGGTGCCTCAAAGGGACTTGGCATCTGGCGTTTACGACCTGTCGTACAAGCTTGTGATTGGTGGCAACGACGCGGAATCGCTGAAAAAAACCATCACCGTCGATAGAGTGCCGCCGGATGACGGCCAGGAACCGGCGATGCTGGAACTGCTGGATCTTGTGGGCGACATCACCGATGACTATTTGGACGAGCACGGTCAGGTTCGTTTCAAAGTACGCCTCTATCTGGACGTGAAGGCCCGTGACCGGGCGATTTATTACTGGACGGACACCAACACGCCACCGGACTTCGAAACCGAAATCCGCGAGCAGGCGTTCAGTCAGTTGGATATCGATAACGATCAACTCATCATCACCGTCTACGCAGACGAAATTCGCCTGCGCGGTCATGGGCAGCGATACATCTATTATCGCTTGCGCGACTGGGCCGGAAACCGTGGACCGCGCTCGCGGCCGCTGCCTGTGTTCGTCGATCTGACCCCGGGGGTGCCCATTCACAAGCCTCCGCGCATCCCCCTGTCGGACAGAGGCTTGATCGATCGTCAGCACGCCCGGGAGGGGGCGGTCAACCAAAGGGCGGTAACGGTCGAAATCGATGCCTATGACAATCCGTTGAGCGGCGATCAGGTACTGCTGGACTGGGATGGCACTGTTCTGCCGCCGCAGGATGTCGACCCGGCCAACTTTCCTTGCGTGATCCCTGTGCCGTGGAGTGCGCTCACAGCCAAGGGGCTGGGTCCGGTGAATGCTCGTGTCACTTACCGCGTGCGCACAAGGGGCGTTGATAGCAAACCATCAATGGAAACCCTGGTATCGGTGAACCTGACGGTGGCAGGCCAGGATCACGCCAATGCGCCGGCGTTGTTGAACCCCAAGCTTGCCTTGCTGGAGATCTACGGCGCCAAATCCAAGGTGCTGAACACATTGCTTACCGAAGATTTCGGCGAGGACGCCGACGGCTTCCTGACCTTGTTCGACGCACCTGAACGAGGACACACGATCGAAGTTTATTGGGGGAGCATCAGTACGCCCGTGGCGAGATACATCGTCCAGACCGGTGACGTTGCCGGCAAGAGAGTGCCGTTCAATATTCCATGGTCGGTCATTGACCAGGACCGCCTGAACCCGGCGTTGCCGGTCCATTACACCACCAGCAATGGCGTCAACCAGCAGTTGGCGCCATTCACGCCCGTCAAGGTGTCGATCATCATTATCGAAGGTCTCCAAGAGCCTTCGTTCCCTGACGCTGGCATCAGTGGGACGCTTGACTGCTGTGCGAAACCGCGTCTCTGGGAGCGGGTGCGCGTGAGGATTGAAGGCAACCCGGTGTTTGACGAGAAGGACATCGTGACGTTGTTCTGGCAGGGATGCGCGGGACCGAATGGCACCACGCCCATTCCCAAGGCCGCGGAACGGTTCTCGACCACCTTGAGTGCGGATCAGGCAAGAAACGGTTTTGAAGTGCATGTGACCGATTACGAAAGATTGATAGCGCCGATGCAAAACCGGGGTTCGGCGTTATGTCATTACACCTTGAAAAAGTTTACGGGTGGACGGGGTGTTTCAAAAAAAGATTTCGTGATTATCAATCGAACCATGGCCAGTGGTGCAGTGTGCTCACCCACTAATGAAACCTGTACGGAACCGTAACGGGTATTTGATTAATTAAAGTGCATTAGCCGTTTTTAGTCGGGACAGTCACGAGTATTTATTCGTGGCTGACAGAGAGTGTTGTGCCCGCGTTTTGGGCGTTAGTTGATTGACAAAATTCCGGGCAGATAAAGCCCGTTTCTGAAGGAGCTGAAAAATGGCAAGTCCGAAACCATTGACGCCCGCTGAACAAAGTCGGGTCGATTATCTGAAAGTTCGCCGTGCTGTTACAAAAGCTGATGCACCCGTCATCAAAGTGCATCCAGATAACCCATTTCTAAGCGATACGTCGGATGATGAAGCCAATCAGATTCCGCTGAGCCAGCAGGGAAAGCCTTTCAAGTGTCTGGTTCCGAGACCTGCTGAGGCTGACGACCCGAAAGAGATACCGGGCTTCATTCATCTGACGTTTGACGGAAGTCCGATAGTCTCTACTCGATACGATTATGTTACGCCGCTGAACCCCGATATTCTTGAAATCGAAATGACGTTTCCTGTCGGATACACCGATAGGCCGGGGACACATGAGTTGGGATACTTTATCGATCAAGGCGGTAATGAGAGCAACTCTGAACCGTTGGAGTGCAATGTTGATAGAACTCCTCCACACCCGTTTTTTCCGGTTACTCTTCCGCAGGAAGTGATAGATGAAGGTATTACCAAAAAATATCTGGACGACATTGGTTTCGTAGCTATTAAGATTCCTGATTATGGAGATATGAGGATTGGCGATTTTATAGAGGTGTTATATGGGGACTCGATACCGTTGGCAGAGGTTGTCGATTCGATCACCCGGATTGATACCACCACTGAGATCGAGCTTGAACTTACCGCTGACCAAGTATTCAAGAAAGGTGAAGGGGATCACGCGCTTTTTTTCAGAGTCACCGACCGTAAGGGAAACCCAAGTGCTATTTCTCCATCAGTCCCCGTTACGGTCGTTCTGACAGACCCACCCGAGGGGCTGTTGCCCCTTGCTATTCCGCTGTTGGACGGTGTCGGTGACGGTCTGGTCGATCTGGCGGATGCGCAAAACCCTTTGGGCGTGGGAATCGTTGACGAATACACCCACTACTTGCCGGGAGATGAGTTGGTGGTGACCTACGACGACATTCCGCAGATGGCGAAGCCCATCAGCGGGTTCCCGTGCTACGTCGATATTTCGTTCAAAAACGTGTTCAACAACGACCCTGGTGTAAAAACTGTAGCGGCCCGCTACCAAATCAAACGCGGCAGCACCTATTACCCGCCAACTCCGATTTCCAAAGATGTTCTCGTTGATTTGCGAAAGCCCGGTCTGCCGATTGATCCGGAAAATCCAGACCCGACCAATCCAATTCTGGCGTTGGTGACGGTTCAGGGTGATTCCGGAGGCCTAGTCAATACGTTGCGAGAAGCCGACAAAGATGGGGACGTTACTGTTACGGTCAATACCTATGCCGACGCCAAGGAAAATGACACCGTTCAACTTGAATATGCGGGCCAGCTTGTTTCTGAGGCGGATGGTGGCCTCGTTACGATTCCAAACACTATTCCCACATCGCTTGAGTGGAAAGTAAAGTGGGACGTTATTGCGGCGGCAGGTAACGGTGATCCAACGCACCCGATGGCTTACGTCATCGGTCATTCGCTGAACGACAACGTAGATATTTCAAAACCTCGGAATGTGGATGTGGAGATTCAAGTGGACACTGTCCCTGATCCGGCATTTTTACACCTTGATCCTAACTATACTGACTGGCTGAACTGCAAAGCCTTGCGCCTGGATCCCATCAAGGGTGTGGTGGTCGAGGTGCACGTCCCGGGCGGGGAACCGGCACTGGCGAATCAGAAGCTGATATTCACCTATCAGGGCTATATCGACGACGAAGGTGCAACCATCAAACCCGGTACGTTCGAGGAGGTGCCCCACACACCGACAGATCAGGAAGCCGCGGACGGCTTCATTGTGAAGATCCCATACGCACCCTTGCTCGCGACTTTCAATGCGTGGGGTGGCGTCGGTTATACGGCTGTCATTAACGGGCGCGTCGTTCCCTCCAAAGAGCATTTGGTCAAGGTGTACCTGGTCAATCCGGGTGATGGCGGAACTTGCCCGTTGCCTACCTGATTCAATGCGTTTCAAAGGAAACACGGGAGGCCGCTACGCCTCCCGTGTCCTCGCTGAAACGGTTGCTGAAACAGGCGGATCATTCCTCGAGCGGGAAAGGACTTTTCCGTCCGGAGCTAGGACTTCTCCTACATTTTTGCTTGACCCGGATAGGTATTGTTCGCGCCTCTTACAGTCTTTTGGCGTTTCTTCTGAAAGATGTGAGGTGATGAACATTCAGGAAGCCACGTCATGAACAAAAACCATGTTTCGCTGCAAAAAAATGCTGCGGCAGGACTCTTTAAAATGCTGGTCGTGCTGCCAGCATTTTTTTCTACCGGCGGGCATTCTTTTGCCGCCGTTATTGTCGATAACGGCAATACGCTGAATATCGATGCAAGCACACCACAGAGCGATTATCTGGTACGCAACGCAAGCGTGCTGAACATCGCGGGGGCCAGCACCCAGAGTCTGTCTGTCACGTCCGGATCAACGTTGAATATCAACGGCGCAACGGTCAATGCCGACAGTGGGCTGGTGGGTATCCGCATAACCGGCAGCACGGGTGATCTCACTCGCGCCATCGTGACCAGTGACTTTATGGGGCTGGCGGTCAATCGGTCTATCGGCTCGACCCTTAGCTCCAAGGTCACTGCAACCGACAGTCAATTCAAGGGTGGGGAAATCGGTGCTCAGGTCACCGGCTTGAGCACGCTCACGCTCATCAACAGTCAGGTGACGGGCACAGGGGCTGACAGTACCGGCCTGAACATATTGGGGGGGGATGTACGCGCCTCCGCAAACACGGTTATCAGCGGCGACAAGACCGGGGTGACTATGGGCAGGGATCCCTCGGGCCTGGGCAACAATTCACTGCGGCTCGACAACGCCAGTGTGGAAGGCCGCACCGGTGATGCGATTCTTGTGGACAAGGGCATCAATGCCACCCTTGAGGTGTTGAACCAGTCTTCCCTGACGGGGGGCAACGGCAACGTGCTGACGGTGCAGGGCGCTTCCACCGCGGGCATGTCTGTCAGCGACAGCACGCTGCAAGGCAACGTCAACGTCACCGGCAACAGTACCGCCAATCTCACCTTCGATCAGGGCAACATGAAGGGCGATGTGCTGGTCGAAAACGGTTCGACTGCCAACGTCACCCTGCAGAACAACTCGCAACTGACCGGCCGTCTCGACAAGGTCAACGGCGTGACCGTCAACAGCGGTTCTAGCTGGACCCTGACAGGCGCTGACACTGTAGGAACACTCGCCATGAATGGCGGGACGGTGCGCTTTGGTGCGCAGGATGTGCCAGATACGTTCTACCAGTTGAACGTCGGCACGCTGGCCGGCTCTCCGGATGGTTCCAGTACGTTCGAAATGAAGGGCAATTTCGCCACCGGTCAGCACGACTTCCTCAATGTCACGGGCGTTGCCAGCGGGCAATTCGGATTACTGGTGGCCGCTTCCGGTCTGGACGCGCTGAGCCCGCAGCGTTTGACCCTGGTGCACACCGCCGCCGGCGACGCGCAATTTGCCCTGAGAGGCGGGCATGTCGATCTGGGTACCTGGTCTTATAAACTTGATCGGCGAGAAGTGGGGGAGGGCGGAACGGAATGGTTTCTCGACCCGACCACCAAGACCATCAGCCCCGGGGCGAAATCGGTACTGGCGCTGTTCAACGCTCCGGTGACGCTGTTGTATGCCGAGGCGGCAACTTTGCGCAGCCGCATGGGCGAGTTGCGTTTCGATGGGGGTGACACCGGCCTGTGGATGCGCACCTACGGCAACAAGTACAACATCAGCGCCGCTTCCGGCGTGGGTTATCAGCAGACCCAGCAAGGGCTTTCTCTGGGGGCGGATACGCACCTGGGCGACAGTCTGTGGGTGGCCGGGATCATGGGCGGCTACAGCCATACCAACCTGGACGTCGCACAGGGGACTTCGGGTACGGTTGACAGCTACTATCTGGGCCCTTACGTGACCTGGATGAACAAACAGAGCGGTTACTACTTTGATGCGCTGCTCAAGTTCAACCGCTTTCAGAGCGATACGAAAGTCGGCATGAGCGATGGCACCCGCGCCAAGGGCAGTTATGACAGCTCCGGTGTCAGCGCTTCGGCGGAGTTCGGTCGCCAGATCAAACTGGAGGATGGCTACTTCATCGAGCCGTACGGCAAACTGTCGACGGCGGTGATTCAGGGGCGCAACTTTGATCTGGACAATGGCATGGAGGCCGACGGCGATCGCAGCCGCTCGGTGCTGGGTGAAGCGGGCACCACTGTGGGCCGCAACTTCAACATGGGCAATGGCATGGTCGCCCAGCCTTATGTGCGCGTTGCGGTGCAGCACGAGTTCATCAATAACAACCGCGTGACGGTCAACGCTGATAATCAGTTCAACAACGACCTGTCTGGCACCCGTGGTGTGCTGGGAGCAGGCGTTGCAGTGGCATTGACCAAGGACCTGCAGGTGTATGCCGGTTACGACTACAGCCATGGCAAGTACATCAAGAAGCCGTATGACTTGAATGTCGGAGCGCGCTGGACCTGGTAAGCAGCCTCATGATGTGAATACCTGAAAAACGCCTCGCACCTGCGGGGCGTTTTTTTGTGCTGGCCTGCCGGGCAACCCGCTGTCCGGGCCGACGGGTTGACCTGACACCTGCGACTCAGGTGAATCGCAACACGTTGATTTCCTGATGCCCGGACTCATGCGTGCCCCGCCAGTGCGGCCCGTCACGGGACACCTGGTAGAACAGATTCAGTGCACCGTTCTCCAGCACCCGCAGATGTTTTCCCGGCACGTACAAGGTCACGAGATGATTTTCCACGTCCTGCGGGCTGACGATGTGCCGAGCCTCATACAAGTAGGGAATGCCATTGACCTTGGTGCCCAGCCAGGCCATGTCGACGATATCGTCCGCGGTCATGCTCGGGTACTGAATGTTCACAGTGGCCGATGTGATATCGGCGCTCACCGTATTGCCCGCGGCTTCGCTTAGGACCGGCGCGGGGATCCGGCCTTCCACGCTGGCGAGTTCGTGCCTGGAGGGGAGCGCAGAGCCGTCGTCCTTTTTGTAGCGCACATACGATACGTCTGCGGTTCCCATGGCAATCGCCCGGACCTGCGCATTCGGAATCTGAAATATGAGGATGCTGGGGAAGCTTTCCACCCTCTGGGATTGTCGGTTGGGCAACGGAGCACCGGTGGGTGGTGTGCCTACCCAGGTCATGGTGACGGTGTCACCCAACTCGAAATCGCTGGTGGAGGCGCGAACATGCACGTTGACATCGCGATTGTTCAATTTATCGAGATCAATGATGCCGTTGACTGACTCCTGGATGATCGGCTCATCCAGCTGCCGGATTCCGGACATGACTTTGACTGTGGTCCTCAGCGACCACTTCTCGGAATGGTTGAATACCTCGTCATGGATCCCGTAATGCACCACCTGCGCGTTGCCGTCGCCACCGGCCACAATATCGTCCTGGTGTGCGGTGATCTCGATAGGTGCCGTGCCGGCTGCCTCATCGGCGCTGACGGTATGAGGTGGCAAGAAGGCATTGCCCCATTGCACCTGGATAACGTCGCGCACGGCGATGTTCGGGTAGGGAGGAATAACCATCGGCACACCCTTGGCTGCCCAATCCGCATCCACGCCGTTAACGATGACGTCGCGCGGCAGCTGCACGATGTGCAATTTTGCATGTCCGGGCAAATGGGGGTCATCGTCTTTGCCGCCCGGCAGATCCAGCTTCACCAGTATTCGCAAGGGCGTGGCGGGCTCGTCGGGGCTGGTGCTGCCTGCGCGGGTCAGTACGTAGTAGACCTCGTCGACCCAGCCGGGAAGGATGTTCGTCACAGGCAGGAAGAAAAACACCGGTTGGTTGCTGCCGTCTTCGTCATCCTGCAGAACCCGGGTAAAGATCTTGTGGTCCTTGCCCCAATAGATATCGAGCGTGTCACCTTTGCGCATGGGTTCGGCGTAGGCATCGACGGCGCAGAACAAACCGTCGGGATACCGGTAGTAGGTTTTGCAGTTGATACCGCCGTCCCCATCGACGATCGGCTCTATCATGGCCGAAATCCGCAAGGGACGCAGTTTCAGGCCCGGAATTTCAGTCTGCAAGCGTGGAAACAGGAAGGAGTGAAAGTGCGTCATGACGAAAAACCTCAGCGAAGGACATGGGGCTCTGCCAGGAAGGCGTTGATTGATTGGGCCTGATGTGGCGAGTGTTGCCTACTGTCAGAAATAACAGGTATGCCCGGGTTTTCGATGAGCGGTCATGCGCTACAGATGCACGCCATGGCTTGATCCCTCAAATTGTCAGAGATCCGGCGTGATCAACATGCTTGCGGGCCTACCGGGGGCGTTCTGGTCGGCGGGGTTGTATCGGAAGACCTGGTCAGCCGTCGCTTCGAGGTCAACCAGAACAATGGGCAAGAAGCGTCCGGTGCTCTGGAAGTAGTCGCGTTGGGCGAACTGCGCCTGTGCCAGCCCGTTTGCGTTGTAGTGCGCCTTGAGGCTGTAATAAAACGCTTCCAACGGGATTTTCAGCGGAATGTCCTGCGGCCAGGTCTGGATCATCACCTCGTTCCAGCCATCGCCATTGGGCGCTGTCGGGCGGACATCAATGCTCAGTTGGAACTGCGCCGGGTCGATGTTGAACGCACAACTGCTGCGTGGTGCGCTGGCATATCGAGTTGCCCAAGCCTGCACGGTGGTGATACCCAGCTCATCACACAGGTCGCCGCGTATGCGGCAGGTGTCTTGAGGACGGCTGGTGGCGCCATCGAAGGGATAGGCACACATCACGTTCAAGGGGTTGGCCGCCGGGGCAAAGCTTTCGCGAATCAGAAAACCTTGTGAGTAAACCGGCTTGGTCAGTCCCGCATCCCGGCGTAGATAGGTGAAGGAAACACCGCCGTTGCCCACCGACACAGGGCTGGGATTCCACATGTGAAAAGCTGCAGAAGCCTGGGATCCACGCAACAGAACGCCATTGCAGAAGTAAGCGCTTTTACCGGTCTGACAGGTCGGTGATGTGTGTTCATACCGCGCATTCAACCGCGAAGCCACCTGATAGCCGATGTACAACTGGTCCTGCTGATCGAAGCCGAACACACCGTCAGACCCTTGCTGCAGATCCATGCGCAGGATCGGCAACCAGTCCCCGGTGGCATCAAAATAATCACGCTGATCCCTCTGCGCACCGAGCAATGCGCCGGTTTGTGTCACGTCGTAAAACAGCGCTTGTATCGGCATCTGTTTCGGCGCGGCGGCGTCCCAGTTTTTGATCTGCAGCAGGTTTGGCCGGGCTGCCCAGGTAGCGTCGAGGCCTTCATGGGCAATGAGGCTGGCCTTGAACAGAGTCGGTGCATGACTGCTGAGCGAACATTGTTTGTCCGGTTGCAGGCCTTGTTGCTGGAAGTGCGCCATCCAGCTCGGAGCATCCGTGACACCTTGGGCGGCGCAGGAGGAAGGATCCGGCTCGGCGCCTTTGGTTGAGTTCGACCCACAACCGAAGGCGGGGCGAATACCCATCATGACAAACGCAAACGGATAGGCGCACAACACGTCGAGCGCTTTGCGCTGGCCGATGGCGGTGAAGCTGTCGCTGAACACCACGCCGCTTTTCTGTGCCAGCACCCGGGTGCCGAGGTCAGCGCGCAGGTAACTGAAACTTTCCGCGCCGAGCTGGGTAGAAGTTGCGTCGTGCTGCCAGAACTCGCCGGCCTCGGGGCTGCCGCGCACCAATACGCCACTGCAGAAGTACGCCGGGTGGTCGCCCACGCATTCGGCCGTGGTGTTCTGGTAGCGGGTGTTGAGCAGCCTGGCCACTTCCGGGCCGGTGGCGGCGACGGCCAGGCTGTCGAACAGCCATAGCGCGAGCAGAAGTTGTTTGAGTAACGAAATCGGAGTGTTCATTTGTAATACCCCAAGGTTGCCGAGTGGAGTGTCGGGGAATGTGAGGCGTTGAGCGGTTTCTGCAGGAGAGTCTCGGAAACACTTTGATCGGCGGGGTCGTAGGTGAATTCATGACCTGTATCTGCGGCGAGATTCAAATGCACAACGGGCAGAAAAAGACCGGTCTGTTGAAAGAAGTCTTGCTGAAAAAAAGCCGCACTGGCCTTTCCCGCGGCCGCGATATAGAAAAATGCCTCAAGGGGAAGTTGAACCCCAATGTCTTGGGGCCACGAAGCAATGACGACCTCGTTGTGCTGGGTCTGGTCGGTTGCATTCAAAAAAGAGCGCGCTACGACGCTCTGCTCAAACTGTTCCGGACTGCTGTTGAAGCTGCAGCCGGTACTCTTGTGAGAGAGCGTATAAAAATGTGCTGCCCATTGCTGGCCGCTGTTGATGTCCTGCTCGTCGCACGGCCTGCTGCGCACCGGGTCGAGACTATGCTCGTTACAACCCGCTGATCTGAAGTCGGTTCCACCATCAAAGGGGAACGCGCAGCGCAGGGTGAGAGGGTAAGCAGCAGGGGCCGCCAGTTCCTTCATGATCAAGCCCTGGTTCTTGCCATAGACGAGCCTGGATGCATAAACATCGGAACGCAGGTAGGAGAACGCCACGGCGTTTCGCAAGGTGGAGCCCGGGCTGGGATTCCACGCATGAAACGCTGGCGATGCATCGGTGATACGTATCAACACGCCATTGCAGTTATACGCAGCGGTATCTCCTCGACAAGCGGAGGACGTATCGGCATACCGCGCATTCAACCGCGAAGCCACCTGATACCCGGTGTACAACTGATCCTGCTGGTTGAAACCGAATACCGCGCCGGGGGGCTGCTGCAGGTTCATGCGCAGGATCGGCAGCCAATCCCCGGTGGCGGCGAAGTAGTCACGCTGATCCTTTTGCGCACCCAGCAATGAGCCGGTTTGAAGCACATCGTAAAACAGCGCTTGTATCGGGATTTGCCTGGGAGCTGTGGCGTCCCAGTTTCTGATTTGCACCATGTTTGGATGGGCTGACCAAATTCCGCCCACACTTTCATGGGCAACCAGACTCGCTTTGAACAGTGCGGGCGTACGGCTACTGAATGAACATTGTTCAGGTGGGTAATAACCTTGTTGCTGAAAGTGAGTGACCCAACTTTGGGCATCGGTAACGCCTTGGGCTGCGCATGACGCCGGATCTTGCCCGGTGCGTTCGTCTATTGTTGGGCCGCAGCCGAAATCCGGACGATTGCTGGCCGGGATAAACGCATACGGGTAAATGCATAGCACATCCAACACTTTACCTTCGCCAATGGCAGTGAATTGATCGCTGAACACCACGCCGTATTTTTTGGCCACACGCTGAATCTCCAAGTCGGCGCGCAGGTAACTGAAACTTTCCGCGCCGAGCTGGGTAGAAGTTGCGTCGTGCTGCCAGAACTCGCCGGCCTCGGGGCTGCCGCGCACCAGTACGCCACTGCAGAAGTACGCCGGGTGATCGCCCACGCATTCGGCCGTGGTGTTCTGGTAGCGGGTGTTGAGCAGCCTGGCCACTTCCGGGCCGGTGGCGGCCACAGCCAGGCTGTTGAGCAGCCAGAGGGCGAGCAACAACACTTTGTTCAATGCCATGGTCGTGTCCTTGACGAGGGGGCTGCGTCGTCCAGAGGGAATCCACTTCAGTCGCGTTTGATGCCGACGGCCTGGTGAAAGGTGCCGATGTCATCACCACTGGCATTTTCGTTGACGTGCGAACCGTTCAGGTCATAAGACCAGGCGGTCCCCGCGCCGAGTTCGTCCCCGGTCCAGACCGGGTAATGCAGCCAGCCAAGGTATTCGCCCACCTGGCCGCTGGTGGGGTAATACAGTGACCAGAAGCGTTTGATCTGGGCCAGCGAGACGGGCAGCACTTTGGCTTGCATGCAGAGGACCTTCATGCCCTCCCAGTCGGCGCTGTGAGTGAGGTGGTGCAGCTCCAGAATTCCCTTGATTGTCAGTTCGTAACGCTGGGTCTGGTTCAGGGTATCGGTCGCGGTGATCGTGCACGTTCCGTTGCGCACCGCAGTGACCTCGCCTGATGCTGAATGGATGGTTGCAATGCTTTCATCACTGCAGCTGTACACGTAGGGAGCCGTGCCCCAATTGGCTTCCCGGGTCATGCGTGTGAACGCAGGCGTTTCCCTGGGCGGCTTGTTGACCGAGGCCACGTAGTTTTCGGTGCTCAGATCCAGGATCGCATCACTTTCGAAAGGGGCTTTGAGCAGCAAATCCAGTATCAGCGATTCCTCGCGCAGGGTTCGAGCCAACTTCTTGTTGTTTTTCTTGTTGCTGATCGTGGCCGGCGCGCGCTCCACTTCGTAACGAATGGGCAAAATGTTGTTGTCGTTGGCGATGAACTCTTTCGCGGGAACAACAAACTCCACATCCTTGCCCACTGCGCTCGAACCGATGGGAATGTCGTCGGTGTAGTGGTCGCCGACAAAGAGGTAGACCCGGTCACGATAGGCCATGTCGTCGTAGGGGGTGATGCGCACCGTGGCGCCTCGGGCCGGAATCGTTTCAGGATCGAGTACGCCACCTGGAGCCTCGTCCACTGAAGGCGCATTGTGTGGGGGAGCGTTGGCAGGCATGGTTTCACCTATTGAGCAGCAGTCGTCGGCGCTTGCGTAGAAGCGCCGGGCAACATGAGTTGAAAGATCGCCGGAATCGCGGTTATCGGGGCGTGTCGAGCAGCGCCCTGCGACTGGCTTTGAATGCCAGCCCCCGTGTTGCAGGTGTGGCCAGATATGAGAACTTGCCCCGGAGAAGTTCCTGCACCGCGCTGCTGTCACCGCCGCCGGCCGCAACGCCCCAGGTGACAACACGACCGTCAGACGTCAGCGCGGTGAAACCGGTGGTGTTGCTGTAAAGCGCAACCACGTTGGTCAATTGACCGACGACAGGCGCGGTATTGCCGCCGACCGTCTGATCGCCCCACGCGACTACCGTGCCGTTCTTGCGCAACGCAGCGAAAGCCTGGGATGACCCGCATACCTGGACAATGTCATCCAGCGTTGCGATTTCGCTTGGTACGGCGCCGCCCTCGGCAGGCCTGCCCCATGCCACCACATGCCCGTTGCTGCGCCGGGCGGCAAAGGCGCGCCAGGTCGAGCTGACTTCGACGATGTCGTCCAACCCTTTGATCAGATCGTCGATTGTGCCGCCGTACTCGGCTGTTCCCCAGGCCACGACATGTCCGGAGGCACGCCGAGCGGCGAACGCCTGGGCATTGGCGCAGCTCAGTTCGATGACGTCGGTGAGGAGGGCGATGGCTTCTGGTACAGCGCCGCCATAACCTGCATGCCCCCAACCGACAATCCGCCCGTTGGCCCGGTGCGCAGCGAAGGCTGCATTGCTGCCAATCAATGTCTTGATATCGTTGAGCCCGGCGATGTCGCCCGGCACGGTTCCACCATTGGCTGCCAACCCCCAGGCCACCACTTCGCCGGTGGTCCGTAATGCGGCAAACGCCTGTCCGGCAGACACAATATGCTCGATATCGCGGTGTTGACCGATGATGTCCGGTACGGTGCCACCGTTGGCAGCGTCGCCCCACGCCACCACTTGCCCTGTCAGCTTCACGCCAGCGAAGGCGACGGCGTTACCCACCACTTGTTTGAAACCCAGCGGTGAAACACCGCCCATGCTGCCACCTTCCGTAACGGTTCCCCAGATCACCACCGCATTGTTGGCGCGGCGCGCGGCGTAGGCGCTGCGTGTGCAACTCACCTCGACAATGTCGTCCATGGTGATGATGGTGGAGGGGATCGTTGCTCCATAAGCCCCGTTGCCCCAGCCTACGACATCACCCACATTGCGATGCGCGACGTAGGCCGATTGTCCGGTGAGTGTCTGGTCGTTGCCGTTGCCGATGATGTTTGCCGGGTTCAGGGTCAATGCGTCGTCCGTGGTGCGCACCTGCAGTGGCAGGTGCGGTTGGGTGTCATACCAGGTACTGGCCGTCGTCCATTGACTGTCGTCCGGGTATTTCCACTGCGCCTGCAAAGGTTGGCCGGTGGTGGCATTGAATGCACTCAATACATGCGAAGCGCCGGATGACCTGTAGGTGCTGCGATTGAAGCGAGCGCCCATGACTTTCAACGCGCCGGAACCAATTACCTTGCGGACATCGTAGACCGTCGGATCAGACGGGCCGTCAGTACCACCCGCTTTGCGGGTAATCGTATAGGTCATGGAAATGCTGTCGTCGACGTTATCGTCAATGAACGTGTGATCCACCTTGATCACCGCCAGTTCTTTATCTGCCTGACTGGCCAGGACTGTATGGGATTTTCTGATTGTAGTTTTGCCGATCACTACCACATGGATCTCATCATCGGTTCTAAGCGCAGCACTGGCGGCGATGACCACTGTTGCGCCGAGAGGAAAAACGTCGTTTGGGTTGATCTGGTCCTTTTGCGCGCCGCTGGCTTCCAGGAATGTGGCCACGGGCAGTTTCACGCCAGGCGCCGCTTCCACGCGCAAGTCGTAGTCCGTGCCAAGGCGTCTGCCGCCTTCGAACAACTCAACGTAATAACTGAGGGTGACCGTGTGGTTCAGGCTGTCCAGTACGACTCGCTGAGGAACCGGAAACTCCACCTCCTTGCCTTCGTTGTTACCGCTAATGGCTTTGTCATAGTCCTGATCAACGCTGCCATCAGCGGTGCGCCATTTCATGTAATAGTGATCACCGGCATTCTCCGCACGGTTGGCGGCGATCAACACGGTGGCCTCGACTGGCACGCTGGCCGGGTCGAGCACGTCATTCACGGCTTCGCGTACTTTTGCCGGCTCCAGAAGTTGTTCCTGTGCCTCGCCCACGGTGAACACCAACGGATTCGAAAGGCTGGTCTCATTTGTGGCATGGCGCCAGAGCTGGTAGCGGACGGTGATCTTGCTGCCGCGGTTCGGTTCGATGTGTTGGGCGACGAAGGCGGCGTCCAGGTTGATGACCCAGTCTTGCTGGGCGGTTACGGCATTGAATGTGCGGGACCCGGGTTCCTCGCCGGAGATGTCGCCCACCCACTTCCAGGTGGCCTCGTCGTTGGCTACCCATGGCTTCACCACAGGCCTGGGGATGGTCAGTTTACTGGTACCGCCGGGCAGTGTGGCCGGGTCGA
>NZ_FYDR01000014.1:0-75105 GCF_900187525.1 Pseudomonas sp. Irchel s3a10
ACCTTGGCCAACTGATCGAGGAAACCCTGCCTGACGGTGGTGTGCGGCGCTTTTCCTACGACGCGCTGGGGCGACGGACGACCACTTGCGACGAACACGGCGCGATCACTCGCCAGCAGTGGGACGCCGTTGGCCGACTGCTGCAGACGACCTTTCCTACGGGCGCCACCCGCGCCTACAGCTACGGCGCCTACGGCCAGGTCACCGCCGAGCGCGACGAACTCGGCCACATCACCCGCTACGAGTATGACGACGACCTGCATCGGGTCTCGCGCAAGATCAATCCCGACGGCACGCGGGTGCAGTACCGCTACGACCATGCGCAACTGCTGCTCACGGAAATCGAGAACGAATCCGGGGAAAAGTACCGACTGGACTACACGCCCACCGGATTGATCCGACAGGAAACCGGCTTCGACGGCCGACGCACCGCTTACGCCTACGACCGCAACGGGCACCTGCTGGAAAAAACCGAGTTCGGCGATGACGGCTCGACGCTGATCACGGCCTACGCGCGTGATGCGGCCGGGCGTCTGCTGCTGAAAACCCTGCCCGACGGGGTTGAGGTGGTTTACACCTACGACCGCCTGGGCCGTTTGACCGGGGTCGATGACGGCCAGAAACATCCACTGGCCTTCGAATACGACCTGCAGGACCGGCTGATCACCGAGCATCAGGGCTGGGGCACCTTGCGTTATGCGTATGACGCCTGCGGCCAGCTCAAGCGCCAGCGTCTACCGGACAACAGCAAGCTCGATTACCACTATGCCAAGGGCGGCGCGCTGAAGGCCATTGACCTTAATGGCACGCGGCTGAGCAGCCACGTCTATCAATCGGGTCGCGAACAACAACGGCAACAAGGCCTGCTGCGCAGCGATTATGCCTACGACGAGCAGGGCCGATTGCAGCTGCATACCGTCAATCAGCAAACGCGCCCCTTGTACTTGCGCCACTACAGCTATGCGGTCAACGGCAATCTGGCCGGTATCGCCGACAGTCGACACGGCCAGCGCAGTTATTACTACGACGCCCTCGACCGGCTGATTCGCGTCCGTCACTCGCGCGACGAATTGCCGGAATCCTTCGCCCACGACCCGGCCGGCAACCTGCTGATGCAGGACCGCCCCGGCCCGACGCGGATCAAGGGCAACCGCCTGCTGATGCAGGGCGACCGGCACTACGACTACGACGCCTTCGGCAACCTGATCCGCGAGTGCCGTGGCCGCGACCAGCAACTCGTCACCGAATACCGCTACGACTGCCAGCACCGCCTGATCGGCCTGACCCGCGCCGACGGCCAAACCGCGACCTACCAATACGACGCCTTCGGCCGACGCATCCGCAAAACCGTCGACGGCCAGACCACCGAGTTCTTCTGGCAAGGCGACCACCTCGTCGCCGAAAGCAGCAAAACCCACCACCGCAGCTACGTCTACGAACCCGGCACCTTCCGCCCGCTGGCCCTGCTCGACGGCAAAGGCCCGAAACGCGCCTGCCCCTTTTATTACCAACTCGACCACCTCGGCACCCCGCAGGAACTGACCGATTACAGCGGCGAAATCGTCTGGTCAGCGCAGTACGACGCCTACGGCAAAGTCGCGGCGATCACCCTGGCCGGCGAGGACTACCTGGATCAGCCGCTGCGCTTTCAGGGGCAGTATTTCGATGCGGAAAGCGGGCTGCATTACAACCGGCATCGGTATTACGACCCGAGGCTGGGACGGTATCTGACGCCGGATCCCATCAAATTGGCCGGTGGGTTGAATCAGTACCAGTACGTGCCGAATCCGACGGGGTGGGTGGATCCGTTGGGGTTGAACTCCAATTGTCCGCCGCCGAATAAGCCAGGTTGTGAGGTGCCGGGTGGGATTGGCGGGGCTAAGGTTGATGAGGGTGAGCCGAAACTACCGACCATTGCTCACAATATAGATCCGAAAACTTTGAAACGAGTACATACAATAGAGGGAAAAACCTCAACCAGGACAGTCGAGGATTATAAAAATAAAATGCGCAACGGATACGACCCAACAGATCCCATCACCGTAATAGAACACGACGGCAACCTATATATTCTGGACGGACACCATCGCGCAGCTGCTGCACGACAAACCTCGACGAATGTGACAATCAAACTTATAACAGATCTAAAAACATATAACGGAGCTCTAAGAAGTATTGAAGATGTATTGGAATCAGCAAACAATGTGGGCCTGGACAGGTTGGAGCACCGGAGAAGAAGATGAGCGATCAAAATGAAGCTTTGGACATCCTGATAAATGACTTTATCTCCATGGTGGAGTCCAGCACGCTGATATTTGAGCGCAAATTTGGCACTCGTGACATTCGAAGGCTCTGGTATACCAAGACAATAAAGCGACGAGGAAGAGTCACTCGAGGCGTTAAGTATGAATTGCATGGTATTGGCTGCCGCATTAACTTATCGACAGGAAGCGTAGATTTTGACTATGGCCCTAACGGTGAAATTAATGGGTTTGATACTTGGCGCCTATACAACTTTGCCCGTGAAAGACCATCCAAACATAGAAAATATTGCGATGAAAAAATCATTAAAAAAGAACTCGAAGAATATCTCAATCTAAAAAAAATCAAAAAAATGTCAGCCTTCAGTAACCTGTATGTATGGGCTGACTCAAAAGAAACCGATTAAACATGACCACGACAAGGGCCTGTTCACTCAGGCCCTTAAAACAAATCCAAATTTTCAATCCACCTCACTCCCCCTCACTGCTCATCCTCATCCTCCTCATACTCCATATCTGCTTCATCCGCATCATTCAACGGCACGGTCGCATCATCCATCAGCGACCCCGGATCCTCGTTCCCCGGATCATTGATGAACGGCAGACCGCTCGGGCCTTTTTCTTCCTTGCCTTCGGTTTCGGGCGTCATGGCAAACCTCTACGTCTGGTGGGTTGTATAACGTTCGAAAAGCCTCACAGGCAATCGTTCCAGTGTCCGACCGCCAGACACGAAAAACCCGGCACCAGGCCGGGTTTGTTTTCGAACACTCAATCAATGATGGCGTTTTTTATGTTTGTACTTGTTGTGCTTGTGACCACCACCGGAGTGGGCTTTGCCGCCGTCATCCCCCAGATTGTTGCCCACCGCACCACCGGCCGCGCCGCCCAAACCGGCACCAATGGCAGAACCGGTGGAGCCGCCCAGGCTGTTACCGACTACCGAGCCGCCGGCTGCTCCGAGACCACCGCCGATGGCGGCTTCGGTGCGATTGTGCTTATTCGCCCCGACCGCGCTGCCCGCCGCGCCACCAACTCCCGCGCCTACTGCAGCACCGGTGCTGCCGCCGAGCTGGCCACCGACCACGTTACCGAGTACACCGCCCAGTCCGCCGCCTACAGCAGCGCTACCATCTCCGGCGGCCATGGCGCCTTGAGCGACCAGTAATCCGAAAAACAGTGCAGACAATGACAAGCGCATTTGAACCTCACAGTTCCCGAATCGGGAGGGTATGCCCATAGGGCCTATGTCAGATTGGAGACATTTTTCGGGAAAACGTTCAGCCATGAAAAAGCCCGACATTGAGCCGGGCTTTTTCTGACAAGCGCTCAGTATCAGTGACGCTTGTGCCCCTTGGACAGGTTGGCGCCCACAGCACCACCGGCAGCACCACCGAGACCGGCGCCAATGGTCGCGCCATTTCTGCCGCCCAGGCTGTTGCCGATTACCGAACCACCGGCCGCGCCAACACCACCACCGATGGCCGCTTTGGTGCGGCTGCCCTTGCCGGCGGCCATCGCGCTGCCCGCCGCGCCTGCAACACCGGCACCAATCGCCGCGCCGGTGCTGCCGCCCATTTTCTGGCCGACCACATTACCCAGCGCACCACCCAGACCACCGCCGAGTGCCGCCGTGCCTTCACCGGCGACCGCACCTTGAGCAACCAGAAGCCCCAGAACCAGAGCAGGCAATGTTAGACGCATGACAGAAACCTCAAAAAATAGGGAGATCAAATGGGGCCGAGATTGAATGTCGCCGCCGCGCTGAAGTCCAGACAAATCAGCTGCCGCCGCACTCTTGGCGCCGATTGGACAGCGATCTGGCAAAAGGTTTTATCGCAGGCAAAAAAAAGCCCGCTGGGGAGACGGGCTGGAGACTTGCTTTCTAACGGATGGCTTCACCCTACGACCGCGGACGTGAAAAGTTTGTGAAAAAAACAAAACCAGCCAAAGAGTTTGTAGGAAATTCCCATTTCATAAACAGCAAGCATAAAAAACCCCGTTCATAGACGGGGTCGTTTGGTGTCTCGCCTTACTTTCTTGAGCGGGCCGAAACCTTCGGAAGAAATTTGGCTTTCGGGCCTTTGGGCACCGTGGACTTGATCTTGCCGGTCTGCACCGGATCCTCGCCAAAGCCCGACTGGTACTCCGTCTGACCGCAACGGACACAGTTATTGAATGAAAATTCGGCTCCATCGTCTTCGATATACGGACCAGTCATAGCCTCTCCCCTTCGTAATGGATCGATACCGGCCAAGCCTTTTTGCCCGAAAAATATCGACCTCCCAGGCTTTTGAGACTAGCCGGTCATTACTGGACTTGCGGTTCAGTCCGACCAATGCCCGACGAATGGCCTACACCTGTTCAACATCCTAACCAACCGTTGATCTCACAACGCTAAAGATTCCCGGCGACAGGCCGTTGCCCTTTTTCATACAAATGAATCTCAAGGAGAGAACATGAAAATCAACGGATTCCCGGAAATGCCTGTCGTAAAACTCACGGACGAACAGATCGCCGCCGGCAAAGCTGCCGGTGAGAAATTCAAGGAAAAGCTCGCTTCAGGCGACATCACCATCACCTACCCGGACAAACCGGTTCTGACCCCCGGCGTTATCTACCATCCGAGTCAGCCGGCCGATCCGACGCCCGCCACCGGTACCCCGCCTCTGGTCGCGATCGATACGCCACTGACCTATGACGCCCACGGACTTGTCATCCTCAAGCCACAGGGCTGACCGAAGGCAAAAAGCAAAAAGCCCATTCATCATCTGAATGGGCTCGCTTGAAAACGGCGACTGCATCAACGCAACTTGACCGCCGTGCCGGTCGCGAACACGACAACCATGCCACCCTTGCCCGCCGGCATACTGATCTCGAAATCCAGCCCGACCACCGCATCCGCCTGCAACGCACGCGCCCGCTCCTTGATTTCGTCCGTCGCCTGAACCCGCGCCTCTTTCAACGCACGTTCCAGCGTCTGCGAGCGCCCACCGAAAAAATCGCGCATGCCGGCAAACATGTCACGGATCACATTGACGCCCTGCACCGACTCCGCGCTGACAATGTCCAGGTACGCGGTGATCTGTCGGCCTTCGATGGCGTGGGTGGTGGAAATGATCATGGGAGCAGCCCTTTTTTCTACTGATAAAGCCGCGATTGTAATGCGCTATGGCGAATCAGGCTGAGCACCTGCACGCATCACTTGCGCAGCGGATTAAAATCCAGACACCAGAAACCGCAAAACCCCTGATTTCTTTCGAAATCAGGGGTTTTGCGTATTGAATTTGGCGGTGAAGGAGAGATTCGAACTCTCGATACAGTTTCCTGTATACACACTTTCCAGGCGTGCTCCTTAAGCCACTCGGACACTTCACCGTATCTCTTCAAACATGTTCTGTCTGTCGAGGCGCGCTAATGTAGTCGAAAGCTTTTCTGATGGCAAACTTTTTTTCAGAATTTTCATGCGCTTAAGACAAAAACACCTTTTGCCCACTGGTGGGCGATGGCAAACCGGCCAATCTCTGGTGACGGCCGCCCTTCTATATAGAAGCAGAACGGTGTGCTACGCCGGGTGCGGGCGGAAACGGTGACTGGCGAGTCAGTCACGGCGCTTTACCTGGCCTACGGCGGTGGGTAACGTCTGCCCATCTTTCTTACAAGGAATAGCGTCATGAGTGAGTTGATTGCCTACCACCTCGAAGACGGTATCGCGACCCTGACCTTGAACAACGGCAAGGTCAATGCCATTTCCCCGGACGTGATTGCGGCGTTCAACGCGGCGCTGGATCGGGCGGTGACTGATCGTGCCATCGTGATCATCACCGGTCAGCCGGGGATTCTGTCTGGCGGCTACGACTTGAAGGTGATGACCTCTGGCCCTAAAGAAGCCGTGGCCTTGGTGACCGCGGGTTCGACCCTGGCCCGTCGCCTGCTCTCTCATCCGTTCCCGGTGATCGTTGCCTGCCCTGGTCACGCCGTGGCCAAAGGCGCGTTCCTGCTGCTGTCCGCCGACTACCGCATTGGTGTCGACGGCCCGTTCAGCATCGGTCTGAACGAAGTGCAGATCGGCATGACCATGCACCACGCCGGCATAGAGCTGGCGCGTGATCGTCTACGTCGCTCGGCGTTCCACCGTTCGGTGATCAACGGCGAGATGTTTGAGCCGAAAAGCGCGGTGGACGCCGGTTTTCTCGACAAGGTGGTGGCTGCCGAAGAGCTGCAAGGCGCAGCCCTGGCAGCGGCGCGTCAGTTGAAGAAAATCAACATGAATGCGCACAAGAACACCAAGCTCAAAGTGCGCAAGGCGCTGCTCGAAACCCTCGACAACGCGATCATCCAGGATCAGGAGCATCTGGGCTAAGCCCGCGCTTCCCGAGCCGAAAAAAAGCCCGACCGTCGTGTCGGGCTTTTTCTTGGGTGTTCGGTTGATCGGGCATCGACTGCTCTAGGACGGGTCTGACAATCAACTCGGAAACATGCGCTTAAACATCGCCTATCTCCGCACTCTATAGCAGCAATTGCCGAAAACAGTGCACATCCGTACACTGCGCCACCTTTTGTCCCGGTGGGGCCTGAAAATGCTGTTTGTGTTTCGTATGTTATTGATGGGCCTGCACTTTATTCTGGCCGGCGTGTTGGGGGTGATCCTCGGCCTGTGCCGTCCGTTCAATCCGGACAACAGCCGACTGTGCGCCCGCCTCTACGCGCTTCCGGCCATGTGCATTCTGCGCCTGCGGGTAAAAGCCGACGTTGGCCCGTTGATGCACAAGCCTGAGAGCTGCGTGATCGTTGCCAACCATCAGTCCAATTACGACCTGTTTGTGTTCGGCAACGTGGTGCCTCGGCGGACCGTGTGCATCGGCAAGAAAAGCCTGAAATGGGTGCCGCTGTTCGGCCAATTGTTCTGGCTGGCGGGCAACGTGCTGATTGATCGTGGCAACGCGCACAAGGCGCGCAAGTCGATGCTCACCACCACCCACACCTTGCAACACAAAGACACCTCGATCTGGGTATTCCCGGAAGGTACGCGCAACCTCGGTGAAGAACTGCTGCCGTTCAAGAAAGGCGCGTTCCAGATGGCGATCGCCGCTGGCGTGCCGATCGTGCCGGTGTGCGTCAGCAGCTACATCAAGCACATGCGCCTGAACCGCTGGCGCAGCGGGAAAATTCTCATACGCTCGCTGCCGGCGATTCCTACAGCCGGGTTGACCATGGATGACATGCCCATGCTCATGTCCCAGTGCCGCGAACAGATGCGCGAATGCATCGCCGCGATGGATCAGCAGCTGCAAGCTGCGTGAAAAACAAACCCGCCTTGTGCGGGTTTTCTTTTGCCGGGTGAACTGTGCAGATTTCACTGACTCTCAAGCAGCGACACGGCTAAGCTGAAGCCTTGTATTCCCTGCCATCTGCCAAGAAGAAGTGAACCACCACCATGGGTCGAGTTGTTGCTGCTGCGGTTTACAGCGCCGGTAAGAAAGTCACCAATATTACCCTCGATGAGGGCGCCGCCTGGGCCGCGAAAACCGGGCACTTTGTCTGGATCGGTCTGGAAGAACCGGACGCTCAGGAGCTGTCCAACCTGCAACGCCAGTTCAATCTGCACGAACTGGCCATCGAAGACGCCCTGGAAAAACACAGTCGGCCGAAGCTGGAAACCTTTGGCGACGCTTTGTTTATCGTCATCTACTCGCCGATCCGTGAACACGGGATTTTGCAGTTCATCGAAACGCATATCTTCGCCGGCAAGGGCTACATCATCACCGCTCGCAACGGTCACTCGGCGTCCTACGCGCATGTCCGCCAACGCTGTGAGGCGCGTCCGCTGCTGCTGGAGCACGGGGAAGATTTCGTACTCTATGCAATCCTGGATTTCGTCATCGAAAACTACCAGCCGGTGGGCGAAGCGATTCATGCCGAGATCGATGAGCTGGAGCGCAACGTGCTGTGCAGTGCGTTGAACGAGCATGACATCCAGAAACTCCACGGCCTGCGTCGCGATGTGTTGCGCCTGCGCCGCTATGCAGCGCCGATGGTGGAGATTGGCGAGGAACTGCAGAAGCTGAGCTTCCCGTTCATCGACAAGAACATGCGCCCATACTTCCGCGATGTGCAGATTCACGTCACGCGGCAGATGGAAGACTTGACCACATTGGCCGACATCGCCAGCCAGACCATCGAGGTCGGCGTATTGCTGGAGGCGTCACGGCAGAGCGTGGTGCAGCGCAAGTTTGCTGCGTGGGCAGCGATTCTGGCGTTCCCGACGGCGGTGGCGGGGATTTACGGGATGAACTTCCAGAACATGCCGGAGCTGAGCTGGCATTACGGCTATTTCGCCGTGCTGGGGTTTATCACGGTGGGATGTGTGAGTTTGTGGGCGAGTTTCAAGAAGTCGGGGTGGTTGTAGGGAAGCAAAAGCAAAAGATCGCAGCCTGCGGCAGCTCCTACAAATGCCATTCCCTGTAGGAGCTGCCGCAGGTTCGGGCCGCGTTCGGACGATCTTTTGATCTGCTGTTAAGCAGCTTCTGGCTTGTGCGCCACAAACCGCATCATCCACTCTGCCACCGTGGTGCCATGGTGCTCCTGCTCCAGGCTGGCCACGCCTTTCGAGTAGATCTGCGAACCCAGCGCTTCCTGGCGCAGATCCAGGAGCGCCCGCGAATAGTCGTGAATGAATTCCGGGTGGCCCTGGAAGCACAGCACCTGATCGTTGATGTGGTACGCGGCAAACGGGCAGAAATCGCTGGAAGCGATGACCGTGGCGTTTTCCGGTAGCGCGGTGACCTGATCCTGGTGGCTGATCAGCAGCGTCAGCTCTTCCCGCACCGGGCTCATCCAGGGCGCCTTGGCCGCCAGTTTGTAGTTGTGGGTGCCGACGCCCCAACCCTGACTGGCGCGCTCGCTCTTGCCGCCCAGCAGCAGCGCCAGCAATTGATGGCCGAAGCACACGCCGAGCAGCTTGTCGCCACGCTCGTAGCGGGTCAGCAGGTATTGCTTGAGGGTCTGGATCCACGGGTCAGTGCCGAACGAATCGGCCTTGCTGCCGGTGATCAGGTACGCATCGAAGGTCAGGTCGTCGCTGGGGTATTCGCCCTGCATCACGTTGTACACGGTGAACTCGGCGGCAATCGGTTGCTGCGAGAACAGGCGCTGAAACATCTGCCCGTAACCCTGATATTGATCGACCAGTTCCGGACGCAGGATGTCGGTTTCCAGAATGCAGATGCGTAGCGACATAAAAAATACCTGACACGTGATGGGAATAATGAACACCCCAGAGCCTGCCTTGAAACACCCCGGCAAGGCAAGCCCCGCAGCGTTCAGCCGATCACTTAAAACAGCTCGCCTTTCGCGGCTTTCTCCAGCAGCAGCGCCGGTGGCGCAAAGCGCTCGCCGTACTGCTCGGCCAGATACTGCGCGCGTGCGACGAAGTCCTGCACCCCGTACTGATTGATGAACTGCAACGCACCACCGGTCCACGGCGCAAAACCAATGCCGAAGATCGAGCCGATGTTGGCATCCGCCGTCGAGGTGAGCACGCCCTCCTCCACGCAGCGCACGGTTTCCAGGGCCTGCACGAACAACAGCCGGTCACGCACATCCTTCGGCGAAATCTGCCCGTCGGCCTTCTCGAAACACGTCTTCAATTCGGGCCACAGATGCTTCTGAGCGCCGGCCGGGTAATCGTAAAAACCACCGCCGGCGGCTTTGCCCGGACGCTTGTATTCGTTGAGCAGCAAGTCAATCACAGCGAATGCCGGATGATCTGTCAGCGGTTTCCCTTCGGCTTGCAGGTCTTTGGCCGTTTGCTGACGGATATGGCTCATCAGGCTGAGGGAAACTTCGTCGGAGATCGCCAGCGGCCCGACCGGCATCCCGGCCTTGCGCGCTTCGGTCTCGATCATCGGCGCGCTCACGCCCTCGCCGAGCATGGCGATGCCTTCATTGGTGAAGGTGCCAAACACCCGCGAGGTAAAGAAACCGCGACTGTCGTTGACCACGATCGGGGTTTTCTTGATTTGCAGAACAAAGTCGAAACCGCGCGCCAGGGTTTCAGCACTGGTCTGCGCACCTTTGATGATTTCCACCAGCGGCATTTTGTCCACCGGGCTGAAGAAGTGCAGACCGATGAATTTGCTCTGATCGGGTACTGCGGTCGCCAGTCCGGTGATCGGCAACGTTGAAGTGTTGGACGCAATCACCGCGTCAGAACCGACAATTTTTTGCGCTGCCGACGAGACCTTGGCTTTGAGTTCGCGATCCTCGAACACAGCCTCGATGATCAGATCGCAACCCGCCAGATCTGCATCATCTTCAGTGGCGTGAATCCGCGCCAGCACCGCCTCGCGTTTTTCAGCGGTCATCTGGCCACGGGCGACTTTCTTGTCCAGCAGCGCCGCCGAATGGGCCTTGCCCTTCTCGGCCGCCGCCAGGTTGATGTCCTTGAGCACCACGTCGATGCCGGCCGAGGCACTGACGAAGGCAATCCCGGCCCCCATCATCCCCGCGCCCAGCACACCGACCTTGCGCGTGACATACGGCGCGAACCCTTGCGGGCGCGAGCCACCGGCGTTGATCTCGTTGAGCTGGAACCAGAAGGTGCCGATCAGGTTTTTCGAGATTTGCCCGGTGGTCAGTTCGGTGAAGTAACGGGTTTCGATCAGGTGCGCGGTGTCGAAATCAACCTGCGCGCCTTCCACCGCCGCACACAGAATCTTCTCTGGCGCCGGCAGTGTGCCCTGAGTCTTGCTGCGCAGGATCGACGGCGCTATCGCCAGCATCTGCGCGACTTTCGGATTCGACGGTGTGCCGCCGGGGATCTGATAGCCCTTCGCATCCCAACGCTGCACAGCGCTCGGGTTGGCGACAATCCAGGCGCGCGCCTTGGCCAGCAACTCGTTATGATCCGCCGCCAGTTCATCAATCAGACCGGCCTGCAACGCCTGCTGTGGGCGCACCTTCTTGCCTTCGAGCAGATACGGCAAGGCTTTCTCGATGCCGAGCATGCGCACCATGCGCACCACCCCGCCACCGCCCGGCAACAGACCAAGGGTCACTTCCGGCAGACCGAGTTGCACCGAGGCGTCATCCAGCGCCACCCGGTGATGGCAGGCCAGACAGATTTCCCAGCCACCGCCGAGCGCCGCGCCGTTGATCGCCGCGACCACCGGTTTGCCGAGGGTTTCCAGGGTGCGCAATTGCCCCTTGAGGCTCAGCACCATGTCATAGAAGGCTTTGGCTTCGGGTTTGCCGACCTTGATCAGCTCATTGAGGTCGCCGCCGGCAAAAAAGGTTTTCTTCGCCGAGGTGATGATCACCCCGGCGATACTGTCTTTGTCCGCCACCAGCCGCGCAACGCAGGCGCCCATGGCCTCGCGGTACACGGCATTCATGGTGTTGGCGCTCTGGCCCGGCATGTCGATGGTCAGCACGACGATGGCGTCCTGGCCTTTTTCGTAACGAATGGCTTCGCTCATAACAAGGTTTCCTTGAAGTCGGGGCTCAGAGGCGTTCGATGATGGTGGCAATGCCCATGCCGCCGCCGACACACAGCGTCGCCAGGCCGTAGCGCAGGCGCCGGGCTTCCAGTTCATCGAGCAAAGTGCCGAGGATCGCGCAACCGGTGGCACCCAGCGGGTGGCCCATGGCGATGGAGCCGCCGTTGACGTTGACCTTGTCCGGGGCCACCGCCATGTCCTTGATGAACTTGAGCACCACCGAGGCAAACGCCTCGTTGACCTCGAACAGATCGATGTCTTCCACGCGCAAGCCCGCCTTGGCCAAAGCCTTGCGGGTGGCCGGTGCCGGTCCGGTGAGCATGATGGTCGGGTCAGTGCTGGTGACCGCCGTGGCGACGATGCGCGCCCGCGGTTGCAGGCCGAGCGCACGACCCTTGGCTTCGGAGCCGATCAACATCAGCGCCGCACCGTCAACGATCCCGGAGCTGTTGCCCGGCGTATGCACGTGGTTGATCCGCTCGACGTGGCTGTAAACCCGCAGTGCCGTGGCGTCGAAACCCATCTGCCCGATCATTTCGAAACTCGGCTTGAGTTTGCCGAGACCTTCCATTGTCGATCCGGCGCGAATGAACTCATCGTGATCGAGCAGGATGATGCCGTTCTGATCCTGCACCGGCACCAGCGATTTGTTGAACGAGCCATCAGCCCGCGCGCGTGCGGCTTTTTGCTGCGAGTGCAACGCGTAGGCATCGACGTCCTCACGGCTGAAACCTTCCAGGGTGGCGATCAGATCCGCACCAACGCCCTGCGGGGTGAAATGGCTGTGCAGGTTGGTCTGCGGATCCAGCGCCCAGGCACCGCCGTCGCTGCCCATCGGCACCCGCGACATCGACTCGACGCCACCGACCACCACCAGATCCTCGAAGCCCGAGCGCACCTTCATCGCGCCGAGGTTGACCGCTTCCAGACCCGAGGCGCAGAAGCGATTGATCTGCACGCCGGCGACGCTGACGTCCCAATCCGCCACCTGCACCGCGGTCTTGGCGATGTCGGAACCTTGATCGCCGATCGGCGTGACGCAGCCGAGCACCACGTCATCAACCTGACTGGTGTCCAGCGCGGTGCGGCTCTGCAGTGCGGTCAACAACCCCGCGACCAGATTCACCGGTTTGACGCTGTGCAGCGCGCCATCGGCTTTGCCTTTGCCGCGGGGCGTGCGTAACGCATCGAAAATCAAAGCTTGGGTCATGACGGCCTCGAACCTGTGCGGTGAGTGAAATTCGTGGTGTCACTGTTGTCCCGCGCCGTCGAGGATTCAATGACCACAGCGCTCAATGACGTTGACGCGCACGCTCAGACGGACGGTCATTCACCCGCAGGTGAACCGGTTCAGGTCAGCGAGTTGTCTAGCAAGCGGGCGGCGAAGAAGCTGGCATTTCGCCTCATGCCTTTTTTATCGCTATCAGCAGCAAATACATACGAAATGGATCTAAGTCGCGCGTGACGCGGGCTCTAAGGTAGTACATGTACGTCAGGGTCGTCGGGTTTTGCCGGGGCCGACGTTCTTCAACAGGAAGTGCAGCGTTTGCCGTCATGGATATGCAGGCAGACATCAGGAAATAACAATAAAGGCGGTCAAGCCATGTTCAAACAACCGAAAGTTCGTCAAGCCGGGCTCATTCTTTTCGCCACCACGCTGTTGCTGATTTTGCCGAATCTGACCAAGGTCATCGGCTGACTCAACGGCCAGGCGCACGCTATCGCCAGCAAAAATATGACTGGCCCGCTACCCGGGCCAGCGTGGCTGTGCCAACCTTTGCGCACTTCCACGACATGGACGGCGATCATTTGAAAACGCTCATTGTGTTCGGGGCTTTGCTGCTGAGCATGCCCTTGTCTGCCGCACAGCTGGAGCTGCAGTTGGGCGCAACCAGTCGCACCTGGCAGACCGAGGAATTGCTCAAGCATCCTCAGGTACAAACCCTCACCATCAAGAACGATGTCTCCTACAAGAAGGACATGACTTATCGCGCCGTACCCGTGGCGGCGCTGCTCACCGGGATCAAACCGGACGATCACCTGCAAGCAGTGGCGCTGGACGGGTTTGCCGCCGAACTGAGCGCTGCACCGCTGCTCAATACCAACGGCGCGCGGGCGTGGCTGGCGATCGAGGATCCGACGCAACCGTGGCCACCGCTGTCCGAAGGCAAACACAGCGCCGGGCCGTTCTATCTGGTGTGGACTGACCCGCAGGCCGGCAACATCAGCCCGGAGCAATGGCCATTCGAAGTGGCGAGCATCAAGCGCATGGCGCCGGTCGCCGAGCGCTTCCCTGCGCTGTTACCGGATCCCAGGCTGAAAGCGGATGACCCGGTGAATCAGGGTTTTGCGCTGTTTCAGAAAAACTGCCTGGCCTGCCACCGGTTGAACGGTGCGGGGGATGCGCAGTTCGGGCCGGATCTGAATATTCCGTACAACCCGACTGAGTATTTCGGCGCGGACTTCCTCAAGCGCTACATTCGCGATCCGCAGAGTTTGCGCCAGTGGCCGCAGGCGAAGATGCCGGGGTTTTCCGCGGATGTGTTGCCGGAGGGGGATTTGCAGTTGCTGATCGGCTATCTGCAGCACATGGCTGGGCGCAAGGTTAAGCCCTGACGACATTCCCCTGTAGGAGTGAGCCTGCTCGCGATAGCGGAGTGTCAGTCACTGATCCTTAAACTGACGACCGCTATCGCGAGCAGGCTCACTCCTACAAGGGTTACGTGTGAACCCGTTATTGTTGTTGCACGGAGATAACCGGCGTCGGCGACACGAACACCTTCGCATGCATCTGCTCACAACCACCGCCCCGGCGCATGCCGCGCACCGGGCAGGCGTCCAGATAATCCAGGCCCACCGCCAGTTTCAGGTGCCGCTCCGGGCGGGCCAATTGGTTGGTCACGTCAAAGCTGTACCAGGCGTCATCCAGCCACGCTTCGGCCCAGGCATGACTGGCCAGGTGCTCGGCGTCCTCGCTGTACAGATAACCCGACACATAGCGCGACGGAATCCCCAGGCTGCGTGCACAGGCGAGAAAGGCATGGGTGTGATCCTGGCAAACCCCGGCGCGCCCGGCGAAGGCTTCGGCGGCGCTGGTGTCGACCTCAGTCGAACCCGGCGTGTAGCTGATGTGCTGGTTCAAACCGTGCATCAGGTCGATCAGCGCAGTGCGATCGCGCCGCTGCTTGCAGGATCTCTCGGCAAACGCCCGTAGTGCTTCGTCCGCCTCGGTCAGCCGGGTGAAACGCAGAAACGGCAGCGCCGACTGGCTCTCATGCTCGGCCTCGCGCAATTCGTCGATATCGACCTGGCCACGGGCGCCGATGATGATCGCTTCGTGCGGCTCATCCATGGTCAGCACATGCAGAATGTTGCCGAACGGATCGAGCTGGGCGCGCACCGGACGCGGCAGGTCGAGTTGCCAGCTCAACACGTGCTGACGCTCGCTGTCGTGCGGGGTCAGGCGCAAATACTGGATGCTCGCCCGCACCTGATCTTCATAGTGATAGGTGGTCTCGTGGCTTATGGAAAGTCTCATGCAGCCTCCAGGTATGAACTGTGAATCGCGTTGCCCAACTGGCGCACCAGCGGGATGAATTCGGTGAGCCAGGCGTGCAGGCCTTCGGCGAGGATTTCGTTGATGCCGGTGTAGCGCAGGCGTGCGTCCATCTCAGCGGCGAGGCGCTGTGCCGGACGGCCATTGGCACCCGGTAACTGGGCGAGGATCTGGTCGATTTCCTCGGTGCAGGCGCGCAGCGAGCGCGGTACATCGGCACGCAACAGCAGCAGTTCGGCGACATGCCGGGCGCCGGGGGCGTCGCGGTAGATCTCGGTGTAGGCCTCGAACGATGACAGTGCCCGCAGCAGCGCACTCCACTGGTAATAGGCGTGGGCGGTGCCGTCACTGACCGCTTCGGCCTGATCGCCGGCCATTTCATAGCGCGCATCGAGCAGGCGCAACGTGTTATCCGCACGCTCGATGAACGTGCCCAGACGAATGAAACGGAACGCATCGTTGCGCATGATGGTGCCGTAGGACGCGCCACGGAACAGGTGCGAGCGCTCCTTGATCCACTCGCAGAAACGGCTCATGCCGTAACGGCTCAGGCCCTGTTCGGCAATGCCGCGAATCTCCAGCCAGGTGGCGTTGATGTTCTCCCACATGTCCGCGGTGATACGCCCGCGCACCGCATGAGCACTGGCTCGCGCGGCGCCGAGGCAGCTGTAGATGCTCGCCGGGTTGGCTGCGTCGAGGGCGAAGAAATGCAGCAGGCGTTCGGCATGCAGTTCGCCGTGACGCTCCAGATAATCATCGAGGGTGCCAGTGATCAACAGCGGCATGGCCAGTTCGTGCAAACCGTCGCCGCGACCGTCCTGCGGCATCAGCGACAGCGAATAGCTGATATCGAGCATCCGTGCGAGGTTTTCCGCCCGCTCCAGGTAACGCGACATCCAGTACAGATCCGAGGCAGTTCTACTTAACATGGCAAGCTTCCTTCAATCCTCGACCACCCAGGTGTCCTTGGTTCCGCCGCCCTGGGAGGAATTCACCACCAGGGAGCCTTCACGCAGGGCGACACGGGTCAAACCGCCGGGCACGACCCGGGTTTCGCGGCCAGACAGTACAAACGGACGCAGGTCGATATGGCGCGGCGCAATGCCGTTTTCGACAAAGGTCGGACAGGTCGACAGCGACAGCGTCGGCTGCGCAATGTAAGCGTGGGGCTTGGCCTTGATCCGCTCACGGAACGCATCAATCTGCGCCGTGGTTGACGCCGGCCCCACCAGCATTCCGTAACCACCGGAGCCCTGGGTTTCCTTGACCACCAGATCCGGAAGATTGGCCAGTACATGGGAAAGTTCCGAGGGGTTGCGGCACTGCCAGGTCGGCACGTTTTTCAGGATGGGTTCTTCGTCGAGGTAGAAACGGATCATCTCGGTGACAAACGGGTACACCGATTTGTCATCCGCCACACCGGTGCCGATGGCATTGGCCAGCACCACGTTGCCGGAACGGTAGGACGACAGCAGCCCCGGTACACCGAGCATCGAGTCGGGGTTGAATGCCAACGGATCGAGGAACGCGTCGTCGAGACGGCGGTAGATCACGTCCACCGCTTTCGGTCCGTCGGTGGTGCGCATGAAGACCTTGTCGTCACGCACGAACAGGTCGGCGCCCTCCACCAGTTCAACGCCCATTTCCCGTGCGAGGAAGGCATGTTCGAAGAACGCACTGTTGAAGCGGCCCGGCGTCAGCACCACCACACTCGGGTCGTCGATCGGGCTGGAGCTCTTCAGGGTGTCGAGCAACAGGTTCGGATAGTGATCGATCGGTGCGATGCGCTGGGCGGCGAACAGCTCCGGGAACAGGCGCATCATCATTTTGCGGTCTTCGAGCATGTAACTGACGCCGCTCGGGGTACGCAGGTTGTCTTCGAGCACGTAGTAGGTGCCGTCGCCGTCGCGCACCAGATCGACGCCGGAGATGTGCGAATAGATGTCGCGGTGCAGATCCAGGCCCTGCATCGCCAACTGGTACTGCTCGTTGGCCAGCACCTGTTCGGCGGGGATGATCCCGGCCTTGATGATGCGCTGCTCGTGATAAAGGTCGGCGAGGAACATGTTCAACGCCTTGACCCGCTGGATGCAGCCGCGCTCGACGATCCGCCACTCGCTGGCGGGAATGCTGCGCGGAATGGTGTCGAACGGAATCAGGCGCTCGGTACCCTGCTCGTCGCCATAGAGCGTGAAGGTGATCCCGGCCCGGTGGAACAGCAGATCGGCCTCGCGTCGCCGTTGCGCCAGCAACTCGTCAGGCGTGTCGGCCAGCCAGCGGGCGAACTCCCGGTAATGCGGGCGGACCTGGCCGCCGGCATCGTACATTTCATCAAAATAGGTGCGGATCATGCCGTACTCCTTGTCACCCGGACCTACAGGCCTTCGCAAGGCCCGTGCCATCGGCATAAACGCTTTGATTTCAATCGGTTGGATAATCACGCCAGCAGCACCGCACCATTCCTGTGCGGCAATTGCTCCAACCGGATTGCCCCCGCTTCATTGCGACGCATTGCATCGCCTATCACCAGCATAGTCAGAGTTGATTTCACCGCTCGCACGGAGCTGCGGATAATCGGCGCATCCGCTGAAAACTTCCCCCGGTGAAGGTTTCAGCTCCACTGATCCGGACTGCCCGCGCAGTCCCCGCAGGCCTTAACCCTGACCGGTTTCCGCTCCTTATCGGTCTTCCCTTTTAGCCACCCTCTCCGGTGGCTTTTTTTTGCCTTTCTGAAATGTTTTGAAAGCAAAAGCAAAAGATCGCAGCCTCCGGCAGCTCCTACAGGTGATTGTGTAGGAGCTGCCGGAGGCTGCGATCTTTTGCTCTTTGAAACGACAACGGCCAACCCGAAGGTCAGCCGTTGCTCAATACCTGAAACCAGAGATCAATTCAGACGATGGCGGTTACGCACCTCCTGCTTGACGCCCCAGCCCTCGATGATGCCGCCCAGCGGCTCGACCACGGCAGAAAAACCCTGCTCGAAATCGCCAATGTCGTCATAGGTCGCGTACATCACTTTGCTCAATTCCAGCGACCAGGCGCCATCGTCGCGCGCGCTGACCTGGGCATTGATGGATTCACCACGAAATTTGCCTGCCGCCCTGCGCGCCCGCTCCTCGTCCGGGAAAATGGCGTAGAACTCGATGGGATGGAATCGGGAAAAGTCGAAGCCGCCTTCTTTCATGCGGCGCAGAACATTGCTGCTGATGTCTTCTTGATAGGCTGTGCTCATGAATCGTCCCCCTCGGATAGATGGATAGACTTTCCGTATTCCCGCCCCGGGCCTTACAGGCCAAAAGTACATCGGCAAACAGGTTGCCGGCGGGAAACAAGCATGTAGCTGACAAGACCAGACCTTAGCGATTCGTTCGCTGATCTCGCTTGCAGAGTAGCCCCAAGATAGAGCTGCTGCCAAGGCCTGGTTTACAAGATGACAGGAAGTGTTCAGACAGGTGTGATGCTGCGGATTTCGATGCCGTTCTGGGTCTTGAGGTTTTTCACCCCGGCATCGGCGGTGCGTCCTTCCAGATCGTTCAGATCCAGTTGGGCGGCGACCGGAAGAAGCCGCTCCTTGATCAGCCGTGCAGCTTCATCATCGGACGGGCATTCCTCACGTTCGAAGATCTCATCAACGATTTCACCATGATCATCCACGAAAGTGACTTTCCACTTTTGCATCGGTGCCTCCTCGATCAAACCCGCAAATGGGCTTACATCTATCTCGACTGTGTACGCCGAAAGTTGGTTCAAAAGGATTACAACGGGCAGAGATGAACAAAACGACATCTAGCGCACGGCCAGGCAAAAGTGGGAGCGGGCTTGCTCGCGAAAGCAGTGTGTCAGGCAACATTTTCGTTGAATGCCACATCGATTTCGCGAGCAAGCCCACTCCCACAGGGGTTTTGCAGCGCTCTTTTAGTCGTTGCTTGGCTTGTTGATCGCCTGCAACACGTACTGCGGCAGTGCAAATGCGCCGATGTGGATTTCCGGATTGTAGTAGCGGGTGACGATGCCGCTGCCGATGAAGCGCTGTTGCAGGGTTTCACGGCTCAGTTTGCGGTAGGCAGGGTTGGTCGAACCCCAGGCGAAGGTCATCGAACCGCCGATGTAGGTCGGCACCGCTGCCTGATAGAAGTGCCAGTCCGGGAACAGGCTGCGCAGGCGACCAGCGGTGGTTTTGACTTCGTCGATCTGCATGAACGGCGTGCCGTTCTGAGTCACGAGGATCCCGCCTTCGTTCAGGCAACGGTGGCAGGCCTGATAGAAGTTTTCCGAGAACAGCACTTCGCCCGGGCCGATCGGGTCGGTGGAGTCAGAGATGATCACGTCGAATTTTTCCGTGGTGGTGGCGACGAAACGCATGCCGTCGTCGATCACCAGGTTCAGCCGTGGATCGTCGTAGGCGCCCTTGGAGTGGTTCGGCAAGAATTCCTTGCACATGTCGACCACGGTGCCGTCGATCTCGACCATGGTGATGTGCTCGACGCCGGCGTGCTTGGTCACTTCGCGCAGCATGCCGCCGTCGCCACCGCCGATGATCAGCACGCGCTTGGCGGTGCCGTGAGCGAGGATCGGCACGTGAGTGAGCATTTCGTGGTAGATGAATTCATCGGCTTCGGTGGTCTGGATCACGCCGTCCAGCGCCATCACCCGGCCCATGCGCGGGTTCTGGAAAATCACCAGGTGCTGGTGTTCGGTGCGCACTTCGTGCAGCAGTTTTTCCATGCGAAAACGCTGGCCGTAGCCTTCGTAGAGGGTTTCCAGGTACTCGCTGGTTTTGGTAACGGTCATGGTCAAGTGCTCCGATGAATGCGCGGGCGCCAATCGTGGGGGACGATTGCCCGGGAAAGGCGCGCATTCTACGTTGCCGAAGATGACAGGTCGAACCTTCCTCCGACAGAGCACACTCTGGAGGTATCGCAAGACCAATGTGGGAGCGGGCTTGCTCGCGAAGGCGGAGTGTCATTCACCCATGTTTCGACTGACCAATCGCCTTCGCGAGCAAGCCCGCTCCCACAGGGGAATTAGCGTGTTTTTGGGCAAGCGTCACACCCGCACATTGCCCCGCGGCCCGGCAATTGCCCAGATGATCAGGCCCAGTACCGGCAGGAGGATGATCAGCAGCACCCAGACGATTTTCATCCCCGTGGTCGCGCCGCTTTTCAGCACATTGATGATGGCCCAGATGTCGAGGGCAAGAATGATCAGGCCGATCAGACCGTTGAACGTGGAACCCATAGTGTCGCTCCAGAATAGTGGCATGCACTTTTAGGATAGACGGTCGCGCGCAGGGTTCCCTTTTATTGCGTTCAGACGTGAACGGAGACCTTCAGCGCTTCCAGCGACGGCGCGGCCGCGATGCCGACTTCGGCGCACAGCTCCAGCACTCGCGGCACGTCGTTGCCGTAAACCAGCACCACTTGCAGCTCGTCATCGAGCAACTGACTGAAGTTCATCAGCGTGTAACCGCCGTTTTCCTTGTTCAGGCTGCTCATCTGCACTTGGATGCGGTTGAGCGCAGTCAGCGCTTCGGTTTTGGCCAGTTGCTTGGGCTTGAGATTGAAATCGACGCCCGGGCCGAACGAGGCGACGATCTGCGCGAACAGGTCAACGTAAGTATCAGCCTGGAACAGCACGGTTTCCGGCAGGCTGCCGACCACGACCCACTCACCCAGCGGGATCGGGAAGGTGTCGTCGTAGTTGATGTCCGGGTTTGCTGCCAGAAAGGCATCGGCATCGGCGTAGGCCTGCGCCGCTTCGTCCGCCACGTTCAGGATCTCGTCCTCGCCCATGCAGCCGGAGCTGATTTTGCTGATGAGTTCGACGAGTGCGGCTTTCATGAGGGCGGATCCTGTGGAAGGTTTGAATTTGAGGGCGCGGAGGATAGCGCATTGCAACCTCAGGCTGCACACAGAACATCTGTGGCGAGGGAGCTTGCTCCCGCTGGGGCGCGAAGCGGCCCCAAACAGTGAGTTCACCATTTTTACCAGCGCTGCGCACTGGAGCGGGAGCAAGCTCCCTCGCCACAGAATCTCGACAGTCCTCAGGCCAGCAGTTTTTCCAGCTGCGCCGTGGTATCGACTGCGCCCATGGTGCGGGCCGCGTCCAGCGCGGTGATGCCGTTGGCATCCTTGGCTTGCGGGTTGGCGCCCTTGCTGATCAGGTATTCAACGATTTCAACACGGTTGAACATCGCCGCCATCATCAACGCGGTGCGGCCGTCGAAGGACGAACCTTCGATCTCGGCGCCCGCTTCCACCAGCGCCTTGACCACCGCCAGATCGCCCTTGAACGCGGCGCCGGCAATCGGGCTCTGGCCGTTGCCGTTACGCATTTCCGGGTCGGCCTTGTGCTTGAGCAGCACCTGCACCGCGTCAACGTGACCGTAGTAGCTGGCGAGCATCAGCAGCGTGTCGCCCTTGCTGTTTTTCAGGTTCACCGGCAAACCGGCGCTGATCAGCCGATCAAGCATCAGCGCATCACCCTCGCGCGCCTTGTTGAAAACCTGCTCGGTGAATTCGGCAGCTTCTTCAGGGGTCATCTGGCGGCTCTGGTCAGACATAGGGCAACTCCACTTTCGGTTATTCGCAAAGCCGACAGTTTCCCGAGCGCGACGATAGCTGTCACCCCCTTTTTCTCAAGTCATGCCATAGCCAATCTCAATAACGGTATTTGCCTTGATGAATATCGGCCAGAATTTCGTCCGTCACCTGCACGTAAGTCTGGGTGCCGGGCAGCCATGCGTAGATCGGGTCATCGCCCGTCTGGCCGGGGTCAAAGCCTTCGTTTTTCAGCCGGGTCTTCTGGTATTTGAACGTTCCGGTGGTTTCCATTTTCACCTTCACCCGCAAGAACAGCGGCACCGCATAGGCCGGCAGGCGCTGACGAACGAACGCTAGCAATTCAGCGAAATCCAGGGTCGCCAGCGACTCGGCGGGCGTGATTGCGGCCATGCCGGCGCGGCCATTGGTGTTGCGCACCTCCACGCCGTAGGCGACTGCCTCGGAGATAAGCGGATGTTGCAGCAAGAGGTTTTCGACTTCAGTGGTCGAGACATTCTCGCCCTTCCAGCGATAGGTATCGCCGAGGCGATCGACGAACTGCGCATGACCGAAGCCGATATTGCGCAGCAGATCACCGGTGTTGAAGAAGTGGTCGCCCTTGCTGAACACGTCGTGCAGTACCACCCTGGCGGTTTTCTGCGGGTCGGTATAGCCATCCAGCGGTGCCTTTTCATCAATCCGCGCCAGCAGCAAGCCCTGCTCGCCCTTGCCGACCTTGCGCATGAAGCCATCGGCACTGCGCAACGGCTCACCGCTGTCGTGGTCGTACGCCACCAGCTCCCAGGCCATCAGCGAGAAACCGATGGTGTTGTCGAAGTTGAGAATGTTGCTGAAGCCGATGTTGCCGTCGCTTGCCGCGTACAGCTCACAGATGTGCTCGACGGCAAACCGGGTCTTGAATTCGGCCCAGGCGCCGGGACGCAAGCCGTTGCCGATCATCTTGCGCACCGGGTGACGGCTGTCGTCGGCGCTGGCCGGTTGATCGACCAGATAACGGCACAGCTCGCCGACATAGCCGATGGTGGTCGCGCGATAACGGCGCACGTCATTCCAGAACTGGCTGGCGCTGAACTTGCGACGGATCGCGAACCCGGAGGCGCCGTTGATCGCCGAGCCCCAGCACACGCATAGGCCGGTGGCGTGGTACAGCGGCAAGGTGCAATAGACGACGTCGTCGGGGCTCATGTTCAGGGCGATCATGCCGAAGCTGGCCGAGCTGCGCATCCAGCGACCGTGCTTGAACACCCCGGCCTTGGGCAGGCCGGTGGTACCCGACGTGTAGATGTAAAAGCACGGATCGTTGAAGAATACTTCGCCGCTGCTGGGCGGGTTTTCAGCGCAGGCGTCGGCACTGGCGCTGATCAGGTTGATGTAGCCCTCGGGCGCAATACCCGGGTGGCTATAGGTGTCACGGTCAGCGATGAACCAGGTGCGCGATGCGGCGATCGACACTTGCTCGCGGATTGCGGCAAACGCTGGCTGCAGTTCCTCGCCAAGCACAATCGCCACCGGCGCCACCAGGTTCACGCTGTGGATCAGCGTGTCGCGGGTCTGCGAGGTATTGAGCAGCGCACTGACCGCGCCGAGTTTGGCCAGCGCCAGAATGGTCACCAGCAGCTCGGGACGGTTTTCGATGAACACCGCGACCACATCGCCCTTGCCGATCCCCTGCGCGCTCAGATAGTGGGCGATGCGATTGGCCCACTGGTTGACCTGCGTATAGGTCAGCAAGACATTGTCCTGCAGGATCGCCAGACCCTCGGGGTTGCGCAGGGTTGCTTGCTCGAAGGTCCAGCCGAGGCCACACGTTTGGGTCGGATCCGTGACATTGGCGACTTTCATGCCCTTGACCACCCGTGGAATGGTTTTGGCGATGGTCGGCAGTTTGCGGAGCATCATGCCCCAGGTAATCGTGTCGCTCGACGCGTGACGCATGGCTGCTCCCCGGTCGGCCTGGTCGGCCGTTTTTTTATTGTTCGGGCTGTGGGCATGACCTGCGTGGTGGGCAAGGTCGAGATCGAAAATACGTCAGCGCTTCGCGGCCTGTACACGCGGTTTTTGCAATGTTTTGTATCCGCCCTGTCACGCCTGGCGGCAGTGATTGCGCCTTTGCCGTTTGGTTCCGTTCAACCCATGAGAATCCCGCAAAATGCAGGATGCACGATGGCCATTCATGCAGTTTGCACGACACCTGCAAATTTCACGATTTTTAACTTATTGATTTATAAGCATTTTTATTTTTTTGCGTGCTGGCACAATCGCTGCAACCTCCTTTGCATGCTTGCCATTCAAGTGCATACGGAGCTGAAAGACATGAGCCTGATCCAAGAAAAATTTACCTCGCTGTTCTCCAACTTCAACGTCACCACTGCGCCACGTCCCGATGGCGGGATTCTGCTGACCTTGCGCAGCAGTGAAGGCAAAGTGTTCAAACGCGCCCTGACGTATCAGCAAATGCACAACGCCGACCAACTGTCGTGGGCGATCAGCGCGATTCGTCGTGACCTGGCGGAAGAAGCCAGTGAACTGCCGCAGATTGCGATGCTGCAAAGCCAGCAGCGCTTTGCCCTGCCGACGTATCACTCGCTGTAATTGATTCGAAGCTTTAAACAGCTTTAAACAAAAACAGGCCGGGCAGCTTTCACTGTCCGGCCTGTTTTTTGTGGCTGATGCAAAACTCCGTGTGGGAGCGGGCTTGCTCGCGAAAGCGGTGTGTCAGCCAAATATTTTTGACTGACACACCGCTTTCGCGAGCAAGCCCGCTCCCACATTGGATTGAGGGTGGTTAAAAGGCTTCGGGTTCGATGCCGGTGAAGCTGTCGACAGTAATATGCCCCTCCAGCTCGCCACCCTCGCGGGCCAGGCCACAGGTCTGCAGGCCTGCCGATTGAGCGGCATCCAGTTCCTCAACGATGTCGGACAGAAACAGAATGTCCTGCGGCTCGACGCCAATCGCTTGTTGAATATTGGTGTAAGACTGCGCCTCACGCTTGGGCCCTGACGTGGTATCGAAATACCCACTGAACAGCGGTGTCAGATCCCCCGCCTCGGAGCAGCCGAAGATCAGTTTCTGCGCCTGGATCGAGCCCGACGAATAGACAAACAGTTGATAACCCGCCTGATGCCAGCGCTTGAGCGCGTCAACGGCATCCGGGTAGACGTGGCCTTTCAACTGCCCGGCCTGATAGCCCTGCTCCCAGACCATGCCTTGCAGTGCCTTGAGCGGCGTAGCCTTGCGGTCTTCGGCGATCCAGCTCAGGAGGATTTCAACCACCCGTTCAACGTCGGCCTGCGGCTCGTTGCTGTCGCGGCGCACGGCGGCGATCTGTTCGGCAACATCGGCGCGCTCGGCGTTCTGCCGCACGAAGTCCGGCAGGTGTTTGGCGGCGTAAGGGAACAGCACGTCGAACACGAAACTCACCGCGCTGGTGGTGCCTTCGATGTCAGTGAGAATGACTTTGATCGACATCGGCTCAGTCCTCCAGACGCGGGAAGCGCCCGGCGATGTCTTCGCCGGTGAAGTTGGCGACCCAGCCTTCCGGGTTGTTGAACAGGCGAATCGCCACGAAGTGCGGGTGCTCGCCCATGTCGAACCAGTGTTTGGTACCGGCCGGCACCGAAATCAGATCGTTCTTTTCGCAGAGCACGGCGTAAACATAATCATCGATGTGCAGGGTGAACAGGCCACGACCGGCAACGAAAAAGCGCACTTCGTCTTCGCCATGGCGGTGTTCTTCGAGGAACTTGGCGCGCAGTTCGGCTTTTTGCGGGTGATCGCTGTTGAGGCTGATCACATCGACGGTGATGTAGCCGCGCTCGGTCATCAGTTTGTCGATCTGCTCCTGATAGGCGCTGATCACTTCTTCCTGGCTGGCACCGGGCTGGATCTTCGCCGCGGCTTGCCAGCGGTCGAAGCGCACGCCCTGCTCGGCGAGCGTCGAGGCGATGTCTTCGAAATGGGTCAGCACCTTGTTCGGAATCTCGGGGCTGGATACGTGATAGACAGACAGGCTGCTCATGGGCAATTCCTCGGTATCGGCCTTGCCGTCCGGTTTTTGCAGACCGGTCGGGCAGTGCATTTCATCAGGCAAATGGGCGGCTTCTGGTGAAGTCAGCCTTGGCGGTTCATGACGCTGCGGGTTTTCAACTCGCATTCAAACAGAAATTCGAAGGCCTCGATCTGCCGCAGGGCATCGCTCATCTGCGCGCCCCAGGTGTAGAGGCCGTGGCCGCGAATCAGGTAACCGACGCAATCGGGATGGGCGTCGAGCCAAGGCTGCACCTTGGCGGCGAGGCGCGCAATGTCCTGATCGTTGTCGAAAATCGGCACACGCACCCGCGATTCATGGGTCGAGATGCCGCTGAAGGCCTTTTGTAGCTCGTAGTCTTCGAACTCGATGAAGTCTTCGGGCGTCAGGCGCGACAGCACCGTGGCGTTCACCGAGTGAGTGTGCAGCACCGCACCGATCTCCGCGCGCCAGCTATAGAGCTGGGTGTGCAGCAGGGTTTCAGCCGAGGGCTTTTTGCCCGGTTCGAGGCTGTTGCCGGACAAATCCGTGGCGAGCACGTCGTCCAGCCCCAACTGGCCCTTGTGCTTGCCGGACACGGTCAGCAGCGCTTCGCTCGGCGACAGGCGCGTCGAGTAATTGCTGCTGGTGGCCGGCGACCAGCCGCGACCATAAAGAAAACGCCCGGCGTCGACGATTTGCTGGGCGAGTTGTTCACGCGTAAGGCTCATGGCCTGTCCTCTTGCATACGTATGGCAATGATAACGGCAGCAGCGAGCGCCGCGAGACTGGCAATACTAAAGGTCAATGTGGCGCCGAGGGCATTCCAGCTGTAACCGGAATACAACGCGCCCAGCGCGCCGCCAGTACCGGCCAGCGCGGCGTACAGCGCCTGGCCCTGACCTTGCTGACGCGCACCGAAACTACGTTGCACGAAGGCGATGGCAGCCGCATGAAAGCTGCCGAAAGTCGCCGCGTGCAGCACCTGCGCGAACAACAGCACCCAGAGGAATTCGGCGAACGAACCTAGCAGCAACCAGCGCAGCGCCGCCAGCAGAAAACTCGCCATCAGCACCCGGCGCAAGGAAAACCGCGCGAGAATCCGGCTCATGGCCATGAACATCAGCACTTCGGCGACCACACCCACGGCCCAGAGCATGCCGATCGTGCCACGGCTGTAACCAAGTCGCTCAAGGTGCAAAGTCAGAAACGTGTAATACGGGCCGTGGCTCATCTGCATCAGCGCAACACAGCCGTAAAACGCCAACACACCCGGGCTGCGCAGTTGCGTGAGAAAGCCTTCCCCGCTCGGCCGATTGCCCTGCGGCGGCTGCGCATTCGGCACCCACAGGCTGCTGAGGACGATGCCGGCCATGATCAGCACCAGCGCTGCCGGGTAGATATCGAGGCTGAGCCATTCGAACAGTCGGCCCAGCGCGACCACGGTGATGATGAAACCGATCGAGCCCCACAGGCGAATCTGGCTGTAGCGCGAGGTTTGCCCCTGCAGATGCGCGAGGGTGATGACTTCGAATTGCGGCAGCACCGCGTGCCAGAAGAACGCGTGCAGCGCCATGACCATCGCCAGCCAGGCGTAGGTCTTGCTGACGAAAATCAGTGAGAACGTCAGCAACGTGCACACCGCACCGAAGCGCACGATGGCCAGGCGTTTGCCGGTGTAGTCGCCAAGCCAGCCCCAGATGTTCGGCGCCACGCAGCGCATCAACATCGGGATCGCCACCAGTTCGCCGATGCGCGCAGGGCTGAAGCCGAGATGATCGAAGTACAGCGCCAGAAACGGCGCTGTCGAACCGAGCAAGGCGAAATAGAACAGATAAAAACTGGACAGCCGCCAGTACGGGAGCGCCGCCACGGTCAGACCGCGACGGCTTGGCGATCAACCATCAAAGCTGACCCAGCACCGGGGTGCTGACGCTCACGTCGGCATTCTGCCCACGGTGACGCAGCAGGTGATCCATCAGCACAATGGCCATCATCGCCTCGGCAATCGGCGTGGCGCGGATGCCGACGCACGGGTCGTGACGGCCCTTGGTGATCACGTCCACCGGGTTGCCGTGGATGTCGATCGAACGGCCCGGGGTGGTGATGCTCGACGTCGGTTTCAACGCCAGATGCGCGACGATCGGCTGACCGGACGAGATCCCGCCGAGAATGCCGCCGGCGTTGTTGCTGAGGAAACCTTCCGGGGTCAGTTCATCGCGATGCTCGGTGCCGCGCTGGGCGACGCAGGCGAAACCGGCGCCGATTTCCACGCCTTTGACCGCGTTGATGCTCATCAGCGCGTGCGCCAGTTCAGCGTCGAGGCGGTCGAAAATCGGCTCGCCCAGGCCTGGCATCACGCCTTCGGCAACCACGGTGATCTTGGCTCCGACCGAGTCCTGGTCGCGGCGCAATTGATCCATGTAGGCCTCCAGCTCCGGCACCTTGTCCGGATCCGGGCTGAAGAAAGCGTTCTCTTCCACCGAATCCCAGGTCTTGAACGGGATTTCGATCGGACCGAGCTGGCTCATGTAGCCGCGAATGACGATGCCTTGGCTGGCCAGATACTTTTTGGCAATCGCACCTGCCGCCACGCGCATTGCGGTTTCGCGGGCCGAGCTGCGGCCGCCGCCACGGTAATCGCGCTCGCCGTATTTGTGGTGGTAGGTGTAGTCGGCGTGCGCCGGGCGAAACAGATCCTTGATCGCCGAGTAGTCCTTGGACTTCTGGTCGGTGTTGCGGATCAGCAGGCCGATCGAGCAACCGGTGGTGCGCCCCTCGAACACGCCGGAGAGGATTTCGACTTCGTCGGCTTCCTGACGCTGGGTGGTGTGGCGGCTGGTGCCCGGCTTGCGGCGATCGAGGTCGCGCTGCAAGTCTTCGAGGGAGATCTCCAGGCCCGGCGGGCAGCCGTCGACAATGGCGACCAACGCCGGACCATGGCTTTCGCCAGCGGTGGTGACAGTGAACAACTTGCCGTAGGTATTGCCGGACATGCAGGACGCTCCGTGAAATCAAACCCGAATTCGTGATGCGCGCCAGTATACGCAGGCTAACCGAGTAGTTCATCCTCGAACCTTAGTGGTGCTGGCGAGTCCAACCGGCACCTTGGCGAATGATGGCGTGATGATGCTGCGAGTTTTGATCTTGAGTCTTACCCTGTTTACGGGCTTTGCCCAAGCGACGGTCCTACAACGCCCGGTAACTTTGGATACCGGTACCGGTGAGCTTTTCGGCTCGCTGCTGCTGCCGAAATCTGACAACCCGGTGCCGGTTGTCCTGATTATTTCTGGCTCAGGTCCTACGGATCGTGACGGAAACAACCCCGACGGCGGGCGCAACGACAGCCTCAAGCGCCTGGCGTGGGTGCTGGCCAAACACAACATCGCCAGCGTGCGCTACGACAAACGCGGTGTTGCGGCGAGCCTCGCTGCGACGCCCGATGAGCGCAATTTATCGGTGGAGGCCTATGCGGCGGACGCAGTGGCGTGGGGGCAGAAGCTCAAGGCCGATCCGCGTTTCGGCAAATTGATCCTGCTGGGTCATAGCGAAGGTGCATTGATCGCCAGCCTCGCCGCGCCGAAAGTCGATGCGGCTGCGGTGATTTCCCTGTCCGGCAGCGCGCGCCCGGTCGATCAGGTGATCCGCGAGCAACTGGCCCGCAGCCTGCCACCGCCGCTGATGCTGCGCAGTAATCAACTGCTCGACAGCCTCAAGGCCGGCCACACCGATGACAATGTGCCGCAACCGTTGCAGGTGATCTTCCGTCCGAGCGTGCAGCCGTATCTGATTTCGCTGTTCCGTCAGGATCCGGCGAAAGCCTTCGCGCAATTGAAGATGCCGGCGCTGATCGTCCAGGGCAGCAACGACATGCAGGTCGGCGTTGGCGATGCGCAGGCGCTGAAAGCCGCCAAACCCGATGCTGAACTGGCGGTGATCGACGGCATGAACCACGTCATGCGCATCGTCCACAACGATATGAAGCGGCAACTGGCTTCGTACAAGGATCCGAATTTGCCGCTGGCTGCGGAACTCGGCGCGAAGATCATTGAGTTTATTGACGGACTTCGCACCCGTTAACCGTAGTTTGCCCTCTAGTCTTGGCAGAAACGGCCGATAAGCCTTTGTCGCCAGCGTACCGGCTGGCGACAAGCAGAGCTTGGACAGGATCTCGCCGTTATGACTGATACCCAGACTTCACCCGACACCACCGCTGAAAAAGACGCACCGCCAGCGGTCGAGCTGCCTTGGGCGGACGTCAGCGTCGAGCACCACAAGATGCTCCGTCTGGCCCCGCTGCAGACTGACCGTAACACCGGTGGCCGGCCATTGCGCTTTGTCGAATTCGGCTATGCCGAGCGCAACAGCAAAGAACACAGCCTGATGCGCATGGCGATCAAACTGCCGAGCCAGCGTGTGCGCAAAGAACAGAACCACCTCGATGTGTGGGTCGATCACACCAGCAAACGTGTGCATTTCGGCCCCGATAGCGGCTTGCAGATCGAACCGCTGAACCGTGGGATCGGCCGTTTCATGGCTGCGCAAGGTATCAACTGGGCGAAAAAACGCTGGCCGACCTACACCGTCGACGGCATGGACCTGAACAACAAGGACGCGCTGAACGAAGACACCCGCCTGCGTCGCGATCACTTCTTGCGCGTGCATGGTTTTGACGTGGTCTACGCCGACGCCCAGCATTTGAAGGGCAGCGTCAAAGAGGTGCAAGTCGGTGACCTGCTGGGCGACTGGAACAGCGAGAAGCTGCAGATCGTCGAGATTCTCGAAGCGGCGCAGATGCTGCAACAGGCCGAGCAGAACCTCGCCGAGCAGGAAGTGAAGCTGAAGAAGCAGGAAGACAAAGTCAGCAAGTTCAAGCGTGAAGACGCCGGTTTGCGTTTCACCATTACCTGCCTGGTGGCGTTTGCGGTGTTTCAGGCGGGGTTGTTGATCTGGATTGCCACGCACCGGTAGATCAAAAGATCGCAGCCTGCGGCAGCTCCTACAGGGGATCTATGTAGGAGCTGCCGCAGGCTGCGATCTTTGCTTTTAGCCTTTAGACGCGGGAAGCGAACAGGGCCTGATGATTGCGGCACTGTTCTGCGGTCAACATGAACACGCCATGTCCGCCGCGCTCGAAATCGAGCCAGGCGAAGTCGACTTCCGGGTACAGCGCTTCGACGTGCACCTGGCTGTTACCCACCTCAACGATCAGCAGCCCCTTCTCGGTCAGGTGATCCGCCGCTTCAGCGAGCATTCGCCGTACCAGGTTCAGACCGTCATCACCGCAGGCCAGGCCCAGCTCCGGTTCGTGCTGGTATTCGTCCGGCATGTCGGCGAAATCTTCTGCGTCGACATACGGCGGGTTCGACACGATCAGGTCGAAACGCTGCCCCGGCAAGCCATCGAAACCATCGCCCTGCACGGTGTACACGCGCTCATCGACGCCATGGCGCTCGATGTTCTGGTTGGCCACTTCCAGCGCTTCGAACGACAGATCCGCCAGCACCACTTCAGCGTTCTGGAACTCGTAGGCGCAGGCGATACCGATGCATCCCGAGCCGGTGCACAGGTCGAGGATGCGTGCCGGCTCGTCGCCGATCCACGGTGCGAAGCGGTTTTCGATCAGCTCGCCAATCGGCGAACGCGGGATCAGCACACGCTCATCGACGATGAACGACATGCCGCAGAACCACGCCTCGCCCAGCAAGTAAGCCGTCGGAATGCGCTCTTCGATGCGGCGCTTGAGCAGGCGTTGCAGGTTGACCAGTTCGTCGTCTTCCAGTGCACAGTCGAGGTAGCTGTCGGCGATCTCCCAAGGCAGGTGCAAGGCACCGAGCACCAGCTGCCGGGCTTCATCCCAGGCGTTGTCGGTGCCATGGCCGAAAAACAGATCCTCCCCATGGAAGCGGCTGACGGCCCAACGGATGTGGTCGCGCAGGGTACGAAGTCGGGAAGTGATCACGGGGCAGAACTCCAGAAAAAACGACTGGCGATTCTAGCAGCCAAAACGCGTCACGACGACGCGGGAAACATTCGCCGCCGACAGTAGGACTTTTCTGTTTTTTGCATCAGCTATTGAACAGAACGTGTAACTTGACAAGGCTGCAGGCCAATAACGACGCTGCCTACGATGGTAGCGGTTCACAGAACCGCTCAGCCAGAGGACAATGCCGCAAAAGCCCCACCCCAAGGAGCCCCGAATGTCCGTTCCAAAAACGATGTTTCAACTCAGCGGCCGCGGTTACGCAGCGGCCACACTGAGCCATGCCACCGTGGTCATCATCGATGCCCAGAAAGAGTACCTCAGTGGCCCGCTGGCCCTGAGCGGCATGGACGCGGCCGTCGCGAACATCAAACAACTGGTCGCCGCGGCCCGTGCAGCCGGTCGGCCGATCGTGCACGTGCGTCATCTCGGCACCGTCGGTGGCCTGTTCGACCCGCAGGGCGAACGCGGCGAGTTCATCCCCGGCCTTGAGCCACAGGGTGATGAAACCATCATCGGCAAACTGCTGCCGAGCGCGTTCCACGGCACCGAACTGCTCGACCGCTTGCAGAATCTCGGCTCGCTGGATCTGATCGTCTGCGGCTTCATGAGCCACTCCAGCGTTAGCACCACCGTGCGCGCGGCGAAGAACCTGGGCTTCCGTTGCACCCTGGTCGAAGACGCCTGCGCCACCCGTGACCTGCCGTTCAAGGGCCGCGTACTCAGTGCCGCCGTGGTGCAGGAAGCGGAAATGGCGATCATGGCCGACAACTTCGCCACCCTCGCCCTGACTCAAGATCTGATCTGATCTGCTCTGATGAGCGGCTCACCGCGCCGCTCATCCGCAAAAGCCTCGCATTTGCTTCAATTGCCTTAGCCTCAGGAACAACCCGGTCAACTCCCGGTCGAAGGGCCGATACCCATTGAGGAAGGTCGGAATGAAGTTATCCGATGGATTTGACGCACGCCGCTTGCGGCCCAAAGGCCAAAGCAACTGGCGTTTTCGATTCGGCGCAGCGATCGCCGCCATTCTGGCGACGTTCGGTGTGCTGCTGGCGATGGCCGGTGCCGCCAGCCTGCTGGGGCGCCCGCCGGCGCTCGGCGACTTGAATGCCACGCCGACGGGTTCGGCGATCATTCTCGCGGTCGGCTTGTTGTTCCTGTATTTCGGTGTGGCGCTGTGGCGTCGATGCCGGCGGCGCGCCCGGCAATCGCGGGAACTGAACATGTCCCCGCACCTGATGAAAAAACACGACTGACTCCACGGCCTGGCTTTTTGCCGGGCCGTTTTGTTTCGACTTGGGTAAACTGGCCGCCCTTCGCGGAGGCTGACATGCAAGACGACGATTTTTCCCTGTTCAAAAGTGCGATCCAAGGCGTCAAGCCGATCAAGCACGACCGCGCCGACACCGGCAAACCGAAGGCTGACCGCGCGCAGATCGCCAAGCTGCGCCAGTCCGCCACTGTGCGCACCGACACCACCACCGTGGATGGCCTGTCCGATCAGTTCGTGATCGACGTCGGCCCCGAAGACGAGTTGATGTGGGCCCGCGACGGGGTGCAGGAAAGCCAGATGCGCAAGCTCAAAATCGGCCAGATCCCGTTCGAAGGCAGCCTCGACCTGCATGGGATGAACGTCGAAAAAGCCCGCGAGACCCTCTGGGCCTTTCTCGCTGAAGCAACCAAATTCGAAATCCGCTGCGTGCGCGTCACTCATGGCAAGGCCGTGCGCCTGGACGGCAAGCGGCCGATGATCAAAAGCCACGTCAACACTTGGCTGCGCCAGCATCCGCAAGTGCTCGGTTTCTGCTCGTGCCAGGCCAGGCATGGCGGTGCCGGCGCGGTGTACGTGATGCTCAAACGCACCATGATGGAAGGCCGCGACGAATAATCGCGTTACACCGAACTTGCAGGGTTGTGTCCGCCACCGTACCCTTGCCCTTTGCGAAAATCCCCACAGGTAGTTTCATGTCCCTGGAACAGAATTACACCGCGATTCTCGGCCAATTGGGCGAGGACGTGTCCCGCGAGGGCCTGCTCGACACGCCAAAGCGTGCCGCCAAAGCCATGCAGTACCTCTGCCGCGGTTATGAACAGACGCTCGAAGAGGTCACCAACGGTGCCCTGTTCAGCTCCGACAACAGCGAGATGGTGCTGGTCAAGGACATCGAGCTGTACTCGTTGTGCGAACACCACCTGCTGCCGTTCATCGGCAAGGCGCACGTTGCGTACATCCCGAGCGGCAAGGTGCTGGGCCTGTCGAAGGTCGCGCGGATCGTCGACATGTACGCCCGCCGCCTGCAGATCCAGGAAAACCTCAGCCGCCAGATCGCCGATGCAGTGATGCAAGTCACCGGTGCGCTGGGCGTGGCAGTGGTGATCGAGGCCAAGCACATGTGCATGATGATGCGCGGTGTCGAGAAACAGAATTCGTCGATGATCACTTCAGTGATGCTCGGTGAGTTCCGCGAAAACGCGGCGACTCGCAGCGAGTTCCTCAGCCTGATCAAGTAATCGGCTGCAGAAAAAAACCGGCGTTGATCGCCGGTTTTTTTTCGCCCGTTAAAAATCGGGTAAGCTGCGCGCCCTTCTCTCTTTGCACCGTGAGGCTTTCAACGTGTTCGTAAAAGCGCTTCGTGTCGGCCTTGGCCAACTGATCATCTTCATCGACTTCATCACCCGCCCGGGCAAGAAACAACGCCCCGCCGAAGTACAGGCGCAAGTCAACGCCGCCGCCAAAGGTCTGACCCTGTATCAGTTCCACGCCTGCCCGTTCTGCGTGAAAACCCGCCGCACCCTGCGTCGCCTGAATGTGCCGGTCGCACTGAAGGACGCGAAGAACAACGAACAGGATCGCCAGACGCTGCTGGACCAGGGCGGCAAGATCAAGGTGCCGTGCCTGCGCATTGAAGAGAACGGGCAGACGACCTGGATGTATGAATCCAAGGTGATCATTGATTACCTGGATAAGCGGTTTGCTTCGATCTGATGTTGATTGAGTGCTTTCATTGACGCCTTCGCGAGCAAGCCCGCTCCCACAGGTTTTATGAACGCCACAGCCCACTGTGGGAGCGGGCTTGCTCGCGAAGAGGCCCTCCCAGCCAAAGCAAATCCCCAAAAATAAACCGGCCCTCGAGCCGGTTTATTTGTTTTTCACGCCGCTTTATTTATCTGCGCCTGCCTCACCACCACCGCCAGTCGCTTCAACCCTTCGTCCAGCCGCGCCGGGTCGATGTGGCTGAAATTCAAACGCAGGTGCCCGAGGTTTTTATCCGGTTCGGGAAAGAACGGCTCGCCCGGCATGAACGCCACGTCATTGGCCAGCGCCTCGTTGAGCAACGTCCGCGTATCCAGCGGTTGCTTGAGCGTCAGCCAGAAAAACAGCCCGCCCTGCGGCATGTTCCAGTCCGCCAGATCGGCAAAGTGCGTTTCCAGCGCTGACTGGAAAGCATCGCGGCGCTGCCGGTAGAAACCGCGCAGTTCGCTCAGGTGCTGCTGATATTTTTCACTGCCGATCCATTGCAGCGCCTGCCACTGGCCGATGCGGTTGGTGTGCAGATCCGCCGATTGCTTGAGCTTGAGCAAATGCGGAAACAGGTCCGGGCTGGCGATCAGGTAACCGACGCGCAAACCCGGCAGCAAGGTTTTCGACACGGTGCCGGTGTAGATCCAACTGGCTTTCTGCAGACGCCCGGCGATCGGTTTGGCGCTGCCGCCGTCGAACGTCAGTTCGCGGTACGGCTCGTCTTCGATCAGGGTCACGCCGAATTCATCCAGCAGCGCGGCGACCGCAGCGCGCTTGGCTTCGCTGTAGCGCACGGCAGACGGATTCTGGAATGTCGGGATCAGGTAAATGAACGCAGGCCGGTGCTGCTCAAGACGACTGCGCAGTTGCGCCAGATTCGGGCCGTCAGCCTCTTGCGGCACGGTCAGGCAATCGGCGCCGAACAGCTGGAAGATCTGCAGCGCGGCCAGGTAGGTCGGTGCCTCCAAAAGAATTTCGGTGCCTTTGTCGATGTATAACTTGGCGGCCAGATCCAGGGTCTGCTGGGAACCGCTGACCACCAGCACCTGACTCGCCGTGCACTCCAGACCCAACGCTCGCGCCTGCGCCGCCAACACTTCACGCAACGCCGGCTCGCCTTCGCTCATGCCGTATTGGCCGAGGGACAGCGGCATGTCCGCCCATTCGACTTTCGGCAACATGGCTTCGGCCGGCAAGCCACCGGCAAACGACATCACCTCCGGGCGCTGGGCGGCGGCGAGGATTTCACGGATCAGAGAACTTTTAAGGCGCGAAACACGTTCGGAAAAAGCCATGGGAGTCACCGGTAGCGAGGCCTGGGAAAAATAAGTCAAACTGGTTGACTGAAACTACGACAGCTTGAGCGAGTACGTCAACATGCTTGACCTTAAAAACCCCGCCAGCCAGCAACAGGCGATGGAAGCGTTTTTCTTCGGCTATCAGGCGTTCACCGCCAAAGCGGATGAAATGCTCGAGCGGCGCGGCCTGTCCCGGGTGCATCAGCGGATTGTGTTTTTCATCGCGCGTTATCCGAATTTGAGCGTGAAGGAATTGCTGGGCTTGCTCGGCGTGAGCAAGCAGGCGCTGAACATGCCGTTGCGCCAGCTGCAGGAAATGCATCTGGTGCAGAGCGTGGCGTCCGAGACTGACAAGCGTAAGCGCCTGCTGGAGCTGACTGCTGAAGGTGAGAAGTTTGAGCAGGCGTTGCGGCGTGAGCAGGTGAAATTGCTCGAGCGGGTGTTTGCTGAAGCTGGGGAGGCGGCGGTGAATGGGTGGTTGGCGGTGAATATGGCGCTTGGGAGCACTCAGTCACTTCTCGATTGACTGGACTGGCCTCTTCGGGAGCAAGCCCCCTCCCACAGGGTTCTGCTGGTTACCCATGATTCGGTCCCACTGGGGATCCACTGTGGGAGGGGGCTTGCTCCCGAATAGGCTAGAACAGGCGATATATCTCTATCGCCTGACCTTTCGTAAACAAAACCAAAAACAATATTTGCTTTATTTGTACACAAAAGCATAATCCACTGCGTGCGAGTTCCTGACCGCATGGTCAACAAATTCGCGTATGCCTCAAAGGGCTGCTGCCACCCCTCATGGGTCCGGCCCTGGAAATAACAATAAAACTCTTGAGGAGTACTCGCTGTGGAAAGCCGCAAATCCGAAGCATCGCCGCTGGAACTCTCGCCGCCCTTACGCACAGGCGTGCTGGAGCGCATCTTCAAACTCAGCTTGCATGGCACCACGGTGAAGACCGAGCTGATTGCCGGTCTGACAACCTTCATCACCATGGCTTACATCATCTTCGTCAACCCGAACATCATGGCCGATGCCGGGATCGATCACGGTGCAGCCTTCGTCGCCACCTGCATCGCCGCCGCACTCGGCTGCCTGCTGATGGGCCTGTACGCCAACTGGCCGGTGGGTCTGGCGCCGGGCATGGGCCTCAACGCCTTCTTCACTTACACCGTGGTCGGCACCATGGGCTACAACTGGGAAACCGCGCTCGGTGCGGTGTTCGTTTCCGGTGTGCTGTTCATGATCCTGACCTTCTCGCGGATTCGCGAATGGCTGCTCAACAGCATCCCGGTCAGCCTGCGCTATGCGATGGGCGCTGGCGTCGGCCTGTTCCTCGGGCTGATCGGCCTGAAAACCGCCGGCATTGTCGTCGACAGCCCGGCCACTCTGATCAAACTCGGCTCCCTGCGTGAACCCGGCCCGCTGCTGGCGGCGATCTGCTTCCTGATGATCGCGATCCTCAGCTACCACAAGGTGTTCGGCGCAATCCTCATCAGCATCATTACCGTGACCCTCGCCGGTTGGGGCCTAGGCATCGTGCACTACGAAGGGATCATGTCGACCCCACCGAGCCTGGCACCGACCTTCATGGCAATGAACGTCGCGGGCGTGTTCAACGTCAGCATGATCAGCGTGGTGCTGGCCTTCCTCTTCGTGCACATGTTCGACACCGCCGGCACCCTGATGGGTGTGGCCCAGCGCGCCAATCTGGTCAACGCTGACGGGCGTATCGAAAACCTTTCCCGCGCCATGAAAGCCGACAGCGCCTCAAGCGTCTTCGGCGCGGTGGTCGGCGTTCCGCCCGTCACCAGCTATGTGGAAAGTGCCGCAGGTGTAGCGGCTGGTGGTCGGACTGGTCTTACCGCAGTCACCGTGGGTGTGCTATTTATAGCGGCGATGTTTTTCGCACCGCTGGCCGGGATGATTCCGGCTTACGCCACCGCCGGTGCGCTGATTTATGTCGCGATGCTGATGATGGGCGGCATGGCCCATATCGAGTGGGACGAAGCCACTGATGCGATTCCGGCGATCGTCACCGCGATCATGATGCCGCTGACCTTCTCGGTCGCCGACGGCATTGCGCTGGGCTTCATCACCTACGTGGCGTTGAAGGCCGGTACCGGCAAGTACAAGGAAATTTCCGTCAGCCTGTGGGTGCTCTGCGCGATTTTCATCGCCAAGTTCATCTTCTTGTAAGCGTCACGCGGTTCAAGCTTCAAACCAGCCTCACCCTCGCGGGTGGGGCTTTTGCACATTCTTGAGTACAACAAAAAAAGGAGCAAAGTGATGAGTCTGGAAACCTGGCTGCTGTTCAGCGGCGCGGCATTGGTGGTGATCCTGATTCCAGGGCCACTGTCATTGCTGATGATCAGCAACAGTCTGAACTACGGCTTGCGCCGCTCTTACCCGGCGTTTCTCGGCGGCGTGATCGCTTCGATCTGCCTGCTCAGCGCATCGGCGCTGGGGCTGGGCGCCCTGCTGCTGGCCTCGGAACAACTGTTCAGCGCCCTGAAAATCGTCGGCGCGCTGTACCTGTTCTACCTCGCCTGGCAGAGCTGGCAGCAATCGCGTCAGCCGTCGGTAGGCGCCGAAGTGCCGCAAGCCGCACCGCTGCCGCGTTTTCGCACCCTGTTCGGCCGCGCTTTTGTCTTGGGCGCGAGTAACCCGAAAGACATCCTGTTCTTCGCCGCATTTCTGCCGCAGTTCCTCAGCGCGGAGCAGCCCTTCCTGCCGCAGTTGCTGATCATGATTGCAACCTGGACGGTGCTCGACCTGTGCTGCAAGTTGGCTTACGGGCTGGGTGCGCACGGTGCGGCGCGGTATCTGCGCAGCGGCAAGGGACAGAGCTGGTTCAACCGGGTGAGTGCCGGGTTGTTCAGTGGCGCCGGTGCTGCGTCGCTGCTAAGCCGCTGACAGCAAAAGCTTCGCGAGCAAGCCCGCTCCCACATTTGGAATGCATTCCCTTGTGGGAGCGGGCTTGCTCGCGAAGGCGTCAGACCAGACGGCACTTTCCTCCAAGCGAAAAAAAGCCCGCAGTGTGAGCGGGCGAAAGACCAAAGAAGCTATATGCGCAGTCGCTTCCCGGTGGGGGCAGCTGCTTGGGGTCAGCTGCCCCGATAGGTGGAATAGCTGTAAGGCGAAATCAGCAGTGGCACGTGGTAATGATCCTGCTCGGCGGAGATGCCGAAACGCAGCACCACCACGTCGAGGAACGCCGGTTCCGGCAGTTGCACGCCACGGGCGCGGTAGTAATCGCCGGCGTGGAACTGCACCTGATAGACCCCGGTGCGGTAGTCATCGCCTTGCAGCAATGGCGCGTCGACCCGGCCATCGCTGTTGGTAACGGCACTGGCGACCAATTCCAGATGCGAACCTTCAACGCGGTACAGCTCGACCTTGATCGAGCTGCCCGGGCAACCGTGTGCAGCGTCCAAAACGTGTGTTGTCAAACGTCCCATTGATTCTGCGCGCCTGGCCGCAAAGAGCAGTCAGACTTCGCGCCTCCCGAAGTCAGGTAAAAAGGAGACCGCACCGATTCGGAGCACGAAAAGCTGCGGCGAGCGACTGATTAAGACACTTTTCAAAAAAATTGTACACAATAAAAACGACATTTTTCACCTCACCCCCGCCATTCGGGCGTTTACTGCCGATCTGCCCCAAAAGCGCCTGACTATTGAACCTCACATCCATTAGCTGACTGATCAGGCAGGTTTCTTGCAGGTTTACGCCAGTAGCAGCAAAAGATGACAGTCGGTGAAAAATGCGAAAATTCAGGCTTACAAATTGCGAATAAAGTTGTATACAATCAGCCCATCGCTGTGACGCCAGCCTGTGCAGGCCGTTACACAAACCTGTTAACGAATAAGAAGGAAGACTGCAGTGAGCGCTGACTACCCACGCGACCTGATCGGTTACGGCAGTAACCCTCCTCACCCACACTGGCCGGGCAACGCGCGCATCGCCCTGTCCTTCGTGCTCAATTACGAAGAAGGCGGCGAGCGCAACATCCTGCACGGCGACAAAGAATCCGAAGCTTTCCTCTCCGAGATGGTCGCTGCTCAGCCGCTGCAAGGCGCGCGCAACATGAGCATGGAATCGCTTTACGAGTATGGCAGCCGCGCCGGCGTCTGGCGGATCCTGAAACTGTTCAAGGAATTCGACATTCCGCTGACCATCTTCGCCGTGGCCATGGCCGCCCAGCGCCACCCGGATGTGATCCGCGCGATGGTCGAAGCCGGTCACGAGATCTGCAGCCACGGCTACCGCTGGATCGACTACCAGTACATGGATGAGGCGCAGGAGCGCGAGCACATGCTCGAAGCGATCCGCATCCTCACCGAACTCACCGGCGAGCGCCCACTGGGCTGGTACACCGGCCGCACTGGCCCGAACACCCGGCGCCTGGTGATGGAAGAAGGCGGTTTCCTCTACGACTGCGACACCTACGACGACGACCTGCCCTACTGGGAACCGAACAACCCGACCGGCAAGCCGCATCTGGTGATCCCGTACACCCTCGACACCAACGACATGCGCTTTACCCAGGTGCAGGGTTTCAACAAGGGCGACGATTTCTTCGAATACCTCAAAGACGCCTTCGACGTGCTCTACGCCGAGGGCGCCGAAGCGCCGAAGATGCTTTCGATCGGTCTGCACTGCCGGCTGATCGGCCGTCCGGCGCGTCTGGCGTCGCTCAAGCGCTTCATCGAATACGCCAAAAGTCATGAACAGGTGTGGTTCAGCCGTCGCGTCGACATCGCGCGTCACTGGCACGAAACCCACCCGTACCAAGGGGCCGCCAAATGAGCCGCTTTCAAACCCTGCAACCGTCGACCCTGAGCCGCGACGCTTTCGTCAAAGCCTTCGCCGACATCTACGAACATTCGCCATGGGTGGCCGAGAAGGCCTACGACCTGGGCGCGGACGCGTCGATCGACGAGATCGAAACCCTGCACCAGCGCATGAGCGACATCCTGTTGAGCGCCGATCACGCCAGCCAGCTTGCGCTGATCAACGCTCACCCGGACCTGGCCGGCAAAGCCGCCGTCCAGGGCCAACTGACCGAAGCCAGCACCAATGAACAGGCTGGCGCCGGTATTCACCAATGCACGGCCGAAGAGTTCCAGCGCTTCACCGAGCTGAACGACGCCTACAAGGCCAAGTTCAAGTTTCCCTTCATCATGGCGGTAAAAGGCAGCAACCGGCATCAGATCCTCGCGGCGTTCGAAACGCGCATTCACAACTCGGTCGACACCGAATTCAAATGCGCGCTGGCGGAGATCAACAAGATCGCCCTGTTCCGTTTACTGACTCTTTAGCAAGCCTGACCCGAGTACATCAGACGCGGAGAGTACCCAGGGTCTTGCAAGCATCCCCAGCCAACTTATTAAAGGCAGACAAGAAGAATGAAAGCTTACGCCGTACCTTTCGAGAAGTTCGTCAACCTGGCCGATGCCCGTCTGGGCACCAAGATCATCTCGGTCACCGATGACTGGTTCGCAGACGCCAATCGTCTGTTTCAGCCGACCCCGGCCGTGTGGAAGGAGGGTGTGTTCGACGACAACGGCAAGTGGATGGACGGCTGGGAATCGCGTCGCAAGCGCTTCGAAGGCTACGACAGCGCGGTAATCCGCCTGGGCGTACCGGGTTCGATCAAAGGCGTGGACATCGACACTTCATTCTTCACCGGCAACTACCCGCCATCGGCCTCGCTGGAAGCGTGCTTCCTGGCCTCGGGCGAGCCGGACGAAAACACCCAGTGGACTGAAGTGCTGTCGGCCGTCGAGCTGCAGGGCAACAGCCACCACTACCACGAAATCAGCAACGACCAAGCGTTCAGCCACCTGCGCTTCAACATCTACCCGGACGGCGGCGTCGCCCGTCTGCGCGTGTACGGCATCCCGTTCCGCGACTGGTCCGCTGTGGGCGACAACGAACAGGTTGACCTCGCTGCTGCTCTCAACGGTGGCCGCGCCCTCGCCTGCTCCGACGAACACTTCGGCCGCATGAGCAACATTCTCAACCCGGGCCGTGGCATCAACATGGGCGACGGCTGGGAAACCGCACGTCGTCGTACCCCGGGCAATGACTGGGTGATCGTCGCGCTGGGCCACCCGGGCGAGATCGAAAAAATCATCGTCGACACCCTGCACTTCAAGGGCAACTACCCGGACACCTGCTCGATCCAGGGCGCGTTCGTCAAGGGCGGTACCGACAGCCAGATCGAAACCCAGTCGCTGTTCTGGCGTGAACTGCTGCCGAGCCAGAAGCTGGAAATGCACGCCGAACACACCTTCGTCGAGCAGATCAAGGCGCTGGGACCGATCACCCACATCCGTCTGAACGTGTTCCCGGATGGTGGTGTGAGTCGCCTGCGCGTTCTCGGCAAGGTCACTAAATAAGCAGTGAAACCATTCGCGAGCAAGCTCGCTCCCACATTGATCGCAATTCCTGTGGGAGCGGGCTTGCTCGCGAAGGCGTCAGAACAGTCAACACAGAATTCGGATAAGAAGAACAGCATGCGCACACTACAGATTGAACCGCTGACCAAAGAAGCCTTCGCCCCCTTCGGTGACGTGATCGAAACCGACGGCAGCGACCACTTCATGATCAACAACGGTTCGACCATGCGCTTCCACAAACTGGCGACGGTCGAAACCGCTACGCCAGAGGACAACGCGATCATCAGCATCTTCCGCGCCGACGCGCAGGACATGCCGCTGACCGTGAGCATGCTGGAACGCCATCCGCTGGGCAGCCAGGCTTTCATTCCGCTGCTCGGCAACCCCTTTCTGATCGTGGTCGCGCCACTTGGCGATGTACCTGTATCAGGCTTGGTCCGCGCCTTCGTCACCAACGGCAGGCAGGGCATCAATTACCATCGCGGCGTCTGGCACCACCCGGTGCTGACGATCGAAAAGCGGGATGACTTCCTGGTGGTTGATCGCAGTGGCACAGGCAATAACTGCGATGAGCATTTTTTCAAAGAGGATGAGCGTTTGATCCTCGCCCCCCACCAATAAGAGAAGGTCTGATCACTCGACAACAAGAGTGACAGGCGAGAGGTAAAGACTGTGGAAGCACATCTGTTGGAATGGCTGAACCTGAGCGTGCGCTGGGTTCACATGATCACTGGCGTGGCCTGGATCGGCGCGTCGTTCTACTTCGTCTGGCTGGAGAACAACCTCAACCGCGTCAACCCGAAAACCGGCCTGGCCGGTGATCTGTGGGCGATCCACGGCGGCGGTATCTATCACCTGGAAAAATACAAACTGGCCCCACCGTCGATGCCGGAGAACCTGCACTGGTTCAAATGGGAAGCCTACTTCACCTGGATGTCGGGGATCGCGCTGCTGTGCGTGGTGTTCTACTCCAACCCCGTGCTCTACCTCGTGGCACCCGGCAGCGGCCTGACCGGCCCTGAAGGCGTGGCCATCGGCATCGGTTCGCTGATCGCCGGCTGGTTCATCTACGACTTCCTCTGCGATTCGGCCCTTGGCAAGAAACCCGCCCTGCTCGGCTTCATCCTGTTCGTGCTGATCATCGGCGCGGCGTATGGCTTCAGCAAGGTGTTCAGCGGTCGTGGTGCGTACCTGCACGTCGGCGCGATCATCGGCACCATCATGGTCGGCAACGTGTTCCGCATCATCATGCCGGCGCAACGTGCACTGGTCGCGGCGATTGCCGAGAACCGCACGCCGGACCCGGCGCTGCCCGCCAAAGGCCTGCTGCGTTCGCGTCACAACAACTACTTCACCCTGCCGGTGCTGTTCATCATGATCAGCAATCACTTCCCGAGCACTTATGGCAGCCAGTACAACTGGTTGATTCTGGCCGGGATCGCGGTGTTGGCGGTGTTGGTGCGTCACTACTTCAACACCCGTCACGACAGCCACAAGTTTGCCTGGACCCTGCCGGTGGCAGCGGTGGGCATGATCAGTCTGGCGTACGTCACCGGCCCTGCGCCGATGTCGACCGCGCCGGACGTGGCCAAGGCGCCAGCGAAAATCGAGTACCAGCCGCTGCCGGAAACGGCACTGGGCGGTGGCGCGAAACCGGCTGAAGCGGCGGCACCTGCAGCGCCAGCTGCTCCGGCTGCGGCACCGGCGCAGGCGTCCAACGCCGGCCCTGGTTTCGACAAGGTGCATAACGTGATCCAGGAACGCTGCGCGGTCTGCCACTCGGCGAAACCGACCAGCCCGCTGTTCAGCGCCGCCCCGGCCGGGGTGATGCTCGATACCCCTGAGCAGATCCGCCAGAACGCGGCGCGGATCCAGGCGCAAGCCATCACCACACAGATCATGCCACTGGGCAACATCACCCAGATGACCCAGCAGGAACGTGACCTGATCGGTGCATGGATCGCCCAGGGAGCCCAGACCAACTGAGCCAGACAAAAGCCTGTGTAAAAGCAGGCTTTTGTGGCGAGGGAGCTTGCTCCCGCTGGGTCGCGAAGCGGCCCCTCTCTTTGCCTGAAGAGCAGGGACTGCTGCGCAGTCCAGCGGGAGCAAGCTCCCTCGCCACAAACAAGCTCTGCAGCCACAAATATCAATGATGCAAAAGGACAGCTGTGAGCCACCCGGCAGCTGTTCAATCACAAGAATAAAAAGATCCGAGGTGTTGCATGTCCGAGCTGTCCAAAGCGCGCATACCCGACGCACCCGCCATTCAGCGTTTGCCCCTTTTGCAACTGATCCTGGTCGGTTTGCAACATGTTCTGCTGATGTACGGCGGTGCCATCGCGGTGCCGTTGATCATCGGACAGGCCGCTGGCCTGAGTCGTGAAGAAATTGCCTTCCTGATCAATGCCGACCTGCTGGTCGCCGGTATCGCCACCATCGTCCAGTCGCTGGGTATCGGCCCGATGGGCATCCGCATGCCGGTGATGATGGGCGCCAGTTTTGCCGCTGTCGGCAGCATGGTCGCCATGGCCGGCATGCCCGGTATCGGTCTGCAAGGGATCTTCGGCGCCACGATCGCCGCCGGGTTCTTCGGCATGCTCATCGCGCCGTTCATGTCCAAGGTCGTGCGCTTCTTCCCGCCGCTGGTGACCGGCACGGTCATCACCTCGATCGGTCTGTCGCTGTTCCCCGTGGCCGTGAACTGGGCCGGTGGCGGTGCCGCGGCGGCGCAATTCGGCTCGCCGATTTACCTGGCCATCGCCGCTCTGGTGCTGGCGACCATTCTGCTGATCCACCGCTTCATGCGCGGGTTCTGGGTCAATATTTCCGTGCTGATCGGCATGTGCCTGGGCTACGTGCTCTGCGGCGCCATCGGCATGGTCGACCTGAGCGGCATGGCCAGCGCGCCATGGGTTCAGTTCGTCACCCCGCTGCACTTCGGCATGCCGAAATTCGAACTGGCACCAATTCTGTCGATGTGCCTGGTGGTGGTGATCATCTTCGTCGAGTCCACCGGGATGTTTCTGGCGCTGGGCAAAATCACCGGCCAGGAAGTCTGCCCGCGCATGCTGCGGCGCGGTCTGCTGTGCGATGCCGGCGCTTCGTTCGTCGCCGGTTTCTTCAACACTTTCACTCACTCCTCGTTCGCGCAGAACATCGGCCTGGTACAGATGACCGGCGTGCGCTGCCGCTCGGTGACCATCGTCGCCGGCGGTTTGCTGATCGTGCTGAGCCTGCTGCCGAAAGCGGCATTTCTGGTGGCGTCGATTCCACCGGCGGTGTTGGGCGGTGCGGCGATCGCGATGTTCGGCATGGTCGCGGCCACCGGCATCAAGATCCTGCAAGAAGCCGACATCGGTGACCGTCGCAACCAGTTGCTGGTCGCGGTGAGCATCGGCATGGGCCTGATCCCGGTGGTGCGTCCGGAATTCTTCGCGCACTTGCCGATGTGGATGAGCCCGATCACCCACAGCGGCATCGCCATGGCCACCCTCAGCGCGCTGACCCTGAACCTGCTGTTCAACGTCCTCGGCGGTAAAGAACGCGCAGCGATCAACGACTGCCACGCGCATCAGCATTAACGGAATCACCACAAAACCTGTGGGAGCGGGCTTGCTCGCGAAAGCGGTATGTCATTCAACATTTGTATCGACTGACACGCCCCCTTCGCGAGCAAGCCCGCTCCCACAGGGGACGCGCAACACCCTGCCTCAACAATAAAAACAAGAGGGAGCAACCGATGATTCGCACGCAAACCAGCGTTCTGTTGAGTGGCGGCCTGCTGGCCGCGAGTCAGGCCATGGCCGGCGATTTACTGCTGTGGCAGACCAACAGCCTGAGCTACCTGTACGGCAAGAACTTCGCGATCAACCCGTCGATCCAGCAGACGGTGACGTTCGAGCACGCCGACAAGTGGAAGTACGGCGACAACTTCCTGTTCATCGACAAGATCTTCTACAACGGCCAGGAAGATCGCAACAAAGGCCCGCACACCTTCTACGGCGAATTCACCCCGCGCTTCTCGTTCGGCAAGATCTTCGACCAGAAAATCGAGTTCGGCCCGATCAAGGACGTGCTGCTGGCGATGACCTACGAGTACGGCGAAGGCGACAGCGAGGCCTACCTGATCGGCCCCGGCTTCGATCTGAAAGTGCCCGGTTTCAACTACGTGACCCTGAACATCTTCCGCCGCCAGACCGAAGGACCGCGCCCGGGTGACGGCGTCTGGCAGATCACCCCGGGCTGGTCGTACAGCGTGCCACTGGGCAATTCCGACCTGTTGATCGACGGCTATCTGGACTGGGTCGTCGACAACGACCAGAACGCGCGCGGCACCTACCACGCCAACCTGCACATCAATCCGCAGATCAAATACGACCTGGGCAAAGCCCTCGGCTGGAGCCACAAGCAGCTGTACGTCGGCACCGAATACAGCTACTGGAAGAACAAATACGGCGTCGAAAGCAGCCACAACTTCGACACCAATCAGAACACCGCCAGCCTGCTGGTGAAGGTGCACTTCTGAGATGGCCCGCAACCGTGCCCCATACCTGTCGTCGGTGCTCTGTTGCGGGGCACTTGAGAGCTGGCCGAGGAGTCAGTATTCTCCGCGGCCTCTTGAATTCGGTCTAAAAAAAAGCCCGAATTTAATTCCTGACCGACGAGCCAACTTATCCCGGCCCCGGTCAGTACCGAGGCATCCCGAAAACACGCGCAATCGACTGTTTTTCAGCAGCCGAACGGGTGTTTTTTTGCTTTTCGAAAGCGTTGGCCCAGCTCTTGCTATCACCAGCGAAGCTGACCGATCGGATGACTTTTGCAGCGACGAAAAAAGGCGCCACACCAGAGCGCCGATCTTAAAAAAATAAACGTGGAACACCTACTTTGGGAGCAACCGAATGAAACGTATGTGCACCAGCCTGATGCTCGCGGGATCGATGCTGGCCGGCGGCCAGGCCATGGCCGAGGGCCTGCTGCAATGGCAGAACAACAGCCTGACCTACCTGTATGGCAAGGACTTCCAGGTCAATCCGCGCATTCAGCAGACCGTCACCTTCGAGCACGCCGATGCGTGGAAGTACGGGGATAACTTCTTCTTCCTCGACAAGATCTTCTACAACGGTGGCAAGGACTTCAGCAACGGCCCGAACACCTACTACGGTGAGTTCAGCCCGCGCATCTCGCTGGGCAAAGTGCTCGACCAGAAGATCGAATTCGGCCCGATCAAAGACGTGCTGTTGGCGATGACTTACGAGTTCGGCGAAGGTGACACCGAGTCGTACCTGATCGGCCCAGGCTTCGACCTCGCGATTCCGGGCTTCGACTACTTCCAGTTGAACTTCTACCAGCGCCACACCGAAGGCTCGCGCGCCGGTGACAACGTCTGGCAGATCACTCCGGTCTGGTCCTACACCATCCCGGTCGGCAAGTCGGACATCCTGATCGACGGTTTCATGGACTGGGTCACCGACAACGACACCAACAAAAAGGGCGAGTACCACGCCAACCTGCACTTCAACCCGCAGATCAAATACGACCTGGGCAAGGCGCTGAGTTTCGGCGAGAAGCAGTTGTATGTCGGTGTTGAATACGACTACTGGAAAGACAAGTACGGGATCGACGACACCGGTGCGTTCAAGACCAATCAGAGCACCACAAGCTTCCTGGTGAAGTTCCACTTCTGATAAAGATCAAAAGATCGCAGGCTTCGCCAGCTCCTACAGGGATAGCGCATTCCAATGTAGGAGCTGCCGCAGGCTGCGATCTTTTGCCTTTAAGAAGTTAATCCGAGAAACCGGCACAACTCCTCACGCTTGGCCAACGCATCGCGCCGTCCCAGATCGATCAATTCGCTGCAATACCCCGCCTCGAACAGCAGATAACTCAGCACCCCTGCCCCACTGGTCTTGGTCGCTCCCGGACCGCGCAAGAACAGGCGCAATGCCGCCGGCAACTCCTGGCGATGCCGCGCCGCGATCTCGTCGATCGGCTGACTCGGCGCAATCACCAGCACCTCCACCGGCGCCACACCCAACTCACGAGTCGGCACGCCCTCGGGCATCAGTCGACTGAACTGGTTAAGACGCTGCAGCAACTCGATGTCGCTCTCCAGGCTGTCAATGAACGTGCTGTTGAGCATGTGCCCGCCGATCTGCGCCAGCGTTGGCTGTTGCCCGGTGTAGGCGCGCTCCAGCGGCTGCTGCGGATCAAAACCGCGCGGGTTGCCGCTGACACCCACCACCAGCACCCGGCTCGCGCCCAAGTGCAGCGCCGGGCTTATCGGTGCCGATTGGCGTACCGCGCCGTCGCCGAAATATTCCTCACCGATTTTCACCGGGGCAAACAGCAACGGGATCGCCGAACTGGCCAGCAGATGGTCCACCGACAATTGCGCCGGCACGCCGATCCGCCGATGGCGCAACCACGCATCGATCGTGCCGCCGCCCTGATAGAAGGTCACCGCCTGCCCCGACTCGTAGCCGAACGCGGTCACCGCCACCGCATGCAGTTGCTTGCGGGCGATGGATTCGGCGATGCCGGGCATGTGCAGTTTTTCATTGAGCAGGTCGCGCAGCGGCGAACTGTTGAGCAGCGCCACCGGCAGTTGCCGACCGATGCCGAGCAGGCTGTGACTGACAAAGCGGCTGGCCTGACGGATCACCCCCGGCCAGTCACTGCGCAACACCCGATGGCTGCGAAAGCCCTGCCAGAACAGCGTGAGGCGTTCGATCGCCGCGCGAAAATCGGTGGCACCGCTGGCCAGGCTGACCGCATTAATCGCCCCGGCCGAAGTGCCGACGATCACCGGAAACGGATTGTCCGCGCCCAGCGGCAGCAATTCGGCAATCGCCGCCAGCACCCCCACCTGATACGCCGCCCGAGCCCCGCCGCCGGAAAGAATCAAACCTGTGACCGGTTCCGCTGGGCTCATCGCAACGCTCCATGGTGCTTGAAAGGGTGAATGAATCAGCCGCGCCGTTTGGGGTAAAGCTTCGGCTCGCCCGGTGGACGGCTCTTGAAGCGGCGATGCGCCCACAAGTATTGCTCAGGGCAGGCGCGCAGCGCACTTTCCACCCACTGGTTGATGCGGAGGCAGTCGGCCTCTTCGGTCTCGCCCGGGAAGTCTTCCAGCGGCGGATGGATCACCAGCCTGTAGCCGCTGCCATCCGCCAGACGCTCCTGAGTGAACGGCACCACCAGCGCTTTACCCAACCGGGCAAACTTGGTGGTCGCGGTCACGGTCGCCGCCTGAATGCCGAACAGCGGCACGAAGATGCTTTGCTTGGCGCCGTAGTCCTGATCCGGTGCGTACCAGATCGCCCGGCCCGAACGCAGCAACTTAAGCATGCCGCGCACGTCGTCACGCTCCACCGCCAGCGAATCGAGGTTGTGCCGCTCGCGGCCCCGACGCTGGACGAAGTCGAACAACGGGTTCTTGTGCTCGCGGTACATGCCATCGATGGTGTGCTGCTGGCCGAGCAACGCGGCGCCGATTTCCAGGGTGGTGAAGTGCGCGGCCATGAGGATCACGCCCTTGCCTTCGCGCTGGGCCTTTTGCAGATGCTCCAGGCCTTCGACGTGGGCCAGTTTGGCCAGACGCTCACGGGACCACCACCAGCTCATCGCCATTTCAAAAAACGCGATGCCGGTAGAGGCGAAGTTTTCCTTGAGCAGGCGTTTGCGCTCGGCGGCGGATTTTTCCGGGAAGCACAGCTCGAGATTGCGCTTGGCGATGCGCCGCCGGTCGCCGGCCACGCGATACATCAATGCGCCCAAAACACGACCGATCGTCAGTAAAACCGCATACGGCAACTGCACGACCAGCCACAACAGCCCCAGACCGCACCAGAGCGGCCAGAAGCGGGGAGAAAGAAAGGCTCTTCGAAAACGCGGGCGATCCATTAAAGCTTCCGTAAATTCAGTGGCCGCGCATTCTACATCGTTCGACCCGGCTTGCGGCTCGCGGGCGTTCTCGTTATAAGTCTCGGCACTTTTAGTGACAAGCCGTTGTATGCCGATATGAGCCAAAACGAATCGCCAGACCGAGATCCCGTGTTCCAGTTGAAGGGCAGCATGCTGGCCATTACGGTGCTGGAACTGTCCCGCAACGACCTCGACAGCCTTGATCGGCAACTGGCCGCCAAAGTCGCCCAGGCGCCGAATTTCTTCAGCAATGCACCGTTGGTCCTGGCGCTGGACAAACTGCCGCCCGGCGAAGGTGCAGTCGATCTGCCCGGCCTGATGCGCGTGTGCCGCCAGCATGGCCTGCGCACCCTGGCGATCCGCGCCAGCCGTATCGAAGACATCGCCGCCGCCATCGCCATCGACATCCCGGTGCTGCCGCCGTCCGGCGCCCGTGAGCGACCGCTGGAAACGCCGGAACCGGAAATCAAAAAGAAGCCGGAAAAGCCCCCGGAGCCGACGGTCAAACCGACCCGCGTCATCACCACGCCAGTACGTGGTGGCCAACAGATATATGCCCAGGGTGGCGATCTGGTGGTGGTTTCCTCGGTCAGTCCGGGGGCGGAACTTCTGGCCGATGGCAACATCCATGTATACGGCCCGATGCGCGGTCGCGCACTGGCCGGCGTCAAAGGCGACACCAAGGCCCGGATTTTCTGTCAGCAATTGAGCGCTGAACTGATCTCCATCGCCGGGCATTACAAGGTTTCCGAAGATTTGCGCCGCGATCCACTGTGGGGCTCCGGCGTCCAGGTCAGCCTGTCGGCCGACGTGTTGAACATCATTCGGCTTTAACGGATACTGCCGCATTTTCCAAGCATCTCTAAAACGTAGCGAAAACGGCTCAAACGAAGTAGGAAAAAGGATCAAGGAGCGTTTGCCCCCGGGGCAATTGCAACTTGCGCCGAATTCCAGCCAAGGCTGTCCGACTGCAGTAGTTTTCAAGAGATGTTTTTCAGGGGCTAAAAAGTCCTTCTTCCTTAGGGGTGAAACACCTTGGCCAAGATTCTCGTGGTTACATCCGGCAAGGGTGGTGTGGGTAAGACCACCACCAGCGCCGCTATCGGTACCGGCCTCGCTCTGCGCGGCCACAAAACAGTGATCGTCGACTTCGACGTGGGCCTGCGTAACCTCGACCTGATCATGGGTTGCGAGCGCCGCGTGGTGTATGACTTCGTCAACGTGGTCAACGGCGAAGCCAACCTGCAACAGGCCCTGATCAAAGACAAGCGCCTGGAAAACCTCTACGTGCTGGCTGCCAGCCAGACCCGCGACAAAGACGCGCTGACTGTCGAAGGCGTGGAAAAAGTCCTGATGGAGCTCAAGGAACAATTCGAGTTCGTCGTCTGCGACTCCCCGGCGGGCATCGAAAAAGGCGCGCACCTGGCCATGTACTTCGCTGACGAAGCGATCGTCGTGACCAACCCGGAAGTGTCCTCGGTACGAGATTCGGACCGCATGCTCGGCCTGCTGGCGAGCAAATCGCGCCGCGCCGAACGTGGCGAAGACCCGATCAAGGAACACCTGCTGATCACTCGCTACCATCCAGAGCGTGTTGAAAAGGGCGAAATGCTTGGCGTTGAAGACGTCAAGGAAATCCTCTCGGTAACGCTGCTAGGCGTGATCCCGGAGTCCCAGGCGGTGCTCAAGGCATCCAACCAGGGTGTACCGGTGATTCTTGACGACCAGAGCGATGCCGGTCAGGCGTACAGCGATACCGTCGACCGTTTGCTGGGCAAAGAAAAAGCCCACCGTTTCCTCGATGTCGAGAAGAAGGGATTCTTCGAGCGCCTGTTTGGAGGTAGGTAATGAACCTTTTTGACTTCTTTCGTGCCAACAAAAAGCCAAGTACCGCCTCGGTAGCGAAAGAGCGTCTACAGATCATCGTGGCGCATGAGCGCGGCCAGCGCAGCACGCCGGATTACTTGCCAGCCTTGCAGAAGGAACTGGTCGATGTGATCCGCAAGTACGTCAACATCGGTAACGACGACGTACATGTTGCACTGGAAAGCCAGGGCAGTTGCTCGATTCTGGAACTCAACATCACCCTGCCCGATCGCTGAGTCGATCCGGCAGTCGCTACGGCGGCTCAGATCCCTGAAGCCTCTGTAGGAGCTGCCGAAGGCTGCGATCTTTTGATCTTGTTTCTGAACATCAAAAGATCGCAGCCTTCGGCAGCTCCTACAAGGGCATCGGGGTTTCTGAGCCGCCGTTGGCATTTGTTACGAGGCTGTTTTAATGCCGTTGTCCAACATCCGCATCATCCATCAGGACGCCGCCGTGCTGGTGGTCGACAAACCGACGTTGCTGCTCTCGGTGCCCGGTCGCGCCGACGACAACAAGGACTGCCTGATCACCCGTCTGCAGGAAAACGGCTACCCGGAAGCGCGCATCGTCCATCGCCTGGACTGGGAAACCTCCGGCATCATTCTGCTGGCCCGCGACGCTGACACCCACCGCGAACTGTCGCGGCAGTTTCACGATCGTGAAACAGAGAAAGCCTACACTGCGCTCTGCTGGGGTCAGCCGGAACTGGACAGCGGCAGCATCGACCTGCCGCTACGCTACGATCCGCCGACCAAACCGCGGCACGTGGTCGACCATGAATTCGGCAAACATGCACTGACCTTCTGGCGCGTACTGGAGCGTTGTGGCGACTGGTGCCGCGTCGTACTGACGCCGATCACCGGGCGCTCGCATCAGTTGCGTGTGCACATGCTGTCCATCGGTCACCCGCTGCTGGGCGACGGGCTGTACGCCCATGAGCAAGCTCTGGCGGCGTGGCCGCGTCTGTGCCTGCACGCGAGCATGTTGAGCTTCACCCACCCGCAAACCGGCGAGCGTTTGCGCTTCGAATGTCCGGCACCGTTTTAAGCGCTGCCTGATTGGCAGCGCGGTTTATTTGGACAAGGTTTCTGTTTTCGGATGAGTTGTATGGATTCCCTGGTAACCCCCCTCACGAAAGTTCGGCATCAACTGCTTTACCTGGTTTACGGCAATCAGGATGTGTACCGGCGCGAAGCCAAGTTCAGCATCCTGACCGTACTGTCCCAGGCTAAAAACGGCGAGCGACCGGCGATCCGTATTCTCACCGATCGCCCCGACGACTATGCGGGCTGGCCGGTCGACACGGTGTTGCTGGACGACGCGACCCTGACCCGCTGGCAAGGCACTCACGGCTATCACCACCGCCGCAAGGCCTGCGCCATCGCCGCCGGTATGCAGTGGGCGGAAAAGACCCTGTTCGTCGACACCGACACCCTGTTCAGCCGCCACCCGAGCCAACTGTTCAAATTCATCGAGCCGAACCGTTCGGTGATGGATCGCTTCGAGTACGACTGGAAAGATGTGCACCAGCGCGCCGACTATCAAAAACTCGGTCGCGACCTGCGCAACCAGGGCGTGACGCCGGATAACGGTTTCAAGCTCTACAACAGCGGTTTGTGCGGCGTCACCGACAAGGACTCGGCGCTGTTCGAAGAGTCGATCCGCCTGATCGATGAATGGACACTCGGCGGTTTCGAAATCCACACCATCGAGCAGATCGCCCTGTCGTACGCCATGCGCGAGCGTCAGGTGGTGGAAGCGCGCAAACACGTCTACCACTACTTCGCGGAAAAACGTTTCTTCCACGCGATGCAGACGTATTTCTTCTCCCAGCACGGTGAGCAGTTCAGTCAGCGCCTGGTGGATCTGTGCAGCGACGTGCCGCGGGTCAAACCGTTCCCGTCGGCCTGGCGCCGATTGAAAATCAAGTGGAAGCTGCGCCACCAGAAAGGTGCCCTGCGCAAGGTTGGTCGTGACCTGCTGTACGGCAGCGCCGCGCCGGAAGATCCGTACTACAGCGTTTGCCGACACGAATGGTGGGAATGCGCCTCGCGGGAAATTCTGCGTTGGGACGAGAGCCAGCAGAAAAAACTGCTGAGCCAGAAATCCTGGCCGCAACAGCTGCCGCGTCCGGATAAACCGGAAGATGAAAAACTCATCATGACCTACTTGAAAAAACGCGTAGCCGCACGCTGATCCACACCATCCCCTGTGGGAGCGGGCTTGCTCGCGAAAGCGGTGTGTCATCCAAAAAATCTGCATCTGACCCACCGCTTTCGCGAGCAAGCCCGCTCCCACCCCGATCCGGTCCGGATTCAATTCCCGGGCCGATGCGTTAAACTCGCGCCCATTGCTGTCTGGAGCTTCTTATGCGCGAAGAGTTGAACCAAGGCCTGATCGACTTCCTCAAGGCCTCCCCTACCCCGTTCCACGCCACCGCCAGCCTTGTTCAGCGTCTGGAGGCCGCCGGTTACGTGCGCCTCGACGAGCGCGAGCCGTGGACCACCGAGGCCAACGGCCGCTACTACGTCACCCGCAACGACTCCTCGATCGTCGCGATCAAAATGGGCCGCAACTCGCCACTGCACGACGGGATCCGTCTGGTCGGCGCCCACACCGACAGCCCGTGTCTGCGGGTCAAGCCGCAACCGGAACTGCAACGTCAGGGCTTCTGGCAACTGGGCGTTGAAGTCTACGGCGGCGCGCTGCTGGCGCCATGGTTCGACCGCGACCTGTCGCTGGCCGGCCGCGTCACTTTCCGCCGTGATGGCAAGGTCGAAAGCCAGCTGATCGACTTCAAGGCGCCGATCGCGATCATTCCCAACCTGGCGATTCACCTGAACCGTGAAGCCAATCAGGGCTGGGCGATCAACGCGCAGACCGAGCTGCCACCGATCCTCGCGCAGTTTGCCGGTGACGAGCGCGTCGACTTCCGCGCTGTACTGACCGATCAATTGGCCCGCGAACACGGTCTGAACGCCGACGTGGTGCTGGATTACGAACTGAGCTTCTACGACACCCAGAGCGCGGCGGTCATCGGCCTGCATGGCGACTTCATCGCTGGTGCGCGCCTGGACAACCTGTTGTCCTGCTACGCCGGCCTGCAAGCCCTGCTCACCGCCGACACCGAAGAAACCTGCGTGCTGGTGTGCAACGACCACGAAGAAGTCGGCTCCTGCTCGGCGTGCGGTGCCGACGGCCCGATGCTCGAACAGACCCTGCGCCGCCTGCTGCCGGAAGGTGACGAATTCGTCCGCACCATCCAGAAATCGCTGCTGGTCTCGGCTGACAACGCCCACGGCGTGCACCCGAACTACGCCGAGAAGCACGACGCCAATCACGGCCCGAAACTCAACGCCGGCCCGGTAATCAAGGTCAACAGCAACCAGCGTTACGCCACCAACAGCGAAACCGCCGGGTTCTTCCGCCATCTGTGCATGGCCGAAGAAGTACCGGTGCAGAGCTTCGTGGTGCGCAGTGACATGGGTTGCGGCTCGACCATCGGCCCGATCACCGCCAGTCACCTGGGCGTGCGCACCGTCGATATCGGCCTGCCGACCTTCGCCATGCACTCGATCCGCGAACTGTGCGGCAGCCACGATCTGGCGCACCTGGTCAAAGTGCTGAGCGCGTTCTACGCCTCCCGTGAATTGCCTTAAAAGCTGAAAAGCTTCGCGAGCAAGCCCGCTCCCACATTGGAATGCATTTCAACCTGTGGGAGCGGGCTTGCTCGCGAAAGCGGCAGTCCAGACAACACAATTTCATCATTGGACTGACTCAATTCTGATACACATCAGAACCGCTCCGCCAAAAGCGACCTAGACTTAAATCATCCCCTTCGACAAGGCAGTCACCATGATTTCGATGTCCTCCTTCCACGCCATGCTCATTCCCATCCTGTCGGGGATGATCCTGCTGGCAATCGGTTTCAACTTCCGCGACAAGAACGCCGGTGTGTTTGCCATGTGGGTCGGCATGCTGATGATCCTGGCGACTGTGGTCTACAAGATCCTCGCCAAACTCAACGAATAAATCCGCGCCCGGCTCGCATTGATTCTGGCTGCCTCGTACACTCGCTCAATTCGCCCCTTTGCGAGGTTGACCGCCTAGTGTTCGCTCGTCTGTTTGCTCTGCCCTGCCTGTTCCTTGTCTGCCTGATGACGCTGCTGCCGCTGGCCCCTGCCCAGGCGGTCGGGTTGCCGGGCCTGCTCAACACCACCAAGACGCAGCCGGAGGCACAAGAGCCGCTGGGCCAGTCGCTGGATGAAGTCATCAAGTCGCTGGAAAACGACAAGCAACGCGCACAGTTGCTGAGCGATCTGAAAAAGCTGCGCGACGCCACAAAGAAAGCCCAGGCCTCACCGGAAGAAGGCGTGCTGGGCCTGATCGGCGGCACCCTGGCCAGTTTCGAGAAGCAATTCTCCGGTGACGACAGCCCGCTGACCCGCTGGTCCGACGAGTTCGATCTGGCCAAAGACGAACTCGATAACCTGATGCTGCCGGCCAGCGAATGGCTGCCGATCATCTTCGGCTTCGCGGTGATCCTGATGGTCTGGAGCCTGCTCGCCGCCGCGCTGATCTGGCTCGGTCACCGGGTGCGCATGCGCTTCGGCCTGACCGAAGAACTGCCGCAGCATCCCAAGGCCCTCGACATGCTGCGCTTCGCCCTGCGCAAGCTCGGGCCGTGGCTGATTGCGTTGGTCATTACCGTCTACATGAGCTACGCGCTGCCGTCGTCATTGGGCAAAAGTCTGGCGATGGTGCTGGCTTATGCACTGGTGGTCGGCACCTGTTTCTCGGCGATTTGCGTGATCGCCTTCTCGCTGCTCGACGGCCCGCACCGGCACCGGGCGCTGTACATCCTGCGGCATCAGGCCTTCCGTCCGTTGTGGCTGATCGGCAGCTTCGCCGCATTCGGTGAAGCGCTGAACGACCCGCGCCTGGTCGAAAGCCTCGGCGTGCACCTGGCGCACAGCACCGCGACCGTCACCAACGTGCTCGCGGCGCTGTTCACCGGGCTGTTCATCCTGCGTTTCCGCCGGCCGATCGCGCACCTGATCCGCAACCAGCCGTTATCCCGCCGCCTGACCCGCCGCGCCCTCAGCGACACCATCGATATCCTCGGCACCTTCTGGTACGTGCCGGCGCTGGTGCTGGTCGGGATCTCGCTGTTCGCCACCTTCGTCTCCGCCGGCGACACCAGCACCGCCCTGCGTCAGTCGCTGATCTGCACGGTGCTGCTGGTGATGTGCATGGTGATCAACGGCCTCGTGCGCCGTCATTCACTCAAACCGCAGCGCGGGCCGAAGCGTCATGCGCTGTATTCGGAACGCCTGAAAAGCTTCTTCTACACCCTCGCCCACCTGCTGGTGTGGCTGATCTTCATCGAACTCGGCCTGCGCGTGTGGGGCAAGTCGCTGATCGGGTTTGCCGAGGGCGAAGGGCATGACGTCAGCGTCAAACTGTTCAGCCTGATCGGTACGCTGATTTTCTCCTGGCTGATCTGGATCCTCGCCGACACCGCCGTGCACCACGCCCTCACCCGCTCGCGCAAAGGCCTGGCGAATGCCCGCGCACAAACGATGATGCCGCTGATCCGCAACGTGCTGTTCGTGGCGATTTTCATCATCGCGCTGATCGTCGCCCTGGCGAACATGGGCATGAACGTCACGCCACTGCTGGCCGGTGCCGGTGTGATCGGTCTGGCCATCGGTTTCGGTGCGCAGTCGCTGGTGGCGGACCTGATCACCGGCCTGTTCATCATCATCGAAGACTCGCTGGCCATTGATGACTACGTCGACGTCGGCGGCCACCTCGGCACCGTCGAAGGCCTGACCATCCGCACCGTGCGTCTGCGCGACATCGACGGCATCGTCCACACCATTCCCTTCAGCGAAATCAAAAGCATCAAAAACTACTCCCGCGAGTTCGGCTACGCGATCTTCCGCGTGGCGGTGCCGTACAACATGGAAATCGACGACGCGATCAAACTGATGCGCGAAGTCGGCCAGAAAATGCGTACCGACCCGCTGCAACGGCGGAACATCTGGTCGCCGCTGGAGATTCAGGGCGTGGAAAGTTTCGAGTCCGGCAGCGCGATTCTGCGCGCCCGGTTCAAGACTGCGCCGATCAAACAATGGGAAGTTTCCCGCGCGTTCAACCTGTCGCTCAAGCGCCATCTGGACGAAGCCGGCCTCGATCTGGCGACGCCACGCATGAGCGTGCAGGTCATCACTGCCGGCGGTGGCCAGCCGAAGGAATAGCACTTCGCGCAGACACTCGGGTCACAGGCAGGGAAGCCAGAACAACAATAACCATGGAGAAACCCGATGCAACTGACACGTATCGCCCAGACCGTTCTGCTCACTCTGCTGGCCGGCACCGCCAGCGCCGCCACCCTGGACAGCACCCGCGAACAGATCGCCACGCAAGCCAAGGCACTTGAACCGGAGCTGCTGGAAACCCGCCGCGACATCCACGCCCACCCGGAACTGGGCAACAGCGAAAAACGCACGTCAGAACTGGTCGCCAGGCAGCTCAAGGCGCTGGGCCTGGAAGTCAAAACCAACGTCGCTCGCACCGGCGTGGTCGCCATCCTCAAAGGCGCCCTGCCCGGCCCGACCGTCGCCTTGCGCGCCGACATGGACGCGCTGCCGGTCAAGGAAGTCGCCGACCTGCCCTTCGCCTCGAAAGCCAAAGGCACCTACCTCGACAAAGAAGTCGACGTGATGCACGCCTGCGGCCACGACGCCCACACCGCGATCCTGCTGAGCACGGCGAAAATTCTCACGGGCATGCGCGACACCCTGCCCGGCACCGTGATCTTCTACTTCCAGCCCGCCGAAGAAGGCCCGAGCGACTTCATCCCCGACGGCAAAAACACCTGGGGCGCGAAAATGATGGTGCAGGAAGGCGTGATGAAATCACCCAAACCCGACGCCGTCTTCGGCCTCCACGTCTGGGCCGGCGTCCCCGCCGGCCAGATCGCCTACCGCCCAGGCGCCACCCTGGCCAGCTCCGACGACCTGCGCATCAAAATCCTCGGCAAACAGACCCACGCCGGCCGCCCGTGGGACGGCATCGACCCGATCACCGTCGGCGCACAAACCATCGTCGGCCTGCAAACCGTCGTCAGCCGCCGCACCGACATTTCGTCCTATCCGTCGGTGGTCAGCATCGGCACCATCAACGGCGGCACCCGCTACAACATCATTCCCGAGTCCGTCGACATGAGCGGTACCATCCGCTCCTACGACTACGGCATCCGCCAGAAACTCCACGCCGACGTACGCCAGACCATCGAAAAAATCGCCGAAAGCGGCGGCGCCAAAGCCGACGTGACCATCATCGAAAAATACGACCCGACCATCAACAACCCGGCACTGACGGAAAAAATGCTGCCGACGTTGAAGTGGGCAGCCAAGGATGACGTGGTCAACGCACCGCTGGTGGGCGGCGCGGAAGACTTCTCGTTCTTCGCCAAGGAAGTCCCGGGGCTGTTTGTGTTCCTCGGGGTGACACCACGGGATCAGGACATGAGCAAGGCCGCGCCGAATCACAATCCGGGGTTCTTCGTGGATGAGTCGGCGCTGGTGGTTGGGGTGAGGACGATGGCGTCGTTGGCGACGGATTATTTGTATGGGAATGCTGAGGCGGCCAGATAGAGATGGGGTGACTGCGGGGCCGCCTTCGCGAGCAAGCCCGCTCCCACAGTGGGATTGGGTGTATTCAGTGGGAGATTGGTTGGCTGTCAAGCCGCTATCGCTGGCGGGCCAGCTCCCACACTGGGATTGGGTGCAGGCAGTTGGAGGTTGGTCGGCTGTCAGGGCGCCATCGCTGGCGGGCCAGCTCCCACAGTTGGATTGAGTACAGGCAGCTGCAGATTGGTCGGCTGTCAGGCCGCCTTCGCTGGCAAGCCAGCTCCCACAGTGGATTGGGTGTGGGCAGTTGGAGATTGGTCGGCTGTCAGGCCGCCATCGCGAGCAGGCTCACTCCTACAGAAAAGCAAAAGCCGACCGCACGCTTTTCACCACTCAACAGGATGAGCGCAAGCTCGGCTGCAGCTCTTGATCTTGCCGTGCCGGCCCCATCGGCAGGCTGAGTGGAGGGGTTTATCCGGGGGTGGGAGCGCAGCGACGTTTGGCGAAGCCAAACACATCGAGAGGAGGTGCAGCGAAGCAAACCGGAGGCGATGCGCCCGGATGAACCCCGTAACGAAGGAACCCGAGCCTAAGCGAGGGCCGTACGCCGGGGCCAAGACCTTTGGTTACTTTGGGGCGTTTGCCAAAGTGACTCGCCGTAAGGGCGAAACCGTCAGCGGCAGCACCCGAAGAAACGGATATTCACACAGAACCCAACAGCCTGGTCGGCCCAGAGGCCGCCAAGGCCAAAAGCTCAAACAACATCTACACCAACGTGAATCGCATCATGCCGCCAAAACTCCAGATCACAATCAATCAACCGCTCATGCTGATCATAATTAACCCGAGCAATTTTTAATCCCGGGCTCCCGACAGAAACCCGCAAAGCCGCCGCCGCATCCACCGCCAACGACGTCGGCACGATCTCGAACCGCACCCGCCCATAGTGCAAATCGTAATGCCGCGCATAAAGCTCGGTCATCGACTGATTCAAATCAAACCCCAGAATCCCCGGAAAATACTGCGGATTCAGATAATGCTCCACATACAGAACGAGCCGCCCATCAATCCGCCGCGACCGACAAATCTGAATCACGCTCGACAACGCCGGCAACTGCAACCACGCACACACCGCCGCCGAAGCCGGCTGCAGGCGCGCCGAAATCACCTCGGTCGACGGCACCCGCCCCTGCGCACTAACCATCGCGTGAAAGTGACTGCGCTGCATCAGGTTGTACGCCAGACGCGGCGGTGAAACGAACCAGCCACGGCGCTCCTCGCGATAAATCTGCCCCTGCGCCTCCAGCTGCAACAAAGCCTCACGCACCGTAATGCGCGTAGTACCGAACAACTCACTGAGCTTGCGCTCGGCCGGCAACTTGCTCCCGGGCGCGAGCAGACCGTGATCAAGTTGCTCCTGCAGCACCTGACCAATCGCTGTCACCGCTTTTGTTGCCTCATCGCGCATCAACGTTACCTATCTGGACTAGACCAGCACTGTTTCGGGGCAAAAATCGCACGGCCTGCAAGCCGTTTCCATGTGTTGCAAGCGTAGGCAGTGCAGATGACCGAGAGATGACAAACCCGCCCGACGGTCGTCCTCACGACTTGCAATACATCGGCCAAGTCCCTTGCCAGTCGGGGCTTTGACCTTGGTCTACGCTTACCCGGCAAGCGCCGAAACCGGACCAATAAAAGGCCTGCCGGGCGAGCGCCGACATCAAAGTGTCATCCAGCCCCCTTAAATTGGCTCAGGTATTGCTGACCTAGACCAACACAAACCGCAATCGCAGCGTTGAACACGACCAAGGAGCTTCGGAATGAAACAGCTTTTCCTGGCAACACTGTTAGGCTCGACCATTGCAATGTGCACCGGCGCCATGGCGGCGGGTACCGACCTGAAAACCCTCGAAGCCGCTGCGAAAGCGGAAGGCGCCGTCAACAGCGTCGGCATGCCCGATGACTGGGCCAACTGGAAAGGCACCTGGGAAGACCTGGCCAAAACCTACGGCCTGAAACACATCGACACCGACATGAGCTCGGCCCAGGAAATCGCCAAGTTTGCCGCCGAAAAAGACAACGCCACTGCCGACATCGGCGACGTCGGCGCGGCCTTCGGCCCGATCGCGGTCAAGCAAGGCGTGGTGCAACCGTACAAGCCAAGCACCTGGGATCAAGTCCCGGACTGGGCCAAGGACAAGGACGGCAACTGGGCACTGGCCTACACCGGCACCATCGCCTTCATCGTCAACAAGAAGCTGCTGCACGGCTCCGAAGTACCAACCAAATGGGCTGACCTCAAGGGCGGCAAGTACAAGGTTTCCATTGGTGACGTGAGCACCGCCGCGCAAGCCGCCAACGGCGTACTGGCCGCTGCCCTGGCCAACGGTGGCGACGAGAAGAACATCCAGCCGGCCCTGCTGCTGTTTGCAGACATCGCCAGGCAAGGTCGTCTGTCGATGGCCAACCCGACCATCGCTACCATGGAAAAAGGCGAGATCGAAGTCGGCGTGGTCTGGGACTTCAACGGCCTGAGCTACAAGGCCAAGATGGCCAACCCGGATGACTACGTGGTGCTGATCCCGTCCGACGGCTCGGTGATTTCCGGCTACACCACGATCATCAACAAATACGCGAAAAACCCGAATGCCGCCAAGCTGACCCGCGAATACATCTTCAGTGATGCCGGCCAGACCAACCTCGCCCGCGGCAACGCTCGTCCGATCCGCGCCGAACACCTGCAACTGCCGGAAGACGTGAAAGCCAAGCTGCTGCCGAACGAGCAGTACAAGAAGGTCACGCCGATCAAGGACGCCGACGCCTGGGAAAAAACCTCCAAGGCCCTGCCGCAGAAGTGGAACGAAGAAGTCATCGTAGAGATGAAGTAATCCTGTAGATCCCGATTCGGGATCCATTGGAGATCCAAATGTGGGAGCGGGCTTGCTCGCGAATGCGGTGGATCAGTCAAGCATCTATCGACTGACACTCCGCCTTCGCGAGCAAGCCCGCTCCCACAGGGGATCCAGGTTGAATCTGAAATTTCCTGTTTTCGCGGAGTTTTTGCCCCTATGAAGCACAACGTCATCCTTGTCGTGCTCGACGGCCTCAGCCATGAGGTCGCGCGTCACGCCATGGGGCATCTGCAGGCTTACGTTGGCGCAGGACGCGCCGCGCTCTATCAGTTGGAGTGCGAGTTGCCGGCCCTGTCCCGACCGCTTTACGAATGCATCCTTACCGGAGTGCCGCCGATCGACAGCGGCATCGTCCACAACAACGTTGCGCGCCTGTCCAATCAGCGCAGCATCTATCACTACGCCCGCGACGCCGGCCTGAAAACCGCCGCAGCGGCTTATCACTGGGTCAGCGAGCTGTACAACCGCTCACCGTTCGTACCGGCCCGCGACCGTCATACCGACGATCCAGCGCTACCGATCCAGCACGGGCATTTCTACTGGAACGATCACTACCCGGATTCGCACCTGTTCGCCGACGCGGAACACCTGCGCCTGCGCCATGCGCCGAATTTCCTGTTGATCCACCCGATGAACATCGACGACGCCGGGCACAAGCATGGCCTCGACTCTTCGCAGTACCGCAACAGCGCACGCTCGGCAGACATCATCCTCGCCGACTACCTGCAAGGCTGGCTCGACGCGGGTTATCAGGTGCTGGTGACTGCCGATCACGGCATGAACAACGACCGCTCGCACAACGGCCTGCTGCCGGAAGAACGCCAAGTGCCGCTGTTCGTCCTCGGCGACGCCTTCAGCCTGAATGCTGACGCCGCGCCAAAGCAGACCGAGATCTGCGGCACGGTCTGCGAACTGCTCGGCGTACCTCACGACAAACCTGTGTGCCGGGAGCTGCTCAAGTGAATGCCATGACTCGCGGCAAATGGCTGGCGGCCCTGTGTCTGGTGCCGTTCGCGCTGTTCTTTATCGTGTTCGAAATCGCCCCGCTGGTCTGGGTGATGATCAATAGCCTGCAGTCGGAAGAATTCGGCTGGGGCTTCGCCAACTTCAGCAAGATCTTCAATTCGAAGTTCTATCTGCAGGCGATTCAGTACAGCCTGGAGATCAGTTTCTGGTCGAGCGTGTTTGGCATCATCATCGCCGTGCTCGGGGCGTACTCACTGCGCCGGGTCGACTCGAAACTGCGCAACTTCGTGAATGCCTTCGCCAACATGACCAGCAACTTTGCCGGCGTGCCGCTGGCCTTCGCGTTCATCATCCTGCTCGGATTCAACGGCAGCATCACCATCATGCTCAAGCAGGCCGGAATCATTGAAGACTTCAACCTGTACTCGAAAACCGGCCTGATCATCCTCTACACCTACTTCCAGATTCCTCTCGGCGTGCTGCTGCTCTATCCGGCCTTCGACGCCCTGCGTGAAGACTGGCGCGAATCCGCCGCGCTGCTCGGCGCCAACGGCTGGCAGTTCTGGCGGCACATCGGTCTGCCGGTGCTGACCCCGGCGCTGCTCGGCACTTTCGTGATCCTGCTGGCCAACGCCCTTGGTGCTTACGCCACGGTGTACGCCTTGACCACCGGCAACTTCAACGTGCTGCCGATCCGCATCGCGGCAATGGTTTCCGGGGACATTTCCCTCGATCCGAATCTGGCCAGCGCCTTGGCCGTGGTGCTGGTGGCGTTGATGACCATCGTTACCGTCGTGCATCAACTGCTGCTGAAGAGGAGCTACCATGTCTCGCGCTGAATCCGGCCCGGCCGGCGTCTACCACCGCGTCGTGGTTTATCTGCTGTTCGCGATTCTGCTGCTGCCGCTGGTGGGCACGCTGATCTACTCGATTGCCAGCAGTTGGTCGGCGACCATCCTGCCCAGCGGTTTCACCTTCAAGTGGTATCTCCAATTGTGGAGCGATCCGCGCTTTCTGCATGCCTTCGGCCAGTCGCTGCTGGTGTGCGTCGGTGCGCTGGTGCTGTCGGTGGTGTTGATTCTGCCGCTGCTATTCGTGGTGCATTACCACTTCCCGAAACTCGATGCGCTGATGAACATCCTGATCCTGCTGCCCTTCGCGGTGCCGCCGGTGGTGTCGTCGGTGGGTCTGTTGCAGCTCTATGGTTCCGGGCCGCTGGCGATGGTCGGTACGCCGTGGATCCTGATCGGTTGCTACTTCACCGTGGCGCTGCCGTTCATGTACCGGGCGATCACCAACAACCTGCAGGCGATCAACCTGCGCGACCTGATGGACGCCGCGCAACTGCTCGGCGCCAGCACCTTTCAGGCCGCGTTTCTGGTGGTGCTGCCAAACCTGCGCAAAGGCCTGATGGTCGCGTTGCTGCTGTCGTTCTCGTTCCTGTTCGGTGAGTTCGTGTTCGCCAACATCCTAGTCGGCACGCGCTACGAAACCCTGCAGGTGTATCTGAACAACATGCGCAACAGCAGCGGCCACTTCACCAGTGCGCTGGTGATCTCGTACTTCTTTTTCGTGCTGGTCCTGACCTGGATCGCCAACATCTTGAACAAGGACAAAAGCGAATGAGCTATGTCAGCGTCCAACACCTGCAGAAAAACTACGCGGGCACCACCGTGTTCAGCGACATAAACTGCGAAATCAACAAGGGCGAATTCGTCACCCTGCTCGGCCCGTCGGGTTGCGGCAAGTCCACCCTGCTGCGCTGCATCGCCGGGCTGACGCCAGTGGATGGCGGCAAGATCCTCCTTGATGGCGTCGACATCGTGCCGCTGAGTCCGCAGAAACGCGGGATCGGCATGGTGTTCCAGAGCTACGCGCTGTTCCCCAACATGACCGTCGAACAGAACGTTGCCTTCGGCCTGCGCATGCAAAAGGTCAATGCCGACGACAGCCACAAGCGTGTCGCCGAGGTGCTGAAACTGGTTGAACTCAACGACTTCGCCAGCCGCTATCCGCATCAGCTCTCCGGCGGCCAGTGCCAGCGCGTGGCCCTGGCCCGCTCACTGGTGACTCGCCCACGCCTGTTGCTGCTGGATGAACCGCTGTCGGCGCTGGATGCGCGTATCCGCAAACACCTGCGTGAACAGATCCGGCAGATCCAGCGCGAACTCGGCCTGACCACGATTTTCGTCACCCACGATCAGGAAGAAGCGTTGACCATGTCCGACCGGATTTTCCTGATGAACCAAGGGAAAATCGTGCAGAGCGGCGATGCCGAAACCCTCTACACCGCACCGGTCGATGTGTTCGCCGCCGGTTTCATCGGCAACTACAATCTGCTCGACGCGGACAGCGCCTCGAAGCTGCTGCAACGGCCGATCAACCACCGCATCGCGATTCGTCCGGAAGCCATCGAACTGAGCCTCAATGGCGAACTCGATGCGCAGATCCGCAGCCACAGCCTGCTCGGTAACGTGATTCGTTATCGAGTCGAAGCACGTGGCGTGGAGCTGGTGGTGGACGTGCTCAACCGCTCCGCGGCGGATCTGCATCGCGACGGTCAGCGTCTGGCGCTTTCCATCGATCCGACGGCCCTGTGTGAGGTAGCCTGATGACTTTGCTGACGTTGAAGAGAGAACTGCACTGATGGCCCTGGCAATTTTTGATCTGGACGAAACCCTGATCCACGGCGACTGCGCCACCCTCTGGAGCGAGCAGATGGGGCGCCTGGGCTGGGTCGATCCCGAGTCGTTCATGCGCAAGAACAACGAGCTGATGGACGCCTACAGCCATGGCAAATTGCGCATGGAAGATTTCATGGCGTTCAGCCTTGAACCGATGATCGGCCGTACCCCGGAAGAAGTCGAACACCTGGTCGGCCCGTGGGTGGAAGACTTTATCGAACCGATCATCTTCAGCGACGCCACCAAAACCATCGCCGCTCACCGCAAGGCCGGCGACCGGATCCTGGTGATCTCGGCTTCCGGCACGCACCTGGTCAAACCGATCGCCGAGCGCCTGGGCATCGACGAAATTCTCGGCATCGAGCTGGAGGTCGCGCACGGCGTTTACACTGGCCAGACCGTCGGCACGCTGACCTACCGCGAAGGCAAGATCACTCGCCTGCTGGAATGGCTGGACGCCGAGGAAGAGAATCTGGAAGGCGCGAGTTTCTACTCCGACTCACGCAATGATTTGCCGTTGCTGCTGAAGGTGGATTTCCCGCATGTGGTGAATCCGGATCCGGTGCTGCTGGAGCATGCCGAAAAAGCAGGCTGGCCGATCCATCTCTGGAAATAACCAAAGATCCAAATATGGATTATTGACTGTGGCAAGGAGCTTGCCGAAAAATCCGGCTAAACATCGATCCAAATGTGGGAGCGGGCTTGCTCGCGAAGGCGGAGTGTCAGTCGATAAATTCTTGTCTGATTCACCGCCTTCGCGAGCAAGCCCGCTCCCACAGGTTTTTCGGTGTTTTCAGGTCAGGCTTTCGTCGACCACCAGCACCAGTTTGCCGGCAACTTTGTTGCTCGCCAGCTCGGCAAACGCCGCTTCGGCGTCTTTTACCGGGAAGGCTTTGGCCAGTTGCGGACTCAACCGCCCTTCGGCAAACAGCGGCCAAACCTGTTGCCCCAGATCACTCAACAGATCCGCCTTGAACTGATCATCACGACTGCGCAACGTCGAACCAAGCAACTGCACGCGCTTGGCCAGAACCTGTGCCAGATCCAGTTTCGCCTCACGCCCGCCCATCAGACCGATCAGCACCCAACGCCCGTCGATCGCGGTCAGCTTGAGGTTCAGCGCTGCGTAGTTACCGCCGACCGGATCGAGGATCACGTCAAACGGCCCGAAGTCGCGCAGGCTCTCCAGATCATCGCTGCGCACCGCGCCGCCTTGGGCGCCGAGCGCTTCGCAGTAGGCCAGACGTTCGGCCGAACCGACGCTGACCCAACATGGGTTGCCGAATGCCTTGCACAGCTGAATGGCGGCTGAACCAATTCCACTCGCACCGGCGTGCAGCAAAACTTTCTCGCCCGGTTTCAGCGCCGCCAGTTGAAACACGTTGAGCCAGACCGTTGCATAAACCTCAGGTAATGCCGCGGCTTCGATCAACGAAACGCCCTCGGGCACCGGCAGCACGTGCCGTCCGTCGACCACCACCTCTTCAGCCATCCCGCCCCCGGCCAGCAAGGCGCAGACCCGATCGCCGACCTGCCAGGACGAGCCGGCGCCGACTTCGCTGATCACCCCGGAACACTCCAGACCGAGCACCTGACTGGCGCCGGGCGGCGGTGGATAAAGCCCGGCTTTCTGTAATAAATCGGCGCGATTGAGGCCGGCAGCCGCCACACGAATGCGCACTTGTCCTACATCACACGCCGGGCTCGGCTCTTCAACCCATGCCACTTGACCTTCAACGCCTTGCAATGCCTTCACAGTGCCTCCATAGTGAGTCTGGACTGAGCCCGAAGCTGTAGCGCCGGGCTTTTTGCATTATGCGACCGGCTCTCGTAGAACCGGCGACTTCAAAGACGGCCTAATATGCGTTATCAATTGTCCCCGCGTCGAATCAGCATGAAGCATCTGCTCCCCAGCACCGCCCTCGCTCTTTTCATCGGTATCGGTTTGTTGCCGGTGTCGGGCACTACATTCGCAGCCAACAGCTGGGACAAGTTGCAGCCTGATCGCGACGAAGTGATCGCCAGCCTCAACGTCGTCGAGTTGCTCAAGCGTCACCACTACAGCAAGCCGCCGCTCGACGATGCGCGCTCGGTGATCATCTACGACAGCTACATCAAGCTGCTGGACCCGTCGCGCAGCTATTTCATGGCCAGCGACATCGCTGAATTCGACAAGTGGAAGACCCAGTTCGACGACTTCCTCAAAAGCGGCGACCTCAACGCCGGGTTCACCATCTACAAGCGCTATCTGGATCGCGTCAAGGCGCGTCTGGACTTCGCCATTGCAGAGCTGAACAAGGGCGTCGACAAGATGGACTTCACCACCAAGGAGACCTTGCTGATCGATCGCAAGGACGCCCCCTGGCTGAAATCCACCGCTGAACTCGACGACCTGTGGCGCAAACGCGTCAAGGACGAAGTGCTGCGGCAGAAGATCGCCGGCAAGGATTCCAAGCAGATTCAGGAAACCCTGACCAAGCGCTACAAAAACCAGTTGGCGCGTCTGGATCAGACCCGCGCGGAAGATATCTTCCAGGCGTACATCAACACCTTCGCCATGTCCTACGACCCGCACACCAACTATCTGTCGCCGGATAACGCGGAGAACTTCGACATCAACATGAGCCTGTCCCTGGAGGGCATCGGCGCCGTGTTGCAGAGCGACAACGATCAGGTGAAAGTCGTGCGCCTGGTGCCGGCAGGCCCGGCCGACAAGACCAAGCAGGTCGCACCGGCCGACAAGATCATCGGCGTTGCCCAAGGCAACAAAGAGATGGTCGACGTGGTGGGCTGGCGCCTGGACGAAGTGGTCAAGCTGATCCGCGGCCCGAAAGGCACCGTGGTGCGCCTGGAAGTGATTCCGGCCAGCAATGCGCCAAACGACCAGACCAGCAAGATCGTGCCGATCACTCGCGAAGCAGTGAAGCTTGAAGACCAGGCTGTGAAAAAATCCGTGCTGAACCTCAAACAGGACGGTAAGGACTACAAGCTCGGTGTCATCGAGATCCCGGCGTTCTACCTCGACTTCAAGGCGTTCCGTGCCGGTGATCCGGACTACAAGAGCACCACTCGCGACGTCAAGAAGCTGCTGACCGAACTGCAGAAAGAGAAAGTCGACGGCGTGGTCATCGACCTGCGCAACAACGGCGGCGGTTCTCTGCAGGAAGCCACCGAGCTGACCAGCCTGTTCATCGACAAGGGCCCGACCGTCCTCGTGCGTAACGCCGATGGCCGCGTCGATGTGCTGGAAGATGAAAACCCGGGCGCGTTCTACAAAGGCCCGATGGCACTGTTGGTCAACCGCCTGTCCGCCTCGGCATCGGAGATCTTCGCCGGCGCCATGCAGGACTACCATCGCGCACTGATCATCGGTGGCCAGACCTTCGGCAAAGGCACCGTGCAGACCATTCAGCCGCTGAACCATGGCGAACTGAAACTGACCCTGGCCAAGTTCTACCGGGTTTCCGGGCAGAGCACCCAGCATCAGGGCGTGTTGCCGGACATCGACTACCCGTCGATCATCGACACCAAGGAAATCGGCGAAAGCGCCCTGCCGGAAGCCATGCCGTGGGACACCATCAAGGCAGCGATCAAGCCGGCTTCCGATCCGTTCAAGCCATACCTGGCACAGCTCAAGTCCGAGCATGACGCTCGTACCGCCAAGGACGCCGAGTTCGTGTTCATCCGCGACAAGCTGGCCCTGGCGCAGAAGCTGATGGAAGAAAAAACCGTCAGCCTCAACGAAGCCGACCGCCGTGCCCAGCACACGGACATCGACGCCAAGCAACTGGCGATGGAAAACATCCGTCGCAAAGCCAAAGGCGAAGAGCCGCTCAAAGAGCTGAAGAAAGAAGATGAAGACGCGCTGGCTGCGGCTGAGCCGGACAAGATCAAACCAGAAGACGACGCCTACCTGAGCGAAACCGGGCGCGTCCTGCTGGATTACCTGAAGCTGAGCAATCAGGTGGCCAAGAAGTAAGATGATGGCAATTTAGTGCTGACGCTCTCCGGAGCGTCATCAAACAGTCATCATTCTGTCGTGAAATAAAGGACTGGGAGCGACTCTCTTCATCGGGAGCGCTCCCAGTCCTTTTTTTATCGCCAGAGATTGCCATGACCACGACCGAACAGCTGAGTGCCTTGAGCTCGATCCTGACTCAAAGCGGTTTGCACAGTCTGTTCCAGCCGATCATCTGTCTCTCCGAGCGTCGCATTCTCGGTTACGAAGCCCTCACCCGCGGCCCGTCCAACAGCCCTCTGCACTCGCCTATCGCGCTGTTCGCCGTGGCGCGTCAGGCCGGCCGCCTGAGCGAACTGGAAATTGCCTGCCGCCAATCTGCCTGCCGTCGTTTCAACGAACAGCAACTGCCAGGCAAGCTGTTCCTCAACGTCTCTCCGGAATCCCTGCTCGAAGCCGCGCACCAACCGGGGCGCACTCTGCAACTGTTGCAGGACTTCGGCATTCCGCCGAGTCAGGTGGTGATCGAACTCACCGAACAGACGCCAATCGACGATTTCCAGTTGCTGCAAACCGCGCTGCATCACTATCGGGCGATGGGCTTTTCGATTGCGCTGGATGACTTGGGTGCCGGCTATTCGAGCTTGCGCCTGTGGTCGGAGCTGCGCCCGGATTACGTGAAGATCGACCGCCACTTCATCGACGGCATTCATCAGGACGCGTTGAAACGCGAGTTCGTCGGCTCGATCCTGCAGATCGCCAAGGCTTCGCGGGCACAGGTGATTGCCGAGGGTATCGAATTGCCGGAAGAACTGGCGGTGCTGACCGAGATGGGCGTCGATCTGGTGCAGGGTTACTTGCTCGGTCGTCCACAGGAACATCCACCCCGCGATGCCCGGGCCTTGATGCCGAAACACGACAGCAGCGCCGTGGCATTGAACGACGAAGGCAGCGATCTCAGCGCCCTGCTCAACGACCAACCAGCGGTGCATCGCGACACACCCACCGCTACGGTGCTGGAAGCCTTCCGCCGCCAGGCCAATCTGAATTCACTGGCAGTGCTCGACGAACAGGGCCAGCCGTGCGGCATCGTCCATCGCCATTCGTTGTCCGACGCACTGCTCAAACCGTTCGCCACCGACCTGTTCGCGCGCAAACCGATCAGCCGCCTGATGAACGACGACTTCCTCGCCGTGGAAATGAGCCAGTCGCTGCAACAGGTCAGCCGCCTGATCACCAGCCGCGCCCGACAGCGTATCGAAGAAGATTTCATCATCACCCTCAACGGCGGTTATCTCGGCCTGGGCCGGGTGATCGACGTGCTCAAACTGATCACCGAACTGAAAATCCAGCAGGCGCGCTACGCCAACCCGCTGACCCTGCTGCCCGGCAACGTGCCGATCCAGCAATGCCTGACCCGCCTGCTGCGACAGGGCCGCGAATCGATCATCTGCTACGTCGACATCGACAGCTTCAAACCCTTCAACGACATCTACGGCTACGGTCGTGGCGACGAAGTCCTGCTGTGCCTGGCGCAATGTCTGAACGAACGCGTCGACCCGTCCCGCGACTTCGTCGGCCACATCGGCGGCGACGACTTCCTGCTGGTGCTCGGCCCGGAAGACTGGCGCAAACGCCTCAACCAACTGCTCGACGACTTCCAGAGCCAATGCCGGCGCTTCTATCGCCCTGAGCATCTTGAGGCCGGCTGCTTCATCGCGCCGAATCGCCAAGGTGTGCGGCAGGAGTTTCCGCTGCTCTCGTTATCGATCGGCGTAGTCCACTTGCACCCCGAGGCCTGCGCAGAACTGGATGCCAGCCAACTCGCGGAAATGGCTTCGCAGGCGAAGCATCATGCGAAGAATGTTCCGGGGTATAGCGTGCATGTGATTGATAGTCTTACTGCCCCCGCCCTTCAATTGCCGCAACTGATGGGCCAGCGCTGATTCCACAGACGACATAACCACTTTCCAAATCTGAAAAAAACAACTCCAGTACTTACAAGAGCACTTCACTCTAATTTTTTCCATTTTGCAGCACAGCCAGCACGTAGCTTAACCACTCTTTACCGGAAGCCCACTTATTCCAATAGCAGTAATAGCAACTGAGATCTCTTAACAAGTAATCTCTTACTGCCAACTCATCTTTATTTTGACTCAGCAAAGACTGCAACTCTTCACAAACCAAAAGTATTATTTCCGGATCTGAAGCTTGTAAGAAGTCAGCAATAACCTTATCAGGGGTGTCGTACTCTATTAGCCAGTCTTGATGGAAGTAGGCCCCAAAAAAGTCGTGAAGCTCTGGGAATTCGTGATTCATAGCTCTGGAAATCCGGTCAGCAAAAAATATCCCAAAGGGAGTGTAGGGTCTTTTTTCAGAACTAGCAGGAGCTTTAGTGCCGACTGAGGATGTGTGGCGCCATTGAGCAAGCTCACTCCCACTGGCTGGTTGAGATGATGGGTGATCGTTGTCTTTCCTTTTTTGCTATTTAAAAAATCTTGCACCTTTTGCGCATTCACCCTCAAAGCCTCTGAAACAGCAGCCTCAGCTCCGGCGCGATCGGAAAATGTGGAGGCTGCTGGAATATGTGGCTCCGCCATTAATCTTTGGGCTAATTGCGCGTCAGTTCTACCAATATGTTTGATTATTAGGTGTCCGCCCTGAGCCTCATGCGTAGCCAAGCCCCCACCTGGCACTATCTCGCTATAAGGCCCATCAGCTTGTATTGCCCCCGGACACGGATTGCAAGCCAACCCCAACGGATCCACCCATCCCGTCGGATTCGGCACGTACCGGTACTGATTCAACCCACCTGCGAGCTTCACCGGATCCGGCGTCAGATACCGCCCCAACCTCGGGTCGTAATACCGATGCCGGTTGTAGTGCAGCCCACTTTCCGCATCGAAATACTGCCCCTGAAACCGCAGCGGCTGATCCAGGTAGTCCTCGCCCGCGAGGGTGATCGCCGCGACTTTGCCGTAGGCGTCGTACTGCGCTGACCAGACGATTTCGCCGCTGTAGTCGGTCAGTTCCTGCGGCGTGCCGAGGTGGTCGAGTTGGTAGTAGAACGGGCAGGCCTTTTTCGGGCCTTTGCCGTCGAGCAGCGCCAGGGGACGGAAGGCGCCGGGTTCGTAGACGTAGCTGCGGTGGTGGGTTTTGCTGCTTTCGGCGACGAGGTGGTCGCCTTGCCAGAAGAAATCGGTGGTCTGGCCGTCGACGATCTTGCGGATGCGTCGGCCGAAGGCGTCGTATTGGTAGGTCGCGGTTTGGCCGTCGGGGCGGGTCAGGCCGATCAGGCGGTGCTGACAGTCGTAGCGGTATTCGGTGACGAGTTGCTGGTCGCGGCCACGGCGTTCGCGGATCAGGTTGCCGAAGGCGTCGTAGTCGTAGTGCCGGTCGCCCTGCATCAGCAGGCGATTGCCCTTGATCCGGGTCGGGCCGGGACGATCCTGCATCAGCAGGTTGCCGGCCGGGTCGTGGGCGAAGGATTCGGGCAGTTCGTCGCGGGAGTGACGGACGCGAATCAGCCGGTCGAGGGCGTCGTAGTAATAACTGCGCTGGCCGTGTCGACTGTCGGCGATACCGGCCAGATTGCCGTTGACCGCATAGCTGTAGTGGCGCAAGTACAAGGGGCGCGTTTGCTGATTGACGGTATGCAGCTGCAATCGGCCCTGCTCGTCGTAGGCATAATCGCTGCGCAGCAGGCCTTGCTGGCGTTGTTGTTCGCGACCGGACTGATAGACGTGGCGGGTCAGCCGTGTGCCATTAAGGTCGATGGCCGTCAGCGCGCCGCCCTTGGCGTAGTGGTAATCGAGCTTGCTGTTGTCCGGCAGACGCTGGCGCTTGAGCTGGCCGCAGGCGTCATAGGCATAACGCAAGGTGCCCCAGCCCTGATGCTCGGTGATCAGCCGATCCTGCAGGTCGTATTCGAAGGCCAGTGGATGTTTCTGACCGTCATCGACCCCGGTCAAACGGCCCAGTCGGTCGTAGGTGTAAACCACCTCAACCCCGTCGGGCAGGGTTTTCAGCAGCAGACGTCCGGCCGCATCACGCGCGTAAGTGGTGACCAGCGTTGAGCCGTCATCACCGAACTCGGTCTTCTCCAGCAGGTGCCCGTTGCGGTCGTAGGCGTAAGCGGTGCGTCGGCCGTCGAAGCCGGTTTCCTGTCGGATCAGTCCGGTGGGCGTGTAGTCCAGTCGGTACTTTTCCCCGGATTCGTTCTCGATTTCCGTGAGCAACAACTGCGCATGGTCGTAGCGGTACTGCACCCGCGTGCCGTCGGGATTGATCTTGCGCGAGACCAGGTGCAGGTCGTCGTCATACTCGTAGCGGGTGATGTGGCCGAGTTCGTCGCGTTCGGCAGTGACCTGGCCGTAGGCGCCGTAGCTGTAGGCGCGGGTGGCGCCCGTAGGAAAGGTCGTCTGAATTAGTCGGCCAACAGCGTCCCACTGCTGGCGAGTGATCGCGCCGTGTTCGTCGCAAGTGGTCGTCCGTCGCCCCAGCGCGTCGTAGGAAAAGCGCCGCACACCACCGTCAGGCAGGGTTTCCTCGATCAGTTGGCCAAGGT
>NZ_FYDR01000015.1:0-63790 GCF_900187525.1 Pseudomonas sp. Irchel s3a10
AAGTGAAACGATGCATCGCCGATGGTAGTGTGGGGTTTCCCCATGTGAGAGTAGGTCATCGTCAAGATTAAATTCCGAAACCCCAATTGCGAAAGCAGTTGGGGTTTTGTTTTGCCTGCAGGAAAGTGGTTTGCCTGCCAATTCATGCGGTATGAGCGTCCCAGCTGTCACCAGGGACTGCCATTAGGGAAAAACCATCTGAACTGACCACTCGGTTTTTGGTATGGTGCAGCTCGTTTTTTAACGGACTGATGTCATGCCCACGGATCGGCACTCAAATTATGTCAAAGAGTTGCTGTAGAAATGCCTGAACCCATCCCGATCAAGGATCACGAAAAAGAGACGCGTCTGGTCAACAAGCGGTTGATCGCTTGTGCTCTGTTCGTCTTTGCCATCAGTTGCGCGCTGGTGGTACGCCTGTACATCCTGCAAGTGGTTGAATACGACTACCACTCGACCATCTCTGAAAACAACCGCGTGCACGTCCTGCCGATTCCGCCGACAAGAGGCCTGATCTACGATCGCAATGGTGTGCTGCTCGCTGATAACCGTCCCAGTTACAACCTGATCATTACCCGCGAACGCGCCACTGATGTTAATCAGGAGCTGGACGAGGTAATCAATCTGCTGCATTTACCCGCCGAAGATCGTACGATTTTCGATAAGGCCATGAAGCAGTCCCGTCACCCATTCACCCCGGTGACACTGTTCTACGAGCTGACGGAGGAACAAATCGCCGTGTTGGCGGTTAACGAGTTCCGTCTGCCGGGCCTTGATGTCGAGCCGCAGTTCGTTCGGCATTACCCGTTGGGGGCGCACTTCGCGCATTCGATCGGCTACGTTGGCCGCATCAACGAAAAAGAATCCAAGACCCTCGATTCGGTTGAATACCGTGGCACGCAATCCATCGGTAAAACCGGTATCGAACGCTTCTACGAAGCGCAGCTGCACGGCCACGTCGGTTATGAAGAGGTTGAGACCAACGCCCAAGGCCGCGTGCTGCGAGTGCTCAAGCACACCGATCCAGTGCCTGGCAAAAACATTGTTCTGAGTCTCGATGTCAAACTGCAGGAGGCTGCCGAAGCCGCGCTGGGTGATCGTCGTGGGTCGGTGGTCGCGCTTGATCCATCCACGGGTGAAGTGCTGGCCATGGTCAGCAATCCGAGTTTCGACCCGAACCTGTTCGTGACCGGTATCAGCTCCAAGGAATACTCAGCGCTACGCGATTCCATCGATCGCCCGCTGTTCAACCGTGTGCTGCGCGGCCTTTATGCGCCGGGCTCGACCATCAAGCCGGAAGTGGCAATCGCCGGCCTCGATGCCGGTGTAGTGACGCCGCAGACCCGCGTCTTCGACCCAGGCTACTACCAACTCCCGGATTTCGATCACAAGTACCGCAACTGGAACCACAGTGGCGATGGCTGGGTGGACATGGACGCGGCGATCATGCGCTCCAACGACACCTACTTCTACGACCTGGCACACAAGCTCGGCATCGATCGTCTGCACGACTATATGGCGATGTTCGGCCTCGGCGAAAAAGTCTCGCTGGACATGTTCGAAGAGTCGCCCGGTTTGATGCCATCTCAGGCCTGGAAACGTGCCACACGTCGTCAGGCGTGGTTCCCTGGGGAAACGGTGATTCTGGGTATCGGCCAGGGTTATATGCAGGTTACGCCGTTGCAACTGGCTCAGGCCACCGCGCTGATTGCCAACAAGGGCGTATGGAATCGCCCGCACCTGGCGAAAACGGTCGATGGCGTGGCACCGGTCGACGAGCATCCGATGCCGAATATCCTGCTGAAAAACCCGCGTGACTGGGATCAGGTCAACCACGGCATGCAGATGGTAATGCACGATGCCCGGGGTATCGCGCGCGCCGCAGCGGCAGGTGCGCAGTACCGCATTGCCGGTAAGAGTGGTACCGCGCAGGTGGTAGCGATCAAGCAGGGCGAGCGCTACAACCGCGAGAAAACCCTCGAACGTCATCGCGACAACGCCTTGTTTGTCGGTTTCGCTCCGGCGGAGCACCCGAAGATCGCCATCTCGGTGATGATCGAAAACGGTGAGGCCGGTGGTCGAGTGGCCGGCCCTGTGGTGCGGCAGATCATGGACGCCTGGTTACTGGACCAGGACGGCCACCTCAAGCCGCAATACGCGGCGCCGGCCAAGCCGCCGGGTGATCCCCACGTCTAACCCGAGCCAGCTTCACAGCACCGCCTCACGCCGGCTGAGCTGTGAAGCTCTCACGTTTGGGCAACTGACTACTTGCAGCTGTAACCCTCGGGCATCGTGACGCTGTAGTTGCGTTGCATGCGATCCTGGAAGTTCAAATTCTGCAGGCCCTGCTCGACCAGAAACGCTTCGACCTTGGCGGCCTGACAGTCCTCGTTATAAGACGACGCCCGCAGCAGATACACCGTGCGCTTGCTCGCTTCATCCCGGGCGGTGGCAATGAACGTACTGAGGGTGGTGTAACCAATACGCTCTGAAGTTCCCACCGGGCCATAGGTCGTATTGGGCTTACTGGTGCAGGTCAGTCGGTCATCTTTCTTCTTGGCGTTCTTGCACACGGTCGTAGTGCTGGTTGGCACTTGCCCATAGTCGGTGGCGGTATAGCGGTAAGACACTTGCCGGCTGCCGATATCGAGAGTAATGGTCATTTTGATCGGCGCGTGACTCCTGGGCAGGCTGGCGTCGGTATAAACCTCCTGAAAGCCTCTGTCTTTCAGTGCGTTGACCATGTCGCGAAGATAGTAGCGGGCATTCAGTGCGTTCTCATCGGCGCCGTTGGCCGAGGTCACCAGCACGGTTGCCTTTTGATCGAACTGATAGTCCGGATCAGGTATTGCGTTGAGTGCTACGTCTATTTGCGTGGCGCAGCCGCCAAGCAACGCGGTCAGCATTAATAGGACGCAGAACAAATAACGGGACATGACAAAGACGCCTTGCAACTAAGGATTGAATAAAAGTTAAACGGATGAGGGGGCGATAAATAAACCGCCGCCAGCGGGCTAGTCTTTCTGGTATTCCAGCAGATCGCCCGGCTGGCAATCGAGCGCAGCGCAGAGCTTGTCCAGAGTTGCCATCTTCACGCCTTTGACTTTGCCGTTTTTGAGCAATGACAGATTCGCCTCGGTGATCCCGAGCAGGGCGGCTAACTCTTTTGAACGAATTTTTTGCGTGGCCATGACTACGTCAAGGCGGACAATAATGGTCATTATATTGTTCTATATGTATTGGCTTTGCTCATCGCTGAGTACTTTTGCGTCACGCATGATAATTGAAAAAATACAGAGTAATACGCCTTTGATTATTTCATAGGCGGAAGCGGAAGACATTCCGATAGAGAACTGGAAAATCCGATCCCCCGGCGGTAGATCTATCGACAACGCCAGACCTTGCAAGGTCTCTATTAACGGGTAGGTTGCCGGAGAAACGATGCAGAGTACGCCTACTCGCCAGAGGACCCTGATGTTGCGGTCGGTCCAGGTTTCGCCGCGCGACAAGCGCAGAAAGAACAAACCGGTCAGCCATAACGCGTACGCCGACAGGACCACGGGCAGGAAATCCAGAAAGACGATCAGCGCCGTGACCGTTGATGACAGCCAGGTGTCGGGATCAAGCAGTGCACCTTCGACAAACGGGTCAAGCAATTGCGGCGAGCCCTCAGCAAAGGCATAGAGCAGGCCCGCCAGCATTTCATCCTTTTTGAAGAACCAGATCGTTGCGTTGCCGCCGACCTCCGTTACCCCCAGAACCCAGACGAGAATTGCTGCCAGCAGCCCGATCCAATGCATGCGCTGCAGCGCCAATCCGTTGATGTGAGTACTCATGAAAATTCCTGGTTGCTACAATTTGGTAGCGAATTCTCGATGATAAATTATCTAATAACAATAATTAATTTGATTTTGTTGCTTGAGCATCCTCTTCTGATCCGGCTCCGCATGGTCGCTCGCAATGGTACGGGCAGTCGCTAGGCTGGCCAGCGCGCCGACAGGTGCTCCGAGTGGGGAATCAACAAACCTGTCGGCGAGACTGAAACCCCTGCAACATCAGGCCCCTGGCACCGGGCAACTCATGTCTCCTTCCTGACACTTCAAATACTGCTTCAGCGCCTCGACCCGCACCTTGGTCACCTCGGTCAGGCAATTGCTGTGAATCAATGGATAAACACTCCCGCCGTCCACACCGGACGCGGAAAACTTGCACTCGGCATCACGAAAGCCGATCCACGCCCGCTGCGCGCTCACCAGCAGCTTTTTGGCGTCGGCGTTGTCCTTCAAACGACCGGTGATCTGCTGATACACCGCGTTCAATTCCTTGTCCGCCGTCTTGAATTCCTGCCCGGCACACTGATTCATGGTGGCCTGATCGCTGGCGTTGGCGCAGTCGACGGCGGCGTGGGCGAAAGGCGTTAACAGGAAGGGGGTCAGGGCCAGGAGCAGGCGTGGGAGCATGGTTAATCTCACTGTGTCGGATGAAAGTGCAGAGCAGTTTAGCGGCAGTGGTGCGGCTATTCAGGAACGCGCAGCCGGGAGGCTTCGAGCAGGCGATCCGCGGCGGCTGCAATTTCCTCGCCGTCATGAAGTATTTCCAGCCAGTGGGCAGGAATCGCCCGAACGCCATAATAGGCCCCGGCCAATTGACCGACGATCGCGGCAGTGGTGTCCGCATCATCGCCGAGGTTGGCGGCTTGCAGGATCGCCGCTGTAAAACTGTCTGTGTGATGAAAACACCACAGCGCGGCTTCCAAGGACTCGACGCTGTAACCGCTGCCACGGATATCATTGACTGATTTGGCCAGATAATCTCCTCGAGCAATCGCGGCAACTTTAGGCTCAGTGAAAGCTGAGCTCGGCAGCCTGCACAGTTTGCTTTTGCAGGTACCGAACAGCGCGTTGGCGATCAGTTCGGCAAACAATTGACAGCATTCGATGGCTTCAGGGGCCGCGTGGGTTGTGCGCGAACTGTCGCTGGCGAACTGGCGGATCTGCTGGACGTCAGGGAAGAAAAACAGCACCACCGGCGCCAAACGCATGAGTGAGCCGTTGCCGGCGGTAAACGGGTCGGTTGACCCTGCAAAGGGCTGACCGGTTTGCTGATACTGCGACAGTGCCTGACTGACGGTCATGCCAATATCGAAACAATCCCCTGTCGAGCTCAGATACCCCCATCGCCACCAGTTCAGATAGCGTCCCATCTGGTCCGCCGCATCGAATGTGTTTTTGCTCAGAAGACTCTCGGCCAGGCACAGCGCCATCGAGGTGTCATCCGTCCATTGCCCGGGCTTCAAGTGAAAGGGGCCACCGCCGACCATGTCCGTCAGCGGCTGGAATGAACCTCGCGGCTTGAACTCCACCGTGGTGCCGACGGCGTCGCCGCAAGCGAGACCGAGCAGGGCGCCGCGATAACGTTCGGATAGAGATGGCTGCATGCTTCGTCCTTGTTTGTATCCATTACGCTGGAAAAGGTAACAGGTTCAGCGGGAGGGTTGCGTCAGTCATTCACTCATTCAACGATCGGAAATGCCGCCGAATGTTTCCTTTGGACTGAACAGGTGCAGCTCTTTGATACAACTTCAGGTTGGACATGTGGTCATACAAGCCTACTGTTCAAAACAGGAGGTGACTTATGAAACCGGTACCCAATAGTTTCGAACGCAAAATCATGCTCAAGGCATCGCGTTCTTATGTCTGGCGCGCATTGGTCGATGCCGAGGCGTTTGGCCAGTGGTTTGGTGTAGCGCTGGAGGGCAGGCGGTTCATTGCCGGGGAATGGACGCAAGGGCAGGTCACGTATCCAGGTTATGAACACGTGTTGTGGAATGTGCTCGTCGAGCGGGTCGAGCCACAGCAGTTGTTTTCGTTTCGCTGGCACCCGTACGCGGTCAATCCAAAGATCGACTATTCACAGGAGCCGACGACGCTGGTCAAGTTTGAGCTGCAGGATTACGAGGGCGGCACTTTGCTCAAAGTGTCTGAGTCCGGCTTCGCGCACATTCCCGATGTGCGGCAGAAGGAGGCGTATTACATGGACAGCCGTGGCTGGGAGGAACAGCTGAGTCGACTTGAACAGTTTCTCGCCGAAAGCGCGAAGGCGCGCGAGCGTGACGGTGACTGACTGCGCAATCTTCGAACCCTGGTTGCAACGCTGGGCGCTGGTGCCGGACGGTGAACCGATCATCACCCCCGGCAGCCGTCTGTTGCCGGTGCGTTTTGGCGACACGCCGGCCATGCTCAAGGTTGCGCTGGATACCGACGAGCAATTCGGCAATCGACTGATGACTTGGTGGAACGGTGAGGGCGCAGCGCAGGTGCTGGCCCATCACGAGGAAGGTTTGTTGCTGGAACGGGCCATGGGTCGGCGTTCGTTGATGCACATGGCGCTCAACGGTGAAGACGACGAAGCCACGCAGATCATGTGCACGACACTAGCGCGCTTGCATGCGCCGCGCCCGACGCCGCTACCGCCGCTGGTGGAGCTGGCACCGTGGTTCGCCTCGCTGCGCGTGGCCGCGGCCGAACATGGCGGGACCTATGCCCTGAGCCTGCGAGCGGCTGAAGCCTTGCTCGCAGATCCGCAGGACGTGGTGGTGCTGCACGGTGACATGCACCACGACAATGTTCTCGATTTCGCTGCACACGGCTGGCTCGCTATTGATCCCAAACGAATACGCGGCGAGCGCGGTTATGACTACGCCAACCTGATCTGCAACCCGGACTTGCCGACGGCTGGCGATTCACAGCGATTGCGCCGGCAGGTCGAGGTGATCGTCGAGGCGTCCGGGCTTGATCGCCGACGTTTGCTGCAATGGGTGCTGGCGTTTGCCGGATTGTCGGCCGCCTGGTTCCTGGAAGACGATTCGCAGCAACAGGCTGCCGAACAGCTGCAGGTCGCGCAAATCGCCGCTTGCCTGCTGGATGACTGAGAGGGCTAAGGGTTTTCGGAAGGGCTGGTATAGCGAATGTCTTACACGCGGTGGTAGCTTTTGCGACTATTGCCGATTGGATCCACCGCGTAATCTACACCCATCAACTGAGACACAGGGAGTGTTTCAGGATCACGGATGATCGACCATAGCAAGGATCGCTGCCGACAGGGAGTCGATAATGGTCTTGGGAAAAACCCGCTTCGGCGGGTTTTTTTTCGCCTGTAGAAAAGTACATCACCCTGTAGGAGCTGCCGCAGGCTGCGATCTTTTGATCTTGCTTTTGAAAGCCAAAATCAAAAGATCGCAGCCTGCGGCAGCTCCTACAGGGAAACGTGTTTTCAGGAAGCGATCAGCTGCCGCAACACGTAATGCAGAATCCCGCCGGACTTGAAGTACTCCACCTCATTCAATGTATCGATGCGGCACAGCACCTCGATTTTCTCTTGGCGCCCGTCTTCACGGGTGATCACCAGATTCAGGTTCATGCGCGGCGTCAGCTCGACGCTGGTCAGGCCCTGAATATCCAGGGTTTCCTTGCCAGTGAGGTTCAGGCTCTTGCGGTTCTGATCGAGCTTGAACTGCAGCGGCAACACGCCCATGCCCACCAGATTGGAACGGTGGATGCGCTCGAAGCTTTCGGCGATCACCGCTTTGACGCCCAGCAGGTTGGTGCCTTTGGCGGCCCAGTCGCGGCTGGAGCCGGTGCCGTATTCCTGACCGGCAATCACTACCAGGGGCGTGCCTGATGCCTGATAACGCATGGCGGCATCGTAAATCGGCATCTTCTCGCCGCTCGGGATGTAGATCGTGTTGCCGCCTTCTTCGCCGCCGAGCATTTCGTTACGAATGCGGATGTTGGCAAACGTCCCGCGCATCATCACTTCATGGTTGCCACGCCGTGAGCCGTAGGAGTTGAAGTCCCGCGGCTCCACGCCTTTCTCGCGCAGATAGCGCCCGGCCGGGCTGTCAGCCTTGATGTTGCCGGCAGGGGAGATGTGGTCAGTGGTCACCGAATCGCCCAGCAGCGCCAGAACTCGCGCGCCTTTGACGTCGGTGATCACCGGCAACGGGCCGGAAATATCGTCGAAAAACGGCGGATGCTGGATATAGGTCGAGTCGTCCTGCCACACATAGGTAGCGGCTTGCGGTACCTGGATTGCTTGCCATTGCTCGTCGCCGGCAAACACCTCGGCGTATTCCTTATGGAACATCGCGGTGTTGACCTGACTGACTGCGTCGGCGATTTCCTTGCTGCTCGGCCAGATATCGCGCAGGTACACCGGATTGCCTTGCTGGTCGTTGCCCAGTGGTTCGCTGCTGATGTCGGTACGCACGCTGCCCGCCAGGGCGTAGGCGACCACCAGCGGTGGTGAGGCCAGCCAGTTGGTCTTGACCAGCGGATGCACCCGGCCCTCGAAGTTACGGTTGCCGGAGAGCACCGACGCCACGGTGAGGTCAGCTTTCTGAATGGCTTTCTCGATCGGTTCCGGCAGTGGCCCGGAGTTGCCGATGCACGTGGTGCAGCCATAGCCGACCAACGAAAAGCCCAGTTGATCGAGGTATTGCGTCAGCCCCGCCGCCTTGTAGTAGTCGGTGACCACTTTCGAACCGGGTGCCAGCGAACTCTTGACCCACGGCTTGCGGGTCAGGCCTTTCTCCACGGCTTTTTTTGCCAGCAGACCGGCCGCCATCATCACGCTCGGGTTGGAGGTGTTGGTGCACGAGGTAATCGCTGCGATCACCACCGCACCGTTTTTCAGGCGATAGGTCTGGCCCTCGTACTCGTACTCGGTTTCGCCGACCAGATCGGCGTTGCCCACGGCCACGCCACCGCCGCCCTCGCTTTCCAGACGGCCTTCTTCCTTGCTGGTAGGTTTGAATTGCAGGTCCATGAAATCACTGAAAGCCTGTGCCACGTTCGGCAGCGAAACCCGATCCTGCGGGCGCTTTGGCCCGGCCAGGCTGGCTTCGACGCTGCCCATGTCCAGCGCCAGGCTGTCGGTGAACACCGGTTCCTGACCGGGCAGGCGCCACAGGCCCTGGGCCTTGGTGTAGGCCTCGACCAGTTTCACCACTTCGGCCGGGCGACCGGACAGGCGCAGGTATTCGAGGGTTACGTCATCGACCGGGAAAAAGCCGCAGGTCGCGCCGTATTCCGGGGCCATGTTGGCAATGGTTGCGCGGTCGGCCAGTGGCAGGTCGGCGAGACCGTCACCGTAGAATTCGACGAATTTGCCGACCACACCTTTCTTGCGCAGCATCTGCGTGACGGTCAGCACCAGGTCGGTGGCGGTGATGCCTTCCTTGAGTTTGCCGGTGAGTTTGAAACCGATCACTTCCGGAATCAGCATCGACACCGGTTGGCCGAGCATTGCCGCTTCCGCCTCGATCCCGCCGACGCCCCAGCCGAGTACGCCGAGGCCGTTGATCATGGTGGTATGGGAGTCGGTGCCGACCAGGGTGTCGGGGAAGGCGTAGGTGCGGCCGTCCTCATCCTTGGTCCACACCGTGCGCCCGAGGTATTCGAGGTTGACCTGGTGGCAGATCCCGGTGCCCGGCGGCACCACGCTGAAGTTGTCGAAAGCGCTCTGGCCCCAGCGCAGGAACGCGTAGCGCTCGCCGTTGCGCTGCATCTCGATGTCGACGTTCTGTTCGAAGGCGCTCGGGGTGGCGAATTTGTCGACCATCACCGAGTGGTCGATCACCAGATCCACTGGTGACAGCGGGTTGATCCGCTGCGGATCACCGCCGGCCTTGGCCATGGCGGCGCGCATTGCGGCGAGGTCGACCACGGCGGGTACGCCGGTAAAATCTTGCATCAATACCCGGGCGGGGCGGTACTGGATTTCCCGGTCGGAGCGGCGCTCTTTGAGCCAGGCAGCGATGGCCTTGAGGTCGGCGCCGGTGACAGTTTTTTCATCTTCCCAGCGCAGCAGGTTTTCCAGGAGGACTTTCAGCGACATCGGTAGCTGGTCGATATTGCCCAGGCTCTTGGCGGCATCGGGCAGGCTGAAATAGTGGTAGGTCTTATTGTCGATTTGTAGAGTTTTAAGGGTCTTCAGACTATCGAGGGACGGCATTACGATCACTCCTTTGAGTCCGCACGGCTACGGACGGAGGGGACGGGCAGAGCTATCAACGTAGCCCTGTTTTCAGTAGCTGGCTAATAACTGGACTCTATGGGCAAGTCCAAGGTTCCGACATCGGCTATCATGCGCCGGTTTTCGTGACAGGCTTTGCTTCACCGCAAGGCTTGAGCAGCGTGCAGGGGCCGAATGTCCGCCCTCTGCCCAGGAGTAAGAATGAACACCCTATTCATGCATTGCCGGCCAGGCTTCGAAGGCGAAGTCTGTTCGGAGATTTCCGACCTCGCCGCCCAACTCAACGTCGCCGGTTACGCCAAGGCCAAACCGGCCACCGCGTACGCCGAGTTTGTCTGCAGCGAAGCCGATGGTGCCGAACGGCTGATGCGCGGCCAACGATTCGCCGAATTGATTTTCCCGCGGCAATGGGCGCGTGGCGTCTTCATCAATCTGCCGGAAACCGACCGCATCAGCGTGATCCTCGAGCACATGGCGGACTTCCCGGTCTGCGGCAGCCTGTGGCTGGAAGTGGTCGACACCAACGACGGCAAAGAGCTGTCGAACTTCTGCAAGAAATTCGAAGGCCCGCTGCGCAAGGCGCTGACCGGCGCCGGCAAACTGGTGGAAGACGAAAACAAGCCGCGCCTGCTGCTGACCTTCAAAAGTGGCCGCGAAGTGTTCCTCGGCATGGCCGATGCCGGCAACTCGGCGATGTGGCCGATGGGCATTCCGCGCCTGAAGTTTCCGCGCGAGGCACCCAGCCGTTCGACGTTGAAGCTGGAGGAGGCCTGGCACCACTTCATCCCGCGGGATCAGTGGGACGAGCGCCTGCACAGCGACATGACCGGCGTCGACCTCGGCGCGGCTCCGGGCGGCTGGACCTGGCAATTGGTCAACCGCGGCATGCTGGTGACTGCCATCGACAACGGCCCGATGGCTGAAAGCCTGATGGACACCGGGCTGGTGCAGCACTTGATGGCCGACGGTTTCACCTTCAAGCCCAAGCAGCCGGTGGACTGGATGGTCTGCGACATCGTCGAGAAGCCGGCGCGTAACGCGGCGATGCTGGAAGAGTGGATCGGCGAGGGCCATTGCCGCGAAGCGGTAGTCAATCTCAAGCTGCCGATGAAGCAGCGTTATGCCGAAGTGAAGCGCTTGCTCGAACGCATCGCCGATGGCTTCAAGGCGCGTGGGATCAAGGTGGATATTGGCTGCAAGCAGCTGTATCACGACCGCGAGGAAGTGACCTGCCATTTGCGTCGGCATGACATCAAGAAAGCCAAATCCCGCTAAGTCACCACTAAACCCTGTGGGAATGATCTCTGTGGTGAGGGGATTTATCCCCGATGGGATGCAGCGCATCCCCAGCCTTTGGGGCCGCTTCGCGACCCATCGTGGATAAATCCCCTCGCTACAGATGACTGAGCACCCGGCATTGCGCGACAATGCCGGCCAGTTTCAGGAGTTAATCATGAGTGAAATGATCGATACCCCGGTCGACGGCACCCTCGATGCCACCGGTCTCAATTGTCCGGAGCCGGTGATGATGCTGCATCAGCACATCCGTGACCTGGTGCCTGGCGGCCTGCTCAAGGTGATCGCCACCGATCCCTCGACCCGTCGCGACATTCCCAAGTTCTGTGTGTTTCTCGACCATGAACTGGTGGGCCAGCACGAAGAGGCCGGTACTTATCTGTACTGGATCCGCAAAAAACAAGCCTGACCCTCAGGCAAACGCAAATCCCAATGTGGGAGCGGGCTTGCCCGCGAAGGCGGTGTGTCAGTCACTGAAGATGTCGACTGAAGCACCGCCTTCGCGAGCAAGCCCGCTCCCACATTTTTTTGTGCTGCGTATGGGGTTTAGCCGGCGCTGCGACTGATCCGAATACGTTTGCGCGCACTGCGGGTCAGGCGGATCGACAGCATCAGCGCCGCGCAGCTCAAACCAACGATCAAACCCTGCCACAAGCCGCTCGGGCCACGCGGTTCGCCGAGCCAGTCGGTCAGGCCGAGCGCGTAACCCACCGGCAGGCCGATGCCCCAGTAGGCGAACAGGGTCAGAATCATCGTTACCCGGGTGTCCTGATAACCGCGCAGCGCGCCGGCGGCGGTGACCTGGATCGCGTCGGAAAACTGGAACAGCGCCGAGTACACAATCAGCATCGCCGCGATGTGGATCACCGTCGGATCGGCGGTATAGATCGATGCAATCGGCTCGCGCAGCAACAGCATCATGCTCGCCGAAATACAGGCGTAGGCCAGCGCAGTCCCCATGCCGACACCGGCGGCAAAGCGTGCTTCACGCGGCTCTTCACGACCCAGTGCCTGGCCGACGCGTACGGTCACCGCCATGCCCAGCGAATACGGAATCATGAACACCAGCGAGCTGACGTTCAGCGCGATCTGATGCCCGGCCACCACGGTGGCGCCGAGGCTGCCGATCAGCAGGGCGATCACCGCGAAGATGCTCGACTCGGCAAACACCGCGATGCCAATCGGCAGACCGATCGCCAGCAGACGCTTGATCACCGCCCATTGTGGCCAGTCGAAGCGGCTGAAGATTTCACTCGAACGATAGGCCGGCGCCCAGCGCTCGTAACCCGCCAGACCCAGCGCCATGACCCACATCACGATGGCCGTGGCCCAGCCGCAGCCAACGCCGCCCATGGCCGGTACGCCGAAATGGCCATAGATGAAGATGTAGTTCAGCGGAATGTTCAGCGCCAGACCGCACAGGCCCAGCACCATCGCCGGGCGGGTACGGCCAATGCCGTCACTGGTGCAGCGCAGCACGTGATAGAACGCCACCGCCGGCAGGCCGCTGGCAATGCCGTGCAGGTATTGCATGCACGGGCCGATCAGCTCGGGATCGACCTTCATCAGGTGCAGTACCGGTTCGGCGGCGACCAGCATGCACGTGGCGATCAGGCCGACCACCAGCGCCAGCCACAGCGCCTGACGCACGATCGGGCCGATCTCGCTGTGGGTGCCGGCGCCGAAATGCTGAGCGACTTTCGGCGTGGTGGCCAGCAGGGTGCCGGTCATCAGCAGAAACACCGGGACCCAGATCGAGTTGCCCAGCGCTACCGCCGCCAAATCTTTCGGCCCGACGCGGCCGGCCATCACCGCATCGACGAAGCCCATCGCGGTAGTCGCCAGTTGCGCGATGATGATCGGCAAGGCCAGGGCGAGCAGGTTCCTGAACTCCAGGCGAATTCGCGCGGGGCGGGTGAGTGAGGCAGCGAGAGGTTGATCAGTAACAGAATTCACAGGCAAAGCGTCCACAGGTGTTGATGCGCAAGGCGCCGCATTCTACGCCGCTGACGTGACAGTCAGGAAAAATCCTCTGTTGCGGATTTGTAATCATCGATGCCATCCACTGTGGCGAGGGAGCTTGCTCCCGCTGGGGTGCGAAGCGGCCCCAAAACCATCCGGCGTGGTGGATCAGGAAAATCCCGATTGCAGACTTTCCGCCTGCTGCGCAGTCGAGCGGGAGCAAGCTCCCTCGCCACAGTGCAGTCTGCGCTGGCTCAACGGTGGATCTGCACCTAAACTGCCGATCCCCCCAAGGAGCCCGCCATGCTGATTGTTGCCGACGAAAATATCCCGCTGCTCGATGCCTTTTTTGCCGGTTTCGGCGAGATCCGCCGGGTGCCGGGCCGTTCCATCGACCGTGCGACGGTCGAGCAGGCCGACGTGCTGCTGGTACGTTCGGTGACCAACGTCAACCGCGCGTTGCTTGAAGGCACCAAAGTGCGTTTCGTCGGCACGTGCACCATCGGTACCGATCACCTCGATCTCGATTATTTCAACGAGGCCGGCATCAGTTGGTCCAGTGCGCCCGGTTGCAATGCACGGGGCGTGGTCGATTACGTGCTTGGCAGCCTGATGACCCTGGCGGAAATCGAAGGCGTTGATTTGCCGCAACGTACGTACGGTGTGATCGGTGCCGGTGAAGTTGGCGGGCGGCTGATCAAGGTGCTCAAAGGACTGGGCTGGAATGTCAAAGTCTGCGATCCGCCGCGTCAGGCGGCCGAGGGCGGCGATTATGTAAGCCTCGAGCAGATCATCGAGCAGTGCGACGTGATCAGCCTGCACACGCCGCTGACGCGCACCGGCGAAGGCGCGACCTGGCATCTGTTTGACGAACGGCGTCTGCAACAGCTCAAACCCGGCACCTGGCTGATCAATGCCGCCCGTGGCCCGGTGGTGGATAACGCCGCGTTGCGCAACGTGCTGCTGGAGCGCGAAGACCTGCAAGCGGTGCTTGATGTTTGGGAAGCCGAGCCTGAAGTCGATGTCGCCCTCGCCGAACTCTGCGTGTTGGCCACGCCGCACATTGCCGGCTACAGCCTCGATGGCAAACAGCGCGGGACGGCGCAGATTTATCAGGCTTATTGCGAATTTATCGGTCAACCACCGAGCATTCAGCTCAGTGACCTGCTGCCGGCACCCTGGCTGTCAGAAGTGACCCTGCACGCCGACAGCGATCCGGCCTGGGCGCTGGCGATGTTGTGCCGTGGCGTGTACGACCCGCGCCGAGATGACGCAGATTTTCGTCGCAGTCTTGTAGGCAATGTCGCTGAACAACGTGCAGCGTTCGACGTTTTGCGCAAGCAGTATCCGGTGCGGCGCGAGATCGAGGGGCTGAAGGTGCGGATCGACGGTGATTCGCCGCAGTTGCAAAAGATTGTGGCGGCGCTGGGGGCGGTGGCTGTCTGAAGATCCTGTAGGAGCTGCCGGAGGCTGCGATTTTTTGATCTTGCCTTTGAAAAACAAAGTCAAAAGATCGCAGCCTTCGGCAGCTCCTACACAGGAGAGAACGGCAGGCAGAAAAAACCCGGCCAAATGGGGGCCGGGTCAGGAAGACGGTGGCTATATCACTTTTGTTCGGCAGGCTTGACCAATCGCTTGTCCAGTTCGCGGCATGCGTCCTGGATCATGTCTTCGGTGATCGGTACCTCACGCCCATCCTTGTCAATAATCGAGCAACCCAGAGGTTGGCCGGGTTTGGTGCGGATCACTTCAATTTTGTCTTCGCTGCTGTGTTGCAAGGACATGGCCTGTCTCCTCATCAGGTTGTGCACGTAGATTAAAACCGCCACGTGACCAGGCTGTGACAACACCCTCAGGGTCTGTCAAAAGCGGCATCTCCAGTCCAACAGAAATGACCGCTCGTCTCAACCGGGACATTAGACCAATAGCAACTATGGCCTAGTCTTTGGGGGCATATTTAACCTGACTCATTGTGATTTACAGAGTTCCGCCCCATAGAAGGTTTAGGCTAGCCCTTTCACCAACACGGATGTGTACCTGAATGATCTCGAAGCTTTCTTCCCGGCACCGTCGAGCGCTGAGTCTGACCAGCCGGTTTCTGGCGCCTTATCGTTGGCAAGTCGGCGCTGCGCTGCTGGCGCTGATCGTCACCGCGGCCGTGACTTTGTCGATGGGGCAGGGGATCAAACTGCTGGTCGATCGGGGTTTCATGACCCAGTCGCCGCACCAGCTGAACCAGAGCATCGGCATCTTCATGCTAATGGTGCTGGGCCTGGCGATCGGCACGTTTGCACGGTTTTACTGGGTGTCGTGGATCGGTGAGCGCTGCGTGGCGGATATTCGGCGCGAGGTCTTCAACCATCTGGTGTACCTGCATCCCGGGTTCTATGAAAACAACCGCAGTTCGGAGATTCAGTCACGACTGACCGCCGACACCACGTTGCTGCAATCGGTGATCGGCTCGTCACTGTCGATGTTTCTGCGCAACCTGTTGATGGTGATCGGCGGGGTGGTGCTGCTGTTCGTGACCAACCCGAAACTCACCAGCATCGTGGTGATTGCCTTGCCGTTCGTGGTCGCGCCGATTCTGATTTTCGGTCGGCGCGTGCGCAATCTGTCGCGGCTGAGCCAGGATCGGGTCGCCGACATCGGCAGCTATGTTTCCGAGACCCTCGGTCAGATCAAGACCGTGCAGGCCTACAACCATCAGGTGCAGGACGAGCGGCGTTTCGCCACGACGGTCGAGGACGCGTTCGACACCGCACGCAAAAGGATTTTTCAGCGTTCCTGGATGATCACCGTGGTGATCGTGCTGGTGCTCGGCGCGGTGGCGGTGATGTTGTGGGTCGGCGGCATGGACGTGATTGCCGGGCGCATTACCGGTGGTGAACTGGCGGCGTTCGTTTTCTACAGCCTGATCGTCGGCAGCGCGATCGGCACGTTGAGCGAGGTCATTGGCGAATTACAGCGTGCGGCGGGTGCCGCCGAGCGCATCGCGGAACTGCTCAGTTCGCAGAACATCATCCAGCCACCGACCATCGGGCTGGTGACGTTGCCAGAACGGATCAAGGGCGAACTGCAATTGCAGAATGTGCGCTTTTCCTACCCGTCACGTCCGGACAGCTACGCGGTCAACGGCTTGAGTCTGACCATCAGGGCCGGCGAGACCCTGGCCCTTGTCGGGCCATCCGGTGCCGGCAAGTCCACGGTGTATGACTTGCTGCTGCGCTTCTACGACCCGCTTGAAGGGCGGATTTTGATCGATGGTGTGCCGCTGACCAGTCTCGACCCGCTGGATCTGCGGCGCAATTTCGCTCTGGTCTCGCAATCGCCTGCGCTGTTTTTCGGCAGCGTCGAAGAGAATATTCGTTACGGCAATGCGGGCGCGACACTGGAGCAGGTCAAGGAAGCGGCAAGAATTGCCCACGCCCATGACTTCATCGAGAAAATGCCCAACGGCTATCAGACCCATTTGGGTGACGCTGGCCTCGGACTTTCCGGCGGCCAGCGTCAACGCTTGGCGATTGCCCGCGCGTTGCTGGTGGATGCGCCGATTCTGCTGCTGGACGAAGCCACCAGCGCCCTCGATGCGCAGAGCGAGCACCTGATCCAGGAAGCCTTGCCCAGCCTGATGCAAAACCGCACCACACTGGTGATCGCGCATCGCCTGGCCACGGTCAAGAACGCCGACCGGATCGCGGTGATGGATCAGGGCAGCCTGGTGGCGATCGGTACGCATCAGGAGCTGATCGTAAGCAATCCGTTGTATGCGCGGCTGGCGTCGCTGCAGTTCAATGATGGGCATGCGGTGGCGGTGTAGAACTGCCGCAGGCCTTTGCTGAAGACAAAAAAATGCCCGCATCGATTGATGCGGGCATTTTTCATTTCAGGCATTCAGCACCTGTCATTGATCGTCGAAATACCGCTCATGCCAATCCACCAGCGGCTGCGGCGAATTGAGCTTCTGCCCGTAGATCACCGAGTACGACAGCACGTTCTGCACGTACTGGCGGGTTTCGTCGAACGGGATGCTTTCCACCCACACATCGAAGCTCAGGTGATCGGCACCGCGCAGCCACTGGCGCACACGGCCGGGGCCGGCGTTGTAGGCGGCGGAGGCGAGCACGCGGTTGCCGTTGAACTGGCTGTGCACCTGGCTCAGGTAAGCGGCGCCGAGCTGGATGTTCTTGTCCGGATCGAGCACTTGCTGCGGCGAGGCCAGCGGGATGCTGAACTTGCGCGCGGTTTCCTTGGCAGTGGCGGGCATCAGTTGCATCAGACCGCTGGCGCCGACGCCGGAGCGGGCGTCGTCCATAAAGGCGCTTTCCTGGCGAGTGATGGCGAACACCCAGCTCGAATGCAGTCCTCGCGTCTTGGCTTCACGCACGAGGGTGTCGCGGTGGGCCATCGGGAAGCGGATATCCAGGTCGTCCCAGTATTGCGCCTGACTGATGGTGCGGATGGCCGGGAAGTACCATTTCAGGTCGTAGGCCAATTTGGCCTGGGCGACCATTTCGTCACGATTGAAATGGCGACTGACGTGATACCACTCGCGGCGCCCGTCGACGATCTGCCCGCGCGCATGGAATTCCAGCGCGCGGCGTACGCCCGGGGTGTTGCGCACCTTGTTGATCAGCGCCTGGCTGAGGACCAGCGGCTTGTTGTTCAGCGAGTACGGCGATTGCGAGCGGTCGGCGGCGAGGAAACCGTAGAAGTCACGTTCGCGCGCAAGGTTTTTGTAAAGGGTCTGTGCTTCCGGGTTTTGTGGCTGGGCCAGTTCCAGACTGCGCGCCTGCCAGTAGCGCCAGCGGTTGGTGGTCGCCAGATCCTGCGGCAGGCGTCGGGTCAACTGATACGCATCGTCCCAGCGTGCCAGACGCAGCAGCAGACGCAGGCGCCATTCGGACACGGTGTTGTCGCGCAGTTCCGGGTCGTACTTGGTCATCACGTCCAGCGCGCGGCTGTCGAAACGCCGGGCCAGGGTCAGGCCGATTTCCCGGGCGATCGCGACTTTCTCGTCACGGGAGAAATGCATGCTGCTGGCGTATCCGTCGAGCAGCGCCATGGCCTTGTCCGGATCCTGACGGGCGAGGCGGCGCAGGCCGAGGCTGACCACGTCGGACATCGGCTCGTCGGCCGGGGTGAAGCGCGATGGTTGATTGAGCAGCTCGGGTTTTTGCGCGACATCCACCAGCAGCCGACCGCGCGGGGCGAGGGTGGTCAGGCCGTTGACCAGGCTGTTGGCCAGTGGATAGTTACGCGCCTGGGCGGCGAGTTTGGTGCGTTCCCAGCGTTTCTGTTCGGTCAGCTGGCCGTCGGCGGCCCAGATCCCGAACAGCCCGTCACAGGCGGCCGGTTGCGATTTGCCGGTCAGCCACAGTTTGTCGGCGTTGGCATAGCCCTCGGCCTTGTGGCCACTGCTGATCTGGTACTGCGCATTGAGGCAGTCCAGCTCGGTGAAGTTGAGTTTCGGATCGTAATACTTGGTGAAGGTCGACCAATCGCCACGGTCGGCGAGCCAGCGCAACCAGCGCAGCTTCATCCAGTTGGCCTGGGGCAGGTCGCCGTGCTCGGCGAGGAACTTCTCGATTTCGGCGTTGCTCGCGGTTTTCAGACGCGCGGTCAGTTCGTCGTAGGCCAGATACGGTTCCAGCGGGTAATCAGCCAGGGCCTGGCTGTAACGGAAGTACGGGCCGGTATCGCCCTTGGCCAGAGCGCGTTTGGCTTCATCGTAATACTGGCGTTGGGTGGACAGGTCCACCGCCTGGGCGGATTGAGCGGCAGCGGCGGTAAGTAGCAGACAGGACAAGACACTGAAAAGGCGACTGCGCATGAGACATCCGGGCAGAGAAATCATGACAAGCACCGGCCGCGGCCAGCACTGAATTGTCTGTAGCTTAGCCTTTTGCCAGCAACGGGCGAAAGCTTTGCCGGTCTCGCAGCACAAGTTCGCAACAAATGTTGTGCAGAGTGCTTCGGCAGACAAATTGCCGGCCTGCTGAGAGCCTGAATCAGGTAGAATGCGCGCCCGGTTTTTGGAGAAGCTCATGACCCTGCTCAAATTCAGCGATGTGTCCCTTGCATTCGGCGCGATGCCGTTGTTGGACAAGGTGTCCTGGCAGATCGCCCGTGGTGAGCGGGTGTGCATCATCGGCCGCAACGGCACTGGCAAATCCAGCATGATGAAACTGGTCAAGGGCGACCAGAAGCCCGATGACGGCTCGGTGTGGCGTGCCCCCGGTCTGAAAATCGGCGAATTGCCGCAAGAATTGCCAGTGGCCGACGGGCGGACCGTATTCGACGTGGTTGCCGAAGGCCTCGACGGCGTTGGCGCCTTGCTCGCCGAATATCATCACCTGAGCCAGAACATCGTCACCGACGCCGATCTGGACAAGCTGATGCACGTCCAGCACGACCTCGAAGCCCGTGACGGCTGGCGCTTGCAGACCCTGGTCGACAGCACTCTGAGCCGCCTGCAACTGCCGGCCGACAAAACCCTCGCCGAGTTGTCCGGCGGCTGGCGTCGTCGCGTGCTGCTGGCGCAGGCATTGGTGTCCGAACCGGATCTGTTGCTGCTCGACGAACCGACCAACCACCTGGACATCGGTGCGATTGCCTGGCTCGAAGAAGCCCTGAAGGATTTCCAGGGCGCCGTGCTGTTCATCACGCACGACCGTTCCTTCCTGCAGAACCTCGCCACGCGCATCCTCGAACTGGATCGCGGCGGCCTGATCGACTGGAACGGCGATTACGCCAGCTTCCTCGTGCACAAAGAAGCCGCGCTGGCCGCTGAAGAAACCGCCAACGCGCTGTTCGACAAGCGTCTGGCCCAGGAAGAAGTGTGGATCCGTCAGGGCATCAAGGCTCGTCGGACCCGTAACGAAGGCCGTGTGCGCGCCCTGAAAGCCCTGCGTGTTGAGCGCAGCGAGCGTCGCGAGCGTACCGGCAAGGCGAATATCCAGCTGGAAACTGCCGACAAGTCCGGCAAGCAAGTGATGGTGTTGGAAAATGTCAGCTTCCATCACCCGGACGGTCCGTACCTGATCAAGGACTTCTCGATGGTCCTGCAGCGCGGCGACCGTATCGGCCTGCTCGGCGCCAACGGTACCGGCAAGACCACTCTGCTGAAGCTGATGCTCAATGGTCTGCAACCGACCAGCGGCAAAGTGGAAGAGGGCACCCGGATTGACGTGGCCTACTTCGACCAGTTGCGCCATCAGCTGGATCTGGAAAAGACCGTGATCGACAACGTCGCCGAAGGTCGCGACTTCATCGATATCGACGGCCAGAGCCGCCACGTCCTGAGCTACCTCGGTGACTTCCTGTTCAGCCCGCAGCGTGCGCGCACGCCGGTCAAGGCGCTGTCCGGTGGTGAGCGTGCGCGCTTGCTGCTGGCCAAACTGTTCAGCAAACCGGCGAACCTGCTGGTACTCGACGAACCGACCAACGACCTCGACGTGGAAACCCTCGAGCTGCTCGAAGAAGTGCTGCTGACCTTCAACGGCACTGTGCTGATGGTCAGCCACGACCGGGCATTCCTCGACAACGTGGTCACCAGCACCCTGGTCTTCGAAGGTGAAGGCAAGGTGCGGGAATACGTCGGTGGCTATCAGGACTGGATTCGTCAGGGCGGCTCGCCGCGCCTGCTGGGCGTGACCGAGAGCAAGTCGGGCAAGGCTGACCTGAATTCGGCGGTGGTCACTGCTGAACCAGCCGTGGTTGCCGCACCTGCCGCTGCCGCACCGGCAGCCAAGAAGAAGCTGAGCTACAAGCTGCAGCGCGAGCTGGAAGCGTTGCCGGGTGATATCGATGCCAAGGAGCAGCAGATCGCGGCCGTCGAGGCTGAGATGGCCGAAGCCGGTTTCTATCAGCGTCCGCCGGCAGAAACGGCCAAGGTGATTGCTTCGCTGGAGCAGTTGCAGGCTGAGCTGGACGCGCTGGTGGAGCGTTGGGCCGAGCTGGATGCCTGATTGATCCGGTAACAAAAAAGCCCGACGCTCAGTGATGAGCGCCGGGCTTTTCATATTCGGGTATCGGTGAAGATTCAATGTGGGAGCGGGCTTGCTCGCGAAATCGATGTGTCAGGCAGCATCAATGTTGAATTTAACGACGCCTTCGCGAGCAAGCCCGCTCCCACAGGTTTTTGTGTTTCAGCGTTTGATCAGGTGCACCGCCAGCACATCGCAAGGGGCGCCGTGCAGCACGTCGTTGGCCGTGGAGCCCAGCAACAGTGCCAGACCGTGACGGCCATGGCTGCCGACCACGATAAGATCGCACGTGTTTTCCTTGGCGAAATGATGGATTTCCTGGCGTGGCTGGCCATAGGTCAGATGGCAATTGGCGCCCTCAAGTTCGGCGTATTTGGCTTTCAAACGCTCAAGGCGTTCCTTGGCCTGATCGAACTGCTGCTGTTGCAGTTGTGACAGATCCATCGGCACATCGCCGCCGAACGCCATGGCCATCGGTTCGACGATATGTACCAGCGACAGCTTGGCGCCATTGCTCTTCGACAGCTCGCGGGCGCGGTGAATCACAGGGTCGCACTCTTCGGTCAGGTCTACGGCGACCAGGATATGGTTGTAGGGCATGAGGTGCTCCTCGTGACGGTTCGATATTGTTAAGTATGGCTGGTTTCAAGCGCATTGGTTCCAAAGTGACACAATGCGCTCACCTTAAGTCGGGAGTAGAGATATGACGGTCTGGTTGGTGGTGTCAATCCTGCTGGTGGTTTTGAGTCCACTGGCATGGTTGCGCCCCTCGCGCGTGCAGAGTGGCCGGATGGCCTTGCGCATGGAGGCGCGACGCATCGGGCTGGCCATGCAGCTGGCGCCTCAAGAGTGGCCGCACTGGCTGTCTCAGGAGCCGCCCAGCCCGTGCGCGCAATATCATCGACCACGGCGTGGCACCCAGCCGGCGTGCTGGACCTACTGGCAGAAATCGCCGGGTGTGTGGGTCAATCAGTGGCAGGAGGTCTGCGAGGATCGCCTGCTGCTCGATCATTTCGAAAAGTTGCCGGGCAACGTGTTCAAGGTCGAGGCCGACAAGCAAATGATCGCCTTGTACTGGGGCGAGAAGGGCGAAGCCACGGTTTTGCAGGATATCGACGCGACTCTGAAAGCGCTGGCTTGACCCGCGGACTTTTCCCACTGCAAGGGTGGGGGGCGTCCGGCAGACGAGCAATAAAAAGCCCGACATGATTCATCGGGCGGGGTTGGCCAGGCAGGCCGGTAACTGTTTTTTATCGCTGACTCGGCTGTTTACGGTCAGCGACTTTCCCTGTAGTCCCGCCAGCGTAGCCTTTTAAACAGGGCTCGTCAGGAATTAGGGCGACTTTTCTAACTATTGATTCTATGAATGGCTTTGCATGCACCTGCGTGTTGCGGATCTGTGTGCAACGGAAATGACCATAAAGTCGCATTTCAACCCGTATTTTGGGCGATTGACAATTGTTGGAAATTCCGTGAAGGTGACGTACCCAAATCAAACGGGCGTATGAATTGAGCGTTTGTCTTACAGACTGCTCCTACAGAATCCCGACTATCGCGTTGGCGGGTGTGCCGGGTGGATTGGCGTCAGCATCGACGAAAAAGCGTCCTGCCGAGCCGTTTACCTGCGTCCGACGTGTACTGTTCAGCTTCCATATCGTGGAGATCAGTTGATGATTTACGAAGGTAAAGCCATCACGGTTAAAGCTCTTGAAAGTGGCATCGTCGAATTGAAATTCGACCTCAAGGGTGAGTCCGTCAACAAGTTCAACCGTCTTACCCTGAACGAACTGCGTCAGGCCGTGGACACCATCAAGGCAGATGCTTCGATCAAGGGCGTGATCGTCAGCAGTGGCAAGGACGTGTTCATCGTCGGCGCCGACATCACCGAATTTGTCGACAACTTCAAGCTGCCGGATGCCGAGCTGGTTGCTGGCAATCTCGAAGCCAACAAGATCTTCAGCGATTTCGAAGACCTCAACGTTCCGACCGTGGCCGCGATCAACGGCATCGCCCTGGGTGGCGGTCTGGAAATGTGCCTGGCGGCGGACTACCGCGTCATGTCGACCAAAGCCAAGATCGGTCTGCCGGAAGTCAAACTGGGCATCTACCCAGGCTTCGGCGGTACCGTGCGTCTGCCACGTCTGATCGGCGTCGATAACGCCATCGAGTGGATTGCCGCTGGCAAGGAAAACCGTCCTGAAGACGCGCTGAAAGTCAGCGCCGTCGACGCCGTGGTTGCTCCAGAGAAGCTGCAGGAAGCTGCCCTTGAGCTGATCAAACGCGCCATCTCCGGCGAGTTCGATTACAAGGCCAAGCGTCAGCCAAAACTTGAAAAGCTCAAGTTGAACGCCATTGAGCAGATGATGGCTTTCGAAACCGCCAAAGGTTTCGTGGCAGGGCAGGCTGGCCCGAATTATCCGGCGCCGGTCGAAGCCATCAAGACCATCCAGAAAGCCGCGAACTTCGGTCGTGACAAGGCGCTGGAAGTCGAAGCCGCCGGTTTCGTCAAACTGGCCAAGACCTCTGCCGCGCAGAGCTTGATCGGTCTGTTCTTGAACGATCAGGAGCTGAAGAAAAAGGCCAAGGCCTACGACGAAATCGCCAAGGACGTGAAGCAGGCTGCCGTACTCGGTGCCGGCATCATGGGTGGCGGTATCGCCTATCAGTCGGCCTCCAAAGGCACGCCGATCCTGATGAAGGACATCAACGAACACGGTATCGAGCAGGGTCTGGCCGAAGCCGCCAAACTGCTGGTTGGCCGCGTTGACAAAGGCCGCATGACCGCCGCGAAAATGGCTGAAGTGCTCAACGGCATTCGTCCGACCCTGTCCTACGGCGACTTCGGTCACGTCGATCTGGTTGTTGAAGCCGTGGTCGAGAACCCGAAGGTAAAGCAAGCGGTACTGGCTGAAGTCGAAGACAAGGTCAAAGAGGACACCATCCTCGCGTCCAACACCTCGACCATTTCCATCAGCCTGCTGGCGAAGGCCCTCAAGCGTCCGGAAAACTTCGTCGGCATGCACTTCTTCAACCCGGTGCACATGATGCCGCTGGTGGAAGTGATCCGTGGCGAGAAGTCCAGCGAGCTGGCGATTGCCACCACCGTTGCCTACGCCAAGAAAATGGGCAAGAACCCGATCGTCGTCAATGACTGCCCGGGCTTCCTGGTCAACCGCGTTCTGTTCCCGTACTTCGGCGGTTTCGCCAAACTGGTCAGCGCCGGTGTGGATTTCGTCCGCATCGACAAGGTCATGGAGAAATTCGGCTGGCCGATGGGCCCGGCGTACCTGATGGACGTGGTCGGCATCGACACCGGTCACCACGGTCGTGACGTGATGGCTGAAGGTTTCCCGGATCGCATGAAGGATGACCGTCGCTCGGCCATCGACGTGCTCTACGAAGCCAAGCGTCTGGGTCAGAAGAACGGCAAGGGCTTCTACGCCTACGAGGCCGACAAGAAAGGCAAGCAGAAGAAGGTGGCCGATCCGTCGGTGCTGGAAGTGCTCAAGCCGATCGTTTACGAGCAGCGCGAAGTCACCGACGAAGACATCATCAACTGGATGATGATCCCGCTGTGCCTGGAAACCGTGCGTTGCCTGGAAGACGGCATCGTTGAAACCGCGGCCGAAGCCGACATGGGTCTGGTTTACGGTATCGGTTTCCCTCCATTCCGTGGCGGTGCGCTGCGCTACATCGATTCGATCGGTGTTGCCGAGTTCGTTGCCCTGGCTGACCAGTACGCTGATTTGGGCGCGCTGTACCACCCGACCGCGAAGCTGCGCGAAATGGCCAAAAACGGCCAGAGCTTCTTCGGTTAAGCGCCCCCAACTAGAGTGAGAGTGAACTTATGAGCTTGAATCCTAGAGACGTCGTGATTGTCGACTTCGGTCGTACTCCGATGGGCCGCTCCAAGGGCGGCATGCACCGCAACACCCGCGCCGAAGACATGTCGGCGCACCTGATCAGCAAACTGCTGGAACGTAACGCCAAGGTCGATCCTGCTGAAGTCGAGGACGTGATCTGGGGCTGTGTGAACCAGACCCTGGAGCAGGGCTGGAACATCGCGCGCATGGCGTCGCTGATGACCCAGATTCCGCACACCTCGGCCGGCCAGACCGTCAGCCGTCTGTGCGGCTCGTCGATGAGTGCCCTGCACACTGCAGCGCAAGCGATCATGACCGGCAACGGTGACGTATTCGTGGTTGGCGGCGTCGAGCATATGGGCCACGTGAGCATGATGCACGGTGTCGATCCGAACCCGCACATGTCGCTGTACGCGGCGAAAGCCTCGGGCATGATGGGCCTCACCGCTGAAATGCTCGGCAAAATGCACGGCATCACTCGCGAACAGCAGGACGCCTTTGGCGTGCGCTCCCACCAGCTCGCCCATAAGGCGACGGTGGAAGGCAAGTTCAAAGACGAAATCATCCCGATGCAGGGCTACGACGAAAACGGCTTCCCGAAGCTGTTCGACTACGACGAAACCATTCGTCCGGAAACCACTCTGGAAAGCCTGGCGGCTCTCAAGCCTGCCTTCAATCCAAAGGGCGGCACCGTGACTGCCGGTACTTCGTCGCAGATCACCGATGGTGCTTCGTGCATGATCGTGATGTCGGCGCAGCGTGCGCAGGACTTGGGGATCCAGCCGATGGCCGTGATCCGTTCGATGGCAGTGGCGGGTGTGGACCCGGCGATCATGGGCTATGGTCCAGTGCCGGCTACACAAAAAGCCCTGAAGCGTGCGGGTCTTGGCATCAACGATATCGACTTCTTCGAGCTCAACGAAGCTTTCGCTGCACAGGCCCTGCCAGTGCTGAAAGATCTGAAAGTACTCGACAAGATGAACGAGAAGGTTAACCTGCACGGCGGCGCGATCGCCCTGGGTCACCCGTTCGGTTGCTCCGGTGCCCGTATCTCCGGCACTTTGCTGAACGTGATGAAGCAGAATAGCGGCACCTTCGGGGTGGCCACTATGTGCATTGGTCTCGGCCAAGGCATCTCCACCGTCTTCGAACGCGTTTAAGCGTCTCGTCGATGGAAGCCGGGGCCAAGTGCCCCGGTTTTTGTTTTTGCGGATTTATTTTTGTATTTATTTTGAAAATATTTGAGTGAGGGCCGAAGCATGCCGATACAACCTGGGCTCTACCAACATTACAAAGGTCCGCGGTACCGCGTATTCAGTGTTGCGCGGCATTCCGAGACCGAAGAAGAAGTGGTCTTTTACCAAGCCCTGTATGACGATTACGGCTTTTGGGTACGCCCATTGAGCATGTTCGTCGAGTCGGTCGAGGTTGACGGCGAGCAGGTGCCACGCTTTGCTTTGGTGCAAGCCGAACCGAGCCTTTTTTCCAAGCCATGAGGCGAGTGCGCACGCAACCCTGTGCTTGACCTCACCTTGTAGCCACTATATATAGCGGTGCCGCGTCAGGCGCCAACCGCCTTTCACTTCTAGAATTCAGGAATTTTCTGATCCATGGGCAAATCGCTGGTCATTGTGGAATCCCCGGCTAAGGCCAAGACCATCAACAAGTATCTGGGCAACCAATACGTGGTGAAGTCGAGTATCGGCCATATCCGAGACCTGCCCACCAGCGGTTCGGCTAGCGCCAGCAAAGAGCCAGCCGCCAAGCGCGGCAAGGCTGCCGCGGGCGAAGGGCCGGTGCTCACGCCGAAAGAGAAAGCGCGCAAGCAACTGGTCTCGCGCATGGGTGTCGATCCGGAGCATGGCTGGAAAGCCCAGTACGAGATCCTCCCGGGCAAAGAGAAGGTCATCGAAGAGCTGCGCCGGCTCGCCAAGGATGCTGACACCATCTATCTCGCAACCGACTTGGATCGCGAGGGGGAAGCCATTGCCTGGCACCTGCGCGAAGCCATTGGTGGTGACGACAGCCGTTACAAGCGCGTGGTGTTCAACGAAATCACCAAGAAGGCGATTCAGGAAGCCTTCTCCGAGCCGGGCGAGCTGGACATCGATCGTGTAAATGCCCAGCAGGCGCGTCGTTTCCTCGATCGCGTTGTGGGCTACATGGTCTCGCCGTTGCTGTGGGCCAAGATCGCCCGTGGCCTGTCGGCTGGTCGCGTGCAATCGGTTGCGGTGAAGCTGGTGGTCGAGCGTGAGCGCGAGATCCGTGCGTTCAACCCGGAAGAGTACTGGGAAGTGCACGCCGACCTCGGCACCGCCAAGGGCTCGACCGTACGTTTCGAAGTGGCGCGCGAGAAGGGTGAAGCCTTCAAACCGCTGAACGAAGCCCAGGCCACGGCCGCGCTGGAGAAGCTCAAATCCTCCAGCTACAGCATCGTCAAGCGCGAAGACAAGCCGACCAGCAGCAAGCCGTCGGCGCCGTTCATCACGTCCACCCTGCAACAGGCCGCGAGCAACCGCCTGGGCTTCGGCGTGAAGAAAACCATGATGATGGCCCAGCGTCTGTACGAAGCCGGCTACATCACTTATATGCGTACCGACTCGACCAACCTTTCGGCCGATGCCGTGGCGATGGCGCGCACTTACATCGAAGACGAGTTCGGCAAGAAGTACCTGCCGGAAACGCCGAACGTCTACAGCAGCAAAGAAGGCGCACAAGAGGCTCACGAAGCGATTCGTCCTTCCGATGCCAACACCACGCCAAGCAAGCTTGCAGGCATGGAGCGTGATGCGGAGCGCCTCTACGAGCTGATCTGGCGCCAGTTCCTCGCTTGCCAGATGCTGCCGGCGCAATACCTGTCGACCACCGTCAGCGTTGCCGCTGGCGACTTCGAGCTGCGTGCCAAGGGCCGCATCCTCAAGTTCGACGGCTACACCCGCGTTCTGCCGCAAATCACCAAGCCTGGCGACGACGATGTTCTGCCGGACATGGCGCAGGGCGACGCGATGAAGCTGATCAAGCTCGATCCGTCGCAGCACTTCACCAAACCACCGGCCCGTTACTCGGAAGCCAGTCTGGTGAAAGAAATGGAAAAACGCGGCATCGGTCGTCCTTCGACCTATGCGGCGATCATTTCGACCATTCAGGATCGCGGTTATGTGACTCTGCACAACCGTCGTTTCTATTCGGAAAAGATGGGCGACATCGTCACCGAGCGTCTGTCGGAGAGCTTCTCGAACCTCATGGACTACGGCTTCACCGCCGGCATGGAAGAGAACCTCGATGATGTTGCTCAGGGCGAGCGCGACTGGAAAAACGTGCTGGACGAGTTCTATGGGGACTTCAAGAAGAAGCTCGAAGTAGCCGAGAACCCGGAAAGCGGCATGCGTGCCAACCAGCCGGTCATGACTGATATTCCATGCACTACGTGCGGCCGTCCGATGCAGATCCGTACTGCATCGACCGGCGTGTTCCTCGGTTGCTCGGGTTACAGCCTGCCACCGAAAGAGCGCTGCAAGGCCACCGTCAATCTGGTACCGGGCGACGAAATCGCAGCGGACGACGAGGGTGAGTCGGAATCGCTGGTACTGCGCGGCAAGCATCGCTGCCCGATCTGCAGCACGGCGATGGATGCTTACCTGCTCGATGAAAAGCGCAAGCTTCACATCTGCGGTAATAACCCGGATTGCGCCGGCTACGAAATCGAAGAGGGCAACTACCGCATCAAGGGCTACGAAGGTCCGAGCCTGGAATGCGACAAGTGCGGTAGCGAGATGCAGCTCAAGACCGGTCGTTTCGGAAAGTTCTTCGGTTGCACCAACCCGACCTGCAAGAACACCCGCAAGCTGCTGAAGAGCGGAGACGCGGCGCCGCCGAAGATGGACCCGGTGAAGATGCCTGAGCTGAAATGCGAAAAGGTCAACGACACCTACATCTTGCGCGATGGTGCTTCGGGTCTGTTCCTGGCGGCCAGCCAGTTCCCGAAAAACCGTGAAACCCGTGCTCCGCTGGTGATCGAGATTTTGCCGCACAAGGACGAGATCGATCCGAAGTACCACTTCCTCTGCGAAGCGCCACAGAAGGATCCTGATGGTCTGCCAGCGGTCATCCGCTACAGCCGCAAGACCAAGGAGCAATACGTGCAGACCGAGGTCGACGGCAAGCCTACCGGCTGGAAAGCGTTCTACGACGGTGGCAAGTGGACTGTTGAAGACAAGCGCACGAAAGCCAAGGCTGAGTAAGCGTTAGCCTGATCCACAAAAGGCCGCATGATGACCCTCGGGTTTTCATGCGGCCTTTTTGTTTTGTGCTTGCGGTGGGATCGGCTGATCCATGACACTGTCGGGTCTGTGTGACGCAATTATTTCGCTGTGGAGACTGCCGGCATGGCGCACGAACTCTATACCCGCACCAATCAGAAGATCTATTTCGCCGGCCTGTCGCTGGAAGCTCTGGCTCGCGCCGAAGAGGGGCGGGCGATGAATTCGTTGGCTTTGATTCAGGCTGGACGTGAGTCGGCGTTGTTTCATCTCTACGGCGCGCTGTTGGGGCTGTGCCATGAGATCGCCGGTTTCTATCGTCTGCCTCAGGCCAATGCGTCGCGGGCCGAAGCGTTACTGACTGGCGAAGTCCTGGAATCGATTGCGATCCCTGAGCTGGCCGAGATGGTGGAGCTGGCCGGCAACCCTGAAACCTGGCTGGCGAAATTGTTGGCGGAGCACTCGGCGTTGTTCCAGCCGCCACGGGCAGCACGCAAGCCCAAGGGTGATGTGACGCAGCCACTGATTCAGGCGGTTAATCTGGATGAAGAAGAGGCGCCGCAGGAGTTGAGTCGCGAAGAGCTGGAGAGCTGGCGGCAGAATCTCAAAGGTCTGGCCATCCGCTTTCGCGAAGGCTTGAACGAATGCTGACGGCAATTGGCGCGGTGGCAATCTGAAACATGCTGCTGGTCAAGATCCCGAGCGAAGCCTGAATGATGTCTATATAATCCCTGCCTTTCGTGGAGAACAGACCTATATGCCAACGTCCTTTCTAGAAATTGTCGAGTTACCAGATGGCCGAATCGAGCTGCGCAGGGCTGAGGACGAGGGTTCTCTGGTGACGCTGGATTTCTCCGAGGATGCCAAGGCGTTCCTGCAAGGCCAGCACGTGGAAATCGCCAAGGCGATGTTGAGCGTCGGCGTTCAGATGGCCGGTCGTATGGTCGAGGGCGAATTTGATAAGGAAGAAGGGCCGCGGGTTCTTCACTGAACCCCGCCTGTAGGCGCTTGCCGCTCCCGCATCAAGTCGGCTTCTCTGTCCCTGGAGAAGCCATGCGCTTCACACAGCGCGCGTTACAAGTGAATCAACCCAGTCGAATGTTCAGGCTCTGAGCGTCGCCCGTGCGGGCTGCGCTGATCAGTTGTTGCCGTGAACTTGTATTCAGCGGGTTGAGCCAGGTTACCACCGTGTGGCTACGACCCAAGCGCAGTGCTTCGCAGGCCAGTTGCTGAGCGCTTTGCGCGCCACGTGGTTGCAGCAGCAGAATGCGTTCACGGTTCAGGCCGGCCTCTCGCAGCCAGGTTTGGGTCAGGCTGGCTGGAGGGGCGATCAGCGTCAGCCAGCGTGCATCCTGATCCTCGCTCAGTTCGCGAAGAATCGGGGCGAGCAGGTTCAGGCAGTTCCCGGCCGCACCGCGCAGTGACAGCTCACTGAATACTTCCGGTTCGGCAATCCATGGGCGCTCGACCACATCCTTCAGGATCGGCGCCATCGGTTGTGCCAGAAACGCTTCGAATAAAGGCAGTTGTGTTTGCTGAGGTGCGTGTGGGAACTGCATAAAACCTCCTTTAGCGGCGGATTACGCCGACACTCAAGCCTTCGATCACCAGTTCCTGATCTTTCAGGTCGACTTCGATAGGAGCGAACTCAGGGTTTTCGGCAATCAGCCAGACTTTGCTGCCTTCGCGCTTGAAGCGTTTGACCGTCACTTCATCGCCGATGCGTGCTACCACCACTTGGCCGTTGCGGGCCTCGCGGGTGGTATGCACCGCCAGCAGGTCACCGTCGAAAATGCCGATATCCTTCATGCTCATGCCGTGTACGCGCAACAGGTAATCGGCCCGTGGGTGAAAGAACGCAGGATTGATGTTGCAGGACTCTTCGATGTGCTGCTGGGCGAGGATCGGTGCGCCGGCAGCGACCCGACCAATGATCGGCAGGGTAGAGTCGTCAGCCTTGGCTTCGAAGCCCGGGATGCGAATACCGCGGGAGGCGCCCGGGGTCATTTCGATTGCACCTTTGCGGGCGAGGGCCTTGAGGTGTTCTTCCGCCGCGTTGGGCGACTTGAAACCCAGTTCCTGAGCGATTTCCGCGCGGGTTGGCGGGTAGCCGTTGTCTTCGAGGCAGCGTTTGATAAAGGCCAGAATCTCGGCTTGGCGTGGCGTCAGCTTTAGCATATTGATCGCTCTGTCTTTTTATACAGTGACTGGGATTATATACAGTGAAACCGTCTTGGCAATGCCCGTTTTTTTGCAGCCCGCCGGACGGTCGGTTGCGGTGCTTATTAATGCGCCGGGCGAGTGTGGTTAAATAGCTGACCGACCATTCCCAAAACGGACTGGCAGGCTTGACAAGGCACAGGCTGAAACGTATGTTTCAAACAAGTGTTTGTCAGGCGGAGTAGCCATGGCCCAGTCGGAAACCGTTGAACGCATTCTTGATGCTGCCGAGCAGTTGTTCGCGGAGAAAGGTTTCGCTGAAACCTCATTGCGTTTGATCACCAGCAAGGCCGGAGTAAACCTGGCGGCGGTGAACTATCATTTCGGCTCCAAGAAAGCCCTGATTCAGGCGGTTTTCTCGCGCTTCCTCGGGCCGTTCTGCATCAGTCTCGATAAAGAGCTGGAGCGTCGTCAGGCCAAGCCGGAAAACAAGCCGACGCTTGAAGAACTGCTTGAAATCCTCGTTGAACAGGCGCTGGTGGTACAGCCACGCAGCGGTAACGACCTGTCGATCTTCATGCGCTTGCTCGGTCTGGCGTTCAGCCAGAGTCAGGGGCACTTGCGTCGTTATCTGGAAGACATGTACGGCAAGGTGTTCCGCCGCTACATGCTGTTGGTCAACGAAGCCGCGCCGCGCATTCCTCCCATCGAGCTGTTCTGGCGTGTGCACTTCATGCTCGGCGCTGCGGCGTTCAGCATGTCCGGGATCAAGGCCTTGCGCGCGATTGCCGAGACCGATTTCGGCGTCAACACCTCGATTGAACAGGTGATGCGCCTGATGGTGCCGTTCCTCGCCGCCGGCATGCGTGCCGAAACCGGTGTCACCGACCCGGCGATGGCGACTGCGCAACTTCGCCCGCGCAGCAAATCGACCCCGGTGGCCGCCAAGGTTTAACCGCGCACGGGTGGGCGCGGCTGCTTGTATCCGCTAAGCTAGCCGCCCATGCCGACTCTCGTTCTGAACCCGAAATCCATGGAAATTGCCAACCTGCCGAGCATTGCTCACGGTAGCGATTTCTCGCGGATCGGGTTTTTCGTTTTCAAGGAATCTCTATGACTGCTGGCCTGCAAGGCTCGTTGATGGTGGACGTCGCCGGTACCTGGCTGACGGCCGAAGATCGCCAACTGTTGCGTCAGCCCGAAGTGGGCGGCCTGATCATTTTCGCGCGTAACATCGAGCACCCGCGCCAGGTGCGTGAGCTCAGCACAGCGATTCGAGCGATTCGCCCGGATCTGCTGCTGGCGGTCGATCAGGAGGGCGGTCGCGTGCAGCGCCTGCGTCAGGGCTTTGTGCGCCTGCCGGCCATGCGTGCCATCGCCGACAACCCCAACGCTGAATACCTCGCCGAGCAGTGCGGCTGGATCATGGCCACCGAAGTGCTGGCGGTCGGCCTCGACCTGAGTTTCGCCCCGGTGCTGGATCTGGATTACCAGCGCAGCGCCGTAGTCGGCACCCGTTCATTCGAAGGCGATCCCGAGCGCGCCGCGTTGCTCGCCGGCGCCTTCATTCGCGGCATGAACAGCGCGGGCATGGCTGCGACCGGCAAGCATTTCCCAGGTCACGGCTGGGCGGAGGCGGACTCCCACGTCGCGATTCCGAATGACGAGCGCAGCCTCGACGAGATCCGCGCCAACGACCTCGTACCGTTCGCCAGGCTCAGCAAACAACTGGCCGCTGTGATGCCCGCTCACGTTATCTATCCGCAAGTCGATTCGCAGCCGGCCGGGTTCTCCCGCCGCTGGTTGCAGGACATTTTACGCGGCGAGTTGCAGTTCGATGGCGTGATCTTCAGCGACGATCTGTCGATGGCCGGCGCCCATGTGGTCGGCGATGCCGCCAGCCGTATCGAAGCCGCGTTGACGGCCGGCTGCGACATGGGCCTGGTGTGCAACGACCGCGCGGCAGCCGAACTGGCCTTGAGCGCTACGCAACGGATGAAGGTCAAGCCGTCCGCGCGCATCGCGCGGATGCGCGGGCAGGCGTTCGCCAGCACCGACTACCGCCAGGATCCACGCTGGCTCACCGCCATCGGCGCGCTCAAAGACGCTCAACTGATCGATTAAGGATTTTTGCTATGACGGTTTACGCAATCATCGGTGGCACCGGCCTGACACAGCTCGAAGGCTTGACCATTCGCCAGTCGCTGGCTGTGGACACGCCCTACGGCGCGCCATCGGCCGACGTGCAGATCGGCGAATACGCCGGCCAGGAAGTGCTGTTCCTCGCCCGTCACGGCCATCCGCACCGTTTCCCGCCGCACAAGGTCAACTACCGCGCCAACCTGTGGGCGCTGAAGCAGGCCGGCGCCGAGGCGATCATAGCGGTCAACGCGGTGGGCGGGATTCATTCGGCCATGGGCACCGGGCATTTCTGCGTGCCGCACCAGATCGTCGACTACACCAGCGGTCGCGAACACACGTTTTTCGCCGATGATCTGGAGCATGTTACCCACATCGATTTCAGCTTCCCGTACAGCGAGCCGCTGCGTCAGCAACTGATCGCCGCACTGGCGGCCGAAGGCTGTGAATACAGCGATCAAGGCGTGTATGCCTGCACTCAGGGCCCGCGTCTGGAAACCGTGGCCGAGATTGTGCGTCTGGAGCGCGATGGCTGCGATATCGTTGGCATGACCGGCATGCCTGAAGCAGCACTGGCCCGTGAGCTGGAACTGGATTACGCCTGCCTGGCGCTGGTGGTGAATCCGGCGGCGGGCAAGACCACGGCGGTGATCACCATGGCCGAGATCGAGCAGGCGTTGCATGACGGCATGGGCAAGGTGAAATCGACGTTGGCGCGGGTGTTGGCCAGCTAAGGACTGTCCATGAGCAGTTTCATCGAGCGGCTTAAAGGGCTGGCATGGACTCACGCATTCAGTAGCAAGGCGTTGGCCAAGGCCCGCGCTTATGCTGCCGATGATCGGGTAGAGATCATCGAGATCGATGACAGGAAAATCGAGGCGTTCTGCGTCGGTTCGGAAACACAGGCGTATGAACAAAGCATCTACCTGTCCGATGATCGCCTGGGATCGGTTAATTTGCGTTGCTTATGCACCTGCCCCGTCGCGATTGATTGCAAGCACTGCGCGGCGGTGCTCTATCACCTGCAGGGCATTGACGACGATACGTCCGAAAGTGACGCACAGATCCCCTTGGGTCGGGCGCTGGAGCATTGGCTTTCGACAGTCCCCGTCCCGGCCAGGCCCGTCGACGAAGGGGCGCAAACCGCGGGCACGCGCCTGTTTTACAAACTCAAACCCACATCTGCGAACGGCAAGTGGCTGCTGGATATTTTCAAGGTCTATCAGCTCAAGAGCGGCGAGTTACGCGAAGTAAAACCGATGTATTCGCTGTCGGACATTCTCATGCGTCAGCCCGGTTATCTGTCCGAACTGGATCTGCGCGTTGCCAGGCTGTTGGTCGCCATGCATTCCCATCACGCCTATTACAGCGGCTATCCGCTGGAAGGCAGCAGTGGCGCGGAACTGTTGGAAATGCTCCTGCGCACCTCCCGCCTGTTCCTCGACTTCGAAAACTTGCAGGCACTGACGCCGGGCGCGAAACGCATGGGTCTGTTCTCTTGGGCCGAGCAGGCCGACGGTGGGTTCCGCGCCCAGTGGAGCAGTGCCGAGGCTGCGCAGGAAACCGTGCTGGCGCTGGAGCCGCTTTATTACATCGATCGTGAGCAGCGACAGGTTGGCCCTCTGTTCAGTGAGTTGGAAGAAAAACTGGCCTGCCATTTGACCCTCGCCCCAGACATCCCGGCGCGTCAGGCGATGCAGTTCAGCCATCGCATGAGCGCGATGACCAAAATCCCGCCGCCGCACAAGCTCACCGAACGAATCATCGATGACGTGCTTCCGCAGCCGCAACTGACCTTGGTCAGCGGCCGGGAGCGTTCGCGCTGGGAATACGTTCTTGAGCACCGCGCCGCCCTGGTGTTTACCTACAACGGCCAGCCGACGGTGGATCGCAACCCGGAAGTAATGATCCTCAACGGCACCGAAACCCAGCGCATTCAACGCCAGCCTGCGATGGAAAAGAAGCTGCGCCAGAGCCTGCAAAAGCTCGGCTTCAAAAAAGCCACGCGCAAGAGCGCTATGGATCGTCCCGGCGAGATGTTCACTTTGCCGGATGATTCCGCCTGGCTCGGATTCATGCATGAAGGGCTTGCCACACTGCGCGCCGCGGACTGGGAAATCGAAATCAGTCCCGGCTTCCATTTCGATGTGCAGCCGGTTGAACACTGGTACGCGGAGGTCGAAGAAGAGGCCGGGCATCAATGGTTTGATCTGCAACTGGGCATCGTCGTCAATGGCGAGCGCTACAGCTTGTTGCCGATCCTTCTGCATCTGTTGCGCACCCAGCCACGTTTGCTCGACCCAGTGAATCTGGCGCAACGCAGCGACGACGAAAAACTCCTGATCGAACTCAAGCCCAGCGGTTTTGGCGACCCGGCAGGCGCCAAGGTGGCGTTGCCGCTGAGTCGGGTCAAACCGCTGATGGCGACGCTGGGCGAGCTGTACCTGGGCGGACATCAGGGCGATGCGCTGCGCTTGACTGCTCCAGACGCCGCGCGCCTGAGTATGCTCGATGGCATGCCACTGGAATGGCAGGGCGGCGAACGCCTGCGCACTTTTGCCAAGCGGCTGCACAATTCCAGTCACACCCATATTGCTGCGCCGGCCGGCCTTAATGCGCAACTGCGCCCATATCAGCTCGAAGGCCTTGGCTGGATGCAGACTCTGCGGGAGCTGGAGGTCGGCGGCATTCTTGGCGATGACATGGGTTTGGGCAAAACCCTGCAGACCCTGGCGCATCTGCTCACGGAAAAGCACGCCGGTCGCCTCGATTGCCCGGCACTGGCGGTGATGCCGACCAGCCTGATTCCCAACTGGCTCGACGAGGCCCAGCGCTTCACGCCTCAGTTGAAGGTCCTGGCGCTGCATGGGGCCGGGCGGCAAAAAGACTTCGCCAATCTCGCCGAATACGACTTGGTGCTGACCACTTACGCCTTGCTGCCCAGGGATCTTGAAACGTTGCGGCCGCAGTCGTGGAGCGTGCTGATTCTCGACGAAGCGCAGAACATCAAGAACCCGCTGAGCAAAGCGGCGCAGGCCGCACGTGACTTGCAGGCCCGTCAGCGCTTGTGTCTGAGCGGCACGCCACTGGAAAACCATCTCGGCGAGCTGTGGTCGCAGTTTCATTTCCTCATGCCTGGCTGGCTGGGCGACAGCAAATCCTTCAACCGCGATTACCGCACACCGATCGAGAAACATGGCAATGTCCAGCGCATGCAGCACCTGACGGCGCGCATCAAGCCGTTTTTGCTGCGTCGCAAGAAAGATCAGGTCGCCACTGAGCTGCCGCCGAAAACCGAAATCATCCATTGGGTTGAACTCAGCGACGGCCAGCGCGACGTCTATGAAACGGTGCGCGTGGCGATGGACAAAAAAGTGCGCGACGAAATTGCCCGCAGTGGTGTGGCGCGCAGTCAAATCATTATTCTTGATGCCTTGCTCAAGCTGCGTCAGGTCTGCTGCGATCTGCGCTTGATCAACATGCCTCTCACGGCGAAGGCATTGCGCTCGGGCAGCGGCAAGCTGATCAGCCTGATGGAGATGCTCGAAGAGTTGCTCGGCGAAGGTCGGCGCATCCTGCTGTTCTCCCAGTTCACCTCGATGCTGGCGCTGATCGAGCAGGAGTTGCAGCAGCGCGCTATCGGTTATTCGTTGCTGACTGGCGACACCACCGACCGGCGCACGCCAGTCAAGAATTTCCAGGGCGGCAAGGTGCCGTTGTTCCTCATCAGCCTCAAGGCTGGCGGTACCGGTCTGAACCTGACGGCTGCGGACACGGTGATCCACTTCGACCCGTGGTGGAACCCGGCAGTGGAGAATCAGGCAACTGATCGCGCTTATCGTATCGGGCAGAACAATCCGGTGTTTGTTTACAAGTTGATTGCCAAAGGTACCGTGGAGGAAAAAATCCAGGCGCTGCAGCAGGAGAAGGCTGCGCTGGCCGGGGCGGTGCTGGAAGGGGGTACGACAGGTGGGTTCAAGCTGGAGCAGAGTGACATCGAGGCGCTGTTTGCGCCGCTGCCGGTTTCCAGGGGTTGACTGTCCAGGTCAGAGTTCGACATCTGATGGCCCCATCGCTGGCAAGCCAGCTCCCACAGGTTTTGTAATGTTCACAAAATAGTGCTCAACGCAAAGCACCGAGGGGGCTGACTTGCCAGCGATGGCAATTTATCTGAAAAACACATCTCAACGCTTGTCGAACTTGTCCGGCAACGGCGCAAACAGCGCTTCAATATCATCGCTCTGCAATTTCCAGTCCCCGGCCTTGCGCCCATCCAGCACGCCTGCCGCCAAGTCGGATTTTTCCTTCTGCAGGTGCTGAATCTTCTCTTCCACCGTGCCGCGGGCAATCATCTTGTAGACGAACACCGGTTTTTCCTGGCCGATTCGATAGGCGCGGTCGGTTGCCTGGTTCTCGGTGGCCGGGTTCCACCATGGATCGTAATGGATCACCGTGTCCGCTTCGGTCAGGTTCAGGCCGACGCCGCCGGCCTTCAGGCTGATCAGAAAGATCTGACGCTTGCCGCTTTGGAATTCCTTCACCGGCGTGCGCCGATCGCGGGTCTGGCCAGTCAACAAGGCGTAGGCCACGTTGCGTTTTTTCAGTTCCTCCTCAATCAGCGTCAGCATCGAGGTGAACTGCGAGAACAACAGAATCCGCCGGCCTTCCTCAAACAGCTCTTCGAGCATTTCCATCAGGCTGTCGAGCTTGCCCGAGGTGCTGCCGCGGGCGGGCAGGGTGGCGTCGTTGACCAGACGCAGATCGCAGCAGACCTGACGCAACTTGAGCAAGGCTTCAAGAATGATGATCTGGCTGCGCGCCACGCCCTTGCGAGTGATCTCGTCGCGGACTTTCTTGTCCATCGCCAGGCGCATGGTTTCGTACACGTCGCGCTGGGCTTCGTTGAGATCGACCCAGTGAATGATCTCGGTTTTGGGCGGCAGTTCGGTAGCCACCTGTTCCTTGGTGCGGCGCAGCAGAAACGGTTTTATCCGACCGTTGAGGTGCTGCAGTCTGACTTCGCTGGCGCGTTTTTCGATCGGCACGCGGTAGTCGGCATTGAAGCTTTTCACGTCGCCGAGCCAGCCCGGCAGTAGAAAGTGGAACAGCGACCACAATTCACCGAGATGGTTTTCCAGCGGTGTGCCACTCAGACACAGGCGTTGACGCGCGTTGAGTTCGCGAGCGGCCTGCGCGGCCTTGCTGTTGGGGTTCTTGATGTACTGGGCTTCGTCGAGCACCAGCACGTGCAACGGCTGTTGCGTCAGGCGTTCGATGTCCTTGGGCAGCAGCGCGTAAGTGGTCAGGATCAGGTCGTAGTCGGCCAGATGCTCGAAATGCTTTTTACGGCCGGCTCCGTACAGCGCGACCACTTTCAGTTGCGGCGTGAAGTGCGCAGCCTCATCGAGCCAGTTCGGGATCAGGCTGGTGGGCATTACCACCATGCACGGCCGATCCAGGCGCCCGGCGTTTTTCTCACTGAGAATATGCGCCAGGGTCTGTAGGGTTTTACCCAGACCCATGTCGTCCGCCAGAATCCCGCCGACCTCAAGGTGACGCAGGGACTGCATCCAGCTCAAGCCTTCGAGCTGATAAGGCCGCAACGTCGCGTTCAAGCCCTTCGGCGCTTTGGCGCTGAAGTCGCGAATGTCGCGCAAGCGTTGGGCGAAGCTGCGAATCTGTTCGCCGCCTTCCCACAACAGGGGAAGGCCTTCCAGCGAGTTCAGGCGCGTGGCGTCGGCCTTGCTCAGGCGCAGAGTAGTCTCGCCCGGTTCCTGCAAGTAGAACTCGCCCAGCGTCGCCAGTACCGGTTTCAGTCGGCCCAGGGGCAGCGCCACTTGCAGTGGCCCGTGCTCACTGTTGCGTTGCGGAATATTGACCAGAATCAGCTCGTCATCGCGTCGCCGCGCCAGGCGTTCCGGATTGAGGATTTCCGCGTGCGAGCGCATCAGGTTGAGCAGGATCGGCAGCAGGCTCAGGCGTTCGCCATTGACGATGATCCCCAATTCCAGATCGAACCAGTCGCGCTCCGGCGCCTGTTCGACGGTGGCGTACCAGTCGTCGACGGCGGTCAGGTCGAAACCGAATTCCTCGTCGATCTGCAATTCCCAGCCTTGGGTGCGCAGCTTCGGCAGTTCGTTGAGGGTGAACGTCAGCCACGCGCTGTCGTTGACCATTTCGTACAGCTCACCGGCGCTTTCCGGCAGCGCTTTACTCTGGCGCGTGGCGATGCGAAAGCCGAGGATTCTTAACTGCTCGCGGTAGGACTGTTCCACTTCAGGGTGGCGTTTTATCCGCAGGGTCTGAGTTTCTTGGCGGATCAGAATGTCGCTGTTTTTCTGCCCGCTGACGTATTCATCCAGATAGCTGAACGACAGCGCCGCGCGATGCTGGATGTAGCGCTGCATCTTGCCGTTGCGCGGCTCGAACGCGCTGAACTCGACGCTGGCCAGCCACAGGCGCGGCAGCGGTTGCACGTTGTCCACCAGCACTTGTGGCGGCGCTTTGGGGCTACGGTTCTCCAATACGGCCTGGAGCTTTTCCAGCAGTTCGGCGTCTTTGGCGGCGGCCGGGTATTCGAGGGTTTCCTGCACTTGCAGCAGCACCGCAGCGCAGTGCTTGCAGTTGTTGCGCACCGGGCAGGTACAGGTGGCGTCAACCAGCAGCAGGGTGTCTTTGGCTGACTCGCGCAGGTGAATGGTCTGACGGTAGACGTTACCGCCAGAGCCTTCGCAACTGGCGGTAATGGTCGCATCGCCAACCTGCGCGATGCGTACCCGGTTCTCTAGGGCGTAGCGGCGGCCACGCTCCAGGCTCTGTTCCTTGAATCGGCTGACCCAGGAGGGTGCCAACGGTTTACTCAGGGGCGGGGGCATAAGGACTTCGATCAGTCCGGAATCGCTTCAGGGGCTTGCCGTGGGGCGGGCGCCGTCAGGGAAGTGATCTTGATCAGCAGCGCCAGGTGCCCGTTGTCGAGATAGTTGAGCTGGCCGTTTTTGGTGTGGCTGTCCTGCTTCAGGCGTTCGCTGGCGGTGACCATGCCGTTGGCGTCGATCTGGTTGACCCAGAAGTCGGCATTCACGTCGGTGAAGCGCCCGAGTTTCATTTCCAGGGTGCCCTCGATCGGGAACTGGCCGAACTGCTCCTGGCCGTCGCTGACCGCAACTTTAGTCGGCGCTTCGCCGAGGGTCTGCTGCCAGGCCTTATGCATCAGCACGCTGTAATCCCCGCTGGCGCTGAGTTTACTGGCAACGTCGCCGAGTGCAGGCGTGCGCAGGCTGTCATCGCCCAAGCGTTGGGCGCCAGCGGCCCAGTCTTCCGGCGCGGCACGGCTGACGATAGCCGGCACCGCGTTCTGGCGCACCAGAATCATTTCGACCATGTAGATGTCATCGGCAAACGCCATCGGTGCTACGAAAGTGAGTAGCAAAGTCAGTGAGCGAAACAGGCGCATGCGGCGTCCTTCAAACAGTTTTCGGGAGGAGGCGCTCGAACAGCGCCTCTACAGTATTAAAGCGCTCTTCCGGACGTTCCATCGGCACCTGGAACTTGAACATCGTAGCGCCTTCGAATTTGTAGCGTTTTGGCTGAGTCTGGATCAGTTTGATCAAGGTCATCGGATCGACTGGCGTCTGCGCGGCGAACTCAATGCGCCCACCCTGCGGGCCACCATCGACCTTCTTGATGCCCAGCTGCTCGGCCTGCAATTTCAGCGCGGTAATGCGCACCAGATTCTTGGTTGGCTCCGGCAGCAGACCGAAACGGTCGATCATCTCCACTTGCAGGTCCTTCAGGCCTTCCTCGTCGGTGGCCGACGCGATGCGCTTGTACAGAATCAGACGGGCGTGAACGTCCGGCAGATAATCTTCCGGAATCAGCGCCGGCACCCGCAGGTTGACCTCCGGGCCACCGCCGAGCGGTTGATCGAGGTTCGGCTGTTCGCCCTTGCGGATCGACTTCACCGCGCGTTCGAGCATCTCCATGTACAGCGTGAAGCCCACGGCCTGAATCTGCCCGCTCTGGCCATCGCCGAGCAGTTCGCCGGCGCCACGGATTTCCAGGTCGTTGGTCGCCAGCACGAAACCGGCGCCCAGATCCTGAGTGTTGGCAATCGCTTCCAGACGCTTTTCCGCGTCCGAAGTGATTTGCTGACGCGGCGGTGTCAGCAGGTAAGCATAGGCCTGGTGGTGACTGCGGCCGACGCGTCCGCGCAACTGGTGCAACTGCGCCAGGCCGAACTTGTCGGCGCGCTCGATGATGATGGTGTTGGCGCTTGGCACGTCGATGCCGGTCTCGATGATGGTCGAGGCGATCAGCACGTTGAAGCGCTTGTGATAGAAGTCGCTCATCACCTGTTCGAGTTCGCGTTCGCGCATCTGCCCGTGACCGATGCCGATCCGTGCCTCCGGCACCAGTTCGGCGAGATCCGCCGCGCATTTCTCGATGGTCTTCACGTCGTTGTGCAGGTAGTACACCTGACCACCGCGCAGCAGCTCACGCAGCAAGGCCTCTTTGACCGTGCTCTTGTTCTGCTCCATGACGAAGGTGCGCACCGACAGGCGTCGCGCCGGCGGGGTGGCGATGATCGACAGGTCGCGCATGCCCGACACCGCCATGTTCAGCGTGCGCGGAATCGGCGTGGCGGTCAGGGTGAGAATGTCGACTTCGCTGCGCAGGGCCTTGAGCTGTTCTTTCTGGCGGACACCGAAGCGGTGTTCTTCGTCGATGATCACCAGACCAAGGTTTTTGATCTTCACATCGTCGGACAGCAGCTTGTGCGTACCGATGACGATGTCGATCTTGCCTTCCGCCAGATCGGCAATCGCCGCGTTGACTTCCTTGGCCGACTTGAAGCGACTCATCACTTCCACGGTCACCGGCCAGTCGGCGAAGCGGTCGCGGAAGCTGTTGTAGTGTTGCTGGGCGAGCAGGGTGGTCGGCACCAGAATCGCTACCTGACGCCCGCCGTGCACGGCGATGAACGCGGCGCGCATCGCCACTTCGGTCTTGCCGAAACCGACGTCGCCGCAGACCAGACGATCCATCGGCTTCGGCGCGAGCATGTCTTCGCGCACGGCTTCGATGGTCGCTTGCTGATCCGGAGTTTCTTCGAACGGGAAGCCGGCACTGAAGGTTGCGTAATCGGCTTTCGGGTCGGCAAATGCATAGCCTTCGCGCGCGGCGCGACGGGCATAGATGTCGAGCAGCTCAGCAGCGACATCGCGAACCTGTTCGGCCGCCTTGCGCTTGGCTTTCTGCCAGGTCTCGGAGCCGAGGCGGTGCAGCGGCGCCAGTGAGTCGTCGCTGCCGGTGTAACGGGCGATCAGGTGCAGGTTGGCCACCGGCACGTAGAGCTTGGCGTTCTCCGCATATTCCAGGGTGAGGAATTCGGCCGCCTGATTGTCGATTTCCAGAATCGTCAGGCCCAGATAACGCCCGACACCGTGATCGATGTGCACCACCGGTGCGCCTTCACGCAGTTCGGTGAGGTTCTTGATCACTGCATCGTTGTTGGCGTCGGCGCGTTTTTCGCGACGGCGGCGCTGCATGACGCGCTGACCGAACAGCGGACTTTCCGCCACCAGCGCCAGCGCCGGGTCGTCGAGCATCAAGCCTTCGTCGAGCGGGGCAATGGTGATTGCCAGACGATCCTTGCTTGAAACGAAATCCGGCCAGCTGTCGACGGTTTTCGGCCGCAGCTTCAGACGTTCCAGCAGCTCCAGCAGGACTTCACGCCGGCCCGCGGATTCGGCGGTGAACAGCACGCGTCCGGGGAATTCGTCGAGGAATGTCGAGAGCGCCGCCAGTGGTTGTGTGGCCTTGGCTTCGATCGCCAGGTTCGGTAGCGCTTGCGCCGGGAAGCGCTCGCGACCGGCACCGGATTCGACGTCCTGCTGACTGGCGACTACCCGTGGCCAGCTCTTGAGGCGGGCGAAGCAGTCTTCTACCGGCAAGAACAATTCTGCGGGCGGCAATAAAGGACGCGATGGATCGACACGGCGCTCTTCGTAGCGATTGCGCACGTCGTTCCAGAAATTTTCCGCTGCTTGTTCGATGCCGGGCAGCGAGAACACCTGGGTGTCCTGCGGCAGGTAATCAAACAGCGTCGAAGTTTCATCAAAGAACAGCGGCAGGTAGTACTCGATACCGGCGGGCGTGATGCCGCTGCTCAAGTCCTGGAAGATCGGGCAGCGCCGGAAGTCGACGTCGAAACGCTCGCGGAACCGCGCCTTGAAGCGAGTGACCGCATCTTTCTGCAGCGGAAATTCTCGCGCCGGCAGCAGCTTGACCGATTCGACCTTGTCGATGGAACGCTGGTTTTCCGGGTCGAAGGTGCGCAGGGTTTCGATTTCGTCGTCGAACAGGTCGATGCGATAGGGCAGTTTGCTGCCCATCGGGAACAGGTCGATCAGCGCGCCACGTACGGTGAACTCGCCGTGCTCGTAGACCGTATCGACGTAGCGATAGCCGCTGGCTTCGAGTCGCGAGCGCATCTGTTCGACATCGAGCTTCTGCCCGACATCCAGCACCAGGCTGCTGCCAAGCAGAAACTTGGTCGGCGCCAGGCGGTGCAGGGCGGTGGTGATTGGCACCACCAGCACGCCGTGCGCCAGTTCCGGCAGTCTATAAAGGCTGGCGATACGCTGGGAAATGATGTCCTGGTGCGGCGAGAACAGATCGTACGGCAGGGTTTCCCAGTCGGGAAAATGCAGCACGGGCAAATCCGGGGCGAAGAAACTCAGCTCCTGTTCCAGCCGTTCGGCACTCTGGCTGTCGGCGGTCAGTAGCAGGGTGAAGCGCTTGGCAGCGCTGGCAGCCTCGGCAATCGCCAGGCTCAGGGCGGCACCGGGCAGGTTGCCCCAGTGCTGTTTACCTGCCTCGGCAGGGAGAAGCGGTAGACGCAGAACAGGCACGGAAGGTTGAGCTCCAGGCGTTGCGACAAAGTCGGTAATTGTAGCGGCGTCAGGTGCCGGCTGTCAGTTGCAGACTGCGTCTATCTTCGCGGTTTGCGCGAAATGTAGTGGTAACCATAAAAACGAGCACTTTTTTAGTGGTTATGTAGTGCCGAAATCGACTCGTGTTACGGAGGGTTACAGACATCGTCTAACAGTCGTCGAAAAATTGACTGCGCTGAAAGCCCCGGTTTTACTGGGCTGGCGCGAGGCGTAATTTTTTTGAACGGAATTTTGTTACCGATTGCGCGACAAGCGCGCATTGCTACAAGAGGTTCTCGGCGGCATAATGTAGCCCCTTTTTTCTGCCCCTACATGTGGAAGGTTCCCGTGACTCAGAAGCCCGACCAGTGTCTTGGTGAATGGATCGACCGTGAAGCACTCGCAGAAGCGATGATTCCGCTTATCGGTCAGCTCTACCGCAATAACAACGTGGTGAGCTCGATCTATGGCCGCAGCCTGATCAACCAGTCTGTCATCGCGATTCTCAAAGCTCACCGCTTTGCTCGCCACCGTTCCTCCGACGATAGCGAACTCTCCGTCCACGAAACATTCCCTCTGCTGAAAGCCATGAGCGAGCTCAAGCTCGGCGCGGCTTCGGTAGACCTGGGCAAGTTGGCGTTCAAATTCCGCAGCGAAGGCAATGGCCGCAGCGCCGAGCAGTTCGTGCGTGAAGAACTGGCTGACGTGGTTGGCCAGCAAAACGCTTCGGCCCGCAAAGGCACTGACGTTGTGCTGTACGGCTTCGGTCGTATCGGGCGTCTGCTGGCGCGCATCCTGATCGAGAAAACCGGTGGTGGCGACGGTCTGCGTCTGCGTGCCATCGTCGTGCGCAAGGGCGCCGAAAACGACCTGACCAAACGCGCCAGCCTGCTGCGTCGCGATTCGGTACACGGTCCGTTCAACGGCACCATCGTCATCGACGAAGAAAACAACACCATCACCGCCAACGGTAACCTGATCCAGGTGATCTACGCGAAGAACCCGACCGAGGTGGATTACACCCAGTACGGCATCAAAGACGCGCTGCTGGTGGACAACACCGGTGTATGGCGTGACGCCGATGGCTTGGGCCAGCACCTGCAATGCCCGGGTGTCGCTCGCGTTGTGCTGACCGCGCCTGGCAAAGGCAAGCTGAAGAACATCGTTCACGGTATCAACCACAACGAAATCACCGCTGACGACAAGATCGTGTCTGCCGCTTCCTGCACCACCAACGCCATCGTGCCGGTGCTGAAGGCTGTGAATGACAAGTTCGGCATCATCAACGGTCACGTCGAAACCGTTCACTCGTACACCAACGACCAGAACCTGATCGACAACTTCCACAAGGGCGATCGCCGTGGCCGTTCCGCCGCGCTGAACATGGTTATCACCGAGACCGGTGCTGCCACTGCTGCTGCCAAGGCTCTGCCTGAATTGGCCGGCAAGCTGACCGGTAACGCGATCCGCGTTCCGACGCCAAACGTGTCGATGGCCATTCTCAACCTGAACCTTGAGAAAGCCGCCAGCCGTGAAGAGATGAACGAGTACCTGCGCTACATGGCGCTGCACTCCGATCTGCACAAGCAAATCGACTTCGTCAACTCGCAGGAAGTGGTGTCCACTGACTTCGTGGGTTCGCGTCACGCCGGTGTGGTCGACGCTGAAGCGACCATCGTTCAGGACAACCGCGTTGTGCTGTACGTCTGGTACGACAACGAGTTCGGCTACAGCTGCCAGGTGGTTCGCGTGATGGAAGACATGGCTGATGTAAATCCGCCAGCGTTCCCGCGCTAAGCCTTGACTGCAAATGAAAACGCCCCGACTTAGGTCGGGGCGTTTTTTTATGCCTGCTGAATCTCTATTGCCTGTGCCGGCCTCTTCGGGAGCAAGCCCCCTCCCACAGGTCTGGCGGTGTTCAAACAATCGTGTTGGCACCACCGGACACTGTGGGAGGGGGCTTGCTCCCGAAGGCGTCCTATCGGGCGCCGCCGGGTATTGCCGCTTGCGCTGTCCGCAGTTCATGCTTGTTGCCGCGGAACAGCACCAGCGTCGCAATCAACCCCAGCACCGCCGCGCCGCTGAGCCAGATGCCCGGCGCAGCCTTGTTATCCAGCACATGGATCAGATAAGTACACGCTGCCGGCGTAAATCCACCGAACGTCGCAGTTGCGAGACTGTAGGCCAGCGAGAACCCGGTGGTACGCACTTCCACCGGCATGATTTCGGTCAGCGCCACCACCATCGCGCCGTTGTACGAGCCGTACAGGAATGACAGCCACAGTTCGACGATCAGCAAATGACTGAAGCTCGGGTTCGCCACCAGCCACGACAGTGCCGGGTAAGCGGTCAGGATCGCCAGAAGGGTCGCCGCCAGCAGTAGGGGTTTGCGCCCGATCTTGTCGGACACCGCGCCCATCACCGGCAGCCAGAAGAAGTTCGACAGACCGATGCACACCGTCACCAGCAGCGCGTCGAAGTCCGACAGATGCAGTTCGGCTTTGCCGAAAGTCGGGGTGTAGGCAGTGATCAGGTAGAACGAAACAGTGGTCATCACCACCAGCGCCATGCCGGCGATGACGATGCCAAAGTTCTGACCGATCGAGCGGACGATTTCCCGCAGGGTAGGGCGATGCTTACGCGCCTGGAATTCCGGAGTTTCCTCCAGCGAACGACGAATGACGAAGATCACCGGAACGATCATGCAGCCGATCAGGAACGGCACACGCCAGCCCCAGTCACCCATCTGTTCCGGGCTTAGCCAGTGATTGAGGCCAACACCGAGCAGGCCGGCAAACACCACCGCCGCTTGCTGGCTGGCGGACTGCCAACTGACGAAAAATCCCTTGCGGCCCGGCGTGGCGATTTCCGCCAGATAGACCGAAACACCGCCCAACTCGACGCCGGCCGAGAAGCCTTGCAGCAAGCGACCGAACAGTACGATCAGCGGCGCAGCAACGCCGAGGGTGGCGTAGCCCGGCACACAGGCGATAAGCACTGTGCCAGCAGCCATCAACGCCAATGTGATGATCAGGCCTTGGCGACGACCGTGGCGGTCAATATAAGCGCCTAGGAAAATCGCTCCCAATGGACGCATCAGGAAGCCGGCGCCGAAAGTCGCCAGCGAAAGCATCAGCGAGGCGAAGGCGCTGTCGGTGGGAAAGAAGGTCTTGGCGATCGCCGTGGCGTAGAAGCCATAGACCATAAAGTCGAACATCTCGAGAAAATTGCCGCTGACAACGCGAAAAATCGCTTTGCCTTTGCCCGTGGTCGAGGACATTTTCAGTTACTCATTATTGGTTTCTGATGACGCGTTGCATCCGTTGGGGAGCGTGCGGGCCTTTGATCCATAATGGCCGGCGCGCTTTTATGGGGAGATGAAGAATTGTTCACTGGACGGTGGGTTTGGCTTGTGAGTACCGCGGTGGTCCTCGCTGCCTGTGGCAACGGTGATTCCATGGAAAGCTTTGGGGGGCCGACCATGGGCAGCACGTATTCGATCAAGTACGTGCGACGCGAAGGTATTGCCGAACCGGCGCACGTGCGCCGGGAAGTAGAGAGCATCCTCGCGGAAGTGGATCGGCAGATGTCGACCTACCGCAACGACTCCGACATTGAACGCTTCAATGCCTTGCCGGCGAACAACTGTCAGACCATGCCGGCCTCGGTGCTCGAACTGGTTCGCGTCGGCGAACAGCTGTCAGCGCAAAGTGAAGGTTCCTACGACCTGACCGTCGAACCGCTGATGAACCTGTGGGGGTTCGGCCCGCAAGGGCGTGAAGAGAAAGTCCCCGCCCCCGCCGCGCTGGCCGAAACCCTGCAGCAAGTCGGCTACCGCCATTTGCATATCGACGGCGACCGCTTGTGCAAGGACGCCGCTGTCGAAGTTGACTTCAACAGCATCGCCGCCGGTTACGCGGTCGACACCATCGCCGCCCGTCTCGAAACCATGGGCATCCATGACTATCTCGCCGAAGCGACCGGTGAACTGAAGGCCAAAGGCAAGAAGCTCGACGGCTCGGCATGGCGCATCGCGCTGGAGGCGCCGCGTGATGACCAACAGGTGGCCGAACGGATCATTCAGGTCGATGGCTACGGCGTGTCCACGTCCGGTGATTACCGCAACTATTTCCTGCAGGATGGCCGGCGTTATTCCCACACCTTCGATGCGCGGAGCGGGGCGCCAGTCCTACACAACCTGGCGTCAGTCACGGTGATTCATCCTTCAGCGTTGATGGCCGATGGACTATCGACGCTGTTGCTGATTCTCGGGCCTGAAAGGGCTTGGGACTATGCCGAAAAACACGACATTGGTGCATTCTTCGTGATTCGTGCCGATACAGGTTTTGTTATCCGCACCAGTGCAGCTTTCGAGCGCCTCAGTGGCGCAAAAGTTGACTGAAAACAGTACGAAAGCTGGCGTTGTAGTGCAGGCAAAAGTAGCCTACGACGCGACCAAGGGTTAATGTGCGCGGCGTTGACGCTTCTATAGACTGTGTCCGGGTTCTTTACTGACCCCCAATTGTTCCTTCGCGCCGCGATTCGGCGTGATTTAGCCGCAGGTGCTGCTGGCACCGCGGCCTGTTCTGAGGAGTACGCATGGCTGTCTACAACTACGACGTGGTGGTGTTGGGTTCCGGCCCGGCGGGAGAAGGCGCGGCAATGAACGCCGCCAAAGCAGGGCGCAAGGTGGCGATGGTCGACAGCCGTCGCCAGGTCGGCGGTAACTGCACCCACCTCGGTACCATCCCGTCCAAGGCCCTGCGTCACTCGGTGCGGCAGATCATGCAGTTCAACACCAACCCGATGTTCCGGGCGATCGGCGAACCGCGCTGGTTCTCCTTCCCGGACGTGTTGAAAAGCGCTGAAAAGGTTATCTCCAAACAAGTCGCTTCGCGCACTGGCTACTACGCCCGTAACCGCGTCGACGTGTTCTTCGGCACCGGCAGCTTCGCCGACGAGCAAACCATCGAAGTGGTCTGCGCCAACGGTGTGGTCGAGAAGCTGGTGGCCAAGCACATCATCATCGCCACCGGTTCGCGCCCGTATCGTCCGGCGGACATCGATTTCAATCACCCGCGTATCTACGATAGCGACACCATCCTCAGCCTCGGCCACACCCCGCGCAAACTGATCGTTTACGGCGCCGGCGTGATCGGTTGCGAATACGCTTCGATCTTCAGCGGTCTGGGTGTATTGGTTGAACTGGTGGACAACCGTGGTCAGTTGCTGAGCTTCCTCGACTCGGAAATTTCCCAGGCGTTGAGCTATCACTTCAGCAACAACAACATCACCGTACGCCATAACGAAGATTACGATCGTGTTGAAGGCGTCGATAACGGCGTGATCCTGCACCTCAAGTCCGGCAAGAAGATCAAGGCCGACGCCTTGCTCTGGTGCAACGGCCGTACCGGTAACACCGACCAGCTCGGTCTGGAAAACATCGGGGTCAAGGTCAACAGCCGTGGCCAGATCGAAGTCGACGAGGCTTACCGCACCTGCGTGCCGAACATCTACGGCGCCGGCGACGTGATCGGCTGGCCAAGCCTGGCCAGTGCCGCCCACGACCAAGGTCGTTCGGCGGCCGGCAGCATTGTTGATAACGGTAGCTGGCGCTTTGTGAATGACGTGCCGACCGGCATCTACACCATTCCGGAGATCAGCTCGATCGGCAAGAACGAGCAGGAGCTGACCCAGGCCAAGGTGCCGTACGAAGTCGGCAAGGCGTTCTTCAAGAGCATGGCGCGTGCGCAGATCGCCGGCGAGCCGCAAGGCATGCTGAAGATCCTGTTCCACCGTGAAACCCTGGAAGTGCTGGGCGTTCACTGCTTCGGTTATCAGGCGTCGGAGATCGTGCACATCGGTCAGGCGATCATGAGCCAGCCGGGCGAGCTGAACACCCTGAAGTACTTCGTCAACACCACGTTCAACTACCCGACCATGGCCGAAGCCTATCGGGTAGCGGCGTACGACGGCCTCAACCGGCTTTTTTGACGGGCTCCGGCCGGTGGCCTGAGCCGGCCGGGGAGACCGATTTCAGCAATTCTCGAGGGTGGCAGTGGCCAAACCGGGAAAGTCTGTAATCAGGCTGTCAACGCCGAAGTCGGCGAGTCTGCGCATCAGCGCAGGCTCGTTGACGGTCCACACCGACACATGCAGCCCCTGACGCTGCGCCTTCTGCAGGCGTTCCGGCGTACACAGCGTCCAGTTCAAAGCCAGAATCTCGCAGCCATAGCTGGCCGCGACCTTCAGTGGGTCGAGCCAGGCGTATTCGGCCACCAGTCCCCGTGACACGTCCGGCACCAGGTCCAGTGCCGCTTTCAGCACTTCGCGCGAACTCGACGTGATTGTCACCTTGTCCAGCAGGCCGTGGCGCTGAGCCATTTCACGAATTGCCAGCACCGTGGTTGACGCGCGGGTGCGTGAAGCGCTTTTGACTTCAAGCTGCCAGTGCTCGAAATCACACTTCTCGAACAGCTCTTCCAGCGTCGGAATCGGGCACGGCTTGATCCAGCCCGGGCCGCCCTTGCGCGCGTCGTAGGTCACCAGTTCGGCGGCGCTGTGCTCGACCACCTTGCCGCGCCGGTCGGTGGTGCGCTTGAGGGTCGGGTCGTGGATCACCATCAACTCGCCGTCCTTGGACAGGTGCAAGTCAAGTTCGCAACGGCGCACGCCGTGCTTGAGACATTCCTGAAAACTGGTCAGGGTATTTTCCGGTGCTTCGCCCTTGGCGCCGCGGTGGCCGTAGATGAGGGTCACGGTGCTTCCTTAATTTAAATGCCGGATTCGTTCTGTTCACGGGCCAGGCGTCGTTCCTGGGCCTGTTTCTGCAGGATATAGCGGGCGAGCAACTGGCGCTGGGCGTCGGTCAAGTGTTCGAACTCGGTGCCGACGTCGTAGCCGTCGCCCTTGCGGTCGCAATGGGTGACGCGGGCGCGCAGCAGCAGGCCCAACGCCTGGGGCATCAGCACCAGTTTCACCGACAGGTGCGCGCCGGTGGCGATCGGGGTCGGGTGCTGAAAGTCGATCCCGCCTTCGGAGATGATCACCGGTTGTGGCTCGCCGATATGGCCGAGCACGGTCAGGGCGACCACCTGGCTGAGCAGGTCGATGCGTTTGTTCTGGGATTTGAGGAACGCAGCGATCGCCCGGTCGCGCTCGCTGATCTGGCGCAACAGGTGCTGCGACTCGAATTCGCTCAGGTGCAGTTCGCTGAGCAGGTTGAACAGCGGGGAAGCATCCTGCAACACTTCCTGGCCTGCGGCTTCGGGAGCGGACAGGGGCCGAATTTCCAGTGCGATCGTGTCCTCGATACGGTAGTATTCGCGGCGATCTTCTTCATCTAATGTCGACATGGCGAACCCATGGTAGCGGCGGTGGTCTGAGTGTAAAGCTGGTTATCGACCCCCGCCACAAGGACGTTCCTTTTCCCTCCGAACAAGCCCCGACATGTTCAGACCTCTCTTCGTATTTATCGGCACGCGTTATACCCGTGCAAAGCGTCGCAATCATTTTGTGTCATTCATTTCCCTGACTTCGATGATCGGGCTCGCCCTTGGCGTGGTCGTGATGATCGTGGTGCTATCGGTGATGAACGGCTTCGATCATGAAATGCGCACCCGCGTGCTGGGCATGGTGCCCCACGCGACTCTTGAAACCGGCGAACCGATCAACGATTGGCAAAGCCTGGCGACCAAGGTCAAGCAGAACCCGCAGGTGACGGCCGTTGCGCCGTTTACTCAGATGCAGGGTTTGCTGACCAACAACGGCCAGGTGTCCAAGGTGTTGCTCAACGCCATCGACCCCGCGCTCGAACGCAATGTGTCGATCATCGACAACTTCATGAAGCAGGGCAAACTCGACGACCTGACGCCGGGCAGCTTCGGCATCGTCATCGGCGACAAGGCCGCGACCAAGCTCGGCGTAGGCCTGGGTGACAAGGTCACCTTCGTCGCGCCGGAGGTCAGCGTGACCCCGGCCGGGATGTTCCCGCGCATGAAGCGCTTTACCGTGGTCGGCATCTTCCATGTCGGCGCAGGTGAGCTGGACGGCTATCTGGGTGTCACCAACCTGCAGGATCTGGCGAAGATGCACCGCTGGAAGCCTGATCAGGTGCAGGGCATCCGGTTGAAGTTCGATGATCTGTTCCAGGCGCCGCGCGTGGCCTGGACCATCGCCCAGCAGTTGGGCGAAGACCATTACTACGCCCGCGACTGGACCCGTACCCACGGCAACCTGTATCAGGCAATCCGCATGGAAAAAGCCATGATCGGCCTGCTGTTGCTGCTGATCGTCGCAGTGGCTGCGTTCAACATCATTTCCACGCTGGTAATGGTGGTGAATGACAAGAAGAGCGACATCGCCATTCTGCGTACGCTCGGCGCCACACCAGGGACGATCATGCGCACGTTCATGGTGCAGGGCACCGTGATTGGCGTGGTCGGTACGGCGATTGGTGCGGTGCTCGGTATTCTCGCCGCGCTCAACGTCAGTGCGGCGATTTCCGCCCTCGAAGGGCTGATCGGCCACAAGTTCCTCAACGCCGACGTGTATTTCATCGATTACCTGCCGTCGCAGGTGCAGAGCCAGGATGTGGTCATGGTCTGCGCCGCTGCGTTGGTCCTGAGTTTCCTCGCCACCCTGTATCCCGCCTGGCGTGCCGCGCGCACCCAGCCGGCGGAGGCGCTACGTTATGAGTGAGTCGGGCATGAGTGATAAAGCAATCTTGAGCTGCCGCAACCTGGGCAAATCCTACGAGGAAGGCCCGGAGTCGGTACAAGTGTTGGCCGGTCTGCAACTGGAGTTGCACCCGGGCGAGCGTGTGGCGATCGTCGGCAAGTCCGGTTCGGGCAAAAGTACCTTGCTCAACCTGCTGGGCGGTCTCGACACGCCAACCGAGGGCAGCGTCTGGCTCGACGGCGAGGAACTGTCGGCGCTGAGTGAGAAGAAGCGTGGCCTGCTGCGTAACCGTGCCTTGGGGTTCGTGTACCAGTTCCACCACTTGCTGCCGGAATTCACCGCGCTGGAAAACGTCTGCATGCCGCTGCTGATCGGCAAGACCGCGATCCCGGAAGCACGCCAGCGCGCTACCGCGTTGCTGGAGCGCGTGGGGCTGGGCCATCGTCTGGAGCACAAACCGGCCGAGCTGTCCGGTGGCGAACGCCAGCGTGTGGCCATCGCCCGGGCGCTGGTGAACAATCCAGGCCTGGTTATGCTCGACGAGCCAACCGGCAACCTTGATTCGCACACCGCCGAAGGCATCCAGGACTTGATGCTGGAACTCAGCACTTCGATGCGCACGGCGTTCCTGGTGGTGACTCACGACATGAACCTGGCCCGCCAGATGGACCGCGTCCTGCAATTGCAGGAAGGCTGCTTGACCACCATCTGACCGACCGAAACCCGGTGCCTGTGTAAGGCATCGGGTCTTTTATTTTTATACGGTGCCCCAGCGAATGTTCAGACCGTTATCGATCTTTATCGGCACGCGCTATACCCGCGCCAAGCGCCGCAATCGCTTTGTTTCGTTCATCTCGATGACTTCGATGATCGGGCTCGCCCTCGGCGTGCTGGCGATGATCGTGGTGCTGTCGGTGATGAACGGCTTCCAGCGCGAGATGAGCTCGCGCATCCTCGGTATGGTGCCGCACGCGACCATCGTCGGCGTCAAGCCGATCGATGACTGGCAGCCGGTAGCCGCCGCCGCGCTGAAAAATCCTGAAGTGACCGCCGCCGTGCCGTTCACCGAGATGGAAGGCATGCTGTCCTACAAGGGCCTGATGCAGCCGATCCAGATCAGCGGTGTTGATCCGGCTCAGGAAGGCAAGGTGTCAATCGTTGCCCAGCACATTGTGCAGGGGCGTCTCGATGACCTGAAACCGGGCGAGTTCGGAGTGGTGATCGGTGAAATCACCGCGCGCCGCTTCCGTCTCAATGTCGGCGACAAGATCACCCTGATCGTCCCGGAAGTCAGCACCGCACCGGGTGGCATCACCCCGCGCATGCAGCGGCTGAACGTGGTCGGTGTGTTCAAGGTTGGCGCCGAACTGGACGGTTCGATGGGCCTGATCCACGTGGCCGATGCCGCGACCATGCAGCATTGGCAACCGAATCAGGTGCAGAGCGTGCGCCTGGCGGTGAAGGATCTGTACGCCGCGCCGAAAGTCTCCTCGGACATCGCCGCAGGCCTCGGTGCCGAGTTCAAGGCTGACGACTGGACTCACACCCAGGGCAGCCTGTTCAGCGCGATGAAAATGGAAAAAACCATGATCGGCCTGCTGTTGCTGATGATCGTCGCCGTGGCGGCGTTCAACATCATCGCCACGCTGATCATGGTGGTGAACGACAAGGGCGCGGACATCGCGATCCTGCGCACCATCGGCGCCACGCCACGGCAGATCATGGCGATCTTCATGGTGCAGGGCACGGTGATCGGAATTGTCGGCACGCTGATTGGCGGGGTGCTCGGCGTGATCGCGGCGCTGAACGTCAGTGAAATGGTTGGCTGGGTCGAGCGTGTCACCGGGCAGCACATCTTCAGTTCCGACGTGTATTTCGTCAGCAACCTGCCGTCGGAATTGCAGGGCGGGGATGTGCTGTTGATCTGCTCGGCGGGCTTTATTCTGAGCTTCCTGGCGACGGTGTATCCGGCGTTGCGGGCGGCGAAGATCGAGCCGGCTCACGCGCTGAGATATTCCTGAGCTTCAATACCGCCTTCGCGAGCAAGCCCGCTCCCACAGGGGATTTGTGTATGACACAGATCCCCTGTGTGGCTAGCTAACCCCCACAGTGATACAAATTCAGGATTAACGCAGATCCAATGTGGGAGCGAGCTTGCTCGCGAAGGGGCCGGAACTGTCGGCCTCAATCCTTCTTGGGCAACTCAATCACAAACCGCGTCCACCCCGCAGCCGATTCGCAATGAATCTGCCCACCATGCGCGCGGACGATCGATTGGGTAATCGCCAGCCCCAACCCCGCATGCTCACTGCTGCCTTCCTGCCGAGCCGGATCCGCCCGATAAAACCGGTCAAACAGCCGCGGCAACAATTCTGCTGAAATGCCCTCGCCACTGTTCTCCACCGACACCTGCACGGCATCCAGCTGATCGACAATCGACAGCCTCACGCTGCCCGCCGCCGGAGTGAAGCGCAGCGCGTTATCCAGCAGGTTCGACAAGGCCCGGCGCAGCATGCTGCGATCGCCCTCTATACGCGCATGACCTTCGCGGCTCAGCGTCACCCCGGCGTCCTCGGCCAGTGGCGCGAAAAACTCCAGCAACACATCGCTCTCATCCGCCAGCTCCAGCACCTCACGCTTAGGCATCAGCAAACCGTGGTCAGCCTTGGCCAGATAGAGCATGTCGTTGACCAGTTGTGCCATCCATTGCAGTTCTTCGAGGTTGCTGTGCAGGGCTTCGCGGTAATCCTCGAGCGGTCGTGGGCGGGTGAGGGTGACTTGGGTGTGGGTCAGCAAGTTCGACAGCGGTGTGCGCAGTTCATGGGCGATGTCGGCCGAGAACGCTGACAGCCGTTGAAACGAGTCATCGAGGCGTCCGAGCATGGCGTTGAAGCTGTGGGCCATTTCCGCAAGCTCCGGCGGCATTTGCGCTTCCGGTAGTCGGGCATTCAGTGATTGTGCGGAAATCCCACGGGCGACTGCGCTCATACGGCGCAACGGGCGCAAACCGCTGCGCGCGGCCCACGCGCCGAGCAGCGCAGTGGCCAGGGCCGACAAGCCGATGGTCAGCCAGATCAGATGCTGCATGCACTGCAGGAAGTGCTGGTGATGGGTGATGTCCAGCAGCAGCGTCAGTTGCGGCGAATCGGGTTGATCCGGGTGGAGCGGGGCATTGAGCACGCGGTAGTCAGTGCCTTGCTGACTCACGGTCGCCAGGCCGGATTGTTTCGGCAAATCCGTGGGGATCTGCGTCGAACTGTCGTACCAGCGCTGGCCGTCACTGCCGGTAATACGCAGCGCCAGATCGGCCTGACGGCTCAGCTCATCCGCCAGCCGCGCCTCACGCTGAGCGGGTTGCACATCCTGCAAGGCCCGGCGCAGACCGATCAGCTTGCCATCGAGCAATTGCTGATCGAGCTCAATGAAATGCGCCTCGCTGGCACGGTTGAACAGCACCCCGGCGAACAGCGAGACCACGGCAGTGCAGGCGGCAAACAGCAAGGCCAGACGAGAACTCAGGGACAGGCGACGCATCAGGCCGGACGCTCTTCAAGCACGTAACCCATGCCGCGCACGGTGTGGATCAGTTTGTTGGGGAAGTCATCGTCGATCTTCAGGCGCAGGCGGCGGATCGCGACTTCGATCACATTGGTGTCGCTGTCGAAGTTCATGTCCCAGACCTGCGAGGCAATCAGCGATTTTGGCAGCACTTCACCCTGGCGGCGCAGAAGCATTTCCAGCAGGGCAAATTCCTTGGCGGTCAGATCGATGCGCTGGCCATTGCGTTCGACCCGGCGGCGAATCAGGTCCAGACGCAGGTCGGCCAGTTGCAGGCTGGTTTCCTGCGGCGTCGCGCTGCCCCGGCGCAGCAGGCTGCGCACCCGTGCCAGCAATTCGGAAAAGGCGAAGGGTTTGACCAGATAATCGTCGGCGCCGAGTTCGAGGCCGTGCACCCGGTCTTCCACGGCGTCTTTGGCGGTGAGAAACAGCACCGGCGTGTCGAGGCCGGCGCTGCGCACCGCCTGCAGAATCTGCCAGCCACTGCGCCCGGGCAGCATCACGTCGAGGATCAACAGCGCATAATCACCGCTCAACGCCAGTTGCTGACCGCTGACGCCGTCGGCCACCAGTTCCGTGTTGAAGCCGGCCTCGGTCAGGCCCTGGCGCAGGTAGTGGCCGGTTTTCGGTTGGTCTTCGACGATCAGCAGTTTCATGGGCGGCTCGGATTGTAGGAACAAAAGCGTTATACCGTGGGAGCAGGCGACACGCGCCAACCTGACAAAGTTGTAATCTGCCTGTCAGGTAGCTGCCAGCGCACGCGGGCTAGAGTTTCCCACAGGCTGAACCTTATCTTGTTGGAGTATGACTATGTTTTTGCGCAACCCTCTGGCCGTTGCCGCCTGTTTGCTGGCGCTGAGTTCACCTGTCTGGGCCGCGCCCGCGCACAGCTATGACTTCGGCCAGCCAGCCCCGGCGGCCCAGGCCACCCGCAGCATCGAGGTGGTGCTGAACGACATGTCGTTCGAGCCCAAGGCGATTCAGGTAAAGGCCGGTGAGACGGTTCGCTTTGTGCTGGTGAATAAAGGTCAGTTGCTGCACGAATTCAACCTCGGTGACGCGGCGATGCATGCCCGACACCAGCAGGAAATGTTGCAGATGCAGCAAAGCGGCATGCTCACGCCTACCGGCATGAAAGAAATGTCCCACGACATGGCAGGCATGGATCACGGCAGCATGGGCCACGGCATGAAGCACGACGACCCTAACAGCGTGCTGGTCGAGCCGGGCAAGAGCGCCGAGCTGACCTGGACTTTCAGCAAAGCCACCAGTCTGGAATTTGCCTGCAATATTCCCGGCCACTACCAGGCGGGCATGGTCGGCAAACTGACTGTCAGTCAGTAAGCACTCAAAGGCGGGCACAAAGGCTGATAGAATCCGCTGATTATTCAGTCAGGTTTCCGCCATGCATCCCGCAGCCGAACATTCGCCGCTGGGCAAATCCAGCGAATACATCGCCACGTACACGCCGTCCTTGCTGTTCCCGATTCCGCGCACCGCGAAATGGGCCGAACTGGGGCTGACCGCCGAAACCCTGCCGTATAAAGGTGTGGATTTCTGGAACTGCTTTGAGCTGTCGTGGCTGTTGCCCTCGGGCAAACCGGTCGTGGCGATCGGTGAATTCAGTATCCCGGCCGATTCGCCGAACATCATCGAATCGAAGTCGTTCAAGCTGTACCTGAACTCGCTGAACCAGACTTCGTTTGCCGACACCGCCAGCCTGGAAGCGACGCTGGTCAAGGACCTGTCGGCCGCTGCCGGCAAACCGGTCGGCGTACGTGTACGCAGCCTGAAGGACGTCGAAGCCGAAGGTGTCGTGGCGTTGCCGGGCGTGTGCATTGATGATCTGGACATCAGCGTCAGCAACTATGAGCATCCGCGTCCGGAGCTGCTGCGCTGCGATGATTCGCGGATTGTCGAAGAGAGCGTGCACAGCCATCTGCTCAAATCCAACTGCCCGGTGACCAGTCAGCCGGACTGGGGCAGTGTGGTGGTGGAATATCGCGGTGCGGCGCTGGATCACGCCAGTCTGCTGGAATACATCGTCAGCTTCCGCCAGCACTCGGACTTCCACGAACAGTGCGTGGAGCGGATCTTCCTCGACCTGCAGCGCCTGCTGAAGCCGGAGAAGCTCACGGTGTTTGCACGCTATGTGCGTCGTGGCGGGCTGGATATCAATCCGTATCGCAGCACCGAGACTGCGCAACTGCCGAACCATCGCCTTGTGCGCCAATGAATAACCCCTGTAGGAGTGAGCCTGCTCGCGATAGCGGACTGACATTCAACATTGATGTCGACTGATACACCGTTATCGCGAGCAGGCTCACTCCTACAAGGGATCGCGTTTCAAATTGTGGAAATGAAAAAGCCCTGCCATCGCTGGCAGGGCTTTTTGCATTTCAGCGCAGCGCAGTCAAATGCCCATGCTACCCAGCGCATTAACGATATTGCGCAGGGTGCCGGCAATGGCCGGGTGTTCGAGTTCGAAGCGCTCCACCGCCAGGTTCACACCGTCGGCGATGTTGGTGTCGGGCACGGCTTCTTCCTGTTTGATTCGCGATTCGATCTGCGCCATCAGCGCATGCAGATCTTCACGTTCAGCTTCGGACAACGGCGGATTCTGCTCCAGTTGCTCGCGCAGGGTATTGAGCTGTTCTTGAAGTTCACGGGCGGGCATGGTGGTTTCCTTTTATCAAGAGGCACTGGCATTGACCGCAGCCGCGCGCCAAAGGTCTATGGCTGACCTTTAGATTAATCCACTCTGCTGCAACCTGCATGATCCCGGTCAGGGCTTTTCGCCCTTGAGGCGGCGCAGGTTAATGTCGGCCAGGCAGGTGTCGAGTTCGCCCAGATGATCAATCACCGAATGCACGCCCAGCCCGAACAACTGCAGGGTTGCCTTGCCGCGTCGTTGGTCGCGTTCGTTCTGGCTCAGCGCTTGCCACTCGCTCGGCGACAGGCCGCACAGCGAACCGCAGGACGCCAGGCCGATGGTCCATAGCCCGGCGTTAAGGCCCGATTGCAGCAGGCGCGGCTCGCCGCTGACCAGAACGCAACCGTCCAGGCTGCCGACATTTAAATTCATCAGGGCTTGCCAGCAGGCATTCGGCGCGGGCCATGGATTGATTGTTGCCGAATGTTGCGCAGGTTTGATTGACGCTGGCAGTGCGGCCGACAACGATTGGGCGAGGGCAGGGGGCAGGTCATCCAGCCAGGCGCAGGGAATCTGCTGGCGCTGCAAGCTGTGCAGACTCTCAAGCGCGCCTGGCGTGGCCTCGGTATGTTCGGGCAAGGCGATCGTCTGTTGCCGGGCGCGCGCACCGAAATCCACCAGACAGCCGCTGAGTCCGAACAGTACGGCTGTCAGGCCGGGCGCGGCGAGGGGCAAGGTTTCGGCATGTGACATGGCTACGTCCCTGAAATAGCGATTAGGCTAGTCATTCCAGGTGACAGTTGCGTGACTGCTATGTGACGCGCGGTGTGGGAAGCCTCCTACAACTTTGCACAATTGGCCGACTGTCCAAACAGGCTTTTGCGCTTATACTAGCGGCCTTAATGCCCGGGCTCCGATGTCCGCGACAGTACAAATCCAAGGAGTTTTTCTATGCGCTGGAGCTATCCGCTCGCTCAGCTAAGTGTATGTGCCGGTCTGTTGCTGGCGCCGTTCGCCACTCAGGCGGCAACGGAAGAAGACCCTTGGGAAAGCGTCAACCGCCCGATCTTCCAGTTCAACGACTTCGTTGACACCTATGCGCTGAAGCCTCTGGCGCAGGGCTATGAGTTTGTGACGCCGCAGTTCCTCGAAGACGGCATCCACAACATGTTCCGCAACGTCGGTGATGTCACCAACCTTGCCAACAACATCCTGCAGGCCAAGCCCGCTGCCGCTGGCGTCGACACCGCTCGCCTGATCTTCAACACCACTTTCGGCCTGCTCGGTTTCTTCGACGTCGGCACCAAGATGGGCCTGAACCGCAGCGATGAAGACTTCGGCCAGACCCTCGGCTACTGGGGCGTCGGCAGCGGTCCTTATGTGATGCTGCCGCTGATGGGCCCAAGCACCCTGCGTGACGCGCCGTCGAAATACGTCGACAGCTTCACCGGGATGTACCGCTACATCGACGACGTGCCGACGCGTAACTCGATCTTCGGCCTGAACATCGTCGACACTCGCACCAGCCTGCTGTCGAGCGAGAAGCTGATCAGCGGCGACAAGTACACCTTCATCCGCAACGCTTACTTGCAGAACCGCGAGTTCAAAGTGAAGGATGGCCAGGTCGAAGACGATTTTTAATCTCGACCGATGACAAGGAGGCGGCCCATGAGGCCGCCTTTTTTGTGTGCGCTTATTTCATCTTCAGAATGGTCAGGCCGAGCTTCTGGCTGGCGCCGTCCTGGGACTTGACCCAGACCACTTCGGTCTCCGCCTCCAGCCCGCTCAGCGCCGCATGATCGGAATCGATGCGCACGCTCAAACGGTCACCGACCGCGAACTGGCGCGGTGCTTCGACCTGCATGCCGCTGCTGGAGAGGTCGATGCACACGCCGGCGATCTCATCACCTTCATGAATCAACACCACATCGGCATCGACCCGCATGCGGATGAAATCGCGCTTTTCGCTGTAGTCCCGACCGGTTTGACTCATGGCTTCGACCTTCCATTGGGTTACGGTTTGAGCTGTTCTTATAACTCTCGGTGATTTGACAAGTAAAGTCGTCAAGCGACCATCGGCGCATGCTTGAAACGCCCCGCGGATGGGAGTACCGTCTGCGCCTTAGAAGGGCACCTCTGGTGCAATCGCGTTCCGGCTCAATGCTCGAAAGCGGTGCAGCAGAGAGGCTAGAAAGCGAATCCAGTAGTCTGAGCCGGGCCAATGCCCCGCCTGCTACGCCAACCTAATTCTGGCGCCGTTTGCCCACATGCCAAAAACCAGTGCCACGCTGCTGATAATCGATGATGACGAAGTAGTGCGCGCGAGCCTCGCGGCCTATTTGGAAGACAGTGGTTTCAGCGTCCTGCAGGCCAGCAACGGCCAACAGGGTCTTCAGGTATTCGAGCAAGACAAGCCCGACTTGGTCATCTGCGATCTGCGCATGCCGCAGATGGGCGGTCTCGAACTCATCCGTCAGGTCACCGAGCGCTCACCGCAAACGCCGATGATCGTCGTTTCGGGTGCCGGCGTGATGAACGACGCGGTCGAGGCGCTGCGCCTCGGTGCGGCGGACTACCTGATCAAGCCTCTCGAAGACCTGGCCGTGCTCGAGCATTCGGTGCGTCGCGCGCTGGATCGTGCGCGCCTGTTGCTGGAGAACCAGCGCTACCGCGAGAAGCTGGAGAAGGCCAACCGCGAGCTCGAAGCCAGCCTGAACCTGCTCCAGGAAGACCAGAACGCCGGTCGCCAGGTGCAGATGAACATGCTGCCGGAAAGCCCGTGGCGCATCGACGAGTTCCAGTTTGCCCACCAGATCATCCCGTCGTTGTACCTGTCGGGTGATTTTGTCGACTACTTCCGTGTCGATGAGCGTCGGGTGGCGTTCTACCTGGCCGACGTATCGGGGCATGGCGCCTCTTCAGCGTTCGTCACGGTGCTGCTGAAGTTCATGACCACGCGCCTGCTGTTCGAGTCCAAGCGCAACGGCACGTTGCCAGAATTCAAGCCTTCGGAAGTCCTTGGTCATATCAACCGGGGGCTGATCAGTTGTAAGCTGGGCAAACACGTCACAATGGTCGGTGGAGTCATCGACGAGGAGACCGGTTTGTTGACCTATAGCATCGGCGGCCATCTGCCGTTGCCTGTGTTGTACACGCCTGACAGTGTTCGTTACCTCGAAGGCCGCGGTTTGCCGGTGGGCCTTTTCAACGAGGCCACCTACGAAGATCACGTGCTTGAGCTGCCACCGACGTTCAGCCTGACGCTGATGTCTGACGGTATTCTGGATCTATTGCCAGAACCTACGCTCAAAGATAAAGAAGCCGCTTTGCCCCAACGGGTGAAGGCGGCGGGCGGCAGCCTGGATGGTCTGCGGCAAGTGTTTGGATTGGCCACGCTAGGGGAGATGCCGGATGATATCGCCCTGTTGGTGTTGAGCAGGAACCTTCAATGAGTACCGGTAGAATCCAGTTCGCCGAGCAGGACGGCACCTTCGTCCTGAAGTTCGTCGGTGAAGTTCGCCTGACCCTGTGTTCGGCGTTGGATGCGACTATTGAGAAAATCTTCACCGCGTTGAATTTCAACGCGATCGTGATCGATTTGACCGAAACCCGCAGCATCGACAGCACCACCCTGGGCCTGCTGGCCAAGCTGTCGATCCTGTCGCGGCAAAAGGTCGGCCTGCTGCCGACCGTCGTCACCACCCACGAAGACATCACCCGTCTGCTGCAGTCGATGGGCTTCGAGCAGGTGTTCAACATCGTCAACCACCCGGTGCCGTGCCCCGAGTGCCTGGACGACCTGCCGGATCAGGATCAGTCAGAAGAAGTGGTGCGGATCAAGGTGCTCGAAGCGCACAAGATCCTCATGGGCCTGAACGACTCCAATCGTGAAGCCTTCCATGATCTGGTGAATGCCCTCGAGCGACATTGATGGCCTGAAATGTGGGTAGGGCCTGCTGGCCCTATCGCGAGCAGGCTCACTCCTACAGGGTTTCTCATTCGACGCATAATCTTGAGTAATCCACAGATCCACTGTAGGAGTGAGCCTGCTCGCGATAGCTCTCGCCAAAACACTAATAATCCAGCAGGCACAAAAAAAGGGCGAACCCAACCGGGTTCGCCCTTTTTGCATTTCAGTGTCCCGTCCTGAATAAGGTTTACACCTTCTGATCTGTTTTTCAGGAGGACGTAATGGAATCAGCAAAAAGGCGTAGTCAGCGAGACTACACGCTGACCTTTAAATTGTCGGTCGTCGATCAGGTCG
>NZ_FYDR01000021.1:0-10878 GCF_900187525.1 Pseudomonas sp. Irchel s3a10
CGACCTGATCGACGACCGACAATTTAAAGGTCAGCGTGTAGTCTCGCTGACTACGCCTTTTTGCTGATTCCATTACGTCCTCCTGAAAAACAGATCAGAAGGTGTAAACCTTATTCAGGACGGGACACCGGACACAAAAAAGGCGACTACCGTGCGGTAGTCGCCTTTTTTATTACCGAAAAACAGAACCCTGTGGGAGCGGGCTTGCTCGCGAAGAGGCCCTTTGTGGCAATACAGATCTCAGATCCGATAAGTACTCTTGGTCATCACCTTCGCCAACAGACTCATCCCGAACTTCACCGGCGCCGGAAAACGGAAACCGCCCGCATCCAGTGCGCTCTCTGCATGATGCTCTTCATCAATGCGCATCTGTTCCAGAATCGCCCGGGACTTCTCGTCCTCGGCCGGCAATTGTTCCAGGTGCTCGTTCAGGTGCTTGCACACCTGATGCTCGGTGGCCGCGACGAAGCCAAGGCTGACCTTGTCACTGATCAGGCCGGCCACGGCACCAATACCGAACGACATGCCGTAGAACAGCGGATTGAGCACACTGGTATGGCTGCCCAGTTGATGGATGCGCTGTTCGCACCACACCAGATGGTCGATTTCCTCTTCGGCGGCGTGCTCCATGGCTGCACGCACCTGCGGCAACTTGGCGGTCAGCGCCTGGCCCTGGTACAGCGCCTGGGCGCAGACCTCACCGGTGTGGTTGATGCGCATCAGGCCGGCGACGTGGCGGGTGTCTTCGTCGCTCATTTGCACATCCGGCTGCACAATGGCTGGCGACGGACGGTACGGCTGGCCGCTGAAAGGCAGCAGCGTGCGCATCGCGGCGTCGGCTTGCAGCAGAAGACGGTCAATCGGCGAGTAGTGACGTTGGGTAGTCATGCTGACCTCCGGGAAAAATCTCGACCGCCAGTTTAACCGAATCGGCCGGGGAAGGTTTGCGCTGGGTCATTTGCCACGCAGTCATGCTTTTTGTGGGAGCGGGGTTGCTCGCGAAGACGTCGGCACATTCAAAATATCAGTGCCAGACAATCCGCTTTCGCGAGCAAGCCCGCTCCCACAGGGTTTCCGCTGAATCAGCCCGGCGGCCAGTTCATCTGACGCTGACCGAGTACATGCATATGAATGTGATAGACGGTCTGCCCACCTTTTTCATTGCAGTTCATCACCACCCGGAAGCCTTCCTCGCAGCCCAGCTCCAGCGCCAGACGCTGGGCAGTGAACAGAATGTGCCCGGCCAATGCCTTGTCGTCTTCGGTCAGGTCGTTGAGGGTGCGTACCGGTTTCTTCGGGATCACCAGAAAATGCACCGGTGCCTGAGGTGCGATGTCGTGGAACGCCAGAACCTGGTCGTCCTCGTAAATGATCTTGGCCGGGATCTCCCGGTTGATGATCTTGGTGAACAGAGTATCCACTGCTGTTTTCTCCGTTGTGGGGGCTGGCCTGAGTGTACTCATGGGAAATGACCCCGCCCAGTGTTTTGCCGTAGGACAGTTCAGCGCGGGCAGTAAGCCTTGTTGACCATGCCGACGATGGTGCGATTGAGCCAGCGCGAGCCGAGGCGTGGCAGGAAGGCCAGCCAGCGGTTGCGCCGTCCCGGAATGATGATGGCGCGGTTTTTCTCCAGCGCACGCACGGTGTACAGCGCGACTTCCTCGGGACTCATCAGCAGTTTGCTGTCCTTGAGTTTGTCGCTATTGAGCTGCGCGGTGCGGAAAAAAGCGGTGCGGGTCGGGCCGGGGCAAAGTACCGAGACTTTGACCGCGCTCTGTTTCAGTTCAACCCTCAGCGCTTCGGAGAAGTGCAGAACGTAAGCCTTGCTGGCGTAGTAAGTGCTCATCCACGGGCCGGGATTGAACGCCGCCACCGAGGCGACGTTGAGGATCTGCCCGCCGCCCTGCAGCGCCATGCTGTTGCCGATGGCGTGGCACAGGCGGGTGAGGGCGAGGATGTTGACTTCAATCAGATCCTGCTCGGTCATCCAGTCTTGGGCGAGGAACGGGCCGCAGGTGCCGATGCCGGCGCAATTGACCAGCAGATCAATCTGCCGGTCGCCTTCTTCCAGTTCCAGCAGGAAGCCGGACAAGCGCAATGGCTCGCCCAGATCGCAGGCGCGGAACAACACCTCCACGCCAAAGCGCTGGGTCAGTTCGATCGCGATACTTTCCAGCTGATCACGCTGGCGGGCCACCAGAATCAGGCTGCGGCCGCGCCTGGCCAGAGCTTCAGCCATGGCCAGGCCGATGCCGCTGGAGGCGCCGGTGATCAGAGCGTAACGGGTCATGCAATTCTCCATCGCAACAGCTCCGCGCCAGCGACGCAGGTGTCACGGCGGGGAGCGTTGTTCATTCTTTCGCAGAGTCTACAGGGGCCGGGGCCGCTTCGGCTGCATCGTCCACGGAATTCGCCGGTTCAGTCTCGACCTCGACTTCATCGGTGGTGACCGAGCCGCTTTCGTAGCTGCTCTCAAGGTTGCTTTCGTATTCCTGCTGAATCGCCGAGATACCGCCGAGCATGCCGCCGGCAAATACCAGGGCGAAGAACACGATCCACAACGAGCACAGCACTTTGACCGCGGTGCTGTTGGGCGGCGGCGGCGGGCCGTAGCGATTGGCCCCGGTGTTGCCCGGCACGACCATGATCACCAGCGGGAAGAAGCTGCCCACGAACGGTACCAGGTTCAGCAGCCAGAGCCAGCCAGACCAGCCGATGTCGTGCAGGCGCTGCACGCTGAACAGAATGCTGACAATGATGAAGCCGAGGAACAGGAAGAACGCGAATAGCCCGCCGATGATCAGGCCGGTGGTGGAGTCGCCACTGACCAGCCCCAGACCGATAAATGCAAATATCGCCACGATCGGCAGGGTCACCAGGCTCAGCACCATGGTCCAGGCCAGAAACCGCAGGCGTCCGATCCGGCCCTCGACGCTGAAGGGTTTGAGCTCGGCAAAGGCTGGCAGGTTCTCGCCAACGTTGGCGCGCGGTGGTGCGTAGGGCGAGACTGGTTCGGCAAGAGCGGGTTGATGTTCGTGCACGTCCTCCAGATTCAGCTCGATTGCCGTCTCCGCCTCGATCCGCGCATCGATCCCGGTCTTGCTCAGTGCTTGCAGATAGGTCTGCGCATCGCTGTGGGTCAGGTCGCGTTTGAGGGCGACGGTGCTGCCGTTGAACAGGCGTTCGATGGCGGCAACATCGCTTTTGAACAGGGCCGCCAGATTGAGCTTGGCGGTGGTGAGATCGACACCGGGCTGTAGAGCACCGTCGAAAACGATCTTGTAACGAGGTTCGCTCATAGCCGAGGCATCCTTGTCGCGAGTGAATTGAAGGTCAGCAAGTGTAAGGCCAGTCGGTGGATGACTGGCCTGATTTTTCTCAGCGCGGCCAGCGTTTCGGCAACTGCGCCGCGCGTTCCAGCGCCTGACGATATTCCGCATCGAGCCGGGCGATCAACTGATCCACACTCGGCAGGTCGCCAATCTGGCCTACGCCCTGGCCGGCTGACCACACGGTCTTCCAGGCCTTGGCTTCGTCGTTGATCGGTTTGAGTTTGTCACCGAAATTGACTTCGCCCTTGCCTTGCAGCGCCGCCATGTCAAAACCCGCCGCCTCCAGGCTTTGGCGCATGAAGCTGGCCGGTACTCCGGAGACTGCAGGAGTATGAATGATGTCCGCCGCCTTGGCCGTCAGCAGCATGTCCTTATAGGCGTCAGGCGCATGACTTTCGGTGGTGCCGATAAATCGCGTACCGAAGTAGGCCAGATCCGCGCCGAGCAGCTGCGCGGCCAAAATCTCATGGCCGTGGTTAAGACATCCGGCAAGCAACAGGGTTTTATCGAAGAATTCACGGATCTCGGCGATCAGTGCAAATGGGCTCCAGGTGCCGGCATGACCCCCGGCGCCCGCCGCGACCGCGATCAAGCCGTCGACTCCGGCTTCGGCGGCTTTCTCGGCATGCCGGCGCGTGGTCACGTCGTGGAATACCAGGCCGCCATAGCTGTGCACGGCATCGACCAGTTCCTTCACCGCGCCGAGGCTGGTGATGACAATCGGCACCTTGTGCTCGACGCAGATATTCAGATCCGCCTGCAAGCGCGGATTGCTGTTGTGCACGATCAGGTTCACCGCATACGGCGCGGGGTCGTCCAATGTCGCCAGGCCCGCTTCAATCTGCTCCAGCCAGGCCTTGAAGCCGCTGCTTTCACGCTGGTTCAGCGCCGGAAAACTGCCAACCACGCCGTTACGGCAGCAGGCGAGCACCAGCTCCGGGTTGGAGATCAGGAACATCGGCGCCGCCACTACCGGCAAGCGCAGACGTTGTTCGAGCAAAGCGGGCAGCGACATTGGAAATCCCCCGAGGTGTGATGCCTGTTATGAAATTAGAACGGCTTGACCACGACCAGAATTACGATAGCCAGCAATATCAGAACCGGCACTTCATTGAACCAGCGATAAAAGACATGGCTGCGGGTGTTCTCGCCACGGGCGAAGCGTTTTACCTGCGCGCCGCACATGTGGTGGTAGCCGATCAGCAAGACCACCAGGGTCAGCTTGGCGTGAATCCAGCCGCCCATGCTGAAGATGCCCGGATTGAGGTAGATCAGCCAGCCGCCGAAAATCAGCGTGGCGATCATCGCCGGGCCCATGATGCCGCGATACAGTTTGCGCTCCATGAGGCTGAAGCGTTCCTTGCTGATCGCGTCTTCACTTTGCGCGTGATAAACGAACAGCCGCGGCAAGTAGAACAGCCCGGCAAACCAGCAGACGACGCTGACGATGTGAAACGCTTTGATCCATAGATAGAGCATTTTTAGTTATTCCCAGGTTCACGGTAGCCGGGATAGTAGAGGCTTGAGCGTCCGCACGTCACCTTGATGGTTGTCGCAGGGGCGCGTGGCCCCTATTATCGACGGCTTTCCAGTGGGTTCGTTGAGGGCAGGTTTATGGTCAAGGTCGGTATCGTCGGCGGCACGGGTTACACCGGTGTCGAACTGCTGCGTCTGTTGGCACAGCATCCGCAGGCAGAAGTGGTGGTGATCACTTCCCGATCCGAGGCCGGTCTGGCCGTGGCTGACATGTACCCGAACCTGCGCGGTCACTACGACGGTCTGGCGTTCAGCGTGCCGGACATCAAAACCCTGGGGGCTTGCGATGTGGTGTTCTTCGCCACCCCGCACGGCGTTGCTCATGCGTTGGCCGGTGAACTGCTGGCTGCGGGCACCAAGGTCATCGACCTGTCCGCGGACTTCCGTCTGCAGGACGCTGAAGAATGGGCCAAGTGGTATGGCCAGCCACACGGTGCGCCGGAATTGCTGGACGAGGCGGTCTATGGTCTGCCGGAAGTCAATCGCGAGCAGATCAAGAAGGCACGTCTGATCGCCGTGCCGGGCTGCTATCCAACCGCTACGCAGTTGGGTTTCCTGCCGCTGCTTGAAGCGGGTCTGGCTGACACTTCGCGTCTGATCGCCGACTGCAAATCCGGCGTCAGCGGTGCCGGTCGCGGTGCTTCTGTAGGCTCGCTGTACTCCGAAACGTCGGAAAGCATGAAGGCTTACGCGGTGAAAGGTCACCGTCATCTGCCGGAAATTCGCCAGGGTCTGCGTCGCGCTGCCGGTAAGGATGTCGGTTTGACGTTCGTCCCGCACCTGACTCCGATGATCCGTGGCATTCATTCCACGCTCTACGCGACCGTGGTCGATCGTTCGGTGGATCTGCAGGCACTGTTCGAAAAGCGTTATGCCAACGAGCCGTTCGTCGACGTGATGCCGGCCGGCAGCCATCCGGAAACTCGCAGCGTGCGTGGCGCCAACGTCTGCCGCATCGCTGTGCATCGTCCGCAGGATGGTGATCTGGTGGTGGTGCTGTCGGTGATCGACAACCTGGTCAAAGGCGCGTCGGGTCAGGCGGTGCAGAACATGAATATCCTGTTCGGGCTGGATGAGCGCTTCGGCCTGTCCCACGCCGGCATGCTGCCGTAACACTTTCGGCAACACGGCAAAAAGGCCCGTCAAACGGGCCTTTTTGCATTCTGGGCAGTTGGTCGGGTTTATTGATATACCGTAACAATAGTTGACCGATTTTCTAGGACAAGCGGATAATGCGCGTCATCACGCATTATGGCGGCGTAACGCCGGGAGATAGTCAGCATGAGCGTCGAATCCTTCACCCCCACGGCTTTGCAATTCACTCAAGGTGCTGCGCACAAGGTGAAGAGCCTGGTCGATGAAGAGGGGAATGATCGCTTGAAGCTGCGCGTATTCGTTACGGGCGGCGGTTGTTCGGGGTTTCAGTACGGCTTCACCTTCGATGAAGATGTGGCCGAGGACGACACCATCGTCGAACGCGAAGGCGTGAGTCTGGTGGTTGATCCGATGAGTTTCCAGTACCTGGCGGGTGCCGAAGTGGACTATCAGGAAGGTCTGGAAGGTTCGCGCTTCGTGATCAAGAACCCGAACGCCACCACGACCTGTGGTTGCGGCTCTTCGTTCTCGATCTGATCGCACCTCGCTGCACACAACAAAACGCCGCAGAGCCTTACGGTTCTGCGGCGTTTTTTGTTGCGGGCGTTTTATTCAGTTGGGATAGATGGCGCCGAGTACCCGCAGGCCTTTGGCGCCGGTGACACTCGGGCGATTGGCGGCAATGCCTTCTAGGCAGCAATGAGCAAGCCAGGCGAAGGCCATTGCCTCGACCCAGTCCGGATCGACACCGTGAGTCGCGGTGCTGGCGACGGTAGCGTTTGGCAGCAGCTCGGCAAGACGTTTCATCAGCGTAGCGTTGTGAGCGCCGCCGCCGCAGACCAGCATTTCCCGAGTATCGGATTGAGCGCTTTGCAGCGACTCGACGATGGTCAGCGCCGTCAGTTCGAGCAGCGTTGCCTGAACGTTTTCAGCAGCGAAGCTCGGCAAACTTGAGAGAAGGTGCTCCAGCCACGGCAGGTTGAACACTTCCCGGCCTGTGCTCTTCGGGCCTTTGGTCACGAAGAACGGGTCGCCCAGCAGAGCTTTCAGCAAGACTGGCTCGACCGTGCCGGTGGCTGCCCACTGGCCGTTGCGATCGTAGTTCTCGCCGCGTTGCTGATGAATCCAGGCATCCATCAGCACATTCCCAGGGCCGCAGTCGAAACCGGCTACAGGCCGGGTCGGCTCTATCAGACTCAGATTGCTGAAACCGCCGACATTCAAGACTGCACGGTTGCCGCTACGCTCTTCGAACAAAGCTTCATGGAAGGCTGGCACCAGTGGGGCGCCTTGGCCGCCAGCTGCCACATCGCGGCTGCGGAAATCGCTGATCACGGTGATGCCGGTCAGCTCTGTCAGGAGTGCGGGATTGCCGATTTGCACAGTGAAGCCACGAGCGGGCTCATGACGAATGGTCTGGCCATGACTGCCGATTGCTCGAATGGCTTCAGGCTTCAGCTGCTGCTGATCGAGGAGGGTATGGATGCCCTGGGCCGCTAGTTTTACCCAGTGCTGCTGGGCGATCGCCGAGCGGGCGATCTCGTCGGGGCCACTGGCGCACAAGCCAAGCAGCTCGGCGCGCAGGGATTCAGGCATGGGGATGTAATGCGTGGCGATCAGTTTGATCGCCGAGGTCTGCTCGATCAGGGCGATGTCCAGCCCATCGAGACTGGTGCCGGACATCACGCCGATATAAAGAGCCATGGCTTAGCGCTTGCTCGAAGCCAGCATGGTGGCCTTCTCTTGATCCATGCGCGCCATCAACGGCTGGCTCTGCGCAAGGAAGCGTGCGCGCTCGGACTTGGCGATCGGATCTGCCATCGGCAGCTTCTGGCCCAGTGGGTCGACGTGAACACCGTTGACCTGGAACTCATAGTGCAAGTGCGGTCCGGTGGACAGGCCGGTGGTACCAATGTAGCCGATCACCTGGCCCTGCTTGACGTTGCCGCCGGTTTTCACGCCTTTGGCGAAGCCCTGCATGTGACCATACAGCGTGCGGTAGGTGTTGCCGTGCTGGATGATCACCGTGTTGCCGTAGCCACCGCGGCGACCGGCCAGCAGCACTTTACCGTCGCCGGCAGCCTTGATCGGCGTACCGCGTGGGGCCGCGTAATCGACACCTTTGTGGGCGCGGATCTTGTTGAGGATCGGGTGTTTGCGGCCCATGGAGAATTTCGAGCTGATGCGGGCGAAGTCCACCGGGGTACGGATGAACGCTTTGCGCATGCTGTTGCCATCGGCAGTGTAGTAGCTGCTGTTGCCTTGTTTGTTGGTGTAACGCACGGCGGTGTAGGTCTTGCCGCGGTTGGTGAAGCGCGCAGACAGAATCGGGCCGGTGCCAACGGCCTTGCCGTTGACCACTTTCTGCTCGTAGATCACGTCGAATTCGTCGCCCTGACGGATGTCCTGAGCGAAGTCGACGTCGTAGCCGAAGACGCTGGCCATGTCCATGGTCAGGCTATGAGACAGTCCTGCGCGGGCAGCGGATTGTGACAGGGAGCTATTGATCACGCCGTGCACGTAAGCAGTGCGAACGGTTGGCTTGGCTGTTACGCGGTTGAATGCGTAGCCCTTGTCGTTCTTGGTCAGGGTAATGGTTTCGACGTCGCTGACCTTGCTGTGCAGGCTGGTCAGTTGGCCTTCCGGGTTCAATTCGAACTCCAGCTTCTGGCCGTGCTTGAGCTGGCTGAACTGTTTGGCCTGTTTGTCGCTGGCCAGAACTTCGTGCACGGCAGCGGCTGGCAGACCGACTTTCTCGAACAGTGTAGAGAGTGTATCGCCCTTGGAGACTACAACTTCGCGGTGTCCTGGCGCTTTTGGTTTCTCGGCGACTGGGGCTGGCGCAGGTTCGGCCTCAGCGGTTTTCGGAGTGTCTTCGGTGCTGTTTTCGATCTGGGCGAAAGGTGAGGCTACTGGCTCATTTGTGGCTTGAACCGCGTCAGCAGCGTCTTGATCTTGTGTCAGTTGTTCAGCAGGACTTTCCAGTTCAAGGCTCAGGGTTGTCTTTTTGGCTTCAACATCACTGGAAGGAAATACCAGGAGCGCCAGGCTGAGAAGGGCGGCGATTCCACTTGCGGCGAGCAGGTGGGTCTTCGGGTAAAGCGGTGGCGCTTTAGACGGTTCAGTGGTCATAAGTAATTTTGACTTTGAAAAAAGATGAATTGGAAAAGATGAATGACATGATGAAGATGAAATAACTGTATAAAATATAACCAAATCATCCCCGAAGCAAGTCTACAGACACCCAGTCTGCAGATTGGTGTCCGTGCGCCGGGCAAAACTTGTAATTGGTGCACGATCTTGTATGGTTGGTTCCCTTTGAATCTGAGCCTTGCGGGTCTGTTATGAAGTCGGTTGAAGAGCAGCTAGCGCTGATTAAACGTGGTGCGGAAGAATTATTGGTCGAGTCCGAGCTGATCGAGAAGCTCAAGCGCGGCCAGCCGCTGCGTATCAAGGCTGGTTTCGATCCAACCGCCCCGGATCTGCACTTGGGTCACACCGTGCTTATTAATAAGCTGCGCCAGTTCCAGGAATTGGGGCATCAGGTGATCTTCCTTATTGGTGACTTCACCGGGATGATCGGTGATCCAAGCGGCAAGAGTGCAACTCGTCCTCCTTTGACTCGCGAGCAGGTTCTGGAAAACGCCGAGACGTACAAGACTCAAGTGTTCAAGATTCTTGATCCGGCGAAGACCGAAGTTGCGTTCAACTCCACCTGGATGGATCAGATGGGGCCGGCGGACTTCATTCGGCTGACTTCGCAATACACTGTCGCTCGCATGCTTGAGCGTGATGACTTCGACAAGCGTTACACCACCAACCAGCCGATCGCAATTCACGAGTTTCTCTATCCGCTGGTTCAGGGATATGACTCGGTTGCTCTGCGCGCGGATGTTGAGTTGGGCGGTACCGATCAGAAGTTCAACCTGCTGATGGGGCGTGAGCTGCAGCGTGGGTATGGCCAGGAAGCTCAATGCATTCTGACCATGCCGTTGCTCGAAGGTCTGGATGGCGTGAAGAAGATGTCCAAGTCGTTGGGCAATTACGTTGGTATCCAGGAAGCGCCGGGTGTCATGTACGGCAAGTTGGTTTCTATTCCGGATGCGCTGATGTGGCGTTACTTTGAGCTGCTCAGCTTCCGTTCGATGGATGAGATCAATGCCTTCCGTGCAGATGTTGAGGCTGGAGCTAACCCGCGCGACATCAAGATCAAGTTGGCGGAAGAGATTGTTGCGCGCTTTCATGGTGAGGAGGCTGCGGCCAATGCTCATCGCGCTGCCGGAAACCGTATGAAGGATGGCGAGCTACCGGATGATCTGCCGGAGATCGAGTTGGCTTCTGCTGAGGATATGCCGATTGCCGCCGTCCTTAATAAGGCAGGCCTGGTGAAGAACTCGGCGGCGGCGCGTGATCTGTTGGCTTCCGGTGGCGTGCGTGTGGATGGTGAGGTAGTTGATCGCTCCTTTATATATGTACTGGGTGCGACTCACGTCTGCCAGGCCGGCAAGAAGGCATTTGCTCGCATCACACTGAAATCTGAATAAAATTTCAAATAAGGGTTGACGGCGAATTTTAGATGTCTATAATTCGCCCCACTTCCGGTGCAGTCGAAACGGAAAACTCCTTGAGATTCAATGAGTTATGCAGTTTTCGACAGCAAGTTGCTTCAGTTCATCGAAGCCAAAAGGAAGTTGAAAAAGAGGTGTTGACAGCAGCGTGTAACGCTGTAGAATTCGCCTCCCGCTGACGAGAGATCGGAAGCGCAAGTGGTTGAAGTTGTTGAAGAATTCTTCGAAAACTTCTGAAAATAATCACTTGACAGCAAATGAGGCTGCTGTAGAATGCGCGCCTCGGTTGAGACGAAAGATCTTAACCAACCGCTCTTTAACAACTGAATCAAGCAATTCGTGTGGGT
>NZ_FYDR01000007.1:0-247417 GCF_900187525.1 Pseudomonas sp. Irchel s3a10
CCGGTGTTGAGATGTTCCGCAAGCTGCTCGACGAAGGTCGTGCTGGCGAGAACTGCGGCGTTCTGCTGCGTGGTACCAAGCGTGACGACGTTGAGCGTGGTCAGGTTCTGGTTAAGCCAGGTTCGGTTAAGCCGCACACCAAGTTCACCGCAGAAGTTTACGTTCTGAGCAAGGAAGAAGGCGGTCGTCACACTCCGTTCTTCAAAGGCTACCGTCCACAGTTCTACTTCCGTACTACTGACGTGACTGGTAACTGCGAGCTGCCAGAAGGCGTTGAAATGGTAATGCCAGGTGACAACATTCAGATGACTGTTACCCTGATCAAAACCATCGCGATGGAAGACGGTCTGCGTTTCGCTATCCGTGAAGGCGGTCGTACCGTCGGCGCTGGCGTCGTAGCCAAAATCATCGAGTAATTCTCTTTTATAGAGTCTGCTTGATGAAGTGAAAAAGCCCCCGCTCAGCGGGGGCTTTTTTATTGGGTTGACACCTATCTGGGGCGTCTATAGAATTGCGCCTCCTTTTAACGGGCGTATTGCGCCCGGTGGGAATAGCAGCCGGAGTCTGAAATCCAATGCAAAATCAGCAAATCCGTATCAGGTTGAAGGCTTTCGACCATCGCCTGATCGACCAATCAACCCAGGAAATCGTGGAAACCGCGAAACGTACTGGTGCTCAAGTGCGTGGTCCAATTCCACTGCCTACCCGTAAAGAGCGGTTCACCGTTCTGGTTTCCCCGCACGTCAACAAAGACGCGCGTGACCAGTACGAAATCCGCACTCATAAGCGCGTTCTGGACATCGTCCAGCCAACGGATAAAACCGTTGATGCTCTTATGAAGCTTGATCTTGCGGCCGGTGTGGAAGTGCAGATCAGCCTCGGCTAAGACTCGGTCTTGGTCGTGTAACGCTCTGAAATGGGCGGCCATAGCGGGTGAAAGCCCCGTACACTCATGAGGTTTACAACATGACTATTGGTGTAGTCGGTCGTAAATGCGGTATGACCCGTATTTTCACCGAAGAAGGTGTCTCCATTCCGGTCACGGTCATTGAGATCGAGCCGAATCGCGTCACCCAGTTCAAAACTGAAGAGACCGATGGCTATCGTGCAGTGCAAGTCACTGTCGGCGAGCGTCGTGCTTCGCGTGTAACAGCAGCTCAAGCTGGTCACTTCGCCAAGGCGAACGTAGCCGCTGGTCGCACCACCATGGAATTCCGTCTTGAAGAAGGCGAGTACCAGGCTGGCGATCTGATCAACGCTGAAATCTTCGCCGCTGGTCAACTGGTTGATGTAACCGGTCAGTCCAAGGGTAAAGGCTTCCAGGGTACGATCAAGCGTTGGAATTTCCGCGGGCAAGATAACACCCACGGTAACTCCGTATCCCACCGCGTCCCAGGCTCTATCGGCCAGTGCCAGACTCCTGGTCGTGTATTCAAGGGCAAAAAAATGTCCGGTCATATGGGCGCTGAGCGCGTGACCGTGCAGTCCCTGGAAGTAGTGCGCGTGGACGCTGAACGCAATCTGTTGTTGGTCAAGGGCGCTGTTCCTGGCGCTACTGGCGGCAACCTGGTTGTACGTCCAGCAGCCAAGGCTCGCGGTTAAGGGGAAGCTGACATGCAATTAAATGTAAATGACGCTCAAGCGATCGAAGTTTCCGAACTGACATTTGGCGGCGAGTTCAACGAGACGCTGGTTCACCAAGCAGTCGTGGCCTACATGGCCGGCGGCCGTCAAGGTAGCAAGCAGCAAAAGACCCGTTCCGACGTTCGTGGTGGCGGCAAGCGCCCATGGCGTCAGAAAGGTACTGGCCGTGCTCGTGCCGGTACTATCCGTAGCCCAATCTGGCGTGGCGGCGGTACCACTTTCGCAGCTCGTCCACAGGATCACTCCCAGAAGCTGAACAAGAAGATGTATCGCGCAGCAATGCGTTCCATCCTTGCTGAGCTGGTGCGTACTGATCGTCTGGTCGTGGTTCAGGATTTCGCTGTTGAAACTCCGAAAACCAAAGATCTGCTGGGCAAGCTGAACAACATGAGCCTGACCGATGTTCTCATCGTGTCGGACGCTGTTGATCAGAACCTGTACCTGGCTGCTCGTAACCTGCCACACGTAGATGTACGTGACGTGCAAGGTTCCGATCCAGTTAGTCTGATCGCATACGACAAGGTGTTGATCACCGTGTCGGCCGTGAAGAAATTCGAGGAGCTGCTGGGATGAACCAGGAACGCGTATTTAAAGTTCTGCTTGGCCCGCACGTTTCCGAGAAGGCTACGGTTCTGGCAGACAAGAAAGGCCAGTTCGTTTTCAAGGTTGCTACTGATGCAACCAAGCTGGAAATCAAGAAGGCCGTCGAAAGCCTGTTCAGCGTGAAAGTAGAGCGCGTCACTACCCTGAACGTTCTGGGTAAGAGCAAGCGCACTGCTCGCGGTCTGGGCAAGCGTAATGACTGGAAGAAGGCAGTTATCTCCCTTCAGCCAGGCCAAGATCTCGATTTCAGCAGCAGTGCTGAGTAAGGAAGGGGTGCATCATGGCAATCGTTAAATGCAAACCGACTTCCCCTGGCCGCCGTTTTGTGGTCAAGGTGGTCAACCAGGAGCTGCATAAAGGCGCTCCTCACGCACCGCTGCTCGAGAAAAAATCGAAGACTGGTGGTCGTAACAACAATGGCCGTATTACCACTCGTCACATCGGTGGTGGTCATAAGCAGCATTACCGTATGGTCGATTTCCGTCGCAACGACAAAGATGGCATCGTCGCCACTGTCGAGCGTATCGAATACGATCCAAACCGTACTGCTCACATCGCACTGCTCTGCTACGCAGACGGCGAGCGTCGCTACATCATCGCCCCTAAAGGCGTGAGTGCTGGCGACCAGCTGATCGCAGGCGCTCTGGCTCCAATCAAGCCAGGCAACGCTCTGCAACTGCGCAACATTCCAGTCGGTTCTACCGTACACGGCATCGAACTGAAGCCAGGTAAAGGCGCACAGATCGCTCGTTCTGCTGGTGCTTCGGCTCAGCTGATCGCTCGTGAAGGCGTGTACGTTACCCTGCGTCTGCGTTCCGGTGAAATGCGTAAAGTCCTGGCTGAATGCCGTGCGACCCTGGGCGAAGTCTCGAACTCCGAGCATAGCCTGCGTTCGCTGGGTAAAGCTGGTGCCAAACGCTGGCGTGGCGTTCGCCCAACCGTTCGTGGTGTTGCCATGAACCCGGTTGACCACCCACATGGTGGTGGTGAAGGTCGTACCTCTGGTGGTCGTCATCCGGTATCGCCATGGGGCTTCCCGACTAAGGGCGCGAAGACTCGTGGTAATAAGCGTACCGACAAAATGATCGTCCGTCGTCGCAAGTAAATAGAGGGATACGACAGTGCCACGTTCTCTGAAAAAAGGTCCTTTTATTGATCTTCACCTACTGAAGAAGATCGAAGTGGCGGCGGAAAAGAACGATCGCAAACCAATTAAGACTTGGTCGCGTCGTTCGATGATCCTGCCACAAATGGTCGGTCTGACCATCGCAGTACACAACGGCCGTCAGCACGTCCCAGTTCTCGTGAACGAAGACATGGTTGGCCATAAACTGGGCGAGTTCGCCGGTACCCGCACTTATCGTGGGCACGTGGCTGACAAGAAAGCCAAGCGTTAAGGGGTAAGGAAATGGAAGTAGCCGCTAAGTTGTCGGGCGCTCGAATCTCCGCCCAGAAAGCCCGCTTGGTCGCCGACCAGATCCGCGGGAAGAAGGTGGGCGAAGCGCTCAACCTGTTGGCTTTCAGCAGTAAGAAAGCCGCCGAGATCATGAAGAAAGTGCTGGAGTCGGCCGTAGCCAACGCCGAGCATAACGAAGGCGCAGACGTTGATGACCTGAAGGTCAGCACCGTTTTCGTCAACGAAGGGCGTTCGCTGAAGCGCATCATGCCACGTGCCAAAGGCCGTGCTGATCGCATCGTCAAGCGGTCTTGCCATATCACTGTCAAGGTTGCTGACAAGTAACGGAGTCGAAGAGATGGGTCAGAAAGTACATCCCATTGGCATTCGCCTGGGAATCGTCAAGGAGCACACCTCCGTCTGGTACGCAGACGGTCGGACTTATGCGGACTACTTGTTCGCAGATCTGAAAGTGCGTGAGTATCTCCAAGACAAACTAAAAAGCGCGTCCGTAAGCCGTATCGATATCCATCGTCCGGCCCAAACTGCACGCATCACCATCCACACCGCTCGTCCAGGTATCGTTATCGGGAAGAAAGGTGAAGATGTTGAGAAGCTGCGTCAGGACCTGACCAAGCAAATGGGTGTGCCTGTGCACATCAATATCGAAGAGATCCGCAAGCCGGAGCTCGACGGTATGCTGGTTGCGCAGAGCGTAGCTCAGCAGCTGGAGCGTCGTGTAATGTTCCGTCGCGCGATGAAGCGCGCAGTACAGAACGCCATGCGCATTGGTGCCAAAGGCATCAAAATCCAAGTGAGCGGTCGTCTCGGCGGTGCTGAAATCGCACGTACTGAATGGTATCGCGAAGGACGTGTGCCACTGCACACCCTGCGTGCCGACATCGACTATGCCAACTACGAAGCTCACACCACTTACGGTGTGATCGGTGTAAAGGTTTGGATCTTCAAAGGCGAAGTAATTGGTGGTCGCCAAGAAGAGCTGAAGCCACAAGCACCAGCGCCTCGTAAAAAAGCTGCTAAGTAAGGGGTACGCCAAATGTTGCAACCAAAGCGTACGAAGTTCCGCAAGCAGATGACCGGCCACAACCGTGGTCTGGCACTGCGCGGTAGCAAAGTCAGCTTCGGCGAGTTCGCGCTGAAGTCTGTTGCTCGTGGTCGTCTCACCGCTCGTCAGATCGAGTCAGCACGTCGTGCTCTGACCCGTCACGTAAAACGTGGCGGCAAGATCTGGATCCGTGTATTCCCGGACAAGCCGATCTCCAAAAAGCCTCTCGAGGTTCGTATGGGTAAAGGTAAGGGTAACGTGGAGTACTGGGTTGCCCAGATTCAGCCAGGCAAAGTCCTGTATGAAATCGAGGGTGTTTCTGAAGAGCTGGCGCGTGAGGCTTTCGCCCTGGCTGCTGCAAAGCTGCCGCTCGCCACCTCCTTTGTTAAACGGACGGTGATGTGATGAAAGCGAATGAACTTCGTGAAAAATCCGCACAGCAGCTGAACGAGCAACTGCTCGGCTTGCTGCGCGACCAGTTCAATCTGCGCATGCAGAAAGCAACTGGCCAGTTGGGGCAGTCTCATCTGCTCTCGCAAGTTAAGCGTGACATCGCTCGCGTGAAGACTGTGCTCAACCAGCAGGCAGGTAAGTGATCATGGCTGAAGCCGAAAAAACTGTCCGTACGCTGACTGGCCGTGTTGTCAGCGACAAGATGGACAAAACCATCACCGTTCTGATCGAGCGTCGCGTTAAGCACCCGATCTACGGTAAATACGTTAAGCGTTCGACTAAGCTGCACGCGCACGACGAAACCAATCAGTGCCACATCGGCGACAAAGTCACTATTCGTGAAACTCGTCCGATGGCCAAGACCAAGTCTTGGGCGCTGGTTGATGTTCTCGAACGCGCTGTGGAAGTCTAAGGGCTAGGGGTCGGAGAAATTATATGATTCAGACTCAATCCATGCTCGATGTGGCCGATAACAGCGGCGCTCGCCGCGTTATGTGCATCAAGGTGCTGGGTGGCTCCCATCGTCGTTACGCTGGTATCGGTGACATCATCAAAGTTACCGTGAAGGAAGCAATTCCTCGCGGTAAAGTGAAAAAAGGCCAAGTGATGACTGCTGTTGTAGTCCGCACTCGTCACGGCGTACGTCGTGCTGATGGCTCCATTATCCGCTTTGATGGCAACGCTGCTGTTCTTCTGAACAACAAGCAAGAGCCGATCGGCACCCGTATCTTTGGGCCAGTGACCCGTGAACTTCGTACTGAGAAGTTCATGAAGATCGTCTCGCTCGCCCCAGAAGTGCTGTAAGGAGATCCGACATGCAAAAGATTCGTCGTGACGACGAGATCATCGTGATCGCCGGCAAAGACAAAGGTAAGCGCGGTAAGGTGCTGAAGGTTCTTGCTGACAACCGTCTGGTTGTTGGTGGTCTGAACCTGGTCAAGCGTCATACCAAGCCTAACCCGATGTCGGGCGTACAGGGCGGTATCGTCGAGAAAGAAGCGCCACTGCACGCTTCCAACGTCGCCATCTTCAACGGCGAAACCAACAAGGCTGACCGCGTTGGTTTCAAAGTAGAAGACGGTAAGAAAATTCGTGTCTTCAAGTCGACCCAAAAAGCGGTTGATGCTTGAACACTGCTAGGTAGAAGACCATGGCACGACTAAAAGAGATTTACCGGAAGGAAATCGCTCCGAAACTTAAGGAAGAACTTAAGCTTTCGAACGTGATGGAAGTTCCGCGCGTTACCAAAATCACCCTGAACATGGGTCTGGGCGAAGCGATCGGCGACAAAAAAGTCATCGAGCACGCTGTTGCTGACCTGGAAAAGATCACCGGCCAAAAAGTCGTTGTGACCTACGCTCGTAAATCCATCGCTGGCTTTAAAGTCCGTGAAGGATGGCCGATCGGCGTCAAAGTGACTCTGCGCCGTGAGCGTATGTACGAGTTCCTGGATCGTCTGCTGTCGATCTCCCTGCCTCGGGTTCGCGACTTCCGCGGCCTGAATGCCAAGTCCTTTGATGGTCGTGGCAACTACAGCATGGGCGTGAAAGAGCAGATCATTTTCCCGGAAATCGACTACGACAAGATCGATGCTCTCCGCGGTCTGGACATTACCCTGACCACCACTGCCAAGAACGATGATGAAGGCCGCGCTCTGCTGCGTGCTTTCAAATTCCCGTTCCGCAACTGATTGGAGTAGGAAAATGGCCAAGAAGAGCATGAAAAACCGTGAGCTGAAGCGTCAGCTTACTGTTGCCAAGTACGCCACCAAGCGTGCAGCGCTGAAAGCTATCATCGTTGATCTGAACGCAAGTCCAGAAGCGCGTTGGGAAGCTACCGTAGCTCTGCAGAAGCAACCACGTGACGCAAGCGCTTCGCGCATGCGTAACCGTTGCCGCCTGACTGGTCGTCCGCACGGCGTTTACCGCAAGTTCGGCCTGGGCCGTAACAAACTGCGTGAAGCGGCAATGCGTGGTGACGTTCCAGGTCTGGTTAAAGCCAGCTGGTAATCGCTGTCAAAGCCTTGATGGTCGGGGTCGCAAGAACCTGACCATCGGTGGCCTTGAATCTGAATCAAGCCCCTTTTGGGGCTTGATTCATTTCTGGGGTGTGTCTAGAATGACCGGCTCGCCTGAGCCCGTGTTTTTCATGCCCGGAGTTTCTCGGCGACATGTAGTAGCCGCAAGGCTAATTTTTCTGTATTAGGAGCGTCTAGCCCATGAGTATGCAGGACCCGTTAGCGGACATGCTAACTCGAATCCGTAATGCCCAGATGGCTGAAAAGTCTGTCGTAAGCATGCCGTCTTCCACGTTGAAGGTGGCTGTAGCAAAAGTCCTGAAGGACGAAGGTTACATCGCGGATTTTCAGATCACCACCGACGCTAAGCCGTCGTTGTCCATCTCGCTGAAATACTTCGAAGGCCGTCCGGTCATCGAGGAAGTGAAGCGCGTTAGTCGTCCAGGCCTGCGTCAGTACAAGTCCGTTGAAGATCTGCCGAAAGTTCGTGGCGGTCTTGGCGTGTCTATCGTCTCCACCAACAAAGGTGTGATGACGGATCGTGCTGCGCGCGCTGCCGGTGTCGGCGGCGAAGTTCTTTGCACTGTGTTCTAAGGGGGGATAAGCATGTCTCGCGTCGCTAAGAACCCCGTTAAGCTGCCAGCCGGTGTCGAAGTAAAATTCGCAGGCCAACAGCTTTCGGTGAAGGGTGCCAAGGGTACTCTTGAACTGAACATCCATTCGTCCGTTGAGATCGTTGAGGAAGCTGGTGAGCTGCGTTTCGCTGCTCGCAATGGCGATCAACAGACTCGCGCAATGGCCGGTACCACGCGTGCGTTGGTAAACAACATGGTCCAAGGCGTAAGCCAAGGCTTCGAGCGTAAGCTCCAGCTGGTCGGTGTTGGTTACAAGGCGCAAGCAAAAGGTCAGGTGCTGAACCTGGCTCTTGGCTTCTCGCACCCAGTGGATTACGAACTGCCGCAAGGCATCACCGCTGAGACTCCTAGCCAGACCGATATCCTGATCAAGGGCATCGATAAACAGCTGGTAGGTCAAGTGGCCGCTGAGATCCGCGACTTCCGTCCACCAGAGCCGTACAAAGGCAAAGGTGTGCGCTACGCGGACGAAGTCGTCCGTCGTAAAGAAGCCAAGAAGAAGTAGGGCATAGCAAATGACCGACAAAAAAGTTACTCGACTGCGTCGCGCTCGCAAAGCACGCCTGAAAATGCACGAACTCGAAGTCGTGCGTCTCTGCGTGTTCCGCTCGTCGCAGCACATCTACGCCCAGGTCATCTCGGCCGACGGCAACAAAGTCCTGGCAAGCGCCTCGACTTTGGATAAAGAACTGCGTGATGGCGCCACTGGCAACATCGACGCGGCCACAAAGGTTGGCCAGCTGGTCGCTACGCGTGCTAAGGCCGCTGGCGTCTCGCAAGTGGCTTTCGACCGCTCTGGCTTCAAGTACCATGGCCGCGTTAAAGCGCTGGCTGATGCTGCTCGTGAAGCTGGGCTGGAGTTCTAAGTTATGTCAAATAACGACCAAAAGCGCGACGAAGGCTACATTGAGAAGCTGGTTCAAGTTAACCGCGTAGCCAAAACCGTTAAAGGCGGCCGTATCTTCACTTTCACCGCGTTGACCGTGGTTGGTGATGGTAAAGGGCGTGTTGGCTTCGGCCGTGGCAAGTCGCGTGAAGTGCCTGCTGCGATCCAGAAGGCAATGGAAGCTGCTCGCCGCAACATGATTCAAGTTGACCTGAACGGCACTACCCTGCAGTACGCAATGAAGTCCGCTCACGGCGCTTCGAAGGTGTACATGCAGCCTGCTTCTGAAGGTACCGGTATCATCGCTGGCGGCGCTATGCGTGCTGTCCTCGAAGTTGCTGGCGTTCAGAACGTTCTGGCCAAGTGCTACGGCTCGACTAACCCGGTAAACGTGGTTCACGCCACTTTCAAAGGTCTGAAAGCCATGCAATCTCCTGAGTCCATCGCTGCCAAGCGTGGCCTGACTGTCAAGGAGATCTTCTGATCATGGCTACCGTTAAAGTTACGCTGATCAAAAGCATGACCGGCCGCATCCCTAACCACAAACTGTGTGTTAAGGGTCTGGGTCTGCGTCGCATCGGTCACACTGTAGAAGTCCAGGATACTCCCGAGAATCGCGGGATGATCAACAAGGCTTACTACATGCTGCGTGTCGAGGGTTAATCGATGAAACTCAATGATCTGAGTCCAGCGCCGGGTTCCCGTCGCGAAAAGCATCGTCCGGGCCGTGGTATCGGTAGCGGTTTGGGTAAGACTGGTGGCCGTGGTCACAAAGGTCAAACCTCCCGCTCCGGTGGCACTATTGCTCCAGGCTTTGAAGGCGGTCAACAGCCGCTGCATCGTCGCCTGCCGAAGTTCGGTTTCGTTTCCCTGAAAGCCATGGACCGCGCAGAAGTGCGTCTGTCCGAGCTGGCTAAAGTGGAAGGCGACATCGTCACCGTGCAGTCCCTGAAAGATGCCAACGTGATCAACGTCAACGTACAGCGTGTGAAAATCATGCTGTCCGGTGAAGTGACTCGCGCTGTCACTATCGGCAAGGGAATCGGCGCCACCAAAGGTGCGCGTGCGGCTATCGAAGCAGCTGGCGGCAAGTTCGAGGAATAAATGGCTAAGCAAGGTGCTCTCTCTGCGCTCGGCAAAGGCGGTATGTCTGAACTCTGGGCTCGTCTGCGTTTTCTGTTCCTGGCGATTATCGTCTACCGAATAGGCGCACACATCCCGGTTCCAGGTATCAACCCGGACCGACTCGCAGACCTGTTTCGACAGAATGAGGGGACCATTCTTAGCTTGTTCAACATGTTCTCCGGCGGGGCGCTGGAACGGATGAGCATCTTTGCATTGGGGATCATGCCGTACATTTCGGCATCGATCATCATGCAACTGATGACCGCCGTCAGCCCGCAGCTGGAGCAGTTGAAGAAGGAAGGTGAAGCTGGCCGTCGCAAGATCAGCCAGTACACCCGCTACGGCACCGTCGTCCTCGCTCTCGTTCAGGCTATTGGCATGTCCATTGGTCTGGCGGGGCAGGGCGTTGCGTTCACTGGTGACTTTGGCTTCCATTTCGTCGCGGTATCCACTTTTGTGGCTGGCGCGATGTTCATGATGTGGCTGGGTGAGCAGATTACTGAGCGTGGTGTAGGCAACGGTATCTCGATGTTGATTTTTTCGGGTATCGTCGCCGGTCTTCCGAGAGCAATCGGGCAGTCTTTCGAGTCTGCGCGTCAGGGTGATATCAATATTTTCGCCTTGGTTGCCATCGGTTTGCTGGCAGTAGCGATTATCGGTTTCGTGGTGTTCATTGAGCGTGGCCAGCGTCGTATCGCTGTTCACTACGCCAAGCGTCAGCAGGGCCGCAAGGTTTTTGCTGCGCAGACAAGCCACTTGCCGCTGAAGGTGAACATGGCCGGTGTTATTCCGGCTATTTTCGCGAGCAGCATTTTGCTGTTCCCGGCTTCGTTGGGTGCCTGGTTTGGTCAGTCTGAAGGTATGGGCTGGTTGCAGGACATCTCGCAGTCGATCGCTCCTGGTCAGCCGTTGAATATTCTGCTGTTTAGTGCAGGGATTATTTTCTTCTGCTTCTTCTATACGGCGTTGATGTTCAATCCGAAAGACGTAGCGGAAAACCTGAAGAAGTCCGGTGCCTTTATTCCGGGCATCCGTCCAGGTGAGCAGTCTGCACGCTATATTGATGGCGTTTTGACTCGCTTGACCATGTTCGGTGCTCTTTACATGACGGCCGTGTGCCTGTTGCCCCAGTTCCTGGTGGTTGCAGCCAACGTTCCGTTCTACCTTGGCGGGACCTCGTTGCTGATCGTGGTCGTGGTTGTGATGGACTTCATGTCCCAAGTACAATCGCACCTCGTTTCGCACCAGTACGAATCCCTGATGAAGAAAGCCAACCTGAAGGGTTACGGCAGCGGCATGTTGCGCTGAGTACCCATAAGGTTCGAGGAGTTGGTGATGAAAGTTCGTGCATCGGTGAAAAAGCTGTGCCGTAACTGCAAGATTATTCGCCGCGAAGGTGTTGTTCGAGTAATTTGCAGCGCGGAACCGCGTCACAAACAGCGCCAAGGCTGAGTGTGATTGTGCTTCAAGCCCGGCAGCTAGTGCGCTGCCGGGTTGATTATTTGTTATTACAGCGATATTATCTCGCGCCCTATTTCTTGGCTTCCGGGGCGTAGGTAGCTGTCAATTGGAGTCCCACTGAATGGCCCGTATTGCAGGCGTTAACATTCCAGATAACAAGCATACTGTTATCTCGCTGACCTACATCTATGGTGTCGGTCGCACTACTGCGCAGAAAATCTGTGCAGACACTGGGGTAAACCCAGCAGCAAAGATCAAAGATCTGAGCGACGAGCAAATTGAACAGCTGCGTGGCGAAGTGGCGAAGTTCACCACTGAAGGTGACCTGCGTCGCGAAATCAACATGAAAATCAAGCGCTTGATGGACCTCGGTTGCTATCGCGGTCTGCGTCATCGTCGCGGTCTTCCAGTGCGCGGTCAGCGTACCAAGACCAACGCGCGTACCCGTAAAGGTCCGCGTAAGCCGATCCGCAAGTAATCGCCCCAGCGAATCGACAGGAATTTAATCATGGCAAAACCTGCTGCTCGTCCTCGTAAAAAAGTTAAAAAGACAGTGGTTGATGGCATCGCCCACATCCATGCTTCTTTTAACAACACCATCGTGACCATTACCGACCGTCAAGGTAACGCTCTTTCCTGGGCTACCTCCGGTGGTTCGGGTTTCCGCGGTTCCCGCAAGTCCACCCCGTTCGCTGCTCAAGTAGCTGCTGAGCGTGCTGGTCAAGCTGCGCTGGAATACGGCCTGAAAAACCTCGACGTTAACGTCAAGGGTCCAGGTCCAGGTCGTGAATCCGCAGTCCGCGCTTTGAACGGCTGTGGCTACAAGATCGCCAGCATCACCGACGTGACGCCAATCCCGCACAACGGGTGCCGTCCGCCGAAGAAGCGCCGCGTGTAATCCAGGAGATTGTAAAGAATGGCTCGTTACATTGGTCCAAAATGCAAACTCGCTCGTCGCGAAGGCACCGATCTCTTCCTGAAGAGCGGCGTGCGCGCGATCGAATCGAAGTGCAACATTGAAGCAGCACCTGGTATCCACGGCCAACGCCGCGGTCGCCAGTCCGATTACGGCACCCAACTGCGTGAAAAGCAGAAGGTCCGTCGTATCTACGGCGTTCTCGAGCGTCAGTTCAGCGGCTACTACAAAGAAGCTGCTGGCAAGAAAGGTGCAACCGGTGAAAACCTGCTGCAACTGCTCGAATGCCGTCTGGACAACGTTGTATACCGTATGGGCTTTGGTTCGACTCGTGCCGAATCCCGTCAGCTGGTATCGCACAAGTCGATCAGCGTTAACGGTCAGACCGTAAACGTTCCGTCGTATCAGGTTCGTGCTGGTGACGTGGTCGCAGTTCGCGAGAAAGCAAAAAACCAACTTCGCATTGTCCAAGCTCTCGATCTGTGTGCCCAACGTGGCCGCGTAGAATGGGTAGAAGTAGACACTGAGAAGAAGTCGGGCGTTTTCAAGAACGTTCCTGCTCGCAGTGATCTGTCCGCCGACATCAACGAAAGCCTGATTGTCGAGCTCTACTCCAAGTAAGGGCTAGAAAATAGGTGCATCCATGCAGATTTCGGTAAATGAGTTCCTGACACCCCGCCACATTGATGTGCAGGTTGTCAGTCCAACCCGCGCCAAGATCACTCTCGAGCCTCTCGAGCGTGGTTTTGGCCACACCCTGGGCAACGCGCTGCGCCGCATCCTGTTGTCCTCAATGCCCGGCTGCGCAGTAGTCGAGGCCGAGATTGACGGTGTGCTCCACGAGTACAGCGCCATCGAAGGTGTACAGGAAGACGTAATTGAAATCCTGTTGAACCTTAAAGGTCTGGCCATCAAGCTGCACGGTCGTGACGAAGTTACGCTGACCTTGTCGAAGAAGGGTTCGGGGGTGGTTACCGCTGCCGATATTCAGCTGGATCATGATGTCGAGATCGTTAACCCCGATCACGTAATCGCTAACCTGGCGTCTAACGGCGCCCTGAACATGAAGCTCACCGTAGCTCGTGGTCGTGGTTATGAACCAGCCGACTCGCGTCAGAGCGATGAAGACGAAAGCCGCAGCATTGGTCGCTTGCAGCTCGACTCTTCGTTCAGCCCGGTTCGCCGTATCGCATACGTGGTGGAAAACGCCCGTGTCGAGCAGCGTACCAACCTGGACAAGCTGGTTATTGATCTGGAAACCAACGGTACCCTGGATCCTGAAGAGGCTATCCGCCGCGCTGCAACCATCCTGCAACAGCAGTTGGCTGCGTTCGTCGACCTCAAAGGTGACAGTGAGCCAGTGGTTGTCGAGCAGGAAGACGAGATCGATCCGATCCTGCTTCGCCCGGTTGACGATCTGGAACTGACTGTACGTTCGGCTAACTGCCTTAAGGCGGAAAACATCTACTACATCGGCGACCTGATTCAGCGTACCGAAGTAGAGCTGTTGAAGACTCCGAACCTGGGCAAGAAATCCTTGACTGAAATCAAGGACGTTCTGGCCTCCCGCGGTCTGTCCCTCGGCATGCGCCTCGACAACTGGCCGCCTGCAAGTCTTAAGAAGGACGACAAGGCGACTGCCTGATCGTCGTAATCACCGAACGTAGTGTTTGGTAAGGAATGAACCATGCGTCATCGTAAAAGTGGGCGTCACCTGAGCCGCACCAGCTCGCACCGCAAGGCCATGTTCCAGAACATGGCGGTGTCGTTGTTCGAGCACGAGCTGATCAAGACTACTCTGCCAAAAGCCAAAGAACTGCGCCGCGTTGCCGAGCCGCTGATCACTCTGGCCAAGACAGACAGCCTGGCTAACCGCCGTCTGGCTTTCGACCGTACTCGTTCGAAAGCTATCGTTGGTAAGCTCTTCAACGACCTGGGCAAGCGTTACGCTACCCGTGAGGGTGGCTACCTGCGCATCCTCAAGTGCGGTTTCCGCGCTGGCGACAACGCGCCTATGGCGTACGTCGAGTTGGTTGATCGTGCTACTGCTGGCGAAGCTGTATCCGCCGAGTAAGACGTCAGTCTGAAACGAAAAACCGGGCCTAGTGCCCGGTTTTTTGTGCCCGCAAGAAATGCGCTGTTCGTACAAGCTTCTGACATTGTTCTGTTGTCACTATGTGCCGGGAAGCATAATTAGTAATTATCTATCGGTGACTACAAGTTAATGAATTTGTAGATGTAACATCGATGATCAATACTTCCCAGCAAGCCGATTAGCCGGCAGTTTCAAGACTGACAGAGGAAGAAGACCGTATGAGCCAGATCAAAACGCTTACGACCGCCAGTGGCGCACCTGTCGCCGATAACCAGAATTCTCGCTCCGCCGGTCCTCGTGGGCCGCTGTTGCTCGACGATTTTCATCTGATCGAGAAGCTTGCCCATTTCAACCGTGAAAACATTCCTGAGCGCCGTGTGCACGCCAAAGGCTCGGGTGCTTACGGTACGTTCACCGTGACCCGCGATATCACCGAGTACACCAGCGCCAAACTGTTTGAGGCCGTCGGCAAACAAACCCCGACGTTCCTGCGCTTCTCCACTGTAGGCGGCGAACGTGGCTCGGCTGACACCGAACGTGATCCACGTGGTTTCGCTCTGAAGTTCTACACCGAGGAAGGCAACTGGGACATCGTTGGTAACAACACTCCTGTGTTCTTCATCCGTGATCCGCTGAAGTTTCCCGACTTTATCCACACCCAGAAACGTCTGCCGCAGAGCAACCTGAAAAGCGCCCAGATGATGTGGGACTTCTGGTCGCATTCGCCGGAAGCACTGCACCAGGTGACCATTCTGTTTTCGGATCGCGGCATTCCCGATGGCTACCGACACATGCACGGCTTCGGCAGCCACACCTACAGTCTGATCAATGCCAAAGGTGAGCGTCACTGGGTGAAGTGGCACTACAAAACCAAGCAGGGCATCAAGAACCTGGCACCGTCCGATGCTGCGCGCCTGGCGGGTACCGATCCGGATTACGCCCAGCGCGACCTGTTCGAGGCGATTGAGCGTGGCGACTTCCCGAAATGGCGTGTGTGCATTCAGATCATGACCGAGGCGCAAGCCGCAGCGCATTACGAAAATCCGTTCGATGTGACCAAGACCTGGTCGCAGAAGGAGTTCCCGCTGATCGAGGTCGGTGAGCTGGAGTTGAACCGCAACCCGCTGAACTACTTTGCTGAAGTTGAGCAAGCGGCGTTCGGTCCGAGCAACATGGTGCCTGGTGTTGGTCTGTCGCCGGATCGCATGCTGCAAGGCCGGGTTTTCGCCTATGCGGATGCGCACCGCTACCGTGTTGGCACCAACCACCAGCAATTGCCGGTGAACGCTCCACGCAGCCCGGTGAACACTTACCAGCGCGACGGTTCGATGGCTTTCGGCAGCAATGGTGGTGCAGCACCTAACTACGAACCGAACAGCTACATCGAATCGCCGAAGCAAGCGCCGCACTACGCCGAGCCTGCGCTGGCCTTGAGCGGTGCTGCTGACCGTTACGATCATCGCGAAGACACCGATTACTACAGCCACGCCGGTGCGCTGTTCCGTCTGATGAGCGATGAGCAGAAAGCCTTGCTGGTCAGCAATATCGCTGGCGCCATGAGCGGTGTTTCACCTGATGTGGTTGATCGTCAGTTGCAGCATTTCTACAAGGCCGATCCGGCGTATGGAGAAGCAATCGCAAAGCTGCTCGACGTACAGCTTAACGAAGTCTAAACGAGAAGCAGAACCGCCCTCATTAGGGCGGTTTTTGCGTTATTTAGGCCGCTTTTCTCAGAATATCTTCGCTTTTATTGCGCGAAACGGGGTGACCTTCTGGTCAGCTTGGTTCAAACTACAGACTTTCAAGCAGGGAGATGTAGGGCGATGCAAGGCCACCCAGACGTAATCGATTACCTCAACACGTTGCTGACCGGCGAACTGGCCGCGCGTGACCAATATTTTGTTCACTCGCGGATGTATGAGGACTGGGGTTTCACCAAGCTCTACGAACGAATCAACCACGAGATGGAAGAAGAAGCCGGCCACGCCGATGCACTGATGCGTCGGATCCTTATGCTTGAAGGCACTCCGCGTATGCGTCCGGATGATCTGGATGTCGGCACCACCGTGCCGGAGATGCTCGAAGCCGATCTGCGTCTCGAGTACAAAGTCCGCGCCGCACTGTGCAAAGGCATTGAGCTGTGCGAGCAGCACAAGGATTACGTCAGCCGCGAGATCCTGCGGGTTCAGCTCAACGATACCGAAGAAGATCACACCTACTGGCTAGAGAAGCAGTTAGGCCTGATCAAGCTGATCGGTCTCGAAAACTACCTGCAGTCCCACGCGTCCTGATTGCAGAAGATATAAAAAAGCCCCTGTCACTGATGAAGTGACAGGGGCTTTTTCATGCCCGGCGATTAAGCACGATCGCGAATCAGCAACGGCTTGAGGTAGTGACCGGTGTGAGACTGCTTCATCTCGGCTACTTCCTCCGGGGTACCGGTGGCGATGATCTGCCCACCCTTGGAGCCGCCCTCCGGCCCCAGATCCACCAGCCAGTCGGCAGTCTTGATCACGTCCAGATTGTGCTCAATCACCACCACCGTGTTGCCGTGGTCGCGCAGGCGATGCAGCACGTCGAGCAGTTGCTGAATATCCGCGAAGTGCAGGCCGGTGGTCGGCTCATCGAGGATATACAGAGTTTTGCCGGTGTCGCGCTTAGACAGCTCGCGTGACAGTTTGACCCGCTGCGCTTCACCACCGGACAGCGTGGTTGCCGATTGCCCGAGCTTGATATACGAGAGGCCCACATCCATTAACGTTTGCAGCTTGCGCGCCAGCGCCGGTACCGCGTCGAAGAATTCCCGGGCTTCCTCAATGGTCATCTCGAGGGTTTCATGGATGCTCTTGCCCTTGTATTTGATCTCAAGGGTTTCGCGGTTGTAGCGCTTGCTCTTGCACACATCGCACGGCACGTAGATGTCCGGCAGGAAGTGCATTTCGACCTTGATCAGACCGTCGCCCTGACACGCCTCACAGCGCCCGCCCTTGACGTTGAACGAAAAGCGCCCCGGGCCGTAACCACGGGAGCGCGACTCAGGCACGCCGGCAAACAGTTCGCGGATCGGTGTGAACAGCCCGGTGTAGGTCGCCGGGTTGGAGCGCGGCGTACGGCCGATCGGGCTCTGGTCGATATCGACAACCTTGTCGAGATGCTCCAGGCCCTTGATGCTGTCATGTGCGGCCGCTTCCAGCGTGGTCGCACCATTGAGTGCAGTAGCGCTCAACGGGAACAGCGTGTTGTTGATCAGCGTCGATTTGCCCGAGCCGGAAACACCAGTCACGCAGGTCAGCAGGCCGATCGGGATTTCCAGATCGACGTTGCGCAGGTTGTTGCCGCGCGCACCTTTGAGCGACAGCGTCAGCTTCTTGTTGCGTGGTGTGCGTTTGGCCGGCACTTCGATCTTCACCCGGCCCGACAGGTATTTGCCGGTCAGTGAGTCCGGGTGCGCCATGACTTCGGCCGGCGTACCTTCAGCCACGATCTGCCCGCCGTGCACCCCGGCGCCCGGCCCGATATCCACCACATAGTCGGCCAGACGGATCGCGTCTTCGTCGTGCTCGACCACGATCACAGTGTTGCCGATGTCGCGCAGGTGCTTGAGGGTGCCGAGCAAACGGTCGTTATCGCGCTGATGCAGTCCAATGGACGGCTCGTCGAGGATGTACAGCACCCCGACCAGGCCGGCGCCGATCTGGCTCGCCAGACGAATGCGCTGTGCTTCGCCACCGGACAGGGTGTCGGCGCTGCGATCCAGCGACAGATAGTCGAGGCCGACGTTGACCAGGAATTGCAGACGCTCGCGGATTTCCTTGAGGATCTTGTCGGCGATTTCGCCACGCCGCCCGGTCATCTTCAGTTCGCCGAAGTACACGCAGGCATCGCCGATCGGCAGGTTGGTCACCGCCGGCAGGGTTTTCTCGCCAACCCACACGTGCCGCGCCTCACGACGCAGACGAGTGCCGCGGCAATCCGGGCAAGCCTGGGTGCTGAGGAACTTGGCCAGCTCTTCGCGCACGCTGGCCGATTCGGTTTCGCGGTAGCGACGCTCAAGGTTCGGCACGATGCCTTCGAACGGGTGCGAACGTTTGACGATATCGCCGCGGTCGTTGAGGTACTTGAAGTCGACATTCTGTGAGCCGCTGCCGTGCAGGATCTGCTTCTGCTGTTCGGCGGTCAGTTCGTTGAATGGCTTCTCCAGGCTGAACTTGTAGTGCGACGCCAGTGAGCCGAGCATCTGGAAGTAATAGACGTTGCGCCGGTCCCAGCCGCGAATCGCGCCTTCGGCCAGGGTCAGTTCACCATTGACCAGACGCTTGATGTCGAAGAACTGCTTCACACCCAGACCATCACAAGTCGGGCAGGCACCGGCCGGGTTGTTGAAGGAGAACAGCTTGGGTTCCAGCTCGCTGATCGCGTGGCCGCAGATCGGGCAGGCGAAGCGCGCGGAGAAGATCATCTCTTCACCCGGCTCATCATCCATCGGCGCGACCAGGGCAATGCCGTCCGCCAGTTTCAACGCGGTCTCGAAAGATTCGGCCAGACGTTGCTGCAGATCGGCGCGAACCTTGAAGCGGTCGACGATGACATCGATCGAATGCTTCTTCTGTTTATCCAGTTTCGGCAGTTCATCGAGTTCGCAGATCCGCCCGTTGACCCGGGCGCGGACGAAGCCTTGGGCGCGCAGCTCTTCGAACACTGACAAGTGCTCGCCTTTGCGCTCGCGGATCACCGGCGCCAGCAGCATCAGTTTGCTGCCCTCCGGTTGCGCCAGCACCAGGTCGACCATCTGGCTGACGGTCTGCGCTTCCAGCGGGATGTCGTGATCCGGGCAGCGCGGCGTACCGACGCGTGCATAAAGCAGACGCAGGTAGTCGTAGATTTCGGTGATGGTGCCGACCGTGGAGCGCGGGTTGTGCGAGGTCGACTTCTGTTCGATGGAGATCGCCGGCGACAAGCCTTCAATGGTGTCGACGTCGGGCTTTTCCATCATCGACAGGAACTGTCGGGCGTAGGCCGACAGGGATTCGACATAGCGGCGCTGACCTTCGGCGTACAACGTGTCGAAGGCCAGGGACGACTTGCCGGATCCGGACAGGCCGGTGATGACGATCAGTTTGTCCCGTGGCAGGGTCAGGTCGATGTTCTTCAGGTTGTGGGTACGGGCCCCACGTATCAGGATCTTGTCCAAAGTGGCCTCGCTCGGCGGGCGTCGAAAACGTAGGAGTATACGGGCAAATACTGGATGGATGCACACTATCAAACGAAGGGTTTTTTACCTTGCATGAAGAGAGTTTCATCTATACGCGTCATAGCGTCGCGATATACCCCGTCTTTCGATGGGACTGGTAGAATCGCCGCCGGTTCACACGAGGTTTTTCCATGCACGATCCCCACAGCGAACGCATGAGTGGCAGCGAGACCCGCGCAGCGAGCGGTCTGGCCCTGGTGTTCGCCTTCCGTATGCTTGGCATGTTCATGGTGTTGCCGGTACTGGCGACCTACGGCATGGACCTGGCGGGAGCGACCCCGGCCCTGATCGGGCTGGCGATTGGCGCTTACGGCCTGACCCAGGCGATTTTCCAGATTCCGTTCGGGATCATTTCCGACCGTATCGGCCGGCGGCCGGTGATTTTCCTCGGGCTGGTGGTCTTCGCCCTTGGCAGTGTGCTGGCGGCTCAGGCCGATTCGATCTGGGGCGTGATTGCCGGACGCATCCTGCAGGGCGCCGGGGCGATTTCCGCTGCGGTCATGGCACTGCTTTCCGACCTGACCCGTGAACAACACCGTACCAAAGCCATGGCCATGATCGGCATGACCATCGGTCTGTCGTTCGCCGTGGCCATGGTGGTCGGGCCGTTGCTGACCCGCGCGTTTGGCCTGTCCGGGCTGTTCCTCGCCACTGGCGGTATGGCCCTGTTCGGGATCGTCATCGTGATGTTCATGGTGCCGAAATCCACCGGGCCGTTGAGCCATCGAGAATCCGGCGTGGCGCGTCAGGCCCTGATGCCGACACTCAAACACCCGGATCTGCTGCGCCTGGATCTGGGCATTTTCGTGCTGCACGCGATGCTGATGTCGAGCTTCGTCGCCCTGCCGTTGGCCCTTGTGGAAAAGGCCGGTTTGCCCAAGGAGCAGCACTGGTGGGTTTACCTGACCGCACTGCTGATTTCGTTCTTCGCCATGATCCCGTTCATCATCTACGGCGAGAAGAAACGCAAAATGAAACGAATTTTGCTCGGCGCCGTCCTGACGCTGATGCTCACTGAGCTATTCTTCTGGCAGTTCGGTGACAGCTTGCGGGCTCTGGTGATCGGTACGGTGGTGTTCTTCACCGCGTTCAATCTGCTGGAAGCTTCGTTGCCGTCGCTGATCAGCAAGGTTTCACCGGCAGGCGGGAAGGGCACGGCGATGGGCGTGTATTCCACCAGCCAGTTCCTCGGTTCGGCACTTGGCGGGATACTCGGCGGCTGGCTGTTTCAGCATGGCGGTCTGTCGGTTGTGTTCCTTGGATGTGCGGGTCTGGCTGCCATCTGGCTGGCCTTTGCTGTTACCATGCGCGAACCTCCCTACGTGACGAGCCTGCGCTTGCCGTTGTCGCCCGAGGCGATCCGCGAAGCGGGTCTGGTCGAGCGCCTCAAGGCCCTCGTAGGGGTAACAGATGCAGTGATAGTTGCTGATGAAGCGGCTGTTTACATCAAACTGGACAAAGAATTAGTGGATCGCGACACCCTCGAACGCCTGGTGAACAACCCGGCCGGGGCTGCTTGCGAAGCCTAGGAGAACGTTATGGCCCGTGGGGTTAACAAAGTCATATTGGTCGGCACTTGCGGCCAGGATCCCGAAGTTCGCTACCTGCCTAACGGTAACGCCGTGACCAACCTGAGTCTGGCAACCAGCGAACAGTGGACCGACAAGCAAACCGGTCAGAAGGTCGAGAAGACTGAATGGCACCGTGTTTCGATGTTCGGCAAGGTTGCCGAAATCGCCGGCGAATACCTGCGTAAGGGTTCGCAGGTGTACATCGAAGGCAAGCTGCAGACCCGCGAGTGGGAAAAAGACGGTATCAAGCGTTACACCACCGAAATCGTGGTCGACATGCAAGGCACCATGCAACTGCTCGGCGGCCGTCCTCAACAGGGCGATCAACAAGGCGGTGGCAATAACTACCAGCAGCAGGCGCCACGTCAACAGGCTCCGCGTCCGCAACAGTCGGCTCCGCAACAGCGTCCGGCCCCGGCTCCACAGCAGGCTGCACCGCAACCGGCTCCGGATTTCGACAGCTTCGATGACGACATTCCGTTCTGATTCGTTGCTGCATCCGCGCTGAATAAAAAAGGCCCGTCGTTCAAAACGACGGGCCTTTTTTGTGGCGCAAGGTCCGCGATTACCACTGATCTCCTGTGGGAGCGGGCTTGCTCGCGAAGGCGTCGGGTCAGTCAAAGCATTTGTTGAATGGCAGTCCGCTTTCGCGAGCAAGCCCGCTCCCACAAATGCGGGTGTGTGGTTCAGTCGAGGATCAGGTGCGGCAGAAACCGGCTCGAATCCTTGGTGATCAGACTGTTGTCTTCCCGCACGCCGATCCCTGCGGCCTGATCACCAATCACCCACGAGCCGACCAGCGTGTAGCTGTCGTCGAACTTCGGCAATGGCGCAAATTCCTGCAGGATGAACGGCGCATCGGTATAGGGCCCGTCCTCTTTGACGATCAGACCTTCTGCCGTTTGCAGCTCGATATTCGCGCCTTCGCGGGAAAAGTACGGTTTGCGTACCCAGCCCTTGGGCACTGCACTTGCCGGGTTCGGATCAAGATGCGCTGCCAGCAGATTCGGATGGCCCTTGTGCAATTCCCACAGCAGCGGCAGCGCGCCTTTGTTCGACAGGATCGACTTCCACGCCGGTTCGAAAAACTGCGTATCGCTTTCGGCAATCGCTGCGCCGAACGGCTCGTGGAAAACAAATTCCCAGGCATGCAGCTTGAACAGGTGCGGGATCCAGCGATCCTGCAGATCGACGAAGCGACCTTCGGCGGTCAAGCCGATGTCTTCGATGTCGATGTGCCTAGATTCGATCCCGACCTTTTCCGCGATCAGGCGCAGGTAGTCGGTGGTGCCCTTGTCTTCGACCGAGTCTTTCATCGAAGCAAAGTAGAACGGCCGCTTGAGCTGCAACTCGGCAAACGCCTGGTGCAGCTTGGTATCGATGCTGTTGAACTGGTCGGCATGGCGCGGCAGCATCCCGCGCTCGATGCACTGCTCCAGCCAACCCCACTGAAACGCCGCCGCCTCATAGAGGCTGGTCGGCGTGTCGTAGTTGAGCTCCAGCAGCTTGGCCGGGCCGTTGCCGTTGTAGGAAAAGTCCATACGCCCATACAGATGCGGATGACCTTCCAGCCAGGACGTGCGGATCATGTCGTAGTACGGCGCCGGGATGCTCAGGCGATCCAGCAGCTCTTCGCTGTGCACCACGCGGTCGACCAGGTCCATGCACATCTCGTGCAGTTCGGTGGTCGGATCCTCCAGATCATTTTCAATCTGCGCGAGCGTGAACTGGTAGTAGGCGCTTTCGTCCCAGTACGGCTCGTCGTCGATGGTGTGGAACAGAAAGCCGAGGCTTTCGGCAGTCTGTTTCCAGTCGGGGCGCTCGGCGCAGTGGATCTTCTTCATGGTCAGCTGCTCGAACTGCCCCAGCCGCCCCAACCGCTGCGCGCGGAAGACTGGCTGCCGAAGCCGCCGCGGGACGTCGACGAAGCGACGTTGACCGGTTTGCTCCGGGTGCTGTCGTAGCGGGTGTCGGTGCGGGTAGCCGGTGCCGATTCGATTTTGCGGTACTGCGTCGAGGTGTTGTAGGTCTGGCGCGTATCGCGATCGCGATAGACTGTGCGATTGGCGTTGTTGCTCATCGCATTGCCGATCAGCCAGCCCGTCAGCCAACCGTTGCCGCCGCCGGACGAGTGAGATGTACTTTGTGCGTTCTGCGCGGCGGAGGCTTCACCGGCAGGCATCTGCGCATTGGCAAGCGCATTCAGGTCCTGTGGCGCCTCGCCGTTCTGCGGCACCTTGAAACCGCCGAGCTTCGGCACGAAGCGGCCATCGGAGTTTTTCTGGCACCAGTCGGCGGCAAAGTCGGCGTCGCACTTGGCCTTGTCATCGTAGGCCGGGGCAATGCGTCGGTGTTCGGTCAATGCCGCGACATAGGCGTTGGAGCAGACATCGGCGGCCACCTCGGCGCCGACGCACTCCTCGACAGATTGGAAGCGTTGCTGCTCCTGCGCGGTAACCTCGCCGGAAATCGCCAGCGCCACCGAAGCGGCGAGGGACAGTTGAACGTACTTGCTGCGTTTCATCGAAGGCTTCCTGCCGATCAGTTGGACGGGGTCATGCACGCGGCGTTGAGCATGCCGACGCTGATGGCCACTGCGGCCACGTAGATTCCCGAGGCGATTTCACCGTTGGCGATACGCTGCGACGTGCCCTTGAGCACCAGGCTTGTGGCGAGGAATGCCAGCAATTGCACCACGGCAGCAATCACCGCCCACAGCACGAAATCGAGGACGTTGACCGAAAACGCGATGACATTGCTGGCCGGAATCGCGAAGCCGATGATCGCGCCCGCCAGAGCGATGGCGGCAGCGATGTTGCCGGAGCGAATCAGCTCGAACTCTTTGTGTGGCGTGATACGGGTGTAGACGAACTGGAACAGCATGAACAGCAGCACGGCGCCGATCAGGTAGACGACGAAACCGACCAGTGCGGTCTTGTTCAGGGAAACGGCCAGCACTTCCAGCATGGAAAACTTCCTTATTTAAATGGTGCTCAAATCAGTCGTGTACAGCGAAATGCCCAGCGAGGTGCTCAGGCTGACGGTGCCTTCCTCGTCCTGTTCGACGGAGAACAGCAGCAATTCGCGGCGATCGGTCAGGCCGGTCTCGCGCGCGTAAAGCATGGAGTGGTGTTCGATGGTGTAGCTCTCGTCCGGGTTGACCACGTGTTCGGTCATCGGAACGAGTTCGGTCTGGCCCTGCTCGGTGCCCCATTCGCGGCTGTACTGGACGCCGTCGTGGGTGTAGATCGGCAGGCCGATCGGGCTTGCGGGGCCGGCGAGGCGCTGCAGCTCGGCGTCACTGTTGACGGTCACGTAGCTGAGGTAGTTGAACAGGGTGACCGACTCGATCTGGTCGTCACCGGTGACGTGGATCTGCAGCCAGAAGTCTTCGTTATTGAGGTAGTAGCGATGCAGCTTGTTGGATTGGCCGAGGTCGATCCAGCCGGCGCTCCAGATTGCCTCTGCAGCCGGAACCTGTACCGAGGTGCTGCCATCAAGCAGCAAGGCCAGGGTCGAATCGAATCGCACGCCTTTGCCTTGTGCCATCCCGAGTGGGCCACTGGCAACGGTTGGCGTTGGCGCAGCGGTCTGCCAGTTGCTGGTGCCCAGCAAGTCTTTGAACCATCCCATGGGTACATTCCTTGAGGCGGGTGGAGGTGTTCGTCGTAAAAAACGCCGCCAGTGTACCGGGCCGGGCGACGAACGACACGCCGTAAACCATGTGGGAGCGGGCTTGCTCGCGAAGGCGGAGTGTCAGGCAGCTAAAGTAATGACTGACAAATCGCTTTCGCGAGCAAGCCCGCTCCCCCAGGTTTTTGTGCAAACGCTTACTGAGCGGACTTCTGCTTCAGACGCTCGAGAATCGCATTGGCGCTGCCTTCGTTAGGCGTGATGCCGGCGTCGCGCAGTTTGCGTTCCAGGTCATTGCCGGTCGAAGCGTCAGCCAGTTCATCGGCGGCACTCAGCTCGGCAGCGCGTTGCTGCTGCTTGGCCTGCAGACGATTCAGCGTGCCGACAGCGGTTTCCAGCTTGCCGTTGGCACCGCCGCTGGCGATGGACGCGCTGACCTGCGCCTTTTGCACGCTTTCACGGGCCTTGGCCATGTCCACTTGCTGGCGCAGGCTCTTGATCCGCGACTCGGCCTTGCTGATGTCCTTGCGCATGTTTTCGGCGTAGGTGCCGAACTCGTCGCTCTGGGCTTTCTCGGCGGTCAGGTCGTTGGTCAGGGTCGAAATCGCTTCGGCCACTTCCATGGCCAGGTCTTCGCGGCCGGCGTTCAGTGCGGAAACCGCCTTGGCTTCCAGATCCTTGATCTTGGCGTCGTACTCGCTCACGCGATCGGCGGCCAGCTTGTGCTTGGCCATGATGGTGACCAGCTCACGGCGGGCATTCGACAGCGCGGTGTCGGCGTCGCGGATTTCCTGATCGAGGATGCGCAGGGCCTGTTGGTCGACGATCGCTTCGCCGACTTCATTGGCGCCGCCGCGCAGAGCGGTGAACAACTTGCTCCAGATGGACTGAGTCATTGGATATTCCCTGTTGATTACTTGAAGAAGTGTTCGAAGGCTTCGCTCGCGCGCTGCACGTTGTCGACCAGGGTTTTCACCTCGGTGACGACGTTGGTCAGGCTCGAGTCGGCGCTGAGGGCGCCAAACATGTTGTAAACGGTCTGGCCGTTGGGCATCGACTCGATGCCGATCGACGACAGCGGGAACATTTCCCGGCTGCGCAGCACGGCGTCGTTGAAGGCGTGCACGTCAGTGATCGAATCGATATCCACCAGCACGGTGTCAACGATGATCTGCTGACCAGCCAAGGCGATGTGAATCGGCAGACCGCCGAATTCGTTCATTTCCAGCTTGATGCTGGGTTCGGAGCTCTGGATCAGAGACAGCGTGATCTCCTGCGAAGCCACCTCGTCCAGTGCCTTGAGGGCGTTGAAGAGGCTATCGATGTTCCAGTTGTTGCCTGCGCTCATGTAATTCTCCGACATGAATGAGCCAGCCAGAATCGGTTGGCGTAGCTGTTGCTCCATCTGCTTGAGCAAGCTTCGGTTTTCCGGAAGTACCCAAGTTTCGTGTTTCACATAACCGGCGGCAGCCAGGCCCGCGCGCATCTGCTTCATGTAGAAGCTCGACGGTTTTTTCGCGGACGGTTTCGAGCGCTCTCCCTGTGGGCTCTCTGATGCAACGGTGGGGGAGCGACTTTTCATGGCAATGACTCCGTTATGAACATCTCACGCGTGAGCCACACTACAACCAATTCAAAATGCCATCAATGGCTCACGCGTGAGATTTTTTCAGCCTGTCGAATTCGCTGAGAGGTGGTGGTTGCGAGCGTTGATCTTGGGTGAAGAGGGGATTCCGATCAATTACTGATGTTTATTGTCTGGAAGGCGAATCTATTTTCAATTCTCCCGATATGATTTTTTGCTGTTTAAATATTGAAGATAATTCCTACGCTGTTTTTGTATGTTTCCGTAAGAGGTAATTGCGACACTTGGCAAGAGTGTAGGAAGTGTGTTTGGTGTGAGTAATATTAAGAAACAAGCTCGGTTCGCAACCACTGAAAACATATTCTAGTTTTGGGGTGTGCACACCTTCATCCCGGTGGAAAAACAGCTTGGACCACCGGCCCTTCAACTTTTGAGGAAAACATTATGACTTTCGAAAAAGCATCTTCCGCTGGCGATTCTCAGATCGGCTGATCTGATCAGTAAGAACCGGGGCCTTCGCGGCCCTGGTTCTTTTACTAACTTGTTTTAATAGCGATCGAGGCTCGAATATGAAACTTTGTCTTAAACCGACGATTATTCCGTTCAAACTTGATGGTCAGGTAGTTCTGCGTTTTAACGGTCAATACGCAAAAGTCCCCGACCTACACGGTGCTGTCTGGGAGTTCATCAAGGCACTTGATGGCCGTACACCCTATGAGGAGTTGATTACCCAGGTGGCAGACCGTTATCCCGGGGTGGGTCAGGACGAAATCCGTAGCGTTGCGCAAGATCTGATCAAATACCGGCTGGTCGAAAGTCCGGATGCCTTTGAAACGACTTCACTTTCGGATCATGATCGCATCAGATTTTCCCGCAACATCGACTTTTTCGGGTCGATGGCGGCTGTGGGCGAGAACAAGTTCACCCCCCAGGAAAAACTGCGCGCGGCCAGGGTCTGCGTACTGGGCTGCGGTGGTCTGGGCACCCATATCCTGTTCGACCTGGTGGCGCTGGGCGTCCACCACTTGACGATCCTCGATTTTGACACGATCGAGATGAGCAATTTGAACCGGCAGATCCTTTACAAGGAAACCGACGTTGGCATGCCGAAGGTTGCAACGGCCAGGCGCAGGTTGCTTGAATTCAACAGTCACCTCGACATTACTGCTCACGAAACCCGCCTGCAGTCGGCGCAAGACGTCGCCGGCATCGTACGCGGTCACGATATTGTGATTTGTGTCGCCGATAAACCCGCGAACTACATGGCCGACTGGCTGAATGAGGCCTGTGTTGAACAGGGCGTACCCTTCATTTCAGGCGGGCTTGATGTACGCCGCTCGGTGTTTTATTCGGTGGTGCCTGGCTCCTCGGGCTGCGGTGCTTGCTGGCTGACGTCGGCGCGGAACAAGAGCAGCCTGGTGAACAGCGTTTCGACCATGGCCAAACAGCACGACATCACTTATGAGCATCCCGGCCCGGCTCTTGTGACTTTGGTGGCCGTCACCGCTGGGATGATGGTCAGCGAAACGGTCAAGATCATCACCGGCTGCCAACCGCCACAATTGACCAACAAGCTCAAGGAATTCACATTCGACGACCTGGACGTCAGCGTTGCTGAAGTCTGGCAACAGAATCCGGACTGCACGGTGTGTGGACATCTCGCGAACGCGCAACGGTCGCGTCAGGCGGAGATCGTCTAGATGTTCAAACTCCTGGCGTCCTATGCCATCACGTCCATCTGTTCATGGGCCATCGCGTTTCTGATCCCGCTTTATGTTTATGAGCAGACAGGCTCCCCAGTCTGGACGTCGCTGGCTTTTTTCGCCGCGATGGCGCCCTACATACTGGTCACGCCCTTCGCCGGTGTATGGAGTGATCGCTACAGCAAACGGCGTTTTCTGATCGGTGGTGATCTGATCAACATCGTCACCGGCTGCCTTATATATGCTGCCGTGAATACGCTGTCCGGGAACAGCTTGAGTATCACCCTGTTACTGCTGAGCTTTCTGTTGGCAAGCGTCGGCGCCACCCACCACCCGGTCTTCCAGAGTATTGCGCCCGCACTGATCGAAGGGCCCAAGCTCCACCGGTTCAATGCAATCGTCAATGCCAGTGACAACATCATTCGCATCGTTGCACCAATCGGCGTTGCAGCCTTGCTGGCCTTCAGTACCAAGGAGCAGTTGCTGATTGGCAGCATTGTCGGATTTGCGCTATCCCTGCCGCTTTGCTTCTTGCTGAAAGAGCAGGGTAAGCCTGCGCCTGCCACCACGCGGGTATTCACGGAAATCAAAGCCGGACTGCTCTATGTCATCCAGCAGCGAGAACTGTGTTCGTTTGTCATGCTGTTCTTTTTCTGCAATTTCGGTTTTGCCTTGATCGGTGCCAGCCTTGTTTATGTCTACACCACGCTACTGGCCGTGCCATTGAGTGATGTCGGCTATTACTACGGGCTCATTGGTGCAGGTGCCGTCGCCGGGTCAGCCGTGGGTGCGTTTCTGGTGAAGAGATATCCGGCCGGCATTCTTATCCGTCGAAGCTGTTTGCTGGCCGGAGTGTTTACGCTGATGGGGGCGATGGCCAACGATCCGTGGTCACTTTCGGCACTGTGGGCGCTTTCTACCGGTTGCCAATCCGTGGTGGTCATCGCTTTTTTCACCTATCGCCAGCAAGTGGTTCCGCAAACCATTCTTGGGCGAACGGTAGGAGTTACACGGCTCATTGCCTACCTCGCGATTCCGCCGGCGAGCCTGCTGAGTGGATGGCTGTTACTGCATTTCTCAAGCAGCGCTGTGATTCTTGCGTCAGGCGGTCTGTGCATCATTTTCGCCTCTCTATGTGCTTACTTTCTGGCCAGGTTTGAGCGCCCGGTCATTTACAGCGACGCACAATGAATACGGTTTTGTAAGTTTTTCGGTCTTTCGGAATAACTGGAAAGTTTCGATCGGCTGGATGGCTGATAAAGAATTAAAAGGAATTTAAAGTTGGATGAAGACAAAGAGTTGAATGGCGGCGATAGGGCGAAGGTCATTAAATTCATAACCGGAGGCACATTATGGGACGAATGGCTGGACGCTGATGCGTTAGATGAATTGGTTAATCATGAACTGTTGCTGGCAATGCAAGACGGTCATGTTTCGCTGCAGGGGATGCGTTACTTTCTGATCCAGCATCATTACTACTCGCGAAACTTTACCCGCTTTCTGTGTGCGATCATCAATCGCCTCGAATCCCTTGACGACATCAAATTGCTGATGGAAAACATGCAGGAGGAAATGGGCATTGATGGTGACAACAAGCTCACACATGCCGAGCTGTTTCAAAGGTCGCTACGGATCCTGGGCACCCATCCCTTGGCTGAATTGCCTTTACCTCAGACCGTGGATTTCACTCAATGCATCATGCAGCTTTGCCGCAGTGAAAATCCTGTCGAGGGCCTCGCGGCGCTCTGCCTGGGAGCCGAAGCCATTGTGCCGCTGATTTACCGACCGATTCTGCTGGCGCTGGAGGGACTGAACATCAGTGAGGAAGGCCTGGAGTTCTTTCGCTTGCACATCGAAGAGGATGAGGATCATGCGATTACCATGTTGGGAATTCTGCAGCGACTGACTCACCAGATTCCTGAGACCAAGCGGCTTGCGATTCAAACCGGGCGTCAGGCTATGCTCAAACGTTGTGTCATGTTCGATGCCATCTGGAAGGAAGTCAGTCAGCGGTAGCTGGCGACCCGTTTCGTGCAAATTGCCGCGGATTCGCTGGCAGTCGTGCAGATTGAAACAGGCCTGATGCCACCACCCTATGCTCAAGCGATTGATTCATCGGGTATTTCTGGCCCCAGGCGATTGGCCTGATCTCTGCACTTCTCTCATTACATTCATCAAGTGGCTTGAAGGGGGGCGCATGACCCCGATGTCGAGCAGGAAAGTGGTCGTCGCCCATTCGGTTCGTGCCGGGGCGCCGCAACATGAAGTGCAGACCAACGAGGCGCTGGCCCGCTGGCTGGCGCAAATTCTGGGGCTCAGCTTCGGCGGGAGTTTTGATCCGCAGAAGCATCGCGGTCGCGATTTGTATTGGCTGCCGACCCAGACCATTGTCGGCGCGGCCAGCGCGCGCAATCTGGGTATCAAGGGCCCCGGCGATTTGTGGGGCGGGTACGTCGAACACGATTTCATTTGCACCAAAGCCATCAGTCACGGTTTGCGCAGTCATTTGGCTCACGCGCCACAGGGCTGGGCGCCGCAATTCTCCGAGCGCGTGCGCGATGTGGTGCTCGACGGCTTGACGGTGTTTGCCGTGGAAGATGCGCGGCCCGCCGCCGAGCATCTGCTGTACGGCGGGCCGATCCGCCTGAAGCCGATTCACGCCTGCGCCGGTCGTGGCCAAGAAGTAATCAACAGCCTCGACGCGTTCGATGAAGTGCTCGCCCGTGCGGAGGCTGCCGAGCTGTTTCGCGATGGCGTGGTGCTCGAACAGGACTTGAGCAAGGTCTTCACCCACAGCGTCGGCCAGTCATTCATCGGCGACAAAGTGCTGAGCTACTGCGGTGATCAATACTTGACCAAGGATGCCCATGGCGAAGATGTCTATGGCGGTTCGAATCTGCTGGTAGTGCAGGGCGGCTACGAAAATCTGCTGGCGCTGGATTTGCCGGACGATGTGCGACTGGCCATCCAGCAGGCACAGATCTTCGATCGGGCGGCAGACGAGGCATACCCGGGTTTCTACGCCTCACGTCGCAACTACGACATTGCCCAAGGGCTGGACAGCAATGGCAAACCCCGCAGCGGGGTGCTCGAACAATCCTGGCGCATGGGCGGTGCCAGCAGCGCTGAATTGGCCGCGTTGCAGAGCTTTGTCAATGATCCGCAGATGCCGGCGATCCGAGTGTCGACCGTAGAAACCTATAGCGATCAAAGCCTGCCGGCGGACGCCATCGAAATCTATCGCGGGCCAGCGGAGAACAGTGAATTCCTTCTCAAATACGTAACGGTCAAATCCTATGACGGCTAGAAGCGAAAGCATTCAGATCGACATTGATGACGAACAGATGAGCGGGACGTTTCTCAGTCCAAAATCGAAAGTCCCCGGCGTGTTGTTTGTGCACGGTTGGGGCGGTAGCCAAGAACGTGATCTTGAACGCGCCAAGGGCATCGCCGGTCTCGGTTGTGTATGCCTGACCTTCGACCTGCGCGGCCACACCGGCGGCACCGGCATTCCGCTGACCCGGGTCACGCGCGAAGACAACCTGCGTGACCTGCTCGCAGCCTACGACCGCCTGCTGGCGCATCCGGCGCTCGATACCTCGGCGATTGCGGTGGTTGGCACCAGCTACGGCGGTTACCTCGCTTCGATCCTCACCTCGTTGCGTCCGGTGCGCTGGCTGGCGCTGCGGGTACCGGCGCTGTATCGCGACGAGCAATGGCACACGCCCAAGCGTGAACTGGACAAGGCTGACCTGCGCGACTATCGGGCGACGTTGGTCCGTGCAGACAGCAACCGTGCGCTGCACGCCTGTTCGCAGTTCACCGGGGATGTGTTGCTGGTGGAATCGGAAACCGATGACTACGTGCCCCACGCGACGATCATGAGTTACCGCGCCGCCTGTCAGCAGACGCATTCGCTGACGCACCGGATCATCGACGGCGCCGACCATGCCTTGAGCGAGCCGGTTTCGCAGCAGGCTTACACCTCGATTCTGGTGGACTGGATTACCGAGATGGTGGTCGGGGAGCGGTTGAGCATTATTCAGTCCACATGAGTTGTGGTGTCTCTTCGGACGCCTTCGCGAGCAAGCCCGCTCCCACATTTGGAATGCTTTCTACCTGTGGGAGCGGGCTTGCTCGCGAAGGGGCCATCAGCCATAACCAAAAACTCAGGAGGGCGTCTTCTCGATTCGCAACGCCTTGGCCTTGGCCTCGACCAGCAGATACATCACCACCGTAATCAACAACGGCAGCAGAAAATAAATCGCCCGATACGCCAGTAACCCCGCCACCAGACTGCCCCGCGAAGCCTCGTGCTGCAGCAGCGCGACGAACACCGCTTCCAGCACCCCGAGCCCCGCCGGAATGTGGGTGATGACCCCGGCAATCGCGCTGATCAGCAGCACGCCGAGCACCAGCGGGTAATCCAGTTTGCTCGGCAGCAGAGTGAAAATCACCGCCGCCATCAACGACCAGTTCAGCGCACCGAGCAGCAATTGCAGGGCGGCCATGCGCAGGGATGGCAGGTTGATTTCCACCCCGCGAATCGACCACTCGCGGCGCTTGGAAAACTGGCAAGCGGCGAGGTAACCGGCACTCACCAGCAACAGCAACACACCGATTCCCTGCAATGCGCCACTGCTGATTTTCCAGCCCGGCGGCATGCTCACCAGGCCGCTGCTGAACACCACGCCGGCAATCGTCATGTAGCCGAACCAGTTGGTGGCCAGGCTCAGGCCGAGAATCTTGGCGATGTTGCTTTTGCTCACCCCCAGGCGCGAATACAGCCGATAGCGCATGGCAATCCCGCCGACCCAGGCGCTGAGATTGAGGTTGAACGCATAGCTGATGATCCCCACCGGAAGGATCTGTTTCCAGGTCAGGTCCTGGCGAATGTAGGTGCGGCCGATCAGGTCGAAACTGGCGTACGTGAGAAAGCTCAACAAGGTCAGGCTGGCGGCGATGATCAGGGTGCGCACCTTGAAGTCGGCCAGGGTTTGCAGGACTTCCGCCCATTCGATACGAGTGGCGAACATCGTCAGCAACACGATCAACGCAAGGAAAAACAGCAGCGTCAGCGGACGTTTCCAGCGACTCCATCGAGAGTGAGTCGCTGGCGCCGAGTGTGCGTGGGAGTGGCTCATGACGTGCGCCCTCGAAACGGCTTGAGCCGCGGTTTATGCGCCGGCAGCCAACCGGCCATCGCCGGAAAATGCCGCAGGAAGTGGAACACCAGAAACCCTACGGTCATGTGCCAGATCCGTCCACGCGGCGAAAGGCTGGCGTCCATCGCCTTGCAGTGGTTCTGGCTCAGGTCTTCGAGGCGCTGGAACAGATGCTGATTGAACGCGCGATCACGGATCAGCACGTTGGCTTCCAGATTCAGTGACAGGCTCAACGGGTCAAGATTGCTCGAGCCGACGGTGCTCCATTCCTCATCCACCAATGCGACTTTACCGTGCAGCGGGCGCTGGCAATATTCGTGGATCTGCACGCCGGCCTTGAGCAGGTAGTCGTAGGTCATGCGCGCGGCCAGTTTCGCCACCAGCATGTCCGGCTGGCCTTGCAGGATCAGTCGCACCTCGACGCCACGGCGCGCGGCATTGCGGATCTCGCGCAGCAGGCGGTAGCCGGGGAAGAAGTAGGCGTTGGCGATTACCACCCGGTGTTTGGCCCGGCGCAATGCGTGCAAGTACACGTCCTCGATATCGGTGTGGTGCTGATCGTTGTCACGAAACACCAGACGCACCTGACCGTCGTGGTCGCTGAAAGCCATGTCTGCCCGGCGCTGGCGCCGACGCTGCCACCAGAAGCGTGCGCGCCCCGGGCGACCACTTTGCAGCAGGGCGAAGTGATGAATGTCAGCGACCGCCGGCCCTTGAACCTGCACCGCGTAATCCTGTTTTGCTTCAGGGCCGAAATCGGCCAGGTGATCGCCGGAGAAATTGATCCCGCCAATGAACGCGATCAGTCCGTCGACCACCACGATCTTGCGGTGCAGACGGCGGAACCAGTTGGTGCGAAAACCCAAGTGTTTGGGCGCCGGGTCAAATATCTGCAGGTGCACGCCGGCGTCGCTCAGTGCCGCGAGATAAGCGGTGGTCAACTCACCACAACCAAAACCGTCAAGGCTGACGGTGGTGCGCACGCCACGCCGAGCGGCGTCGATCAAAATCTGCTGCAACTCTGCGCCGACCTTGTCTTCGAAAACGATGAAGGTCTCCAGCAGAATTTCACTCTTCGCCGCACGCATGGCGTCGAACACCCGGGGGAAATACTCCTCGCCGTTTTCCAGTAACTCGACGCGGTTATTACCTTGCCAGCCGTACTCGACATCGACATGCCCGGGCTCGCGTACCGGCGGGTTGATGCTGATCGGTTCCACGGCGGATTTCTCCAGCGGTGCGCTGCTCATAGTTCGATCTCCACCGATAACGGGACGTGGTCGGAAAGGTGTGACCAGGGTCGGTTGGCCAGGACTTTCGGTTGGCTGGCCTTGAGGTTGCGTACATAAATACGATCGAGCCGCAGCGTCGGCAGACGCGCCGGAAAGCTGCGCGCCGGTTTGCCGTGATGCTCGGCGAACACCTCGCGCAGGCCGCAGGGTTCAAGCAACGCGTCGGCGCGCTGGCGCCAGTCGTTGAAGTCACCGGCGACGATCACCGGCGCGTTATCCGGCAGCTCCGCCAAACGCTCGCCGAGCAGTTTCAATTGCGCATTGCGATGGCTTTCGCGCAGGCCCAGATGTACGCAGATCGCATGCACTTCGACGCCATCGCCCGGCATGCGCAGCACGCAATGCAGCAGGCCACGGTTCTCGTGGCCGCTGATCGAAACGTCGAGGTTGTCGTGGCGGATGATCTGGAATTTCGACAGCAACGCGTTGCCGTGATCGCCCTCCGGGTACACCGCGTTGCGTCCGTAGGCGAATTGCGGCCACAGGCTGTCGGCGAGGAACTCGTACTGCGGCATCGTCGGCCAGTTGCTGTAGCGCTTGGGATGATGTTCGTGGGTGCCGTGAACTTCCTGCAGGAACACCACGTCGGCGGCCACGCTGCGCACCGCTTCGCGCAACTCCGGGAGGATGAAACGTCGATTGAGGGCGGTGAAGCCTTTGTGCGTGTTGACCGTCAGTACGGTGAAACGGCGCACCGACACTTCAACGCTGGTCTGCTCGTCGGTGAACCCGACCGGCTCTGGAATACTCATGCCAGCACCCCTTCGGCAGCCGGTTCGCCGGGGGTGGTGGCGAGCGTTTTATCCAGCTCGAATCGGTGAAGCAAACTGCGCGCGTCGTAGGGCGCGCGGACTTTGATGTCGTTGTCGAAGTAGCAGAACACTTCGCGGGATTTACGTGCCCGAGGCTTGAGGCGCGGCGCGATCAGGTGCGCATCGCCGGGTTGCCGGCCGTGATGCCAGGCGTCTATGCGTTCGGCCCAGTTGTTCAACGCGGCGTCGGTGTAACCGCTGGCATAAAGCTCCTCGGCACCGTGCAGGCGCAGGTAGACAAATTCACTGGTGAGGTCTTCACGGTACGGCCATTTGCCGGCGGTGTCGGCGATCACCAGAGCGGTGTTGTAGCGTTTCAACAGCCGCACAAAGTCGGGATCGATGAAGGTGTCATTGCGCACTTCCACGGCATGGCGCAGCGGTTTTTTGCGCCAGGCTTTGAGGCTGGCGTGGCCGTGCAGATGCGAGTCGTGCTGGCGGGCGAGGGCGGCGGCCGCTTCAGTGTCGTGGGGTAATTGAGCGAGAAAGTGCTCGAAACGCTCGGGGTTGAATTTGAAGTTCGGCGGAAACTGCCAGAGGATTGGCCCGAGCTTTCCCTTGAGCTCCAACACCCCGGAGGCGAAGAAATTCGCCAGCGGCTTTTCGATCTCGCGCAAGCGCCGGACGTGGGTGATGAAGCGTGGCGCCTTGACGCTGAACACGAAGTCGTCGGGCGTTTCGCTGTACCACTGGGCATAACGTTCGGGCCGTTGCAGGGCGTAGAACGATCCATTGATTTCGATACTGTTGACCGCCCGCGAAGCGAACTGCAATTCGCGTTTCTGCGCCAGTCCTTTCGGGTAGAAATCCCCGCGCCACGGAGCGTAGCGCCAGCCGGAAATACCGATGTGAATCGTTGCCATGCCGCCCTCCCGTTGTCAGTCCTCGTACAGCCTGTGTCTGTTGATGACTGTGGGTGGTTCGGGAAAGTTTCGGTGGCGTTACGGACGGTACATCCCTGAGAGCAACACAAAGCTAATGTGGGAGGGGGCTTGCTCCCGAAGGCGGTCGTTCAGTCAACATCAATGGCGACTGATACACCGACTTCGGGAGCAAGCCCCCTCCCACAGGGTTACTCAGTGGCCCGTGAATACTCGGCCTTGAGCCGGTTCGGCATAGGCCGGACCGAGGCGATCCAGTCGCCCGCTCCACGCGGTCAGCGCCAGCGCCAGCAACACCACCAACCCACCGATCCACGCCGTGTGAATCAGGCCCAGATGTTCGACGATCAACCCGCCGCCCCACGCACCACCGGCAATCCCGAGGTTGAACGCAGCAATGTTCAGCCCCGATGCCACATCCACCGCCTGTGGCGTGTGATGTTCAGCCTGGCGCACCACATACACCTGCAACCCCGGCACGTTGCCGAACGCCACCGCGCCCCACACCAGTACCGTGGCCAGCGCCAGCCATGGATTGGCGGCGGTGAAGGTCAGCACGAACAACACGGCCGCGAGCAGGGCGAAGATGATTTTCAGGGCGCTGATCGGCCCGCGTTTGTCCGCCAGTTTGCCGCCCCAGATGTTGCCGACCGCCACCGACACGCCGTACACCAGCAACACCAGGCTGACGGTGCCGGCGCTGAAACCGGAGAGGTCCTGCAGGATCGGCGCGAGGAAGGTGAAGGCAATGAACGAGCCGCCGTAACCGATTGCGGTCATCGCGTACACCAGCAGCAGACGCGGTTGTTTCAGCACTTGCAGTTGCTGCAGCAAGGACGCCGGTTTGCTGTGGGCGATGTTGTTCGGCACATACAGCAGGCTGCCGATGAAGGCGATCACACCCAGCGCCGAGACGGCGAGGAAGGTTTCGCGCCAGCCGAAATGCTGACCGATGAACGTGCCCAGCGGCACGCCTGTGACCAAGGCCACGGTGAGGCCGGTGAACATGATCGCGATCGCGCTGGCGGCTTTTTCCTTGGGCACCAGACTGGTGGCGATGGTCGAGCCGATGGAGAAGAACACCCCATGTGCCAGACCGGTGACGATCCGCGCCAGCACCAGCGATTCATAACTCGGCGCCATCCAGGCCAACAGGTTGCCCAGGGTGAACAGCACCATCAGCGACAGCAGCAACAGTTTGCGCGGGACTTTGCCGGTGAGGGCGGTCAGCACCGGCGCGCCAATGGCAACGCCCAGTGCATACAGACTGACCAGCAGCCCGGCGGACGGCAGGCTGACGCCGAGATCGGCGCCGATGGTGGGCAACAGGCCAACGATGACGAACTCGGTCGTCCCGATGGCGAATGCGCTGAGGGTCAGCGCGAGCAAGGCGATGGGCATGACTGCACTCCGGTAGAGGTTGAATGGAGCGCAGTGTCGGGGTTTGGGTTTTGCGGAAAAATACAGGGTTGGGCATTTGATATTTGCTGCTGACGCAAATATCCACGGAGTGCTGTGAATTCTGTGGTGAGGGGATTTATCCCCGATGGGTTGCGAAGCAACCCCAAACGGTTCCAAAGGGAATGAAAGCAGATGTCTACGACTGCTGCGCAGCCGATCGGGGATGAATCCCCTCACCACAAGGAATGCGGTGAGCACTCGGGTTATTCAGGCAAAAACCGAACTTGTCCGCCATTCACCGATCAGTTCCTTACAGGTTCAGCCAACGGAGAACGGAGTTTTGATCAAGTTCAGGATCGCCATTGTGCTGGGAGCGCTGCTGTTTCTCGGCACCAGCGAACTCGAAGCCGCCACGCTGCCGGGCGTTCCGGCCGCTGCTGAAGAGGCGGCCAAACCCGAGCCCATCGTGCAGGGCGGTCTGCTCGGTGCAATCAGTTCGAGTATCGACGATGTACAAGACAAACTCGATCTCAACGAGCATCTGGTCGACGCCTGGCGTCTGCGTGCCGACCGTGCGGCGGACGAAGTCGACAAACTGGTCAACCAGCCGTCGAACCGATCCGGCTGGAGCGTCGCCGGAGATTTCCTGATGCTGTCCGGCGTGTGGCTTGGCGCCTTCGCGTTGCTTACGGTGCTCGGCAGCCTGCTGGCCAAGCGGCTGAGTCAGGGCCGTTGGCTGCGTACACGCCAACGCAGTCAGGATCTGGCGGGTTACCTGCTGCCGTACACCGTGCCGGCGCTGATCTGCCTGCCGCTGACGCTGTACGTCAGCCACTTTCTGCAAGCCTCGGTGGGTCGGGCGCTGGCGTTGTGTCTGGCGTATGCCACCAGCAGCGGGATTTTCTCCACCTCGATGCTGTTGTGCGTGGTGGTGATGTTCAACGTCGGCCACAAACGACCGGCCGCTCGGATCATCCGCGACTACTGCCCGAAACCGCTGTTCCTGATCGGCTTTCTCGCCGCCCTCAGTGATGCGTTGACCAGCCCACAGATCGCCCGTCAGTTGGGCGGCAATATCACCAGCAGCGTCGCGGTGTTTACCGGGCTGATCGCCTCGATCATCTTCGGTCTGCTGGTGATTCGCCTGCGTCGGCCAGTGGCGCATCTGATTCGTAACCGACCGCTGGCGCAACGTCTGAAACAGCCGTCGCTGCAGGAGTCGCTGCGGATTTTTTCCGGGCTCTGGTACTGGCCGATCGTGCTGATGGTGCTGGTTTCGGCGGTCAATCTGATCGGCATCGGCGAGGACAATCAAAAGGCCCTGCGCTGTGCGCTGTTCACCACGGTGCTGCTGATCGGCACGGTGTTCCTCAGCACCATCCTCCAGCACCTGTTCAAGTCGCGAAAGGCCGAAGCGATCCAGCGCAGCAGCGCCTACAAGGAACGCTTTCTCAGCCTGTTGCACGCGTTGCTGCGGATTGTCATTGCGATTGCCTTCATCGATATTCTCGGGCGGATCTGGGGCGTTTCACTGCTCGATTTCGCCCAGAGCAGCACGATCGGCCGGGCGATCAGCAACGCGTTGAGCAGCATCGGTCTGATCTTCCTCGTCACGTGGCTGTTGTGGGTGGTGCTCGACACGGCGATTCAGGAAGCGTTGAAGCCACCGGTCAGCAAACGCTCGTCGCGCCAGCCCAGCACCCGGGTGAAAACCATCCTGCCGCTGCTGCGCAACGCGATCAAAATCATCCTGGTGGTGATCTGCGCGATCACCACCATGGCCAACCTCGGCATCAACGTTGCGCCACTCTTGGCCGGTGCCGGGGTGGTCGGTCTCGCGATCGGTTTCGGTTCGCAGCAACTGGTGCAGGACGTGATCACCGGTTTGTTCATCATCATCGAAGACACCCTGTCGATCGGCGACTGGGTGGTGCTCGACTCCGGGCACGCCGGCACCGTAGAAGGCCTGACCATACGCACCCTGCGTCTGCGTGACGGCAAAGGGTTTGTGCATTCGGTGCCGTTCGGCCAGATCAAGGCAGTGACCAATCAATCACGCCAGTTTGCCTACGCGTTTTTCTCGGTGCAGTTCACCTACGACACCGATGTCGACAAGGCCATCGAGCTGATCCGCGAGACTGGCGATTCGATCCGCGAAGACCCGTTCCTCAAGTACAACCTGCAAGGGCCGCTGGATGTGTTCGGGGTGGACCGGATGGACTTGAACGGCGTGGTGCTGACCGCGCAATTCCGGACCGTGTCGGGCGGGCAATATGCGGTGAGCCGGGCGTTCAACCAGCGTTTGAAAAAGCTTGTGGATAACAGTCCCGAGGTGCATTTCGCGCAGACTTATCCACAGCAGGTTTTGTTGCCCAAGCGGCAGGGTGAGGGGGAGTTGGTGGCGAGCGAGGTGCCGCATAAGTCGAGTACTTGATTGCCGATTTTGCAGCGGGATTGCCGGCCTCTTCGCGAGCAAGCCCGCTCCCACATTGAATGTGTGAACGCCGCAGATCCCCTGTGGGAGCGAGCTTGCTCGCGAAAGGGCCGGAACTGTCGATATCAATGCCGGATCAGCTTGCTACGCACCTGCTCCATGGCCACCTGATCCAGCTCAGTCCAGAAAACCTGCTTGCCAGCAATCTCGGCAGCAACCGGCACCCCATCGCGATATACCAGCCGATTACTCGCCAACGCCGGCACTTTTGCCCCTGGCAACAACGTTCCGGCCAGATTCAGCGGATCCACCCCGCACACCGCGATCAAATTGCCGTCATGCGCCCGCCGCCGAACCTCCCGCAACAAAGGAATCGCCTCCGGCAAGGCAAACTGTTCCCCCGCCAGACCACTGACAAACCGTCCGCCGCGAATCTCGCCACGGGCCTCCAGCCGATGAAATGTGCGCAGCAATTCGCGCCAGCTCGGCAGCCAATCCGCCTCGCGCTCCAGCAGACGCCAGAACACCACGCCGTAGCGGCGCAGCAACGTCATCGCAATGTGTTCCAGCGTCTCGCTGTTGTCCACAGCCGCCCCGCGCCGCAACAATGCCCAGCGCCCGGCATCGTCCATGCCGCCGATAAACGCTCCACGTCCGCGACGACTGCTGCGTTGCTGGCGCTTGCTCGCCGGGGTAATCAGGGCGCGCAAACCGGCGAAGCTGTCAGCGTTCACCAGGCCAGCGCCAACCAGTTCCTGCAAGGCGATTTCCAGCTCGGTGCGCAGCAGGTGCGCCTCGTGAATCAACTCATCGAAAAACAGCGCGCCCTGCTGACTCAGCGCCTCATGGACCTTTTGCGTTTTTGGCGACAGTTCACAGACCGGCGTCTGTTCGGCCAGCGCACTCCACAACCCGACCTGACTGCGCGGCAACAGCACAATCGGCGTACTGCGCAACGCTGTGCCGCTGACTTTCTGCCGGGCACTGAGCCGCGTCCACACCAGTTTGCCGTTGCGGCACAGGTCATCCAGCCAGCTCGGCGAGTAGTCTTTCAGGCGCGCCGGGAGAATGTCGCTGTCCCACGCCGAAGCCGCTGCCGGGTAACCTTCGAACTGGCCGACAATTGCCGGCAACACCGCGCTGCCCTGACCGCGCGTAGCGGGGGACAGGTGCTGCCAGTCGAACAGAAAACGCATGAAATCCTGCAACGCCACCGGCTCGATTTCCCGGCGCAGACGTTTGACCGTATAGCGATGAATGCGCGCCAGCAGATGCCGCTCGCACCATTCCTCAACAGCTAGACCCGGGGTGAAATGACCGCGCAACACATAGCCTTCGCGCTCCAGTTGCGCGAGGGCTTGTGCGACTTGTGCAGTGGGCAAGGCCAGCGGTTCGACAATCGCCGGTAGCGGCAGCGGGCCGAACGCACCGAGCCGTGCTCGGATCACTTCGACCAACGCTTGCTCGAACGTCCACGACTCGTTGAAACCGGGCAAGGCTTGCTGCTGCGGTTGCAGCGTGGCATGTGGATAAAGCGCCACCAGGCACGTCAAGCGTTCACGTGGCAACCACAACGAATGTTGAGGATTAATCATCAGGCGGCAGGCGCGACCGCTCGCAGTCAGCGCGTCAAGCCATTCGCGCCAGTGTTCGCCAGCCTGAACTTCAAGGTCGCTGATGCACGCCAGGCTCATCAGCGCCTCGTGCATTTCATCGACGTTGGCCGGCGTCGGCCACGCTTCCTCGCGCACCGCGTTGATGGCGTCGGCGTCCAGCGCTCCGAGATCGTCGGTGGACTGCGGATCGCTCCAGCGCCGGTTGAGCACCGCTTGGGTGCGGCGTTCCTCCAACGGTGCATCGTCGAGAAAGGCGTACGGCCGCGCGCTGAGAATTTCTGCCGCCAGCGGTGACGGAGCCGGCAGATCGCGGCTGATCAACCGCACCTCGCCGCGCTCCATGCGCCGCAGCAGGTTGAGCCAGCCGTCGCTGTCCATGGCCTCGTGCAGGCAGTCGTCGAGGGTTTGTTCCACCAGCGGATGTTCAGGGACTTCCCGCTCGCCGGCGAGGTTTTCCAGGCAGGCAATCTGATCGGGGAACACGCTGGCAATCAGGTCTTCGCTTTTCATCCGCTGCAACTGCGGCGCAACTTTGCGCCCGCCGGTAAAACGCGGCAACGCCAGCGCCACCCCGGCATTCCAGCGCCAGCGCACGCCGAACAACGGCGCGTCGAGAATTGCCTGAATCAGGATGTGCTCGGCGCTGTTGCTGTGCAGGTACCGCCAGACATCATCCAGTTCGAAACTGTGGCTGGTGGACAGCGACAACACGATCGCATCCTCACTGGCGGCAGCCTGCAGTTCGAAGTTGAAGGTGCGGCAGAAACGCTTGCGCAGGGCCAGGCCCCAGGCGCGGTTGATGCGGCTGCCGAACGGTGAATGGATGATCAACTGGGTGCCGCCGGACTCGTCGAAAAACCGTTCCATCAACAGCGTGTCCTGCGAGGGCAGGGCGCCGAGGGTCAGGCGAGCGCGGGCGAGATAGTCCACCAGTTGTTCGGCGCTGGCGCGGTTCAGGCCGAGGGTTGCGGTCAGCCAGTCGAGCGCCGGTTGCAGATCGCCGGGGCTGGCTGCGAGCAGTTCGTCGAGGGTCGCTTGCAGGCGCGCCACCGCCGCAGACAATTCATCGCTGCGCCCCGGGGCTTCGCCGAGCCAGAACGGAATGGTCGGCGGCTGGCCTTGTGCATCTTCGACCCGCACCTTGCCGGTTTCCACCCGCAGGATTCGGTAGGAGGTGTTGCCGAGCTGGAACACATCACCCGCGATGCTCTCCACGGCAAAGTCTTCGTTGACGCTGCCGATGCTTAGACCCTGCGGTTCCAGCAGCACGCTGTAGTCGGCGTTGTCGGGGATGGTGCCGCCGCTGGTCACGGCGGTCAGTTGCGCGCCGCGACGGCCGCGCAGAGTGCGGCTGACGGCGTCGCGGTGCAGGTAAGCGCTGCGGATGCCCTGACGACCGTTATAGCCTTCAGCGAGCATCGCCAGCAGCGCCTGATAGTGTTTTTCGTCGAGATCGCGGTAGGGCGAGGCTTTGCGGAACAGTGCCAGCAGCGCATCTTCCGCCCATTCCCGGCAACTGACTTCGGCGATGATCTGCTGCGCCAGTACATCCAGCGGCGCTTGGGGAATGTGCAGGGTGTCGAGTTCGCCACGGCGCACGCAGTCGAGCAGGGCGGTGCATTCGATCAGGTCGTCGCGAGTAGTGGCGAACAAGCGGCCCTTGGGCGTACCGCCGACCTGGTGCCCGGAGCGCCCGACTCTTTGCAGAAACCCGGCAATCGAACGCGGCGAGGCGATCTGACAGACCAGATCGACTTCACCGATATCGATGCCCAATTCCAGTGAGGCCGTGGCGATCAGCACTTGCAGTTCGCCGCGCTTGAGCCGCTGTTCGGCGTCGAGGCGGAATTCCTTGGCCAGACTGCCGTGGTGCGCGGCCACTGCGTGCTTGCCGAGGCGCTCGCTGAGGTGGCGGCTAAGGCGTTCGGCCAGGCGTCGGGTATTGACGAAAATCAGCGTGGTGCGGTGCTCGCGGGCCAGTTCGGCGAGGCGGTCGTAGACCAGTTCCCAGACATCGTTGGCCATCACTGCCGACAACGGCACCGGAGGCACTTCGATGCCCAGATCCCGTGGCCGGGCGTGGCCGATGTCGATGATCTCGCACGGGCGATCAGTGCCGACCAGAAACCGCGCCACGGCGTCGATCGGCTTTTGTGTGGCGGACAAGCCGATGCGGGTCAAGGGTCCGGCACACAGCGCCTGCAGGCGTTCGAGGCTCAGCGCCAGGTGACTGCCGCGTTTGCCGGCAGCGATGGCGTGGATCTCGTCGATGATCACCGTGCGTGTGTTGCCGAGCATTTTGCGCCCGGACTCGGAGCCGAGCAGCACGTACAGCGATTCCGGGGTGGTCACCAGAATGTGCGGCGCACTTTTGCGCATGGCAGCACGGTCTTTTTGCGGGGTGTCGCCGGTGCGCACTGCCGTGGTGATCTGCAATTCGGGCAGGCCCATCTGGCGCAGCTGCTCGGTGATTCCGGCCAGCGGAGTTTGCAGGTTGATGCGGATGTCGTTGGACAGCGCCTTGAGCGGCGAAACGTAAACCACCAGGGTTTCGTCGGGCAGGCCTGCGGGGTTTTCCAGGCCACGGTGGACGAGGTCGTCAAGCACGGCGAGGAATGCGGTGAGGGTTTTGCCGGAGCCGGTGGGCGCGGCGATCAGCGTCGAGCGGCGCTGGCGGATCAACGGCCATGCGCGGGCCTGGGCGGCGGTGACCGTCGGGAAGGTGCTGCTGAACCAGGCGCTGACGGCGGGGTGAAAGCCTGCCAGGGCGGCGTCCTTGGGGATGGGCAGATTCATGGCTCAAGTTATGCGGGTGGGGGCGGCAAGATGCAAGTACCGCTCGGGATCTCCAGTGGTTGACAGGGCTTCATCGCGAGCAGGCTCACTCCTACAGGGGAATGCGGTCAACTGTAGGAGTGAGCCTGCTCGCGATGGAGCCCGTTGATTCAGCACAATTCCCGGCGATCTATACTTTACGGGTGACGGTTGCGCACTAAACCCGCAAAATGCAACGATTCCGGCAATTATCGACGACGGGTGTCACAAGCACCGTCGCTAAAGCCATCGTTCCAATCAGACTGGGCCTGCTGACTCTATGCGAATGCGCCTTATGTTACTGGGCGGCGGAAATGCCCTTGGGCAGGCGCTGATTCGCCTCGGTGCGGAGGAAGACATCGGTTTCCTCGCCCCCCGCCCGCCAGAAGACGGCTGGGATGCCGCGAGCCTGACGCAACTGCTCGACGATACCCGTCCGGATGCGTTGATCAACCTCGCCTACTATTTCGACTGGTTCCAGGCCGAGACCGTCAGCGAAACCCGACTGGCCGGGCAAGAACGCGCCATCGAGCGGTTGGCCGAGCTGTGCCAGCACCACAACATCATCCTCGTGCAGCCTTCCAGCTATCGGGTGTTCGACGGTTCGCGGGCGACCGCCTACAGCGAAAAGGACGAGCCGGTGCCGCTGGGACTGCGCGGGCAGGCGCTGTGGCGCATCGAACAAAGTGTCCGCGCCACTTGCCCGCAACACGTGTTGTTGCGCTTCGGCTGGCTGCTCGATGACAGCCCTGAAGGCACCCTCGGGCGCTTCCTCGCCCGCGCCGAACAACCGGACGAATTGCTCATGGCCGATGACCGCCGGGGCAATCCGACTCCGGTCGATGACGCGGCACGGGTGATCATTTCGGTGCTCAAGCAGCTCGATTGCGCGGCGCCGCTGTGGGGCACTTACCATTACGCCGGCCACGAGGCGACCACGCCGCTGGCGCTCGGTCAGGCGATTCTGACCGAGGCGCGCGGCCTGCATCAGTTGGCAATCGAAGCACCGACCGCTCAGGCCCACGCCGCGCGGCCGGACGCCGCCGAGGAACCACAACACACGGTGCTCGCCTGCAAGAAAATTCTGCACACTTTCGGGATCAAGCCCCGCGCCTGGCGCGCCGCACTCCCGGCTTTACTGGATAGGTTTTATCGTCATGGCTGAAGGCCCTGTTTTAATCACCGGCGGCGCCGGTTTCATCGGCTCGCACCTGACGGATGCGTTGCTCACTACGGGCCACTCGGTGCGGATTCTCGATGATCTGTCGACCGGCAAACGTGCCAACCTGCCGCTGGACAACCCGCAGGTCGAACTGATCGTCGGTGACGTCGCCGATGCCGCGCTGGTCGCGCAGGCCATGCACGGCTGCAGCGCCGTCGCCCACCTGGCCGCGGTGGCCTCGGTGCAGGCGTCGGTGGACGATCCGGTGAAGACGCATCAAAGCAATTTCATCGGCACCCTGAATGTCTGCGAAGCCATGCGCCAGGCCGGGGTCAAGCGTGTGCTCTACGCGTCGAGCGCAGCGGTGTACGGCAACAACGGTGAAGGCGAGTCGATCGACGAAGACACACCAAAAGCCCCGCTGACCCCGTATGCCTCGGACAAACTGGCCGGCGAGCACTACTTCGATTTCTACCGTCGCCAGCATGGCCTGGAGCCGGTGATCTTCCGCTTCTTCAACATCTTCGGCCCACGCCAGGATCCGTCCTCGCCGTACTCCGGGGTCATCAGCATTTTCAGCGAGCGGGCGCAGAAAGGCCTGCCGATCACCGTGTTCGGCGATGGCGAGCAAACCCGAGATTTCCTCTATGTCGAGGATCTGGTCGATGTGCTGGTGCAGGCAATCGACAAGCCAGAAGTGGAGGTCGGCGCGATGAACGTCGGCTGGAACCAGGCGATGAACCTCAAGCAGATGCTGCAAGCGCTGGAGGAAGTGGTCGGCGAGCTGCCGCCGGTCAGCTACGGCCCGGCGCGCTCCGGCGACATCCGTCATTCGCGGGCGAACAACGCGCGTTTGCTGCAACGCTTCAAGCTGCCAGAGCCGACGCCGATGCGCGTGGGGCTGGCGCGGTTGCTGGGACGCTAAATCGAAAAAACAAAAAAGGCGCCTTTGCAGGCGCCTTTTTTGTGGGCGGGGTATCGCTTTGACGCTCGGTGCAATCCCTGTGGCGAGGGAGCTTGCTCCCGCTCGACTGCGCAGCAGTCGCAAATTCAGTCAACGCGGTTTTTCTGAAGCACCGCTTTTGCCTTGTTCAGGGCTGCTTCGCAGCCCAGCGGGAGCAAGCTCCCTCGCCACATTAGCCCGCATTCACCACCACGCGAATGTTCGAATGTTGCTTAGAACTTGTAGCCCAGACCCACCATGTACACAAACGGATCGACATCAACATTCACCTTGGCACGAGTGCCCGGTGCCACCGCGTTGTTCTCGACGGTGGCGCGGGTGTCGATGTCGATGTAGCGCACCTGGGCGTTGAGCATGATGTTGTCGGTCAGCATGTAGTCAGCACCGACCTGCCAGGCCAGGCCCCAGGAGTTTTTCGCCTTGAAGTTGCTGAAGCCGTTGGACTGGGCTTCGCTGCCGACGTGCTCGTCGTAGATCCAGGTGTAGTTGATGCCGCCGCCGATGTAGGGCTGGAACGGCGATTTCGCATCCAGCGGGTAGTACACGACGCTGAGGGTGGGCGGTAGGTGTTTCAGGGTGCCGAGTTTGCCGTTGGCGGCTGGCAGCGCGGTGCCTTTGATTTTCACGTCATGTTCGAACGGCGAGGCCGCCAGCAACTCGATCCCGATGTTGTTGGTCAGCATGTAGGCGAAGTTCAGACCCAATTGGGTGTCGCTGCTCATGGTCGCCTTGCCGCCCAGGTTGGTGCCGCTCAACGGACCCTGATCGACCTTGACATTGGAGCTGTCGGCCTTCGGGTTGACGGTGATCGCACCGGCGCGAACGATGATGTCGCCGGCTTCGTGGGCGTGGGCGAGCGGGGCTGCGAGCGCGAGGGCAAACAGCGAGGCGCTGAGCAAGGACTTGTTCATGGGGGCTCCAAGAGGACGTTAAAAGTTTCTGATGTCCTATGGTATGAAGCCAACTGATACGGTCTTTTGACTCAGCTCAATGAAACAGTGATGCCGCGGTTTTTTGTGGAACCCTGGCCGGCCCCTTCGCGAGCAAGCCCGCTCCCACTTTGGAACGCGGTCACCTGTGGGAGCGGGCTTGCTCGCGAAGAGGACGGATCAAACAATACAAAAACTACCTGGGTTCACTCCGGCAGCTCATACACATAAATCTTGTCCGCCGCCATCTGATACCCGGCATCGGCCAGTTCGCTGCTGGACGCCTTGACCTGCAACGGTCCCTCGACCCAGTACGGCTGATACAGCTCGTCGAGCTTCACGCCCAGCTCGCTTTTCACATGCACGATCTGGTTCGACGGCGGTGGCGGCACGTGGATACAGGCGCCGAAGTACGGCACCAGCAGGAAGTCGGTGGTGCGTCCCTCTTCGTTGACCTCCAGCGGCACGATGTAGCCCGGCAGGCGGATGTTCTGCCCGTCGAGACTCTGCACTACCGGTGCATTGGGCATGTCCTGTTTGGCGGCTGGCGCCGACTCGGCGGACAGCGCATCACTCATCTTCGACAAATCGTGCAACGGCGTCATGTTCGGCACTTCCGGCGCGGCGTCCGGCGGGATCATCTCCGACCAGGTCAGGTCTTTCGGCGCCGCTGCCCACACAGGCAGGGCAACCAGCAACAGCAGCGCGAGCACGGCGCGGGGCATGGTGAATATCCTCATAAACGGATCGACAGGCCATCGGCCAGGGATTGGCGATACGCGCGCCAGGCCGGCACGCTGCCCATCAGCAGCGCGGCCGCCAGAATGCCACCGAGCAGCGTCCATTCATACTCGCTCGGCCACGCCAGCGGCAGATACAAACCGTAATTGGCCTGCACATAGCCCTGCGCGGCGGCGATGCCGATGTACAGCAACGCCACCCCCGCGATCACTCCGGTCAGCGCCAGGGCGAAGGCCTCCAGCACCAGCAGACTCGCGATGTGCCACGGCCGCGCACCGACCGAACGCAGAATCGCCATTTCGCGGCGACGCTCGTTAAGGCTGGTAAGAATCGCCGTGAGCATGCCGATCAACCCGGTCAGCACCACGAACAGCGAGACCACGAACAGCGCCTTTTCAGCGGTGCTCATCAGGCTCCACAACTCCTGCAAGGCCACGCCCGGCAGGATCGCCAGCATCGGCTCACCGCGGTATTCGTTGATCTCGCGTTGCAGGGCGAAGGTGGAAATCTTGCTGTTGAGGCCAAGCATGAACGCGGTGATCGCCTGTGGCGTCAGATCCATGTTGCGCGCTTGATCTGCCGTGATCCGACCGTTGCCGCGCGCCGGCACGCCGTTGTGCCAGTCGATGTGAATCGCCTCCATGCCGCCGAGGCTGATGTGCAACGTGCGATCCACCGGCGTGCCGGTGCGCTTGAGAATGCCGACCACGGTGAACGGTTTGTCATCGTGCTTGACCAGACTGATCGCCGCCACGCCGTGGGCCAGCACCAGTTGGTCGCCGAGCTTGTAATGCAGCGCTTCGGCGACTTCGGCGCCGAGCACCACTTCGAACGGATCGGTGGCAAACGCCCGGCCGTCAGCCAGTTGCAGATGCTGCTGGCGCCCGTACTGGTAATGTTCGAAATAGGCTTCAGTGGTGCCCATCACCCGGTAGCCGCGATGGGAGTCGCCGAGGGACATCGGGATCGCCCACTTCACTTTCGGGTTACTGGCGAAATGTTCGAAGCTGTCCCAGCGGATGTTGTTGGTGGCGTTGCCAATGCGGAACACCGAGTACAGCAGCAGGTTCACCGAACCGGAGCGGGCGCCGACGATCAGGTCGGTGCCGCTGATGGTGCTGGCGAAACTGGCCTTGGCCTCGGTGCGCACGCGCTCGACGGCGAGCAACAGGCACACCGACAGAGCGATGGCGAACGCGGTGAGCAGGGCGGTATAGCGGCGGTTGGCCAGACTGGCCATGGCCAGACGAAACAGATACATCTCAGACCTCGGCAGACGTGGCGGCGCGATTCAGCTCGGCCAGGGACAGGTGACGGTCGAACAGCGGCGCCAGGCTCTGGTCGTGACTGACGAACAACAGGCTCGATCCGGCTTCGCGGCATTCGGCGAACAGCAGACGAATGAAGTTTTCCCGAGCGTCGTAATCCAGCGCCGAGGTCGGTTCGTCGGCGATCACCAGTTCCGGTTGGCCGATCAACGCACGAGCCGCGGCGACCCGTTGCTGTTGACCGATCGACAGCGAATCGGCGCGACGGCCGAGGATGCTTTCATCTTTCAAGCCCAAGTGGGCGAGCAGGGTGGCGGCGGCCTGATCGACGCTGCCGTGACGCTGTTTCGCCCGTTCGGCACGCAGTTTGGAGAAGTGGCAGGGCAACTCGACGTTTTCGCGCACTGAGAGAAACGGCAGCAGGTTGAACTGCTGGAAGATGTAGCCGGTGTGATCGACACGAAAGCGGTCGCGGGCGCCGGCACCGAGTTCGGTCAGTTCCTGGCCGAGCAGACGAATGCTGCCGCGCCCGGGTTTCTGCACGCCACCGAGCAGGCCGAGCAGGGTGGTCTTGCCACTGCCGCTGGGGCCTTTGAGGAACAGGGTTTCGCCCGGCTCCAGGCGAAACGCCGGGATGTCCAGCAGCGGCGGGTGACCGGGCCAGTTGAAGCCCAGGTCGGACAGTTCGATGAGTGCTTGGGTCATGGCACCAGATTCATGGAGTGAACACATAACCCTGTGGGAGCGGGCTTGCTCGCGAATGCGGTGTGTCAGTCAACATAGATTTGGCTGACCCACCGCATTCGCGAGCAAGCCCGCTCCCACAGGGGATTATCGGTGTGATCAGAAATTCAAGGCAGCCGCCTTGGCCGTCACTTCGGTACCTTGCTGGCCGCTCGGGCCGATCAGTTGTACCTGAATTTTCTGAGTGGCCGGGAAGGTATTGAAGAGGTTCGCCAGATCCAGGGTCTTCAGAGCACCTGGTGCGGCGCAGCTGAATTGATAGTGCGCGTGGATTTCGCTGTGATCGTGGTGATGCGCTTCACCGCCCTTGGCATCTTCGTCGTGGTCATCATCGTCATGCTCGTCGGGAGCGGGCTTGTCGCCGAACAGCGGGCTTTCCAGTTCCTGGCTGGTGACTTTGCAACCGGCGGCGGCCGGCAGGCTGAACAGTACCAACGGGTTTTCCAGTTTCGTACGTGCGGCGGCGACCTTGGCCTTGTCGGCGTCGCTGGTGGCGGCGTGTTCGAAGCCCACCATGTTCATCGCCGGGCTTTCCAGTTCCAGCTCCAGGGTCTGGCCGTCGAGTGCAGCGTTCAGTCGGCCGACGCCATGTTCGTGGGCACCGAGACTGCCGTGCTCGTGATCATGATCGTGCTCATCGGCAGCGTGGGCGATGGCCAGCGGCAACAGGGCAAACGGCAAAGCGAGCAGCAGACGACGCATGGCGGTCTCCGGGAAGTAAAGTGAAGAGTTTGTTATGTAATCTTATAACGAAAGTCCGCAGAGTTTGCCCGTGCGCTTGGCGATGCACAAGTCCCGTGGGAGCATGCAGGTCAGAAATGTGCAGGAGCGAAGCAGATGTTGCGGATACGCGGAACCGTCGGCGCGATGCCGGTGGATTTGACGGTGGAACTGGATGACAGCGATTGGGCGAAGCTTGGTGCAGCCCTTGGCGCGCAGCCGCAGGGCGATCAGCCTGAAGCAGCATTGAGCACGCCGGCAGCGAAACCATTGAACCAGGATGATGCGTTGTGGCAGGTCGCGCAGGATCTGTTGCGCAAGGCCGGGCAGCTCAGCGGGCCGGATTTGCTGGAGCAGCTTGAGGGATTGACCGGCAGCGCGGCGGCGGGCAAGCGCCTGCTGGTGCGCCTGCGCCACAGTTCACAGGTGAAAGTGGCGAGCGGCGGGGATACGCCGCTTTACAGCTGGATCGAGTGAAACGCAAAAGATCGCTGCCTGCGGCATCTCCTACAGTTTCAGCGTTCGTCCGCAAACACGGGTGAACACGATCAAATGTAGGAGCTGCGGCAGGCTGCGATCTTTTGATCTTAATAAAGCGCAGCGAACACCTTGCGCCGGTAAGCGGTCACCAGCGGGTGATCATTGCCCAGCAGTTCGAACACCTGCAGCAAGGTCTTGTGCGGCAACCCTTCGCCGTAGCTGCGGTTGCGGATGAACAGCTTGAGCAAGGCCTCCAGCGCCGCCTCGTATTGCTGACGCGCCAATTGCTGGATCGCCAGTTGATACACCGCTTCGTCGTCCTGCGGATCTTTGGCCAGACGCGCCTTGAGGTCGGCGGCATCCGGCAGATCGCGGGCCAGCCCGAGGAACTTGATCTGCGCCTTGGCCCCGGCCAGTGCAGCCTTGTGCTCATCGCTCTTGACTGCGTCGAGCACGGTTTGCGCTTCGCCCAGTTCGCCGCGCTCGGTCAGGCAGCGGGCGTAGAGGATCAGCGCCTTGGCGTTGCTGTTGTCTTCGTTGAGCATCACCACCAGCGCCGCTTCGGCATCGGCGTAACGGCCATCGTCAAACAGCGCTTGCGCCTGTTCGAACGGGTCGACGGCGGCCGGTGGCGGCATCTGCACATGCGGTTCGAGCAGGGCGCGCACCGCGGATTCCGGCTGCGCACCGGCAAAGCCGTCCACTGGCTGACCGTCCTTGAACAGCACCACGGTCGGCAGGCTGCGGATACCGAAGCGGGCGACGATGTCCTGTTCGATGTCGCAGTTGACCTTGGCCAGCAGCAGTTCGCCCTGATAGCTCTCGGCAATGCCTTGCAGCATCGGCATCAACGCCTTGCACGGCGCACACCATTCGGCCCAGAAATCCACCAGCACTGGTTTGTTGAAGGAGGCTTCGATCACCGACTGGTCGAAATCGGCAGTCGTGGCGTCGAAGATGTACGGCGTTTGCTGACTCATGGGGGATCTCGTAAAAGCGTGGATGGGGCAACTATACGGCTTGGCGGGGTGTGGCCGGAAGCGGGACAGGTTTTAGAGTTGTGTCGCCCGGCAGGACGCTTTCGCGAGCAAGCCCGCTCCCACATTTGGAATGCGTTACCCCTGTGGGAGCGGGCTTGCTCGCGAAGCTTTTAACTAGCGACGCGCGTGGTACAGGCTCACATGCCGAAATTCTTCCGGCTCCGCCAGATCGGGCAAGGTCATCGCCTCAAGCATTTCGATCCGCTCATACAACGGATGACGAAAATCCCGAACCCGCGAATCTGCTACCAGCGCCTCGCGGCCACGGCTTAGAAACGCGTCGAGCAGCGGCAGGTTCTCGCGGTCGTAGAGCACGTCCGCCACCAGAATCAGATCGAAGCGATCAGCCTCGGCGAAGAAGTCCGTCGAATAGCTCATCTGCACGTCATTGAGTTCAGCATTGGCCCGGCACGCGGCAATCGCCAGCGGATCGAGGTCGCAGGCCACCACTTCCAGCGCCCCGGCCTTCACGGCGGCGATCCCGGCAATGCCCGAGCCGGCGCCGAAATCCAGCACGCGCTTGCCGCGCACCCATTCCGGGAACTCGGCCAGATAGCGCGCCACCGCCAGACCGCTGGCCCAGCAGAAGCTCCAGTAGGGCGGTTCGTGGAGGATGCGCCGGGTTTCATCCGGGCTGAACTCGCGGTGCATGTTGTCACCGTCGATCAGCCACAGCTGCAAATCGGTATCCGGTAATGCGCAGGCCTTGAGCCGCGCATCACCGAGCAATTCCCCCAGCGCCTGTTGCAGGTCGAGCGGTGCCGTCATGGTGCTTTGACAAATTGCAGCTGGCCCATTGCCTGAGTGGTCGGCTGGGTGATGGTTTGCGACGGCAGGTGCAGGATCAACTGGCCCGACTGCGTGGCACGACCGCGCAGCTCAACCCGTGCGCCGGCCGGAAAGGACTCCGGATTGAAACGCAGGCGAAACGGCAGGATCTGGTTGTTGCCGATCAGGCTGGAACTGGCGAGCAATTGTTGCGGGCGCGATTTTTCATCGATCACCAGCAGCGCCAGCTCGACTTCGGCCCCGGCCGGCACGCCTTGCAGGGTGCCGCTCAGTTCCCGTTGATAGGCCGGCAGCGGGCCGAGGTCGGCGGCCTCTTTGGCTTTTTTCTGCGCCTGTTGCGGCGCAGGGCCTGGTGTCGGCGGCTGCGGCTTGGGTTTATCGCTGCCGCAGGCCACCAGCAGGGCGAAAAGACTGAGCAAAACGAGCGGTCGTAGCGGCATTGGCAGCTCCAGCAAAATGAAATCCATGGATCAAACGATCATGCCAGTCTGTATACCGCAAACCCTATGGCTTGTCTTGCCACGGGGATGCGCTACCATGGCCCTCCCTTTTTTTGTTGCCAGCCACCATGCACTGTCCCTTCTGCGGTGCCAACGACACCAAGGTCATCGACTCGCGTCTGGTCGCCGAGGGCGAACAGGTGCGCCGCCGGCGTGAATGCCTGGCCTGCGGCGAACGTTTCACGACATTCGAGACGGCCGAACTGGTGTTGCCGCGCCTGATCAAAACCGACGGCAGCCGCCAACCGTTCGACGAAGAAAAACTCCGCGCCGGCATGCAACGCGCGCTGGAGAAACGTCCAGTGAGCGTCGAGCGCCTTGAATCCTCTCTGGTCCACATCAAACACAAGCTGCGCGCCACCGGCGAGCGCGAGGTCAAATCCCTCGTGGTCGGCGAACTGGTGATGGCCGAGCTGCAAAAGCTCGATGAAGTGGCCTACATCCGTTTCGCTTCGGTCTACCGGCGTTTCCAGGACCTCAACGAGTTCCGCGAAGAGATCGACCGCCTCGCCCGCGAACCGGTGAAAGAATGACCAGCGCCGCCGAGCAGGCGATCCTCGACGCCCACTTCATGGCACGCGCGCTGGAGCTGGCGCGCAAGGGCCACTACACCACCCATCCCAATCCCCGGGTTGGCTGTGTGATCGTGCGTGACGGGCAGATTGTCGGCGAAGGCTTTCATGAGCGCGCCGGCGAACCCCACGCCGAGGTCCACGCCCTGCGCGCTGCCGGTGAACTGGCCCGGGGCGCCACGGCTTACGTGACCCTTGAGCCGTGCAGCCACCATGGCCGCACGCCGCCTTGCGCCGATGCGTTGGTGACTGCCGGGGTCGCTCGGGTGGTCGCCGCGATGCGCGATCCGAATCCGCAGGTCGCCGGGCGTGGCTTGCAGCGTCTGGCTGATGCCGGCATCGCCACCGAAAGCGGCGTGCTGGAAGCCGAGGCGCGCCAGCTCAATCAAGGTTTCCTCAAACGCATGGAACACGGCTTGCCGTTCGTCCGGGTCAAGCTGGCGATGAGTCTGGACGGTCGCACGGCGATGGAAAGCGGCGAGAGCCAGTGGATCACCGGCCCGGCCGCGCGTTCCGCCGTGCAGCGTTTGCGCGCGCAGGCCGCCGTGGTGCTGACCGGCGCGGACACCGTACTGGCCGACGGCGCACGCCTGACCGTGCGCGCCGACGAACTGGGTCTGGATGCCGAACAAACCGCACTGGCCATCAGCCGTCCGCCGCTGCGGGTGCTGATCGACGGGCGCTTGCGGGTGCCATTGGACGCGCCGTTCTTCAAGGCCGGCCCGGCGCTAGTCGCCACCTGCATGGCGGTCGAAGAGCAATATGCCAATGGCCCTGAATGTTTGATCGTGCCGGGTGACGACGGTCAGGTCGATCTGCATCAACTGCTGATCGAACTGGCCAACCGTGGCGTCAACGAAGTGCTGGTCGAGGCCGGCCCGCGTCTGGCCGGCGCGTTTGCCCAACTCGGTCTGGTCGACGAGTTCGTGATCTTCATCGCCGGCAAGTTCCTCGGCTCCACGGCGCGGCCGTTGCTGGACTGGCCGCTGGCCTATATGAAGGACGCCCCGGAGCTGAAAATCACTGAAATCCGCGCGGTTGGCGATGACTGGCGAGTCACTGCGACGCCAGTCGTTTCGGCGAGCGTATAATTCCCGGCCATCGCCTTAGCGCTGGCTTCGTTCTCAAGGAGAACCCCATGTTTACCGGCATCATCGAATCCATCGGCAGTATCCGTGCACTGACCCCCAAGGGCGGTGATGTGCGGGTGCATGTCGAAACCGGCAAGCTCGACCTGAGCGACGTCAAACTCGGCGACAGCATCGCGGTCAACGGCGTGTGCCTGACGGCGGTTGAACTGCCGGGCAACGGCTTTGCCGCCGACGTCAGCCGCGAAACCCTCGACTGCACCGCGATGAATGACCTGAAAAGCGGCAGCCCGGTCAATCTGGAAAAAGCCCTGACCCCGACCACTCGTCTCGGTGGGCATCTGGTCAGCGGTCACGTCGACGGTGTCGGCGAAGTGGTGTCGCGCAGCGACAATGCCCGCGCCGTGGAATTTCGCATTCGCGCGCCGAAGGAACTGGCCAAGTACATCGCCCATAAAGGCTCGATCACCGTCGACGGCACCAGCCTCACCGTGAATGCGGTGGATGGCGCCGAATTCCTGCTGACGATCATTCCGCACACCCTGAGCGAAACCATCATGGCGTCCTACAAGCCGGGCCGCCGGGTAAATCTGGAAGTCGACTTGCTGGCGCGCTACCTGGAGCGTCTGCTCCTCGGCGACAAGGCTGCTGAGCCAAGCGCTGGCGGCATTACCGAAAGCTTTCTGGCCGCCAACGGCTACCTCAAATCCTGACTGAAGGGGGTGCCTTGTGGCGCTCAATAGCATCGAAGAACTGGTTGAAGACATCCGCCAAGGCAAGATGGTCATCCTCATGGATGACGAAGACCGCGAGAACGAAGGCGACCTGATCATGGCCGCCGAATGCTGCAAGGCCGAGCACATCAACTTCATGGCCAAGCACGCCCGTGGCCTGATCTGCATGCCGATGAGCCGCGAGCGCTGCGAGCTGTTGAAGCTGCCACTGATGGCCCCGCGCAACGGTTCCGGTTTCGGCACCAAGTTCACCGTATCGATCGAAGCCGCCGAAGGCGTCACCACCGGTATCTCCGCCGCCGACCGTGCGCGCACCGTGCAAGCGGCTGCGGCAAAAGACGCCAAGGCTGAAGACATCGTCAGTCCGGGCCACATCTTCCCGCTGATGGCTCAGGCCGGCGGCACCCTTGCCCGCGCCGGCCACACCGAAGCCGCCTGCGACTTGGCGCGCATGGCCGGTTTCGAGCCGAGCGGCGTGATCTGCGAAGTGATGAACGACGACGGCACCATGTCCCGTCGCGCCGAACTGGAAGCGTTTGCTGCCGAACACAACATCAAGATCGGCACCATCGCCGACCTGATTCACTACCGGATGATCCACGAACGTACCGTTCAGCGGATTGCCGAGCAGCCGCTGGACAGCGAACTGGGCCAATTCAACCTGGTGACCTATCGTGATTCGGTGGAAGGCGACGTGCACATGGCCCTGACGCTGGGCACCGTTTGCGCCGAGGAACCGACTCTGGTTCGTGTACACAACATGGACCCGCTGCGCGACCTGCTGATGGTCAAGCAACCGGGCCGCTGGAGCCTGCGCGCCGCGATGGCTGCGGTGGCCGAGGCCGGCAGCGGTGTGGTGCTGTTGCTCGGTCACCCGCTGGACGGCGATGTACTGCTGGCGCACATCCGCGAGACCGGTGAGCAGGCGGCGGTGAAAAAACCGACCACTTACAGCATTGTCGGCGCCGGTTCGCAGATCCTGCGTGACCTCGGCGTACGCAAAATGCGCCTGATGTCTGCGCCAATGAAATTTAATGCGATATCCGGTTTCGATCTGGAAGTTGTAGAATACGTGCCCTCCGAATAATGACCCGGTTGTTTCCGGCATTGTTGACATGGATTCTTGTGGTGAGGGGATGAATCCCCTCGCCACAGGGGTGTAGTCGAACAGCAATGCGGTGTTTCCGGTCATGAATTTGTGGCTAATATCACTGAGGGATGCGTACGAAACGCGTCCCGGCTCTTTAAGAGATCTGACGAATGACCCTGAAGACCATCGAAGGTACCTTCATCGCCCCTAAAGGCCGCTACGCTCTGGTAGTGGGCCGTTTCAACAGTTTCGTGGTTGAAAGCCTGGTCAGCGGTGCAGTTGATGCCCTGGTTCGCCACGGCGTGAGCGAAAGCGACATCACCATCATCCGCGCGCCTGGCGCCTTCGAAATCCCGCTGGTTGCGCAGAAAGTCGCCCAGAAAGGCGAGTTCGCAGCCATCATCGCCCTCGGCGCGGTCATTCGTGGCGGCACTCCGCACTTCGAATACGTGGCAGGCGAGTGCACCAAGGGTCTGGCCCAGGTGTCCATGGAGTTCGGCGTACCGGTCGCGTTCGGCGTCCTGACCGTTGATTCCATCGAGCAAGCCATCGAACGTTCCGGCACCAAGGCCGGCAACAAAGGTGCTGAAGCTGCCCTGTCCGCTCTGGAAATGGTCAGCCTGCTGGCGCAGTTGGAGGCCAAGTGATTAGCGACGATAGCGATCGTTTCAACCCGCGCGATCCGAAACCTGCGGATGCCGGCAAGCCGTCGAAAAGCGCCAAGCGTCGCGAAGCTCGTCAGCTCGCCACTCAGGCCCTGTATCAATGGCACATGGCCAAGCAGTCGCTGAACGAGATCGAAGCGCAGTTCCGCGTTGATAACGATTTCATCGATGTCGATGGCGCTTACTTCCGCGAGATCCTTCACGGGGTTCCGCAGTTCAAGAGCGAAATCGACACCGCCCTGGCGCCTTGCCTGGATCTGCCGATCGAAGAGCTGGACCCGGTTGAACTGGCCGTGCTGCGCCTGTCCACCTGGGAGCTGCTCAAGCGCGTCGACGTGCCGTACCGCGTTGTGATCAACGAAGGTATCGAGTTGGCCAAAGTCTTCGGTTCGACCGACGGCCACAAGTTCGTCAACGGCGTTCTCGACAAGCTGGCTCCGCGCCTGCGTGAAGCTGAAGTGAAGGCGTTCAAGCGCTGATACGCGCTTGAGACCTCATGGGCGAGTTTGAGCTGATCCGCAATTTCTTCGCTGCCGCGCCTTGTGCGCAGGGCGGCGAGGGCGTTGCTCTGGGGATCGGCGACGACTGCGCCTTGCTGGCGGTTCCCCCCGGGGAACAGCTGGCGATCTCCACCGATACGCTGGTGGCCGGCGTGCACTTCGCCGATCCCTGCGATCCGTTTCTGCTCGGTCAGCGCTCGCTGGCCGTCGCGGTCAGCGACCTGGCCGCCATGGGCGCCACGCCCGTTGCCTTTACCCTTGCCCTGACTGTGCCGACGGTGACCGCCGATTGGCTGCAAGCTTACGCTCGCGGTTTGAACCGCATGGCGCAGGGCTGCGGCGTCGCGTTGGTCGGCGGCGATACCACGCGCGGGCCGTTGAGCCTGACGGTCACCGTGTTCGGTCGGGTTCCGGCCGGGCAGGCGTTGACCCGTAGCTGCGCGCAACCGGGCGATCTGCTCTGTGTCGGCGGCGAGTTGGGCAATGCCGCCGGTGCCTTGCCGCTGGTGCTTGGCCAGCGTGAAGCCGATCCGCAGATCGCCCAACCGTTGCTCGATCATTACTGGTCGCCTCAGCCGCAAATTGCGCTCGGTCAGGCCTTACGCGGCAAGGCCACTGCGGCTCTCGATATCTCCGACGGCCTGCTCGCCGACTGCGGGCATATCGCTCTGGCTTCGCAGGTTCGACTCGAAGTTGAACGTGAGCGCGTACCGTTGTCCGATGCTTTAGTGGCGTTTCTCGGCCAGCGCGGCGCGGAACGGGCGGCGTTGAGCGGCGGCGATGACTATGTGCTGGCCTTCACGCTACCGTCCGTCGAGTTGCCGGCGCTGCTGGCCGATGGCTGGCCGATCCATGTGATCGGGCGTGTGGCGCAGGGTCAGGGCGTGGTGCTGCTGGATCGCGCAGGACACGACATCACCCCGCAAATCCGGGGTTATCAACATTTTCAGGAGACACCGTGACAGATCACCCGAAACAGGTTCCGGCCGAATTCGTTCCGCCGTCGGTCTGGCGCAATCCCTGGCATTTTCTCGCGTTCGGCTTCGGCTCCGGCACCCTGCCGAAAGCGCCGGGCACGTGGGGTTCGTTAGTTGCGCTACCCTTTATCCCGTTGTGGCAGATGCTGCCCGACTGGGGTTACTGGCTGATGCTCGGGATCACCATGCTGTTCGGCTTCTGGCTGTGCGGCAAGGTCGCCGATGATCTGCGGGTCCACGACCACGAAGGCATCGTCTGGGACGAAATGGTCGGGATGTGGATCACTCTGTGGCTGGTGCCGGAAGGCTGGTACTGGTTGCTGGCGGGTTTTCTGGTGTTCCGCTTCTTCGACATTCTCAAGCCATGGCCGATCCGCTGGATCGACCGGCATGTTCACGGTGGCGTCGGCATCATGCTCGACGACGTGCTGGCCGGCGTGTTCGCCTGGCTGGCGATGCAGGGGCTGGTGTGGATTTTCGCCTGATCCGCAGCAGCCGGGTTCAGTGAGGAGACCAGGGATGGCTCGATGCTGGCTGGCGCTGGTGTTTCTGACTTTGCTGGGCACTGTCGCCAGTGCGCAGGAAGTCGCGCACGCGCCGTCGGTCATCCACCTGGCCAGCGAGGACTGGGAAGATTACACCGCCGCCGACGGTCATGGCCTGGGCTGGGACGTGCTGCGCAAGGTGTTCGAACCGGCCGGGGTGAAACTCGACATTCGCAGCGAACCTTACACCCGCTCGGTCGGGCTGGCTGAGCGCGGCGAAGTCGACGCCTGTGTCGGCTCCTATCATGACGAGGACAGTGAGCTACTGTATCCGCGCTGGAATTTCGACACCGACCACATCTACGCCCTGGGCCTTGCGAGCAATCCGCCGGCGAGCCTGGACACCCTTGGCAACTATCGACTGGCCTGGGTTCGCGGTTACGACTATCAGAAATACCTGCCCAATGTACGTAACTACAATGAAGTCATCCGGCGTACCGGGATCCTGTCGATGCTCACCCACAACCGCGCCGACTATTACATCGATGCTTTGACCGAAATCGATTACGTGCTTGGCCGGGCCAGGGATCCGACGCAGTTTCGCAAGACGCATATCGCCGAATTGCCGCTGTACCTGTGCTTCGCCAACACACCGCAGGCCCGAACCCTGATGGCGCTGTTCGACAGGCGTATGGAGCAGTTGGTAAAAAGTGGCGAGCTTAAGCCGATTTTCGAGCGGTGGAAGCAACCGTATCCATTCGAGCCGAACTGACAGCACCTTCCCCCCTGTGGGAGCGGGCTTGCTCGCGAATGCGGTGTTTCCGCCGGCCTATTGATCAACTGACACGACGCTTTCGCGAGCAAGCCCGCTCCCACAGGGGGCCACGCAAACCGGGTGTCATCAAACTTTTTGATCGTTATGCCCGATAATTCAGCCTAAGCGTCTGCGGGAACCTGCTGTTACAATGCCGGCCTGCGAATCTTCAGACTTTTTAGATCAGGAGCACACCGGTGCCTGTCGTTTTTGTCGCCGCTTCCAAGCTGCCAACGCCTTTTGCGCAATTCACCATGCACGGTTTTCTCGATGAGGCCACCGGCCGCGAGCACGTTGTGCTGAGCCTGGGTGATTTCGCCGACAGTGCCCCGGTTCTCGGCCGGTTGCACTCCGAGTGCCTGACCGGTGATGCCCTGTTCAGCCAGCGCTGCGACTGCGGTTCGCAACTGGAAGGCGCCCTTAAAGCCATTGCCCGTGAAGGCCGTGGCGTGCTGCTGTACCTGCGTCAGGAAGGTCGCGGCATCGGTCTGTTGAACAAGATCCGCGCCTATGAATTGCAGGACGGCGGCGCCGACACTGTAGAAGCCAACGAGCGCCTGGGCTTCGCCGCCGATCAGCGCGACTACGCCATGTGCCTGCCGATGCTCGAGCATCTGGGTGTGAAGTCGCTGCGCCTGATGACCAACAACCCGCGCAAGGTCAAAGCCCTGACCGACATGGGCATCGTCGTCGCCGAGCGCGTGCCGCTGCACACCGGCCACAACCCACACAACAAACTGTACCTGGCGACCAAGGCCAGCAAGCTCGACCACATGATGGGCAACGAGCATCAGGGCGAGGTCGACCGCGCGTGACCCGCGGTCAGGTGCGACGCCGCCTGGCGGTCGACTGGTGGAAATACCTGGCGCTGGCGCTGGTACCGCTGTTTGTCCTCAATGGCCTGTTCGGCCAGGGCGAAGGCATTCTGCCGGTGCTGGCCATGCCGTTGTTCATTGCCGGCGTGGCCTCGATGTTTGTCAGTCTGAAGTTTTTCGGCCGCTACAAGCACGCGCTGATCGCCACGCAAAAAGCCCTTGATACCCCCGACGAACCGGCGGCCTGGATTGCCTTGGCGGCCCGGCGTCGCAGTGCATTTCTCGCGGCCGCATTGCCGGCATGGATCGGCGCGCTGGCGGTGTTCGTCGGCCTTGAAGCCGTACCGCTGATGCTGCTGGCGTTGTCCACGGCGGTGCTGTTCTACCTCTATCGCATCCCGCGTCAACTCGGCTGATGCGTCATCTGTGGCTGGCGGTTCTGCTGCTGGCCTGCGCCGGCCCGGTGCTGGCGAACCTGCGAGTGGTCAGTCTCGCGCCTTCTCTGTCTGAAATCGTTGTTGAGCTGGGCTCGGCCGATCTGCTGGTTGGTGTGCTCGATGCCGGCGAGCGTCCGGCTGCCATTGCCGATGTTCCCTCGGTGGGGCGTTATGGCCAACTCGACATGGAGCGCTTGCTCAGCCTCAAGCCGGATTTACTGCTGCTGTGGCCCGGCAGTGTCGGCCCGGCGCAACGCGATCAGCTCAAACGCCTGAACATCCCGACTTACGTCGCCGAACCGCACAATCTCGAACAATTGTCTGCACAGATCGAAGCGATTGCCGCGCAACTGGGGCGACCTGAGCGTGGGACGAAACTGGCGGCGGACTTACGCAGGAAGCTCGATGACCTGCGCCAGCGCTATCGTCGGGACACGCCGCTGAAGGTGTTCTATCAAGTCTGGGACAAGCCCCTGTACACCGTCGGTGGCGGGCAGATCATCAGCGATGCTCTTGAAGTCTGCGGCGCACGCAATGTGTTTGCCGACCTGAGTTTGCCGGCGCCACAGGTGAGTATCGAGGCGGTGCTGCAGCGTAATCCGCAGGTGATTCTGGCCGGTGATCAGGGCCAGCTCGATGCGTGGAAGGCCTGGCCGCAGGTGAGTGCGGTGGCACATGGTCAGTTGCTGCTGATCAGCGACAAAGGCCTGGAGCGCCCAAGCGGCCAGATGATCGAAGCGACCGCCAAGCTCTGCCAACTCATTCAGCCACACCGCTAGTTTGTGGCGAGGGAGCTTGCTCCCGCTGGGTTGCGAAGCAACCCCAAAACCTGTCCCCCCAATCCGTCTGTCACTCTGAGCAAGCCGGGGTTGCGACTGCTGCGCAGCCGAGCGGGAGCAAGCTCCCTCGCCACAGTTGATTGAGGTTTACCTTAGAGCTCCGGTGTCCAGGTCACCCCAAACACCCACACCCGACCTTCCTCGCGGTAGCCATACTGGCTGCCGTCATAGCTGTACAGCGCACGGCTGTAGCCTTTGTCCAGCAGGTTATCGACCTTCAAATCCAGTTTGATCTCGCGATTCAGCGCCCAACTGCTGCGCAAACCGATCAAGCCGTAGCCGCCCAGTGAGTGGGTGTTGTCCTTGTCGTCGTAACTGCCGCTGACCAATTGCCAACTGGCGCCCAGCCCCAACCGGTCGAACTGGCGATCCAGATCCCAACTGGCTGTGCGCCGCGCACGCCGCGCCAGGGTGTGCCCAGTATCGCGATCACGCGGATCGATAAACGCCACACCGAGGCTGCTCTGCCAGCCGAACAGTTCCTGTTTCAGCGCCGCTTCGAAACCATTGATCCGCGCCGAGGCCACGTTCTCCGGGCGTGAGTTGCTGCCGAAGATGATCGCGTCTTGCAGATCCGTGCGGTAAATCGACGTCTCCAGTCGGCTGCTATCGCTCAACTGACTGCGCCATTGCAGCTCGTAGCTTTTCGAGGTTTCCGGCTTCAGATCCGGGTTGCTGAAGTCCGGGTAGTACAGGTCGTTGAAGGTCGGCGCGCGGAAGCCTTCGCTGTAGCTCAGCAGCAGATCGTTGTCCGGGTTCAGCGGCAGGGTGAAGGTGCCGCTCCAGGTGTTCTGGCTACCGAATTGCTGGTTGTCGTCGTGACGCAGACCCAGTTCCGTGGAGAAGCTGTCGGCCTGATAGCGATGCTGTATGAACGCGGCACGGTTCCAGCGGCTGTCCTCGTTGAATGCGGTGCTGCTGTTGACCTGGTCTTCGTACCAGTCGCCGCCGAGGATCAGGCTGTTGCGCGCATCCAGAGTCAGGTCGTTCTGCCAGTTCACCGAATCGCGATAGGTATTGAACACCGTGCGCTCGTCGCTGAGCTTGTCGAAGGTTTTTTCGCGATTCTCGCTGTGGCCGAATTCGACGCGGGTTTTCCAGATTTCGTTGACCCGGGCATCGACGTAGCTGCTGACACTGCTGACGTTGAAGTCGCTGTAAGGCTGCTGTTGCACCGACTCGAAAGTGCTCGTATCAAAGCGGCCGAACGGGTTGTCGAACTCGCTTTTGCCACGGTTATCCAGCAGGTTGGCGCCGACTTCGATGTCGTCGGTCAGCGCATGGCTGAGACTCAGGCTGACGGATTTATTGCGATAGGCATCGTGATCGCTGTCGCTCGGGTAAGACTCGTGGGTACGGTCTATACCGGCGGTGTCATCGAGGCTGGCGCCAAGATTGAAGCGGGTCTTCTCGTCGCCACCGGACAGGCCGAGGCTGCGTTCCCTGGTCTGGTTGCTGCCGAAGCCGACGTGCAAGCGCGGTTGCAGGCCTTGCTCGGTGCCGCGCCGGGTGAAGATCTGAATCACCCCGCCAATCGCATCGCTGCCGTAAATCACCGAACGCGAACCGCGCAACACTTCCACGCGTTCGATCTGGTTGATGTTCAGGTGCTGCAGGTTGCTGTCGCCGGAGGTCGAACTGCCGATGCGCTGACCGTCGACCAGCACCAGACTCTGCGCCGATTGCGTGCCGCGAATGTAGATCCCCGGCAGACTGCCGCGTCCGCCAGCCTGCGCCACTTGCACGCCCGGCACCCGTTGCAGCAGATCGGTGACGCTGCCCGGTTGCAGGCGGTCGATGTCTTCGCGGGTGAACACGGTGTTGGCGGCGCTGCTGTCGTTGCGCGCTTCGACCTGGCGGTTGGCGCTGATCAGCGTATCCGGCAGCTTCAGCGCTTCGTCGCGTTCGAAGGTGTCGGCGAGAGCGCTGGCGGCTGGCAGCAGGAGGAGGGGCAGGGCGAGGCGCGAGAGGTTCATCGGTGTTCCCGTGGGTATTTCTGATGTACACAAATCAAATGTGGGAGCGGGCTTGCTCGCGAAGACGGTGTATCAGTCAACTCATCATCGACTGATCCGACGCCTTCGCGAGCAAGCCCGCTCCCACATGGGTATTGCGTGTTACTTGTTGAGCAGTTCCAGACGCTCGCGAATCGACGCTTCGATCCCCGCTTCATCCAGCCCGCACTCGGCCAGCATCTGCGCCGGTTTGGCGTGCTCGACGTAGATGTCCGGCAAGCCCAGGTGCAGCATCGACTTGAGAATGTTCTCGCGCGCCAGGAACTCGCTGACCGCGCCACCGGCGCCGCCCATGATCGCGTTCTCTTCGATGGTCACCAGCAACTCGTGGCTGCCGGCGATCTCGCGCACCAACGCTTCATCCAGCGGCTTGACGAAACGCATGTCAACCACGGTCGCATCGAGCTTCTCGGCGACTTTCAGTGCTTCGGTCAGTTGCACGCCGAACACCAGCAGAGCGACTTTGCTGCCCTGGCGGCGGACGATGCCCTTGCCGATTTCGATCGGCTCGAGATCCTTGTCGATGGTCGCGTTCGGGCCGGTGCCGCGCGGGTAGCGCACCGCCGCCGGGCCGTTATACAGGTGGCCGGTGGTGAGCATTTTGCGTAGTTCGTTTTCGTCGCTCGGGGTCATGATGACCATGCCCGGGATGCAGCGCAGGTAGGACAGATCGAAGCTGCCGGCGTGGGTCGGGCCGTCTTCGCCCACCAGACCGGCGCGGTCGATGGCGAACAGTACGTCGAGGTTCTGCACCGCCACGTCGTGCACCAACTGGTCGTAACCGCGTTGCAGGAACGTCGAGTAGATCGCCACCACCGGTTTGGCGCCTTCGCAGGCCATGCCCGCAGCGAACGTCACGGCGTGCTGTTCGGCAATCGCCACGTCGAAATAGCGCAGCGGGAAGCGTTCGCTGAACGCCACCAGGTCCGAGCCTTCCTTCATCGCCGGGGTGATCCCGACCAGACGCGGATCAGCTGTGGCCATGTCGCAAAGCCATTCGCCGAACACCGCCGAATACTTGGGCCCGCCGGCCTTTTTCGGCGCAGCGGCCGGGGCGTCGACCGGTTCGAGCTTGGTAATCGCGTGGTAACCGATCGGGTCGACTTCCGCCGGGGCGAAGCCTTTGCCTTTCTTGGTGACGATGTGCAGGAACTGCGGGCCCTTCAGATCGCGCATGTTGCGCAGGGTGGCGATCAGGGTCGGCAGGTCGTGGCCATCGATCGGGCCGATGTAGTTCCAGCCCAGCTCTTCGAACAGGGTGCCGGGAACCAGCATGCCCTTGGCGTATTCTTCGGTGCGACGGGCGATTTCCCAGGCGCCGGGCAGGCGCGACAGGACTTTCTTGCTGCCTTCACGCATGCTCGCGTAAGTGCGGCTGGAAAGGATCTTCGCCAGATAGTTGGACAAACCGCCAACGTTGCGCGAGATCGACATGTCGTTGTCGTTGAGGATCACCAGCATGTTGGCGTTGACTTCCGGCGCATGGTTCAGCGCCTCGAAGGCCATGCCGGCGGTCAGCGCGCCGTCACCGATCACCGCAATCGCCTTGCGATCGCTGTCTTGCAGGCGGGCGGCAATCGCCATGCCCAGCGCTGCGCTGATCGAGGTGCTCGAGTGGCCGACGCCAAAGGTGTCGTACTCGCTCTCGGCGCGACGCGGGAAGGCGGCGATGCCGTCCTTCTGACGCAGGGTTTCCATGCGCTGGCGGCGACCGGTGAGGATCTTGTGCGGATACGCCTGATGACCGACGTCCCACACCAGCCGGTCATCCGGGGTGTCGAAGACGTAATGCAACGCGATGGTCAGCTCGATGACGCCCAGGCCGGCACCGAAATGCCCACCGGTCTGGCCGACCGTGTAGAGCAATTCCAGGCGCAACTCATCGGCCAGGGTTTCCAGCTCGGCTTCGCCTAACCGGCGCAGGCCGTCCGGCGTGTTCGCGCGGTCGAGCAGGGGCGTGGTCGGGCGCTTGCGGGGAATCTCATGAAACGTCGTGGGCATCAGGCGAATCGTTATAGGTATAAAAGATGCGGCAGTTTACCTGATGCATCGCCCCCTGCCCACGCGTTGGTCTTTTTTGGCAGGTTGGCGTTCAGTTACGCCGCTCGACGATATACCGGGCCAGGTCGCGCAAAGGCTCGGCAGCCGCGTCAAACGGTCGCAGTGCGTGCAGGGCCTGATCGCGCAGTTCCAGAGCGTAGACCTTGGCCGCGTCCAGCCCCAGCAGGGCCGGGTAGGTCGGCTTGTCGCGGGCGATGTCGGCGCCCTGGCGTTTGCCAAGGGTTTCGGTATCGCTTTCGACGTCGAGAATATCGTCCTGCACTTGGAAGGCCAGACCAATGGCCTGTGCATAAATCTGCAGGGCCTTGAGTTCATCCTGCTCGGCACGGCCGCTGGCCAGGGCGCCGAGCTTGACGCTGACTTCGATCAGCGCGCCGGTCTTGTGTCGGTGCATCTGCTCCAGCGCTTGCTGATCCAGCTTCAGGCCGACCGAACCGAGATCGATGGCCTGACCGCCGACCATGCCCGCCGGGCCTGCCGCGTGCGCCAGCGCCGTGACCTGTTGCAGGCGAATCTCGGCGTCGAGGTTACTCAGACGCGGGTCGAGCAGAGCGCTGAAGGCCAGGCTCTGCAAACCGTCGCCAGCGAGGATCGCGCAGGCTTCGTCGAACTTCTTATGAGTCGTTGGCTGGCCGCGACGCAGATCGTCGTCGTCCATCGCCGGCAAATCGTCGTGCACCAGCGAATAAGCGTGGATCAGCTCCACCGCGCAGGCCGCGCCGTTGGCTTGCTCAGCCTTGCCGCCCAGCGCTTCGCACGCGGCGTAGGCCAGCAGCGGACGCACGCGCTTGCCGCCGATCATCACGCTGTAGTGCATCGCCTCATACAGGCGCGACAGCTCCGGCAGCGGAGCCTTGAAGAGGATTTCCAGTGCCGCATTGACCCGCGCCTGGCTGGTCGCCGAATACGCCGCAATCATTCTGGCTGTTCCGCGTCGAAGGGTTCCTCGGCGAGTTCGCCATCGCGCTCCAGCAGCACTTGCACCTTCTGCTCGGCCTGGGCCAGCGCTGCCTGGCAGTCACGGGTCAGACCGATGCCCTGCTCGAAAGCGGTCAGCGAGTCTTCCAGCGACAATTCACCGTTCTCCAGACGCTCGACCAGTGTTTGCAGGTCGGCGAGGGACTGTTCGAAATCCAGTGCAGCTTTTTTGCGGGCCATGGCGGCGATTTCCGGTTGACGTTAAACCGGCGCGACACTAGCAGATAGGGGGTTTATGGGCAAATGAGCGGCCCGCTACGTTCGTGCAAATTCTAATGTGCCAGACCAAGATTTTTCCTAGGTTTTTGTATTAACAGAATCAGCATGTGTTGGCATTCGATTAAGGTCGTAGAGAAGAAGGAGTGGCGGTGTGCCATCTTCAAGGTGTCTATAAAGGAGATAACCCAGATGGATGTTGCACGCTGCACTTTGAATGGTGAGAGCTACACCGTTCGGCAATTTGAAGGTTTAAGTGAACACCATGTCGCACAGCTTCGCCGTTTTTTGGCTTGCCCAGTATGCGCTGGCCCGGCGTTCTATCGAAAAGAGTCAACAAGTGGGCAGGCGGCTTGCTTTGGTGCTAGACCACACGCGCCTGGGTGTTCCTTGGCCGCCGCAGAACCACGATATCGTGGAGGTGCAGGACCTGATCAAGTCGAGCGCATTAATTCAGGTGAACGGATTGAAATCGATTTTGTTTACGGTGCAGGCCCAGTAACTCATGTAAATCCGAATGAACCAGCGAATCCACAAGGACGAGGAGGGCGATTCGTAGGAGGAGGAAGCGGTCCTAGTAATGCCGTCATGCATCGACGTCTAAGCACGTTGTTAAAAAATCTTATGCACAGTGATGGTTTCAGGAACTCAGACCAATTAATTGCCATGCCAGCAGGTGAGTTCCGAGTCAGGAACTTTTTTGTCGAGTTCTCTGATATCGACGGGAGTCATGAAGGGGCGTATCGCGGCTACTGGGGCATGATTTCCGATGCTAAGGGCGATGGTGGCGGAAGCCTTTGGTTAAACAGTGGCGGACGTGATGATGTGAGTATCGTGATTCCCAATGAACTTGTGAACGTGTTCGCGCAGCGGTTCAACGTCGACGATATTGAGGAATTGGCGGGTGCTTATGCGCTTTTCCTGGGTGAGCTAAAAATCTCGCAAAACGGTAAGGCTTATTTGGCGTGCAATGATATTCAGGCGATTTCCGTGAGTCTCGCCGAGTAACAATGGGTCGAGAGATCTCAACTTTGTAGCCCTTCACATGCTTATTCGGCTCATTATGTGAGCCGAATAAGTCCGCTATTCGGCTCACGCCCAACAACCCTGCGTGATTCCCACCGCAAATCCAGATGTATCCGATTGTTAAAAAACTGCCGAATCGCTAATCTTCGCGCCTTCTACGACCCTATATTCACGGGGTCTTTCAGACGAAACGCAGTTAACATCGCTGTGAAGTACCGAGGATCGGGTGCAAGGTTTCGTTCAGGCATGGCAGGAGGCAATACATGCGTTCATTTCTTTGGCTGCTGATCGGCCTGGCTTGCGCGCCTGCGCTGCTGGCGGCGCCGAGCGCTGAACTGTCGGAACCGTCCGGCGGCTGGCGTTACAACGGTCTGCTCGACCGCAGTGAAAACCCGCAAGTCGCCTACCCCACGCCGCCGATCGATCGCGGCATTCAGCGCAATCGCACGATGATCCAGGGCCAGCTCAAGGCCATCGGCAATCAGCGCGGGCCGCACACGCTGGCGGTCAACGGCAATCCATTGAATCTGTACACCGACGATGACGGGCGGTTCGCCCGGCCGTATGCGTTTGGCGCCGGTTCCAACAGTGTCGAAGTGCGCAGCGCCGAGGGCCAGTCGCTCAAGCGCGTGCAGTTCTATGAAGCGAACAACCTGCGCACCCCGGTGAAGATCCGTGTGGTGCTCGGCTGGGACGATCCCAAGGCCGAACTCGACCTGCACATCATTACGCCCGACGGCCAGCACGCGTTCTTCGCCCATACGGCGCTGAGCAACGGCGGTGGTCTGGACCCGGACGGTGTCGATGGCCCCGGCCCGGAAATGTTCACCATGACCGCGCCGCTGCATGGCACCTATCTGGTTTACGTCAACTATTGGGGCAACTTCGGCGACGGCGGCTATAACTTCGAGGAGGCCAGCAATCAGAACGAGGTGATCACCTCGCAAATCACGCTGGTGCTCAACGAAAACACGGTCGACGAAAGACGTGAAACGTTCATCGTGCCCCTGCGGGCGATCGGTGATCTGCTGCTGGTCAAGACTTTCAACTATTAAGCATCCCGCACCACGGATGAACTTCGGGTTTTGTGAACATGAGTGATAACGCTGCTTCTCCGGCCGTCCCGACAGCTGCCGGCCAACCTTCCCGGCGCTGGCCGGCGCTGCTGATCGGCCTGGTTCTGGTGGCCGGGGTGGCCGGTGGTCTTGGCTGGCTGCTGCATAAACCCAAGGTGCCGGCGGCCATACTGGCAAGTGACAAACTCGGCCTGAGTCGTCCGGATGCGCTGCTGGAAACCCGCTCCCTGAGCCAGTTGCCCAAGGACCTGCTGACGGTGCCGTTCCTCAAGGCCACGCTCACCGAGGATTTCGTCTTCTATTACGAAACCCACGCCGACCGCCTGGGGTTGATCGGCAGCCTGCGCCGGATCATTTACGAACACGACCTGAAGCTGCAGGACAGCCTGATCGAGCAGCTTTTCGATCAACCGGCCGACGTCGCGCTGTGGCGTGGCGTCGATGGCCGGCTCAAGAATTTTCTGTCGGTGATGGATCGCGGCGGCTTGGCGAAGCTGCTCGAACCGCTGGCGAAAGTGGCGCTGGACGATTCGCAACTCAGCGTCTTCGGCAGCCTCAAGGTCGGCAGCGACGAAGTGCCGCTTTACCAGCTCAGCTACAACGCCAGCAAATCGCTGCTGTTCGCTTCGCGCGGCGACAAACTGGTGGTGCTGTCCAACCCGAACAAATATTACGACCCGGCCAACGGCGAGTCCGAGGAGTCGGGACATGTCTCGCCGCAAGCGCTGGCGGCCTTACTCAATGGCGACAAACTGTTCCCCGAGGCCTTCGGATTGCCGGCCAAGGCGCCGGAGATCAAACAGCGTCTGTCGGTCAATTCCAGCGTCCTTGCGATGGGCTATCAGCGCTTCATCCCGAACTTCGCCGGGCTGCGTTTCGACATGGATGACAAGGGCTGGCACAGCTACCTGGCCATGGACGAACTGGAAAACCAGCCGGACTTCGATTTCAAACCGGTGTGGCAAGCCATGCCGCTGGGCGCCAGTGCCTGCGTGACCTTGCCGGTGGCGGCCGAACCGCAGAAACCGCTGTTGGTGAAACTCGGCGCCGACGAAGCCGTGGCGCAGAAACTCACCGAGCATGTGGCCGGTGCGGCGGGCCTGTGCTGGTACGCCGATTCGCGATTGTACACGCCGTTGCTGGTCGCCAGTCTGAAGGATGAGGACAGCAGCAAGCTCGATGGCGACCTGGGCACATTGTTCGGTTCGATGGTGGGCGCCTATGAGTCGAATGTCGCCGAACACGCGTTCCCGGTAGTCGAGAAACAGGAAGGGCAGAGCCATGTCTGGCAGCGTCAGGTCAGCTCGAACTTCGGCCCGTACGCCGCCAAGACTGCCGAGAACCCGGCCGCGATCAGCGGGCGCGCGTTCATGAAAGTCAGCCTCGCCCGCCATGGTTCGACGCTGCTGTTTTCCCTCGACGACAAACTGCTCGACAAGGCTCTCGGTACCCTCGACAAACGCTTCCCGCCGATGGCCGACGTGCTGCCGAAAGATGTGCTGATGCCGATCTACTTCGGCCCGGATTCGATGGCGCAACTGATGCAGCAGGAAACCCTCGACAGCCTGCCGCAGGACATGGAACCGGTGTTCTACAACGCCGCGCAAACCTACCTGATTCCGAAACTGCGCACCCTCGGCGGCTACGGCAAATACGCGTTGACCTTGCCTGAAGGCAGCGAGCCTGACGGCCACTGGCAATGGCTGCCGCTGGAATGGAAAGCGCTGTGACTGGATTGATCCGTAGCCTCGGCTTGCTCGCGCTGTTCTTGAGCGCGGGCGTGCGAGCCGTCGAATCCCCAGCGCTAGATCCGGCGCAATCCCAGGTCTTTCGCGCCTGGTTCGTGCGCATCGCTCAGGAGCAACTGAGCCAGGGCCCGAGCCCGCGCTGGTATCAGCAGGACTGCGCCGGGCTGGTGCGTTTCGCCGCCAACGAAGCGCTGAAAGTCCACGACGACAAATGGCTGCGCAGCAATGGCCTGTCCAATCGCTACCTGCCGCCGGAGCTGACGCTCAGCGACGAGCAGCGCAAGCTTGCCCAGCAATGGCAGCAGGGCGGCGGCAAGGTCGGGCCGTACGTCAACGCGATCAAACTGATTCAGTTCAACAGCCATCTGGTCAGCCGCGACGTGTCCCAGGCACGCCCCGGCGACCTGATGTTTTTCGATCAGGGCGACGACCAGCACCTGATGATCTGGATGGGCCGCTACATCGCCTATCACACCGGCACGACCACCCCCACTGACAACGGCATGCGTTCGGCAAGCCTGCAGCAACTCATGACATGGAAGGACACCCGATGGATACCCGACGCAGCCAACCCCAACTTCATCGGCGTCTATCGACTGAACTTTCTCTCCCAATGACCGGTGCCCGCATGTTGCGACTCTGCGCTCGAATTCCTCTGCTGCTGGCGCTGTTGCTGCCATTGGCGACCGTCAACGCTGAAGACTCGGTGGAACCGAGCGGCTACACGCCGGTCGCCGGTGAAAGTTTCTTCCTGCTGGCCGACAGCAGTTTCGCCGCCGACGAGCAGGCGATGGTGCGTCTCGAAGCACCGGGCCGCGACTATCGGCGCTTCCGCATGGAACCGTATGGCGGCGCCGACATTCGCGTGTACCGGATCGACAAACCGCTGGATTTCCTCAAGCGCCAGAAGAACCTGCATCGCGTGGTCAGCGACGGCCAGTTCAAGGGCGAAGGACTGTCCAACACCCTCGCGTACCTGTGGGACAACTGGTACCGCAAATCGCGGCGGGTGATGCAGCGTGCGTTCTCTTACGAGTCGCGCAAGCAGGTCACCGAAGAGGTGCCGGAGCTGAAGATGGGCACCGCCATCGCCGCGCCGACCCCGTACGACGCGCAGCCGCAATTCGCGCTGATTCCGGGTCTGCCGGTGGTCAGCCAGTTCCGCTATCCGCTGTGGCAGGCCAAACCGATCCAGCCGCCGGCCGGTGTCAATCTGGCCGGGTCTTCCAGCGAGTTCGTTAGCGTTGCACCGGGTAACGTGTACATCCCGCTGGGCAACCTGAAGCCGGGCCTGTACCTGGTCGAAGCGCTGATCGGCAAGTACCGCGCGACCACCATGGTGTTCGTTTCCAACACCGTGGCGGTGAGCAAGATTGCCGGTGACGAATTGCTGGTCTGGGCCGCACGCAAACACGAAGGCAGTTCGGTGCCGAAGGTCAATGTGCTGTGGACCGACGGCCTCGGCGTGATGAGCAGCGGCGCCACCGATGCCGATGGTTTGCTGCGTCTGAAACACGTCAGCCCCGAGCGTTCGTTCGTCATTGGCGAGGATGAGGAGGGCGGTGTATTCGTCTCCGAGAACTTCTACTACGACAGCGAAATCTACGACACCAAACTCTATGCGTTCACTGATCGACCGCTGTATCGCCCGGGGGATTGGGTGTCACTGAAGATCGTCGGTCGCGAGTTCAAGAATGCGCGGGATTCGGTGCTGCCGGGCGCTGCTGACGTCAACGTCAGTGTGCTTGATGCCACCGGCACCGAGCTGCAACGCCTCGACCTGAAACTCGATTCCAAGGCCGGTACTCAAGGCCGGTTCCAGTTGCCGGATAACGCCGTGGCCGGTGGTTACGAGATCCGTTTCAACTACAAGGATCAAGCCTACAGCAGCGCCTTCCGCGTGGCCGAATACATCAAGCCGCACTTCGAGATTTCGCTGAATCTGGCCAAGCAGGATTACCGCACCGGCGAGCCGGTGAAGGGCAGTCTGGTGCTGCTGTACCCGGACGGCAAACCGGTCGCCAACGCCAAACTGAGCCTGAGCCTGCGTGCCCAGCAACTGTCGATGGTCGACAACGAGCTGCAATACCTCGGGCAATTCCCGGTGGAGTTGACCAGCACCGAACTGACCACTGACAGCAAGGGCAACGCGACCCTCGACCTGCCGGCCGCCGACAAACCGAGCCGCTACATGCTCACCGTGTTTGCCAGCGATGGCGCGGCGTATCGGGTCAAGACCACCAAGGAAATCCTCATCGACCGTGGCGCCGCGAGCTTCCGTCTGAGCGCGCCGCAACGCTTCAGCGCGGTCAACGATAAGGTCGCGTTCAGCTACGCCAACGAAGGTGGCAGCGAGCAGAGCAAAGCCGTGACCCCGAGCAGCTACAGCTGGGTGCGCCTGGAAGACCAGAGCACCGGTGAAGGCAAACTGGCGGCGACGGACAAGGGCTTCAACATCGCCTTCGAACGTCCGGGCACTTACAACCTGACGCTGAAAGATCAGCACGGTCGCGTCCTCGGCGCCACCGGCCATTCGGTCACCGGCGACGGTGTCAAAGCGGTGCCCGGCACCGTGGAGATCGTCCTCGACAAGCCCGAGTACAAGGCCGGCGATGAAGCGCTGGCGCTGATCACGTTCCCCGAGCCGGTCAGCGATGCACTGCTGTCGCTGGAGCGCGACAAGGTCGAAGCCACTGCGTTGCTGGCCAAGGGCGGCGACTGGCTGAAACTGGAAAAACTCAGCGACACCCAATACCGCGCGCGCATTCCGGTGAAGGACAACTTCGCGCCGAACCTGACCTTCTCCGTGCTGTACACCAAAGGCGGTCAGTACAGTTTCCAGAACGCCGGGATCAAGGTGATCGCGCCGCAAATCGACGTGGCGATCAGCACCGACAAAGCGGTGTATCTGCCGGGTGATACCGTGACCGTTGACCTGACCACGCAGTTCGCCGGCAAAGCGGTACCGGCGCACCTGACCGTCAGCGTCGTCGATGAAATGGTCTACGCGCTGCAACCGGAAGTCGCACCGACCATTGACCAGTTTTTCTATCACCCACGGCGTAACAACGTGCGCACCAGCGCCAGCCTCTCGTTCATCAGCTATGACGTGGCGTTGCCGGGCAGCCCCGGCGCGCCGGGCAAGGCCAATCGCAGCGAACGTGGCGTGAAAGTACTGGAGCGGCCGCGTCGTGAAGACGTCGACACCGCCGCATGGCAGCCAGAGTTGTTGACCGGTGCCGACGGCAAAACCCGTTTCACCTTCAAGATGCCGGACTCGCTGACCCGCTGGCGCATCACTGCCCGGGCCATTGCCGATGACGGTCAGGTCGGGCAGAAGAAGCAGTTCGTCCGTTCGGAAAAACCGCTGTATCTGAAGTGGAGCGGGCCGAGCAAATTCCGCAAAGGCGATCAGCCACAACTTGGTGTATTCGCCTTCAGCCAGGCCGAAAAACCGGTCAAGGCTGAACTGGTCACCCATTACGCTGGCGCCGAACAGCGCCTGCCGGTGACTCTGAACAACGGCATCAACTATGTGCCGCTGCCAGCGTTCGCCCTGGCCTCGGGTGAGTGGACCGCCGAGCTGGTGCAGGACGGCAAAACCGCTGACGCCCTCGCCGTGCGCCTGAGCGCGACCGGTGACGGCTGGCAAGTCACGCAAACCCAGAGCCTCGATGTGGCCAGCGGCGACACCCCGTTGAGCCTGCCGGCTGACGCCACGGACATTCGTCTGCGTCTGGATGACAGTCCGCAAGCGCTGTTCCGTTCCGCGCTCGACGATCTGCTGAACTACCCCTACGGCGGTGTCGAGCAGACCGCCAGCCGCTTGCTGCCGCTGAGCATCGCTTATCCGTCGCTGGCGTCGAGCCCGCAGATCCGCGATCGCCTGCGCCTGATCATGCAGAACAGCCGTCTGCGTCTGGTGCAAATGGCCGGGCCGTCGGCGAGCTTCACCTGGTGGGGCTTCGACGGTGAACCGGACGCCTTCCTCACTGCTTACGCCTACTACGCCGACTGGAACGCCAGTCAGGTGCTGGAACTGACCCTGCCGCCGGAGCATTGGCAGCGAGTGCTGGAGGTTTACGCCAAGCAGGCGCCGAACACGCCGCTGCTGCAGCGGGCGCTGATCCTGTCGTTTGCCAAGCAGATGCACCTGCCGGTGAACACCTTGCTCAGCGGTTTGATGGACGATCTGGCCAAGGCCGGTGAGGGCAACGCCGAAACCCTGATGGACGACGGCGAAGACAGCCTGGTGATGAGCGACCCGGATTCGGCGCTCGGTCTGGCGGCGGCGCGGGTGTTGACCGCGGCGCTGGCGACCCAGTCGAAAGTCGCGTTGCCGGAGGCATTCAATCGTCAGGTCGGCGCTGCGCAACAGCGTCTGGCGGTGAGTTCGCAGCCATTCGCCGAAGCGCTGAACCTGTCGCTGCAAGCGTTCGATCAGACCCGCGCGACGGCGTTGCTGCAACGTCTGTTGCCGCAGCAATCGACCCTCGAACGCGCCCTGGCGCTGAGCTGGTTGCAACGCAGCATCGCTCAGGCGTCGCCGACCATCGCGCTGCTGCCGGGTGAAGGCTGGAAGAAAAACTACGGCGCGACCGGCGAGATGTTCTGGACCTGGCAGGGGGCGACACCAGTGCCGAGCGTGTTGTCGGTGTCCGGTACTCAGGAGCGTCCGCTGCGCGCGGCGCTGAGCTTCCAGACCCAGCAACCGGCCGTCGATCCAATGGCCGTGACCATCACCCGGCGCCTGTCGCGACTGGTGCCGGGCGATGAAGCGTTCACCTTCAAACTGGAGCCGGTCGGTAGCAAACCGCTGTCCAGCGACAGCCTGTATCTGGACGAAGTGATCCTCACCAGCAAGGCGCCGAAACCGCTGCGCTACGGCATGCTCGAAGTGCCGCTGCCACCGGGCGCCGATGTCGAGCGCACCACCTGGGGCATCAAGTTGCAGGGCAAGGACGGCACCGAGCCGACCGCGCTGGAAAAGGCACGCTTCGAGCCGGGGCAATTGGCTTACGCGGTGCCGGTGGATGCGCTGAGCGGCGAACTGCGTCTGCGCCATCTGGTGCGCTTCTCGCAGAAGGGCCAGTTCAACTTGCCGCCGGTGCGTTTCACTCAGGTCTACGCGCCGCAGCATCAGGCCCAAGAAGCGAAAGCCGCCCTCGGTCAGGTCACGGTCAACTGACATGAACCGGCCGCTGCTGTGGCTGCTGATGTGTGTGATGCCTGCGCTGGCGACGGCGCAGGATGAGCAGTTGCGGCTGGCGTACAAGGGCGAGTTGCTGTCGTTGAATCAGACGCAACTGATCGCTCGCGAGCCATTGTCGCCGACGCTGGATACGCCGCTGGGCAGTCTGTGGAAATTGTTCGTCTACGCGTGGCTGGTGGATACCGCTGCGCACGAGCCGGCGTATGAATGTCGCGGGCAGTCCAAGGAAGAGGTTTATTGCTGTTCGGCGGGCGGCAAGATCGAGCGTGATCAGGCGTTGGTCAAATCCTGCGGCTTGTACTTTGAGCCGGCGCGGTTGGGCATTGCTGCTGCCGATTGGCGCACGTATTGGCAGGCGCGGCAGGCGCCTTCGTGGTTGCTGGATTTGCCGTCCGTGCAACCGGCTACCCGGGTTTCCGTGGCTGATTTGCTGAAGGTGTTGTCGTTGCTGCCAGCGCAGGAGCAGATGCGCCGCGTGTTGCTCGACGTCGTGCTGAATGCGGCAGACGGCAATGTGGTTGGTGAGCTGGGTGGCCGCCTGCGGGTGAAAACCTGGAGCTGGCTCGGTGATCAGGATCGGCAATCGCGGCAGGGCGGTTTCGCCGGTTGGACGGCGGACGGCTCGCCGACCTGGGCCGGTGGGCGTGGCACCAGTCAGATGGTTTTGCGCCATTACGGGCAGGCGTTGGCGACGGTGCTGCCTGCTTCCTGGCCGGCGGAAGCAGGGCGTTGTGTTGAGGTTGGACTGTTCTCGCGTTATCCGCTTTCGCGAGTCCTGTCGGGTGAGCGCGTTGCTGGCTCCGGGCCTTTGCGGGGCGACTACCGCGTCGAATTCGCCAACGGTAACGCGCTGGATATCCACAGCGCCGGCGAACTGTTTCTGCTCAACGACAAACTCGTCGCACGGCTCGATCGTGAAGAATACGTTGCCCGCGTCCTTGAGCGCGAAGCCAGACCCGAACCCGCCGAAGCCGCCAAAGCGCTGGCGGTGGCGATCCGCACCTATCTGCTGCAAAACGCCACGCGCAACGGCGATTGCCTGAGCATCGACGACAGCAGCAACCGTCAGCGCGTCGCCCCGCGTCCTGCTTCCGCCGAGTCGCGCAACATCGCGGCGTGGACCGCGGATCTGGTGCTGGCCGGCAGCACCGTCACCTATCACTCCGATCAACCCGGCCCGGACAAACTCGCCTGGCAACAAGCCGTCGAACAGGCCAACGCCGGCCAGCGTTATGACGCGATTCTGCTGCACGCCTATCCGCGCGCCAGCCTCAGCCGTTGGGACAACCCGGTCGCCTCCTGCGAAGCACTGCCCGCCGCGCAAGACTGGCTCCAAAAGCAGCGTCGCGGCTGGCGTCCGACACTGGAAAGCGAAACTGGCTACAACGAAGTCAGCACCTTTGCCGTGTGCAAACTGGCGTTCGGCCGCCCGTTTGTCGACCGCGAACGCCAGCGCATCTACGTGCGCGGCGTGCTGACGCTGCAGGATCGCCTCGACCTGACTCACGAATATCTGCACCTGGCCTTTGAAGCACATCCCAATGGCCAGGATGAAACCTACATCGAAGGGCTCGCCCGTCACCTCTTGCTGGAATAGACCATGACACTCCGTTATCCACAGGTCTTGCTGCTGCTCTGCGCATTCAATGCATTGCCGATGGCAGTGGCCGCTGACAGCGTCAAACTCGACACCCCGGTCGGCGGCTGGCGCACCGGCGCGCCCGAGGGCGAAGGCGAGAGCTTCCGCCAGACCGTCAATTACCCGGCCTCCTCGGTCAACACCCCGCTCGGCCAGGCCAACACCGCGCGCATCAGCGGTGAAATCAAAGCCACCCCCAAGAGCAAGGAACCCGGCCGGCTGATCGTCAACGGCGTCAGCATGCCGCTGAAAATCGACGACAGCGGCCGCTTCGACCGCCCGTTCTCCTTCCCTAATGGCAGCAACAGCGTCGAAGTGCGCAGCCCCAACGGCCAGCAACGGCACCGCACGCAGTTCCTCAACACCAGCGGCGGCGCGACCCCGGCCAAACTGCGCGTGCTACTGGCCTGGGACAGCGATGGCACCGACCTCGACCTGCACCTGATCACCCCTGATGGCGCGCACATCTGGTACGGCGACCGCACCGCACCCAATGGCGCCGCGCTCGACGTCGACGTCACCACCGGCTACGGCCCGGAGATCTTCGCCATGCCGGCACCGATCAAGGGCCAGTATCTGGTGTATGTGAATTATTTCGGCGGTGGGTATCGCGTGGATGATGAAGGCGGGGAAGAGGCGGTGCAGCCGCTGACCACGGCGCAGGTGACGGTGATTACCGAGGAAGGCACGCCAAGCGAGAAAATGGAGACGTTTCTGGTGCCGATGCGGGCGGTGGGTGAACTGACGTTGGTGAAATCGTTCAGTTATCCCTGAGCAGCTGCCTGCTCAGGGGGGCACTAGAAACCAGGCGGAATATAACCAGGCACGAACGGCACGTTGAGGCACTTGCCGTGAATGATCTTTCCGTCTTCGATCCTGAACAGCACGATCTTTTTCGCCTTGTTGACGGTGGCTTCGAGTTTGCAATCGGAACTGTGACCGACCGTCTCGTAGTACTCGGTGTAAACCATGCCGTTGCCGGTGTGATTCATTGAGGTACCGGCCGCTTCCGTGGTGGTCCAGCTGGACGATTTGTACCAGGTGAGCACCGCCAGATTCTCACCGTTGGCCACGGTCTGTTTTTTCATCGAGTCGGGTTTGCCAAACAGATCGAGCGCTTCCTGCACATCGCGTCCCTCCCAGCGCGACTGGGCAATCAAGTGGCAACCATTGATCAGCAAAACAGCGGGCGTTATCAGCAGCGCCAATAACGTTTTAGTCCATGGGGTCATCGTGATTCCCGCCGCTTACTTGTTGCCCAGGATCGAGTCGAGGTTGTCCATCATCTGGCCTTTCTCCTGAATCGGCGCCAGCTTGAAGAACATCTGCTGCAGACCCTGAATCATCTGCAGATACTCCATCTTGCCCAACGCGATCATGTCCTTTTTGGCAGGTGAGCAAACGAACTCGCTGGTGCGCTGCACCCAGAACTCCTTCGGCTGCTGCCATTGGTCATTAACTTTCAGGTTGCGCATCATGTAGGCGATGCGATCTACGGACTGGCCGTTGAGAATTCGGACCTTGTTCGTCGAACACTGAACTTCGAGGTTGTAGGCATCGATCATCGGTTTGCCGGGTTCTTCATATACCAGCGTCACGGCCACCAACTTGGCCCCCTTGGTTTGCTTCGACGGCACGACTGAAGTGCTGTCGGCTACATACATGATGTTCTTGTGGGGTATGCCGTTACCGTAAATGATCCACCAGTCACCGACGAGCTTCGGCTCCTCTGCCAAGGCTGAACTGGTAGCGGTCAGGAGTGCGGTCAGTAGAACAACGGATTGATTGAGTTTGAAAAACGATGACATGGTGTTGCTCCATTCCTTGGCGCTTTTGTAATGCACAAAAACAGAATGGAAATTTAGTGGTGAGGTTGGGCACGGGGCAATTAGGGCGGATGTGCTAATGGCTTATTGCGATGCCTGAGTGGCGGGCGCTGCCCGGTTAATCTTGCGAAAGGCTCAGGTATAAAGAACGCAGGGTTTGCAATAGGAGCAGGTCAATTCCATGAGGTCCCATGAGGAATCAATAACGTAATCCGGTCGGAGGATGAGGATAGAAAACACTGGGATTTGCGCTTGACGGGATTTAGCACTCTGGGTCTTAGAGGTTACAGGTCATCCAGGCTTATCTTGATCCTTTGCGGAGCTACAAGACGTTTGATGACTGCAGCGATGAGAGCCTTATCCTCTACAAAATTCAATTCTGTTTTGAGCGGTGGCTGATACTGATCAGCGAAGCGCTGCTTCAGATCGTCGTCAGTAGAGGGTTTAGAAAATGCCACGATGGAAACCCGTAATGAAGTTTGTCTTTACGATAACAAGGGGGCCTTCCTGGCGGTAGGCTTGGCTTTCTTTCAGGCATTAAAAAGCCGGCTTGTGGCCGGCTTCTCGGGGACTGGCTTGGTTTATTTTTGGTAAACCGCGTCAGCCTTCAAAACGTACACCCGGATCTGCGTCCGGCTGTGGGACTTGGTCAGACGTTGGTCTGCCGCGTCGGGCGTCATCTGAGCCGCGGGAGCGGGGCGATGCGCAAATGTGGGGCGCAGGATACTGAGTTTTGTTGGGGATTCCCAGTCTCAACTGCGGAATAGAGCCACTGCGGTGGTCGATATTTGTAATTTGTACTGATTTTCGGGGCCTCTTCGCGAGCAGGCTCGCTCCCACAGGGTTTGGTGCAGGGTTGAAGATCCGTATCCGATCAGAGAAACGGTACCACCGGCCGGCGTTTGCCCAGGGTCGACCACCAGAATACCCAGCCCAGAATATGGATCCGCTGCTCATCGATCTGCGCTGCGCGGAAGATTTCGTCCGGGTATTCGGCGCTGTTGTGGCTGCGCAGGCGCAGGGCGTTGCCGGGCATGCGGTGCAGGTATTTGATGCGCAGCATGCCGTCGTGTTCGATGGCGTAGATTTCGCCGTCGACCACCTGGGTCAGGCCGCGGTCGATGCCGACGATGGAGCCGTCTTCGATGCGCTCGGCCATGCTGTTGCCGATCATGTGCGCGCAGATGGCGTCGCCGGGGCGGATTTCCAGTTGGGCGAGATGGGCCCGGGGCAGGCGGACGGTTTGCTCGGGGTCGAGGATGACGTGGGTTTTGTCGGCGCCGGCGCTGAGCGGTGTTTCCTTGAAAAACGGCAGTTCGATGTCGTTGGGATTGATGATGGAATAGACGCCGTTGACGGACTGCGCGTCAAAGGTGTCGCCGTTGCTGGCAGGCGTTTGCAGGCGGGGTGACTCTTTGCTGCCTTCGCCGGTTTTCAGCCACTCGCTGTTGACCGAGAGCAGGCGTGAGACTTCCTCCATGCGATACGCCGGGACGCCCCGGGTGTACCAGTTATGAATGTTTTGGGCTTCCGTGCCCCAGAACTTTGCGAATCCCGTGGTGGTGATGTTCGCTGCTTCCAGGAGTGCCTTGAATCTTGGACCGCTAGTGTTCTTTCTCATAAACACCGAGTCTACGGCCGTGCCAGAGCGGTTTGAATAAACCGGCTGTTCAAAAAAAGCCTGTATTTTGCGACTGGATGTAAGGCGTGCTTGTGGGAAATCACTCACTTCGAAACTTTTCTGTAGTCCGCGATAAACACACTGTTTAAAGGGGCGTTTTTCAGGCACAAAAAACCCCGGATCAACCGGGGTTTTCTTCAAGCGTCATGCAGCCAGCCGGCGCTTAGCCCTTGTAGGCAGCAACCGACTTGGTGATCGCGTCGCGAGCAGCATCAGCGCCAGCCCAGCCTTCGATCTTGACCCACTTGCCTTTTTCGAGATCTTTGTAGTTCGCGAAGAAGTGCTCGATCTGCTGGATCAGCAGCGGTGGCAGGTCGGTGTATTCCTTCACGTCGACATACAGCTGGGACAGCTTGTCGTGTGGGACTGCGATGACTTTGGCATCGCCGCCGCCGTCGTCGGTCATGTTCAGGATGCCGACTGGACGCGCGCGGATCACCGAGCCTGGGGCAACCGGGTAAGGGGTCACAACCAGCACGTCGAGGGGATCACCGTCGTCAGCCAGGGTGTTCGGGATGTAACCGTAGTTGGCCGGGTAGAACATTGGGGTGGCCATGAAACGGTCAACGAACAGGCAATCGCTGTCTTTGTCGATTTCGTATTTGATCGGCGCGTGGTTGGCCGGGATCTCGATCGCGACGTAGATGTCGTTCGGCAGGTCTTTGCCAGCCGGAATCTTGCTGTAGCTCATTGGGCGTTGCCCCCGTAGTTGACCAAAAACACTTGGCCGGATTGACCAAAAAGTGGCGGCGATTATAGGCATATTCCTACGCCGATGCCACGTACCAGAAGTCGTGCAGCGCTTACTCGTGCGCCTGATAGACCGGGTCTGTGGCCTGAAGTTGCCGCAGCCTGCCCAACGGATCCTGCCGGTAGAAAAGCTGCAGTTGCAAGTAGACATGTGGATAAGCCGCGTGCAGCAGATCCGGAGCGCTGAAGAAGTATTCGCTGGTGACCGCGAAGAACTCCGCCGGGTTTTCCGCGGCGTAGGGGTCGATGGCGGTTTCGGCATCGGGGTTGTGGTCGAGCTGGCGGTTGAGGTCGTCGTAGGCGTGCTGCATGACTTCGGCCCAGTCGCTGACGCGCATGTCGGTGTGCAGCGGCGGCAAGCCATTGGCGTCGCCGTTGAGCATGTCGAGTTTGTGCGCCAGTTCGTGGATCACCAGGTTGTAGCCTTCCCAGCCACCACTGGCCATCACCCCCGGCCAGGCGAGGATGATCGGCCCCTGTTGCCAGGCTTCGCCGCTGTGCTCGCCGTCCCACTCGTGCTCGACGCCGCTGGCATCGCGATGGCGTTGCGGGCTGAGGAAGTCGTCGGGATAAAGGACGACTTCGTGGAATCCCTGATACCAGTTCAGCTCACCCAGATTGAGCAACGGCAACTGGGCCTGAGCGGCGAGCAGCAGGCGTTGTTCCTGATGCAGTTCGACGCCAGGCAGGGCGGTCAGGTGTTTTTCTTCGAGAAACAGCACACTGGCTTCACGCAGCCACTGGTCTTCGGCGGCGCTAATGCCGTCGAGAAAGCTCAGGTGATGGCGCACCCGTTGCCACATATCGTCGGCAATCGGGTGTCTGGCCAGGATGCGCCGGCGACGCCAGGCGCTCAACGACCACATCGGCTTAGTGCGATTGGGCTTTGGTGCCGCCAAAGCGGCTGCGCACCACACCGATGATCATCGGTATCAGCGACAGCAGGATGATGCCGACCACCAGCAGCGACAGGTTCTTCTTGATGAACGGTACATTGCCAAAGAAGTAACCCAGGGTCACCAGGCCGCCGACCCACAGCACGGTGCCGAACACGCTGAACGCGAAGAAGCGCGGATAAGGCATTTTCCCCACACCCGCGACGAACGGTGCAAACGTACGGATGATCGGCAGGAAACGCGCCAGGGTTACGGTCTTGCCGCCGTGCCTGTCGTAGAAATCGTGGGTTTTCTGCAGGTAATCGCGACGGAAAATTTTCGAGTTCGGGTTGCTGAAGAGTTTTTCACCCGCCGTTCGGCCAATCACATAGTTGGTGCTGTCGCCGAGGATCGCCGCGAGCATCAGCAGACCGCCCAACAGCACCGGATCCATACCACCGCCCGCTGCCACGGCACCGGCGATGAACAGCAGCGAATCACCCGGCAGGAACGGCATCACCACCAGACCGGTTTCACAGAAGATGACAGCGAACAGAATCGCGTAGATCCACGGCCCGTAGTTGGTTACCAGCAAATCGAGGTACACATCGAGATGCAGGATAAGGTCGAGCGGGTTGAAATCCATGGGGGCACCTGTGGTGACGGCCCGACTCGGCAGGCCTGTGCGGATGGTTCGGGTGTAAGCCTACAGCGGGATGTAGTTTTTCTTACAAGCCGGAAAGCACGGGATTATACGGTCTGAGAGGTGAAAAGCGCGTTGGTTTTGTAGCGAGGGATGTCGGGGTGTGAACAAATGTCAGGCAGGCATTGATGGTGGCGGCAAGGTTGGTGTGGCGAGGGAGCTTGCTCCCGCTGGAGGGCGGAGCACTCCCAAGCCTTGATTTGCCTGACCTGTTGAGATGACTGAGGTGGGGCCGCTTCGCAGCCCGGCGGGAGCAAGCTCCCTCGCCACAACAGGCCCTTGATGAGCGCTAGAGCTCGTCGCTGATCGGCAGCACGTAGTTCTTGAACTCAGTGTCTTCCTTGAAGCCGATCGATTCGTAGGTTTTCTGCGCCACTTCGTTGTCGGCACTGGTGGAAACGCGCATGCGCACGGCCTGGGTTTCCTTGGCCATTTTCTTCGCGGTGCGGATCAGGTTATCGGCCACCAGTTGGCGGCGGGCGTCTTCGGCGACGTAAATGTCGTTGAGGATCCACACGCGCTTGAGCGACAGCGAGGAGAAGCTTGGGTAGAGCTGGCAGAAACCCATCAGTTTCTTGTCGTCATCATCGGCCAAGGCCAGATAAATCACCGATTCCTTGCGGCGCAGGCGTTTTTCGAGAAACGCGCGGGAGGAATCCGGGTAGGGCAGGGAACCGTAGAACTCGCGATATTTGACGAACAACGGGGTCAGCAAATCCAGGTGCTCGAGGGTCGCTTGAATAATCCGCATGATAGGTCTCGTCTTCAAGTGGCTGTCTTCAACTGCTCTGACGGCGATGGGAAACCCTGCGGCCGTGCATCGATCCTGCCTGAAAGCACCGCAGAAACGCAATGCGGAAACGGTTCAGGTTGTGGGTGGATCAAGCAGGAAGTTTCCCTTCATGTCCGCACTGGTGTCCGACTCCAGCGTCTGCACCTGTGCTTCGTCCTTCAGATTGACCCCCGACAGCTGCCGCCGACAGGCTTCGCGCATCAGATACAGCAAGCGATGCGCCGCCATGCCGTAGCTCAAGCCCTCAAGCCGCACGTTGGAGATGCAATTGCGGTAGGCATCGGTCAGCCCGACTTTTGGATTGTAGGTGAAATATAAACCGAGGCTGTCGGGCGAGCTGAGGCCCGGACGCTCTCCGATCAGCATGACGACCATTTTTGCACCCAGCAACTGGCCGATCTCGTCACCGATGGCGACGCGACCCTGTTCCACCAGCACTACCGGGGCAAGCGACCAGCCGTCGGCGCTCATCTGCTCCTCCAGGCGGGTCAGAAACGGCAGGGTATGCCGATGCACCGCCAGTGCCGACAGGCCGTCCGCCACCACAATCGCCAGATCGACCCCACCGGGGTTGGCCTGCGCGTAATCCCGCAGGCTCTGCGCCGAGGTGTCGCTGAGCTTGCGCCCCAGATCCGGGCGTTGCAGGTAGCTGTTGCGATCGGTCGCCGCGCTGTGCAGCAACAAACTGTCACGCCCGCGTTCGCTCAATTGCGCGCTGAGCCCGGCATGATCGAACGGCAGATGCACCGCATCTCGCGCCTGAGCGTGAGCGAACTGGAAATCCAGCTGGGCGCTGGTCGGCAGGCTGGTGCCGGTGCGGCCCAGAGCGATGCGCGCCGGGGTCAGGCGGCGCAGCTCCAGCCATGGGTTTTGCGGGTCGACAGGCGGTTTTTCCATCACACTCATCCCAGTTGCGCCAGCGCCTGGCGGAAGGCCGGCGGCAGGTTGTTGCCAAAGCGAACCTTGCCGTCCGCCTGGGTGAAAATGCCCATGTTCGCCAGCCATTGCTCAAACTCCGGCGCCGGTTTCAGGCCCAGGGTCTGACGGGCGTAGAGCGCGTCGTGGAACGAGGTGGTCTGGTAGTTGAGCATGATGTCGTCGGAGCCGGGGATGCCCATGATGAAGTTGATCCCGGCCACACCGAGCAGGGTCAGCAGGGTGTCCATGTCATCCTGATCGGCTTCGGCGTGATTGGTGTAGCAGATGTCGCAACCCATCGGCACGCCGAGCAACTTGCCGCAGAAATGATCTTCGAGGCCGGCGCGGATGATCTGCTTGCCGTTGTACAGATATTCCGGGCCGATGAAGCCGACCACGGTGTTCACCAGAAACGGCTTGAAGTGCCGCGCCACGGCATAGGCCCGGGTCTCGCAGGTCTGCTGGTCGACACCGTGGTGGGCGTTGGCCGACAGCGCGCTGCCCTGACCGGTCTCGAAATACATCAGGTTCTGTCCGAGGGTGCCGCGTTTGAGGCTCAGCCCGGCGTCATAGCCTTCTTGCAATACGTTGAGGTTGATGCCGAAACTTGCGTTGGCCGCTTCGGTGCCGGCAATCGACTGGAACACCAGATCCAGCGGCACACCCCGGTTGATCGCCTCGATCGAGGTGGTGACGTGGGTCAGTACGCACGCCTGGGTCGGGATGTCGTAGCGCTGGATGATCGCGTCGAGCATCTCCAGCATCGCGCAGATCGAGGCGATGCTGTCGGTGGCCGGGTTGATCCCGATCATCGCGTCACCGTTGCCGTACAGCAGGCCGTCGAGAATGCTCGCGGCGATGCCGGACGGCTCGTCGGTCGGATGATTCGGTTGCAACCGGGTCGACAGACGCCCGCGTAGGCCGAGGGTGCCGCGAAACTTCGTCACTACGCGTATCTTCTGCGCCACCAGCACCAGATCCTGCACGCGCATGATCTTCGACACGGCGGCGACCATTTCCGGGGTCAGGCCGGGCGCGAGGGCGCGCAGGCTGGTTTCGTCAGCCGCGTCGCTGAGCAGCCAGTCGCGGAAACCACCGACGGTGAGGTGGCTGACCACGGCGAAGGCCTGTTTGTCGTGGGTGTCGATGATCAGTCGGGTGACTTCATCGCTTTCGTAGGGAATCAGCGCTTCCTGCAAAAAATGCGTGAGCGGGATGTCGGCCAGCGCCATTTGTGCGGCTACGCGTTCGCCGTCATTGAGCGCGGCAACGCCTGCCAGGAAGTCCCCGGAGCGCGCCGGGCTGGCCTTGGCCATGACATCCTTGAGGCTGTCGAAGCGGTAAGTCTGGGCGCCGACCGTGTGAGCGAAACTCGCCATACAGAAATCTCCGTGACGGCACAGGCCAGGCCCGCGCCGTGGTTTTCGACCGTCAGTGCAGGGCTTGTTCGGCCTTCTGAATCGCCGCAAATTCTTCTTCCGGCGTACCTGCTACCAAGTGATGTCGACTGTAGAAAGCAAAGTAAGCAATTAACACTCCATAGATGATAGCGGCGCCGATCACGACCCGTGGATCGACGAGGAACCCCGCGATCACGGCGATGCAGGCCAATACCAGCGCCACACCCGAGGTAAAGATGCCCCCGGGCGTGCGGTACGGGCGATCCATTTTGGGGCGGCGGATGCGCAGCGTGATGTGCGCGGCCATCATCAGTACGTAGGAAATGGTCGCGCCAAACACCGCCACCAGAATCAGCAGGTCGCCCTGGCCGGTCAGCGACAGCCCGAAACCGATGACTCCGGGGATCACCAGCGCAAGTACCGGGGCCTTGCTTTTATTGGTCTCGGATAATTTGCGCGGCAGGTAGCCTGCGCGGGACAAGGCGAAAATCTGTCGCGAATAGGCATAGATGATCGAGAAGAAACTGGCGATCAGCCCGGCCAGGCCCACGAGGTTGACGAAACCGCCCATCCAGGTCGAGCCGCCGTAGGCTTTGCTCAACGCTTCAACCAGCGGGTTGCCCGACGTCAACAGCGAGTTTGCACCTGCGCCGCCGGGCCCGACGATCAAAATCAGCAGGGCAAACGCCAGCAGCACCAACATGGCGCCGATGAGCCCGCGTGGCAGGTCGCGTTTCGGATTTTTGGTTTCTTCAGCGGCCAGCGGCACACCTTCCACCGCGAGGAAAAACCAGATCGCGTAAGGAATTGCCGCCCACACGCCGACGTAGCCGAACGGCAGGAAAGGGCTGGCGCCGGTAGCGCTGGTCACTGGGATGTCGAGCAAATTGGCGACGTCAAAGTGCGGCACCATGGCCACCAGAAATACACCGAGCGCCAGAGCGGCGATGGCCGTGATGACGAACATCAGCTTCAACGCTTCGCCAACCCCGAAAATGTGGATGGCGATAAAAATGATGTAGAACGCCAGATAAATCATCCAGCCGCCGATGCCAAACAACGATTCGCAGTAAGCGCCGATGAACACGGCAATCGCGGCAGGAGCGATGGCGTATTCGATCAGGATCGCGGTTCCGGTCAGGAAGCCGCCCCAGGGGCCGAAGGCGCTACGGGCAAACCCGTAACCGCCCCCCGCCGTGGGAATCATCGAGGACAGTTCGGCCAGGGAAAAGCACATGCACAAATACATGGTGGCCATCAGCAGTGTCGCGAGGAACATGCCGCCCCACCCGCCCTGAGCCAGGCCAAAGTTCCAGCCTGCATAGTCGCCGGAGATCACATAAGCGACCCCAAGCCCCACCAGCAGCACCCAGCCGGCGGCGCCTTTTTTCAATTCGCGTTGTTGGAAATAGTCCGAACCGACTTTTTCGAAGTCTACGGAAGAGCCGGTCGCCGGAGCGCCAGCAGGGGATTCGCCAGGCATAGGGTTCACCATTTTTATTGTTGTATTGGCCCGGCTGTTCCGTCAGGAACTATCGGGTTGAATGGCACGCAGCTTTCGCGAGCAAGCTCGCTCCCACAGATTTCCGTGGTTAGCTCAACATTGAGATCTGATACAGATCCCTGTGGGAGCGAGCTTGCTCGCGAAAGCGGACGAGAGGGCGACACAGAAATATCTGTGTCGCCCAAGGGCTTTAGAAGAAACCCAACGGATTGATGTCGTAGCTCACCAGCAGGTTTTTGGTCTGCTGATAGTGATCGAGCATCATCTTGTGGGTTTCACGGCCGACGCCGGACTTCTTGTACCCGCCGAACGCGGCGTGCGCCGGGTACAGGTGGTAGCAGTTGGTCCACACGCGACCGGCCTTGATCGCGCGGCCCATGCGGTAGGCGCGGTTGATGTCGCGGGTCCACAGGCCGGCGCCGAGGCCGAACTCGGTGTCGTTGGCAATCGCCAGGGCTTCGGCTTCGTCCTTGAAGGTGGTGATGCTCACTACCGGGCCGAAGATTTCTTCCTGGAACACGCGCATTTTGTTGGTGCCCTTGAGCAGGGTCGGCTGGATGTAATAGCCGGTCGCCAGATTGCCCTCGAGTTTTTCCACCTTGCCGCCGGTCAGCAGCTCGGCGCCTTCGCCCTTGGCGATTTCCAGGTACGACAGAATCTTGTCGAATTGCTGCTCGGACGCCTGCGCGCCGACCATGGTGTCGGTGTCGAGCGGGTCGCCACGTTTGATCTGCAGGACTTTCTTCATCACCACTTGCATGAATTCGTCGTAGATCGATTCCTGTACCAGTGCGCGGGACGGGCAGGTGCAGACTTCGCCCTGGTTGAAGAATGCCAGCACCAGACCTTCGGCAGCCTTCTCGATGAAGGTTGGTTCGGCCTGCATGATGTCTTCGAAGAAGATGTTCGGCGACTTGCCGCCCAGTTCCACGGTCGACGGAATGATGTTCTCGGCCGCGCATTTCATGATGTGCGAGCCAACCGGGGTCGAGCCGGTGAAGGCGATCTTGGCGATGCGCTTGCTGGTGGCCAGCGCTTCGCCGGCTTCTTTGCCGAAACCTTGCACCACGTTGAGCACGCCCGGTGGCAGCAGATCACCGATCAGCTCCATTAGCACGCAGATGCCCAGCGGGGTTTGCTCGGCAGGCTTGAGCACCACGCAGTTGCCGGCGGCCAGTGCCGGGGCGAGTTTCCACGCGGCCATCAGCAGCGGGAAGTTCCACGGGATGATCTGGCCGACCACGCCCAGCGGTTCATGGATGTGATAGGCCACGGTGTTGCCGTCGATTTCGGCTGCGCTGCCTTCCTGGGCGCGCAGGCAGCCGGCGAAGTAGCGGAAATGGTCGGCCGCCAGCGGGATATCGGCGTTGAGGGTTTCGCGGATGGCTTTGCCGTTGTCCCAGGTTTCGGTGATCGCCAGCAGTTCGAGGTTCTGTTCGATGCGGTCGGCGATTTTCAGCAGGATCAGCGAGCGCGCCTGCACTGAGGTCGCGCCCCACGCATCGGCTGCGGCGTGGGCGGCGTCCAGTGCCTTGTCGATGTCTTCGGCAGTGGAGCGGGGGAATTCGGCAATCGGTTGGCCATTCACTGGCGAGGTATTGGTGAAGTACTGACCTTTGACAGGCGCGACGAACTCGCCGCCGATGTAGTTACCGTACTTGCTCTTGAACGAGACTTTGGCGCCTTCAGTACCGGGGTGAGCGTAACGCATGATGTTGTTCTCCTTGGCTTTGTACTTATTAGAGAAACGCGCAAGTGCGCTTGCTATAAGCGTAGAGCAAAGGTCGGGCCACTGCCGTGCAGCTCAGGCAAATCAAGGCCTTGCGTGTTTTTTGTCGGACAGGCGGACGGCGCCTGTGATGGTTTCGGTACAGAGGGGGTGACAGTTTGTACCGCTTTTGGCACAGCCTGTGACCGACCGGTCTTGCCAGCATTGCAATGCGCCGATGGCTGGAGGATGCTGGCTGCGAATCGCCCAGCGGTTGATTTTTGTGGCGAGGGAGCTTGCTCCCGCCGGGCTGCGCAGCAGTCCTGAAATGTTTACTGCTCATATACTTTGGCGAGCGCTTCGCACTCGAGCGGGAGCAAGCTCCCTCGCCACAGGTCAGTGTTGGTAGTCTGGAAGGGCCGACCTTTCGGGGAGAACAATAATAAATGCACGACAACCATTTGAGTCGCCATGCCCAGCAGGTGCTCACCGTCAGTCAGGGCAAGCCGCACCTGCACGGGCCCGGTGCCGATCCGTCGATTGCCCGTTCGTGGCTGCGCTGTCTTGAGGACTATCACCTCGATCCGGCCCTGACCATGGCGCCCACCGTACTCGAACACGGGCGCGTGCTTGAAAGCCGCGAACGCCTGCAACAGGTGTTGCAGATCGCCGGTAATGAAATGAGCAGCCTGCATCAACAACTGTCCGGCGCCGGTCATGCGGTGCTGCTGACCGACGCGCGCGGGGTGATCCTCAACTGCGTCACCGCGCCGGCCGAGCGCAAGATTTTCGAACGCGCCGGTCTCTGGCTCGGCGCCGACTGGAGCGAAGCCTGCGAAGGCACCAACGGCATCGGCACCTGTCTGGTCGAACGTCAGGCACTGACCATCCATCAGGACGAACACTTTCGCGGCCGCCACACCGGCCTGACCTGCTCGGCGAGCCCGGTGTTCGACCCGCACGGCGAATTGCTTGCGGTGCTCGACGTGTCCTCGGCGCGTCACGACGTTTCGCGGCAGAGCCAGTTCCACACCATGGCGCTGGTCAATCTGTCGGCGAAGATGATCGAGAGCTGTTATTTCCTGCGTTGCTTCGATAACCAATGGCTGCTGCGTTTCCATCTTCAGGCCGAATCCGTCGGCTTGTTCAGCGAAGGGCTGCTGGCGTTTGACGGGGAAGGGCGGATCAGCGCGGTCAACCAGAGTGCGCTGAACCTGCTCGGACATATTCGCGGAGGCTTGCTCGGCAAGCCAGTGGAAGCGTTTTTCGATTGCTCGCTGGATGAGCTGCTCGGTCGTGCCAGCGCCAATGCCAGCGCCAGTTGGCCGCTGCGCACCCGCGACGGCCGGCATCTGTTCGCCTTGCTGCGCGGCGAATCGCGCAAACCGGCGCCGGTCCTGTCGGCCCCGGTCGTGGCCAAGCCGCAAGCGCTGGCGGGCATTTGCCTCGGCGACGCGGCGCTGCAAGCGGATTTTCGCAAGGCGCTGCGGGTGTTCGAGCGCGACGTGCCGCTGCTGATTAACGGCGAAACCGGCTCTGGCAAGGAAGCCTTCGCCAAGGCTGTGCATCACGCCAGCCAGCGCGCCAACAAAGCTTTTGTCGCGCTCAATTGCGCGGCGATTCCCGAAAGCCTGATCGAGAGCGAGCTGTTCGGTTATCGCGGCGGCAGTTTCACCGGCGCGCGCAAGGACGGCATGCGCGGCAAGTTGCAGCAGGCCGATGGCGGCACGCTGTTTCTCGACGAAATCGGCGACATGCCGCTGGCGCTGCAAACCCGTTTGTTAAGGGTGCTGGAAGACCGGCAGGTGGTGCCGATTGGTGGCGAGCCGGAGGCGGTCAACGTGCGGATCATCAGCGCCACGCATCGCAATCTGCTGGAGCGCGTGGCGGACGGCAATTTCCGCGAAGATCTGTATTACCGGCTCAATGGCCTCGAAGTTGCGTTACCGGCGTTGCGCGAACGCAGTGATAAATCGCAGTTGCTGGATTTCCTGCTGGCCGAGGAGGCTGGCGGCGAAACAATCGTGATCGACGAACCGGCACGCCAGGCGTTGCTGGCCTTCAACTGGCCGGGCAACGTTCGGCAGTTGCGCAATGTCCTGCGCACATTGGCGGCATTGTGTGATGACGGGCGGATCGGGCTGGAGGATTTGCCGGTGATGATTCGGCAGGGGCGGCCGCCGTTGGAGCTGAAGTCGGTTGAGTCCGAGCATCCGCTGGAAGACGCCGAACGTCTGGCGTTGCTCAATGTGCTGGAACAAACGCGCTGGCACATGACCCAGACCGCGCAGCAGCTCGGGGTCAGCCGTAATACGCTCTACAGAAAGCTGCGTAAGCACGCGATCTCCCGTTAAACCGCGTCGCGCCAATCGCGAGCAAGCCCGCTCCCACAGGATCCGCGCCAACCTTGTGGGAGCGGGCTTGCTCGCGAAGGCGTCGGTGCAGGCGAAACACCAGGTGCGATTTCCCCCTCCCTGCGCTAACCTGCGGCCATGTTTTACGAGGTCGACTATGCACATTCATATTCTGGGTATCTGCGGGACTTTCATGGGCTCGATGGCGGTTCTGGCCAAAGAGCTGGGCCACCACGTGACCGGTTCCGACGCCAACGTCTATCCGCCGATGAGCACGCAGCTTGAGGCCCAGGGCATTCAACTGACCCAGGGCTACGACCCGGCCCAGCTCGATCCGGCACCGGATCTGGTGGTGATCGGCAACGCCATGTCCCGTGGCAACCCGGCGGTGGAATATGTGCTGAACAAAGGCCTGCCGTACGTCTCCGGCCCACAATGGCTGGCGGATCACGTGCTGCAAGGGCGCTGGGTGCTGGCGGTTGCCGGTACGCACGGCAAGACCACCACCAGCAGCATGCTCGCCTGGGTGCTGGAACACGCCGGCATGAGCCCGGGGTTCCTGATTGGCGGCGTGCCGCAGAACTTCTCGGTGTCCGCGCGTCTGGGCGGCACGCCGTTCTTCGTGATCGAGGCGGACGAGTACGACAGCGCGTTCTTCGACAAGCGTTCGAAGTTTGTCCACTACCGCCCGCGCACCGCGATCCTCAACAACCTTGAGTTCGATCACGCCGACATCTTCCCCGATCTGCCGGCCATCGAGCGGCAGTTCCACCATTTGGTGCGGACTATTCCGAGCGAAGGTCTGGTGATCCACCCGACCACCGAACCGGCCTTGCAGCGCGTGATCGAAATGGGTTGCTGGACCCCGGTACAGACCACCGGTGCCGGCGGGCAGTGGCAGGTCAAGTTGCTCAAGGACGATGGCTCGGCTTTCGAAGTAATGTTCGAAGGCGTGTCCCAAGGCACCGTCGAGTGGGAGCTGACCGGTCAGCACAACGTCGCCAACGCCCTGGCTGCGCTGGCAGCGGCGCGGCATGTCGGTGTGGTGCCTTCGATGGGCATCGCCGGGTTGAGCGCATTCAAGAACGTCAAACGCCGGATGGAGAAAGTCGCCGAAGTGCGCGGCATCACCATCTACGACGACTTCGCCCACCACCCGACCGCGATCGCCACCACCCTTGATGGCTTGCGCAAGCGCATCGGCGACGCACCGCTGATAGCGATCATCGAACCGCGCTCCAACTCGATGAAGCTCGGTGCGCACCGCGACGGCTTGCCGGACAGCGTGGTCGATGCCGATCAGGTGATCTGGTACGCCCCGGCCAACCTCGGTTGGGATCTGGCAGCCACTGCGGCACTGTGCAGCGTGCCGTCGATTGTCAGCGATTCGCTCGAAGGCATCATCGAACGCGTGAAGAGCCAGGCCCAGCCCGGTACTCACGTGGTGATCATGAGCAACGGCGGCTTCGGCGGCCTGCACGGCAAACTCGCCGAGGCGCTGCAATGAACACTTTCGCCCAGAGCGGCGGCCCGGAACGCATCACGCTGGCGATGACCGGCGCGTCCGGCGCGCAGTACGGTTTGCGCCTGCTCGATTGTCTGGTGCGGGAAGATCGTGAAGTGCACTTCCTGATTTCCAAGGCTGCGCAACTGGTGATGGCCACCGAGACCGATGTCACGCTGCCGCCCAAGCCGCAGATGATGCAGTCGTTCCTCACCGAGTACACCGGGGCGGCCGCCGGGCAGATCCGCGTGTACGGCAAGGAAGACTGGATGTCGCCGGTGGCCTCGGGCTCCGGCGCGCCAGCGGCGATGGTGGTGGTGCCGTGTTCCACCGGGACCTTGTCGGCGATTGCCACCGGTGCCTGCAACAACCTGATCGAGCGCGCAGCGGACGTCACCTTGAAGGAGCGTCGCCAGTTGATTCTGGTGCCGCGCGAGGCGCCGTATTCGAGTATTCATCTGGAACACATGCTCAAGCTGTCGAACATGGGCGTGACCATCCTGCCGGCCTCGCCGGGCTTCTATCACCAGCCGCAGACTATCGATGACCTGATCGATTTCGTCGTCGCGCGGATTCTCAATCTGTTGGGCATTCCTCAGGACATGCTGCCGCGTTGGGGCGAGCATCATCTGAGCAGCGATGAATAAGCTGCTGGCAATTGTGCTGGCGCTGCAACTGGTCGGCTGCGCCACCGCGCGCACGCTGGATGCGGCCAAACCGGGGGCGCCGGTGGTGTATTCCGGAACGCGCCTGGATTTGTACGCGATGAATGGCGGGTGTTGTGCGATGGACCGCTTCGGGGCCGAGGCGCCGAGTTATCCGGGAGTGGACCTGCCGGCGAGTGCGTTGCTTGATACGCTGCTGTTGCCGTTGTCTTTGCTGACCGTGATTGGCGTTGGATTTCAGGCGACGGGCGGATTGTAAATCAAAAGATCGCAGCCTTCGGCAGCTCCTACAGGGTTAACGGAAATCCCGTGTAGGAGCTGCCGAAGGCTGCGATCTTTTGATTCTGGGAGTGCGTTGCACTCCAGCGCCAGCAGGTATACGCAGTGCAAATGTGGGAGCGGGCTTGCCCGCGAAGAGGCCAGCCCAGACACCACAAAACTACTTGCCGAGCTTGCGTAATTCATCCGACTCGACGACCCGCACGCCATCCTGTTCTTCCAGCGCCAGGCGCCACATCGCCCGGGCCAGTTGGCAGGCTTCGATGCCGCGATATTTGCCGGGAATCAGTTTGGAGAACGGCGCCGCCAGTTGTTCGCCCAAGCGCGGCTCGGTGCGATCTCCCAGCAATAGCGATGGTCGGCAGATGGTCAGCTGCGGCCAGTCCTGCGCGCGCAATGCCTGCTCCATCTCGCCTTTGACCCGGTTGTAGAAAATCGACGATTTCGGATCGGCGCCCAGTGCACTGATCACGATCAGGTGCCGTGCGCCCATCTCCCGCGCGCGTTTGGCGAACGCCACCACCATGTCCAGATCCACCGCGCGGAACGCGGCTTCGGAGCCGGCCTGTTTGATGGTGGTGCCGAGGCAGCAGTAGGCGATATCGACGCGACCACTGAGTTGCGGCAGAAACGCCTGTGGGTCGCCCACCGGGTTTTCCAGGTGCGGATGCTCCGCCAATGGACGACGGGACGGGGCGAGCACGCGGGTGATCGTCGGCTCGTTGAGCAAACGGTCGAGCAGATGTTCACCGGTCAGTCCGGTGGCTCCGGCAAGCAATACGTGCTGAGGCGTCAAGTACATAGTGTTTCTCCCTTGATACTGTTCAGCTTAGTTGCTGTTTGTTGCTCCGTCGTTCAATGCAGCGCTTTGCAACGCTTTTCTCGCTTGCTGTTTGCGTAGCAGTTGCCAGTGCGACAGCACGGTTTTCGGTGCCCAGATCTGCGGTTCCGAGGCTTCGAAGTTGTCTGCCAGTTCGCGTTCGGCGACGGTGGCCTTGGCCAGTTTGAAGGCCTGCTCCAGATCGTCGGTCTGGTTCAGTGCCTGAGCGAACAAGGCATCGCCGAAGTAGGTGAAGTTGGCTTCTTCCGAGCAACCGAACGACACGCGATCGGCACGCGAGGCGGTCATGATCAGGGTGCGCTCATCTTTCAGCGCGGGGATGAAACCGCCGGAATAGCACGATGAAATCACGATCACCTTGTCGCGGTTTTTCAGTGGCGCGAGCACGGCGGCAAGTTCGTCGGCGGGCAGATCGGCGAGCTCCATGCGCGGCTGGTCGAGTACCAGCTCGTGTTCGGCAGTGCCGTGGCTGGTCAGGTAGATGAAGATCAGGTCTTCCGGGCCGCTGCGTTCAGCGAGGGTCTGCGCGGCGCGGCGCAGGTTTTCGCGGGTGGCCATCGGCCGGTCGGCGAGATGCTCGCGGTGGTTGACCAGACGAATCTGGCCATAAGCGCCGAAACGCGTAGTGAGCATGTTGGCGACGTAATCGGACTCGCGCAGGAACACGCTTTGCTTGCCGTCGCCGCCGAGGGTCAGGGTGTACAGCTCGACTGCTGGCGTCGACGCAGGCACGGCGGCCAGTGCGTCATCGAGCAGACGCCCTTGGGCCAGCAAGCCGAGTTCGAGGGTGTCGGGCAACAGCTTGCCGTCGGCGTCACGTACGCGCTGGCCGTTGATCCAGGTGCCGCTGAGCACGGTGCCGTCGGTCAGCACCAGAGTGCCGCGTCCGGCGTAGCTGTCGCCGTCGAACCCGCCGATGTAGAAGCTGCCGTCAGACAGGTTCAAGCGGCCCTGACCGCTGAAGCGCCAGTCGTTGAAGTAGCCGATGTAGTGGCTGCCGTCGGCACCGATCAGCTCGCCCTTGCCGGTCAGCGCACCTTCCTTGAACTGGCCGAGCCACACGTCGCCGTCGGCGTTCTCGTAGCGGCCCTTGCCGTGCAGTTGGCTGTTCTTGAAACCGCCGACATAGATGTCGCCATCGGCACTGTTGAACGTGCCATTGCCTTCGAGCTGGCCGTTGACGAAATGGCCGCTGAACGTATTGCCGCTGGAGTCGCCGCGCTGGCCTTCGCCGTTGGGTTTGCCGTGGGCGAACTGGCCCTGATAGGAACTGCCGTCGTCCATTTCCAGACGACCCAGCCCGGAATACTGGTCAGCCTTGAACTCGCCACGGTAGGTCATGGCGTTTTCTTTCAGCGTACCTTCGCCATCGCGCCGGCCCTGCTTGAAACCGCCGGTGTAACTGCTGGCGTTGGTGGTCAGGCTACCCTGGCCATCGAACAGGCCCTGCAGGAACTGGCCACGATAGACCTCGCCGTTGCTGCCGTGCCACTCGCCCTGGCCATGCCATTGGCCCTTGTCGAACTGCCCGGCATACCAACTGCCGTTAGGGTAGTCGACGCGGCCCTGGCCTTGCAGCAAGCCGTTGACCAGTTCACCGCGATAGCGTCCGCCGTCCGGCAGCCGTGCATCCGGGGGCAACAGCGATTCGCCGTCGCCGCACGCGGTGAGCATCAGGGTCAGGGCAAGGGGTGCAAGAGAAGCGAGTGGGCGCATAGCGGGATCCGGGCAATTAGGCGACCGAGTATGCCGCAGCTATGTGACCTTATACAGCCGGTAAAAACAGCGCTGATGCGAAACAGCGTGCGCTGTTTCGCATCCCGTGACTTAAACGAAGCAGAGCGACAGCGGTTCAGCGATATAGGCCGGTTTGTCCGAGCCTTCTATCTCAAGCGTCGCGGTGGCCTTGAGCAGCCATTGACCGGGTTTTTTCTCGGTCACTTCGGCCAGATCGACCTTCAGGCGCACTTTTGAGTTGACCTTCACCGGCTGGATGAAACGCACGCTGTCCAGACCGTAATTGACCACCATCTTCAGGCCTTGCGGCAGCACGAGGATGTCCTCCATCAGTTTCGGGATCAGCGACAGTGACAGGAAACCGTGGGCAATGGTGCTGCCAAATGGCGTTTGCGCGGCTTTGACCGGGTCGACATGGATGAACTGATAATCCCCGGTGGCTTCGGCGAACAGGTTGATGCGCTCCTGATCGATGGTGAGCCATTCGGAACGTCCGAGTTCCTTGCCGACATAATCTTTGAGCTCTGCAACGGGAACATAGGGCATTGAGACTCTCCTTGGGTTCATCGGTTTTATAGTTTTTCAGGTGGGGGATTTGACCGCCCTGCGAACCACTGTAGATCAACATGGCGATTTGCTCCGGTCAACCGACCATGCTTTTGGCGAATGCCGATCCATAGCGCAGCCGTGCTTATAATGCCGAGGACTTGCGGGGGGAGATGTCTGATGTTGTTACGTGGCCTGACCATGCTGGTGCTGTTCCAATTGCTCGGCACGGCACTCAACCATTTGCTGTTGCCTGTGCTGCCGGGGCCGATCATCGGCTTGCTGCTGTTGCTGGTGTTCCTGATCATTCGCGGTGAAGTCGGCGAGCCGCTGAACCTCGCGGCCGGCAGCCTGCTGCGTTATCTGCCATTGCTGCTGGTGCCGCCGGCGGTGGGCGTGATGGTTTATGCGAGCGACATTGCCGCCGATTTCTGGGCGATCGTCGGCGCGCTGGTGCTGTCGTTGATCCTGTCGATGGCCTTCGCCGGGGTGCTGATGCAACGCCTGGTCAAGCGTCACGCGCCGCACTCGGAGGAGTCCTGATGCTCTTCGACTGGCAAGGTGCCTGGGCCTCGGTCATCCATCATCCGCTGTTCGGCATCGGCATCACTCTCGGTGCCTATCAACTGGTGCTGGCGGCGTTCGAGAAAACCCGCTGGATCTTTCTGCAACCGGTGCTGGTCTCGATGCTATTAGTGATTGGCGTGCTGGTCGGCTGCGGCCTGACCTACGCCGAGTACCGCAAGAGCACCGAGATCCTCAGCATTCTGCTGGGGCCAGCGACGGTGGCGCTGGCGGTGCCGCTGTATCTCAACCTCAAGCGCATCCGCCAATTGTTCTGGCCGATTTTTACTACGCTGGTGATAGGCGGGGTGGTCGCCACGGGCATGGGCGTATTGCTGGGCTGGTGGTTCGGTGCCGAGCACATGATCCTGATGACCATGGCGCCGAAGTCGGTGACTTCGCCGATTGCCATGCTGGTGGCCGAGCAGATCGGTGGTGTTGCGGCGCTGGCGGCGGTGTTCGTGCTGATCACCGGGGTGATCGGCGCGATCTTCGGCCCGGCGTTGCTGACCCGCCTCGGCGTGCACAGCCCTGAAGCGCGCGGCATGGCGCTGGGCATGACCGCGCACGCGGTCGGCACTTCGGTGGCGCTGCAGGAAAGCGATGAGTGCGGCGCCTTCGCGGCGCTGGCGATGAGTCTGATGGGCGTGGCCACGGCGGTGTTCCTGCCGTTGGCGGTGTCGATGGTGGTGTAAGGAAATGTCTATGAGTCTGCCGCTTTTTCCGCTGAACACAGTGCTGTTTCCCGGCTGCAACCTCGACTTGCAGATCTTCGAGGCACGCTACCTGGACATGATCGGCCGCTGCATGAAACAGGGCGGCGGTTTCGGCGTGGTGTGCATCCTCGACGGCCACGAAGTCGGCGTTGCCCCAGAAGGCTTTGCCCTGGTCGGCTGCGAAGCGCGGATCACCGATTTCCAGCAGCAGGACAACGGTCTGCTCGGGATTCGCGTACAGGGCGGGCGGCGTTTTCGGGTATTGCGCACTGAAGTGCAGCGCGATCAGTTGATCCTCGCCGACGTCGAGTGGCTGGACGATGAGCCGGAGCAACCGCTGCAGGACGAAGACGCCGATCTGGTGGCGCTGCTCAAGGCCTTGGCCGAGCACCCGATGGTCGAGGCGTTGAACATGGGCAGCGAAGCGCTGGGGCAGCAGTCGCTGGCCAACCAGCTGGCGTATCTGCTGCCGTTCGCCGAAGAAGACAAGATCGACCTGCTGCAACTCGACGATCCGCAGCAGCGACTGGATGCGATCCAGGCGCTGCTTGATGAGTTGCAGGGCGAGCTGTTCGCCTGATCGAAAAGGATCGCAGCCTGCGGCAGCTCCTACAGGGTTTTGGTTTCACATTCGCGCGATGGCGTGGGTGTGAAACGAAATCTCATGTAGGAGCTGCCGCAGGCTGCGATCTTTTGATTCTCAATAAGCGTAACGCAACATCGTTTGCGGCAGATGCCTGAAGACAAACAGGCTGAACAGCAACAGCAGCGCCGGCAGAATCAGCCACCAGACCTTGAACGGCATGGCATTGAGCGGCGTCTGGCGCTGGCTCAGCCACAGACCCGCCGCACACACGCATGCCGCCAGCATTGCGCCGGCCAGAATATCCGTCGGCCAATGCGCACCCAGGTACACCCGTGACAGGGCAATCGACAGCGCTGGAATACAGCCGAGCAGCAGCCAGGTCAGGCGCATGCGTGGCGGTTGGCCGCGACCGGCGAGAACCGCCAGCACCAGAAACAGCGCGAAAGCCCCCGACGCATGGCCGCTGGGCATGCTGTAACTGGTCAGCGGATCGGTCAGCACCTCCGGGCGGACCCGGGCGAAAAACTGTTTGGTGACGGTATTGAGCAGTGCGGTGCACAGCAGCACGCCACCGGCAAAGATTGCCTGGCGCCATTGCCGGCACAGCAGCAACAGGCCGGTAAGCAGGGCGCTGAACATCAGCATGTTGCGAAATTCACCGATCAGGGTGAACGTCACCGCGATCTCGTCCAGCATCGGTTGGCGATGTTCCTGCACCAGAGTCATCACGCCTTGGTCGAGGGCGTGCAGATACGGATAGCCAGTAAACAGGCCGATCAGAATCAACAGGCTCATGCTGCTGATCCAGATCGTCGCCCGGCGATGCTGGCGCAAGCTGCTGTTGACGCTCATGCCGACCATCACCGCAATACTGGCGGCAACGATGCCGGCCTGCAGCCAGAAACCTTCCGGCAGCGGCAAGCGGATCGCCGCGCCGGTGGCCCAACCCGGCAACAGGTAGGCGACGCTCCAGCCGGCGGCGGCCAGCAGGCTGACGGCGGCGAAACGCGGGAAGGGCATGTCGCACATCCCGGCGACCATCGGCAGCATCGGCCGCAACGGCCCGATGAAGCGCCCGACCAGCAGGCTGGCAATGCCGTAACGCTGGAAGTAGGTTTCGGCCCCGGCCATCCATTCCGGATGGTGGCGCAGCCCTGGCAAACGGCGGATATTCTGGTGGAAGTGGCGGCCGAGGAAGTACGAGATCACGTCGCCGAGAATCCCGCCGAGAAAGCCCAGCAGCAGCGTTTCGCTCAGCGACAGCGCGCCACTGCCGGCCAGTACCGCGACGGCAAACAGCAACACCGTGCCGGGCACGATCAGCCCGGCAATCGCCAGGCACTCCACGCAAGCGACGATAAATACCGCAGCCGCCAGCCACTGCGGATTGGCGGCGAGCCACCCGGTCACGCTATCGAGCCATGGGCCCATACACTCAACTCCATCAAATCTTCAAATTGATCCTTGTAGGAGTGAGCCTGCTCGCGATGGCGCCTGGTCAGTCGACTTCTTCGTTGACTGATGCACCGCTATCGCGAGCAGGCTCACTCCTACAGTGAATTCCTTTTACTTCAGCCCTGCCTCTAACCCCGGCAGCAAAAAATAATCGCGACCTTCGACCTGGCCCCGGCGCAGCGGGTTCCGCGTACACCATTGCGCATAGCTGGCGTCGACGAAGCGATACATCAGGTGTTCGTCGCGGCCCTGGGGGATGCCCAGGCGGGTGGTCTGAATGATCTGCGTCGGCGCCGGCCCGGTGTCTTCCACCAGCATCAGCTCATGATCGAAACGCTTGGCGTCCCACATCGGCACCTTCAGCCCGAGCGCCTTGCACAGCAGCGTCTGCCCGGCGCAAAGCTTTTGCGAAGGGCGCGGTCGACCTTGAGCATCGGGATTGTTCAGCAGCATCTGCGCCAGACTCGCCGGCCCGCTGATTTCATCGACCCACGGGTAGGCGGACTTGATCAGCACCGCGTTGCCCGGCCCCTGAGCGCTGAAGTTCAGCGAATCACCACCCCGTGCGTAATACATATAGATGTGTCCGCCATCCAGAAACAAAGCCTTACGCTTTTCCGTGTAGCCGAGCGATGCATGACTGCCTTTCTCCGCGCAGTAATAGGCTTCGGTTTCGATGATCCGGGCGCTGAGCCACAGATCGCCGACCCGGTGGCGGATGACTTTGCCGAGCAGATCGCGGGCCAGCACTTGCGCGTCACGGTCGAAAAAAGCGTCTGGAAGGCCCAGAGGCAGGCGCTCGTCGTTGGCGCGAACGGTCAGGTTGGACATGGCAAACGGTGGTTATCCAGGCGAAGGAGGTCGTGATGATAACAATCCGCGGCTTAATTACGGCTGAACGTCGGCAAATTGCAGTCCATTTCGACCATCCGCCTGTCACCGCTGTTAGTCCCGGGACGCGACAGCTATAATCTGCCGCTTTCCTCTTTGCCAAGACCCCAGCAGACCATGACTGAGTCCGTTCTTGACTACATGACCCGATTGGGTCGCGCCGCCCGCGAAGCTTCCCGGGTCATCGGCCGTGCCAGCACCGCGCAGAAGAACCGCGCCCTGCAGGCTGCTGCCAATGCGCTGGACGCTGCTCGCGCCGAGCTGGCCGCAGCCAATGAACAGGATCTGGCCGCCGGTCGCGCCAACGGTCTGGAGCCGGCACTGCTGGAGCGTCTGGAACTGACCCCGGCGCGCATCGACGGCATGATCGTCGGCCTGCGTCAGGTGGCAGCACTGCCCGACCCGGTCGGTGCGATCCGTGACATGAGCTTCCGCCCGTCCGGGATTCAGGTCGGCAAGATGCGCGTACCGCTGGGCGTGATCGGGATCATCTACGAATCCCGGCCCAACGTGACCATCGATGCCGCCAGCCTGTGCCTGAAGTCCGGCAACGCGACCATCCTGCGTGGTGGCTCCGAGGCGATTCATTCCAACCGGGCGATTGCCGCTTGCATTCAGCGCGGTCTGGCCGAGGCCGAATTGCCGGCAGCCGTGGTGCAAGTGGTCGAAACCACAGACCGTGCCGCCGTCGGCGCGATGATCAGCATGCCCGAGTACGTCGACGTCATCGTGCCACGCGGTGGTCGAGGCCTGATCGAACGCATCAGCCGCGATGCGCGCGTGCCGGTGATCAAGCACCTGGACGGCATCTGCCACGTATTTGTCAGCGAGCACGCCGATCTGGCGAAGGCCCAGCGCATCGCCTTCAATGCCAAGACTTACCGTTATGGCATCTGCGGCGCGATGGAGACTTTGCTCGTCGATCAAAGTGTTGCCAAGGATTTCCTGCCGTCGATGGCTGCCCAGTTCCGCGAGAAAGGCGTCGAGCTGCGTGGCTGCGAACGCACCCGGGCGATCATCGACGCGGTGGCGGCCAGCGAAGACGACTGGAGCACCGAGTATCTGGCGCCGATCCTGTCGATCCGGGTGGTCGACGGACTGGATCAGGCCATCGAACACATCAACCATTACGGCTCGCATCACACCGACTCGATCGTCAGCGAAAACCTCGCCGACACCCGGCGTTTCGTCGCGGAAGTCGACTCGGCGTCGGTGATGATCAACACCCCGACGTGCTTCGCCGATGGATTCGAGTACGGATTGGGTGCCGAGATCGGCATTTCTACTGATAAGCTGCACGCCCGCGGCCCGGTGGGTCTCGAAGGACTGACCTGCGAGAAGTACATCGTGGTCGGTGATGGCCAGTTGCGCGGCCAGGCGACGGTCTGACTTGACCGACCTCGACCTGACAGCGCCGCTGCCTGACGGCGAACTCCGACCCCGGCGCATCGGCATACTGGGCGGCACGTTCGATCCAGTGCACATCGGCCATTTGCGCGGTGCGCTGGAAGTCGCCGAAGCGCTGCTGCTCGACGAGCTGCGCATGATGCCCAGCGCCCGGCCGCCGCACCGCGATACGCCGCAGGTGTCGGCGCAGGATCGGTTGGCAATGGTTGAGTGCGCGGTGGCCGGAGTGCCGCCGCTGGTGGTGGATGCCCGCGAATTGCAGCGGGACAAACCGTCCTACACCATTGATACCCTGGAGTTGATGCGTGCCGAAATGGCCGCCGAGACCCAGGTTTTTCTGCTTTTGGGCTGGGACGCATTTTGCGGCCTGCCCACTTGGCACCGCTGGGAAGAGTTGCTCCAGCATTGCCATATCCTGGTGCTACAGCGCCCGGACGCCGACAGCGAACCGCCGGATGCCTTGCGCAACCTGCTGGCAGCGCGTTCGGTGAGCGACCCGCTGGCCCTGAAAGGGCCGAGCGGACAGATTGCATTCGTCTGGCAGACACCGCTCGCGGTTTCCGCCACCCAGATCCGTCAACTGCTGGCCAGCGGTAAGTCGGTACGTTTCCTGGTGCCCGACGCGGTCCTGGCCTACATCGATGCGCACGGTCTGTACCGTGCGTCGAACTGAACAAGGCGTGCTTCACTGATACGAATCCACGTATCGCCAAGCCGCCGAATACATGAGCAAAACGAGTTTTATATGACCGACAAAGATGTAAGCAAAGTTAAGCGCAAAGGCACCTTCAAGAGCGCGCCGCTGCCGGAAGTCGCCAACACCAACGAGCCGCTCAAGGGCGACGAGCTGGTCAAGGTTGCCGTGGCAGCCCTGGAAGACGTCAAGGCGCAAGACATCCAGATCATCGATGTGCGTGACAAGCAGAGCATCACCGACTACATGATCATCGCCACCGGTACCTCCAATCGCCAGATCAACGCGATGCTGGACAAGGTCCGTGAAGAAGTCAAAAAGCAGGGCGCCAAGCCGCTGGGCGAAGAAGGCAAGGGCGACAGCGACTGGGTTCTGCTCGACCTCGACCTGGTGATCGTGCACATGATGACTGCCTCGGCGCGTCAGTTCTACGACCTGGAACGCCTGTGGGCCGGCGCCGAGCAAAGCCGTGCGGCAGATGCCAAGCACCACAGCCCGGAAAACACCCACGAGCATTTCACCAAGCTCAACAAAGACCAGCTGTAAGGGATTGCTGTGCGACTGCGACTGATCGCCGTCGGTTCACGCATGCCCAAGTGGGTGGAAGAAGGCTGGCATGAATATGCCAAGCGTCTTCCGTCCGAGCTGGCGCTGGAACTGGTGGAAATTCCGCTCAATACCCGTGGCAAGAACGCCGACGTGGCCCGTTTCATCCGCCAGGAAGGCGAAGCCATGCTGGCCAAGGTCGGGCCGAACGAGCGGATTGTCACGCTGGAAGTCCACGGCAAGCCCTGGAGCACCGAGCAACTGGCGGTCGAACTCGACCGTTGGCGGCTGGATTCGCGCACGGTCAACTTCATGGTCGGCGGCCCCGAAGGGCTGGCGCCGGAAGTCTGCGCCCGCGCCGATCAGCGCTGGTCGTTGTCGCCGCTGACCTTGCCGCACCCGCTGGTGCGGATCCTGATCGGCGAACAGCTGTACCGTGCCTGGACCGTGCTGTCCGGTCACCCTTACCACAAGTAGTCCTGCCCTCATGTCTCAGCCGATCCGCATCAAGGACCACGAAAAGGACGCCCGCCTGGTGCGTAGCCGCGTCGTGTTCGGGGCCGTGGCGATCATGCTGTTGATCGGCGTGCTGATTGCGCGGCTGTACTACTTGCAGGTGATCCAGTACGAGTACCACTCGACGCTCTCGGAAAACAACCGGGTCCATGTGCAGCCGATACCGCCGACCCGTGGGCTGATCTTCGACCGCAACGGCGTGGTGGTGGCGGACAACCGCCCCAGCTTCAGCCTGAGCATGACCCGCGAGCGCTCCGGCGACTGGCAGCAAGTGCTCGACGTGATCGTCGAAGTGCTGCAGCTGACGCCCGAGGACCGGGTGATCTTCGAGAAGCGCATGCGTCAGGGGCGCCGGCCGTTCGAGCCGGTGCCGATCCTGTTCGAGCTGACCGAAGAGCAGATCGCCCGGATCGCGGTGAACCAGTTCCGCCTGCCTGGGGTGGAAGTGGTTGCGCAGCTGGTGCGCCACTACCCGCAGGGCGCACACTTTGCGCACTCGGTGGGTTACATGGGGCGGATCAACGAGAAAGAGCTGAAGACCCTCGATCCGGTCAACTACAGCGGCACCCACCACATCGGCAAGACCGGCATCGAGCGTTTCTACGAGCCGGAACTGCACGGCCAGGTGGGTTACGAGGAAGTCGAGACCAACGCCCGGGGCCGCGTGTTGCGCGTGCTGAAGCGGACCGATCCGATTCCCGGCAAGGACATCGTCCTGAGTCTGGACATCAAACTGCAGGAAGCAGCGGAAGCTGCACTGGGCGGGCGTCGCGGCGCGGTGGTTGCGCTCGATCCGAACACCGGCGAAGTGCTGGCGATGGTCAGTCAGCCGAGTTTCGACCCGAACCTGTTTGTCACCGGCATCAGCTTCAAGGCCTATGCCGAGCTGCGCGATTCCATCGACCGGCCGCTGTTCAACCGCGTTCTGCGCGGTCTGTACCCCCCGGGTTCGACGATCAAGCCGGCGGTGGCGATTGCCGGTCTTGATGCCGGAGTGGTGACGGCGTCGAGCCGGGTGTTCGACCCCGGTTACTACATGCTGCCCAACTACGATCACAAATACCGCAACTGGAACCGCACCGGTGACGGCTTCGTCGACCTCGACACGGCGATCATGCGTTCCAACGACACCTACTTCTATGACCTGGCGCACAAGCTGGGCATCGATCGGCTGTCGGCCTACATGAACAAGTTCGGCATCGGCCAGAAGGTCTCGCTGGACATGTTCGAAGAATCCCCTGGCCTGATGCCGTCCCGCGAGTGGAAACGTGCGACGCGCAAGCAGGCGTGGTTCCCGGGTGAAACCCTGATTCTGGGGATTGGCCAGGGTTATATGCAGTCCACACCGTTGCAACTGGCGCAGGCCACGGCGCTGGTCGCCAACAAAGGCATCTGGAACCGCCCGCACTTGGCCAAGACCATCGAAGGCGCAAAACCTGTGGATGAGAACCCGATGCCGAACATCGTCCTGCGCGATCCGTCGGACTGGACCAAGGTCAACCACGGCATGCAGCAGGTGATGCACGGCGCCCGGGGTACCGCGCGCAAGGCGGCGATCGGTGCGCAATATCGTATTGCCGGCAAGTCGGGTACAGCTCAAGTCGTCGCGATCAAGCAAGGCGAGAAATACGACCGTTCCAAGGTTCAGGAGCGCCACCGCGACCACGCCTTGTTCGTCGGATTCGCCCCGGCCGACAACCCGAAAATAGTCGTTTCGGTGATGGTCGAGAACGGTGAGTCCGGTTCCGGAGTCGCCGCGCCAGTGGTGCGTCAGGTCATGGATGCCTGGCTTCTGGATCAGGATGGTCGGTTGAAGGCCGAATACGCCGGTCCTATCAGTGCGGAGGCTACGGCCCGTGATGAATAATTTTGATCGCATGCTCTCCAGCGAGGATGTGATGCGTCGCCGGGCGACGCTGCTGCAACGTCTGCATATCGATGGTCCGCTGTTGATCCTGCTGCTGATCCTCGCCGCAGGCAGTCTGTTCGTGCTGTATTCGGCCAGTGGCAAGAGCTGGGATCTGCTGGGTAAACAGGCCACCTCGTTCGGCATCGGTCTGGTGTCGATGATCGTCATTGCCCAGTTCGAACCGCGCTTCATGGCGCGTTGGGTGCCGCTCGGTTACGTGATCGGCGTGGTGCTGCTGTTGGTGGTGGACATCATGGGCCACAACGCCATGGGCGCGACGCGCTGGATCAACATCCCCGGGGTGATCCGCTTCCAGCCCTCGGAGTTCATGAAGATTCTGATGCCGGCGACGATTGCCTGGTATCTGTCCAAGCGCACGCTGCCGCCGCAGCTCAAGCACGTCGGCATCAGCCTGATGCTGATCGGCGTGCCGTTCATTCTGATCGTGCGCCAACCTGACCTCGGGACTTCGCTGCTGATTCTGGCCGGCGGTGCGTTCGTGCTGTTCATGGGCGGCCTGCGCTGGCGCTGGATCCTCAGCGTACTGGCTGCCGCCGTGCCGGTGGCGATCGCCATGTGGTTCTTCATCATGCACGACTACCAGAAGCAGCGGATCCTCACGTTCCTCGACCCGGAAAGCGATCCGCTCGGCACCGGCTGGAACATCATCCAGTCGAAAGCCGCGATCGGTTCCGGCGGTGTGTTCGGCAAGGGCTGGCTGCTGGGCACCCAGTCCCACCTGGACTTTTTGCCGGAAAGCCACACCGACTTCATCATCGCCGTACTGGGCGAAGAGTTCGGTCTGGTGGGCATCTGCGCGCTGCTGCTGATCTATCTGTTGCTGATCGGTCGCGGCCTGGTGATTACCGCCCAGGCGCAGACGCTGTTCGGCAAACTGCTCGCCGGCGCGCTGACCATGACGTTTTTTGTTTATGTTTTCGTCAACATCGGTATGGTCAGTGGCCTGTTGCCGGTGGTGGGGGTGCCGTTGCCCTTCATTAGCTACGGAGGAACTTCGCTGGTGACACTGCTGTCAGCGTTTGGGGTTTTGATGTCGATTCATACGCATCGCAAGTGGATCGCACAGGTTTGAATAAGGTGAAGAGTTCAATGCAAGTCATGCGCAGCTGGGCGACTCGTTACGCGCCGTGGGTCGGCCTGGTCGGCATCCTTGGCAGCGCGCAGGAAGCGCTGGCCGGCGATTACGAAGGTTCACCGCAGGTGGCCGAATTCGTCGGTGAAATGACCCGCGACTACGGTTTTGCCGGCGAGCAACTGATGGCGGTGTTCCGCGAGGCCCAGCGCAAGCAGGCGATTCTCGACGCGATCTCCAAACCCGCCGAGCGGGTCAAACAGTGGAAAGAATATCGCCCGATGTTCATCACCGACGCGCGCATCGCCCGTGGTGTGGACTTCTGGCGCCAGCACGAGGCTGTACTGGCCCGTGCCGAGCAGGAATATGGCGTACCGGCACAAGTCATCGTGTCGATCATCGGCGTCGAGACCTTTTTCGGACGTAATACCGGCAATTACCGGGTGATTGATGCGTTGTCCACGCTCGGTTTCGACTATCCTCCCCGTGCCGAATTTTTCCGCAAGGAATTGCGTGAGTTCCTGCTGCTGGCCCGCGAAGAACAGGTCGATCCGTTGACCCTCAAGGGCTCGTACGCCGGGGCGATGGGCTTGCCGCAGTTCATGCCGAGCAGCTTTCGCGCCTATGCGGTGGATTTCGACGGTGACGGTCACATCAATATCTGGACCAATCCGGACGATGCGATCGGCAGCGTGGCCAGTTACTTCAAGCGGCATGGCTGGGTCGCCGGGGAACCGGTGGTCAGCCGCGCCGATGTGCGCGGCGAGCAGGTCGATGAAGGCCTGACCACCGGCATCGAGCCAACGAAAACGGTCGGAGAGTTGCGAGCGCTGGGCTGGTCAAGTCATGATGCGCTGCGCGATGATATGCCGGTTACTGCATTTCGCCTCGAAGGCGACAACGGCCCTGAATACTGGATGGGCCTGAAGAATTTCTACGCGATCACGCGTTATAACCGCAGCGTGATGTACGCCATGGCTGTACATCAACTGTCTGAAGAGCTGGTAAAAGCACGGGGCGTCAAGTAATGCGGGCATTGCCTATCAATAAACCCCTGAAGCTGGTGGCATTCGCTGCGTTGGCGGTGCTGGTCGCCAGCTGTTCGACCAGCCGCGCGCCGACCCAGAAGACCCCGTCCACTGCCGTACGTGCGCAGCCGGGGCTGGACATCAACCGCGCGCACAAAGACGGCGCGCCGTGGTGGGATGTCGATGTTTCGCGCATCCCGGACGCCACGCCGACCCTGCACACCGGTCCGTACAAGGCCAACCCGTACACCGTGCTGGGCAAGACCTATTTCCCGTTGCAGGAATCCAAGACCTACGTCGCCTCGGGCACGGCGTCCTGGTACGGCACCAAGTTCCACGGGCAGAACACCGCCAACGGCGAAGTGTATGACCTGTACGGCATGAGTGCCGCCCACAAGACTCTGCCACTGCCAAGTTACGTTCGGGTGACCAATCTGGACAACAACAAGAGCGTGATCCTGCGGGTCAACGATCGCGGGCCGTTCTATTCGGACCGGATCATCGACTTGTCCTACGCGGCCGCGAAGAAGCTCGGTTATGCCGAAACCGGCACCGCGCGGGTCAAGGTCGAGGGCATCGATCCGCAGCAATGGTGGGCCGCCAAGGGCCGTCCGGCGCCGCTGATGCTCAACGAGCCGCAAGTCGCGCAGAATAGCGCCCCGGTGATCACGGCGTCGGCCGGTACCATCGAGCAGTGGACTCCGCCGCCGCAGCAACATGCCTCTGACACTGTCCCTGTACAGATCAGCGCAAAAAAAAACGCTTCTGCACCAGCGTCTGGCCAGTATCTGCAGGTGGGCGCGTTCGCCAACCCGGACGCTGCAGAACTCCTGAGGTCGAAGCTCAGCGGGATGGTGAGCGCTCCGGTGTTCATCAGCTCGATCGTGCGCAATCAGCAGACCCTGCACCGGGTACGCCTGGGGCCGATCGGTTCGCCGGGTGAAATCGCCCAGGTGCAGAACAGTGTGCGCCTGGCCAATCTCGGCTCGCCGAGCGTGGTCACCGAGTAAGAAACGTAGCACTTGATTGACGGTTCACCTGCGGTTTTGGGGGGTGAACCAGGTTGTTGGCTCGTCGAAGAACAAAAGCCCGGCAAGGGTGACTGGAGTGAGCAACTGAACACGCGATGGCCCGTTAGAAGGCTGTCTGAATAGTTTTGCCCTCGGGCAAGTTTCCATTAGCGATTTCGAGAGACGGATGAACATCACCACCTTTGCCAAACGCCTGTGTCTGCTAGTCCCGCTGCTCCTCTCGCCAGCCGCTTTCGCGGCCGAGATGATGCCGTCGCCACCTCAACTGGCTGCAAAAGCTTACGTGCTCATGGACGCCAGCAGCGGCAACGTGCTGGTGGAGAACAACGGTGACCAGCGTCTGCCGCCAGCCAGCCTGACCAAACTGATGACCGCGTACATCGCTACGCTGGAAATCCGTCGTGGCCAGATCGGTGAGAACGACCCGGTGACCGTCAGCGAAAACGCCTGGCGTACCGGCGGTTCGCGGATGTTCATCAAAGTCGGCTCGCAAGTGACCGTCAGCGACCTGCTGCACGGCATCATCATCCAGTCCGGCAACGACGCCAGCGTGGCGCTGTCCGAGCACATCGCCGGCAGCGAAGACGCGTTCGCCGACCTGATGAACAAGACGGTCACCGATCTGGGCATGACCAACTCGCACTTCATGAACCCCACCGGTCTGCCGAACCCTGAGCACTACTCGTCGGCTCACGACATGGCGATCCTGGCGCGCGCGATCATCCACGAAGACCCGGCTCACTACGCGATCTATTCGCAGAAAGAGTTCTTCTGGAACGGCATCAAGCAGCCTAACCGCAACCTGCTGCTGTGGCGCGACAAGACCGTTGACGGTCTGAAAACCGGTCACACCGACGAAGCCGGCTACTGCATGGTGTCCTCGGCTGTCCGTGACGGCCAGCGTCTGATCGCCGTGGTGTTCGGCACCAACAGCGAAGTGGCGCGCGCCGCTGAAACCCAGAAACTGCTGACCTACGGCTTCCGTTTCTTCGAAACCCAGACCTTCTACCAGAAGGGCACCGAACTGGCTCAGGCCCCGGTGTGGAAAGGCACCACCAGTCAAGTCAAGGCCGGCCTGGCTCAAGACCTGACCATGACTCTGCCAAAAGGCCAGCTGAAAAAGCTCGCTGCCAGCATGACCATGAACCCGCAACTGATCGCGCCGATCGCCAAGGGCGATGTGATCGGTAAAGTCGAAGTGAAACTGGACGACAAGGTAGTGCACAGCGCCGACCTGATCGCCCTGGACGCTGTCGAGGAGGGTGGTATCTTCCGCCGCATGTGGGATAGCATCCGTCTATTCTTCTACGGCTTGTTCAACTGATTGAGTGTTGACCTGCATGGCCCCGTTCCTGTCCGGTTCGGGGCCATGTGCGTTACCACGGCTTACGCTTACGAGGCCGTTACGCCATGACCGATACCGAAGTAAAGGCGCCAAAGATCGAATTCCCCGCTAAGGACTACCCGATTAAAGTGATCGGTGAGACAGGTGTTGGGAACAAGGACAAGATCGTCGCAATCGTTGAGAAGCATGCGGACATCAATCATAGCCTTGATGTCGAACGCCAAAGCACCAACGGCAAGTACACCACCATCCAGTTGCACATCGTCGCGACCGATCAGGATCAGCTGTACAACATCAACAGCGAACTGCGGGCGACCGGTTTCGTGCACATGGTGTTGTGATGCCGGGCACGCTGGGCTTTCGCGAACTTGGCCAGATGGCTTACGAGCCGGTCTGGCATGCCATGCAACGCTTCACCAACGAACGTGGCAGCAATGCCGCCGACGAAATCTGGCTGGTCGAGCACCCTCCAGTGTTCACCCAGGGCCAGGCCGGCAAAGCCGAACATCTGTTGCTGCCGGGCGATATCCCGGTGGTACAGGTCGATCGCGGCGGGCAGGTGACTTATCATGGCCCGGGCCAGTTGGTCGCCTACCTGTTGCTGGACGTACGCAAGCTTGGCTTCGGCGTACGTGATCTGGTCACGCGCATGGAACAGTGCCTGATCGAACTGCTGGCCAGCTACGGCGTCACCGCCGCCGCCAAGCCAGATGCTCCCGGCGTCTACGTCGACGGAGCGAAAATCGCTTCTCTGGGTTTGCGGATTCGCCACGGTTGCTCCTTTCATGGCCTGGCCCTGAACGTGGATATGAACCTGGAGCCGTTTCGACGGATTAATCCCTGCGGCTATGCCGGGCTGGCGATGACCCAGCTGAGCGATCACGCAGGATCGATTGAATTTGCCGAGGTAAGTGCCCGGCTGCGCGCGCAGCTCGTCAAACACCTCGACTATGCTGAGCAGACGACCCTGACGGGCGGAATCGACTGATATGACTACTGATGCAGTGCAAACCATGATCCCGACGCTCGACGTGACCGAGCGCCCGGCCCCGCGTCCCAAGGTTGAAGCCGGCGTCAAGCTGCGCGGCGCCGAGAAGGTTGCACGCATCCCGGTAAAGATCATTCCGACTACCGAACTGCCGAAGAAACCCGACTGGATTCGCGTGCGCATCCCGGTTTCGCCGGAAGTCGACCGTATCAAGAGCCTGCTGCGCAAGCACAAGCTGCACAGCGTCTGCGAAGAAGCCTCCTGCCCGAACCTGGGCGAGTGCTTCTCCGGCGGCACCGCGACCTTCATGATCATGGGCGACATCTGCACCCGTCGTTGCCCGTTCTGCGACGTTGGCCACGGTCGTCCGAAGCCACTGGACGTCAACGAGCCGGAAAGCCTGGCGATCGCCATTGCCGACCTCAAGCTCAAGTACGTGGTGATCACCTCGGTTGACCGCGACGACCTGCGCGACGGCGGTGCCCAGCACTTCGCCGACTGCATCCGCGAGATCCGCAAGCTGTCGCCGAACGTGCAGCTGGAAACCCTGGTTCCGGACTACCGTGGCCGCATGGACATCGCCCTGGAAATCACCGCCGCCGAGCCGCCGGATGTGTTCAACCACAACCTGGAAACCGTGCCGCGCCTGTACAAGGCTGCGCGTCCGGGTTCGGACTACCAGTGGTCGCTGACCCTGTTGCAACGCTTCAAGCAGATGATGCCGCACATTCCGACCAAGTCCGGCCTGATGCTGGGTCTGGGTGAGACCGACGAAGAAGTCATCGAAGTCATGAAGCGCATGCGCGAACACGACATCGACATGCTGACCCTCGGCCAGTACCTGCAACCGTCGCGCAGCCACTTGCCGGTGCAGCGTTTCGTGCACCCGGACACCTTCGCCTGGTTCGCCGAGGAAGGTTACAAGATGGGCTTCAAGAACGTCGCTTCCGGTCCGCTGGTACGTTCCTCGTACCACGCCGACGAGCAGGCGAAACTGGTCAAGGCCGAGCTGCTCGGTTCCTGATCCGGCGCTGATAGCCTCGAAAAATACCCGCTTCGGCGGGTATTTTTGTTTGGGCCTGTGAAAACCTGTGGCGAGGGAGCTTGCTCCCGCCAGGGTGCGATGCAGTCCAAAATCTTGGGGTCGCTGCGCAACCCAGCGGGAGCAAGCTCCCTTGCCACGGGTTATTGGGTAGTTCACCTCTTTTGTTTATTTCTGTTCCTGACTACTGTGTCTGCAAGACTTCACACAGGGAGACCCATGGATGACCGTTCGACCGACCCACACCCTTTTTCCGCACAAACCCGTACCGGCGCTGCCATCCGAAGGGCTGATCGGCGTGATCGCCCCTGCTGGCCCCGGTGCGCTGGACACGGAAAAGGCTGTGCAATGGATGCGCGCCCGCGGGTATGCGCTGAAAGTGTTCCCCGGTGTCTACGAGAAAGATGGCTATCTGGCCGGCAGCGACGACGTACGCCTCAATGACCTGCACGCCGCATTCGCTGACCCCGAAGTCGACGCGATCATCTGCCTGCGCGGCGGCTACGGTACGCCGCGCCTGCTGGACCGGATCGATTACGATCTGCTCAGCCGTCATGCCAAACCATTTGTCGGCTACAGCGATATCACCGCGCTGCATCTGGCGATCAGCCGCTACGCCGGGTTCGTGACCTTCCACGGCCCGCTGCTCAACGCCGATTTGCTGGGCGACAAGGAGCCGCCGACCGTCACCTCATTCTTCGCCATGCTGCGCGGTCAGTTGAAGGCGGGCAGTGTGCTGAGTCATCCGGTGGCTTATCCGTTGACCACGGTCGAACCGGGCATCGCGCATGGGCGCTTGCTTGGCGGCAATCTGGCGATGATTGCTTCGACGTTGGGCACGCCTTATGAAATCGACGTGGAAGGGGTAATCCTGCTGATCGAGGACGTCAACGAGCCGTTGTACAGGATCGATCGTTTGCTCACGCAGATGCGTCTGGCCGGCAATCTGGCCCGATTGCGTGGGGTGCTGGTCGGTGATGTGGCCGGGGTCGATATCGAGGCGCTGAATCGCTTGCTCAAGCAGACGTTCGAACCGTTACGGATTCCGGTGCTGTCGGGGTGGCGCAGCGGGCATTGCAACCCGAACCTGACGCTGCCGATGGGGGCGCTGGTGCGACTGGATGCGGGGAAGAAGGAATTGATGTTGGAACAGGATGTAGTGATCAAACGCTAGGGTTTGGTTGCCAGTGAGTCAGTCTTCGGGAGCAAGCCCCCTCCCACATTTGATTCGTGTCGTACACAGAACCAATGTGGGAGCGGGCTTGCTCGCGAAGGTGGCATCAGCCATACGATTATCGTTCTATTGGTTACGCAGGCTCTCAAGCAACCTATGCGTCGGATACCCGTCCGCCGGCCAGCCAAACGACTGCTGGGCGCTGCGAATCGCTTTACGCGTATTGGCGCCGATAATCCCGTCCGCGGTGCCTGCATCGTAGTTACGCGCGCTCAACAGGGTCTGCAATTCAATACGCTCGGTACGGCTCAATGGCAGGTCATCTTTCGGCCAGGTGCCGTTGATCAGGCCTGCGCCGTTGAAACGCTCGGACAACAGGCTCACCGCCAGCGCATAGGACGACGAGTTGTTGTACTTGAGGATCGCCCGGAAGTTGTCGAGGATCAGGAACGCCGGGCCACGGTAACCGGCCGGCAGCAGCAGGGCCGCGGACAGCTGTTCCGAACCGGCCGGGGCCTGACCGCCATTGGGCAGGATCACACCCAGTTGCCGCCATTCGGCGACGGTCTTGCGAATCGCGCCATCGGCCAGCGTGTAGTTGAAGCTGCTCGGCAATTGCACTTCGAAGCCCCATGGCTGACCACGCTGCCAGCCGGAGCTTTGCAGGTAATGCGCGGTGGAGGCCAGGGCGTCGGCCGGGCTGCCCCAGATGTCGCGGCGCCCGTCACCGTCGAAATCCACGGCGTGGGTGTTGTAGGTGGTCGGAATGAACTGGGTCTGGCCCATCGCCCCGGCCCACGAGCCGAGCATCTTCTCAGGGGTGATATCGCCCTGTTGCAGAATCTGCAGGGCTGCGATCAGTTGCGCATGAGCAAAGCCCGGGCGGCGGCCTTCATAGGCCAGGGTCGCCAACGAGTTGATCACCGATTTGCTGCCCTGGAACTGGCCGAAATTGCTTTCCATGCCCCACACCGACACCAGTGCCTGGCGATCCACGCCATAACGCTGCTCGATGCTTTGCAGGATGTCGGCGTACTGGCTGATCAGCGCCTGACCCTTGCGCACCCGCAGCGGCGACAGGGCGCCGTCGAGGTATTCCCAGACCGGACGGGAGAACTCTGGTTGACTGCGGTCGGCTTTGATCACACTGGCATCGAAGCTGACATTGGCAAAGGCGCGATCAAACAGATCGGCGCGGATCCCGGCGGCGAGGGCGTCCTTGCGGAAACCCGCCTGCCATTCGGCAAACGTCTGGGTTGGCTGAAGATCAAGCGGGTCAGCGGACGGCACTACCGGCGGGATGATCGCTGGGGCTGTGGCGACTGGGGCGGCTTGCAGGGGTTGCGCATCGGCGGCGGTAGGTTTTTCCGCGCAGGCGACAAGCAGAATGAAGCTGGAGGCAGCGATCAGTTGGCGAACGGGCCAACGACGGGAAAGACTGAAGGGCATGCACGGTTCCAGAGGATACGAATCAGGTGCAGACCTTAACATGACCGGGGGGTGGTGTGCTTCAGGCAGCCAGAAAGTAAGAAGCCTCCCAGTTGTCAGACTGGAAGGCTTCGCGGCGGTAGCTGCCTTTACCCTTGGCTGGTCGTTCCTGGCGGCTGCGGAACAGGGGTTGGGCGATGATGGATTTGGCCTTGTTCGGGCCATGTTTCGATGGCTTTTTGCTCATGAGGGTTCTCTCGGTAGGTGGGTGCTGCGGGGCGAATAATCTGCCGAAGCCGCGCGTCTGTCCAGCCTCTATTGCGTAGGAATATTCTGACGCCTTCGCGAGCAAGCCCGCTCCCACAGTCGATCGCATTCACCTGATAGAACTCGGTCGACTGTGGGAGCGGGCTTGCTCGCGAAGGGGGGGATGCGGTTGAACGTCTTACTCGGCGGGCAGTGAAAGGCGTTGGCCCGACATCAACAGCGCCAACCGGCTCAGGCTCATCCAGGGTGAGCCGGCGGCCTGACCCTTGATCTGCGCATCGATGCGTTGCGCTTCGAGCAACAACTGCGCCCAGCGTTGCGCCGAGTAGCGTTGCAGGGCTTTGCTCATCAGGGGTTTGCGCTTGTCCCAGACTGGCGGTTTCGCCTGGCTGAAGCACTTGTCCAGCGGCGTGCCCTGGCTGTACTGCAGCGAGATATTGGCCAGCAGGCGCAACTCCCGCGCCAGTGCCCAGAGAATCACCGGTGGCTCGACGCCTTCACCGCGCAGCCCTTCAAGCATGCGCAAGGCGTGTGCCGGCTCGCCGTTGAGCACGGCGTCAGTCAGGCCAAACACGTCGAAGCGCGCACTGTCGGCCACTGCGGCCTGCACGGTTTCGACGGTGATCTGCCCACCTTCGGCCATCAGTTTGAGCTTTTCGATTTCCTGCGCGGCGGCGAGCAGGTTGCCCTCGACGCGTGCGGCAATCAGTTCGACCGCGTCCTGGCTGGCCGATAAACCGGCTTGCGACAGACGCTGGCGGATCCAGCTCGGTAGCTGATTGGCGTCCACCGGCCAGATCTGGATGAACTGGGTCTGCTGGCCTTCGACCAGCGCCTTGCCCCACTTGGTCTTCTGCGCACTGCCATCGAGCTTGGGCAAGCTGATCAGCAGCACCGTGTCTTCGGCGGGGCGCGAGCAGTATTCGATCAGCGCGGCAGCGCCCTTGTCACCGGGTTTGCCTGACGGCAAGCGCAGTTCCAGCAGGCGCTTTTCAGCGAACAGGGACATGCTGGCGCCGGCCTGCAACAAGGTACCCCAATCGAAATTGGCGTCGGCGGCGAACACCTGGCGTTCGTCGAAACCTTGCTGGCGGGCAGCGCTGCGGATGGCGTCGGCGGCTTCCTGGCACAACAGCGGGTCATCGCCGCTGATGATATAGACGGGCGCAAGCGCGCCTTGCAGGTGTTTGCCGAGTTGAGCGGGAGCGAGCTTCATAAGAGAGGGCGAACGGGGCGCCTGAGCGCCCCGTACGTCTTACTGCTGCGGCAGTTCGAGCGGCGACTGGCGCGGGGTTTCCGCTTCAGCCTTCTGTGCCGCCTTCAGCGCGTCGGCTTCAGCCCGGGCACGGTCGTTGGCCGCTTGCTGCAGCTGCTCCAGTTGGCCCGGAGTCAGCTGTTGCAGGCGCAGCATCATGCGCTGAACCAGTTCGCGACGGGTTTCAGTGCGGGCGTCGTTGGCTTCCTGGTCGGAGCCGACCAGGTTGTTGCCGTCGTGGATGAACACCTTCTGCACTTCAAGCTTGTCGCTCAACAGGTTCAGGTTGTGTTCGCCGACGATGTCGTAGTTCAGCACGGTACTGACTTGATATTCGCCAGTACGGCCCGCGCCAGCGTAGCTGAGGATGCGCTGGCTTTCCTGCTCGTCAGCCAGATACAGCTTGTACGGCGCACCGCTGTAGACTTTGACGCCGCTGGCCTCCAGCACTTGACGCAGTTGGGTGACGGTCTCGCCATAAGCGTTGCGGGCGCTCAGATCGAGCTCCTTGATCGTCAGTTCGTTGGTGCCGGTGCCACGCAGCTGGAAACCGCAGGCGCTCAGCAGAACGGCGAGGCCCATCACCAGCAGATTGCGTTTGATCATTGTGTTGCTCCCCTTGAAACCATGTGGGCCGACCCTGCGGCCCGAAAGGTTTTACAGTGCGTCAGGCGAACCTGACGCCCAATCCAATTTAGCTGGCGACGATGTTGACCAGTTTCCCCGGTACAACGATCACTTTGCGAATGGTCAGACCGTCGACGAAACGCAGCACGTTTTCGTTGGCACGGGCCGCCGCTTCAACTTCTTCGCGGGTGGCGCTGGCCGGCATTTCGATCTGGCCACGCAGCTTGCCGTTCACTTGAATGACCAGTTGCAGGCTGTCCTGTACCAATGCGCTTTCATCGACCGCAGGCCAGCCGGCATCGATCACCGGGTCAGCGTGGCCCAGTTGATTCCACAGCTCATGGCTGATGTGCGGCGTGATCGGAGCCAGCAGCAAGGTCACGGCTTCCAGGCCTTCGTGAATCAGCGCGCGATCCTGTTCGGTGTCTTGCGCGGCTTTTTCCAGCACGTTCATCAGCGTCATCACCTGAGCGATGGCGGTGTTGAATTTGTGGTTCAGGCCGACGTCATGGCTAGCCTGTTTGATGGCCAGGTGGATGGCGCGGCGCACGGCTTTCTGCTCGTCGTTCAGGCCGGCGACGTCCAGCTTGCCCGGCAGGCCCTGGGTGACGTGGGCCTGCGCCAGACGCCAGACGCGCTTGAGGAAGCGGTGCGAGCCTTCAACGCCGGAGTCCGACCATTCGGCGCTCATGTCAGGCGGCGAAGCGAACATCATGAACAGGCGGCAGGTGTCGGCGCCGAACTGGTCGATCATCGACTGTGGGTCGACGCCGTTGTTCTTGGACTTGGCCATTTTCTCGGTGCCACCGATTTCCACCGGCAGGCCGTCGGATTTCAGTTTGGCGCTGATGACCTTGGCTTTGCTGTCACGCTCCAGTTCCACGTCCGCCGGGTTGAACCAGGTGTAGGCACCATTGGCTTCGCGACGATAGTAAGTCTCGGCGATTACCATGCCTTGGGTCAGCAGGTTCTTGAACGGCTCGTTGGAGCTGACCAGACCTTCGTCACGCATCAGCTTGTGGAAGAAGCGCGCGTACAGCAGGTGAAGAATGGCGTGTTCGATACCGCCGATGTACTGATCCACCGGCAACCAGTGGTCGGCCGCGGATTTTTCCACCAGGCCACCTTCGAAATGCGGCGAGGCGTAACGGGCGTAGTACCACGAGGACTCGACGAAGGTGTCCATGGTGTCGGTTTCACGCTTGGCAGGCTGGCCGCATTTCGGGCAGCTGCATTCGTAAAACTCAGGCATGCGTGCCAGCGGCGAACCGGCGCCGTCCGGCACCACGTCTTCCGGGAGAACTACCGGCAACTGGTCTTCCGGCACCGGCACGTCACCGCAGGTGGCGCAGTGGATGATCGGGATCGGGCAGCCCCAGTAGCGCTGACGGCTGATGCCCCAGTCGCGCAGGCGGAACTGGGTGCGCGAGGCGCCGAGGTTTTTCTTGATCAGGGCGACTTCCATGGCGTCGAACGCGCCGGTGAAGTCCAGGCCGTCGAACTCGCCGGAGTTGATCAGCGTGCCGTGCTCGCCGTAGGCGTCTTGCCACGGAGCCGGGTTGGTGTCACCGGAGCTGGTGCGCACCACCGATTTGACCGGCAGGTTGTACTTGTGGGCGAATTCGAAGTCGCGCTCGTCGTGCGCCGGTACCGCCATCACGGCGCCGTCGCCGTAGTGCATCAACACGTAGTTGGCGACCCATACCGGGAGTTTCTCACCGGTCAGCGGGTGCTCGACGAACAGGCCGGTCGGCAGGCCTTTTTTCTCTTGAGTGGCGACGTCGGCTTCAGCCACGCTGCCGCCCTTGCATTCAGCGATGAACGCTTGCAGCTCAGGGTTGTTCTGCGCGGCCTGGGTGGCCAGCGGGTGCTCGGCAGCCACGGCGACGTAGGTCGCGCCCATCAGGGTGTCCGGACGGGTGGTGAAGACCTTGAGGGTGCCGGCTTCGCCGATCGAGTCGACGTTGTACGGGAACTGCACTTCCATGCCGCGGGATTTGCCGATCCAGTTGCGCTGCATGGTCTTGACCTGTTCCGGCCAGCCAGTCAGTTCGTCAAGGCTCTCCAGCAGCTCATCCGCGTAAGCGGTGATCTTGAAGTAGTACATCGGGATTTCGCGCTTTTCGATCAGCGCGCCGGAACGCCAGCCGCGACCGTCGATCACCTGTTCGTTGGCCAGAACAGTCTGGTCGACCGGGTCCCAGTTCACGGTACCGTTCTTGCGGTAGATCACGCCTTTTTCGAACAGGCGAGTGAACAGCCATTGTTCCCAGCGGTAGTAATCCGGTTTGCAGGTAGTCACTTCGCGGGACCAGTCCACCGCCAGGCCCAGGCTGCGCAGCTGGGACTTCATGTAGGCGATGTTTTCGTAGGTCCACTTGGCGGGTGCCACGTTGTTCTTCATCGCGGCGTTTTCTGCCGGCATGCCGAAGGCGTCCCAACCCATTGGTTGCAGAACGTTCTTGCCTTGCATGCGCTGGTAGCGGGAGATCACGTCGCCGATGGTGTAGTTGCGCACGTGCCCCATGTGTAGCTTGCCGCTGGGGTAAGGGAACATCGACAGGCAGTAGTAGGTTTCCTTGCCTGGCTGTTCACTGACTTCAAAGGACTTTTGCTCGTCCCAGAACGACTGGGCGGCGGCTTCGATTTCACGGGGCTGATATTGTTCGTGCATGGCTACTTTTGTACTGGATAGGGGTGGCCTAATCCTCTTCAACGCGCCCTCCGGGGGATGCTCCGGACAGGCTGGAAGTGGAATGACAGGAAGCGCCGTAGCATACATGACCGCGCTTGGCCTAGGGAAACCCTGATTACAGCTGTCTGGCCCCGGAAAACCTTGGCGAGGGCCGTTGGTCGCGGCGTTCAGCCGGTTTGTGCAGCGAAGCTAAGCTCTTATTGGGGAGTGAGTCTTATCTTCAATGAGGTGAGGGATGGTGGAGCAACGGCAAAAAAACGTGACGAAACCCGAGTTGTACGAGCGGTTGATGGATCGTCTGGGCATGGCCCTCGACGCTGCCAAAACCGCTGGCCGGCTGCGCGACGAGCGCCCCGTGGAACTGGAATTGCGTGGCTTGAGCCCCGCCGAGTTCAAACTGGTCAAGGCCTATCTGGATCGCAGTGAGCGTGAATCGCATGGCAGCTTGTCACAGGCAGTGAAGCAGCTCGATGCACCACAATCGGCCAAGGTCATCTGGCTCAAGGACAAGGCGCCCGGCAGAGACACCGTCAAGGTTCGTTCTGTGCAGGCCAAGTAAACGCATGGCAGGTCAAATAACGGATCTTTTCCAACAGGATCCTACCTATCGGTTGTAACGCGTCATTAACACTCTTAGGCTTCGGGCATCTCTGGAGATGCCCCGATGCCTTTTCGTTATTTCATCAAACAACTGCTCTTGCCGCCCGGCATTCTTTTGCTGCTATTGCTGGTCGCCTGGTGGCTGCGTCGCTCCCGGCCACGGCTGGCCGGCCTGTGTTTTGCCCTTGGCTTGGGTGGTTTCTGGCTGATGAGCCTGCCGGTGGTGGTGCAGTGGGGCGCCAAGGCGCTGGAGCGTGAGCCGCCGCTGCCCCGTGACGCGTGGTCGATGTTGGCGCAGCGCGCCGATGCCATCGTGGTGCTGGGTTCCGGGCGCGAGCGCGGCGATCTGGCCTGGGGTGAGGATCAGCCAACTGGCGTGGGGCTGGAGCGTCAGCGCTATGCGGCGCAACTGACCAAGGCCTCCGGGCTACCGATTCTGACCAGTGGTGGCCTGCATTACGGCACGCCGCCGACCGAGGCGAAGCTGATGGCCGATTCGCTGCGCGATGATTTCGGCGTGACCACGCGCTGGCAGGAAGGCGAGAGCCGTACCACTTGGGAAAACGCCAAATTCAGCGCCGACCTCTTGTTGCCGCAAGGCATCAAGCGCGTCGTGGTGGTGACGCAGGCCTGGCACATGCCGCGCGCCGTGTGGTGTTTCCAGCAGGCAGGATTCGAAGTGGTGCCGGCGCCCGTCGGGTTTCTCGGGACCGATAATGCGCGCCCGTTTGGTGGCTGGCTGCCGGAGTTCAAGTCGATCTGGCAGAGCGGACAGTTGCTGAATGAGGCGGTGGGGCAGGTGGGGTATTCGTTGTTTTACCGAGGGGATGCCCACCCTGATTGATTGGGTGCTGCTGATGTCCATTCGCGAGCAAGCCCGCTCCCACATTTGAATTGCATTCCAAATGTGGGAGCGGGCTTGCTCGCGAAGCTTTTTAAAGGGTTTTCGACATCCGGCTCGCCATCAGTGCCCAGCCAAACAGCAGCACACAGACGATGATCAGCGGCCACGAACGCCATTGCAGATACGGCGTCAGGTTGTGCATCGGCACCACTTCGCCATAGAGAATGCCCTGTTCGAACTGCGGAATCTGCTCAGTGATCTGCCCGAACGGGTTGATCAGCCCAGTCACGCCGTTGTTCGTAGCACGGATCATCCAGCGGCCGGCCTCAAGCGCGCGCATCTGCGCCATTTGCAGGTGTTGCAGCGGGCCGATCGAGGTGCCGAACCAGGTGTCGTTGCTGATCGTCAGCAGCAGATCGCTGCTGGCTGACAGGCCAGCGGCGAATTCCGGGTACACCACTTCATAGCAGATGAACGGCGCAATCTGATAACCCTTGGCTTGCAGCAGCGCCTGATCGGCCGGGCCACGGGCAAAGTCGGACATCGGCAAGTCAAAGAACGCAATCAACCCGCGCAACAGATCCTGCAACGGCACGTACTCACCGAACGGCACCAGTTTCTGCTTGAGGTAGGTGCCATCGCCTTCGCCGACCACGGTAATGCCGTTGAAGAAGCGTTTTTCGTGACGAACCGTCTCGCGGATCGGCACCCCGGTGATCAGCGCCGATTTACGCTCGGCGGCGAAGTTGCCCATCATGTTCAAGTAGCCCTCGGCGGACTCCTTGAGCACCGGTACCGCGGTTTCCGGCCAGATCAGCAGGTCCACCGGTTTTGAGCGGAAACTCAGGTCGCGATACAGCGCCAGTTGCGCGTTAAGCTGCGCCGGATCCCATTTCATGCTTTGTTCGACGTTGCCCTGAATCGCAGCGACGCTCAGTGCCGGGCCGGACGGACTGGTCCAGGCATGGCCCTTGAGCGCAACACCCGCCACCCAAGGCCCGACCAACAACACCAAGCCAGCCGCGATGAAGCCTTTACGACCGGTTTGCAGCAGGCGCGGTGCGTTGTAGATCAGCGCCGCAGTCAGCGCCAGAACGAACGACACCAGCCACATGCCGCCCACCGGCGCGAGCCCGGCCAATGGGCCGTCGAGCTGGCTGTAGCCGGAGTAGAGCCACGGAAAACCGGTGAGGAACCAGCCACGAAACGCTTCCTGGCCGACCCACAGTGCGGCAAACGCCAGCGCATCGGCCAGCGGTGCTTCATTTCGGCGCAACCAGCGTGCCCAGACCCAGGCGGGCAGGGCGAAGAAAAACGCGATCGCTGCGGTGAACAGCAGCATCAGGAACCCGGCCAGCAGCACCGACGCGCCACCGAAATGGTGGATGCTGTAGTAGATCCAGCTGGTACCGGCGCCGAACAGGCCAAAACCGAAGCACCAGCCACGGCCCAGTGCCTGACGCGGTTTCAGCTCGCGCAGGCCGGCATAGAACAGGCCGACCGCGAGCAAAGCCAGCGGCCAGATGTTGAACGGGGCGAGGGCGAAGGTGGTGATTGCACCGGCCGCCACGGCCAGCAGGTTACCGGGCCAGCCGGGGCGGGTTGTCCAGCGCAGGGGGTATGTCATCAGCTATTTCCTGTATCGCGCCGGGTCTGCTGTTACGCAGGGCAAGGCGCGAGGAGTGAAGTTTGGTTTTTCAAATGAACGACGAGCAACGCAGCCCTGCGTAACAGCAGGCCCGGCCCTCCGGGTTACGCCTGAAAGCGGGCCATGCTGCGTTGCAGTCCTTGGAAAGGGAATGCCATTCCCTGCGGACTGCGCCTTGCCTGGCCCGCTTTCAGGCGCAACGCGATGCAGGAAATAGCTGATGACATACCCCAATCCTTAATGATTACCGGGCGATGGGTGTCAGTCGCAGCAAATGAATCCGACGGCTGTCGGCATTCAGGATGCGGAAACGATAGGCGCCGATTTCAGTGATTTCGTTACGTTTTGGCAAGTGCCCGAACGCGCTCATCACCAGACCGCCAACGGTGTCGAATTCGTCGTCGGAGAACTCGCTGTCGAAAAACTCGTTGAAGTTCTCGATCGGCGTCAGGGCCTTGATCAGGAAGTCACCGCTGGGCAGCGGCTTGATGTAGCTGTCTTCTTCGACGTCGTGCTCGTCTTCGATGTCGCCGACGATCTGTTCGAGCACGTCTTCAATCGTCACCAGACCCGCCACGCCGCCGTACTCGTCAATGACGATGGCCATGTGGTTGTGGTTGGCGCGGAATTCACGCAGCAACACGTTCAGACGCTTGGACTCCGGCACGAAGGTGGCCGGGCGCAGCAGGTCCTTGATGTTGAAGCTGTCGCCGTTCTCCTTGAGGATCAGCGGCAGCAGATCCTTGGCCAGCAGCACGCCCATCACGTCGTCATGGCTTTCACCGATGACCGGATAGCGCGAGTGGGCCGAGTCGACCACGGCCGGGAGGAATTCACGGGGTGTCTGGTTCGCCTTGATGCTGATCATCTGCGAACGCGGCACCATGATGTCGCGTACTTGCAGGTCAGCCACCTGAATGGCGCCTTCGACGATGGCCAGCGCTTCGCTGTCCAGCAGTTTGTTCTGATGTGCATCACGCAGCAGCTCAAGCAGCTCCTGACGGTTCTTCGGCTCGTGGGCAAAAGCCTGGGTCAGTTTACCCAGCCATGACTTCTGCCCGTTGCTCGATCGATCTTCGCTCATAGCGATTACTCTGAATCCTTTGTTGTAACGATAGGGGAGGTTTCGGGTTCGTCGTCCGCGTACGGATCGGGGTAGCCCAGTTCGGCAAGCAACTCGCGTTCCAGTGCTTCCATTTCTTCGGCTTCGTCGTCATCTATATGGTCGTAACCGAGCAGATGCAAGCAGCCGTGAATGACTAGATGTGCCCAATGGGCCTGGAGTTCCTTGCCTTGTTCGGCAGCTTCGCGCTCGACCACCGCTACGCAGATCACCAGATCGCCGAGCAGCGGGATGTCGAGAAACTCGTCCGGGACTTCGGCCGGGAACGACAGGACGTTGGTCGCGTAATCCTTGTGGCGCCAGGTGTGATTCAGCTCACGACCTTCTTCCTCGTCAACCAGACGGATGGTCATTTCCGAGTCGGCGCTGCGCTGGCGCAGGGCCAGTTCGCACCATTTGCGGAAGTCGGCTTCACTCGGGGCATTCGCTTCGGTAGCGATTTGCAGATCCAGCTCAAGCATCGCGCGAGGTTTCCTTGGCGGCTTCGGCACGGGTCTCGAAGCGCTCGTAGGCCTCGACGATCCGCTGCACCAACGGGTGACGCACGACGTCTTTGGGCTGGAAGTGCGTGAAGCTGATGCCCGGAACGTCCTTGAGCACTTCGATCACATGATGCAGCCCGGACTTGGTGCCGCGCGGCAGGTCGACCTGGGTGATGTCGCCAGTGATGACGGCGGTGGAGCCGAAGCCGATCCGGGTCAGGAACATCTTCATCTGCTCGACGGTGGTGTTCTGGCTTTCGTCGAGAATGATGAAGCTGTTGTTCAGCGTACGACCGCGCATGTAAGCCAGCGGCGCGACTTCGATCACCTGGCGCTCGATCAGCTTGGCCACGTATTCGAAGCCGAGCATTTCGTAGAGAGCGTCGTACAGCGGGCGCAGGTACGGGTCGATCTTCTGGGCGAGGTCGCCGGGCAGGAAGCCGAGCTTTTCACCCGCTTCAACCGCCGGACGCACCAGCAGGATGCGGCGGATCTGCTCGCGCTCCAGGGCATCGACGGCGCAAGCCACGGCCAGATAGGTCTTGCCGGTACCGGCCGGACCAATGCCGAAGTTGATGTCGTTGCCGAGGATTTCCTTCACGTAGCGCAGTTGATTCAGGCCGCGTGGGCGAATCATGCCTTTCTTGGTGCGCAGGGCGACGGAGGCTTCGGCGGGGGCGTGGTTGTCCAATTCGACGACGGCCGATTCTTGGAGGAACAGGTGCACCATGTCCGGCGACAGCTCGGTACCCTTGGTTTCGCGGTACAGGCGGCGCAGCAGGTTTTCCGCAGACGTGGTGTGCTTGGGGTCGCCGATCAGCTCGAACTGGTTTCCGCGGTTGCGGATCTCGATGGCCAGGCGCTGTTCGATCAAGCGCAGATGCTCGTCGAATTGCCCGCACAGATTGGCGAAGCGGCGAGCCTCAAAGGGCTCGAGGATAAAACGATGTGGTTCTATGGGTGCGTTCAAGGTCGTATTTAGCCGCCCTGGGGCAATTAAGATGAAATCAAGGATAACGCCAGTGGCGTGGGTGCGAAAGCTCTTAAATATCGATGCGAGTTTGGAGCGCCTTTCTGTGGCGGGTGGATTTATCTGTGGCGAGGGGATTCATCCCCGATGGGCCGCGGAGCGGCCCCAAAACCAGAGCTCTCGGTATGGCAGGTTCACCACAACTTCAGCTTTGGGTCGGCTGCGCCAACCATCGGGGATAAATCCCCTCACCACAACAGCCCTACTACAGAAGACGCGCGGTGTTACTGGATCAGCGAGCCGCGCAGCGAGTGCGGTTGTGCCGCGTCGATGTGCACGTCGGCGAACTGGCCGATCAGGGTCGGATTATCGCAGCGGAAGTTGACGATACGATTATTCTCGGTACGCCCTTGCAGCTCGCCCGGGTCTTTCTTCGAGTAGTCGGTAACCAGAATGCGCTGGATCGAGCCGACCATTTGTCGGCTGATCTCGAACCCTTGCTGATTCAATCGATGTTGCAGGGCGTTCAAGCGTTCTTTCTTCAGCTCTTCCGGGGTGTCGTCGGCCAGATCGGCCGCCGGGGTGCCCGGGCGCTGGCTGTAGACGAACGAGTAGGAGAAGTCGAAACCGACGTCGGCAATCAGCTTCATGGTCTGTTCGAAGTCTTTCTCGGTTTCGCCGGGGAAGCCGACGATGAAGTCCGAACTGATGCAGATCCCCGGTACCGCAGCGCGCAGTTTGCGCAGCTTGGATTTGTACTCCAGCGCGGTGTGGTTGCGCTTCATCGCCGCCAGAATCCGGTCCGAACCCGACTGCACCGGCAAGTGCAGGTGTTTGACCAGTTCCGGCACTTCGGCGTGGGCCTGGATCAGGCTGTCGGAGAACTCCAGCGGGTGCGAAGTGGTATAGCGGATGCGGTCGATGCCATCGACGGCGGCGACCACGCGGATCAGTTCGGCCAGATCGGCCAGGCGACCGTCATGAGTCGTACCGCGATAACCGTTGACGTTCTGCCCGAGCAAGGTCACTTCACGCACGCCGTTTTCGGCGAGGTGGATGATCTCGGCGATTACGTCATCGAACGGCCGGCTGACTTCTTCACCACGGGTGTAAGGCACCACGCAGAACGTGCAGTACTTGCTGCAGCCTTCCATCACCGACACGTAGGCGCTCGGGCCGTCGATGCGCGGTTCGGGCAAGTGGTCGAATTTTTCGATTTCCGGGAACGAAACGTCGACCTGCGGCAGCTTGCTGCTGCGCGCGGCGTCGATCATTTCCGGCAGACGGTGCAGGGTCTGCGGGCCGAATACCACGTCGACATACGGGGCGCGATCACGGATCGCCGCGCCTTCCTGGCTGGCCACGCAACCGCCGACGGCGATCACCATGTCCGGGTTGGCCAGCTTCAGTTCGCGCCAGCGGCCCAACTGCGAGTACACCCGATCCTGTGCACGTTCGCGGATCGAGCAGGTGTTGAGCAGAATCACGTCGGCGTCTTCTGCACGGGCGGTGACTTCCAGGGCCTGATGTTCGCCCAGCAGATCGACCATGCGCGAGCTGTCGTACTCGTTCATCTGGCAACCGTGGGTTTCGATGTAAAGCTTCTTGGCCATGGATTTTGGTCGTCACGTGATTCAAAGAACCGCGCATTATAGGGAACAAGCCCTCAGGTTCCTACCGCTGTGCGTCCGGTGGCTATGCTATAGTTTGCGCCCTCATTTTTATCCCCGATGTTATCCCCCGCCATGACCAAACGCGAAGCTCCAATCTATAAGGTGATTTTCCTCAACCAGGGCCAGGTGTTCGAAATGTACGCCAAGCAGATCTATCAAAGTGATCTGTGGGGTTTTCTGGAAGTGGAAGAGTTCGTCTTTGGCGAGCGCACGCAAGTGGTGGTCGATCCGAGCGAAGAGAAGCTCAAGGCGCAGTTCGAAGGCGTGGTGCGCAGCTTCGTACCGATGCATTCGATCGTGCGCATCGACGAGGTGGAACGTCTGGGCACCCCGAAAATCAGCGAAGCCCGTGGCGCGGTCGGCAATGTGATGCCGTTTCCGATGCCGATGCCTGAGAAGTAACAGCAGATTCTGGATAGGAATGAGTTTGTGGCGAGGGAGCTTGCTCCCGCTCGACTGCCCCAGCAGTCGCAAGATCAGGCTCTATGGTGTATCAGGAAAAAAGTGCTTGCAGGGTTTAGGGTTGCTTCGCAACCCAGCGGGAGCAAGCTCCCTCGCCACAAAAGCTCTTATGGCAATGGCGAAAACGGCGTACGCCCATCGGCGCTCTGCAGTTCCATCAGGTATTTACGGAAAATTTGCCCGAGCACCTGGGTTGCGGTTTCGAGGTCTTCGCGGGACATTTTTTCGGAGACTTCGTCGGCGGTGTCCAGCGCATCTTCGGCGCCGTTGACCGCGGCCATCTTCAGCACGATGTACGCCTGAATGTTGTTGGCCTGCACGCCTTCACCGTGGAAGAACATGGTACCGAGCTTGAACTGCGCCTGAGCGTGGCCTTGCAACGAGGCTTTTTCGAAATAGCTCAGGGCTTGATTGAGATCGCGCGGCGCATTCTTGCCGTCGTAATAGAACTCACCCAACTCGTATTGCGCTTGCGCATCCCCTTCGTCCGCCGCTTTCTGGCAGGCGGCCAGTGCCTGCGTGACGTCTTGCGGCTGAGTGTTGAGGGTGCAACGACCCATCGCCGGGATCAACAACGAGTTGCCGCCTGCTTGTGCATGCGCGAGCAGGGGCTGAAGGAGCAACAGGCAGCCCAAGGCAAGGGTGCGGCCGGTGCGGTTCATGGGAATCGACTTACCTCTGAAGGGCACGCGGACCCATCGAGGGATCCAATAAGCGCGCATTATGAAATAAGCAGGGCCAACCTTACAAAGTCTTTACTCGTTTTTCTGCTGCGCGGGGAATTTATCGGCCACTTTCTGCTGGATTTTTAGCAGAGGCGTGGGAAAAACGGCGTGAGTGTAGGTGAAAGCTGACGCTGGCCATGGCCAACGTCAGCGGTACGGCGATTACTTCAGTGCAGCGAAGGCGCGCTCGGCAGCGTCCAGGGTGATTTTCAGCTCGGCTTCGCCGTGGGCGATCGAGGTGAAACCGGCTTCGAATGCGCTCGGCGCCAGGTACACGCCACCTTCGAGCATCAGGTGGAAGAAGCGACCGAACAGCGCAGCGTCGCTGGCCATCACGTCTTCAAAGGTGACGATGTCGTCGGCGCCGCTGAAGTACAGACCGAACATGCCACCCGCTTGCGTGGTCACGAACGGAATGCCCGCCGCATCGGCGCGTTGTTGCAGGCCGTCGAGCAGGCGCGTGGTGTAGTCGGTCAGCTCGGCGTGGAACCCTGGGCGGCTGATCAGGCGCAGCGTGGTCAGACCGGCGGCCATCGCCAGCGGGTTACCCGACAGGGTGCCGGCCTGGTACACCGGACCAAGCGGCGCGATGCGTTCCATGATTTCACGCTTGCCGCCGAAGCAGCCGACCGGCATGCCGCCGCCGATGATCTTGCCGAAGGTGGTCAGATCCGGGGTTACACCGTAGTACGCCTGAGCGCCACCGAGGGCGACACGGAAACCGGTCATCACTTCGTCGAAAATCAGCACCACGCCATGTTTGTCGCACAGCGAGCGCAGGCCTTCGAGGAAACCTGGTGCCGGCGGCACGCAGTTCATGTTGCCAGCGACTGGCTCGACGATGATGCAGGCGACGTCCTGACCAGCTTCGGCGAGCATCTTCTCCACGGCGTCGATGTCGTTGAACGGCAGAGTCAGGGTGTGTTTGGCGAACGCGGCCGGCACACCGGCGGAGCTTGGTACGCCCTGGGTCAGCGCCCCGGAGCCGGCCTTGACCAGCAGGCTGTCGGAGTGACCGTGGTAGCAGCCTTCGAACTTGATGATGCTGTCACGACCGGTGTAGCCACGGGCCAGACGAATCGCACTCATGGTCGCTTCGGTGCCGGAGCTGACCATGCGCACCATGTCCATCGATGGCACCAGCGAGCAGACCAGATCGGCCATCTCGGTTTCCATCGCGGTCGGCGCGCCGTAGGACAGGCCGTGTTGCAGTTGATTGCGCACTGCGTCGAGCACGTCCGGGTGGCTGTGGCCGAGAATCATCGGCCCCCACGAACCGACATAATCCACATAGCGCTTGTCGTCTTCGTCAGTGACGTAGGCGCCTTCGGCATGTTTGAAGAACAGCGGCGTGCCGCCCACGCTCTTGAACGCGCGAACCGGCGAGTTGACGCCACCGGGAATGTGTTTCTGGGCATTGGCAAACAGGGTTTCGGAACGAGACATGTTCGGGCTCTCAAATCAGATTTTCAGAAGTTCGTTGAAGGCGCGGGCGCGGCGGGTCACTTCGGCGGTGCTCTCGGCACCGAACAAACCGTGGACCACCGCCAGCAGGTCGACCCCGTGGGCCACCAGCGGCGCGGCGTTGTCGAGGGTGATGCCGCCAATCGCGCAAACCGGCAGATGCAGCTTGCGTTTGGCCTCGTCGAGCAGATCGAGGCTGCAGCTTGGCGCGCCGGGTTTGGTGCTGGAATTGAAGAAGCGACCGAAGGCGACATAACTCGCGCCTTCTTTGGCGGCCTGTTCAGCCAGTTCGAGTTGCGCGTGGCAGGTCGAACCGATGATGGCTTTGGAGCCGAGCAGGGCGCGGGTCGGCGACAGCGGGCCGTCGGTCTGCCCCAGGTGCACGCCGACGTTGAGGCGCGCAGCCAGTTCGGCGTCATCGTTGATGATCAGTTGCGTCTTGTAGCGCTCGCACAGATTGCGCAGGGCTTCGGCCTCGCGCAGACGGCGGGCCTCGTCGCTGCTTTTGTCGCGGTATTGCAGCAGGGTGACGCCGCCTTCCAGCGCCGCCTCCACGTACGACAGAAACTTGCCCGCCAGCAATTGGCTGTCGGTGATGGCGTACAGGCCACGTAGTTTCATCAGGCAGACCTCACGACGTTACGAGCAAAAATCCAGCGGCAGGCGACGCGGCACGAACTGGCCTTTGCCCAGTTGTTCGGCATCGCGCAGGGTGCGCCAGGTGTAATCCAGTGCCGTACGCACGGCGCTGGCGAGGTTTTCACCCTGGGCCAGCCGACCGGCGAGGGCGCTGGCCAATGTGCAGCCGGAACCGTGGTAACTGCCCGGCAAACGCTGGCAATAGAAGGTTTCACGCAGGCCGTCACGGCTGTACAGGCGATTGTGGATTTCAGTTTCGTCGCCATGGCCGCCGGTGATCAGCAGGTTTTTGACGAACGGCAGGAGTTTTTCCGCGCACTCATCCGCAGTGCCTTCGGGCAGTTCGGCGAGAATCCGCGCTTCGGGAAGGTTGGGGGTGGCAATGATCGACAGCGGCAGCAGACGCTCGCGCATCGCATAACCGACTTCATCCTTGCCCAGGCGTCCGCCGCCGCCGGCCCGCAGCACCGGGTCGCAGACCACCGGCAGATGCGGGTGCGCGGAAAGCAGTTCGACCACGGTGTCGACCATTTCCAGCGAACCGAGCATGCCCAGTTTGACCGCTGCGACTTCGGAGTCGTTGAGCACGGCATTGGCTTGCGCCAGCACCCACTCGCGGTCGAGGACGCGGAAGTCAGTGACGTTGACGGTGTCTTGCACGGTCAGGGCGGTGACGGCCGGAGCCGCATGGCAACCCTGCGCGAGCAGGGCTTCGATATCTGCCTGCAAGCCGGCGCCACCACTGGGGTCGTGGCCGGAGAGACAGAGGACAACGGGGCGGGAGCTGTAGATATTCATGGTGCGCGAGCTTACCACCAAAGCTGATTTTCGGGTTCAGTCCTGACGGTGTTTGCGAGCAGATTGTCGGACAACACTGCAGCTACCATTGTGGCGAGGGAGCTTGCTCCCGCTGGGTTGCGAAGCAACCCCCTGCATTTATTCAGGCACAGCGCATTTACAGATTTCACGACTGCTGTGCAGCCGAGCGGGAGCAAGCTCCCTCGCCACAAAAGCGGATCGCAATGATTGAGTTGACCAACTCAACAGCTCTAGTCCGCCGCTTTGCTCTGAAACGCCCGTTCTAGAGCCTTTGTAGGAAAAATTTCGATGGTGCTCAATGGCCATCAACGGCTATGCTAGTCTGGATCCAAACCAATAACAGGTAATACCGGTTTTACGTCTACTCAAAGGGAATGGGGGGCTTCCTGACACAACCGGACGAGCCACGCTGGGGCTTCAATGCGCTATTTGCTGATGTTGCTGTTCTGCTTGCCCCTCCTCGCAAGCGCCGTCGAGTTCGACGAAAATACCCAGAGCCTTCCCCTGGGCCGCTCCTTGCAAGTGTTCGAAGACCCGAGCGGTCAGGCGAACATCGCCGACGTCCGCGCTCAAGCGGCGGCGGGCAATTTCAAACCTCACGACAAAGCCACGCTCAATGCCGGTTACTCGCGCTCGGCATTCTGGCTGAAGATCGACCTGCATTACCGTCCGAACAACCCGGCCGCGCAGCGCACCTGGCTGCTGGAGCTGGCATATCCGCCGCTCGATCACCTCGACCTTTATATGGCCGATGTCAATGGCGACTACCGGCTGATCCGGCAGACCGGCGACGCCTTGCCGTTCGCCAGTCGCGAGATTCGCCAGAACAATTACCTGTTCGACCTGACCTTCGCCCCTGATCAGCAAAAAACCGTGTATCTGCGCCTGGCCAGTGAAGGCTCGATCCAGGCACCGGTGACGTTATGGTCGAGCACCGCCTACCTGGAAGATCAACCGGTGCGCCTGTATGTACTGGGGATCATTTATGGCGTGCTGCTGGGGATGCTGGTCTACAACCTGTTCATCTACCTGAGCGTGCGCGACACCAGCTACCTCTATTACATCTTCTACATCGCCTCGTTCGGCCTTTATCAACTGTCGGTGAACGGCGCGGCGGTCGAGTATTTCTGGCCGGACAATCCGTGGTGGGCCAACGCCGCCACGCCGTTTTTCATCGGTTGCGCCGGGCTGTTCGGCAGCCAGTTCGCCCGCAGTTTCCTGCAGACCAGAATCCACAGCCGCTGGCTCGACTATCTGCTGATCGCTCTGATCGCGTTCGGCGCGCTGGTGGTCGGGCTGTCGCTGATGACCAGTTACGCATTGTCGCTACGCCTGGCGACCCTGTTGGCGCTGGTGTTCACCGTGGTGATCTTCGCCGCCGGGATTCTCGCCTGGTGGCGTGGCCTGCGGGTGGCGCGTTATTTCATTATTGCCTGGTCGGCGTTCCTGCTCGGCGGCATCGTCAATACGCTGATGGTGCTGGGCCTGCTGCCGAACGTGTTCCTGACCATGTACGCCAGCCAGATCGGCTCGGCGATCGAAGTCGCGCTGCTGTCGCTGGCGCTGGCTGATCGCATCAACGCGATGCGCGAACAACAGGCGCAAACCCTGTTCGATGCCGGGCAGAAACTCGAAGTGCTCAACCAGCAACTGGCCCACAGCAACAAGCTCAAGGATGAATTCCTCGCAACCCTGACCCATGAGTTGCGCACGCCGATGAACGGGGTGATCGGATCGCTGGAGCTGATGCAGACCGTCGAGCTGGAGCCTGAACTGGAGCAATACCAGCAAACCGCTGCCGGCTCCGCGCGGGACATGATGCGCATGGTCAACGGCATCCTCACCCTCACCGAATTGCAGGCCGGCAAGCTCAAGGCGACGCCGGGCAGTTTCAGCCTGCGCGCGGTGGTCGAGGCCTTGCGCGTGCAGTTCGACGGTAACGCGGCGAGCAAGTCGCTGGACTTCAAGGTCGAGGTGCTGCCGACCCTGCCGGATCGCTTGCACGGCGACAGCGCAAAACTGGCGCAGTGCCTGGAGTGCCTGCTGGACAACGCGATCAAGTTCACTCGGGTTGGCGGTCTGGCGCTGCGGGTCACTGGCAAACCGGCGACGGACAACCGCCTGGCGCTGTCGTTTGCGGTCATCGATACCGGCATCGGTTTCACCGATCTGGGCGAGGCGACGATGTATCAGCGCTTCTTCCAGCTCGACGGCTCGATGACCCGCGAATACGGCGGCCTGGGCGTGGGGCTGGCGATCTGTCGGCAACTGGTGGAACTGCTCGGCGGCAAGCTGACTCATCGCTCCCAGCCTGGCAGCGGCAGCCGTTTTCAACTGGATGTCGAGTTCGAACTGCCGCCGCTCGAAGCGGTGCCAACTCCGGACACGCTGCACGAGCGCAGCCGTGCACCGCAGGACTGCACGGTGTTGCTGGTGGACGACAACAGCGTCAACCAACTGGTGATGCGCGGCATGCTGCTCAAACTGGGGTTTCGCGTACGTACTGCAGATAACGGCGCGGCGGCGCTGGACTGTCTGCAACGGGAAACCTTCGATGCGGTGCTGATTGATTGCCAGTTGCCCAATCATGAAGGTGCGTCGTTGTGCTGCCAGATTCATGCGTTGCCCGGCTGCGCCAATCTGCCGGTGTTCATGCTGGCGCTGGGCACGGATCGCGAGCACTGCGCGCCGGGTACACGCATCGATTACTTGAACAAACCGGTGAAATTCGAAGACCTGCAGACGGCGCTGGAGCGTCGGGTGCTCAGCGCGTAATAGGGTGAAAGCGCCGACAGTTCGGCGCATATGACACTTTGATCAGTCTCGGGCCGGTGCTTAACTGAATCCCTTGGCTGACCAAAGGAGCCCCGTCATGAACCTGCATCAGTTCGCCGAAACCCACGAAGTCACCAACCAGCCACCGTCGCTGGACGGTGCCAACCTGTATCGCATCGACCTGCCATTGCAGGAGTGGTCGCGCCGCTTTGGCGCCGGGTGGGCCGAGTCGCGGATCGATGCCTACGGTGCGCTGGCCGGCGGGCCGTTGATGGAGGCCGGGTTCCTTGCCAATCAGAACAAACCGGTGTTCGTCAGCCATGACCGCTACGGCCATCGCATCGATCTGGTGGAATTCCATCCCGCTTATCACGAGCTGATGCGCACCGCGATCGAACATGGCCTGACTTCATTGCCATGGGCCCATACGCAGGACGGCGCGCATGTCGCCCGCGCCTCGATGAGCTATCTGCACAGCCAGGCCGAGGCGGGCAGCGGTTGCCCGTTGACCATGACCTTCGCCAGCGTCCCGGCCATGCGTCTGCAGCCGGATCTGGCCGGACAGTGGGTGCCGAAAATCCTCGCCACCGAATACGACCCGCGCAACGTCAGCATGGCGCACAAGGCCGGCGTGACCATCGGCATGGCGATGACCGAGAAACAGGGCGGCACCGATGTGCGGGCCAACACCACCAAGGCCTATCCGGTTGGCGCCAGTGGCCCGGGGCAGGCCTATGAACTGGTCGGGCACAAGTGGTTCTGCTCGGCGCCGATGTGCGATGCGTTCCTGACGCTGGCGCAGACCGACAAGGGCCTGACCTGCTTCCTGTTGCCGCGCCATCGCCCGGACGACACGCGCAATCAGTTCTACATCCAGCGCCTGAAAAACAAACTCGGCAATCAGTCCAACGCCTCCAGCGAAGTTGAATTCCGTGGCGCTCTGGCGTGGATGGTCGGCGAAGAAGGGCGCGGTGTGCCGACCATCATCGAGATGGTGGCGATGACCCGTTTCGATTGCATGGTCGGCTCCAGCTCGCTGATGCGTCAGGCGCTGACTCAGGCCAGCCACCACTGCGCGCACCGCAAGGTCGGCGGCAAACTGCTCAGCGAACAGCCGTTGATGCAGAACGTGCTGGCCGATCTGGCGCTGGAAAGCGAGGCTGCACTGGCCCTGAGCCTGCGTATGGGCAAGGCGCTGGATCATCTGGATGATCGCCACGAAGCACAATTCGCCCGGCTGGTGACGGCGGTGGGCAAGTACTGGATCTGCAAACGCGCCCCCGGAATGATCAACGAAGCCGCCGAATGCATGGGCGGCGCCGGGTATGTCGAGGAGAGCATCCTGCCACGGCTGTATCGCGAGGCGCCGGTCAACTCGACGTGGGAAGGCTCGGGGAATGTGCAGTGCCTCGACGTGTTGCGCGCACTGTCGAAAGAACCGGGTGTGCTCGATGTGTTGTTCAGTGAGTTGGGCGACGGCCATGGCGACAAACGCCTGGCCGCGCATATCCAGCAGTTGCAGGCGCAGTTCAAGGACACCAGCGACATTCAGTATCGGGCGCGCCAACTCACCGAAGACATCGCGCTCGGCTTGCAGGCCAAGCTATTGCTGGAAGCCGGCAACTCGGCGGTCAGCGACGCGTTCATTGCCAGCCGCCTGAGCGGTGGCGGCCGCGTCTACGGCGCCTTGCCGCGTGGGCTGGACGTTGAGTCCATCGTCGCCCGCTCGACCCCGCAGATTCTCTGACCCACCACAAATCCCCTTGTGGGAGCGGGCTTGCTCGCGAATGCGGTGTGTCAGTCAATGGATAGGTCGACTGACACAGCGCATTCGCGAGCAAGCCCGCTCCCACAGGGGATCTCCATTGACAGGGAGATTTGGGTACACCCACAACGCCACTGTTCCCGTGAGACCACGATGCAGGCAAGATGAAGCCCTGCAAGTCAGAACACAGGAAGCTGATCGTGACCGAAGCGTTTATTGTCGTTCAAACCGCCGAACAAGCCGTGGATCGTCTGGCCGAGCTGCATGAGCGGGCCACCACTGCGCTGAATTCGGCGCTCAAGCGTTACCTCAAGGATCGCGTCGAGCCTGACGCCGAACAGCGTGCTCTGTTTCGTTACCCCGAACTGCGTCTGACCTACCTGTGTCAGGGCGAAGTCCCGCAGACCACCCGCGCCTACGCCAAGGTGCAACTGCCGGGCACTTACAGCGTCACCGTCACCCACCCAAAGGCGTTCCGCAAATACCTGCTGGAACAGCTGGTGCCGTTGATGCATGACTTCACGGTGACCGTGGAAGTCGGTGTCAGCCAACAGAACATTCCGTACCCGTACGTAGTCGAGCAAGGCGATGAACTGGCCGGCTCCGGCGTCACCGCTGCGGTGCTGGCGCGGGTGTTCCCGAGTACCGACCTGTCCGCGGCCACCGATGGCATCGCCGACGGCCTCTACGATTGGGAAAACACTGATCCGCTGCCACTGGCGCTGTTCGACGCCGCACGGGTCGACTTCTCCCTGCGCCGTCTGGTGCACTACACCGGCAGCGACTGGCGGCATGTGCAGCCGTGGATTCTGCTGACCAACTATCACCGCTACGTCGACCAGTTCATCGTTCATGGCCTGGAACAACTGCGCAACGATCCGCGTTTCGTGCGCATGGTTCTGCCGGGCAACGTGATCATCGAGAAGGGCATGGATCACGGCGAAGCCTCGGCGATCGCCGCTGGCGTGGTCTGGCACCGCTACCAGATGCCGGCCTATCACCTGATCGCCAATGACGGCCACGGTGTGACCCTGGTCAACATCGGTGTCGGCCCGTCCAACGCCAAGAACATCACCGACCACCTGGCGGTGCTGCGTCCGCATTGCTGGCTGATGATCGGTCACTGCGGCGGTCTGCGTCAGTCGCAGACCATCGGCGATTACGTGCTGGCCCACGCCTACATGCGTCGTGACGGGATTCTCGACCGCGTGGTGCCTCCTAACATTCCGATCCCGGCGCTGGCCGAAGTGCAACTGGCGCTGCAGCAAGCAGCCGCCAATATCACCGGCGAGAAGGGCGAGGAGCTGAAAAAACGTCTGCGCACCGGCACCGTGCTGACCTACGACGACCGCAACTGGGAACTGCGCTGGGCGCAGGAGCGTCCGCTGATCAACCTGTCCCGCGCCGTGGCCGTGGACATGGAAAGCGGCACCATCGCCGCCCAGGGTTATCGCCTGCGGGTGCCTTACGGCACGTTGCTGTGCGTTTCGGACAAACCGCTGCACAGCGAAATCAAGCTGCCGGGTTCGGCCAACGCGTTCTACGAGCGTGCGGTCAGCCAGCACTTGAAGATCGGCATCGCGGCGGTGGATCTGCTGCGCACCGAACTCAACTCGTTGCATTCGCGCAAACTGCGCAGCTTCGACGAGCCGCCGTTCCGCTAACGGTTAGTCGTGGTCATTTGGCGGTCGGGGCACTAGCATTAGCAGCCCTGATCGCTAAATGTCTGTTCTCTTATGTCCCGTCCCCCGCGTCCACCTTCCCGCCGTCCCGGCGCGAAGCCTCCGTCGTCCCCTGCGCGCCGTGTCGCCAAGGCGCCGCCGGCCGAGCCGAAGCTGATCCTGTTCAACAAACCGTTCGATGTGCTGACGCAGTTCAGCGACGAAGGCGGGCGGGCAACGCTCAAGGATTTTATAGATCTGCCTGGCATTTATCCGGCCGGACGCCTTGATCGCGACAGCGAAGGTTTGCTGCTGCTGACCAACGACGGCCAGTTGCAGGCGCGGATTGCCGACCCGAAACACAAGTTGCCGAAGACCTACTGGGTACAGGTCGAAGGCGAGCCGACGGTCGAGCAATTGCAGCGTTTGCGTGATGGCGTCGAGCTGAATGACGGCATGACCCTGCCCGCCGAGGCGCGGCAACTGGAAGAACCTGAACTGTGGCCACGCAATCCGCCGGTACGCTTTCGCAAAAGCGTGCCGACCAGTTGGCTGGAGTTGGTGATTCGTGAAGGGCGCAACCGTCAGGTGCGGCGGATGACCGCTGCGGTGGGGCTGCCGACGTTGCGGCTGGTGCGGGTGCGGATTGGCGACTGGACGCTCGAAGGGCTCGATCAGGGCCAATGGAAAGAAGTACCGGCGCGGTTATAGAGCGCCGGATTCGATCAGGCCGATCACCACACTCTTGATGATGAACGCAGCCACGCCCAGGCCCAGCACGAAGAACAGAATGAACGAGCCGAAACGCCCGGCCTTGGACTTCTTCGCCAGATCCCAGACGATGAAACCCATGAAAATGATCAGGATGCTGACCAGGCCAGTCATCATCCATTCTTCGAATACTGCTGGATCCATCGGGCATCTCCGGCGCGCACAGGGCTGAAAAAGGGCTGGGCGATTATACGCCGAGGGTGGCGGAGGCCGCATTGATCTGCGTCGGTGTGCCGCAGTTATGGGGTGCCTGTACCGGCCTCTTCGCGAGCAAGCCCGCTCCCACAGTGGATCTCGGTTGAACACAAATTGTGTGCTTGACGAAGCTCAACTGTGGGGTGCCTGTACCGGCCTCTTCGCGAGCAAGCTCGCTCCCACAGTGGGTCTCGGTTGAACACAAATTGTGTGCTTGACGAAGCTCAACTGTGGGGTGCCTGTACCGGCCTCTTCGCGAGCAAGCCCGCTCCCACAGTGGATCTCGGTTGAACACAAATTGTGTGCTTGACGAAGCTCAACTGTGGGGTGCCTGTACCGGCCTCTTCGCGAGCAAGCTCGCTCCCACAGTGGATCTCGGTTGAACACAGATAGTGTGCTTGACGAAGCTCAACTGTGGGGTGCCTGTACCGGCCTCTTCGCGAGCAAGCCCGCTCCCACAGGGGATCTCGGTTGAACACAGATAGTGTGCTTGACGAAGCTCAACTGTGGGAGCGGGCTTGCTCGCGAAGGCGATGTCAGTTGCGCAGATGCGTCAGCGGCAGTTCGGTGCTGTTGAGCACCTGATTCAGCACAAAACTCGAGCGCACGCTGGTCACCCCTTCAATCCGGGTCAGATGCCCCAGCAGCAGCTTCTGATAGTGATCCATGTCCGGCACCACGACTTTCAATTGGTAGTCGGCATCCACGCCGGTCACCAGGCTGCACTCCAGCACCTGCGGCAGGGTGCGGATCGCCGCTTCGAAGTTCTCGAAACGCTCCGGTGTGTGCCGGTCCATGCCGATCAGCACGTAGGCGGTCAGGCTCAGGCCGAGCATCTTGCGGTCGAGCAGAGCGACCTGGCGCGAAATGTAGCCGTCGTCCTCCAGTTGCTTGACCCGGCGCGAGCAGGGCGAGGGCGACAGACCGATGCGCTCGGCCAGTTCCTGGTTGGAGATGCGGGCGTCGCGCTGCAATTCCGCCAAAATACTCAGGTCGTAACGGTCGAGTTTGCTCATGAAACAGTCCTTGGTTGTAACTATTGCGGAGGATTATCTATCCAGGGTTAAAAATTGCGCAAGCAGTGTTTATTTGAGCAATCTTCGCAATCCTCTGTCGCGCCTTGCGGCCTATTCTTATCACCAGAATCACTGCTCGGTAACACAGTCCACTGCGGCCCGCCCAATCAGGCCCGCCGCGGCGGCCACCCCCACCGGGGATGTGCCGGCCCCCGAGCTGCACACTGTCCAGAAGACGGCGTGAGGTGAGCCGACGTCAAAAGCGTCGAGCCAGGACGAAGTTCTCTAAAGGGAGGCCGACGGGTCTCCCTTTTTTCTTGCCCGCGATTTTTGTGCCTTGCCGCGTGGCCACCCTCAATAAATAAGTCTCGTGACTGATAACCTGTCGCAGAACCCGGTGTGCGTATTCCCGGTCTTAGCTACAAGCCCTCTTAATACCCGCAGTGAGGAAAAGCATGAAGTCGCGCATCTGGCGTCTGGCCGGTGTTGGTTTGCTGTGTGTGAGTGTCGGTGCGCAAGCGCTGGCCGACGAGCCACAGAATCGTGGCCCCGATAATAACGGGCGCGGCGGTGAGCATCAGGGCAATCAGGGCCGTGGCGGCGATCATCAGCCCCGCGGGCAGAACAATCCGCCGCCGCAAAATCAGCCGCGGCCGCAGAACAACGAAATCATTCGGGGCGACAATAGCCGCCAGTTCGAGCACAACGGCCAGCAGTACAACAATGGCCAGTGGCAGAACCAGAACCGCGCGCCGAACCCGCCTGGTCCGGTGCATCAGGCACCACCGTCGAACAACCTGCCGATCCAGCCACGGCCCGACACCGTGCGCCAGACTCAGGAACCACGTCAGGGTTACTACCGTGACGAACGTCCGCAGAATGGTTACCACAACCAGCAATGGCAAACCGGCAACCGGCCCAATGACAATCGCTGGCCGGGTCGCCCGGACGGACACGGCAACGGTTGGGGCCCAGGCCCGCAATACCGTCCGGGGCATGTGATCGACCGTTTCCCGGACCGTGAATATCGCGTGCCGTATCGCGGTCAGGATTACTTCTATTCCGGCGGCTACTGGTACCGCCCGCAAGGCCCGCGCTACATCGTCGTGCAACCGCCGCGCGGGATCCGCGTTCAGTATCTGCCGGATTACGCCCGTGAAGTGTGGATCGGCGGTGCGCTGCTGTTCCTCGCTGCCGGTTCCTACTATGCGTATCAGGAAGCCACCCAGGATTACGTCGTGGTCGAGCCGCCGGTGCAGCCGCCGCAGCCGCAGTCCCAAGGCTACGACGTCGTAGCGTACCCGGCCAACGGCCAGTCGCCCGAGCAGGTGCAGCAAGACGGTTACCAGTGCTATCAGTACGCCGTGCAGCAAAGCGGTTTCGATCCGCGGACCGCGACGTATCAACCGGCGCCCGAAGTGGTTCAGGCCTATCGTCAGGCGCAGGGCAATTGCCTGAGCAGTCGCGGTTATCAGGTCAGTTACTGAAGCCGGGTTTGCGCCCGTTCTGACTTGACCACTTCCTGCGGGTCGGCGTGCACCAGCACTTCGGCTCGCGGGTAGGCTTTGTGAATGGCATCGGCGGCTTGGTCGCTGATGCCGTGCGCCACCGACAACGTCAATTCCCCCGGCAATTCCAGGTGCAACTGCACAAACCAGTGGTTGCCGGAGATCCGCGTGCGCAAGTCATGCGCGCCCAACACACCCGGCACGCTGCAGGCCAGTTCGAGCATGTGCTGACTGACATCGGTTGGCAGCTCCTCATCCATCAGCACCGAAAAACTTTCCCGGGCGATCTGGATTGCACTCCACAGAATGTAGGCGGCAATTCCCAGTCCGAACCAGGCATCCAGTTGATGCCAGCCGAATCCGGCCAGCATCAGCGCCACCAGAATACTGCCGTTGAGTAACAGATCGGATCGGTAATGCAGTGAGTCGGCACGCACGGCGTTGGAGCCGGTCTGCTTGATCACTCGATGCTGCAGCACCAGCAAGGCCACCGTCAGCAGCAATGAGAAAATGATCACGCCAATGCTGATCCACGGCGCGCCGAGCGGTTCCGGGCGCTGGATGCGTTCGTATGCCTGAAACGCGATCAACATCGCACTGCCACCGATAAACAGCGCCTGCGCCATGCCTGCCAGCGATTCAGCCTTGCCGTGGCCGTAACGGTGATCGTCATCGGCCGGGCGCAGCGCGTAATGCACCGCTAGCAGATTGAGCAGCGAAGTGACGCCATCCAGCGCCGAGTCGGTGAGGCCGGCGAGCATGCTGACCGAACCGCTCAGCCACCAGGCGATGGCTTTGGCGATGATCAGCGTGCAGGCCACCGCCACCGAGGCGCGGGTTGCCAGCCGCAGCAGGCGGGCGTGTTCGGGGCTGGAGGTCATGGGGCAGGAATGTCCTTATGCGGCAGGTTGCAGGCCAAACATCGCCAGTTGTTGCGTGCTGCCCTTGTGCTGGATCAGGCGCGGATCGTCCAGCGGCAGATTGCGGCCCAGTTCTGTTTCGAGAATAGCCTGCAACTTGAGGTTATCGACCTGACCGTCCGGGCCGATGGCTTGTTTGAGTTTGGCCGGATCGACCTGAGCGGTGTGGCCCGGTTCGAAATAGATCGCGCCAGTGGCGAAGTCCACCGCAAAGGCGATCAGCCCGGGAATCACGTAGAACAGCAGGCCCACAGCGTCGAGTACGGCAATCGCCGGGTCAATCTTGCCATCGATCTGCCCGCGACGATCCGGATAGAAAATCGATCCGCAGGCCGTGAGTTGAGTGAGCAGGGTGGCGACCAGTACACCGCCGATCAGGCGAGAAGGTAAGCGCATGTGATGGATCTCCTGAGTCATCTAAAAACGAAGCAGCGTTGTGTGGAATTAAGACCCTGACAAACGCCTGGCAGTTCGCCGTTATACTCGCGCCTCTGTTTGGGAGCCAGCATGATTTCTTTGCCGATTGATGAAGTTTTACCCGCCCTGCGTGAAGCCTTGGCGACACGCCACGAAGCCGTGCTCGAAGCACCGCCCGGCGCTGGTAAAACCACCCGCGTGCCTTTGGCCTTGCTCGATGAAGCGTGGCTGGCCGGGCAGACCATTCTGATGCTCGAACCACGCCGTCTCGCCGCGCGAGCCGCTGCCGAACGGTTGGCCAGCGAACTGGGTGAGAAGGTCGGTGAAACCGTCGGTTATCGCATCCGCCTCGACAGCAAGGTCGGCCCCAATACCCGTATCGAAGTGGTCACCGAGGGGATTCTCACCCGACGTCTGCAGGATGATCCGGCGCTGGAAGGCGTCGGTCTGCTGATCTTCGACGAATTTCACGAACGCAGTCTTGATGCCGATCTGGCCTTGGCTCTGAGTTTGAACGGTCGTGAACTGTTCCGCGCTGAACAGCCGCTGAAGATTCTGCTGATGTCCGCCACGCTGGAAGGCGAGCGTCTGGCCGGGTTGCTGGATGACGCGCCGATCCTGCGCAGCGAAGGGCGCATGTACCCGGTGACGATGCGCTGGGGCCGGCCGTTCCAGCCCGGCGAATACATCGACCAGCGCGTGACCCAGACCGTCCTCGAAGCGCTGCACGATGAGACTGGCAGCCTGCTGGTGTTCTTGCCGGGGCAGGCGGAAATCCGTCGGGTGCATCAGCAACTGAGCGATGCCATCGGCGAGCGTAAAGACGTATTGCTCTGCCCGTTACACGGTGAACTGGACCTGAATGCCCAGCGCGCTGCCATCGACCCGGCCCCGGCCGGCCAGCGCAAAGTGGTGCTGGCGACCAACATCGCCGAGACCAGCCTGACCATAAACGGCGTGCGCGTGGTGATCGACGCCGGGCTGGCGCGGGTGCCGCGTTTCGACCCAGGCAGCGGCATGACCCGCCTCGATACGCAGCGCATTTCCAGGGCCAGCGCCACCCAGCGTGCGGGCCGGGCCGGACGTCTGGAGCCGGGTGTGTGTTACCGCTTGTGGTCGCAGGATCAGCACGAGCAACTCGCCGCTTACGGCAGTGCCGAAATTCTGTCGGCGGATCTGGCGAGTCTGGCGCTGCAACTCGGACGCTGGGGCGTGACGCCGGGCGAACTGGTCTGGCTCGATGTGCCGCCGGCTGCAGCTTTTGCACAGGCACAGGATTTGTTGCAGCGCCTGGGCGCACTCGAAGGCGATGCGCTGACTGCACACGGTCAGGCCATGGCCGAGCTGCCGGCGCATCCGCGCATCGCCCACCTGTTGCTGCGCGGTCAGGCGCTGGGGCTGGCGAACATGGCGTGCGACGTCGCGGCACTGCTCGGCGAGCGCGATATCCTGCGCGGTGCCGGTGCCGATCTGCACAGCCGCCTGGCGCTGCTCTGCGGCGAAGAGCGCGCGGCACGCGGGGCTCAGGGCGGCGTACAACGCGCCCGGCAACTGGCGCGGCAATATCGCGGTTACCTGCGCGGCAAGGCCAGCGCACCGGTCAGCGATCCCGATCATCCGCGCTGGCTCGGTGCGCTGCTGGCGCTAGCCTACCCGGATCGTGTCGCCCAACAGCGGCGTGCCGGTGGCGCCGAATATCGTCTGGCCAATGGTCGCGCTGCGCTGTTCGCCGAAGCCGACAGCCTGATGAAGGAGGCGTGGATCGTCATCGCCGACCTCGGCAGTCGTCAGGGCCAGCGTGAGGAGCGGATTTACCTGGCGGCGGATTTCGATCCGGCGCTGTTCGATTCGGTGCTCGCCGAACAGGTGCACGCCGTCGATCAACTGGACTGGGACGAGCGCGAAGGCGTGCTGCGCGCCGAGCGTCAGCGCAAGGTAGGCGAACTGATCCTCAGCCGCGAGCCGTTGACCGGTCTCGACGAAGCGGCGCGCAGTCAGGCGCTGGTCAATCTGGTGCGGCGCAAGGGGCTGGAGTTGTTGCCATGGACGCCGGAGTTGCGCCAGTGGCAGGCGCGGGTCGCGTTGCTGCGGCAACTGGATCTGAACGCTCAGGCCGAAAGCCAATGGCCGGATGTCAGCGATGCAACGTTGCTGAACACTCTTGAGCATTGGTTAATGCCTTACTTGGGCAAGGTCTCGCGGCTCAGCCATTTCGCCAATCTGGACCTGTCGAGCATCGTCCGCAATCTGCTGCCGTGGCCGTTGCCGCAGAGGCTTGATGAGCTGGCGCCGCATCACATCAGCGTGCCGTCGGGGTCATCGATTCGTCTGGATTACAGCGAGTTTCCGCCGATTCTCGCGGTGCGTTTGCAGGAGCTGTTTGGTCTGGCCGAGACGCCGCGAATTGCTGGCGGCCGGCAAGTGGTCAAGCTGCACCTGTTGTCCCCGGCGCGCCGGCCGGTGCAGGTGACGCAGGATCTGGCCAACTTCTGGCGCAGCACCTATGCCGAGGTGAAGAAGGATCTGAAGGGGCGCTATCCGAAGCATTATTGGCCGGATGATCCGTTGGTGGCCGAGGCGACTGCGCGGGCCAAACCGCGCGGCACCTGAAGAGCAAAACATCGCAGCCTGCCACCCAATCACGGTACGACATAAATCTACTGTGGGAGCGGGCTTGCTCGCGAAGGCGGTGCGCCAGGCACGGATGCATCAACTGACACAACGCTTTCGCGAGCAAGCCCGCTCCCACAGGGGGATATCGTGTTAACTGGCTACTGGGCCGCGGGCAGCAGGAACCGCGCAATCACCGGCAAGTGATCGGAAATGCGCAACGTATCGTCCTGGCGCACCCGCGCTTCGACCCGTTTGATTTTCGGGCTGTAGAACAGATAGTCGACGGTGCGATCCGGGCCATTCAGTCCGGGGTCGTTGGGGTAGTGGGTCAGCCAGTGGGCGCGGTCGATGCCGCTGGCTTCGTTGTTGGTCGGGATCATCGGGTACTTGTCCCATAACAGATGCAGGGCGCTGTCGATCGCGTAGGGCGTGCGCTGCTCGGCGGGCAGACGCTGATACTGGCCCAGCGGCAACAGATTGAAGTCGCCGCCGATCAGCCATGGCAGGCCCTGGCTTTCGTACTTGTCGAGCACCTTGGTCACCGCTGTCACCTGTGCCTGCAAGGTATCGTCCGGTTGACGGGCGCGATCCAGATGGGTGTTGAATACCGTCAGTTGCCCTCCGTCGCTCAGCGGCAGCTTGGTGGCGAGCAAGGCGTCTTTGGGTTGGAACTGACGGGAGATGAAATTCGCCGGGGGCACCGGCAATTGCAGGCGTTCGGCGTGTTCGATGCGGTAACGGCTCAGGGTCACCAGTTGCCGGCCAACGCTGCCGAAGATATGCGGGTCGGGGACGAACTCGGCTTTCCAGTCGAAAGCATGGGCGCTGCACGGGTAGAGATCGGTGACCCGTTCCTGCAGCAGCTTGAGCTGATTCTGGTAATCACTGGCCTTGGCGCCGTCATCCAGCTCCTGCAGCAGCACCACGTCGGGCTGCTCGTCGCGGATCACCCGTGCCACTTCGTCGAGACTGAAGGCCATGTCTTCCGGGGATGGTGCTTCATCAGAGCCTTGGGCGAGATCGTTCCAGAACACGTAGCGCTTGCCAGCCAGATACTGCACGTTCCAGGTCATGACTTTCAGCGCTTGCCCGGGCACCAGGGTCGGCGGCGTACCGCTGCAGGTGACGGGCAAGGTTTCTCGCGCATCGGGGCGCCAGGTCAGGCTGTAGATCAGCCCGCCGATCACGGCGATGGCGAGCACAATCAGCAACAGGGTGTAGCGCAGCAGACGGGGCATGGCTCGGCTTATCGCGTTACAAAAGTGATCCCGAGCATACCCGACCGCGGACCCTTGTCCCAAGGGCCGCGAGGTCAGACCGCTCCGTTACGTTTGTCAGGCAATTCGCTGATCAGCATGAACAGGCGGAACAGCACCACGCTGGTGAACAGTTGCAGGAAACTGTGCGCACTGTCGATCAGTACCGCGATCAGCGGATTCTGCGGGTCGGGGTACACCGCCAGCGTTGCACCCTTGAGCAGCCACAGCGGCCCCATCACACACAGAATGCACAGCAGGATCCGCCAGAAATGCCCACGGGTCAGGCGCAGGCTTTCCTTCATCGCCTGCAACGGCCCCATCCCGCGCAGCACCAGCAGGTATTCAGCGAATGCGAGCATGACCATCAGCATCAGGCCCGGCAGGAAGTACAGCGACAACCCCAGCAGAATCAGCAAGGTATTGAGCGCCGTGAGCAGGGCGAGGCGCGGCCACAGGCGGACGGACATTGCCAGCAGGTCGAGGTTGCGCGGAGCGTCGCCACGGGTGCGGGCGTCGAGGAACAGGATCAGCGCGGCGGTGTACAGCGGATACACCAGCAGACCGACGACCACGCTGGCGGCGGAGAAACCGTCGGGGTCAGTGGCGCGATCCACCACTTGCTGCAGCACGGCCTCGAAGATCACCAGCGGCAGGCATAACTGCACGATGCTGACCAGGTGGCGTTTGAAAAAATACAGAGAGTCGCGCAGTACATCGAAGGCATTCATCAGTCGGTATCGCAGGTCGAAAACAGTGGCTCACTTTAACCGATGACGCGCGGGCCGACACAAACGTAAACATTCGGTAAAGGTCGTTGAAACATCCTGTCACTGCCTCCATTACAGAGGTGCGCCATGTCCGCAGTGGGCACGGGCAACGTTATCCCCGGCAATCTACGAGGTCGCCATGAACAGCGAAGAGCAAACCCTGATCGATGGACTGTTTTCCCGGCTGCAACAGGCCGAAACGGAGGCAGCCCCGCGCGACGCCCAGGCCGAGGCGCGGATCAAGGAACACCTGACCCGCCAGCCGGCGGCAGGTTATTTCATGACCCAGGCGATTCTGGTGCAAGAGGCGGCGATCAAGAGCCTCGACGAACAGAACAAGCAACTGACCCGACAAGTCCAGCAGTTGCAGGCTGAACTGCAAGCGTCCAAATCCCAGACTGCGGCCCCGGCGCCAAGCGGCGGCGGTGGTTTCCTGTCGAGCATCTTCGGCGGCGGCAACTCGCGTCCGGCGCCGACCCAAAGCGCTCCGGCGTCCACCGGTGGCTGGCGTGAACCGGCACCGCAGCAGAACTTCGGTGCGCCAGCGCCACAACAGAACTATGCTGCGCCGCCGCCGAACTACGCCCAGCAAGCCGCTCCGGCCGCGGGCAGCAGCTTCCTCGGCGGCGCCCTGAAAACTGCCGCTGGCGTGGCCGGTGGCGTGATGCTGGCGCAGGGCATCAGCAGCCTGTTCCATCACAACCAGCAGCCTGAAGAAATCGTTGAAGTGATCAAGGAAGAGCCGGCGCAGGTGGCTGACCAGAGCGGCAACGATTGGGGCAATGACCAGCGTGTGGCCGATAACGGTTTCACTGGCAATGACCAGGGCGGATTTACCGATACAGACTACAGCGATGACAACTCGTCGTTCTTTGATGACGACGATTCGTTCGTCTGAGTGATAGGCCGCCAGTATCAAACCTGTGGTGAGGGGATTTATCCCCGATGGAGTGCGCAGCAGTCCCATTTTCGGGGCCGCTGCGCTGCCCATCGGGGATAAATCCCCTCGCCACAAGCCACCATCCGTCCGGAGTGGTGGGTCGATTATTCGCGCCACCTTCCTGTGGGCTGGCATACTGAGCGCCTTTTTCGGGCCTGGTGCCTGATTCCGCTTCGTGCGCTCGCGCGCTCACAGGAATTCCGGTGAAAAAAATCGCAGTGTTCGCCGACGTGCAGAACCTCTACTACACCGTGCGTCAGGCCTATGGTTGCCATTTCAACTACGCCGCGCTGTGGGCTGACATTAGCAAGCAAGGGCAGATCGTCGAGGCCTATGCCTATGCCATCGACCGTGGCGACAGCAAGCAGCAGCAGTTCCAGCAGATCCTGCGCAACCTCGGTTTCACCGTGAAGCTCAAACCCTATATCCAGCGCAGCGACGGCTCGGCCAAGGGCGACTGGGACGTGGGCATCACCCTCGACATCATGGACGCCGCCGACCATGTCGACGAAATCGTCCTGGCCTCCGGTGACGGTGATTTCGACATGCTGCTCGAACGCATCATCAGCAAGCACGGCGTACAGGCAGTGGCCTACGGCGTGCCGGGCCTGACCGCCAACTCGCTGATCCGCGCTGCCAGCCGTTATGTGCCAATTGAAGGCGCGCTGTTGCTCAAAAATTGATTTTTGTACGGAGTTGAACCCGGTTTGGAACGCATTGCAGTCATCGACTTTGAAACCACCGGCCTGTCGCCGAACAGCAGCTGTCGCGCCACGGAAATCGCCGTGGTCATGCTGGAAAACGGCCGTATCGTCGAGCGTTACCAGAGCCTGATGAACGCCGGCGTCCGCGTTCCAGCGTTCATCGAACAACTGACCGGCATCAGCAACGCCATGCTGCGCAGCGCGCCGCCGGCAGAGCGGGTGATGGAAGAGGTCAACGAATTCGTCGGCTGCACGCCACTGGTCGCGCACAATGCCTCGTTCGACCAGAAGTTTTGGGACTTCGAGCTTGGACGGATCAAACGCACCCGTCTGCAGAATTTCGCCTGTTCGTTGCTGCTGGCCCGGCGCCTGATGCCGGCGGCTCCGAATCACAAGCTCGGCACGCTCACCACGTTCGCTCGCCTGCCGCACACCGGCCAGGCGCACAGGGCGATGGCGGATGCCGAGATGGCAGCCAATCTGATGGCGCATCTGGCGGAAGAACTGCGGCACAAGCATGGGGTGCGGGAGCTGAACCATGATCTGCTGTGCAAACTGCAGAAAGTCCCGGCCGCGAAAGTCAGCGAACACCTGCTGCGCTACCGCTGATCTCGAAGTCACCAAAAATCCCCTGTGGGAGCGGGTTTGCTCGCGAAAACGGTGTGTCATTCGGCAAATATGTTGTCTGACATTCCCTCTTCGCGAGCAAGCCCGCTCCCACATTTGGAACTTCTGAATTCCTGACTATTTACCGTTACCTTCGATGTGGCTCAGCGGCACGCGCTTCTCGATTGCGCTCGACAACACAATCGAGGTCTTGCTGAAGCCGAACTTCGCCACGCGATTGATCAGCTCTTCCAGCTCCGTCATCGAACCCACCGCACCCTTCATCATCACGCACGGATCCCCTGTCACTCGAAAGCATTCGGTCAACTGCGGGATTTTTACCAGTTCGTCGTAGACCTTCTGGCTGCCGTTCTGGTGCAGGCGCAATTCGATCATGCACTGGATCGGCAAGCCGATTTTCGACAGGTCGATGTTCGCCTGATACCCGGTGATCACTCCGGCTGCTTCAAGCTTGGCCACGCGCTCGGCCACTGCCGGGGCGGACAGGTTCACCTTGCGCGCGAGATCGGCGTAGGACGCGCGACCGTTTTCCAACAGGGCGCTGAGCAGCATGCGGTCGTATTTGTCCAAGGCCGGACTCCTGAAATTGCCAGACTTTCGAAATCGCGGTTTATCCCGTCGATCTCCGTTGTTTCAAAAGTGTACTGGCTCGATAAACAGGTTTTGTAGCTTATTTTTGCTCGCCGGCCTTTCTAGAATAATTCACACCCTGCCTCTGACTGTCGAGCTGCCCATGCCTGCCTTGCGCCGTTTTTCCTTGCCGTTGATCGCCGCGTTTTTCGCGCTGTATGTGATTTGGGGATCGACGTATCTGGTGATCCGCCTCGGCGTCGAATACTGGCCACCGCTGATGCTTGGCGGGGTGCGCTTCGTGATTGCCGGCAGCCTGATGTACGCCTTCCTGCGCTGGCGCGGGGCACCGGCGCCGACCTGGGCGCAGTGGAAAGCGGCGGGGATCATCGGGATTCTGTTGCTCAGCTTCGGTAACGGCGCGGTCAGTGTCGCCGAGCACACGGGGGTGGCTTCCGGCGTGGCGGCACTGGCGGTGGCGACGGTGCCGTTGTTCACGTTGCTCTTCGGGTATTTCTGGGGCGCGCGCAATACGCGCCTGGAGTGGGCCGGGGTGGCGTTGGGGATTGTCGGCATCGCCATGCTCAACATGGGTTCCAACCTGCAATCGAGTCCGATGGGCGCGGCGCTGTTGATTTTTGCGGCGGCGACCTGGGCGTTCGGTTCGGTGTGGAGCAAGCACCTGCCGCTGCCGCAAGGGGCGATGGCCAGTGCCGTGGAGATGCTGGTGGGCGGCGTGGTGCTGTTGATCGGCAGCGCAGTGAGCGGCGAGCACCTGCAAGCCATGCCGCCGGTGGAAGGCTGGCTGGCCCTGGGTTATCTGATCTTCTTCGGCTCGATCATCGCTTTCAATTCCTACATGTACCTGCTCAAACACGTGCGTCCGGCGGCGGCCACCAGCTATGCCTACGTCAACCCGGCGGTGGCGGTGTTGCTGGGGATCGTGTTTGTCGGCGAGACCATCGGCATGGAAGAAGCGCTGGCGATGCTGGTGATCATCAGTGCCGTGGTGCTGATCGGTCTGCCGCAGTGGCGGCGGCCGGCGCAGCCGCTCGTCGCTGAGCCACCGAAGACCGCCGTTCCAGCATAACAGCGTGTGAATTAGGGTAAACTGCGCGCCATTGCACACTCGTGTCGCACAATTGCGCTGAATTTTCCTACGGTACTCCCATGACTTTCGCCACCCTTGGCCTGATCGAACCCTTGCTGCGCTCCCTCGAGACGCTCGGCTACCAGACTCCAACGCCGGTTCAGGCGCAAGCCATTCCGGCCGTGCTGGCCGGTCGCGACCTGATGGCTGCGGCCCAGACCGGCACCGGCAAGACCGCCGGTTTCGCCTTGCCGCTGCTGCAGTTGCTGGCCATGGAAGGGCCGAAAGTCACCGCCAACTCGGTTCGCGCGCTGATTCTGGTGCCGACCCGCGAACTCGCCGAGCAGGTGCACGAATCCGTGCGCCAGTACGCCGAAAATGTGCCACTGCGCACTTATGCGGTGTACGGCGGCGTCAGCATCAACCCGCAAATGATGAAGCTGCGCGGCGGCGTCGATCTGCTGGTGGCGACACCGGGCCGTCTGCTCGACCTGTTCCGTCAGAACGCGCTGAAATTCAATCAGTTGCAAACCCTGGTGCTCGACGAAGCCGACCGCATGCTCGACCTCGGCTTCTCCGAAGAGCTGGCGAACATCTACCGTGCGTTGCCGAAGAAGCGCCAGACGTTGTTGTTCTCCGCGACCTTCTCCGATGACATCCGACTGCTGGCCGGCCAGATGCTCAACGATCCGCTGAGTATTGAAGTCAGCCCGCGCAACGTCGCGGCCAACACCGTCAAGCAGTGGGTGGTGACGGTGGACAAGAAGCGCAAGCCGGAACTGTTCGTGCACCTGATGCGCAAGAACAAGTGGAAGCAGGTGCTGGTGTTTGCCAAAACCCGCAATGGAGTGGACGCGCTGGTGGAAAAACTCCAAGGCCTCGGTGTGAACGCCGACGGTATCCACGGCGACAAGCCGCAGGCTACCCGTCAGCGTGCGCTGGATCGTTTCAAACTCAGTGAAGTGCAGATTCTGGTGGCGACCGATGTCGCGGCCCGTGGTCTGGATATCGAAGACCTGCCGTTGGTGGTCAACTTCGACCTGCCGATCGTGGCCGAGGATTACATCCACCGCATTGGTCGTACCGGCCGTGCCGGGGCGACGGGCGAGGCGATTTCGCTGGTGTGTGCCGATGAAGTGAACATGCTCTCCGCAATCGAGATGCTCACGCGTCAGACCCTGAAGCGCCAGAACGAGCCGGACTTCGAACCTGAGCACCGCGTGCCGGATACCGATGCCAGCGGTCAGGTGATCAAGAAGCCGAAGAAACCGAAAAAGCCGAAAACGTCCGGCGGCGGTGGCGGCAAGCGCAATCTGGGCAAGTGGGTCGACAGTGGAGACACTCAGGCACCGGAGCCGTCGATCAAGCCTGTGCGTAAAGTGCCGGTGTTCAATACCGGGCCACGCAAGCGCAAGCCGTGATGTGATGTGGCGTCTGTAGAGGCGCCTTCGCGAGCAAGCCCGCTCCCACATTGGTCTTCAGTGAAATGCAGACCTCCTGTGGGAGCGGGCTTGCTCGCGAAGGGCGCGCCGCGGTCTTCAGCCCTTACTCTGCAACCACTCCAACATTGCCAATCCCGCCGCACGCCCGCTGGCAAAACACGCCGTCAGCAGATACCCGCCAGTTGGCGCCTCCCAATCCAGCATCTCCCCCGCACAAAACACCCCCGGCAACGCCTTGAGCATCAAGCGCTCGTCCATCGCCTCAAACGTCACGCCACCGGCGCTGCTGATGGCTTCGTCCAGGGGCCGCGCTTTCACCAATGTCAGCGGCAACGCCTTGATCGCCCGCGCCAACAACGTCGGATCAGCGAAGGTTGCCGCGTCAGTCAATTCCCGCAACAACGCCGCTTTCACCCCATCAATCCCAACCTGACTGTGCAGATGCTTGGCCATCGAACGCGAGCCGCGCGGTTTGCTCAACGCTGCCTGCAATTTATCCACAGGTCGGCCGGGCAACAGATCGATGTGCACCGTGGCTGAGCCATACGCATTGATCGCCTCGCGAATCTGCGCCGACAGCGCGTAGATCAGGCTGCCTTCAACCCCGGTCGCGGTGATCACGCATTCGCCCAAGCGTGGCACGTCGTCGTTCAAACCGATGGCGACATTTTTCAGCGGTGCGCCGGCAAATTTGCTGACAAGCAATTCGCTCCAGGCCTGCACCTCGAATCCGCAATTGCTCGGCTGCAAGGGCGCCAGTCCAACGCCTTTTTGCTCCAGAGGCAGTATCCACGCGCCATCCGAACCCAGGCGCGACCAGCTGCCGCCGCCGAGGGCGAGCAGGGTGGTGTCGGGTTTGACGGTGATTTCGCCGTCGGGGCTGCTGATGCGCAGTGCACCGTGTTCATCCCAGCCGATCCAGCGATGACGGGTGTGGATAACCACGCCACTGTCGCGCAGGCGCTTGAGCCAGGCGCGCAGCAGCGGCGCGGCTTTCATGTCGGTGGGGAACACCCGGCCGGAGCTGCCGATAAAGGTTTCGATACCCAGATCATGAATCCAGCGGCACAACGCGTCGGCGTCGAAGCCGCGCAGCAAGGGCGCGATCTGCGGCGCGCGTTCGGCGTAGCGCGCGAGGAATGCCGGGTAAGGCTCGGAGTGGGTGATGTTCATGCCGCCAACCCCGGCCAGCAGGAACTTGCGCCCCACCGAGGGCATGCCGTCGTACAGATCGACGCGCACGCCGGCCTGGCTCAGCACTTCGGCGGCCATCAGGCCGGCGGGGCCACCGCCAATGATGGCGACGTGAGCGGGGAAGGGGGCGGAGGTCTGGGTCATGGCGTGCGCTGCGGTATGGCGGGATAAGGCGCGCATTCTAACAGCGCAGACCTTTGTAGGAGTGAGCCTGCTCGCGATGGCGGTTTATCAGGCGACATAAGTGCTGAATGTTGGTCCGCCATCGCGAGCAGGCTCACTCCTACAAAGAGATCGAGGTGAATTCAGTATGTGGTTAAAAAATAACCATCGTGCTGCAGGCCATGTTCGATATGGCCTGTAGTCCCTTTCGCTCAGGTTATCCACAGGCCGTTCCACAGCCATTGTGGGTAACGCAGCACAGCTTAGTGACAACCGTGTGACGTCCAGACCCGTTGCGCGCTGTGATGGAGGATGCCGTGGCGGCGGGCGAGGGCGTGGCGATCCTTGCTGTAGCCGCCGCCGATCACGCCGACTACCGGGATGTCGCGGCCCAGGCAATGGCGCATCACGCTTTCATCGCGGGCGGCGACGCCTTCGTCTGTCAGCTGCAGATAACCGAGTGCGTCGTCCTTGTGCACATCGACCCCGGCGTCGTACAGCACCAGGTCCGGTTGATACAGCGGCAGCAGGTAGTTGAGGGTGTCATCCACCACCTTCAGATAGTCGCCATCGCCCATGCCTTTGGGCAGCGGAATGTCCCAGTCGCTTTCGGCCTTGCGTGCAGGAAAATTCTTTTCGCAATGCAGGGAAACGGTGATCGCCTCCGGGGTGTCATGCAGGATCCGCGCGGTGCCATCGCCCTGATGCACGTCGCAATCGAAGATCAGCACCCGGTTCACCCGGCCGCTTTGCAGCAGGTAATGGCTGATGATCGCTAGGTCGTTGAAAATGCAGAACCCGGCCGGGTAGTCGTAGTGGGCGTGATGGGTGCCGCCGGCGAGGTGACAGGCCAGACCGTGCTCCAGGGCTTTTTCTGCCGCCAGAATCGAGCCGCCGACCGCCCGTACCGTGCGCCGCGCCAGGGCTTCGTTCCACGGCAGGCCGAGGCGCCGCTGGTCTTCGCGGGACAACTCGCCGCTCATGTAGCGTTCGATATAGCGACGGTCATGGGCGAGGGCGAGGATGTCGTTGGGGCAGATCTCGGGACGCAGCAGGTCGGCGTCGCGGGTCAGGCCGCTGTCGACCAGGTGATCGCGCAGCAAGCGGAACTTGTCCATTGGAAAGCGGTGATCCGCCGGAAACTCGGGGCTGTAGTCTTCGTGATAGATCAGCGGCAGTGGCATGGCGACTTCATGTAGGAACGATGGAAAGAGTGAAGGATCCTACCAGCGATGTAGACTTGCGGCATGGAAACGGAGGGGCACGATGGAGCCGATACTGCAACTGGAAAGTGCACGATTGCTGCTGCGCCAATGGCAGGACGAGGATTTGCCGGCATTTGCGGCGATGTGTGCCGATCCGCAGGTCATGCGTTACTTTCCACAGCCCTTGAGCCGTCTGGAAAGTGCATCGCTCATTGGGCGGGTGCGCGGACATTTTGCCGAACACGGTTTCGGATTATGGGCGCTGGAGCGCAAGGACAGCGGTGAGTTCATCGGTTTCACTGGTCTGGGTGTGGTCGGTTTCGATGCCCCATTCACCCCGGCGGTGGAAATCGGCTGGCGTCTGGCCCGCGAGCATTGGGGCCTGGGCTATGCCAGTGAAGCGGCCTGGACCGCTCTGCGTTGCGGCTTTGACCGGTTGTCGCTGAAGGAAATCGTGTCTTTCACCGCCCAGAGCAATCTGCCCTCGGAGAAAGTCATGCAGGCGATTGGCATGCATCACGATCCGGCCGATGATTTCGATCACCCCAAACTTGCCGTCGATCACCCGTTGCGTCGGCATCTGTTGTACCGCATCACCCGGGAGCAATGGCTGCAGACCTTGCATGGCTAAGCCGACACGGACGTTTACAATGGCGCGACAATGGCTCGCGCCAGAACCTGAATGGGCCGCCGCAGCCAAGACTGCGCGGCATAGCGTTGTGTGAGGAGAGTCTGAATGAGCCAAGTGTTGGAAGATCTGGTCGACCTGCTGACCCTGGAGCCGATCGAGGAAAACCTGTTCCGTGGCCGCAGCCAGGACTTGGGTTTCCGTCAGTTGTTCGGTGGCCAGGTGCTCGGTCAGTCGCTGTCGGCGGCCAGTCAGACGGTTGAAGAGGCGCGTCATGTGCATTCGATGCACGGCTATTTTTTGCGCCCGGGCGACGCCAAGTTGCCGGTGGTGTACTCGGTAGATCGCGTGCGTGACGGCGGCAGTTTCAGCACCCGGCGGGTCACGGCCATTCAGAAGGGGCACCCGATCTTTACCTGCAGCGCGTCGTTTCAATATGACGAGGCAGGCTTCGAGCACCAGAGCCAGATGCCAGTGGTGGTCGGCCCGGAAAACCTGCCGTCGGAGCTGGAACTGACCCAGCAACGTGCGCACCTGATCCCCGAGCACATGCGCGAAAAACTGCTGTGCCCGAAGCCGATCGAAGTGCGCCCGGTCACTGAAAAAGACCCGTATAACCCGCAGCCCGCCGATCCGGTGAAGTATGTGTGGTTCCGTGCCGACGGTGCACTGGCCGACATTCCGGCGCTGCACAAATACCTGCTGGCCTACGCCTCGGACTTCGGCTTGCTGACCACCTCGATGCTGCCCCACGGCAAGTCGGTCTGGCAGAAAGACATGCAGGTCGCCAGCCTTGATCACGCGTTGTGGTTCCACAACGATCTGCGCGCCGATGACTGGTTGCTCTACGCGATGGACAGCCCGTGGGCCGGCAATTCCCGGGGTTTCTCCCGTGGCAGCGTGTACAACCGCGCCGGGCAACTGGTGGCGTCGGTGACCCAGGAAGGCCTGATTCGTCACCGCAAGGACTGGGCATGAGCCTGAGCGATGTGAAGCACTGGGTGTTCGACATGGACGGCACCCTGACCATCGCCGTGCATGACTTTGCGGCGATCCGCGTGGCGCTGGCAATTCCTCCCGAGGACGACATTCTCACCCATCTCGCGGCGCTGCCTGCTGATGAAGCCGCAGCGAAACACGCGTGGTTGCTGGAGCATGAGCGCGATCTGGCGCTGGGTTCAAAACCGGCGGTGGGTGCGGTGGAGCTGGTGCGCGACCTGCACGGGCGCGGTTATCGGCTCGGCATCCTGACGCGCAATGCACGGGAGCTGGCGCATGTGACGCTTGACGCAATTGGCCTGGCCGACTGTTTCGCCGTGGACGATGTGCTGGGCCGTGATGAAGCACCGCCGAAGCCGCATCCCGGCGGGTTGCTGAAACTGGCCGAGGCCTGGAGCGTGCCGGCCAGCGAGATGGTGATGGTCGGTGATTACCGCTTCGATCTGGATTGCGGGCGAGCGGCCGGGGCGCGGACAGTGCTGGTGAATCTGCCGGACAACCCGTGGCCGGAGCTGACGGATTGGCATGCGCAGGATTGTGTCGAGTTGCGGCGGATGCTTTTGGCCTGAGATCTTCGGTGCCTGTCAGATTGCCTTCGCGAGCAAGCTCGCTCCCACAGGGGAATGCATTCCAAATGTGGGAGCGGGCTTGCTCGCGAAGAGGCCAGAACGGCCAGCGCAAGAATTACTGATCAAACAGCGCTTTCAGCCCCTCCGGCGACGTCAACATCCCATCGCCGTCATGCCCGACCCCGGGCACTTCAACCAGCCGCTGATTGACCCCTTCCGGATGGCGGCGCAGCAGGTAGCCGAAAAACAGTTTGCCGCGCTCCAGCCGATACGCGCCCTGCGCCTCGGCGGCGCAACTCTTGTCCAGCGCCGGGTGCTGCGGGTCGGTGTCCTGCTGCCCCAGCAGATAAATCACTTCGCGTTTGATGTAACTGCTCTCAAGCTGCAACGGCGTTTGCCCACCGGCGTAGACCGGCATGTCTGCCAGCCCGTACTTCCAGCGATTGAATCCCGGACACTGTGCATGATCGAACGCCACCGGCCGTTGTTCGTTGAAATAAGCGTACGACGACGGATTGGCCACCACGTACCGCAGGCGAATGCCGTTAGCCTTCAGCGCCGGTTGCTCCTTGGCCAGCAGGGCATAACGCTGCACCACTTGACCGCCACCGGAATGGCCGAAAATCACGATCTGCTGCACGTCCGGAAACTGCTTGCGGTCGCTGACACGGGCGACGATTTCATCCAGCGCGGCGTAGGAACTCAGCGGATTCGGCCCTGTGGATAACCCGCCGCCCATCCACTCGTTGCCGTTCCAGCGCAGCAAGGTGTTGGGCAGGGAGTAAAGGGCGACGTCGCTTTCATTGAGAAACTGCGGCGCGATCACCAGCGTGTGCGCGGTTTGCCCGGCCAATTCGGTGGCGCGCTCGGCACTCTTGCGATAGGTCTCGGCGTTGCGCAGACGACCGTGAATGACGATCAGCACCCGTTCGATCTTTTCCGGCGCCGGGCCGATGCCCACGGCCATTTCGCCGGCCTTGAATTGCAGACGCCCGGAGCTGATGGCATCGACGCCCGCCGCGTGCGCGCTGCCGCCGATGATCAGTAAAGCCAAAAGCCATTTGCGCATTTACAGGTTTTTCGCCGCGAAGGTATCGCACTGGCCGACCTGGCCTTGAGCGAATCCGGTTTTGAACCAGCGCACCCTTTGCGCCGACGTGCCATGGGTAAACGAGTCCGGCACCACACGGCCCTGACCCTGTTGTTGCAGGCGATCATCACCGATGGCGTTGGCCGCGTTCAAGGCTTCTTCGATATCGCCCGGTTCCAGCCAGTTCAAACGCTTCTGCGCGTTGTAGGCCCAGACGCCGGCGAGGCAGTCGGCCTGCAGTTCCTGACGCACCAGCAAACCGCCGTCGCCTTCCATTTGCCGACCTTGCTGACGAGCCGTCTGAATTTTCGCCGAGACGCCGAGCAGCGTCTGCACATGGTGGCCGACTTCGTGCGCGATCACGTAGGCCTGGGCGAAGTCGCCGGCGGCCTTGAAGCGCTGGGCCATTTCCTGAAAGAACGCCATGTCCAGATAGACTTTCTGATCCGCCGGGCAATAGAACGGGCCGGTCGCCGAAGTCGCCAGCCCGCAGGCGGAATTCACCCGGTTGCTGAACAGCACCAGGGTCGGATCCTTATATTGGCGCCCGGCCTGCTGGAAAATCGCACCCCAGGTGTCTTCGGTATCGCCGAGGATCGAACGCACGAATTCGGCCTGCTGGTCGTTGACCGGTGGCGCCTGACGGGTTTGCGTCGAGGCCGGTGCCGATTGTTCGGTCATTTGCCCGGTGAGCTGGCCGAGGATCTGCAACGGATCCTGTCCGGTGATCCAGCCGATGCCGACGATCAGCAGGATCGCTCCCAGGCTAAGGCCTTTGCCGCCACCGAACCGCATGCCACCACCACCGCCGCCGCTATCATCGCCACGGGCATCGACGACGTTGTCACTGCGTCGGCCTTTTTTCCATAGCATGTGGGAATCCTCTTTTCTGTTCGTGGTGATGAGTGTTGCTTGTGTGGGAGTGTGGCGCCAGTCCGGTCGTCCGTCTATTGGCGTACACGCAAACAGGCCCGGCCTCGGGTGACGAGGGCGGGCCTGTTATTGACGAGCGTGTGGGCGACTAATTCAATCCGTTGACGGATTTCTCCTTTCGCACTGTGTGTCAGCGATCAAAGGCATCCCACACCGGGGCGAAATCCGGGCTGACCTGACGCTGATTCTTCGGCAGGGCGGCGATCAGTGCGCGGTCTTCAGCGTCCAGCTCAACCTGCAGCGAAGCCAGATTCGCCAGTTGATTGGCCCGGCTGCTGGCCTTGGGAATCGCCGCGACGTTGGGCTGATCCAGCAGCCATTTCAACGCCACCTGAGTCGGTAGCACACGGTGTTTTTTCGCGATCTGCTGAATCTGCGCAATGTCCGAGACCTTGTTGCGCGCCAGCGGTGTGTAGGCGGTCAGCGCCAGGTCGTGTTGGCGCGTGTAGTCGAGCAGGGCGTTCTGGCCGAGGAGGACGTGGTACTCGACCTGAATGGCTGACAGCGCAATTCCATATTCCTCGACAACTGTGCGCAGCAGCGGCAGAGGAAAATTCGCCACACCGATGTTGCGCGCCAGACCCTGTTCCTTGAACGAGGCCAACGTGTCGAGAGTGCGCGGCAGATCCCAATCGGTACTCGGCCAGTGGATCATGAACAGGTCGACGTACTCGCTGCGCAAAGCCTTGAGGCTTCGTTCCATCGAGTGGCGCATGGCGTCGGGTTGCAACTGGTCCCACCAGACCTTGGTGGTGACATGAATCTGCTCGCGGGGTGTCGGTGTGTTCGCCAATGCTTGTCCGACCGCGTCTTCGTTGTTGTAGGCCGCTGCCGTGTCGATGTGCCGGTAGCCGAGTTCCAGTGCCTGCTCGACGGCACGGGTGCATTCGTCGCCGAGCATCGGCCAGGTGCCGAGGCCGAGTTTCGGCATGTTCAAACCCTGGGCGTTAACGATGTGCTGCATGGTCGATCTCCTGTTCGAAAGCAGTGATGTCGGCGATATGCCGGGCGGCGATGTAGCCGAAAGTCAGCGCCGGGCCGAGGTTGATTCCGCCCGCCGGATAGTGCCCGCCCATGATGCTGGCCATGTCACCGCCGGCGGCGTAGAGCCCGGCGATGGGCTGGGCATGGGCATCGAGCACTTGCGCCTGCGGGTTGACCTTGAGCCCGGCAAAGGTGCCGAAGCAGCCCGGTTGGACTTTCACGGCATAGAACGGGCCGGCCTCTATTGGGGCAACGCAAGGGTTGGGAAGGTTCGCCGGATCGCCCTGTTTGCGGTTGTAGGACGTGGAACCGCGACCGAACAACGGATCGTCGCCAAGGCGAGCCTGCAGGTTGTAGTGATCCACCGTGCGGCGTAATCCGCCGGGATCGATGCCGCAGGCGCTGGCCAATTCTTCAAGGGTGTTGCCGGTTTTCAGATAGCCGCTGCGGATAAACCCTGACACCGGAACGGGAAATGGCCGCGACATGCCCAGGCCATATCGCCGTTGAAAGGCGCGGCTGCAGATCAGCCACGAGGCGACTTCTTCGCCTTCAGGCGTGGCGGCGATCATGGCGCTGACGTAGTCGTAGTAACCGTTGGCCTCGTTGACGAAGCGCTGGCCGTTGCGCAGTACGCCGATGATTCCCGGTTTGCCGCGTTCGATGATGTGCGGGAAATGGCCGATGCTGCCGTCGGCATGTGGCACTTGCGAGACCGGCGCCCAGGCCACGGGCGACGCCATGTCGGTGTTGACCGTGGCGCCGACGCTTTCGCCGAGGCGCAGGCCATCGCCGTTCACCGCCAGCGGCGGCAGCACCCAGTGTTCATGACCCGTGGGCGTGCGCGGAAACAAGGCCTTGCGCCGCTCGACGTCGTTGGCGAATCCGCCGGCGGCCAGCACCACGGCTTTGCGTGCATGAATGCGGATCGGGCCTTTGGCGCTGCTGACCATTGCGCCGCAAACCCCTGCTTCATCGTGCAGCAGTTCGGTCACGGGTGCCGACTCCCAAAGCAAGACGCCAAGGTCCTCGGCGGACTTCGCCAGCCTTGCGACCAGCGCCACTCCGTTGACCAATTGCATGGCCCGGCCGTGTAGCGCGAGATCCAGCAGATGTCGGGTAAAGCGACGGGTTACGTGCCACGCGGCTTTCAATGATCGGCTGAGATTGAGGAACGCCGAAAGGTCGGCGCCGGCCATGATCGGCATGCCCATGAAGGACGTTTCGCGCATCGTTGTACGCAGGCGCCTGAGCAGGCGTCCGACTTTTCGTCCGTCGTAAGGCGCCGCGATGACCGAGCGACCGCCCGTGCCCGCGCCGGGCGTATCGCCATGAATGTCGGCAATAGCGTTGCCGTCGGCAAATTGCAGAGCAGTGTGCTGTTCGAAAAACGCCACCATGTGCGGCCCGGCAGTGAGGAAAGCGTCGACCATTGCCGGGTCGTAATGCTCGCCGAGTTCATGGCGCAGGTACGTGCGCGGTTGCTCGACGTCTTCGACGATGCCGGCGCGCCGAGCCAGCGGATTGCACGGCACCCATGCCCAGCCGCCGGACCACGCAGTAGCACCACCGAACACCGGATCTTTTTCAACCACGATGACCTTCAGTCCGTGCCACGCGGCAGTGATCGCGGTGGATAAACCGGCGGCACCGGAGCCGACGACCAAAACGTCACAGTCGATTTCGGGAAGTTCGGCAGACATCAGGCAAAGCTCCGCAGCTGGGTTTTATTGGAATCAGGTTCCAGAAATTAACCAATGATGTGCAGTTGCAACAAGGCATGGTTCAGTAAAGTGGGCGGTTATCGCACAACCAGTTCCGGATTTCGCTTTGTCTCGGATGTCTTCTAGAATCGGCAAAATTTCACTTGGACCTTCCCATGGCCGGCAGTCAGATCGAACGGGTTTTCAGCGTGCTGGAAAGCCTCACCAGTGCGCCGCGCGGGCTGCCGATGCAGACCTTGGCCGAGCAACTGGACATCCCGAAAAGTGCCACGCACCGGATGCTCGCGGAGCTGATTCGCCTGGGCTACGTGCGGCAGAATGCCGACACTTTGCGCTATCACCTGTCGACCAAACTGGTGGCGATGGGGTTTCAGTACCTGTCGAGCAGCGGTGCCGACATCGTGCAACCGGTGCTGGATCGACTGGCTCAGGAAACCGGCGAACTGGTGCGCCTGGGGGTGATCGATGGCGAGCGCCAGACCTGGATCGCCAAGGCGCAGGGCGCACGCACGGGCCTGCGTTATGACCCGGACATGGGCCGCGACGCGCCGTTGTTCTACACCGCTTCCGGGCACGCCTGGCTGGCCTGCATGAGCGACGCCGAAGCGTTGTCGCTGGTTGAACGCCAGGGCGCGGAAGTGCCGGTGGGCGTCGGGCCGAATGCGCCGCGCTCCAATATCGAACTGCTGGAGCGCTTACGGCTGGCGCGGGAGCAGGGTTATGCCTGTGTCGAGGAAAGCTCGGCGGTGGGCACCTCGGCGATTGCCGCGGTGGTAAAGCATCCCGTTGACGGGCGGGTAATCGGTGTACTGAGCATTGCCGGGCCAAGCGCACGGATGCCCGGCGCGCGGCTGCACGAATTGGCGCCTTTGCTGATGACGTTTGCCGAGGAATTGTCGGCGGCAAGTCTTGCGTCCGAATTGTTCGTCTGACCGATCCCTTGTAGGAGCTGCCGAAGGCTGCGATCTTTTGATCTTGAAAATCAAAGTCAAAAGATCGCAGCCTGCGGCAGCTCCTACAGGTTGAGCGTCAAGTACAAAGTTGTGCGGTGTCCGCACGGTTTTCCCACCACTGGGTGTTGGATTGTGGAACGTGGTTCTAAATTGTTGCTGGAGTGACATTTCCAACAACAATCAAAAGAGGATCGCCCCTTGACTTCGCCCCTTCGTATCGCCCTGATCGGCGCTGGCAACATGGGCCAGCAGCATTACCAGCACCTGCGAACCCTCGATGAAGCCCGGTTGTGCGCAGTGGCCGATCCCGGCCCGCAGGCTCCCGCGCTGGCGGCGCAGTGGGGCGTGGCGCATTTCGCCGATCACCGGCAGATGCTGGAGCAGGTGAGGCCAGATGCGGTGATCGTGGCCAATCCGAATAATCAGCACGTCAGCACGGCGCTGGATTGCCTCGCCGCCAGGGTTCCGGTGTTGCTGGAGAAACCGCTCGGCGTGCACCTGGATGAGGTGCGTGAGCTGGTGGCGGCAGTCAAACGCAGTGGTGTGCCGGTGCTGGTCGGCCATCATCGGCGGCACAATCCGTTGATCGTGCGTGCCCACGAGTTGTTGCTCAGCGGCGCGCTCGGGCGGCTGACCACGGTTACTGCACTGTTCCAGTTACGCAAACCCGACCGATATTTCGAGGTCCCGTGGCGCCGTGAACCGGGCGCGGGCCTGTTGCTGACCAATCTGATTCACGACCTCGATCTGCTGCGTCACCTGTGCGGTGAAGTGCAGTCGGTGCAGGCCGTCGCCGACAACGCGGTGCGTGGGTTTGCCAACGAAGACAGCGTCGCTGTGTTACTGCAATTTGCCGACGGTGCACTGGGCACGCTGAGCGGTTCCGATGCGGTTGCCGCGCCGTGGAGCTGGGAGCTGAACTCCGGGGAGAACCCGGTCTATCCGCGTCAGGACGATCAGCCGTGTTATCTGCTGGCGGGAACCGCCGGGGCGCTGAGCATTCCGCAACTCAAGCGCTGGCATTACGCTGCCGATCAAGTGGATGCCGGCTGGCACGAACCGCTGATCGCGCAGCAAGAACAGTGTGAGGCCGGGGACGCATTGCGGTTGCAGCTGCAGCATTTTGTGCAGGTCGCGCGGCGTGAGGTCGAACCCTTGGTCAGTGCCGCCGATGCCGCGCGAACCCTGGCGCTGGTCGAGGCGATTCGCGAGGCGGCGGCCAGCGGTCGTGCCTGTTCCCCGGCAGCGGTCGAGGCTTGAGCATGAACGAACGAATTCTGTCTCTGGCCAGTCTCACCGTACTCGAGTTGTCACCGCCGCACATGGTCGAGGTGGCGGCGCGTGCCGGTTACAGCCATGTCGGCCTGCGCCTGGAGCCGGCGACGCCGGAGGAATATCACTTTCCATTGGTGGCCGATGGCGGATTACGGCGTCAGACGTTGGCGCGTTTGCGCGACACTGGCATCGCTGTGCTCGATGTGGAAATCCTGCGTCTGAAACCGCACACCGTGGTTGCCGATTTCGAGAAGCTGCTGGCCGTCGGCGCGGAGTTTGGCGCCAGTGAATTACTGGTCGCCGGCAATGATCCTGACGAGCAACGGCTCACCGACAACTTTGCCGCGCTATGTGATCTGGCGGCGCCTTACGGTTTGCATCCGCATCTGGAGTTCATGCCCTGGACCGATGCGCGCAACCTCGAACAGGCGTTGCGCATCGTTGCCAATGCCGACCGGGAAAACGCCGCGGTGCTGGTCGATGCCTTTCATTTCGATCGCTCCGGTTCACGGCTGGAGGATCTGGCCCACGTCGCGCCTGCGCGCCTGCGTTATGCGCAATTGTGTGATGTGGCGGGACCGCGACCGGCGGACATGGCCGAGATCTTGCGTCAGGCTCGCAACGAACGGCGGTTTCCCGGCGAGGGCGATTGCGACCTGCACGGTTTGTTGCGCAGTCTGCCAGCTAATATTCCACTGAGCCTGGAGATCCCCACGGTAAAACTGCTGGAGCAGGGCGTAAGCGGATTGCAGCGAGCGCAGATGGCGCTCGACAGGACGCGGGAATTGTTGGCGCAGTTGTAAGTCAGTTTTTGTGGCGGGACGCCAGCGTCGCCGCCACTGTTTATTTTTTCTTCAGAGATATCCAATGACCGTCAGCACCCCGCTCTCCGGTGTCAACCAACCCTTCAAGGGGATCTTGCTGATTGTCGTGGCGACTTTCCTGTTTTCCAGCCACGACGCGCTGTCGAAATACCTTTCGGGCTTCTACCCGATCGTCATGGTGGTGTGGGCGCGGTATCTGGTGCACACCTTGCTGATGGCGGGGATTTTCCTGCCGCAATCAGGGCTGCGTGTGCTGCGCACCAAACGGCCGTCATGGCAGTTGGCGCGGGCGCTGTGCCTGCTCGGCACCAGTCTGTTTTTCACCACCGCGCTGTTATACATCCCGCTGGCCGAGGCCACGGCGGTCAACTTTCTCGCGCCGGTGCTGGTGACGGCGCTGTCGGTGCCGTTGCTCAAGGAACGGGTGACGCGCGGGCAGTGGATTGCGGTGATCTGTGGATTCATCGGCGTGCTGATCATCGTTCACCCGGGCGGTGAATTGTTCACCCCGGCGGTGCTGCTGCCGTTCTGCTCGGCGTTGTTTTTCTGCTTCTATCAACTGCTGACGCGCAAGCTCAGTGAGGTCGACAGTCCGACCACCAGCAATTTTTTCGCCGGTCTGTGCAACACGCTGGTGATGAGTGCGCTGGTGCCGTTCTTCTGGCAAGTGCCGACCTGGTCACACGCCGTGTTGATGCTGGCGCTGGGCAGCTGCGGGATGACCGCGCACCTGTTTCTGACCCAGGCGTTCCGCCACGCAGCACCAGCGTTGCTGGCGCCATTCGGCTACTGCCAGATCGTGTTTGCCGGGCTGTTGGGGTGGGTGGTGTTCAATCACACGCCGAGTCTGTTGACGGTGATCGGCATTGCGGTGATCTGTTGCAGCGGCCTGGCGGCGGCGTGGCAGCAAAGCCGCAGATGATAGAGATAAATAACCCTGTGGGAGCGGGCTTGCTCGCGAAGGCGGTGTTTCAGTCGACAGCTTCAGTGACTGACTGGACGCTTTCGCGAGCAAGCCTGCTCCCACAGGGGGGAGGGGGTGCAGGCCGGTTATTCGGTGACGTCTGGAATCTTGCGCGGGGCCATGAAGTACATCCAGGTCAGCGCCAGGAAGTACATCGCCGGAATCAGCGTGAACAGCACCGTGTAGTTGTTATTGGTGACGGTCAGGATGTGGCCGACGATCTGGGTCATGAACATCCCGCCGATCGCGGCGCACATACCGCCGAAGCCGAACACAGTACTCATCATGTGCTTGGGCGTGTAGTCCATCACCAGGCTCCAGATGTTCGCGGTCCAGGCCTGATGCGCGCCGATCGCCAGGGAGATCGCCGCGACAGCGACCCACAGATTGCTTGAGCCGGCGGCCATGATCACGCCGATGATGCAGCAGGCGAACAGGAACATCGACAGCAGCCGCGCCTTGATCGGGTTCATGCCGCGACCGATCAGGAACGAAGACAGAATGCCGCCGCCGACACTGCCGAAGTCGGCCGTCACGTAGATGATGATCAGCGGAATACCCATCTGGGTGACGTTGATGCCCAGGTTGTATTGCTGATTGAGAAACGGCGGCAGCCAATACAGGTAGAACCAGAACACCGGCGCGGTCAGCGAATAGGCGAGGGCGAACGCCCAGGTGCCGCGCATGCGCAGGATGCGTGAAAACGGTACGCGGGCCTGTTCCGGTTCGACTTCCTGCTGGATGTAGTCGAGTTCGGATTTTTTCACCCGTGGATGGTCTTCCGGGTTGAAGTATTTCAGGCCCCAGAACAGCAGCCAGATCCCGCCCAGTGCGGACATGCACAGGAACGCCGCCTGCCAGCCCCACACGTGGAGAATCAGCGGCAGCAGCATCGGCGTGAACATGGCGCCGACGTTGGTCCCGGCGTTGAAGATGCCGGTGGCCACTGCGCGTTCACCGGCGGGGAACCACAGGCGCGTGGTTTTCACGCAGGCCGGGTAGTTGGCCGCTTCGGTCAGGCCGAGGATGAACCGGCAGACCATGAAGCCGACGGCCGACGTCGCCAGACCGTGAGCGCCGGTGGCCAGGCTCCAGAGCAGCACTGCGCAGAAGAACACGCGCTTGACGCCGACGCGGTCGATCAAGCGTCCCTGCAGGACGAAACCGATCGCATAGCCGACCTGAAACCAGAAGTTGATGTTGGCGTAATCCATCGCCGTCCAGCTCATTTCCTTGGCGAGGATCGGCTGCATGACGCCGAGGGCTGCGCGGTCGATGTAGTTCAGGGTCGTGGCGAAAAACACCAGCGCCAGCATGCCCCAACGGGTCTTGCCGACAGCCATGGCGCCGCGGATCTTGTCGCCGATGCCACCCGTGGCAGTGCTCATGGCCGGGGCCATGCGGGAAGTCTGTGAAGGAATCATTGTTCCACCCGTTTTTGAATTTGTTATGTGGTGTTGTTTGCACGCACTGCGACCGAAGGTTCATTTCCGGACTCAATGTGACGTCGATGGTGGGCAGTGGACGAAAAATCGTCAATTCGCCGAAACGCCATAGTGTTCGATAATCGCACGCAAAACTAACCGGCTGGTACACTTTAAATTGCTGCTGAAGACGATGCAGCCAATAATTTCCTCACGATAAAAAACGTACCTCTGTAGGAGCTGCCGAAGGCTGCGATCTTTGTTTGTGAAGATCAAAAGATCGCAGCCTTCGGCAGCTCCTACAGGGACGCGTGACAAGACGATCCCCATCGGGAGTAGAAACATGCAGCGTTCCATTGCCACCGTTTCCCTGAGCGGCACCCTGCCGGAAAAGCTTGAAGCCATTGCCGCCGCCGGGTTCGACGGCGTCGAGATCTTCGAGAACGATCTTCTGTATTACGACGGCAGTCCGCGGGAAATCAGGCAGATGTGCGCTGACCTGGGGATCGCCATCACCCTGTTCCAGCCGTTCCGCGATTTTGAAGGCTGCCGCCGAGATCGGCTGGCGCGCAATCTGGAGCGGGCCGAGCGCAAGTTCGACCTGATGCAGGAGCTGGGCACCGATCTGGTGCTGGTCTGCAGCAACGCTTCGGCGGACAGCGTCGGCGACCGGCAGATTCTCGTCGATGACCTGCGGCTGCTGGCCGAACGTGCCGGCGCTCGCGGGTTGCGTATCGGCTATGAAGCGCTGGCCTGGGGCCGTCACGTCAATACTTATCAACAGGTCTGGGACATCGTGCGCCAGGCCGATCACCCGGCGCTCGGCGTGCTGCTCGACAGCTTTCACACCTTGTCGTTGAAAGGCGATCCAAGCGCGATTGCCGACATTCCCGGCGACAAGATCTTCTTTGTGCAAATGGCCGACGCGCCGATACTCGCCATGGACGTCTTGGAGTGGAGCCGGCATTTCCGCTGTTTCCCGGGGCAGGGCGAATTCGATCTGCCGGGGTTCCTCGCGCCGATCATCCAGAGCGGTTACACCGGGCCGTTGTCGCTGGAGATCTTCAACGATGGTTTCCGCGCCGCGCCGCCACGGGCGAATGCCGCCGATGGTCTGCGTTCGCTGCTGTATCTGGAAGAGAAAACCCGTCAGCGTCTGGAACAGCAAACAACGCCGGTGGCCAGCCGCGACATCCTCTTCGAAACGCCGCAGGCCAGCGAGTACAACGGCATCGAGTTTCTTGAGTTCGCCGTCGACGAAAGCCTCGGCGCCAAACTGAGCAACTGGCTGGAACGCTTGGGTTTCGTCAAGGCCGGACAGCATCGCTCCAAGAGTGTGAGTCTGTTGCGCCAGGGCGATATCAACCTGATCCTCAACGCCGAACCGTATTCGTTCGGCCACAGTTTTTTCGAGGCCCACGGCCCGTCGCTGTGCGCCACCGCCGTGCGGGTCAAGGACAGCGCCAGCGCCCTGGCCCGTGCCGTTGCCTACAAGGGCCAGCCCTATCGCGGCCTGGTCGGCCCCAACGAACTGGAACTGGCCGCGGTGCGTGCGCCGGACGGCAGCCTGATTTATCTGGTGGATGAGGCGGCGGACGTCTATGGCACCGATTTCAATCTGCTGCCGAACGCACAGGCCCGTGGTGGCCTCAAGCGCATCGATCACATGGCCATGGCGTTGCCGGCCGACAGCCTCGACAGTTGGGTGCTGTTCTACAAGAGCCTGCTGGATTTCGAGGCCGACGATGAAGTGGTGTTGCCTGATCCTTACGGTCTGGTGAAAAGCCGGGCGCTGAGAAGTCGCGACAGTTCGATCCGCCTGCCGCTGAATATCTCGGAGAACCGCAACACCGCGATTTCTCACGCGCTGTCGAGTTATCGCGGTTCCGGTGTGCATCACATCGCCTTCGATTGTGAGGACATCTTCGCCGAAGTCAGCCGCGCCAAAGAAGCTGGGGTGCCGCTGCTGGATATCCCGCTCAACTATTACGACGACCTCGCTGCGCGCTTCGATTTCGATGACGAATTCCTCAGCGAGCTGGCGTACTACAACGTGCTCTACGATCGTGACGCGCAGGGCGGTGAGCTGTTCCACGTGTACACCGAGCCGTTCGAGGGACGCTTTTTCTTCGAGATCATCCAGCGTAAAAACGGCTATGCCGGTTATGGTGCAGCGAACGTCGCGGTACGTCTGGCGGCGATGGCCAAATCACGCAGCGGTGCCGTGCGTCAGGCCAAGTTGTAGGAATTTCGTAAACGCGGGATTAAACACGAGCCGCGTGGCTTCCTTCACTGTGCAGCGCGGCCCATAATCGCCAACCTGTGCAGTGATGGCCGTGAGCCCGCAATGACAATGACTTCAGAACTCCCCGCCGCTCCCGTCGCATCTGGCATCGAGCCGCGCAAGAGTCGCAAGAACAACCCGGAAAAGACCCGCGAGAATATCCTGCAGGAGGCGATCGTCGAGTTCGTCCAGCAGGGTTTGTCGGGTGCTCGCGTCGATGCGATCGCCGAGCGTATCCATACCTCCAAACGCATGATCTATTACTACTTCGGCAGTAAGGAACAGCTGTACGTCGAAGTGCTGGAGAAGCTTTACGGCGACATCCGCACCACCGAAAACCGCCTGCACCTTGCCGAGCTGCCGCCGATGGTGGCGATCCGTCGACTGGTGGAGTTCACCTTTGATCACCACGACCGCAACGTCGATTTCGTGCGCATTGTCTGTATCGAAAATATCCACAACGCCGAGTTCGTGAAGCGTTCGGACACGATCAAGGCGATGAACAATACGATCCTCGATTCACTGGGCGAGATTTTGCGTCGCGGTGCCGAGGAGGGTGTGTTCCGCGCCGGGCTGGACGCGCTGGATGTGCACTTGCTGATCAGCTCGTTCTGTTTCTACCGCGTCTCGAATCGCCATACGTTCGGTGAGATTTTTCAGATCGACCTGCCGGATGAAAGCATCAAGCAGCGTCATCGCGAGATGATCTGCGAATCGGTGTTGCGCTACTTGCAGCCGTGACACCTACCCATTGTGGGAGCGGGCTTGCTCGCGAAGGCGGCGTGTCAGCCTATACATCTGGCGCCTGACAGCGCTTTCGCGAGCAAGCCCGCTCCCACAGGTTCCTTTTGAGCTTCAGCCATTCATGCTTTGAAAATGCGCGAGCATGCGCTGCGCATCCGGCACCACGCCGCTGAACAATTCAAACGCCTTCACCGCTTGAAACACTGCCATGTTGCCGCCGTCCAGCGTGCGGCAACCGAGGGCGCGGGCGTTGCGCAGCAGTTCGGTTTCCAGCGGGAAGTAAACGATCTCTGCGACCCACAATTCCTTGCGCAGCAGTTCCACTGGCACCGGCATGCCCGGCAGTTTGGCCATGCCCATCGGCGTGGTGTTCACCAGACCATCGGCCTGGTTCAGCGAGCCCGGCAGATCGCGCCCGGCGACCGCTCGGCCTGAGCCGAAATGCTGGTTGAGGTTGTTCGCCAGACTCTCGGCGCGCTCGCGGTCGACATCGAAAATACTCAGCTGCTGTACGCCTTCGCTCAACAACGCGTGGGCCACTGCCGCTCCCGCACCGCCGGCCCCCATTTGGACTACTCGCTCACGGGCGACATCCTGCAAGCCGCGACGAAAACCTTCGGCAAAACCCAGGCAATCGGTGTTGTGGCCGACGCGCTTGCCGTCCTTGAGCACCACGGTGTTGACCGCGCCGATGCCTCGGGCTTCCGGCGACAGCTCATCGAGCAGCGGGATGATAGCCTGCTTGCACGGGAAAGTGATGTTCAGGCCGGTGTAGTTCATCCGCTCGGCCGCCTGCAGCAAGTCGGGCAGGGCGTTGCTGTCCAGATGCAACTGATCGAGGTCGATCAGCCGATACAGGTAACGCAGGCCTTGGGCATCGCCTTCGTGTTCATGCAGTGCCGGCGTGCGCGAGGCCTGAATGCCGGCGCCGATCAGGCCAGCCAGTATTACCGGTTTACGGGTCATGCTGCGCGCCCCTTCAGTCGCTGACTGAAATGTTCCAGGGCCAGGCGATAGCCATGACTGCCGAAGCCGCACATCACTGCCGTGGCGATGGCCGAGACGAACGAGTGATGGCGGAACGGCTCACGCGCATGCACGTTGGACAGGTGCACTTCGATCACCGGCAATTCACTGGCCACCAGCGCGTCGCGGATCGCCACCGAGGTGTGCGTCCACGCCGCCGGGTTGATCACGATCCCGGCGCAACGACCGCGTGCCGCGTGAATCCAGTCGAGCAATTCGCCTTCGTGATTGGTCTGGCGAAACTCCACGGCCAGGCCGAATTCTTCGGCGGCGCGGCCGCACAGAGCAGAAATATCAGCCAAGGTTTCGTGACCGTAGGTTGCCGGTTCACGGGTGCCGAGCAGGTTCAGGTTCGGGCCGTTGAGCACCAGAACGATAGGGGGCATGGGGGCAAACTCCACTTATTGTTTTTGGCTTGGGCCGAGGGTTTCAGCCTGTGGAGGTAAAATGTACCAGATGGTTACCATGGTCAATTGAACTGTCTGGACCTTTGGCTTTTATGTTCGGTGATCGCACACAAGCCATTTTCATTTCAGATTTATTCGAATTGTATCGACAGCTTTGCTTACGTTTTTTCTCGAAGATTCAACGCCTCCTCACCCATGCCGACGCTAGCCTCAAAGTTGGTGAAAACCATCGGGTGCTGTGCAGCACCGGCGGTCGGATTTGAAAGGAAAATCGAATCCTGAAACTTATGAACCTAACGGATGGGTTAGCATGAAAGTATGTAAATACAAGGGATTGTCGATAAGCATCATGTTGCGAGATGAGCATTGCCCACCCCACGCACATGTTGACGCGGGCGCCTGGAATGCCCGATTCCAGTTCAGCTTCTGGCACAACGACATTGATCTGTGGGACGTCGTGCCGCTTTCTCGCCGACCGCCGCTGGCGGTGCTGGAAGGATTGTGTCGATCACTGGGGCAACCTGCTCATTTGCGTCGCGCACGAGGGGTCTGGTGGTCAGGTTTGCAAACAGTCTGTCTCGACAATCAGGTGTGGGACTGCGAGTCCAATGAAGTACCTGTTATGAAAACGGTTACTGCTACGACATACAGGATCAGTTCGGCGCGCTATGAGCCAGAAGCAGACAAAACCCTTCTGACATTACTCGGCAAACTGGAAGGAGTTGAAATCGATTTATGAAAGTCATCAAGGCAAAGCCGTCCGTACATCGTCCACTGACGGAAGAAATGCTCGATGCCGCGATAAAACGTGGCGAAGCGCGCCAAGCTAGCAGCTTGCAGGCTGTTTCTGTGACCTTTGAAAGCCCGTCTCTGGTCATTCGTTTTGAAGACGGCAGCGGTGTGTTGCTACCGGTGAGCCAGTACTCGGAGTTCGACGGGTTTGATTCAGACGATTATGCGAACCTGACAGTCGGTTTTGCAGGCACCGCGCTTTGCCACAAGGGCAAAGACCTCGACGTTTCCATCTCCGGAATGATTTCGGCGAGCCCGTCTCTCATGAGGATGGCGGCCTCGGTGGTTGCGTCGCGCAACGGTCGTCAAAGCAGTGCGGCAAAATCCGAAGCCGCACGAGCGAATGGCAAGAAGGGCGGGCGTCCACGTAAAACCGACACCGCACAGTAAGCAGGAACAAAAAAGCCGTCATCAACGACGGCTTTTTTGTATTCGGCATTCGCCATCAACGCCGGGTCAGCAACACCCCGGACTCCATGTGATGCGTCCACGGGAACTGGTCGAACATCGCGCAGCGGGTGATGCGGTGCGTGTCGTGCAGTTGGGCGATGTTGGCCGCGAGGGTTTCCGGGTTGCAGGAGATGTACAGGATATTGTCGAAGCGCCGCGTCAGCTCGCAGGTGTCCGGGTCCATGCCGGCGCGCGGCGGGTCGACGAATACGCTACCGAACTCGTAGCTCTTCAGGTCGATGCCTTGCAGGCGACGGAACGGGCGCACTTCGTTAAGCGCTTCGGTCAGCTCTTCGGCGGACAGACGCACCAGCGTGACGTTATCCACAGCGTTTTCGCTGAGGTTGCTCAGTGCGGCGTTGACCGAGGTCTTGCTGATCTCGGTGGCCAGCACTTTGCGCACGCGGGTGGCGAGCGGCAGGGTGAAGTTGCCGTTGCCGCAGTACAGCTCCAGCAGGTCGTCAGTGCGATCACCCAATGCTTCATATGCCCAGTTGAGCATTTTCTGGTTCACCGTGCCGTTGGGCTGGGTGAACGCGCCTTCCGGCTGACGGTAGCTGAAGGTGCGACCGCCGACGTCGAGTTTCTCCACCACGTAATCGTGGCCGATGACTTCGCGCTTGCCCTTGGAACGTCCGATGACGCTGACGTTGAGATCAGCCGCCAACTTCGACGCGGCCGCATGCCAGTGCTCGTCCAGCGGACGGTGATAGCACAGGGTGATCATCGCATCGCCGGCCAGGGTGGTGAGAAATTCCACCTGGAACAGCTTGTGGCTCAGCGCCGAGCTGGCCTGCCATGCCGCCTTGAGCTGCGGCATCAACTGGTTGATGCGCAGGCTGGCAATCGGAAACTCTTCGATCAGGATCGGCGTGCGTTTGTCGTCCTGGGAGAACATCGCGTAGTGCCGCTCACCGGCCTCGCGCCACAGGCGAAATTCCGCGCGCAGGCGGAAGTTCTGCAGCGGCGAGTCGAACACGGTCGGCTCTGGTGCATCGAACGGGGCCAGCAGGTCACGCAAACGCGTGACCTTGTCTTCGAGCTGAGTGGCGTAGGCCTGGGAATCAAAAGTCATGCGTTGAACCAACCCAACTTGATCACGAACAGAATCGACAGGATCACCAGCGCCGGGTTCAGCTCACGGGCGCGGCCCGACAGCAGCTTGATCACGGTCCAGGAGATGAAACCGAAAGCGATGCCGTTGGCGATCGAGTAAGTGAACGGCATCGCCAGCGCGGTGACCACGACCGGTGCGGCAACGGTGATGTCTTCCCAGTCTATTTCCGCCAGGCCCGACGTCATCAGCACGGCGACGAACAGCAGCGCCGGAGCGGTGGCGAACGCCGGGACGCTGGCCGCCAGTGGCGAGAAGAACAGCGCCAGCAGGAACAGGATCGCCACGACGATCGCCGTCAGACCGGTACGGCCGCCAGCGCTCACGCCGGCCGCGGATTCGATGTAGCTGGTGGTGGTCGAAGTACCCAGCAGCGAGCCGGCCATCGCCGCGGTGCTGTCGGCGATCAGTGCCCGACCCATTTTCGGCATGTGGCCGTCCTTGCCCATCAGGCCGGCGCGCTTGGCGACGCCGATCAGGGTGCCGGAGTTGTCGAACAAGTCGACGAACAGGAAGGCGAAGATCACGCTGACCAGACCGATGTCCAGCGCGCCCTTGATGTCCAGTTGCATGAAGGTCGGGGCCAGCGACGGTGGCATCGAGGTCACGCCGCCGAACGGGGTGAAGCCCATGGCGATGGAAATGATGGTCACTGCCAGAATGCCGATCAGCACTGCGCCGCGCACTTTCAGCGCTTCGAGGGCGACGATCAGGGCGAAGCCGAGGGTGGCGAGAATCGGCGCCGGGGCTTTCAGGTCACCGAGGCCGACCATGGTCGCCGGGTTGCTGACCACGATGCCCGCGTTGTGCAGGGCGATCAGCGCCAGGAACAGGCCGATACCGGCGGCAATCGCCGAGCGCAGCGGCAGCGGGATGCTGTTGATGATCCATTCGCGGATGCGGAAGATCGACAGCAGGAAGAAGCACACCGCCGAGATGAACACCGCGCCCAGCGCCACTTGCCAGGTGTGGCCCATGTGCAAGACCACGGTGTAAGTGAAGAAGGCGTTCAGGCCCATGCCCGGGGCGAGGGCAATCGGGTAGTTGGCGATCAGGCCCATGATGGTCGAGCCGATGGCGGCTGCCAGACAGGTGGCGACGAACACCGCGCCCTTGTCCATGCCGGTCTCGCCGAGAATGCTCGGGTTGACGAACAGAATGTAGGCCATGGCCAGGAAGGTCGTGACGCCCGCCAGAATCTCGGTACGCACGTTGGTGTTGTGTGCCTTGAGTTGAAACAGCCTTTCCAGCATGTCTGCTCCCCGTGGCGCGCGCGGCGCCGTGAATGTATCGACCTCAACAGCAAAGCACAGACCGTCGCAAGCGCCTGGGAATTTGTGGTGGGCCGGAAAAAGCCGCGCATCATACCAGCAGCGTGAGGAATATGGCGGTTGTTGGTGCCGAACGTCGTCGAAGTTTTGCCACAAGGCCAACTGCGCCATACTGCGCGCTGAATTTTTCGGGGAAACGCGATCACATGGGCAAGCGCTGGATGAAGGCTTTCTGGGGAATGGCAGGGCTGATGGCCGGGTCGACGGCGGCGCTGGCAGCCTCCGCACCACCGTTGACGCAGGTGAAAGTGATCAAGGTTCAGTCGCCCGCCTGCGGGCTGGAAGACATCGGTGACGGACAGACCCAGACTCAATGCAATCACGCCGGGCCTAGCATCAAGGTGTACGTACTGGAAGTCGGCTATGGGCAGAACCAGCCGCACGCCACGCTGGACGGCTTTGAAGTCAACGGCACCCGGGCGCCGGTGTGCGCTTTTGATAACGGCAATCTGACTGAGTGCAAGCCCGGCAGCAACACCGTCGGCTCGCTGTATACCTTCGATCTGGCGGGCAAGCAGGAAGGCACCTTCACCTTCAGTAACACCTCGATCAACGCGCCACGCAACACGATGTCGACCCAGCTTTACATCAAGTAACGGCTGTCACCGAACGGGGCAGGGCAAAGCTGACTACGCTTGAAAGATCACTTAGCGGATGGCGCCCATGACCTTTAGAGCCCTGATTACCCTCGCCGAGGGCATCGATGATCTGCAAAGCGTGACCCTGGTCGATGTGCTGCGCCGCGCCGGCGTCGAAGTCGTGGCGGCCAGCATCGAAGGCCGGCGCATGCTGACCTGCGCCCGCGGCACACGCCTGACGGCGGACGGCATGTTGATTGATGTGCTGGCGCAGACCTTCGATCTGATTGTCCTGCCCGGTGGTGCCATCGGCGCCCAGCACCTCGCGGCGCATCAGCCGTTGCAACAATTGCTCAAGGACCAGGCCAGCGCCGGTCGCCTGTTCGCCGCCATCGCCGAAGCCCCAGCCATCGCCCTGCAAGCCTCCGGCGTATTACGCCAACGGCGCATGACCTGCCTGCCGAGTGCCAGCCATCAACTGTCAGGCTGTACGTTTGTTGATCAACCGGTGGTGGTCGACGGCAACTGCATCACCGCCCAAGGCTCCGGTGGCGCACTGGCGTTTGCCCTGACGCTGGTGGAGCAGCTTGGTGGCAAGGCGTTGCGGGCGAAAGTGGCGGGGGAGATGTTGGTGTGATGGCTTCAGGCGTGGGCAGCGATAGGCGTAATGGCTGGTTGCTCCCGATGCTCTGCTTGCCACAGATCGTAATCGGTTTGAACGCCTAGCCACACACGCGCCTTGCCAATGCCTGCTCGCTCCAGCCGTACTGCCAGATCCGGGCTGATCGGTGCATGGCCGTGCAATACGCGGGAAAGGTGAGGGCGGGCGAAGCCCAGATGTCTGGCCAATTCACTCACACTGATGCCTAACTCTGGCAAGACATCCGTGAGCAGGGTTTCACCGGGGTGCGGCGGGTTGTGCATGGTCATGAGCCTGCCTCCTGTCAGTGGTAGTCCAGATAATCGACCAATTCGATGTCCGAACCGACAAAACGAAAGATAACCCGCCAGTTGCCTGAAACACTGAGCGACCAATATTCGGACAGTTCACCCTTCAGTGGATGCAGGCGCCAACCCGGCAGATCAAGATCTGCGGGAAGTGCTGCGCGATCCATGAACTGCAGCATACGCGCCAGACGTTTTGCGTGATCGGCGCGAATTCCGCGGGTCGAACCTGTTTCATAGAAGCCACGAAGGCCTTTGTGCTGAAAGGATTTGATCATGGCGGCGAGTGTAAGGCGATACGTTACACTCTGTGCGGTATCTATGTACCGCACCTTTTCAATCAATTTGTGCCTGGCCTGTTGATTTCACTGATGTGACCTAGACCTTCGCCTCTTCCACCGGCACATGCATCCGGTCGCGGTTGGCCAGGGTCGGGAACAGTTTGATCCAGGTCCCGGTGACCACCAGCGTGCCGATTCCGCCCATCACCACCGCCGGGACGGTGCCGAACCAGTGCGCGGTGAGGCCGGATTCGAATTCGCCCAACTGGTTCGAGGCGCCGATGAACAGGCCGTTCACCGCGCTGACCCGGCCACGCATTTCGTCCGGGGTTTCCAGTTGCACGAAGGACGCGCGGATCACCATGCTGATCATGTCCGCCGCGCCGAGCACCACCAGCACCGCCAGCGAGAACCAGAACGAGGTCGACAGGCCGAAGGCGATGGTTGCCACGCCGAATACGCCGACCGCCGTGAACATCACCCGGCCAACATTGCGCTCGACGGCAAATCGCGCGAGGAACAGCGACATCCCCAGTGCGCCGACCGCCGGTGCCGAACGCAGTAGGCCCAGGCCCCACGGCCCGGTGAGCAGGATGTCCTTGGCGAACACCGGCAGCAACGCGGTGGCGCCACCGAGCAACACCGCGAACAGATCCAGCGAGATCGCTCCGAGAATGTCCGGCCGGCTGCGAATGAAGCGGATGCCTGCCAGCAACGAGTCCAGCGTGGCTTTGCCTTTGTTCAGCGGCGTTTGTCGGGCGGGCAGGTTGAGCATCAAGGTGCAGGCGATGACGTAGAGCAGGACCGTCGGGCCATAGACCCAGACGCTGCCGAACGCGTAAAGCAAGCCACCGAGGGCCGGGGCGACAATGGTGGCTGACTGTTGAGCCGATTGCGCTGCAGCGACCGCCCGTGGAAACAGGGCGCTGGGCACGATGCTCGGCAGCAGCGCCTGGGTCGTTGGCATTTCGAAGGAGCGCGCCGCGCCGAGCAGGAAGGCGAGGATAAAGATCATTTCCCGGGTGACGTGGTCGGTCGCACTGCCGATGGCCAGCGCCAGGGCGATCAACGCCTGCAACGACTGACAGATCGCGGCGACACGGCGCCGGTCATAACGGTCGGCGACATGCCCGGTGTGCAGCATGAACAGCACCCGTGGCGCGAACTCGACCAGCCCGACCAGGCCCAGATCGAGCACGTTGCCGGTCAACTGGTACAGATTCCAGCCGATCGCCACCGTGAGCATCTGAAAGCCGCTGGCGGTGAAGATCCGGGCGAACCAGAACGCGAGAAACGGACGATGGTGACGTAACAGCAGGGGCTCTTGGCTGGGCATCTGAAGGCAGGTCTGGCTCGAAGGGGAACGGCGAGATTATCACCAGTCTGTAACAGGAAGTTGCTATGACAGAAAATTTAGTTAGCCAGACATCTATCGCTCCCCGGCACACCTCATCCCAATGTGGTGAGGGGATTTATCCCCGATCGGCTGCGCAGCAGTCGTAAAAAATTGACGACGCTACGAAACATATGGGGCTGCTTCGCCGCCCATCGGGGATGAATCCCCTCACAACAGGACGTGCAGCGCGGGGAGCGTGTTTCAGAGCATTGCCCAGGCAATGAGGCAACTTGTCACGCGGCAAACGACCACGCCGTTCTTCGTCGGAAATGGGACTACTCTTTTAACGTTGCTTGATCCAGATCAAGACCCTCCCGGGCCATGCTCTGGTGGCCCGTTGGCCAGACTCCCTGCGTTGCGATGGCTGTTAAAAAAGAACGAATCAGAATTCGCCGCACTCCATATCCGTGGGGGCAGTAGGCAGGGGCCACAAGCCCCGATGCCGGTATTACCTGACAGAGGAAGACTTATGTTCGGTTTAGAGGCACTCGATCTCGCCCGAATTCAGTTCGCGTTCACCATCTCGTTCCACATCCTGTTCCCGGCCATCACCATTGGTCTGGCGAGTTACCTGGCGGTGCTTGAAGGGTTGTGGTTGAAAACCCATAACGACACTTACCGGGATCTTTACCACTTCTGGTCGAAGATCTTTGCCGTCAACTTCGGCATGGGTGTGGTCTCCGGCCTGGTCATGGCCTACCAGTTCGGCACCAACTGGAGCCGTTTCTCGGACTTCGCCGGTTCCGTCACCGGGCCGTTGCTGACCTACGAGGTGCTCACGGCATTCTTCCTCGAAGCCGGTTTCCTCGGAGTGATGCTGTTCGGCTGGAACAAGGTCGGACGCAAACTGCACTTCTTCTCTACGGTGATGGTGGCGATCGGCACGCTGATCTCGACATTCTGGATTCTCGCTTCAAACAGCTGGATGCAGACGCCGCAAGGCTTCGAGATCGTCAACGGTCAAGTGATCCCGACCGACTGGCTGGCGATCATCTTCAACCCGTCGTTCCCGTATCGCCTGATGCACATGGCGACCGCTGCGTTCGTCGCCACGGCCTTCTTCGTCGGTTCGTCGGCGGCCTGGCACCTGCTGCGCGGCAGGGACAACCCGGCGATTCGCACCATGTTGTCGATGGCGATGTGGATGGCGCTGATCGTGGCGCCGATCCAGGCGGTCATTGGCGACTTCCATGGCCTCAATACGCTTGAGCACCAGCCAGCGAAAATCGCTGCGATCGAAGGTCACTGGGAAAACAAAGGCAACGAAGCGACGCCGTTGATCCTGTTCGGCTGGCCGGACATGAAGGAAGAGAAAACCAAGTTCGCCGTGGAGATCCCGTACCTCGGCAGCCTGATCCTGACCCACTCGCTGGACAAGCAAGTGCCGGCGCTCAAGGAGTTCCCGCCTGAAGACCGGCCGAACTCGACCATCGTGTTCTGGTCGTTCCGGATCATGGTCGGTCTCGGCTTCCTGATGATCTTCACCGGTCTGTGGAGCCTGTGGCTGCGCAAGCGCGATTCGCTCTACACCTCGCGGCCGTTCCTGTATCTGGCGTTGTGGATGGGGCCGTCCGGCCTGATCGCGATCCTCGCTGGCTGGTTCACCACTGAAATCGGTCGGCAGCCGTGGGTGGTCTACGGGCTGATGCGCACGGCGGACGCTTCGTCCAATCACAGCTTCATGCAGATGAGCATCACCCTGATCATGTTCGTCGTGGTGTATTTCGCGCTGTTCGGTGCGGGCCTTGGTTACATGATGCGCCTGGTGCGTAAAGGGCCGAAGATCAGCGAGGGCACAGAAACGCCAGACGGCGGTCCAGGCAAGAAACGCACACCGGCCCGTCCGTTGTCCGCTGCCGACGATTCGGCCGATGCCGATCACAGCGACGACGTTCGCCTGACCAAGGAGATTTGAATCATGGGTATTGATCTTCCGCTGATCTGGGCCGTGATTATCATCTTCGGCATCATGATGTACGTGGTCATGGACGGCTTCGACCTGGGGATCGGGATTCTCTTCCCGTTCATTCCCGGCAAGACCGACCGTGATGTGATGATGAACACCGTCGCCCCGGTATGGGACGGCAATGAAACCTGGCTGGTACTGGGCGGCGCGGCGTTGTTCGGCGCGTTCCCGCTGGCCTATTCGGTGGTGCTGTCGGCGCTGTACCTGCCTTTGATCTTCATGCTGATCGGCCTGATTTTCCGCGGGGTGGCGTTCGAGTTCCGCTTCAAGGCCAAGGACGACAAGCGTCACCTGTGGGACAAGGCGTTCATCGGCGGCTCGGTGGCGGCGACGTTCTTCCAGGGCGTGGCACTCGGGGCCTTCATCGACGGTTTGCCAGTGGTCAATCGGCAATACGCCGGCGGTTCACTGGACTGGCTGACACCGTTCACCCTGTTCTGCGGTGCCGCGCTGGTGGTGGCCTATGCCTTGCTCGGCTGCACCTGGCTGATCATGAAGACCGAAGGCAAGTTGCAGGAACAGATGCACAACCTGGCGCGGCCGCTGGCGTTTGTGCTGCTGGCAGTGATTGGCATCGTCAGTCTGTGGACGCCGCTGTCTCACCCCGAGATCGCGACACGCTGGTTCAGCATGCCGAATCTGTTCTGGTTCATGCCGGTGCCGATTCTGGTGCTGGTGACACTGTACGGGCTGATCCGCGCGGTGGCGCGCAACGCCAACTACATGCCGTTTTTGCTGACCCTGGTGCTGATTTTCCTCGGCTACAGCGGTCTGGGCATCAGCCTGTGGCCGAATATCGTGCCGCCGTCGATCTCGATCTGGGACGCCGCCGCACCGCCGCAGAGCCAGGGCTTCATGCTGGTCGGTACGCTGTTCATCATCCCGTTCATCCTGGGTTACACCTTCTGGAGCTACTACGTGTTCCGCGGCAAGGTCACCCATGAAGACGGTTACCACTGATCTGCGGCTCTGCTCACCCTGAGGGAGCAAACCTGTTCGCGGTGGCGTCCTCAGCGACGTCACCGCCTAAGAGGAACGATGCAATGAACGGCAAACATTCCCTGCGCGAAATTGAAGAAGCCGAAAAAAAGCCGCTGTGGCAGCGGCTCGGCTGGTTGGCCCTGATCTGGATCGGTAGCGTCGGCGCGCTGTTCATTGCCGCCAGCCTGATGCGCCTGTTCATGAACGCGGCCGGCCTGACCACGCACTGAAACATCCCGTCCCGTTGCCCTTGGCACGGTTTTATGACCCTCTGTACCGCGGAGGGTTTTTTTTGCCTGATGCTTTACTTGCGGGCTTTGAGAATCACGAATTTCGGTGTGGCCGCCACTTGCTCGACGCCGCGGAACAGCCGCGCCAGCTTGCTGTGATAGCCCAGGTGCCGGTTGCCGACGATGTACAACGCACCGCCGACCACCAGCGCCTCGCGGGCCTGCTGGAACATGCGCCAGGCGAGGAAATCGCCGACCACCTGTTGTTGATGGAATGGTGGATTGCACAGCACCACGTCTAGCGATTGCGGCTCCTGTCCGGCCAGACCATCGCCGGCGCGCACGAGCACTTCACGCTCGCCCAGCGCGGCGCGCCAGTTCTCGGCGGCCGATTGCACGGCCATGAACGATTCGTCGACCAGCGTGTAGTGCGCGTCAGGGTTGTGCAGGGCGCTGACGATGGCCAGTACGCCGTTACCGCAACCAAGGTCGGCGACCCGGGCGCTGCCGAGGTTCCTGGGCAGATGCGGGAGAAAGGCCCGGGTGCCGATGTCCAGGCCCTCGCGGCAGAACACGTTGGCGTGGTTGAGCAATTCGATGGCCGGCTCGTCGAGCTGATAACGCGAAGGGTAGGGCGAGGTCGCCGGGGCTTTGGCCTCAGGCGTTGCGATCAACAGGCGAGCTTTCTTCACCGCCAGTGATGCCTGTACCGGGCCAATGTAACGCTCCAGCAGATCGCCGGCAGCGCGCGGCAGGTGCTTGACCATGGCCGCAGCTACCACTTCAGCGCCGGGTGCCAGTTGCCCTTGCAGGCGGATCAGTTGTTCTTCCAGCAGCGCGAGTGTCTTGGGGACGCGGATCAGCACCTTGTCGAACGGCCCGACCAACGGCTCACTCGCCGCAATGCCGCGCACTGCATCGAATGGCAGGCCGTTGCGCACCAGGTTCTTTTCCAGTCCCTGGAATGCCAGAAACGAGTCGCCACTGCTGCTGACCTGAACCTTGCCCGCCAGACTCGCCGCCAAAGCCCCGAAGCTGTCGTTAAGTACCAGTACCCGGGTGTCTGCCGTCGGTTGCTGCGCAGCCAGGTGATTGAGCAGGTATTCGTCGGCTGCATCGAACGCTTGCAGAGGTTCATTCTGCTGCTCGGGCTGGCGGATCAGGTCGAGTTGGGCAAAGGGCGTTTCGAGCAAGGGCATGGTACGGGAACTCTGGTTAATCAACGGGTGGCCCGCAGCCCAGGGTGTCGCGCAGCGGAACCGTCCGAGTGAAATACAACGTCAAGGTTCACGTCATCACTCAGGAAGGTCGCAAATGGTACGTTTTTTTCCGTTGAAATACTCGCAGCTTTTAGCGGGCAGGCATGTCGAGAAGGCCGCAACTCTTGGCGGCAATGACCGCAGAAATCTTGTTGCAGACGTTCAGTTTGAGAATCACGTTTTGCACGTGGTAATTCACGGTCCGCTCGCTCAGGCAGAGGATCCTGGCAATCTCATAGGCCGTCTTGCCGAGCGCCGAGAGCTTGAGCACTTCCAGTTCTCGCGGTGAAAGGCGCGGGGGCGCGGGCTTTTTGGCCGGTTTGGGCAAGGTTTTGGCGAACAGGTCACTGAGGTGGCTGGTCGCGTAAAACATATAGCCAAAATGCTCGTACAACTCGAGCGGACTTAATGGACCGTTTTTCCTCGCAAGGCTCAGGGTGCTGCACAGCCCGCTCTCTTCATGGTGGAACGACTGTGACCAACCGTGTCGCAATCCATGTTTCTGTTGCGCGTCCCACAGCGACAAGGTTCGCGAAAACACGTCTTCGGTCCAGACAATCGGCAGCATTGAATGACTGCAGTGTGCTATTACCGGATCGACTTTTTGGTAGTTTTGTCTTTCATAAAGTTGATTCCACTCCTTCGGGTAGTTATTGATTTGCAAGGTTTTGAAGTCAGCGTTCCGATTGTTTGATGTCATTGAGATGGCACAAAAATTGAAGCCGATATTTTGAGCGAATCGCAGCAAGATCGGATAAGCGGTCTCTATTTCTCTTGCGAAAGTCAGTTGCTTTAGTTGCGACTCCTTCCACATTTCCATCACTCACTCTCCATGAGTCGTCCGTAGGGTGCTTGTCTGGATCCAATGGGATCCTGCACGCAACCGAGTGTAGGACAGGTCTTACAGATAACGTTGAATTTTTTTGCTCTTGGAGGGGACGGTTAGTTGCTGGAAAGGTTATTAGTCATCAGTAAAGCGTTGTATTTAACCTGTCATTCAATGGGGCTTTGAAAAACGCTGTATTAACGGCATTTGCATTTATTTCTCATTTTTTTGCGCTGCCTGAATGGTAAAACACTACAAAAACAGTGGTGTTTATGCGCCGGGTTTGCGCGAGACTGGCAGGGTCTTATCTGTGGAGTGCCCCCATGACAGTCAGCGCAGAGAAATTTACTGCCCAGACCTTGCTCGACGTGCAGCCCTTGACCCCCAGCCTGTTTACCCTGCGCACCACGCGCGATACGGGTTTCAGGTTTCGCGCAGGACAATTCGCGCGCCTGGGGGTGACCAAGGCTGATGGCAGCACGGTCTGGCGTGCCTACTCGATGGTCTCTTCACCCTTCGATGAGTTTCTCGAGTTCTTCTCCATCGTGGTGCCGGGTGGCGAATTCACCAGTGAACTGAGCCGGTTACAGGTCGGCGATACCCTGCTGGTGGAGCGCCAGGCCTTTGGTTACCTGACGCTGGATCGGTTTGTCGACGGCCGGGATTTGTGGCTGTTATCCACCGGGACCGGGGTTGCGCCGTTTCTGTCGATTCTGCAGGACTTCGAAGTGTGGGAGCGTTTTGAGCGGATCATTCTGGTGTACAGCGTGCGTGAAGCGCGGGAACTGGCCTATCAGCCTTTGATTGCAGAACTGTCCAGGCGTGATTACCTGGCTGAACATGCGCATAAACTGCGGTTTATCCCCACGGTTACCCGCGAACAATTGCCGGGCGCCTTGCACGGTCGCATCACCACGCTGATTGAAAACGGCGAGTTGGAACGTGAAGCTGGCGTTGAACTGACCCCCGAGCACTCGCGCGTCATGCTGTGCGGCAATCCGCAGATGATTGATGACACCCGGGCACTGCTCAAGCAACGCCATATGAGCCTGAGTCTGACGCGGCGGCCGGGGCAGGTGGCGGTGGAAAACTACTGGTAAAAAAACGGCGCCGTCAGGCGCCGTTTTCAGTCATGAAGCAGTCAAGGCTGGTTGTTCTGGGCCTTGAGCAGATCGCGGATCTCGCCGAGCAACTCTTCTTCCTTGGTCGGAACCGGTGGCAGGGAAGGGGCCACGGCTTCTTCGCGTTTCAGGCGGTTGATGGCTTTGACACCCATGAAAATCGCGAAAGCAACGATCATGAAATCCAGAACGCTCTGGATGAATTTACCGTAAGCCAGTACCACGGCAGGGGCGTTGCCCTCGGCGGCTTTTAGCGTGATGGCCAGATCACTGAAGTCCACCCCTCCGATCAACAGGCCGATTGGCGGCATGATCACATCGCCGACAAACGACGAAACAATTTTGCCGAAGGCGGCACCGATGATGATACCGACGGCCATGTCGACCACATTGCCTTTGACCGCGAAGGCCTTGAACTCACTTAGCACGCCCATAGGTTATTTCCTTGTTACAGATGAGGTTGGTGTACGCAGTGTAAATCAGCAAACGCGTCTTGCGCGAAACACCTTCTTACAATGCCCGTTTTTATCGACCGATAAATCCGCGTTTAGTTTGCAAAGTGCCACTAATCGCGCGCGAAATACGCCGTAACACGCTGATCGGGAAGCCAAAATTTTCAATCGTCGGGTTACGAACTTTCTATTTATGTTCGCGGACTTAGCCCTCTAGCCTCTGGTTGGCGCACCTGGATGCGCCCAAAAGAACCAGAGGAACCTGATATGAATTCCACTCTTGGACTGGGGGCTTTTCCCCATCGCAGTACGCTCGGCGTACTCACCGCCAGCCTGTTGACCTTCTCCGTGCACGCCGCGCCCCTGACCCGGGATAACGGTGCAGCGGTGGGCGACAATCAGAACTCGCAAACCGCCGGCGCCAACGGCCCGGTGCTGCTGCAAGACGTGCAACTGATCCAGAAACTCCAGCGTTTCGACCGTGAACGCATTCCCGAGCGCGTGGTGCATGCCCGCGGTACCGGTGCCCATGGCACGTTCACCGTGACCAACGACCTCAGCGACCTGAGTAAGGCCAAGGTATTCGCTGCCGGTCAGGTGACGCCAGTGTTCGTGCGCTTCTCCGCGGTGGTACACGGTAACCACTCCCCTGAAACCCTGCGCGATCCACGGGGTTTTGCCACCAAGTTCTATACCGCTGATGGCAACTGGGACCTGGTCGGCAACAACTTCCCGACCTTTTTCATTCGCGACGCGATCAAGTTTCCGGACATGGTCCATGCGTTCAAACCCGATCCACGCACCAACCTTGACGATGACTCGCGTCGTTTCGACTTCTTCTCTCACGTACCGGAAGCCACTCGCACACTGACCGAGCTCTACTCGAACTCGGGAACGCCGGCCAGTTATCGGGAGATGGATGGTAATGGTGTGCATGCCTACAAGTTGGTTAACGCCAAAGGTGAAGTGCACTATGTGAAGTTTCACTGGAAGAGTTTGCAGGGCATCAAAAACCTGACACCTGAACAAGTCGAAAAAGTTCAGGGCAAGGATTACAGTCATATGACTAATGATCTCGTCAGTCATATCAATAAGGGTGATTTCCCGAAATGGGACTTGTACATCCAAGTACTAAATCCGCAAGATTTGTCCAAGTTTGATTTCGATCCATTGGACGCCACCAAGATCTGGCCGAATGTTCCTGAGCGAAAAGTTGGACAAATGGTGTTGAACCGTAATCCAGCCAATGTGTTCCAGGAAACCGAACAAGTTGCGATGGCCCCGGCCAATGTTGTTCCGGGAATCGAGCCTTCGGAAGATCGTCTGTTGCAAGGTCGAGTGTTTTCTTATGCCGATACGCAGATGTACCGCTTGGGTGCCAATGCCCTGCAACTGCCGATCAATGCGCCAAAAGTTGCCATCAATAATGGCAATCAGGACGGTGCGATGAACTTCGGTGCCACGGCGTCAGGCGTGAACTATCAGCCGAGCCGCCTGCAACCGCGTGACGAGCCGCAAAGCGCGCGTTACAGCCAGCTGGCACTGTCGGGCAGCACCCAGCAGGCGAAGATTCAGCGTGAGCAGAACTTCAAACAGGCCGGTGATCTGTATCGCTCGTTCAGTCAGCAGGAGCGTCAGGACCTGATCGCCAGCTTCGGCGGTTCGCTGGCGACCACCGATGACGAGAGCAAGCACATCATCCTGTCCTTCCTTTATAAGGCCGATCCGGAGTACGGCACTGGTGTGACCAAAGTGGCCAAGGGTGACCTGAGCCGGGTCAAGGCGCTGGCAGCGAAACTGGTCGACTGATCTCGACGCCATGCAACGCGGGGCCTGACTCAGGCCCCGCTCTGCCCAAGGAGAGCGTTTATGCGTGCCTTTCTTTTACTGCTGCTCGGTTGCCTTTCCTTTACAGCGCAGGCCGGGCAAAGCCCTGAAGCGATCAAGGAGCAGTTGCAGGATTACTATTTCGATGCCGCCCGGCGTGGCGATGTGCCGATGCTCGAGACCTTTATCGAATCCGGTTACTCCCTCGATACTCGCGACAGCAAGGGCTACACCGCTTTGATTCTGGCGGCGTATCACGGCCAGGACGCGGCAGTTGACCGGTTACTGGCGGCGGGCGCTGATGCCTGCGCGCAGGACCAGCGCGGCAACACGGCGCTGATGGGCGCGATTTTCAAAGGCGAAATCCAGATCGCCCGCCGGCTGATGGCCACCGATTGCAGCCCCGATCAGCGTAACGGCGCAGGCCAGACAGCGGCGATGTACGCCGGGTTGTTCAAGCGCGTTGAACTGCTCGACGCACTCAAGGCCAAGGGCGCCGACCTCAATGCCGAGGATCCGCTGGGCAACAGCGCCGCGCGTCTGGCCAACGGCGAAATCCGCACCGCCGTGCCGCGCTGAGCGGTGGCTGCGTTATCATCGCGGTTTTTGCCGGGGGATCCAGATGGCCAAGGCCAAGCGCATGTACGGCTGCACCGAGTGCGGCGCAACCTTTCCCAAATGGGCAGGCCAGTGCGGCGAGTGCGGCGCCTGGAACACCCTGACCGAAACCATGATCGAGAGCGGTGGCGCCACGGCGCCCACCGGACGTACCGGCTGGGCCGGGCAGCAAGCGCAGATCAAGACCCTGGCCGAAGTCAGCATCGAGGAGATTCCGCGCTTCTCCACCGCATCCGGTGAGCTGGATCGGGTTTTGGGCGGCGGTCTGGTCGACGGTTCGGTGGTGCTGATCGGTGGTGACCCGGGCATCGGCAAGTCGACGATTCTGTTACAGACCCTATGCAACCTCGCCAAGAGCATGCCCGCGCTGTACGTCACCGGCGAAGAATCCCAGCAACAAGTGGCCATGCGTGCCCGCCGTCTGGGGTTGCCCCAGGATCAACTGCGGGTGATGACCGAAACCTGCATCGAAACCATCATCGCCACCGCTCGCCAGGAAAAGCCCAAGGTGATGGTGATCGACTCGATCCAGACGATTTTCACCGAACAATTGCAGTCGGCCCCCGGCGGCGTGTCGCAGGTACGCGAGAGCGCGGCGCTGCTGGTGCGTTATGCCAAGCAGAGCGGCACGGCGATTTTCCTCGTTGGTCACGTTACCAAGGAAGGCGCGCTCGCCGGTCCGCGAGTGCTGGAGCACATGGTCGATACCGTGCTGTATTTCGAAGGCGAGTCCGATGGCCGTTTGCGTTTGCTGCGGGCGGTGAAAAATCGTTTCGGTGCGGTCAACGAACTCGGCGTGTTCGGTATGACCGACAAGGGCTTGAAAGAAGTCTCCAACCCGTCGGCGATTTTTCTCACCCGAGCTCAGGAAGAAGTCCCGGGCAGTGTGGTGATGGCCACCTGGGAAGGCACCCGGCCGATGCTGGTGGAAGTGCAGGCGCTGGTCGATGACAGTCATCTGGCCAATCCACGGCGGGTGACGTTGGGGCTGGATCAGAACCGTCTGGCGATGCTGCTGGCGGTTTTGCATCGCCATGGCGGCATTCCGACCCACGATCAGGACGTGTTCCTCAACGTGGTCGGCGGGGTGAAGGTGTTGGAGACAGCATCGGATCTGGCGTTGATGGCGGCGGTGATGTCGAGCCTGCGCAACCGGCCATTGCCGCATGACCTGCTGGTGTTTGGTGAAGTGGGCTTGTCCGGCGAAGTGCGTCCGGTGCCGAGTGGGCAGGAGCGCTTGAAGGAAGCGGCCAAGCATGGCTTCAAACGGGCGATCGTGCCCAAGGGCAATGCGCCGAAGGAGGCGCCGCCGGGCCTGCAGATCATTGCCGTGACCCGTTTGGAGCAGGCGCTCGACGCACTGTTCGAATAATCTTTCAGATACGCCGCATACCCTGTGGGAGCGGGCTTGCCCGCGAAAGCGGTGTGTCAGTCGAAATCAATGTTGACTGACACGACCTCTTCGCGGGCAAGCCCGCTCCCACAGGGATTTGTGGTGGTTTCTAGATTTCGATCAGGGCGCCCAGTTCGCGCTCCAACTCCTGCGGATCGCCCAGGTTGAACTCGATCAATCGCCGCAAGCGCTCGATCGACTCCAGACCGATATGCCGGCAGACAAACCCCAACTGGCCATTTTCTTCATGGGTCAGACGCACATCCATCTCGATATCGACATCGTCGCTCAGATGAATGTCGACGAAAAAATCCTTTTCCCGATCGCCCAGCCAAGGCTCCGGCCGTTCGACCAACAGCCCCTTCAGCGACAGGTCGATCAGTTTCACCGGCCAGATATATTCACCTTGGCGCAGCTCGGTTCTGGCATCGAACGCAATACGTTTGAAGCGACGGCGATTGGCTGGGTGTTCGCTCATGGCGCAATCCTCGGAAGAGTTCGCTGACTATAGACCCGACCGTTGGGTGGCTGCCAATCGACAAGCCGTCTAGACCAACGTCGGGGTATGGCCTTTGGCGCCGTAAGCGCTAAACTCGGGGTGGCTGTCTTTCTTGTCCACCCTGGCTGGAATAATAAAATGAAAAATAATAATAGCCTGCTACGCCACTTACCCTGGCTAGTGCTGGCAATCGTAGGAGCGTGCGCCCTGGGCGTAGTGGCATTGCGCCGCGGCGAGGCGATCAACGCCTTGTGGATCGTGGTCGCAGCCGTGGCCATTTATCTGGTTGCGTACCGTTACTACAGCCTGTTCATCGCCAACAATGTGATGCAACTGGATCCGCGTCGGGCCACCCCCGCCGTGCTCAACAACGACGGTCTGGACTATGTGCCGACCAACAAACACATTCTTTTCGGTCACCACTTCGCCGCGATCGCGGGCGCCGGACCTCTGGTCGGCCCGGTATTGGCGGCGCAGATGGGCTACTTGCCCGGCACACTCTGGCTGATTGCCGGTGTGGTGCTGGCGGGCGCGGTGCAGGACTTCATGGTTCTGTTCATGTCGACCCGGCGCAACGGCCGCTCCCTGGGCGACATGGTGCGTGAAGAAATGGGCCGTATCCCCGGCACCATCGCACTGTTCGGCTGCTTCCTGATCATGATCATCATCCTTGCGGTGCTGGCGCTGATCGTCGTGAAAGCCCTGGCCGAGAGCCCGTGGGGTATTTTCACGGTGATGGCGACCATCCCGATCGCGATGTTCATGGGCATCTACATGCGCTACATCCGCCCGGGCCGCATCGGTGAGATCTCGGTGGTCGGCGTATTGCTGCTGCTGGGTTCGATCTGGCTCGGTGGGCAGATAGCCGCCGATCCGGTGTGGGCCAAGGCGTTCACCTTCACCGGCGTGCAGATTACCTGGATGCTGGTCGGTTACGGTTTCGTCGCTGCGTCGCTGCCGGTGTGGCTGATTCTGGCGCCGCGTGATTACCTCTCCACTTTCCTCAAGATCGGTACTATCGTCGCCCTGGCGATCGGCATTCTGGTGACCATGCCCGAGCTGAAAATGCCCGCGCTGACCCAGTTCGTCGACGGCACCGGCCCGGTGTGGAAGGGCGGTCTGTTCCCGTTCCTGTTCATCACCATCGCTTGCGGTGCGGTATCGGGTTTCCACGCGCTGATCTCGTCGGGCACCACGCCGAAGCTGCTGGATAACGAAACCAACGCGCGTTACATCGGTTATGGCGGCATGCTGATGGAATCGTTTGTAGCGATCATGGCGATGGTTGCTGCTTCGGTGATCGAGCCTGGCGTGTACTTCGCCATGAACAGCCCGGCGGCCGTGGTCGGCAGTGATGTGGCCTCCGTTGCGCAAGTGGTCACCAGTTGGGGCTTCGCCATTACGCCTGAGGCGTTGCAAGCCGTGGCGCATGATATTGGTGAAACAACCATTCTGGCTCGTGCTGGCGGTGCGCCGACCCTGGCGGTCGGTATCGCGCAGATCCTGCACAGTGTCCTGCCGGGTGAAAACACCATGGCGTTCTGGTACCACTTCGCGATTCTGTTCGAAGCGCTGTTCATCCTGACCGCGGTAGACGCCGGCACCCGTGCCGGACGTTTCATGCTGCAGGACCTGCTCGGCTCCTTCGTTCCGGCGCTCAAGCGCACCGAGTCGTGGACCGCCAACCTGATCGCGACCGCCGGTTGCGTGGCGATGTGGGGCTGGCTGCTGTACCAGGGCGTGGTCGATCCGCTGGGCGGCATCAACACCCTGTGGCCGCTGTTCGGTATCTCCAACCAGATGCTGGCCGGTATCGCGCTGATGCTCGGCACCGTGGTCCTGATCAAGATGAAGCGCCAGCGCTATATCTGGGTCACCCTGTTGCCGGCCACCTGGCTGTTGATCTGCACCACCACCGCGGGCTTCATCAAGCTGTTCGACGCCAACCCGGCGATCGGCTTCCTGTCGCTGGCCAAGAAATACAGCGATGCGCTGGCCAATGGTCAGGTGCTGGCACCGGCAAAAAGCGTCGAGCAGATGCAGCACGTGATCTTCAACGCCTACACCAACGCAACGCTCACCGCGCTGTTCCTGTTCGTGGTCTTCAGCATCCTGTTCTATGCGCTCAAGGTCGGCATCGCCGCTTGGGGCAAAAAAGAGCGTACGGATAAAGAATCGCCATTCCAGGCCCTGCCGGATGCGTAACCAGAGGATTGCAGCATGTTCAATGACCTGAGTCGCCTCGGTAAATACCTCGGTCAGGCCGCGCGCCTGATGGTCGGCATGCCCGACTACGACACCTACGTCGAGCATATGCAAACCAAGCACCCGGACAAACCGGTGATGAGCTACGAGATGTTCTTCCGCGAACGTCAGGAAGCGCGTTACGGTGGCAAGGGTGGGCCGAAGTGCTGTTGAGCTGACAGCCTGCGGGTGAGGTAATCCCCCTGTGGGAGCGAGCTTGCTCGCGAAAGCGGTGTGTCATCGAGCAATGATGTCGACTGACACGACCCCTTCGCGAGCAAGCTCGCTCCCACAGTTGTTTTTGTGTTGTTCATTCATTTTGTGAAGGGGATCTGTTTTGTCTTCTCCCATACCCGTAACGGTACTCAGCGGTTTCCTCGGTGTCGGCAAGACCACTTTGCTGCGCCATCTATTGAAAGCCGAGCACGGCCTGAAAATCGCCGTGATCGAAAACGAGTTCAGCGACGCCGGCATCGATAGCCAATTGCTGGGCGAGGAGCCGGTGCAAGTCATGACCCTGGCCAACGGCTGCGTCTGCTGCACCATCCACACTGACCTGACCAAGGCCTTGTACCTGCTGCTCGAACGCCTGGACAACGGCGAAATCGCCTTCGATCGCTTGGTGATCGAGTGCACCGGTCTGGCCGACCCGGCCCCGGTGGCGCAGACCTTTTTCATCGATGAGGAACTGCGCGAGCGTTATCTGCTCGACGGCATCATCACCCTGGTGGATGCCGCCCATGCCGACCAGCACCTGACCCAGACCATCGCCCAGGCGCAGATCGGTTTCGCCGATCGCTTGCTGGTGAGCAAGACCGATCTGGTCGATGAGACCACGTTCAACGCACTGAGCGAACGCCTGACGCGAATCAACCGTCGTGCGCCAATCCGCGTGGTCGAGCACGGCAACATCGATCTGGCGGAACTGCTCGACGTGCGCGGCTTCAACCTCAACGCCGACCTGGGCGGCGGGGTGAGCCTGCGTCCGGTAAGCAAGGCGCCCTCCATCGACCGCATTTCCAGCCTGGTGCTGCGCACAGACCAGCCGCTGGATATCGATCAGCTCAGCGAGTTCATGAATGAGCTGCTGGAAGAGCACGGCAAGCAGTTACTGCGTTACAAGGGCGTACTGAACATTGCTGGCGAGGATCGGCGGCTGGTGTTTCAGGGTGTTTTGAAACTTTACGGTTTTGACTGGGACACCGAGTGGGCCGAGGGTGAGGCCCGGGAAAGTGTCATCGTGTTTATTGCCGATGATCTGCCGGAAGATAAAATTCGAGAAGGTTTTGCCCGGCTGACTATCAATTGAGCGTTTGAGGTTCATGGCAAACGACACTCGTTGTTTTTTCAGCGAGTGTTGGTTCTTTTTGGGGTGTTGCTTTGTAGTTTGACTTCTAGAAAGTTGCAGTATATTGCTAGTACAAGTTTGTGCATGGTTTTAATGGTGTTGGACACATCCGGTTGGTTTTTTAAAGTAGGCATTTTATGCTCCTGTGTTAATTTTGAAATGTGCCACTCAAAGGCATATATCAATTTAATAACAGGAGAAATATATGAAAGATAAAGTTCTGGAAATGTCGGGTGATTTTGCCGGCGATTTTGAAGCCTATGTAAAAGCAGGCGTCAACAAGATGGCCGGTGTTGAAGTAATGGCAACGACTGCTATCACCTGCGAGAGCCTGGGTTGCACGTTCGGCTGTTAAGGCCTTCTGTAACATATGGCGGATGGATAATCCGCCATACTGCTCAAGGTGGAGAAAATGCTTGCTGACATTCTGACGTTTCAAGAGCGCAAATCATCGGGTTCTGGAGGTGGCGTCGATGTCGACATCCTGCGTAGTACCCTGGAGATGTTGCATAAAGACGATCATGCCCTGTTGCGTTATTTTGGTATGGGCAAAAACGACCTGATTGAATGGTTTGAAAATAACACCAGACAACCTGTGCTGGAAAAGCGATGTACGTCTCTGCAGAAGCTTGAGGCGAAAGTTCGACTGATTATGTCCATGTCTGAAAAAGACTGGATACGCAAAGCAGGGGATGAACCATTTTCAGGCTTTTATGATTGCATGTTTGGTTACTTTGAATATGCGTTTCAGAGCGACAGTAGATACAGACCCATTCATGAGTGGTGTCATCTGGGATCATTGATTTCAGGTGTCAGGCATTATGTGCTGGCCTGTGTAAAAAAAGTTTCTGAAAAATCCCTGGTGCACTTCCTTAATACTCGACTGGTCGAGGGCATTGATTCCGATCTGGAATCGTTCGAACAATATTTAAGCGCGGGTGGATCAGGCCAGTTTCTTTTGGACTATCCGGTGGTTGCCGACTTACTGTTCAAACAGTTGGAAGGGATCGCAGGTTATCTCTACAACATCATTTTTCACTTTGCTGATGATGTGTGCATGCTTGCCAGCGTGTTTGGTTTGTCTGGCCGACGAATCGACTCGATCGAACTTGGAATGGGAGATCCCCACGCCAATGGTGAAACGGTTTGCGCAGTACGGGTCGGGAGCCAAGCGCTGGTTTACAAACCACGAACAAACAGAGAAGCGCAGCTCTATGGCTCGCTGCTGGCGTTGCTGTACGAAAAAAGCGCTGATGAAGGCTTTTCCGCTCGTGCGCCGCTATTGGTATGTATGGAAGATCATAGCTGGATTGAGTACATCGATAATCGCGCCTGCGGGAGCGAGGCCGATCTGGCTCTGTTCTACAGGCGCGCAGGTGCGCAGGTAGCCCTTGTCCACGCCTTGAACGGCATCGACTTTCATTACGAAAACATCATTGCGTGCGGGAGCAGTCCCGTCTTGATCGATCTCGAGTGTCTATTCACTGCCTCCATGATCGATCTGCAAGATGATCTTCCCGGCAACGGCGCTTTGTTCAAAACCCTCAAGCTCAATAGCCGCTCAGTCTTTAGCAGTGGTTTTGTTCCCTATTCGCCGAATTCGGACAACGATTTCAGTGGCCTGACGTCTCAAAAACAATTCAGCACGACGGCCAGGCAATTGGTCCGCGAGCAAGGCTTGTACCATCTGCGGCGCATACAGGTCAGCAAAACCCCGATTATCAAACATTTGCCGGTTTTCAACGGGGTGACGTATTCGGTAGAGCTTTTTCAGGAGGCTTTTCTGAAGGGCTTTGAATGTGCCTACGATGAGGTGGTGAAACATCAGGCAGCGGTGCTTGACTGTATCCGGCACCAGGCTCCCCAGTTGAAAACACGCGTGCTGCTCAAAAATACCCAGCGTTATATAGACTTTCTTGAACTGACACTGCACCCACGCTTCACGCAATGCATGCTCCAGAGGCAGCTGTTGCTGGCGACCCTGTGGTCGGAGTCGAATGCATCGCTCATTGCAAAAAATGTGGCCGCCTACGAGTTGGGGGATCTGCAGAGTGGCAACATTCCAAGTTTCACCATGCCTATCGCCTCGAACTGGATACACGATTCCCACGGGACGTTTGTGGCCGCGCTCGACATCGAAAGTCCTCTGGAAAGCTGCCGACGAAAACTGAGCGCGTTGTGCCCTGCGGACAGAACGTTCCAGACCTCTATTCTGAAGGAGTGCCTGTTCCCTTCGGGCAATGGGGCGATGCCGATGCACCGGCGGCACATCGCCAAAGGCGTACCGAGCCTGCAGCCGGCGGATTATCTGGAAGGCGCTCTCAAGGTCGCGGCGGCCATAGAGCGGTTGCGTATTGAAGGTGCCGAAGGGGACGTGGCGTGGGGGTTCCTGAACGAGCACCCGACAACCCGGCGTAAATACCTGTCACCCATGACCAACAGTCTCTACAGCGGCATGGGCGGACTCGCGGTTTTTTACATGAGTCTGTTCCGTGTCAGTGGCCGCGCAGAGCACTTGGCCAAGGCTGATCAAATCGTCGATTCCATGGGCAGAACCCACGAACATTTTGACAGTGACATGGCCGCCAGTGCCTATTTTGGTCTGGCTTCGTACCTCTATGTGCTGGTCAATCATGAGCGGGTGACAGGCCGGGACATCCACCGTGCGACGATCGATGAGTTACTGCACAGGCTTGATGATTATCCACGGCAGGGGGATGACTTCGATTTCCTTAACGGTTGGTGCGGGACCGTCACGCTGCTGGCGAATCTCTATCTGCTGCGGCCGCAAAAGCGCTTGATTCCCTTGATCGAAAGGCTCTCGACCGCCATCCGGGCAGAACTGGCAATTGACGGTGGGCGATTTGTGCGCAAGGCCTGTTCCACCCCGTTGCTGACGGGATTCTCCCATGGGATTTCGGGAATACTCCATGCGCTCTCCAAGGTCTATGAAGTCACAGCAGACGCGACGTTGATTGCGCTGATAAAGGACCTGCTGGAGGACGAAAATCGTCAGATGAACCATGGGTTCTGGCTGGATTTACGTGAACCGTCGCAACCCGCTCACATGAGCAAATGGTGCCACGGCGATGCCGGAATTCTGATCGCCAGGCTGCAGCTCAGGCATTCGCTCAAAGACGTGATGGAGGCCGAACACCTGGAGACGGTCGAGCGCGATATCCGCCGATGTGAAAGCAACCTCTGGTGCCATGGCCTAGGCTCCGGTTACAGCCAGTGTCACGGTGATTTCGGCAATCTGATGTGTCTGTTGTCACTGTACCGCCGCACTGAAAATCATCAGGGTATCGCGAGAACCTTGCAGGCATTTTCCGAGACTGCCGACAACTTTTTCAGTGAGGATCTGATTTCGCAAGACAGTGTGCCTGTGCTGGGGATGATGTTGGGCATCGCCGGCGTCGGTCAGGCATTGTTGAGTGCGATTGATTCGACGTTGCCCGATGCGCTGGCACTGACCTTCTTCACGGCGCCAGACCCAGCAGTTGCTGTTCAAGATCGCTCAGATGTCGATTCATCAGACGAACCGCGGCATTGACGTCATTGCGCTCCACTGCATCGACAATGGTGGTATGTGTTTGCACCGTCGTGTCCCGGTTGGTCTGCTGTCGACATTGGGCCAGCGCCAGAGACGTCATGGGCACCAGGCTGCCAAGAAAGTGCGCCAGGGGAGCATTGCCTGCGAGTTTGGCCAGTTGCAGGTGGAACTCGCCGGACAACCGAATGGCGGCTCCGTGCTGGTCAAGGGCGCGGGATCGCCGCTGTTTTTCAATCAGTTCGCGCAGTGCTTCAAGACCGGCAGGTTGCTGCTGGCAGGTAAGCTCAAGCAGCATGATTTCGGTCAGGCGCCGTGCGTGGAGTATCTGGCGGGTCTGTTCGGGGGCAGCTATGGCAATTTTCGGGCGCTGATGCGTGCGCAGGATGACGACCTGCTCATGGGACAGCTGGGTCAGCGTCCGACGTATCTGGCTGCGGCTCGCACCGAACATCTGCACCAGACTCTCTTCTGTGAAGCGACTGGCCGCGGTGAGGCGCTGATCCAGGATTGCTTCGAATACCTGCGGGTAGGGGTCGTCCTCCGGTGCTTCGAGGCGAAGTTCCCGGGCAAACGGCGGGGCGGCAGGGATCTCGCGATCATATTGCAGTGAAGCGAAGCTGTTCATGGCCGGTCTCCAGTTCGAGTGCATCAACGGCTGAGGTTGTCATCCGGAATGTTCAATTCAATGCCCATCCGCTGACCTTCGCGCAGAATGTGCCGACGCATTTCGGCGCTGGCCTGGGCGCTGTTCTTGCTGCGGATTGCGCGCACTACCGCTTCGTTTTCTTCCAGACGTTCAGCCAGGTGCTCGGGCGAATTGCGCAGCACTTCGGCGCTTTGCTTGAGGGCATTGCTGGTTTGCTGCACCACACTCTGGAAGATCGGGTTCGAGGTCAGGGTGAACAGCTCCTCGTGGAAGGCGATGTAGGCGCTGACCCCGGCTTCGCTGTCGCCCGCTTCGAGGGCTTCGCGCATGTCCATCAGGGTCAGGCGCAACTGGCCGACTTCCTTGCTGCTGATCGACTGCGCGACCAGGCCGACGATGAATGGCTCAAGGGTGTAGCGCAGTTGCAGCACGTCTTCGAGGCTGGCGCCGGCCACCGCGCTGTCGTGGCTCTGGCTGTCACTGAGCTGGGCGTCGAGCACCACCACGCCTTTGCCCGGCATCGAGCGCACCAGGCCAAGGGTTTCCAGGACGATCACCGCTTCGCGCAGGCTCGGACGACTGATGCCCAGTTGTTCGGCCAGTTCGCGCTGGCCCGGCAGCATGTCGCCGGAGCGCCACTGACCACGGGCGAGGGCGGCGCGCAGTTTTTCTACGACTGAGTTGACGACGGTTGATGTGGTTATCACGGGTCTTGCTCCGTAAGCCCGTTGGGGATGCCGCAAACAAGATCAAAAGATCGCAGCCTGCGGCAGCTCCTGCGGGGTTGAAAATCAGAACTCTTGCTGGTGCGCCGGAGTTCCGGTTTTACGCGGTTGAAAGGTGTAGCCCTGCTGACCGCTAAGTACTTTGTTTGCGCGTTGCACATCGATGTCCTTTTCCCAGCGGGCGATGGCCACGGTGGCGACGCAGTTGCCGATCAGATTGGTCAGCGCCCGGCCGATGCCCATGAACCAGTCCACTGCCAGTACCAGCACCAGACCGACCACTGGAATCGCCGGAATCGCCGTCAGCGTCGCCGCCAGAATCACCAGCGCCGAGCCGGGAATGCCGTGGGCGCCCTTGGAGGTGATCAGTGACACCAGAAGAATCGTCAACAGGTCGGTCATCGCCAACGGCGTACCGGTGGCGTTGGCAATGAACACGATGGCCAGGGTCAGGTAGATCGAGAAACCGTCGAGGTTGAACGAATAGCCGGTGGGAATCACCAGGCCTACCGTCGAGCTGCCAATCCCCAGGTGTTCAAGTTTGCGCATGATCTGTGGCAGCACGGCGTCGGAAGAAGCGGTGCCCATGACGATCAGCAACTCTTCGCGCAGGTACTTGAGCAGTGGCCACAGGCGCAGGCCCGAGGCACGCATCACCACGCCGAGGATCACGCTGACGAATGCCATGCAGGTCAGGTAGAACAGGCCGACCAGACTGCCCAGGTGTTGCAGCGAATCGAGGCCGTATTTGCTGGTGGTGAAGGCGATGGCGCCGAACACGCCGATCGGCGCCAGGCGCACGATCATGCCCATGATCCGGAAAATCACATGGCTCAGTTCGTTGATCAGCCGCGAGATTCCGGAGGCCGCTTCACCGACCAGATTCAACGCACTGCCGAACAGTACCGAGAACAGCAGCACTTGCAGAATGTTGTTGTCGGCGAAAGCTCCGAGCACCGAGGTCGGGATCAGGTCCATCAGGAACTGCGTGGTGGTGTGCATGTGCTGGCCGCGTTCGGCGATATCGCCCATGTCGGCGGCGGACAGTTGCTCCAGATGGATATTCGCACCGCTGCCGATTCCGGTGCTGAAGGCGAATACCAGACCGATCACCAGCGCGAGGGTGGTCAGCACTTCAAAGTAGATCACCGACTTGAGGCCGATGCGCCCGACCTTCTTCAGGTCGCCCGCGCCGCTGATGCCGCTGACCACCACGCAGAATACGATCAGGCCGATGAGCATCTTGATCAGTTTGATGAAGCCGTCGCCCAGCGGTTTGAGCTGAGCGGAATATTCGGGAAGGGTCAGCCCGCAGACGATGCCGAGCACCAGTCCGAGAACCACTTGGAGGAAGATTGAACGCGAGCACCATCTGAGCATGGGAGGAATCCTGGTCGGTGTCCTGGCTGCCGTGCGCGTGGCGCATCAGATTCAGGACTTAATTATTGTGGTCTTACCGGTATGTCCAGTGCGGGTGCAGTCTAGGCTCGGTTTTTTCGGGATGACAAGTGAAAATATGAAAATTGGCATGACCGGTCTGACCGGCGGCCATAGTCGCGTAGGAGCTGCCGAAGGCTGCGATCTTTTGATCTTGTTTTTAAGATCCAGATCAAAAGATCGCAGCCTGCGGCAGCTCCTACACGGGAAATCAGGGGCATAAAAAAACCGGCCAATCACTTGGCCGGTTTTTCATGCTGCGGATTTGACGTCGCGATTACGCGCCGTACACCGGCAGTTTCTTGCAGATGGCTTTGACTTTCTCACGAACGGCGTCGATCACCGCTTCGTTGTTCAGGTCAGCCAGGATGTCGCAGATCCAGCCGGCCAGCTCTTTGCACTCTGCTTCTTTGAAGCCGCGAGTGGTCACGGCCGGAGTACCGAAGCGCAGGCCGGAAGTGACGAACGGCGAGCGTGGATCGTTTGGCACGGAGTTCTTGTTCACGGTGATGAACGCTTTGCCCAGCGCGGCGTCGGCGTCTTTACCGGAGATGTCCTGCTTGATCAGCGACAGCAGGAACAGGTGGTTCTTGGTACCGCCGGAGACCACGTCGAAACCGCGCTCGATGAACACTTCGGCCATGGCCTGAGCGTTCTTCACCACTTGTTCCTGGTAAGCCTTGAACTCAGGCTGCAGTGCTTCCTTGAAGCAGATCGCTTTAGCGGCGATCACGTGCTCCAGCGGGCCACCCTGGGCGCCCGGGAATACCGCGGAGTTCAGCTTCTTCTCGATTTCGGCGTTGGCGCGCGCCAGGATCAGACCGCCACGTGGACCGCGCAGGGTCTTGTGCGTGGTGGTGGTGACCACGTCAGCGAATGGCACCGGGTTCGGGTAGACGCCAGCGGCGACCAGACCGGCCACGTGAGCCATGTCGACGAACAGGTAGGCGCCGACCTTGTCAGCGATGGCGCGGAAGCGCGGGAAGTCGAGAATCTGCGAGTAGGCAGAGAAACCGGCCACGATCATTTTCGGCTTGTGTTCTACAGCCAGACGCTCGACTTCGTCGTAGTCGATCAGGCCGTTGGCGTCGATGCCGTACTGCACCGCGTTGTACAGCTTGCCGGAGGAGGAAACGCTGGCGCCGTGGGTCAGGTGACCACCGTGGGCCAGGCTCATGCCCAGGATGGTGTCGCCACCTTGCAGCAGGGCCAGGTAGACAGCGGCGTTGGCTTGGGAACCGGCGTGCGGCTGAACGTTGGCGTAGTCGGCGCCGAACAGCTCTTTGGCGCGGTCGATGGCCAGTTGCTCAACAACGTCGACGTACTCGCAACCACCGTAGTAGCGCTTGCCCGGGTAGCCTTCGGCGTATTTGTTGGTCAGTACCGAGCCTTGAGCTTCCATCACCGCAGGGCTGGTGTAGTTTTCCGAAGCGATCAGCTCAATGTGCTCTTCCTGGCGCTGAGCTTCTTGCTCCATGGCGGCAAAGAGATCGGCGTCGTACTTGGCAATAGTCAAATCACGGCTGAACATGGCGGTCCTCAAGGATCGGGGGCAGAAAAGGGGGGCATTCTAACCCAATGGGTTTTGGATGGCATATGAAACGACATCATGTCGCAGACAAGTGGCGTTCATGCCAGATGTGCGGTGCTTTCGCTGGCCCCACAATGGCCGCGTTTCAACCGGAGAATACTGATCCACGGCAAGTCCCTGTGGCAGCCAGCCTGCTGGGGATGACTGCACCGCAGATTTTTCCGGCGTCTGTACCGACCCTTTCGCGAGCAAGCCCGCTCCCACAATGGACCGCATTTATCCTGAAGAAACCGGGTCAAATGTGGGAGCGGGCTTGCTCGCGAAGGCGTCATTGGCGGTGCCGCAAAAAATCAGTCGAACATGAACAGCGCATCATTGCTGAACTGCGCTTCAAACCGGCTCGCCGGCATTGGCCGTCCGAACAGATAGCCCTGCACTTCATCGCAACCGTGCTCGCGCAGGAAGTCCAGTTGCTCATGGGTTTCCACGCCCTCGGCGATTACCGCCAGATTCAGGCTGTGGGCCATGGCGATGATCGCGCGGGCGATCTGCGCGTCCTGTTCGCCGGACGGCAGGCCGTCGACGAAGGTGCGGTCGATCTTCAGCACGTCGATCGGGAATTGCTTGAGGTAATTCAGCGACGAGTAACCGGTGCCGAAATCGTCGACCGCAATGCTCAGTCCGAGGTTTTTCAGCCCGGCGAGGATCTGCATCGCCTCGCTGACTTCGCGCATCAGGATACTTTCGGTCAGCTCCAGCTCCAGGCACGCCGGCGGCAGCCCGGTTTCCCGCAGAATGGTGGCGATACGCGTACCGAGCTGGCCATCGGAGAACTGCCGCGCCGAAATGTTCACCGAGACTTTCGGCACGCGCACCCGATTCTGGTGCCAGGTCTTGAGCTGGCGGCAGGCTTCGCTGATGACCCAGTCGCCAACGTCGACCACCAGACCCAGTTCTTCCAGCACCGGAATGAAATCCCCCGGCGGCACCAGCCCGCGACGCGGATGACGCCAGCGCAGCAGCGCTTCGGCGCCGGTCAGACGCTTGCCATCGCCGCTGAATTGCGGCTGGTAGTACAGGACGAATTCGTTCTGCTCCAGCGCATGACGCAGGTCGCTTTCCAGCTCCAGACGTTCCAGCGCACTGGCGTTCATGTCGGCCTGATAGAACTGGAAGTTGTTCTTGCCGCGCTCCTTGGCGTGGTACATCGCGGTGTCGGCGTTCTTCATCAACTGGCTGAGTTCGTTGCCGTCCTGCGGGCTCAGGGCGATACCGATACTGGCGGTGACGAAGAACTCGCGGCCTTCCAGCACGAATGGGCGCACCAGACTGGCGAGGATCTGCTCGGCCACATGAATCGCCCGGTTCAGCGCCATTTCGCGGCTGGAACGATGTTGCAGGAGCAAGGTGAACTCGTCGCCGCCCATGCGTGCCACGGTGTCGTCATCGTCGACGCAGGCCAGCAGCCGCGTGGCCATGTCTTTCAACATGCGGTCGCCCGCAGCATGACCGAGGGAGTCATTGATCGGCTTGAAGCGGTCGAGGTCGAGGAACATCAGCACCACCCACGACTTCTGCCGTTCGGCCGATTGCAGCGCGGTGTGCAGGCGATCCTGGAACAGCGTGCGGTTCGGCAGGTGGGTCAGGGCGTCGTAGTAGGCGAGGCGATGAATCCGCTGCTCACTGGCCTTGCGCTCGCTGATGTCGCTGAAGAAGCACACGTAACTGGCCAGATCGCCTTCATCGTCGAGTACCGCAGTGATGCCGACCCACGCCGGGTAATGCTCGCCATTACGCCGCTTGAGCCAGACTTCGCCTTCCCAGGTGCTGTGCTGGTGCAATTGCTTGAGCACGTAGCGCAGGTGCGCGTCCTGTTGCTCGTCGACGGTGAGCATGTTCGGCAACTGGTCGAGCACTTCCGACACTGCGTAACCGCTGACCCGGCTGAAGGCTTCGTTGGCCTGCACGATGTAACCGGCCGGGTCGGTGATCAGGATCGCCGAGGTCGAGTGCTCGAATACCGTGGCGGCCATGCGCAAGTCTTTCTCGGCGCGGCGCTGCTGGCTGATGTCGCGGCCGACGCCGAGCACGCCTTCGAACGCGCCGTGTTCGTCCCACACCAGCACCAGGCGCAGCTCGATCGGAATCTTGCGACCGTCGGCGCGCAGGCAGTCGAACAGGAACATTTGCGTCTGCACCTGGCTTCGCAGTTGCGCGAGTTGCTCAGGCTTGTCGAGCGCTTTGCTGACCCGATCCATCAAGGTGTAGATGCCGGATAGCTGTTGCGGGTTGGCGATGGTCGATTGCCAGCCGTTCTGGAAAATCCACTCGGCGTCGTAACCCAGTACCGCTTGCACCGACGGACTGACGTAGTTCAGCGACAGCTTGCTGTCGGTGGAGAAAATCACGTCACTGATGCTTTCGGCGAGCATGCGGTAGCGCTGCTCGCTGTCACGCAGGGATTCACTGGCTTCGATCTGCTCGGTGATGTCCTTGGCCACGCCGATGATCCGCGTGACCTGATCATGTTTGTCACGGGCCAGGGCCTGCTCGCGAATGTCGAAGCGCCGCCACTTGCCGTCGCGATGGCGGAAGCGCAACTGGCACTGCAACAACTGGCTGTAACCGGCGTGCCGCTGCATCTGCCGCGAGCGGTGGTAATAGTCGGCGTCTTCCGGGTGCAGGAGGATTTCCCAGAAGTACTCGCCCATCTGGTGCAACTCGGAGCGGTTGTAACCGAGGGTCTGGCCGAGGTGGTGGTTGCTGAAAATCATCCTCTGGCTGATGACGTCCTGCACATACAGATGATCCGGCACGGTGCGTACCACGTCCGACCAGAAGCCTTCGCGCTCCAGCAGCGACAGTTCGATCAGCTTGCGGCTGGTGATGTCGTTGATGCTCAGAATCACCGCTTTGTAGTCGTGCTGTTCCTGTGGCAGGCGCAGAACCATCCATAGATGCTGATCGCGGCCGTTGATGTCCGGCAGTCTGATTTCCAGTTCCAGTTGATTCTGTTGCTGCAGAACCGCGTCGAGCACCTGGTGGCCGATGGCGCACTGGTTGTGCGGCTGACCGTCGATCAGCAACTGCCAGGCGTGCTCGCAGGAATTGACGTTGAGCAGTTGCAGCGCCACCTGATTGACCTCGGTGACGCGCAGTTCCTGCAGCAATTGCTGGCGCTGGACCGGTTGGTCGAGCCAGGCCTTGAGCTGGTCGCTGGTCTGGATCTGCGCCTTGTCGAACAACTGCTTGAGGCCCGACAGGTCGAGTACGCACAGGGCGACGCCGGTGCCTTCGAAGATGTCCTGATAACGCCGGCGGCCTTCATGTAACTGGCGCTGGCGCCGGCGCATGTTGAGCAGAGCGATCACCGGCAGCATCGAGAACGCCAGACCCAACAGGCATTTGCCGATAAACGCCGGCAGCAGTTCTTCGAGCACGCGCTGGCGGTCGAACAGCCCGCGCAATTGCCAGTCGCTGCTGCTCAACGGCACGGTCAGCACGGTGTTGGCCATGTCGTCCGGGCTCAAGACGCCAGGCCTGGCCGAAGGCCGTGCCTCGTCGCGGCTGATGATCTGATGGTTGAGGCGGTTTTCCACCAGCCACAACGGACGGATGCCGGTTTCGCCCTGCTGGGTCAGCGAATCGAAGAACGTCGGGGTCAGGCGCAATGCCCAATAACCGCGCGTGCTGCCGCTGGCCTGATGCAATAACAGGTGTACCACCGAACCGTCGTCGGCGTTGCTGAAGTAATGCGCCTGAGCGCGGCTGCGGCGCACCAGTTCACCAAGGTAATCGGCGTCGTGGCTGTCGCTGGCGCTGTCGTTGAGGATTTTCCCGGACGGGCTGAGCAGGGCCAGGCTGCGCAGTTCCGGCAGCGATTGCTGGAGCTTGCGCAGCAGCGCCTGTTGTTCGTCGGACGACTGCGGCTGTTCGACGATCGGTAGCAGGTTGAGGGCGATTTGCGCATTCAGCGACATGTTCAGGCTGACCTGCGAGGCGAGGTCGGCGGTGTAGTCGATGGTGTACTGGCGCTGGTTTTTCTGGGTCTCGCGCAATTGATCGAGCAGTTGCCAGAACAGCAGGGCCAGCAGCAAAAGTACCAGCGTCGCCAATGCACCCTTCAATGTTCCGCGCAGGGGCGAGCCGGTCCCCGGATTGGACGCGCTCACAGAAGCTGGCGGGGTAACGTTGGACAAGCTGAAATCCTGCGGTTTGGCTGGACTGGCGCGACGTGCACTATAAGCCGGACGCCCGAAGGGCGGCTAGCATGCCTTGAGTTGTGGCGAAGTGCCAGCCCCACTCGGCTGGACTGCCTTCCGTCATTAAGGTAGCTTTGCCGGTTACGCGGGAGCGTTCCAGCTCCTAGACTCAGACTTTTTCAGCGCGCACGCATTGATGACCATCAAGTGAACGACGCGCATCGGTCTGGCCGGGCATCGCCTGCGCTCCAATCATTCATCTGTCACTGACCCAAGGTTCTCCATGGCTCAATACGTCTTCACCATGCATCGGCTGGGCAAAGTTGTTCCGCCGAAGCGGGAAATCCTGAAAAACATTTCGCTGTCTTTCTTCCCCGGCGCCAAGATCGGCGTGCTCGGCCTCAACGGTTCGGGTAAATCCACGTTGCTGAAAATCATGGCCGGCGTCGACACCGAGTTCGAGGGCGAAGCCCGTCCGATGCCGGACCTGAACATCGGTTATCTGCCGCAAGAGCCACAACTTGATCCGACCAAGACCGTGCGTGAAGTGGTCGAGGAAGCCGTCAGCGTGATCAAGGATGCGCAAGCGCGCCTGGACGAGGTTTACGCCGCTTACGCCGACCCGGATGCCGACTTTGACAAGCTGGCTGCCGAACAGGCCAAGCTCGAAGCGATCCTGCAGGCCAGCGATGGTCACAACCTGGAGCGTCAACTGGAAGTCGCTGCCGACGCCCTGCGTCTGCCGGCGTGGGACGCCAAGGTCGAACACTTGTCCGGTGGTGAAAAACGTCGTGTGGCCCTGTGCCGTCTGCTGCTGTCCGCTCCGGACATGCTGCTGCTCGACGAACCGACCAACCACTTGGACGCTGATTCGGTGGCGTGGCTGGAGCACTTCCTGCACGACTTCCCGGGCACTGTGGTCGCGATCACGCACGACCGTTACTTCCTGGATAACGTTGCTGGCTGGATTCTGGAACTCGACCGCGGCGCGGGCATTCCTTACGAGGGCAACTACTCGGGTTGGCTCGAAGCCAAGTCCGATCGTCTGGCGCAGGAATCCAAGCAGCAGTCGGCTCACGAAAAAGCCATGAAGGAAGAACTGGAGTGGGTGCGCAAAGGCGCGAAAGCCCGCCAGTCGAAATCCAAGGCACGTCTGCAACGCTTCGAAGAAATGCAGTCGCAGGAATTCCAGAAGCGTTCGGAAACCAACGAGATCTACATCCCGGCCGGTCCGCGTCTGGGCGACAAGGTCATCGAGTTCAAGAACGTCACCAAGGGCTACGGCGATCGCGTGCTGATCGACAACCTGTCGTTCTCCATGCCGAAGGGCGCCATTGTTGGCGTGATCGGTGGTAACGGTGCCGGTAAATCGACCCTGTTCCGCATGCTCATGGGCAAGGAAACTCCGGATTCGGGCAGCATCGAAATCGGCGAAACCGTGCAACTGGCCTGCGTTGACCAGAGCCGCGAAGACCTCGATGGCAGCAAAACGGTGTTCCAGCAGATCTCCGACGGTTCCGACCAGATCCGCATCGGCAACTACGAGATTCCGTCGCGTACTTACGTCGGGCGCTTCAACTTCAAGGGCGGCGACCAGCAGAAGTTCGTCAAGGACCTGTCCGGTGGTGAGCGTGGTCGCTTGCACCTGGCCCTGACCCTGAAAGAGGGCGGCAACGTCCTGCTGCTCGACGAACCGTCCAACGACCTCGACGTTGAAACTCTGCGTTCCCTGGAAGAAGCCCTGCTGGACTTCCCGGGCGCCGCCATTGTGATCTCTCACGATCGCTGGTTCCTGGATCGCGTCGCGACCCACATCCTGGCGTACGAAGACGACTCGCAAGCGGTGTTCTTCGAAGGCAACTACACCGAGTACGAAGCCGACCGCAAAAAGCGCCTCGGCGAAGCGGCTGCCCAGCCACACCGGGTACGCCACAAAAAACTGGCCTGATTCGGGTTGGTTGCATGAAAAAGCGGAGCCTTCGGGCTCCGTTTTTTTTGCCTGGGTTTTTCAGATGCAACCGAGTCGAACCCTTCGCGAGCAAGCTCGCTCCCACAGGGGAGCGCATTTCAAGTGTGGGAGCGAGCTTGCTCGCGAAGGCGGTATAACTGTTGGTGCATCACTTCAATTTGACCTCCCCATTCCGGTGCAGAATCAGCTCAAAAAACCGCCTGATTTATATCCTGTGCACCATTTAATTTCATAACTGCGACATTTTGCGCTGTTCCTGTGCGCAATTCGTTTGCTACAGTCCGGCTCAATCGCTTCCAACGACAATAAATTTGCCGAGACTTTTCCCATGATCGAATCCGTCGAATCCTTCCTCGCCCGCCTGAAAAAACGCGACCCGGATCAGCCCGAATTCCACCAGGCCGTCGAAGAAGTCCTGCGCAGTCTGTGGCCGTTTCTCGAAGCCAATCCGCGTTACCTGACCTCGGGCATTCTGGAGCGCATCTGCGAGCCGGAACGGGCGGTGGTGTTTCGCGTGTCGTGGGTCGACGATCAGGGCAAGGTTCAGGTCAATCGCGGTTTCCGCATCCAGATGAACAGCGCGATCGGCCCGTACAAGGGCGGCTTGCGCTTCCATCCTTCGGTGAACCTGGGCGTGCTGAAGTTTCTCGCCTTCGAGCAGACCTTCAAGAACTCCCTGACTTCGTTGCCCATGGGCGGCGGCAAGGGCGGTTCGGACTTCGATCCGAAGGGCAAGAGCGACGCCGAAGTCATGCGTTTCTGCCAGGCGTTCATGAGCGAGCTGTACCGCCACATCGGCGCCGACGTTGACGTGCCGGCCGGTGACATCGGTGTCGGGGCACGGGAGATCGGTTTCCTGTTCGGCCAGTACAAACGCCTGAGCAACCAGTTCACCAGCGTGTTGACCGGCAAGGGCATGACCTACGGCGGCAGCCTGATTCGTCCGGAAGCCACTGGTTTCGGTTGCGTGTACTTCGCCGAGGAGATGCTCAAGCGCCGCGGGCAGACCGTCGAAGGCAAACGTGTGGCGATTTCCGGTTCTGGCAACGTCGCGCAGTACGCGGCGCGCAAGGTCATGGACCTGGGCGGCAAGGTGATTTCGCTGTCCGACTCTGAAGGCACGTTGTACTGCGAATCGGGCCTGAGCGAAGAACAGTGGCAGGCACTGCTGGAACTGAAAAACGTCAAACGCGGACGCATCAACGAACTGGCCACCGCGTTCGGTCTGGAGTTCCGCGCCGGTCAGTTGCCGTGGTCGCTGCCGTGCGACATCGCGCTGCCCTGCGCCACGCAGAACGAACTCGACGCCGACGCGGCGCAATGGCTGCTGCGCAATGGCTGCGTGTGCGTGGCCGAAGGCGCGAACATGCCGACCACGCTGGCGGCTGTGGATATCTTCATCGAGGCCGGCATTCTGTTCGCGCCGGGCAAGGCGTCGAACGCCGGCGGGGTCGCGGTCAGTGGGCTGGAGATGTCGCAGAACGCCATGCGCCTGCTGTGGACGGCGGGTGAGGTGGACAGCAAGCTGCACGCGATCATGCAGTCGATCCACCACGCCTGCGTGCATTACGGCGAAGAGAACGGGCGGATCAACTACGTCAAAGGCGCGAACATCGCCGGCTTCGTCAAAGTCGCCGATGCGATGCTCGCGCAGGGTGTGGTTTAAGCCGGTTCGATGCGAATCACTTCAATCATCTGATCGCCGGCGGGGCGTTGCCACAGGACTTCGTCATTGAGCCGGGCGCCGAGCAGCGCCCGGCCCAGCGGCGAAGCCCAGTTGATCAGGCCCTGACTGGCGTCGGCCTGATCTTCGCCGACCAGTTGCACCCGACTCTCGGTGTCGTCTTCGTCGGCGAACGTTACCCAACTGCCAATCTGCACCTTGTCGGTAGAAGTCGCGGGGGCAGCGACCTGCGCGCTGGCGAGGCGTTGGTTGAAGTAACGCAGATCCCGTTGCAGATCGGCCAGACGTTGCTTGTCGGCCTGTTCGCCCTTGACCGATTGCTCGGCGTGCAGGGCTTGCAGTTCGGCGACTTTGGCCTGTAACTGCGCCAATCCCTGCGGTGTAACGTAATTGGGCTGCGCGCTGACCTGCCGTTCGACGGGCTGATCGGCTTGCGCGGCGGCGTTGTCCTCGTTGACGAAAGCGCGGCTCATGCTGTCCTCCTCTGCATAGAGTTTGGGCCATGGTCGCCGGCATTTGGTTTCATTGGATGTCTGGAAGCGACCTATTGCGCGCGATAAGCCCGCCCGGCGTCCTGATCTTTTTGCTGCTGCCAGGCGCGCTCGCGCTCGTCCCAGTGCTCGTTGCGATACTCCTCGCGTTCCTTGTTTTCCAGCATCGCCTGGCACTGGCGGAAGCCGTCGGTCCAGCCTTCGGCGTATTGCTTGTCTTTGAGATAGCGCGGCACGTTCTTGCGAAACTCGCCGCTGATCGAACCGGCGGCTTGCCGGCCACTGACACAGCCATCGTCAAAGCCGTCGGCGAAGGCTGGCGGATAACCTTTGGCGATCAAGTCTTCATGGGTGGTCTGGCAACCCCCGATCAACAGCAAAACACCGATCAGCCCCGCACACCGCCACATCGCACTCTCCCACGCCGATTCTCGGCTGATAGGGAAAGTCTAGAAGCGGATTCGTCGGGCGTTGGTGAAAGACATGTGAGTAATTCGTTGAACACTGGAGATCCCTGTGGGAGTGGGCTTGCTCGCGAAAGCGGTGGATCAGCCGAGATTTGAATCGCCTGACACGACGCTTTCGCGAGCAAGCCCGCTCCCACAGGGGTTATTGATTGGGCTTCAGGTCAGTAGTGATACCACTTCACTTCAAGCATGACCTCGGTTTCCGGAGTGGCGAGGTGGCTGAACTCACGCTGTGCCGTCAGGCGCAAACCGAGGTTGCGCGACAGCTCCCATTGCTGATTCAGGCTCAAGCTACGGCGCACTTCACCATTGAAGAAGTAATCGCCCTTGGCTTCCAGGCTGAGATTGCCCAGCGGGTTTTTCCACAACACACCGGTATTGAAACCGCCGGCCGGGGAGACGAATTCGGCGAAGTCATTGTTGTGTTCAACGCGCACGGTGCCGAGAGCAAAACCCAATACGTCATCACCTAGCGCCCAGGTGCCGCCGCCGCCACCGTTGACGTGGCTGACCAGCGTCTCGTCATCATGCTTGCCCGGCACCCGCTCAAGGCCGCCGGTGACTTGCCACGACAGTGGCTGCAGCAGCTCATTGCGCGGGGTCAGCGAGCGGATGGTCGCCAGGTCCAGTTGCTGGAATTGCCACTGGTTGCCTTCGTACTGACGCAACTTCATCTGCAGGATTTCGATCTGCGCGCCGAGCGGGAAGCTTTCGGCGTTGTCGTTGAGATCGTGATAGGCCATGCGCAATCCGTACTCGCCGAATGCACGATCGCCCCGCGTGCCGATGCCGGCCTGCCAGGTGCGTGATTCATGGCCGTCTTCCGGCAGGCCCGGTTGCGGGATCTGCAGCTCCGGTGCCGGATTCTTGTTGATCGCCCGCAGCAGTTCAAAGCTGCGCTGCGCTCGTTGCGCATCACGTTCCTGACCGTTGGCGCGGTAGCGTTCCAGACGATACGCCGCATCGACGATCAGCGCCTGACGATCCCGGGGCAGGGTCTTGAAGGTCGGCTCCTGCAACACCTGTTGATCGGCGCTGACCTTCAGCACCCATTGCTGTTCATCGCTGTTCAACGGTTCGGCGCGGCTGAGCAATTCACGCTCGCGGGACGGACGATATTCGATGCTTTCCACCAGCCCGGCCTCTTTCACCGCTTTGACCGTATCGGTAGGGATAGCGGTCAGCGGGAATTGCTCGGTCAGGCGCAGGCTCGGACGTGCCACTTGCAGCAGTTCGAGCAGGCGATAGGAGCAGTTTTCATCGAAGAAGAAATAGTCGAACTGGATCTGCTTCAGCTCCCACACATGCTCGACCATGCGCGCGGTTTCTGCTTGAGTCAGGTTCAGCCGGTACTCCCACAGGTCGCGGTTTTCCAGGCTGCGGTACTCGGAAAGTTTCTCCTGATACGGCACCAGCGCGAATAGCCCCGGGTAGCCGCCCATCAAGCCTTTCCAGGCGTAGAGGATGCTGTTGTCGGAGCCTTCGATGTAGGCGCCGAAGTTGATTGCGTAGCTGAGCAGCGAGGTCTTGTCGGCCTGCACGTCAGCCTGGTCGATGCGCAGCAGGGTGTGGCCGAACATCGACGACGGGCTGTTGAGGTAGGCCGCCGGGAAGATCATCACTGCGCTGTGCGGCGAGACGTCCTTGAACCACTTCTTGTACTCGGCGCATGCAGGTGTCGGCAGATCGCTGAGATTGAGCTGTGCTTTCAGCCAACGGGTGCGGGCCGGATAAACACATTGCGCATGTTGCTCGCCGAGACTGGTCGGGGCGTACAGCGCCTGTACCGTGGCGGCCAGTTCATTGTCGGGGTGTTCGTTGCCATCGGGCGCAAGAAAGAATTTCTTGTCGCTGACATAACTGCGCCAGCCGCCGAGCTTGGCGGTTTCGTAGTGACCGAGGGAAATCCAGAAGCGGTCGTTGGCCAGTTGCTGCAAACGTTGAGGGTCGATGTGAGGCGCGGCGGACAGCGGGGCGCAGACACACAGCGCCAGCCAGGCAAGGCGTTTGAGCATAAATGGCAACTTAAGTCGAAAGAAAAACAAAGACCCCGGGCGTTAATACAGACAAGTCAAACAGCACCGAACCTGTGGCGAGGGAGCTTGCTCCCGCTGGGGCGCGCAGCGGCCCCGTTTAAAAGAACCGGGAGCGCTGCGCACTCCAGCGGGAGCAAGCTCCCTCGCCACAGGGTTCAGCGCATGTCACAACTGACCTGCATCGCTCAAAAAGGGCGGGCCATAAAAAACAAAACCCGCTTCCCGAAAGAAGCGGGTGGGGTCGAGCTTAAGCCTGAGTTGCGTACTTGGCCAGACGTGGGTCCGACTTCAGCACGGCCAGGGTGTTGGTATGCACGTCCTCTGCGGTCACGTCAGCCTTGCTGAAGATCTGCTGGAAGTGCTCGTGAGTGACAGCAGCGAAGTGCGCACGGTCTTCCGGCGCCACGCCCAGTACCACGGCATAGGTCGTCAGCGCTTCGCCGTTGCCCTTGGCCATGTCTTCGGACAGCTCGTTCATCATGCCATTCATGGCGAACCAGGATTTACCGCCGTAGGTCAGCGACGCGTTGGTCGAGCAACCGTTGGTGCCGGAAGTCATACCGAACGTAGCGTTACCGGAGGTGCCGTTAGTGGTGGATGCCAGGAAGTGTGCCGGGGTGCCACGCTGACCTTCGAACAGCATGTTGCCCCAACCGCAATCCGGGCCACCCGGGGCTTGCGCCATGGCGTTGATGGATACAGCGGTGAAGAGAGTACCGAGAAGAATCCGTTTCATAGCTTTGTTCTCTTTATGTGCATACCAATGGACAGGGTTCTGACACCTGACGGTGCCAGTGGGCCAGTATTAGTTCCAGCCGCGCAGTTTGGAGTTTAGGCACGTTCCTGGGGTTCCGTGAGTTTTTACAAAAGATTTGGCGATAACCCCGATTTGCCGGGGGACGGGGCAGGGTCACCCGGTTGTCTATGCTTTGTCGTGTGGCGCGCCTTGCCAGTGGGGCACGGGCAGCGCCAGAATGCCGCTATCTGCCCCGCCTGATTGTTAAGGAAGCCCGATGCCTGATCCTGTTGCTGCCAGCCTGCGTATAGCGCCCGAAGCGCTGACTCGTCCGTTTTCCGCTGAACAGTTCAGCTTCACTACCACCAATGATCTGGAGCCCTTTCGCGGTGTGCTTGGCCAGGAACGTGCGGTCGAAGCCTTGCAGTTCGGTGTGGCAATGCCACGCCCCGGTTACAACGTCTTCGTCATGGGCGAGCCCGGCACCGGTCGCTTCTCGTTCGTCAAACGCTACCTGAAGGCTGAAGGCAAGCGTCTGCAGACCCCGGCGGACTGGGTCTACGTGAACAATTTCGATGAGCCGCGCGAGCCCCGCGCGCTGGAATTGCCTTCTGGCACGGCGGCCTCGTTCATCGGTGACATCAACGGCCTGATCGATAACCTGCTGGCAACCTTTCCGGCCGTGTTCGAACACCCGTCCTACCAGCAGAAGAAAAGCGCCATCGACCGCGCTTTCAACCAGCGCTACGACAAGGCCCTCGATATCATCGAGCGGCTGGCGCTGGAGAAGGACGTCGCCCTGTACCGCGACAGCAGCAATATCGCTTTCACGCCGATGCTTGAAGGCAAGGCGCTGGATGAAGCGGAATTCGCCCAATTGCCGGAAGCCGAGCGCGAACGGTTTCACGAAGACATCTCCGGCCTCGAAGAGCGTCTGAACGAAGAACTCGCCAGTCTGCCGCAGTGGAAGCGCGAGTCGAACAATCAACTGCGTCAGCTCAACGAAGAAACCATCACCCTGGCCTTGCAGCCACTGCTCTCGCCGTTGTCCGAGAAGTACGCGGAGAACGCTGCGGTCTGCGGTTACCTGCAAGCGATGCAGGTGTACTTGCTGAAAACCGTGGTCGAGCAACTGGTCGACGACAGCAAGACCGACGCCGTGGCGCGCAAGCTGCTGGAAGAGCAATACGCGCCGAGCCTGGTGGTCGGTCATCCGGCCAGCGGCGGGGCGCCGGTAGTATTCGAGCCGCACCCGACTTACGAAAACCTGTTCGGGCGCATCGAGTACACCACCGATCAGGGCGCGCTCTACACCACTTATCGGCAGTTGCGCCCAGGTGCCTTGCATCGGGCCAATGGCGGTTTTCTGATTCTTGAAGCGGAAAAAATGCTCAGCGAGCCGTTCGTGTGGGACGCGCTGAAGCGCGCCCTGCAATCGCGCAAGCTGAAAATGGAGTCGCCGCTGGGCGAGATGGGCCGTTTCGCCACCGTGACCCTCAACCCGCAACATATTCCGCTGCAGGTCAAAGTCATCATCATCGGTGCGCGACAGTTGTACTACACGCTGCAGGACCTGGATCCGGACTTCCAGGAGATGTTCCGCGTGCTGGTCGACTTCGACGAAGACATCCCGATGGTCGACGAAAGCCTGGAGCAATTTGCCCAGTTGCTGAAAACCCGCACTTCGGAAGAAGGCATGGCACCGCTGACCGCCGATGCGGTGGCGCGTCTGGCGACCTACAGCGCGCGGCTGGCCGAGCATCAGGGACGTTTGTCGGCGCGGATCGGCGATCTGTTCCAACTGGTCAGCGAGGCGGACTTCATTCGTCATCTGGCCGGTGATGAAATGACTGATGCCGGGCATATCGAGCGCGCATTGAAAGCCAAGGCCACTCGCACCGGTCGGGTTTCGGCGCGGATTCTCGACGACATGCTCGCCGGGATCATCCTGATCGACACCGACGGCGCCGCGGTCGGCAAGTGCAACGGGCTGACCGTGCTCGAGGTCGGTGATTCGGCGTTCGGTGTGCCGGCGCGGATTTCCGCCACGGTGTATCCGGGCGGCAGCGGCATCGTCGACATCGAGCGTGAGGTCAACCTCGGCCAGCCAATCCACTCCAAGGGCGTGATGATTCTCACCGGGTATCTGGGCAGCCGTTACGCTCAGGAATTTCCGCTGGCGATTTCCGCGAGCATCGCGCTGGAGCAATCCTACGGTTACGTTGATGGCGACAGTGCGTCGCTGGGCGAGGCTTGCACGCTGATTTCGGCGCTGTCGAAAACCCCGCTGAAGCAGTGCTTTGCGATCACCGGCTCGATCAACCAGTTCGGCGAAGTGCAGGCGGTCGGCGGGGTCAACGAGAAGATCGAAGGCTTCTTCCGTCTCTGCGAAGCACGCGGGCTGACCGGTGAGCAGGGCGCGATCATTCCGCAGGCCAACGTCGCCACGCTGATGCTCGACGAGAAGGTGCTGGCGGCGGTGCGCGCCGGGCAGTTCCACGTGTACGCGGTGCGGCAGGCTGACGAAGCGCTGAGCCTGCTGGTCGGCGAGCCGGCCGGTGAGCCGGATGCTGACGGTCAGTTCCCCGAGGGCAGCGTCAACGCGCGCGTGGTCGAGCGTCTGCGGGTGATTGCCGAGATGATCAGCGAAGACGATCTGAAAGAGGCCGAGAAGGAGTTGGCGCAGGAGGCGTTGGTAGAAGCCAAACCTGCGTAAGCCTCAACGCGGTCAAACTGTAGGAGTGAGCCTGCTCGCGATAGCGGAGTGTCAGTCAACGAATGATTGCTCTGACATACCGCTATCGCGAGCAGGCTCACTCCTACATTTGTTTTTTGGTGTAACTCAGGGAAAAGTGCCACTACTCTGGCGTCAGAATTCACACAATGACCATTCGGCGCCTTCTGGTTCTATCCGGCTTGCGTGGCGGACTTTTCTTCTATTCTCAGCTCAAGGACATCGACAGTATCACTGGATCGAAACAGCCTTCGCGTGAAGGCTGAATACAGGCTTTACCGAGGGTCGCCGCCATGTCGCGCAACCTCTGCCTCACCCGTCAGTGCCTGGGTCTTGTGACCCGCATCGAATGCGCCGTCAAACCGCTGGCCGGCGATAACGGCATGTGGACCTTGCTCTTCGCCGCCGGCATGGCCGGTGAACAACCTTCCGCCATCAAGGCCCAAGGCCCGTTTCACGGGCCGGTCGCCGCCGAGTCTATTCTCGACACCATTGTTGAAAGCCTGACGATGCACGGTTACGAGCTGGCCGACGATCCACAGATATGGAGCCTGCACCTGCAGGCACAGCTGCGCCAGATCAACGGCGGACGCGGGCGTACGGTTGGCTTGTTCGACCACTAGGCGCAATCACGGCGCAGTGTCGGGCACCTGCGCCTTGTCGAGCTTGACCTCAAAGCCGTATTGCACGGTATTGAGTTCGGTTCGCTGATAGGTCTCCACCTGCGTTGGACGGCCATAGAAGTAATGCACGCCGAATAGCGCCGGGCCTTCTGCACTCGCGTCATGACTGACTGAGAGAATCTGTTTCAGGTAGTTGCCGCTGTCGTCCTTGACGAAGAACCGCCAGGCGTTGGCCGGAAACCGTTTCAGATCCACCACCAGCATGTTGTTCTTGATCTCCAGGCCTTTGGGCAGCGACTTGGCGTCGTAGGTTTGCTTGTCGATGGTCGCGAGAAACAGCGGCATCGAGCCCACGGCAATCGCCGGGGTTTCCGGGAACAGGTTCAAATCGTACGTGATGGTCGCTTGCAGCGGATCGACCTGATAGGCCTCGGGTGGCAGTTCGATCGGCTCATCGAGTTTACCGCTGCGTTTCTCGGTGAAGAACGTCACCGGGCTTTCTCCCGGGTTGAAGTCATCACCGAGCAGCTCATCGTTGAAAGTTCGCCGGTGGGAGAACTCGATGCGTGCGGCGCTGGGCTCTTCCACGGACTGATGGATGCGAATGCCGGCCTTCAGCTCCTCCTCGGTCAGGCTCGCGCCTTTGAGCCAGTTTGGCGCCAGATCGTCATACACCACCACCGCCGGGTCCAGCGGCTGGATGGTTTTGTCTGTGGTGTGCTGACTGAAGGTACGCACCGGCAGATCCAGCGCCTTGCGGGTTACGGTTGCCGATGAGAAATCCAGTACGCTGACTTCCAGGGTGTCGATTGGGCCGTTGAAGTAGACCTTGTTGTAGCGGCGTGGATGTTGCTGTTCGAAGGCGTGCTGTTCGTCCTCCAGTTGTTTTTCCAGCGCCTCGCTCCAGGTTTTCTGCTGTTGCAGATGCGCCAGTTGTTTCTCGTAGAACGTCACTTGTGCCGGGCTCTCATTGATCGAACCTGCGCGCACCAGATAGTGCCCGGTGGTGTCGCGGGCCTGAACGATCAACGGATTGAGCTGCGCGCCTTCGACCTCGGGGGCCAGTGGCAGGCTGTTGCTGAACTCGACTTCGGCGTAGTTCTTTTCCAGCTTCAGCAGAGTGACGCTGAGGTTGTCATCGGTGCGGGTCTGGCCGACGTCCTTCTGGCTCAGGTTGAAGCTGAACAAGCGGCGCGGGGTAATGACTTCGACTTTGCCCTGCAGGCTCACCGGTTGCGGCTGAGTCTTCTTGTCCACGTTCAGGCCTTCGATGAACGGGTAGGTCACGGTCAGGTCATCGGGGTTGGTGACATTGGAGCTGGACGGGCTCAACTGAATGCCGGGATCGGTTTCCGACCACTCCGGCTGATAGGCGATCACGCGCTTGTTGCTCAGGGTCACTGACTGCCATTCCACGCCATGCGGGAACAGAAAACCGCCGGGAATGTTCAGGTTGAACGGGAACACCGGTTGCAGGTCCGTGAGGTAGTCGGAGCTGGCGTCCTTGTGCAGCACGAACAGGCCGTTGATGAAAGTGTCGACCAGCGCCTGCGGCGAAGGGTAGTGCTTGAGGATGCCGAGGGCGTCTTCACCGTAGACGGTTTTCAGCGGGGTGCTGTCGAGCTTGAGCTGCGCGCGTTCAAGCAGTAGCAACGAACCACCGAGTTCGGTCACGGCGTCCTTGAGTTTCGGGTCGGTGATGGCGTCCAGTGAAGTTTCGAAGGTTGCCGTCTTTGCTTCGAGGCTGACCGAGGGTTTTTTCTCTTCGCCGGGCGAGCAGCCGACCAGCAGCAGAGCGAGGCAAATTCCGGTAGTCGTCAACGGCAATCGCACATGCATTTCCAGTCGTCCTGTCCACTTTCGCTAGGCGGTCAATGGTTTGGACAGTAGCAGAAATAAAATCACCTACACACGCAGGTTGCGGTGATTGGAGGTGCGAGCCGGGCTGTTTCTGGCTGTCACGGGCGGCTGGTATACTCGCCACCGATTTCAATCCTTATTGTGTGAGAGTCAATGGAACGCTTTATCGAAAATGCAATGTACGCCACGCGCTGGCTGCTGGCGCCGATCTATATCGGGCTGTCCCTCGGGCTGCTGGCGCTGGCATTGAAATTCTTCCAGGAAGTGTTTCATGTCATTCCCAACGTGTTCTCCATGGCCGAGTCCGAGCTGATTCTGGTGCTGCTGTCGCTGATCGACATGGCGCTGGTGGGCGGCCTGCTGGTGATGGTGATGATTTCCGGCTACGAGAACTTCGTGTCCGAGCTGAACATCGACGAAGGCAAAGAGAAGCTCAGCTGGCTGGGCACCATGGACTCCTCGTCGCTGAAAATGAAAGTGGCGGCGTCGATCGTGGCGATTTCCTCGATCCACCTGCTGCGGATCTTCATGGATGCCAAGAACGTCGATCCCGAGCACCTGATGTGGTACGTGATCATCCACATGACCTTCGTGATTTCGGCGTTCGCGATGGGTTACCTGGACAAGCTCACCAAGCACTGATCATTGATTGATCGCTGCAAAAACACCGCCCGTCTGTTGCGAAACAGACGGGCGGTGTCGTTTGTGGCTTGTGCTTTGGTGCGCGCGGGCATATCCCTGTAGAGGTCCTGGCTCGCCACTGCACGAGGTGTGTTCATGAACCTGCAAGAGTTGAATGCGTTTGCCATCGCCAGAAAGGTCGATGAGCTGAACCTGATCTCCATGGAGGGCGGGATTTATCTGCTTGAGGCCCGGATGCACGGGGCGGCGTATCCGTTGAGTGATTTCAAGGGCGAGATGCTGCAGCTGCGCTCGGTGGAGCATGCCCGGGATTTGCTGCATAACTTTCCGGTGCTGCCGTTCAACCTTGTGCACACCTCGGTGCACGACGAGATGTGCGGCCTGGGCGGCAGCGTCGATGAAAGCCTGAAAGTGCCGCTGGCCTGGCGTTCGGCCCAGTAGGCGTTGCGCCCCATCGCTGGGCATCTGTGCTAGTCTGCTCGCCCTTTTAGGTTCCGGGCGCGCCGGGACGCGCTGTGCACGCACGGCAAGTCTGATGGCCGTCCGCACAGCGGAGCAGTGTCATGTCCGAAGTAAATCTGTCCACCGACGAAACCCGCGTCAGCTACGGTATCGGCCGTCAGCTGGGTGACCAGCTGCGCGACAACCCGCCACCGGGTGTCAGCCTGGACGCCATCCTGGCCGGTCTGACCGACGCATTCGCCGGCAAGCCAAGCCGTGTCGATCAGGAAGCCATGTCCGCCAGCTTCAAGGTTATCCGCGAGATCATGCAGACCGAAGCCGCCGCCAAAGCTGAAGCGGCTGCCGGTGAAGGCCGTGCTTTCCTGGCTGAAAACGCCAAGAAAGATGGCATCACCACCCTGGCTTCCGGCCTGCAATTCGAAGTGCTGACCCAGGGCAAAGGCGCCAAGCCATCCCGTGAAGACACTGTGCGTACTCACTACCACGGCACGCTGATCGACGGCACTGTGTTCGACAGCTCCTACGAGCGTGGCCAGCCAGCAGAATTCCCGGTGGGCGGCGTAATCGCCGGCTGGACCGAAGCCCTGCAACTGATGAACGCCGGCAGCAAGTGGCGCCTGTACGTGCCGAGCGAACTGGCTTACGGCGCTCAAGGCGTTGGCAGCATTCCGCCGCACAGCGTTCTGGTATTCGACGTCGAGCTGCTGGACGTTCTGTAATTCCAGGCCTGCCCTAGTGGCAGGTCAATAATGTGGGAGCGGGCTTGCTCGCGAAGGCGTCCTTTCAGGCAATCATTCGTTGCCTGACACAGCGCTTTCGCCAGCAGGCTGGCTCCCACAGTTTTTACCGCGCTACTCATATTTCGATCTTGTGATGCAGCTCATTGGTCGGGCGCAAGGCCCGGGCATAGCAGAACAGGAATAGATTGCGCACCAGTTCCTTGAGCACCAGCGGTTCGCTGGAATTCAGGCTGCTGACGTCCAGATCACCCTGATCCTGCAGCTCATGCAGGGCTTCTTCTTCCAGTACTGCACAGACTTCGCCGGTTTCCCGATGCAGGATCCTGAGGTACGGGTGTGGGCGATCCAGCCAGGCATCGATCAAATAAGTCATGGGTCTCATCTCCTTGAAAGGTTTCAATGAGAATAATTCTTATTCGTCAAATAGCAAGTGTCTATTGGCGGAATGCGATTTTTTCCGGGTAAAGATTGCGTAAGGTCAAAACGACTGGCGTCTGGCTATTACGCGAGAATGCGCGAGGGGAAAGCGGGGAGGGCGTAGCACCATCCCGCGTCGGGCGCGGGATGGCTGACAGCAGGATCAGACCTTTCTGACGAACTCGGACTTGAGTTTCATCGGGCCGATGCCGTCGATCTTGCAGTCGATGTCGTGGTCGCCGTCGCACAGACGGATATTCTTGACCTTGGTGCCGACCTTGACCACCAGCGAGGTGCCCTTGACCTTCAAGTCCTTGATCACGGTGATGGTGTCGCCGTCCTGCAGCACGTTGCCGACCGAGTCTTTCTTCACGGCATCATCGGATGCCACTTCAGCTTCGCCGCTGGCCGACCACTCGTGGGCGCACTCAGGGCAGATCAGTTGGGCACCGTCTTCGTAGGTGTATTCGGAATTGCATTTCGGGCAGGGTGGCAACGTGCTCACTAAGGCTCCTTGATAGGGGATCGCTAAAAGTCGCACATTGTATAGGGTTTTACGCGCAGGAGGGCATAGCGCAGAAACAACTGTGGGAGCGGGCTTGCTCGCGAATGCGGTGTGTCATTAAACATTAATGTTGAATGACAGGTTGCTTTCGCGAGCAAGCCCGCTCCCACAGAAGGCAGATCAGTGCGTGCGGGCGACCGCAAACTCGCTCAGTTCCACCAGTGCATCGCGGTATTCGCTGGCCGGCAGCGCGTCGAGGCACTTGATCGCACGGGCCACATAGTCGCGGGCCAGTTGTGCGGTGTATTCCAGCGAACCCGAAGCTTCCACGGCGATGCGGATGCTTTCGAGGTCTTCGATCCCGCCTTTCTGGATCGCCTGGCGCACCAGCGCAGCTTGCTCCGGCGTGCCTTCGCGCATGGTGTAGATCAGCGGCAGGGTTGGCTTGCCTTCGGCCAGATCGTCACCGACGTTCTTGCCCAGGGTCTCGGCGTCGCCCTTGTAGTCCAGCAGGTCGTCGACCAGCTGGAACGCCACGCCCAGGTGATCACCGAAGGTGCGCAGGGCTTCGCTCTGCTCGGCGGTGGCACCGGCCAGTGCGGCGGCGCTGTGGGTCGAGGCTTCGAAGAGCATCGCGGTCTTGCCGCGGATGACTTCCATGTAGGTTTCTTCGGTGGTGCTGGCGTCACGTACCTTGGACAGCTGCAACACTTCGCCTTCGGCGATGATGCGCGTGGCCTGGGACAGAATCTTCATTACCGGCATCGAACCCAGCTCGACCATCATTTCGAACGAGCGCGAGTACAGGAAATCACCGACCAGCACGCTCGGGGCGTTGCCCCACATGGCGTTGGCGGTCGAGCGGCCACGGCGCATGCCGGACATGTCGACTACGTCGTCATGCAGCAGGGTCGCGGTGTGCAGGAATTCGATGGTGGCGGCCAGCAGGCGCATGTCGTCGCCTTCGCGACCCAGGGCCTTGCCGCACAGCAGCACCAATAAAGGACGCAGGCGTTTGCCGCCGGCCGAGGTGATGTAATCGCCGATTTTCGATACCAGCGGCACTCGGGAAGTCAGCTGCTTCTTGATGATGCCGTCGACGGCGTTAAAATCGTCCGCCACCGCGCGGTAGAAAGCTTGGGGTTGCATCAGCGACAGTTGCTCCAGAAGGGTTGCGCGGCATGCTAGGACCCCCACCGGGGCCTGTCAAGGCGCGATGGACGGCCTCTTGCGTGACTCTCGCGGCTTGCGTACAATCGCGCACCCTGAACTTCCTGGGCAGCACCTGCCTTACGCAATTGCACTTGGGCCGTTCCAGCCCCATGCAGCCATGCCAGCCAATACCTCTTCTTATAAAGAGCTGGGTGAGCAGGATTATCGGAGAAATACCATGTACGCAGTAATCGTTACCGGCGGTAAGCAATACAAGGTCGCTGAAGGTGAATACCTGAAGATCGAAAAACTGGAAGTCGCTACTGGCGAATCCGTGACTTTTGACCGCGTTCTGCTGGTCGCCAATGGCGACGACGTGAACATCGGCGCACCTGTTGTTGCTGGCGCAACCGTCAAGGCTGAAGTGATCTCCCAAGGTCGTCACGATAAAGTCCGCATCATCAAGTTCCGTCGCCGTAAGCACCACATGAAGCGTATGGGCCACCGCCAGTGGTTCACCGAGATCAAAATCACCGGTATTCAGGCTTAATTACAGCCTAATTCCTCACTAGGAGAATTGAACTCATGGCACACAAAAAAGCTGGTGGTAGTACCCGTAACGGTCGCGACTCAGAAGCCAAACGCCTTGGCGTGAAGATGTATGGCGGCCAGGTCATCAAGGCCGGCAACATCATCGTGCGTCAGCGCGGCACCCAATTCCACGCTGGCTACGGCGTTGGCATGGGTAAGGATCACACCCTCTTCGCGAAAATCGAAGGCGTGATCAAGTTTGAAGTAAAAGGCGCCTTCGGTCGTCGTTACGTGAGCGTTGTCGCGGCTTAATCGCGAGATCGCTGGAAGAGCCCTGTCTTGCGACGGGGCTTTTTCGTTTGTGGGGTGAGTCTCTTGCAAAACTGTTTGTATGGGCTGTCGGCGTGCGATGCAGGTCGTGTTTTGGGGTCGCTGCGCTCATTTTTGCAAGAGTCTTATGTCTTGATTGTTTTTCGGCTCGTCCGTATGGCGAGAGGCGTTGAGTTATGAAGTTTGTAGACGAAGTATCGATCCGCGTAAAAGCTGGCGACGGCGGCAATGGCTGCATGAGTTTCCGTCGGGAAAAATTCATTGAAAACGGCGGCCCGAACGGCGGTGACGGCGGTGACGGCGGTTCCATCTATATGATGGCCGACGAAAACCTCAACACCCTGGTCGACTATCGTTACACCCGGCACTTCGATGCCGAGCGTGGCTCCAACGGCGGCAGCACCGATTGCACCGGCAAGAAGGGTGAAGACCTGATCCTGCGCGTGCCGGTCGGTACCACTGTGATCGACTCGGCCACCCAGGAAGTGATTGGCGACCTGACCAAGGCCGGCCAGAAACTGATGGTGGTGCAGGGCGGCTGGCACGGTCTGGGCAACACCCGTTTCAAATCCAGTACCAACCGTGCGCCGCGCCAGACCACTCCGGGTAAACCGGGTGAACAGCGTGACCTGAAACTTGAAATGAAAGTGCTGGCTGACGTTGGTCTGCTGGGCTTGCCGAACGCCGGTAAAAGTACCTTTATCCGTTCGGTATCGGCCGCCAAGCCGAAAGTTGCCGACTACCCGTTCACCACGCTGGTGCCGAACCTGGGTGTGGTCAGCGTCGACCGCTGGAAAAGCTTCGTCATCGCCGACATTCCGGGGCTGATAGAAGGCGCTTCCGACGGTGCCGGCCTGGGCATTCGCTTCCTCAAGCACCTGGCGCGTACGCGTCTGTTGCTGCACCTCGTCGACATGGCGCCGCTGGATGACACCAGCGCTCCGGACGCGGCTGAAGTGATCGTCAATGAGCTGGTCAAATTCAGTCCGTCGCTGGCCGAGCGTGATCGCTGGCTGGTGCTGAACAAGTGCGACCAGATCCTTGAAGAAGAGCACGAAGAGCGCGTCAAGGAAATCGTTGATCGCTTGCAGTGGGAAGGTCCGGTTTACGTGATCTCGGCCATCGCCAAAGAAGGCACCGAGCGCCTGACCCGCGACATCATGCGTTATCTGGAAGATCGTGCCGATCGCCTGGCTAACGACCCTGCGTACAAGGAAGAGCTGGCCGATCTCGATCAGCGCATCGAAGACGAAGCCCGTGCCCAGTTGCAGGCGCTGGATGACAAGCGTGCCCTGCGTCGCAGCGGCGTGAAGTCGGTCCACGACATCGGCGACGATGACTGGGACGAAGAAGATGTGGATGATGAAGACGGTCCGGAAATCATTTACGTGCGCGACTGATTCGTTGCAGTAAACTTAAGCGCCGCTCAATCGAGCGGCGTTTTAGTATCTGGAAATCGCAAGTCACAAATAACGTCATGGGCGGCGCTGGGTCGCGCTGTCCTCAAGCTAAGGTTGAAGATGATGCGGAGCAAAGTGACAGGTGCGCAGCGTTGGGTCGTGAAGATCGGCAGCGCTTTGCTGACGGCGGACGGCAAGGGGCTGGATCGCAAGGCAATGGGTGTCTGGGTCGAGCAGATGGTCGCCCTGCATGAGGCGGGGGTCGAGCTGGTGCTGGTTTCCTCCGGTGCCGTGGCTGCCGGCATGAGTCGCCTGGGCTGGACCGCACGACCCAGTGCGATGCACGAGCTCCAGGCTGCCGCGGCAATCGGTCAGATGGGCTTGGTGCAGGCCTGGGAGTCGAGCTTTGCCGAGCATGGCCGGCATACCGCGCAGATTCTCCTGACTCACGATGACCTGTCCGACCGCAAGCGCTACCTCAACGCCCGTAGCACTCTGCGTGCACTGGTGGAGCTGAAAGTCATCCCGGTGATCAACGAAAACGACACCGTGGTCACCGACGAAATCCGTTTCGGCGACAACGACACGCTGGCGGCGCTGGTGGCCAACCTGGTCGAGGCCGATCTGCTGGTGATCCTCACCGATCGCGATGGCATGTTCGACGCCGATCCGCGCAACAATCCGGATGCGCAACTGATTTACGAAGCGCGCGCCGACGATCCGACCCTGGATGCGGTGGCGGGCGGTACCGGTGGCGCGCTGGGGCGTGGCGGCATGCAGACCAAGCTGCGTGCGGCGCGTCTGGCGGCGCGTTCCGGGGCGCATACGATCATCGTCGGTGGGCGTCTGGAGCGAGTGCTCGATCGCCTGAAGGCTGGCGAGCGCATCGGTACGCTGCTGTCGCCTGAGCGCGGCATGCTCGCGGCGCGCAAGCAGTGGCTGGCCGGGCATCTGCAGACTCGCGGCACACTGGTGCTGGACGAGGGGGCGGTGTCGGCATTGTCGCAAGGTAACAAGAGCCTGCTGCCGGTCGGCGTGAAATTGGTCCAAGGCAGTTTCCGCCGTGGCGAAATGGTGGTTTGCGTGGCGCCGGACGGTCGTGAGATTGCCCGTGGCCTGGCCAACTACAGTGCGCTTGAGGCGCAAAAAATCATTGGTCAGTCGTCAGATGCAATTGTCGGCGTGCTGGGCTACATGGCTGAGCCGGAACTGGTTCATCGTGACAATCTGATTCTGGTCTAAGGGAAAATACGCATGCGCATGGCAAAAGGATTGTTGGGTCTGCTGATGGCGCTGCCATTGCTGGCCTCGGCCGAGGAAATCGGTCAGGTGTCGACGGTATTCAAGTTCGTCGGCCCGAATGACCGGATCGTGGTCGAGGCTTTCGATGATCCGAAGGTCGACGGCGTGACCTGCTATCTGTCTCGCGCCAAGACGGGCGGGGTGAAGGGTGGCCTGGGTCTGGCCGAGGATCGCGCCGAGGCGTCGATTGCCTGTCGTCAGGTCGGTCCGATCAAGTTCAAGGGCGAACTGAAGGATGGCGACGAGGTGTTCAAGGAGCGCACGTCGCTGGTGTTCAAGACCATGCAGGTGGTGCGTTTCCTCGACAAGAAGCGCAATACCTTGGTGTACCTGGTTTATAGCGATCGCGTAATTGAGGGTAGTCCGCAGAATGCGGTGACCGCGATCCCGATCGTGCCGTGGGTTCCGGTCCAGCAATAACACCGCAGAAACAACTGTAGGAGTGAGCCTGCTCGCGATGGCGTTGTATCAGTCAATATATGCATCGACTGATACAGCGCCATCGCGAGCAGGCTCACTCCTGCATTTTTTGTGCTGGATTTACTAAATCGCAGGCAATAAAAAACCGACCCTAAGGTCGGTTTTTAATGACTACGTCGATTAAGCAGCTTCTTTCAGTGCTTTGACGTGGCCATTCAGACGGCTCTTATGACGAGCAGCCTTGTTCTTGTGGATGATGCCTTTATCGGCCATACGGTCGATAACTGGCACAGCCAGAACGTATGCAGCTTGAGCTTTTTCAGCGTCTTTTGCGTCGATGGCCTTAACTACATTCTTGATGTAGGTACGAACCATGGAACGCAGGCTGGCGTTGTGGCTGCGACGCTTCTCAGCCTGTTTTGCACGTTTTTTGGCGGAAGGTGAGTTGGCCACCGTCGAGCTCCTCGAAAGACTTTTTAGGAAATAGCAAACAAAATAGGCCGCGAATCATGCCGATGAAGAGAAGTCTTGTCAAGGGCGCTTGAAACGTTCCGCTAAGTGGTAGGTGTAAAGAGGCGGGATATTTATTTCCGGCGCTTGACCTGTAAACTCGCGAGCTTTGGCTCTGTGCTGTTGCGGCGCAGAGTATCGCACAAGTAGGCGCATTGTTCGCCTGCTGTTTATCGACAGGCACACATTCCCTCAATGAATCTGCTCAAATCGTTGGCCGCCGTCAGCTCTATCACCATGCTTTCCCGGATTCTCGGGTTCGTCCGTGACACGCTCATCGCTCGCACGTTCGGCGCCGGAATGGCCACGGACGCCTTCTTCATTGCCTTCAAATTGCCCAACCTGCTGCGGCGAATCTTCGCCGAGGGCGCGTTCTCGCAGGCCTTCGTGCCGATTCTGGCGGAGTACAAAAGTCAGCAGGGTGAAGAGGCGACCCGTACCTTTATTGCTTATGTCTCGGGCCTGCTGACGCTGGTGCTGGCACTGGTCACCGCGCTGGGCATGATCGCTGCGCCATGGGTGATCTGGGCCACAGCGCCGGGGTTTGCCGATACGCCGGAAAAATTCCAGCTCACTTCCGATCTGTTGCGGGTGACGTTCCCTTATATATTGCTGATCTCCCTTTCCTCGCTGGCCGGGGCGATCCTCAATACCTGGAACCGATTTTCGGTGCCAGCCTTCGTGCCGACCCTGCTCAACGTCAGCATGATCGTGTTCTCGCTGTTCCTCACGCCGTACTTCGATCCACCGGTGATGGCCCTCGGCTGGGCGGTGCTGGTGGGTGGTCTGGCGCAGTTGCTCTACCAACTGCCGCACCTGAAAAAGATCGGCATGCTGGTGCTGCCGCGCCTGAATCTGCGCGATAGCGGCGTGTGGCGGGTGATGAAGCAAATGTTGCCGGCGATCCTCGGCGTTTCGGTCAGCCAGATTTCGCTGATCATCAACACTATTTTTGCCTCGTTTCTGGTCGCCGGCTCGGTGTCGTGGATGTATTACGCCGACCGATTGATGGAATTGCCGTCCGGCGTGCTCGGTGTAGCGCTGGGCACCATTTTGCTGCCGACGCTGGCCAAGACTTATGCGAGCAAGGATCGCCACGAATACTCGCGGATCCTCGACTGGGGCCTGCGCCTGTGTTTCATATTGGTGCTGCCGTGTGCATTGGCACTGGGGATTCTCGCCGAGCCACTGACTGTTTCGTTGTTTCAGTACGGTCAGTTCAGCGCGTTTGATGCGTCCATGACCCAGCGCGCACTGATTGCTTATTCTGTCGGTCTGCTGGGGATTATCGTGATCAAGGTGCTGGCGCCGGGCTTTTATGCGCAGCAGAACATCCGCACTCCGGTGAAAATCGCAATTTTCACACTGGTGTGCACGCAGCTGTTCAACCTGATGCTGATCGGCCCGCTGGCTCATGCCGGCCTGGCGCTGGCGATCAGTGCTGGTGCCTGTCTGAATGCCGGTCTGTTGTTCTATCAACTGCGCAAGCAAAAGATGTATCAGCCGCAACCAGGGTGGTACACGTTTGGCTTCAAGCTGGTGGTGGCGGTGGCGGTGATGTCGGCGGTATTGCTGCTGGGCATGCATTTCATGCCGGCCTGGGATCAGGGGCACATGCTGGAGCGCTTCCTGCGTCTGGGGGCGCTGGTGGTTGCTGGTGTGGTGGCGTATTTCGGTATGTTGCTGCTGCTCGGTTTCCGCCTGCGCGACTTCAATCGCAAGGCGTTGAGCTGAGGTTTCAGCCTTTATAACCGGGCACGGGCCGGCAGTTTTGTCGGCTCGATCACTTTGCGTTACGGTGTTGCCTGTCGTCGACCGTCGGGTGTGGTTATAATCGACCACTTTATGAGCAAGAAGCGCGTTATGCAGCTGGTTCGAGGCCTCCACAACTTGCGCCCCCAGCATCGGGGCTGCGTCGCCACTATTGGCAACTTTGACGGTGTTCACCGTGGTCACCAGGCTATCCTGGCCCGACTGCGTGAGCGTGCGCTTGAGTTGGGCGTACCCAGCTGCGTGGTGATTTTCGAGCCGCAGCCACGGGAATTCTTTGCCCCGGAGACCGCGCCGGCGCGCTTGGCTCGCTTGCGCGACAAGCTGCAGCTGCTGGCCGCCGAAGGCGTTGACCGGGTGTTGTGCCTGGCATTCAACCAGCGCCTGAGCAAGCTCAGCGCCAGTGAGTTCGTCGATACCATTTTGGTGGACGGCCTCGGCGTGCAGCATCTGGAAGTCGGCGACGATTTCCGCTTTGGCTGCGATCGCCTCGGCGATTTCGATTTTCTGCTGCAGGCCGGCCAGGTTCACGGTTTTACCGTGGAAGCCGCACAAACCGTCGAGCTGGACGGCATTCGCGTCAGCAGCACCCAGGTGCGCAACGCGTTGGCCGCCGCCGATTTTGCCTTGGCCGAACGCTTGCTCGGCCGCCCGTACCGGATCGCCGGTCGCGTGCTGCACGGCCAGAAACTGGCCCGGCAACTGGGTACGCCCACTGCCAACATTCAACTCAAGCGTCGTCGCGTACCGTTCACCGGGGTTTACCTGGTAGATGTGGACATCGACGGCAAGACCTGGCCCGGCGTCGCCAATATTGGCGTGCGGCCTACGGTTCAAGGTGACGGCAAAGCCCACCTTGAAGTTCATCTATTGGATTTTGCCGGCGATCTGTATGACCGGCGTCTGACGGTGGTTTTCCACCAAAAGCTGCGTGAAGAGCAGCGTTTCGCCTCCCTGGAGGCACTGAAAACGGCGATCAACGCGGATGTCGCCGCCGCCCGTGCACTAGCCGCACCTAGCGCCCATCGCTAATGAAGAGCCTTAAATGACCGACTATAAAGCCACGCTAAACCTTCCGGACACCGCCTTCCCAATGAAGGCCGGCCTGCCACAGCGCGAACCGCAGATCCTGCAGCGCTGGGACAGTATTGGCCTGTACGGAAAGTTGCGCGAGATTGGCAAGGATCGTCCGAAGTTCGTCCTGCACGACGGCCCTCCGTACGCCAACGGCACGATTCACATCGGTCACGCACTGAACAAGATTCTCAAGGACATGATCATCCGCTCGAAGACCCTGTCGGGCTTTGACGCGCCGTATGTTCCGGGCTGGGACTGCCACGGCCTGCCGATCGAACACAAGGTTGAAGTGACCCACGGCAAGAATCTGGGCGCGGACAAGACCCGCGAACTGTGCCGTGCCTACGCCACCGAGCAGATCGAAGGGCAGAAGAGCGAATTCATCCGCCTCGGCGTGCTGGGCGACTTCGCCAACCCGTACAAGACCATGGACTTCAAGAACGAGGCCGGTGAAATCCGCGCCCTCGCCGAAATCGTCAAGGGCGGTTTCGTGTTCAAGGGCCTCAAGCCGGTGAACTGGTGCTTCGACTGTGGTTCGGCGCTGGCCGAAGCCGAAGTCGAGTACGAGAACAAGAAGTCCTCGACCATCGACGTGGCTTTCCCGATCGCTGACGAGGCCAAACTGGCCGCCGCGTTCGGTCTGCCGTCGCTGAGCAAGCCTGCCTCGATCGTGATCTGGACCACCACCCCGTGGACCATCCCGGCCAACCAGGCGCTGAACGTCCACCCGGAATTCAATTACGCCCTGGTCGATATCGGCGACAAGCTGCTGGTTCTGGCTGAAGAGCTGGTTGAGTCCTGCCTGTCGCGTTACGGCGTTGAAGGCAGCGTACTGGCCACCGCGCCGGGTTCGGCGCTGGAACTGATCAACTTCCGTCACCCGTTCTACGACCGCCTGTCGCCGGTGTACCTGGCCGACTACGTCGAACTGGGTGCCGGCACCGGTGTGGTTCACTCCGCCCCGGCCTATGGTGTGGACGACTTCGTGACCTGCAAGAAGTACGGCATGGTCAACGATGACATCCTCAACCCGGTACAAAGCAACGGCGTGTACGTGCCGTCGCTGGAGTTCTTTGGCGGCCAGTTCATCTGGAAGGCCAACCCGGCCATCGTCGAAAAACTCACCGAAGTCGGTGCGCTGCTGCACACCACCGTCATCGAACACAGCTACATGCATTGCTGGCGCCACAAAACCCCGCTGATCTACCGCGCCACCGCGCAGTGGTTCATCGGCATGGACAAGGAGCCGGTCAGCGGCGACACCCTGCGCGTACGCTCGCTCAAAGCCATCGAAGACACCAAGTTCGTTCCGGCCTGGGGCCAGGCGCGCCTGCACTCGATGATCGCCAACCGTCCGGACTGGTGCATCTCCCGTCAGCGCAACTGGGGCGTGCCGATCCCGTTCTTCCTGAACAAGGAAAGCGGCGAACTGCACCCACGCACCGTCGAACTGATGGAAGAGGTCGCCAAGCGCGTTGAAGGTGAAGGCATCGAGGCCTGGTTCAAGCTCGACGCCGCCGAACTGCTGGGCGACGAAGCGCCGCTGTACGACAAGATCAGCGACACCCTCGACGTCTGGTTCGACTCGGGTACCACTCACTGGCACGTGCTGCGCGGTTCGCACCCGATGGGTCACGAAACCGGCCCGCGCGCCGACCTGTACCTGGAAGGTTCCGACCAGCACCGCGGCTGGTTCCACTCGTCGTTGCTGACCGGTTGCGCCATCGACAACCACGCGCCGTACCGCGAGTTGCTGACCCACGGCTTCACCGTCGATGAGTCCGGCCGCAAGATGTCCAAATCGCTGGGCAACGTGATTGCGCCGCAGAAAGTCAACGACACCCTGGGCGCCGACATCATGCGTCTGTGGGTCGCGTCGACCGACTACTCCGGCGAAATGGCCGTGTCCGAGCAGATCCTGCAGCGCAGCGCGGACGCCTATCGCCGTATCCGTAACACGGCGCGTTTCCTGCTTTCCAACCTGACCGGTTTCAACCCGGCCACCGACCTCCTGCCGGCCGAAGAAATGCTCGCGCTGGATCGCTGGGCGGTGGATCGTACCCTGCTGCTGCAACGCGAGTTGCAAGAGCACTACGGCGAATACCGCTTCTGGAACGTCTACTCGAAGATCCACAACTTCTGCGTGCAGGAGCTCGGTGGTTTCTACCTAGACATCATCAAGGATCGCCAGTACACCACCGGCGCCGACAGCAAGGCCCGTCGCTCGTGCCAGACCGCGCTGTTCCACATCTCCGAAGCGCTGGTACGCTGGATCGCCCCGATCCTCGCGTTCACCGCCGACGAACTGTGGCAATACCTGCCGGGCGAGCGCAACGAATCGGTGATGCTCAACACCTGGTACGAAGGTCTGACCGAGTTGCCGGAAGGCTTCGAGCTGGGTCGCGAGTACTGGGATCGCATCATGGAAGTGAAGGTTGCGGTCAATAAAGAAATGGAAATCCAGCGTGCGGCCAAAGCCGTCGGTGGCAACCTGCAAGCCGAAGTGACGCTGTTCGCCGAAGAAGCGCTGAGCGCCGACCTGGCCAAACTGAGCAACGAACTGCGCTTTGTCCTGATCACCTCGACTGCCAGCGTGGCACCTTTCGTTCAGGCACCTGCGGACGCGGTAGCCACCGAAGTCAGCGGCCTGAAACTGAAGATCGTCAAATCGGCCTTCCCGAAATGCGCCCGTTGCTGGCATTGCCGCGAAGACGTGGGCGTGAATCCGGAGCATCCGGAAATCTGCGGCCGTTGCGTGGACAACATCGATGGCGCAGGCGAGGTTCGTCACTATGCCTAACGCCGTTGGCCGTTTCGGACGGCTGAGCTGGCTCTGGTTGAGCTTGCTGGTTCTGGTCATCGACCAGGCCAGCAAGTTCTACTTCGAAGGCAAGCTCGAAATGTTCCAGCAGATCGTGATCATTCCCGATTACTTCAGCTGGACCCTGGCCTACAACACCGGCGCGGCATTCAGCTTCCTGGCTGACAGCTCCGGCTGGCAGCGCTGGCTGTTCGCGCTGATCGCGATCGTGGTCAGTGCGGTGCTGGTGGTCTGGCTCAAACGCCTGGGCCGCAACGAAACCTGGCTGGCCGTCGCACTGGCGCTGGTGCTGGGCGGTGCGCTGGGCAATCTGTATGACCGCATTGCCCTGGGCCATGTGATCGACTTCATTCTGGTGCACTGGCAGAACCGCTGGTACTTCCCGGCGTTCAACTTCGCCGACAGCGCCATCACCGTCGGTGCGGTGATGCTGGCACTGGACATGTTCAAAAGTAAGAAAACCGGAGAAGCCGTTCATGACTGAACAGGTATTGGCTGAGCAACGCATCGGCCAGAACACGGAAGTCACTTTGCACTTTGCATTGCGCCTGGAGAACGGCGACACGGTCGACAGCACGTTCGACAAGGCCCCGGCGACCTTCAAGGTCGGCGACGGCAACCTGCTGCCGGGTTTCGAAGCCGCATTGTTCGGCTTCAAGGCCGGCGACAAGCGTACGCTGACCGTCGAGCCGGAAAACGCTTTCGGCCAGCCGAACCCGCAAAACGTACAGATCATCCCGCGTTCGCAGTTCGTCGACATGGAGTTGTCGCCGGGTTTGCTGGTGATCTTCAATGATGCGGCCAATACTGAGCTGCCGGGTGTGGTGAAAGAGTTCGACGACGCGCAAGTGACCATCGACTTCAACCACCCGCTGGCCGGCAAGACGCTGACCTTTGACGTCGAGATCATCAACGTCAAAGCGATCTAAGTAAAACCGCAGAACAATTGTGGGAGCGGGCTTGCTCGCGAATGCTGACTGACATTCAACATAGAAGTTGTCTGACACACTGCTTTCGCGAGCAAGCCCGCTCCCACATTGGATTTTTGCTGTATTTGAGCAATGTGCTCGATCAGCAGGACGTAAATTTATTTCGCGCGCAAGACACGAGGCACAGCATGCAAATCAAACTCGCCAACCCCCGTGGCTTCTGCGCCGGCGTGGACCGGGCGATCGAAATCGTCAACCGCGCCCTGGAAGTCTTCGGGCCGCCGATCTATGTGCGTCATGAAGTGGTGCACAACAAGTTCGTCGTCGAAGACCTGCGCAGCCGTGGCGCGATTTTCGTCGAAGAACTGGATCAGGTACCGGACGACGTCATCGTGATCTTCAGTGCCCACGGCGTTTCCCAGGCCGTGCGCAATGAAGCCGCCGGCCGTGGCCTGAAGGTATTCGACGCCACTTGCCCGCTGGTGACCAAGGTGCACATCGAAGTCGCGAAATACAGCCGCGACGGCCGTGAGTGCATCCTGATCGGCCACGCCGGTCACCCGGAAGTCGAAGGCACCATGGGCCAGTACGACGCTAGCAATGGCGGCGCGATCTACCTCGTCGAAGACGAGAAAGACGTAGCCGAACTGCAAGTGCGTAACCCGGAAAAGCTGGCGTTCGTGACTCAGACCACCCTGTCGATGGACGACACCAGTCGGGTGATCGATGCCCTGCGCACACGCTTCCCGGCCATTGGTGGCCCGCGCAAGGACGACATCTGCTACGCCACGCAAAACCGTCAGGACGCGGTCAAGCAACTGGCTGACGAATGCGACGTGGTGTTGGTGGTGGGCAGCCCGAACAGCTCCAACTCCAACCGTCTGCGCGAACTGGCTGAACGCATGGCCACGCCGGCCTACCTGATCGACGGCGCCGAAGACTTGCAGAAAAGCTGGTTCGACGGTGTCGAGCGCATCGGCATCACCGCCGGTGCTTCCGCGCCGGAAGTATTGGTGCGTGGCGTGATCCAGCAGTTGCAAGCCTGGGGAGCGACCGGTGCCGATGAACTGGCCGGCCGCGAAGAGAACATCACGTTCTCGATGCCGAAAGAGCTGCGCGTCCGCTCGATCTGACGCTCTTCGCCTTCAGGCACAGCGCCTGCTCAGCCTTCGCGCTGGTCAGGCGCACTCGGCCGGTTGCCGCCAGCACCACCTGGCGCTGGCTGACCGGCTCGCGTGCCGAACAGATATGTAATGTCCCTGCCTGAAACGCCCGCCCGGGCATCAGCGGTTGTCCCAGACTGCTGAAGCGTACATAACGACTGACTGCCCAATTGCCGACAATCGGTGTCCGCCCGTCACTCGCTTGTTCCTGCAGCAGTGGATTGCTGCTGTCCTGCGGCCCCTTGCCGCTGATATCCAGAATGATCCGCCAGCCCTGACTCCAGTCGCCATTGATGCCATGGATCACCACGCTCTGATTGCGAGTGATGGCCTGGGTGCGGGCGTTGCGAATCCCGTCGAGCAGCGACTGCGCCGCATGGTCGCGCTGAGTCGATTCGTTGAAGGCGGCAAACGCCGGACTGACCAGCGCCAGAACAATTGCGCCAATCGCCAGTCCCATAAGCAATTCGATCAGACTGAAACCCTGTTGCGGCATGAGCACTTCCTCCCTGAAGCATGAGGCCAGACGCGATCCGTGCGCCGGGCAGGGCAAATCAACCGACGCAGGTCGGTTGAATGTTCTAGTTTGTAGAAGCAGGTATAGCCGACGGCAACGGAGGGCATCGATGGATCGTCATACAAAAGGTTTCACGCTGCCTGAGTTGTTGGCTGCGGTCGCGGTGATGGTGATCCTCATAACCCTGGCGGTGCCGGGTTTCACTCGCTCGATCCAGAGCAGCAAGGCCGATACCGAAATGGGCGACTTGCAGCGCGCCATCAACTATGCGCGGCTGGAGGCGATTGATCGTGGCGTGACCACACGCTTGCGCCCGAGCGCCGGCGGCAGCGTGTGGACCGGCGAATTGTCGGTCTACGACAGTACTGGCACTTCGGCCAATGTATTGCGGGTTATTCCAGCGATGAGCAGCGGCGCGACTCTGACGCTACCCTCAGGAGTGACCGCACTGGATTTCAATAATCTGGGCGGCCTGGCGGCGCCGTCGACGGCGGTGGTCATCAGCTACGCGCTGGGAACGCAAAGCAGGACGCTGAACGTGTGTCTGAACGGACGAATTCAATTGGGTGGAAGTTGCGGATGAGGGCAGGGAGCACACAGGCACAGGAGGGCATGTCGCTGATCGAAGTGCTGGTCGCGTTGCTGATTCTGACCGTTGGCATATTGGGCGCGGCAGCTGTTCAAGTGAATGCGCTGAAGTACACCGACAGTTCGCGCATGACCAGCCAGGCGAGTTTTATCGCCTACGACATGATGGATCGCATCCGCGCCAACGCCGCTGCCGATTACACGGTGACACCACCGACCTCGGGCAACCTCAGTGTCGCCCGCGATCAGGATCTCTACGATTTCTCCACCAGCATCGTCAATTTCGGCGGGCCGAGCGCCACCGGCACGATCACCCGCAATCAGCGGGTGTACACCATCACCATCAACTGGAATGACTCACGGGCCGCGAATGCCAGCGGTACCACGCGCAGTTTCGTCCTGACCAGCCGTGCCACGGTCGATCCGGTGGCCACGCCATGAAGCAATACAACCGTGGTTTCGGCCTGATCGAAATGCTCATTGCCCTGGCGCTCGGGCTGATCATCGTGCTGGGCGTGGTGCAGACGTTTCTCGCCGCTAAAAACACTTACGTCAGCCAGAACACCGCGGCCGCGATGCAAGAAGACGCACGTTTTGTCCTGAGCAAGATGATTCAGGAACTGCGCATGGTCGGCATGTTCGGTTGCCTCGGCAGCATTACCGACGCGAGTTCGGCGGGGGATTTCAACGCGGCGCAAGTCACGCCGATCAGTTGGGATAACAGCAATCTCAAACTGACTCTGGTCACTGCTGACGTTGGCGGCAGTGGCGGTACGCCGAACTGGACGGTGATCTCCGATTGCCGCAACAGCGCCACGGCCTATACCGGGTTGCGCGCGGCGGCGAGCGGGCAGATCGCCTTTCCGATCCGTCGCTTGATCTACAGCTTCAGCAACAACCAGATCCTCATGGGCACCGGCAGCGGCAATCCGACCCAGCAGGTGCTGGTGAATAACGTCAGTGCCTTTAACGTGACCTTCGGTCTGGCCGCGTCGGCTACCGACGTCGCGGCGTCCTCCTACAGCGCCAACCCCAGCGATCCGGCGCGCATCCGCAGTGTGCGCCTGAGCCTGACTCTCACTGACCCGAACAACCGGGTGGCCAATCAAACCTTCAACGTGGTTGCCGCGTTGCGCAACCGCTTGCAATGAGGGCCGGGCCGATGAGGATGACTTTCGAGCAGCGGCAAAACCAGCGCGGTATGGTGTTGCTGGTCAGTCTGGTGTTTTTGTTGCTGCTGACACTGATCGGCCTGTCCTCGATGCAAAGCGCCAACCTGCAGGAAAAAATGGCCGGCAGCGTCAGCCTGCGCAATCAGTCGTTCCAGACCGCAGAGGCCGCGCTGCGTATCGGCGAGAGTGCGGTGCAGCTCGACAGTTATTCGCTGGCCGTCTGCGCCAGTACCACGCAATGTGCGCCGCCGGCGGAGTCATCGGTGGTCAGCGCGGCGGGGTTCAATTCGACTTCCGGGGTCACGTGGATTGCTGCCGGTAACGGCTTTTATGGGGTGCAGAACATTGGCACGACCCTGACGGCAGTGAACGTGCCGAGCAACACGTCGGCGACCCTGTATCGAGTGACCGCCGTCGGCATCGCCGGTACTTCGCGCAGTGTGGTGGAGAGTGTCTATGCGAAGTATTGAGCGCTTCCGGACCTTGTTGGCCGGCGTGCTGCTGGGCCTGTATCTGGCGGCGCCGGCGTATGCGTTTACCCCGTCCGATTCGCCGCTGTTGAGCGCGGCGGCGGTGTCGCCCAACGTGATGTTGCTGATCGACGATTCCGGCAGTATGAATAGCATTATTTATGCGCCAGGATTCGATCCCGGCGTTGATCGTACACCCGCCCGGCAGTGCAACGCGTTGCTTGGGCTGTGCCTGAGTTCGTCCGCCATTACCGGTGATTCGGTGTTTCTCTCGAGCCTGCCGACCTCCGGTTGTTCCGGTGGGGCCTATGCCTTTTACAACAACAGTGTTGCGCCGCTGTGCCTGAAACTGCCGGATCCGGTGGGTGGCGGCAACACCCGCTACACCGGGGATTACATCGCCTATGTGGTCGGGCTGGCGATCAACAACGGCACCCGCGACTTCACCAACGGGGCAATTCCCAACGACTATCGGATCAACGTCGCGCGCAACGTGTCCACCGCGCTGGTCACCAGCAATCGTACCTTGCGTATGGGCCTGTCGACTTTCAATCCGGCCACCAGTAACAACTCGGGCAATGGCGGTTACATCGCACGATCGATCAGCGACCTGTCTCCGGTGTCCGGCAGCGTGACCCAGGCGCAGGCCGACGCCAACTACAACGCGCTGATTTCTGCGATCAACGGTTTGAGCGCCGTGGCCAATACGCCGCTGGCGGAAACCTATTACGAAATCACTCGCTACATGCGTGGCATGGCCCCGTACTACAACAGCACGCCGACGACCTACACCAGCCCGATCCAGTACCGTTGCCAGAAGAACTACGGCGTGGTGATCACCGACGGTTTGCCGACTTACGACCGCACCTTCCCGAGCAATGATCCGCTGGGTGGCAGTCGCCTGCCGAACTGGGACGGCATCAACAATGACGGCAACAACCTCAATGGTGATAGCGAGGGCGACACGCTGTATCTCGACGATATTGCCAAATTCGCCTTCGACATCGACATGCGTTCGACCGGTACTGACGCCGCCGGCAAAAGCTGGAACGCGGTGGATTTTCCCAAGCAGAACATGAACACCTACACCGTGGGTTTTACCGCCGACAATGACATGTTGTCGGACGCCGCCGCTTACGGGCAGGGCAGGTATTACCAGGCGACCGACAGCACGGGCCTCAATGCCGCACTGTCCTCGGCGTTGAGCGACATCACCTCCAAGGCCGGCTCCGGCGGCAGCGGGGTCACCAGCGGCACCACGCTGGCCAGTGGCACCCGTTATTTCCAGACCAGCTATGACCCCAAAGACTGGCGCGGGACGATCAAGTCCTTCGGTTTCACCTCGGCTGTCGCGGTGAATACCTCGGCAGCGTTGTGGAGTACCGACACCACAATCGTCCCGGGCGCTACCGCACCGACTTATCAATCATGGAACACCGGCAGCAATGCCGCCGTCACTCTGGCTTACGGCAACTTCTCCGCTGCCCAGCAGACCACGCTCAGCCAGAGCCTGCCCACTGGCATCAGCGGCAACGATCTGGTGGAGTGGAGCAAGGGCACCAACAAGGCCGGGCTGAAGGTGCGCAGCGTATTGCTCGGCGACATCGTCAACTCGCCGCTGGTGCTGGCCTCGCCCGGCGACAAAACCGCCTCCGATCTCTCGGGGGACACCACCTACACCACGTACCTGACCACCAAAGCGGCGAATATGAATTCGAGTCTGGTGGTGAATGCCAACGACGGTTTCGTCAACGTTATCAACTCGGCCAACGGCACTCGACGCTATGCCTACATGCCGTCCAGCGTGTTGCCGTCGCTGCGGCTGATTGCAGATCCTGCTTACATCAACGGCGTCAGCCACAAGTTTCTGGTGGACGGTCAGGTCGGTGTGTATGACGCGCAAATCAACAGCGCCTGGAAAACCCTGGCCATTGGCGGTACTGGCGCCGGCGGCAAGACTTTCTACGCGCTGCAACTGTTCGACGCGTCCGCCGGCAATGTGCTCAGCGCCCTTTGGGAGGTGAGTGCGCCCGCCACGGCAAACACCGCCAATGCATTCAATGATCTGGGTTACGCCTATGCCCGGCCGGAAGTGGCACGCTTGGCCGATGGTCGCTGGGCGGCATTCATCGCCAATGGCTATGGCAGCAACTCCGGTGTGGCGGCGTTGTATGTGCTGGATGTGCGTGACGGTTCGCTGATCAAGAAAATCGTGATCGACAGCACCGAAACCACCAATGGCCTGTCGTCGGTGAAGCTCAAGGTCAATTCTTCCAACGTGGTGCAGGCCGCTTACGGCGGTGACTTGAAAGGGCGTTTGTGGAAATTCGATCTGAGCGCGACGTCGACCGACAGCTGGGGCGTGGCGTTTTCCGGCAAGCCGCTGTTCACCACGGCGGGCGGAGCGACTCAGCCGATCACCGCGCAGCCGCTGCTGGCGGACAATTCGCAGGGGGGCAAACAGGTATTTTTCGGCACCGGAAAATTCAACGAAACCGCCGACAAGACCAACAAGGACCTGCAGGCATTTTATTCGGTGTGGGATGCCGACGGCGGTTCCGGGCAACTGACAGTCAGCAGCCTGCAGACGCAAGCAGTGACCGGGGTGTTCTCCGGGAGTACGGGGCAGTTCATCACCACCAGCCAGAACGACACGACTTATCCAGCGGAGAAGGGCTGGTATTTGCCCTTGGTGTACAACAACGTGCTGACCGGCGAGCGGGTGATCAATCAGGCCAGTCTGGTGCTCGGGCGCATCGTGTTTACCACCGCCAGTGTCGACACCACCGACCCGTGCGCCAGTTTCGGCACCGGCAAACTGGTCGAACTCGATGCGTTCAGCGGTAAGATGCTCAACTACGCGGTGCTCGACACCAACGCCGATGGCGTGGTCGACAGCAACGACACGATTTCCAGCGGCGTGGTGTTCACCGGCGGGATTCCGACCCTGAACGCCATCGTCAATGGCGCGACGCGCAAGATCGTCAACGATTCCAGTGGCACCGTCACCACACTGGTGGAAAAATCCGGCGGCGGCAGCCGTCGTATCATGTGGCGACAAATACAGTAAGTGAGAGTTTGAGGCATGCGCAGAGTCAACCAAGGCTTCACCCTGATCGAGATCATGATCGTGATTGCGATCATCGGCATCATTATCACCATCGCTGCACCGGGCTACACCGAATACCTGAAAAAGGGCCGGCGTGCCGAAGTGGTGTCACTGCTCTCGGAGCAGGCGCAGAGCCTCGAACGCTTCTATACCAAAAACAACGTCTATACCGGCATCACCGGTCTGAGCACGGGCAATGATTTCTACACCATCACCCCGACGATCGCTGACCAGACCTTCCTGCTGACTGCCACGCGCAAGGCTGGCACTGCCATGGCCAGCGACAAGTGCGGGGACTTCACCCTCACCAACACTGGCGTCAGAAGCATGAACAACGCTACCACCGGGCTGACCACCAAGGATTGCTGGGGCCGCTGAGGTACCTTCTTGAGGGCGCCTTTTGCGCCCACTGTCTTTTTTACGGTTGGATCAAACATGACCAGGCAACAGCAAGTGGTGATTGTCGGTGGCGGGGTGATTGGCCTGCTGACCGCCTACAACCTCGCCTCCGAAGTGCGCAGCGTGGTGCTGCTGGATCGCTCGAACGTCGGCCAGGAATCGTCCTGGGCCGGCGGCGGCATTGTTTCGCCGCTGTACCCGTGGCGCTACAGCCCGGCGGTCACCGCACTGGCGCATTGGTCGCAGGATTTTTATCCACAGCTGGGCGAGCGGCTATTTGCCGATACCGGGGTTGATCCCGAAGTGCACACCACCGGCCTGTACTGGCTGGATCTGGACGATGAAGCCGAAGCACTGGCCTGGGCCGAGCGGGAAAACCGTCCGCTGCGGGCTGTGGATATCTCTGCAGCACACGACGCAGTGCCGGTGCTCGGCGGTGGATTCTCCCGGGCGATCTACATGGCTGATGTGGCCAATGTGCGTAACCCGCGTCTGGTCAAATCGTTGAAAGCCGCTTTGCTGGCGCTGCCTAACGTAACCCTTCACGAGCAATGCGAAGTCAGCAGTTTTGTTCGCGAAGGCGCGCGGGTGGTTGGCGTCGAGACGTCCAAAGGCGTGATCAGTGGCGACCAGGTGGTGCTGACCGCCGGAGCATGGAGCGGTGATCTGCTCAAGACGCTGGACCTGACGCTGCCGGTCGAGCCGGTCAAGGGCCAGATGATTCTCTACAAGTGTGCGGCGGATTTCCTGCCGAGCATGGTGCTGGCCAAGGGACGTTATGCGATTCCGCGTCGCGACGGGCACATTCTGATCGGCAGTACGCTGGAGCATGAAGGCTTCGACAAGACCCCGACCGATGTCGCGTTGCAGAGTCTCAAGGCTTCGGCGGTCGAGCTGCTGCCGGCGTTGGCGGAGGCCGAAGTGGTGGGGCACTGGGCCGGTTTGCGCCCGGGCTCGCCGGAGGGGATTCCGTATATCGGCCGGGTGCCGGGGTTTGAGGGGGTGTGGCTGAACTGCGGGCATTACCGCAACGGGCTGGTGCTGGCGCCGGCGTCGTGTCAGTTGTTTGCCGATGTCATGCTGGGGCGGGCGCCGATTATCGATCCGGCGCCGTATGCGCCTGAAGGTCGCATTTAGTCAGGTAGTTCTCTGGTGGCTGGCAGAGCGCTTTCGCGAGCAAGCCCGCTCCCACAGTTGATCTTTGTCGGTCACAAAATCCAATGTGGGAGCGGGCTTGCTCGCGAAGGGGCCCTCAATCTAGACCGAGTTTCTTCAGCCGATAACGCATCGACCTGAACGACAAACTCAAGCGCTGCGCCGCCGCCGTGCGATTCCAGCGGGTTTCCTCCAGCGCCTGCAGGATCAGCTTGCGCTCGACGTTCTCCAGATAATCCTCAAGGTTGTCGATCTGCGTCAGGTCGGCAATGCCGTCCTCGACTGCGCAACTCCCTTCGCTCAAGCGCAAATCCTCGGCCTCGATCACTTGGTTTTCGCACAGCGTGTGCGCGCGTTCGAGGACATTCTCCAGTTCTCGCACATTTCCGGGAAAACGATAACGCTTCAGTGCTTCAAGCGCTTGCGGGTGCAATTGGGCTGCCGGCTGGCCACTGTTGCTGGCCAGACGCTGCAGCATGTGCGCAGCCAGCACTTCGATGTCGTCGCGCCGTTCGCGCAGGGACGGCACCCGCAGTTCAATCACGTTCAACCGATAATACAGATCCTGACGGAAGCGCCCGGCGGCGACTTCCGCTTCCAGGTCTTTGTGCGTGGCGCACAGAATGCGCACATCGACCACGGTTTCCTGCTGGCCGCCGACGCTGCGCACGGCTTTTTCCTGAATCGCCCGCAGCAGCTTGACTTGCATCGACAGCGGCAGATCCGCCACTTCATCGAGAAACAGGGTGCCGCCGTGCGCGGCCTGAAACAGCCCCGGTTTGTCGTCCACCGCGCCGGTGAAGCTGCCTTTGCGATGGCCAAAAAACTCGCTCTCCATCAGCTCTGAAGGGATCGCCCCGCAGTTGACCGGTACAAACGGCTGTTGCGCGCGCGGCCCTTGTTCGTGGATCAGCCGCGCGACCAGCTCTTTGCCGCTGCCCGATTCGCCGCTGATGTAGACCGGAGCCTGGCTGCGGGCGAGCTTGTCGATTTGTTTGCGCAGAGCGCGCATTGGGGGCGAGTCGCCCAGCAGTCGGCGGTCGATCGAGGTGACGCTGCCGCCGGCGGCAGGCATGCGCAGTGCGGTGCTGACCAGTTCACGCAGGCGCGTGAGATCAACCGGCTTGGTGAGGAAGTCGAAGGCGCCGGCCTTCAGCGCATTGATCGCTGTTTCCAGGCTGCCATACGCGGTGATCATCGCCACCGGCAGTTGTGGATGACGTTGCTGGATGTGCTGCACCAGATCCAGCCCCGTGCCGTCGGGCAGGCGCATATCGGTCAGGCACAGGTCGAACGCATTGCGTTGCAACAGCGCCTGAGCCTCGCCTAGGTTGCGAGCACTGAAGGTGTCGAGTTTCATCCGTCCCAGGGTGATTTCCAGGAGTTCGCGGATATCCGGTTCGTCGTCGACGATGAGGATTTTTTGCCGTGGGCTCGTGTTCAACTTTGTTTCCGTCCGTGAGCAAAGGTGATGCGAAAGCAGCCGCCGCCTTGGCGTGGTTTGAAGTCTAGGCGCGCCTGGTTGCTTTCGCACAGCTCACGGGACAGATAAAGCCCAAGGCCGGTGCCTTGGCTGCTGGTGGTGAAAAACGGCTCGAACAGATGCGCCTGCTGATCGGACGGGACGCCGGGGCCATTGTCCTGCACTTCGAGTACCGCCAGTTGGCTTTCGGGGTCGACGAACAGCGCCAGCCAGACCTCGGCCTGCTCGTGCAGCAGGGCGCTGTGCCGCCAGCCGTTGCGTAACAGATTGTCGAGAATCTGCGTGAGCTGGTCGGGATCCATCAACGTGATGAAGTCCCCGGAATTGATCCGCAAATGAATCGTTTGCCGCTCAGTGGCCTGTTCGCGGCTCTCGGCGACGAACTGTTCCAGCCACGGCTTGAGATCCAGCCGTTGCGGAGCGCTCTGCTGGCGGCGCGACAGTTGCAGGACGTTTTCGATGACTCGGTTCATGCGCTGGGAGTGGTCTTGAATGATCTGCGTCAGACGCCGATCAGCGCTATCGAGTTCCTCGGACTCCGCCAATAGCTGCGCGGCATGACTGATGGCGCCCAGTGGATTGCGGATTTCATGGGAGATGCCCGCGGTCAGACGCCCGAGCGCGGCGAGTTTGAGCTGCTGGGCTTGTTGCGCGACTTGCGCCAGGTCTTCGAGGAACACCAGGGTTTGCTGGTTGGGACTCTGGTCGAGGGCGATGAAGCTGGGTTGCAGTTCCAGGCCGTTGCCGGGGATCTTCAGGCTCTGAGGGCGCAGGGTCGGGTTGCTCAGCCACAGCTGCAGACGCTCGACCAATGCCGGCGAGTAGTCGCTGATCAAATGACCTTCAAGATGCGATTGGGCCAACAGATTTTTCGCGCTGTGGTTGGCCAGCTGTACCCGACGCTGTTCGTCGAGCACCAGGATGCCGGTGCGCATGCGTTGCAGAATCAGGGCGTTGAGCGCTTCAAGGCTGGTGACTTCGCTGGCGCGCTGTTCGGCGAGATTTTCGCTGACTTCCAGACGCCGGATCAGGCCCTGGACCAGCAGCGATGCGGCAAAACACAAGGCGCCGAGGGTCCCGGCTTGCAGATAGTCATTGGCGCTCAGGGGATGACTGAAGCTCAGCAGAAAGCTGGAGCTGACAATGCCGAGTGCGCCGATGGCGGCAATCAGCAGGCCGATGCGCCGGCGCAGCAAGGTGTTGCTGATCGCCACCGAGACAATCAGCAGGTTGCCGATCGCGCTGGCCACCCCGCCCGCCGCGTAGAACAACCCGCACAGCAGCAGGACATCCACCAGCGCCAGACTGAACAACTGCGTCGGCCGCCGGGTGTTTTCCAGAAACACCACCAGCAGGATGTTCAGCACCAGATACAACCAGCTACCGCTGCGCAGCAGTTCGTCGTCGGCCGACGTCAGCAGGCGGTTGTCCATGTTGCTGGAGATCAGCAGCACCAGCGTGATGCCGACGCTCAAACGGTAGAGATGATACAGGCGCAGCAGGCGCTGAGCCTGTTTACGGTCGGCGTTGGCGACCTCAGCGATCACTGGCACCCGGGCCTTGCTCAAGGTGAGCCTGGCTGCAATACCATTGTTGCTGAAGGTTCAGCGCGCGGTCGCGGGGCAGGTGCACGCCGCATTGGGCGCAGCGCACCATCGGCGCGGCGTCTTGCTCGCGGGGCGATTGGGCAGACGAGGCGGGCGCCTTGAATTTACGCCACAGCCATACCGCAGCGAAAATCAGGACAATCCAGAACAGTAAACGAAGCATGATGGGCGGCTTTTCGGCTAGTGATCCGGCAGTTTAGCCAAGGTGCCGGCAGGCGCACAGACTATTAATGCGCATGTCTAGTCCTGAAATAGGTTTACACCTGTTTCACCCTAACGCCCGATGCACCGCATCGGGCGTTTTGTATTTCAAAGACAGGTGCGGACGCTCACCGTTGTAGATCGATACCGACTCACTCACCATCTTCTTCGCCTGCGTTAAATCCTGTGGTCGCTGGAGCAT
>NZ_FYDR01000017.1:0-31218 GCF_900187525.1 Pseudomonas sp. Irchel s3a10
GCAGAGATTTTCATCTTGGGCTGAACGAGCATGGACGGAACTCCGTGCGAACTGTCGGGAGACAAAGGGCATGGAGTTATTCAGCGCTGAAGATGACGGCTCTGGCTACTGTCAGAAATTACAGGTACGAAGCCTTTTCGGATGAGCGGTAAGGCACGGCCCGACGGATAAAAAGACGCTGCCCGGCATCCCTTTGCGCCTTCTGTGCCCGTCGCGGGCAGTGCCTGCAGGACTTGAATGAGAGGGTTGCCAGCCGTACCGGCCTCTTCGCGAGCAAGCCCGCTCCCACAGTTTTAGCCGGGCGTTGCCGTAACCATTGGCTCAGCGCATACCAATGTGGGAGCGGGCTTGCTCGCGAATGCGGTGTGCCAGCCAACACCTTAAGTGCCTGACACGGCCTCTTCGCGAGCAAGCCCGCTCCCACAGTTTTAACCGGGTGTTGCTGTAACCATCGGCTCAGCGCATACCAATGTGGGAGCGGGCTTGCTCGCGAATGCGGTGTGCCAGCCAACACCTTAAGTGCCTGACACGGTCTCTTCGCGAGCAAGCCCGCTCCCACAGTTTTAGCCGGGTGTTGCCGTAACCATTGGCTCAGCGCATACCAATGTGGGAGCGGGCTTGCTCGCGAATGCGGTGTGCCAGCCAACACCTTAAGTGCCTGACACGGTCTCTTCGCGAGCAAGCCCGCTCCCACAGTTTTAACCGGGTGTTGCTGTAACCATCGGCTCAGCGCATTTCGATGTGGGAGCGGGCTTGCTCGCAGCGGCAGTTCCTGCAGATCGGGCACCATCAAGCGGCGTGGGGTGAGCCGGGCAGGGTGGCGGTATGTCCAGGCGAATACATCCAGCGCATCAACGAATGACGGCCGCTGATCCCCAGTTTGATCGCCGCGCGCTTGAGATAGCTTTCCACCGTGTTGACCTTCAACTGCAACTGTTCGGCCAGCTCCGGTGCGGTACGCCCGGCGAGCAGGCCGATGCACACTTCGGTTTCGCGATTGGACAGGCTCAGGCCCAGTTGCTGCAAACGCTCGTTGAAGCGCAGCCGCAGGTTTTCCAGGCCCTGTTGCGCGCCGTCAGCGCCGGGCGACGGGTCTTCTGTACTGGTCTGCTGAGGTTGCAGGGCGTGAATGTGTTTTTCCACCATCGGCAGCAGCACCGGAGAAATGTCCTGCAACAAGCTCTGCTCCTGAGCCGAGAACCGTTGCGACTGGTCGTTGCGATACACCGAAATCACGTAGCGGTAGCCGTCCTTGCGCCGGGTCAGGTGCAATTGTGAGGCGTCGGCGCTGGCCGCGCCTGGCGGATCCATTGGCTCGCTCGAGCGTGCGGCAATCTGTTCGCAGAATACCGTTTCAGCCTGCTGGGCCGAGTCTTTGCCGGTTTCCGGTGGGTTGGGATGGGCGGGGCGGCCCACCGGCTCGACGCGCATCTGGCGAATGTGTGTGGCGTCCACCGCCAGTTGTGTCTGGATCAGGTCATGCAGCATCCGCGGAAAGTGCCGGCTGCCGGTGCTAGCAATGACTTTACCGATGTGGGGAAACAGGTGTGAATTCATAAACATCATCCATGAGTTGCAGGTGAAACAGTCCCATTCCTGACCTGCGTCGAGCATGTTCCCTGGTCGGCGCAAATGTCAGGATGTGGATCCTATCCTAGTACAACGTTTGAAAGACGGTTTAATGAAGGTGTTATTAGCTCATAACCCCTCATCGAACTTTGCTTTCAATCAAGCTCAGGCACGCTCGATTGTCCGCTTCAAGTTGACAGTGAAACGCTTTTCAACCGATTTATCGGTTCCGGTTGGGTTAGTAATCTGTGCCCATGTTCAACGCAACGCCCACTACCTCAACCAAGAAAAGGGATTCAAACATGAGCACTGCAACCTACAACCGCCTGAACAAAGACGACGCCGTAGTCCTGCTGGTCGACCACCAGACCGGTCTGATTTCTCTGGTTCAGGACTTCTCGCCGAACGAGTTCAAGAACAACGTGCTGGCCCTGGCCGATCTGGCGAAATTCTTCAACCTGCCGACCATCCTCACCACCAGTTTCGAACAAGGCCCCAACGGTCCACTGGTCCCGGAACTGAAAGAAATGTTCCCGGACGCGCCGTACATCGCCCGCCCAGGCCAGATCAACGCCTGGGACAACGAAGACTTCGTCAAGGCGATCAAGGCCACCGGCCGCAAGCAGATCATCATCGCCGGCGTGGTGACCGACGTCTGCGTCGCATTCCCGACCCTGTCGGCACTGGCCGAAGGCTTCGACGTCTTCGTCGTCACCGACGCCTCGGGTACCTTCAATACCACCGTGCAGCAAGCCGCCTGGAGCCGCATGACTCAGGCCGGCGCCCAAATGATGAACTGGTTCTCGGTCGCCTGTGAGCTGCACCGCGACTGGCGCAACGACATCGAAGGGCTGGGCAATCTGCTGTCGCAGCGGATTCCGAACTATCGGAACCTGATGAACAGCTACTCGGCGTTGACCGCTCAGCAGAAGTGACTGCAGCGTTGTGAACGTGAAAGCCTGCCCTGAAAAGCAGGCTTTTATATTTCGGCTTCAGTCTGCAGCAGGCGTGCGGCGCACCTCAAACGTGATGAAGATCCGCAGGGAAGGGGGGCTTCCCGACTGACGCTCACTCCATGGGCTGCGCTCTATACGTTTTATAGAGTTGCAGAACCTCAGGATCATCCAGGCTTTCGTAGGTGATGCCTTCTTTATCCAGGCCATCCAGTCCTTTTATGCCGCCAATCATTTCAGGCCACTCTTCACGACTGGAGATGTCGATGATGAAAGGTGTCAGGTAACGATCCAGATGGCCTAGGAAAGGATCTCGAATCTCGTCGCTGAGAGCTCGCAGATAGTCATCTTTACTTGTCATTGCCCAGTTGATGGCGAATTTGGTGCGAAAGCACAGCTCCATGTACACGAGCAGGATCGTACGCCCATTGCCGTCCAGAAAAGGGTGCGCAGAAGCCAGCTGACCCATGACTTCCCCAGGCCGAGCACGGAAGCGTTTTTTGTTTGCTGCGAGTTCGAGGGCGTACTCGACGGACCGTTTGATCAGGTCGGGACGCTCAAATATCGTGTGATGAGGATCATCTTTCGATCCCTTGAAAACTGCCAGGTGGGGGACTAGCTCATTTCTGTCTTTCCCGGCCCAAGGGTAAAAGCCCGAGAAAAGTATTTCGTGCGTTTTCAGGACTGCCTTGTAGTCAATGGGCTTTTTCTTGGCGAGATAGGCGAGAGCATCGTCGATACTGGCTTCAAAGGAGAGGTGCTCGGATTCTTTGACTTCAGTGGGATCTTTGAGTTTGAGCGAGTTTTGAAGATAGCCTTCAGTCTCAAAATCGCCGAAGGGGTCGAAATTCATGCGCTCAGTTGCTTTTTGCAACGCCTTTTTTCCTGCAGGTACCTGCCTTGCAGGGCCATGATTTCTGTCTTGCTCAGAACGCCTTTTCTTTTGAGGTTGACGAGCAATTGCTCAACACCGTCCAGTTCCACGACATCACCGGCCAGGCGCGTGATCGTCACCGCCATACAACTGAGGTTGTCACGGTCGGCGGTAACCTTGTGGGCTTTGGCGAGCAGGCGAACTTCAGTCGCGACGCTCTCTGTGGCTGATCTGGTCATTTGGAACCCCTCGTTTTCTCTCTCGGAGCATAGCACGGCGTCGTTTCCGGGGGCATGCCAGCTAATGCTCGGCTACCTGGGAAGGTACTTACAGAAAGCGGCTTATTCGTTTGCGCCGCTGCATCAGCGTTGCTACCCGTTGCGCTGACCGAACGCGCACACCAGCAGTTTTTTGATCACCGCCACCGGATATTCCCTGACGTTTACGGCTAATCTGCGCACTCGCTGACGACAACAAGATAAAAACAGGAGTCATTGATGCAACCGATCCGTCTCGGTCTGGTGGGCTACGGCAAGATTGCCCAGGATCAACATGTTCCGGCGATCAACGCCAATCCCGGATTTCGCCTGGTGGCGGTCGCCACGCAGGGCAAACCCTGTCCAGGGGTGGAGAACTTTCACTCGTTGAGCGAGTTGCTGGAAAACGGCCCCGAGGTGGATGCGATTGCGTTTTGTACGCCGCCGCAAGGCCGATTCGCGCTGGTGCAGCAGGCGCTGGCCGCCGGCAAACATGTGTTGGTGGAAAAACCGCCGTGCGCCACGCTGGGCGAGGCGATGACCCTGGTCAGTCAAGCGCAGCAGCAGGGTGTCAGTGCATTGTTCGCCTGGCATTCGCGCTACGCCCCCGGTATTGAAGCGGCCCGCGACTGGCTCGCCAGCCGCACGTTGCAAAGCGTGCAGATCGACTGGAAGGAAGACGTGCGCAAGTGGCATCCCGGTCAGACGTGGATCTGGCAACCCGGTGGTCTGGGCGTTTTCGATCCCGGCATCAATGCCTTGTCGATTGTCACCCATTTGTTGTCGCAGCCACTGTTTGTGAAGTCTGCCGAACTGCGCGTACCGGACAACTGCCAGTCGCCGATTGCCGCGTCGATCAAGATGTCCGATGCGCACAGGCTCGACGTGCAGGCGGAGTTCGATTTCGACCACGGTCACGACGAACTCTGGAGTATCGAGATTCGCTGCGCCGAAGGAGTGCTGCGTCTGGACAACGGCGGGGCGCTGCTGAGCATTGACGGCGTGCGCCAAACGGTGTCGGAAGAGGGCGAGTACACGGCGGTGTACCGACACTTCCGGCAACTGATTGGAGACCGGGCCAGCGACGTCGATCTACAGCCACTGCGGCTGGTGGCTGACAGTTTTTTTGTCGGCAGCCGGGTGGCGGTCGAACCGTTTTATGACCCGGCACGTTGATCCGTTGAAGCGCAATTAGCGTTGTGAAAAGGTCGGCGCTCAGGAAAGCACTCAGTTCATCCAGCACTGCGTCGGGATGACTGCGAACCTGAGCGTCAGGCCTAAGCTAATGCAAAAAGGGTATTTGTTCGTGGTTTTTAAGATCGTTTAGTTTTGTCTCACGACGAATCAAACGCATCAAACCGATAGACCCCCGATTGCCATGACGGCACACGCTGAATCGATCAAAGGCTCTTCAGGTTTGGTTCACACGGGAGTGAATCATGCCGCATACCCTGGATATCACCACGCTGCCGACGCTGGACCTTTCGTTGTTCGAAGGCACCGCGCAACAGCGTTATGAATTTCTTGAAAACCTGCGTCACGCCGCGCGTGACGTCGGCTTTTTCTATCTCACCGGCCATGGCATCGACAGCGACCTGCTCAAGCAGGTGCAGGATCATGCCCGGCAGTTCTTCGCCTTGCCCGAGCAGGAAAAGACCGCCGTCGGCATGATCAATTCGCCGCATTTTCGCGGTTACAACCGTGCCGCTTCCGAGATCACCCGTGGTCAACCCGATTGGCGTGAGCAGTTCGATCTCGGGGCCGAGCGCGAAGCGTTGCCGCTGGACGCGGACAGTCCGTTGTGGGCTCGGTTGCAGGGGCCCAACCAATGGCCGGCGGCGCTGCCAGAACTGAAAACGCTGCTGCTCGAATGGCAACAGGCGATGACGCGCATGGCGTTGCGCCTGCTGCGTGCCTTTGCCCAGGCCCTGTCGCTGCGGGCGGACGCGTTCGATCAGCTGTACGGCGACAAGCCCAACGAACACATCAAGTTAATGCGCTATCCAGGCCAGGCCGCCAACGCGAGTCAGCAGGGCGTCGGCGCGCACAAGGATTCCGGGTTCCTCAGCTTTCTCCTGCAAGACCAGCAGGCCGGTCTGCAAGTGGAAGTCGAGGAGGATCGCTGGATCGATGCGCTGCCCCGCGACAACACTCTGGTGGTGAACATTGGCGAACTGCTGGAGCTGGCCACCAACGGTTATCTGCGCGCCACAGTGCATCGGGTGGTGTCGCCGCCCGCAGGCAGCGAACGCTTGTCCATCGCCTTCTTTCTCGGCGCGCAACTCGATGCCGTGGTGCCGCTGTATCCGTTGCCCACCGCACTTTTGCGAGAGGCGCGCGGGCCGGCCAGTGATCCGCTCAACCCACTGTTTCGCGATGTCGGCTGGAACTACCTCAAGGGTCGGTTGCGTTCGCACCCCGACGTCGCCCGCCGCTTCTATGCCGATGCTCTGATGCCCGCCGCACCGGCTCGTAAAACCGCCAACGCCTGATTCATCACTCGCTCAAGGACTCCGCCCATGTTGAAAAAAGCAGGTTTGACCCTGGCCGTGCTCGGCGCGCTGGTGACTTCGTTCGGTGCGCAGGCGCTGGAGCTGGAGCCGTTGCGGGTGGCGGCCGACCCGGTGCCCCACGCGCAGATTCTCGCGTACATCCAGACAATCGATCCGCAACTCAAGCTCAAGGTCATCGAGATTCCCAACGGCGTGAACTCCAACGAGCTGTTGGTGCATGGCGATGTCGATGCCAATTACTTCCAGCATCTGCCGTACCTGAAATCCCAGGAACAAGCGCTTGGGCAGAAACTCGCGGTGGCCGCCACGGTGCATATCGAGCCGTTGGGCATCTATTCGCACCGACACAAAAGCTTCGCCGACGTGCCGGAAAAAGGCACCGTCGCCGTGCCCAATAACGTCACCAACCTGAGCCGTGCGCTGTACCTGTTGCAGGACAACGGGTTGATCAAACTCAAGCCCGGTTTCAACGATCCGGCAGCCGATCAGGCCACACCCAAGGACATCGCCGAGAACCCGAAACAGCTGAAGATCCTGGAAATCGAATCGCCGCAAATCCCTCGGGCGCTGGACGACGTCGACCTTGCGGTGATCAACGGCAACTACGCACTGGAAGCCGGACTGGTGCCGGCCCAGGATGCGCTGGGGCTGGAGAAGGCCGAGCACAATCCGTACGCCAACATTCTGGTGACCACGCCGACACTGCAGAACGATCCGCGCATCGCGCAACTGGCCAAGGACCTGACCTCGCCGCAGGTGGCGAAGTACATCAGCGATAACTTCAAGGGTTCGGTGATTCCGGTGGAGGATGCCAAGCCATGATCGTCGTCGAGCAGTTGAGCAAGACCTACCCGGCGGCGCCGGCGCCGGCACTGGATCAGGTGTCGCTGAGTATTCCCGACGGCGCGATCTACGGCATCCTCGGGCGGAGCGGGGCGGGCAAGTCGACCCTGTTGCGCTGTCTCAATCTGCTCGAACGCCCGGACAGCGGGCAAATTCTCATCGACGGCGTGGACTTGCTGACCCTGTCGCCCAGCGACCTGCGCCGCCAGCGGCAGCGCATCGGCATGATTTTCCAGGGCTTCAATCTGCTGCATTCGCGCACCGTCTTCGACAACATCGCCGTGCCGCTGGAAATCGCCAACGTTGGCAAACCGTGGCGCCATGTGCGGGTGCGCGAACTGCTGGAACTGGTTGGTTTGACGGACAAGGCGCAAGCCTTTCCCTCGCAGTTGTCCGGTGGGCAAAAACAGCGGGTGGGGATTGCCCGCGCCCTGGCAGCGGAGCCTGCGTATCTGCTGTCGGACGAAGCCACCAGTGCACTGGACCCGGAAACCACGGCGTCGATTCTTGACCTGCTGCGCGACATCAACCGGCAACTGGGTGTGACCATTGTCCTGATCACCCATGAGCTGGAGGTGGTCAAGTCGATCTGCGATCACGCGGCGTACATGGCTGATGGGCGCCTGGTCGAGTCCGGCCCGGTGCCGCGTTTGCTCGCTGATCCGCGATCGAGTCTCGGCACTTCGTTACGTCCAACCTGCGGCCTGCCGCTGGGCCACGACATCCCCGGGCTCAGCTTCCTCAAGCAATACGGCGTGCGGGCGGCTCAGTCATGAACCGCACGATCAACTGGGATGAAATCCTGCAACTGCTGTTCAATGCCACCGGCGAAACCCTGTACATGGTCTTGCTCGCCGCGCTGTTCACGCTGCTGATCGGTTTGCCGCTCGGGGTGTTGCTGTTTGTCAGTCGGCGCGATGGACTGTGGCCGCTGCCACGCCTCAATGCCGCGCTGGGTTCGCTGGTCAATCTGGGGCGTTCGCTGCCGTTTGTGGTGATGCTGATTGCGCTGATTCCGCTGACCCGACTGGTGGTCGGCACGACGCTGGGCAGCACCGCTGCGGTAGTGCCGATCACCATTGGCGCGTTTCCGTTTTTTGCGCGGATCGTCGAGAACGCCCTGGATGAAGTCGACAAGGGCCGGATCGAAGCGATCCTCGCCATGGGCGGCGATATCCGTCATGTGATTTTCAAAGTGCTGCTGCCCGAAGCGCTGCCGGCGCTACTGGCGGGGGTCACCCTGACGCTGGTGATGCTGATCGGTTTTTCTTCCATGGCCGGCGTGATTGGCGGTGGCGGCCTCGGTGATCTGGCGATCCGTTATGGCTATCAGCGTTTCAACAATGAAGTGATGGTCGCCACCGTGGTGGTGCTGGTCATTCTGGTGCAGGGCGTGCAGAGCCTGGGCGACCGGCTGGTGCGTTCGCTGGCCCATCGACGTTAAGGAAATTTATGAGTATGGCGGTGTCCTCCAGGCCGCCGAGAACACTGTGGGAGCGGGCTTGCTCGCGAAAGCGCTGTGTCAGTCGCCGGAGATTTTGCCTGTGCCGGCGTCTTCGCGAGCAAGCTCGCTCCCACAGTGGATTTTTGCCAGCCAGCGATCCAGTGGTTGCCACGAAATCCTGTGGGAGCTGGCCTGCCAGCGATGAGGCCAGGTCGGCCAGCACAATGCCCAGGCTGATATCCATTGTAAGGATCACCGCTAACCCGTGTGGGAGCGGGCTTGCTCGCGAAAGCGCTGTGTCAGTCGCCGGAGATTTTGCCTGTGCTGACGTCTTCGCGAGCAAGCCCGCTCCCACAGTGGATTTTTGCCAGCCAGCGATCCAGTGGTTGCCACGAAATCCTGTGGGAGCTGGCCTGCCAGCGATGAGGCCAGGTCAGCCAGCACAATGCCCAGGCTGATATCCATTGTAAGGATCACCGCTAACCCGTGTGGGAGCGGGCTTGCTCGCGAAAGCGCTGTGTCAGTCACCGGAGATTTTGCCTGTGCCGACGTCTTCGCGAGCAAGCCCGCTCCCACAGTGGATTTTTGCCAGCCAGCGATCCAGTGGTTGCCACGAAATCCTGTGGGAGCTGGCCTGCCAGCGATGAGGCCAGGTCAGCCAGCACAATGTCTGGGCTGATATCCATTGTAAGGATCACCGCTAACCCCTGTGGGAGCGGGCTTGCTCGCGAAAGCGCTGTGTCAGTCGCCGGAGATTTTGCCTGTGCCGGCGTCTTCGCGAGCAAGCCCGCTCCCACAGTGGATTTTTGCCAGCCAGCGATCCAGTGGTTGCCACGAAATCCTGTGGGAGCTGGCCTGCCAGCGATGAGGCCAGGTCAGCCTGCACAATGCCCAGGCTGATATCCATTGTAAGGATCACCGCTAATCCGTGTGGGAGCGGGCTTGCTCGCGAAAGGGGTGTGTCAGTCGCCGGAGATTTTGCCTGTGCTGACGTCTTCGCGAGCAAGCCCGCTCCCACAGTGGATTTTTGCCAGCGAGCGATCCAGTGGTTGCCACGAAATCCTGTGGGAGCTGGCCTGCCAGCGATGAGGCCAGGTCAGCCAGCACAATGTCTGGGCTGATATCCATTGTAAGGATCACCGCTAATCCGTGTGGGAGCGGGCTTGCTCGCGAAAGCGCTGTGTCAGTCACCGGAGATTTTGCCTGTGCCGGCGTCTTCGCGAGCAAGCCCGCTCCCACAGTGGATTTTTGTCAGCCAGCGATCCAGTGGTTGCCACGAAATCCTGTGGGAGCTGGCCTGCCAGCGATGAGGCCAGGTCGGCCAGCACAATGCCCAGGCTGATATCCATTGTAAGGATCACCGCTAACCCCTGTGGGAGCGGGCTTGCTCGCGAAAGCGCTGTGTCAGTCGCCGGAGATTTTGCCTGTGCTGACGTCTTCGCGAGCAAGCTCGCTCCCACAGTGGATTTTTGCCAGCCAGCGATCCAGTGGTTGCCACGAAATCCTGTGGGAGCTGGCCTGCCAGCGATGAGGCCAGGTCGGCCAGCACAATGTCTGGGCTGATATCCATTGTAAGGATCACCGCTAACCCGTGTGGGAGCGGGCTTGCTCGCGAAAGCGCTGTGTCAGTCGCCGGAGATTTTGCCTGTGCTGACGTCTTCGCGAGCAAGCTCGCTCCCACAGGGGGGGGGCTGTTACGGGGCGGCGGCTGGTTTCGCCAGCGCAATCCCCGCATCCCCCAGCCGCTTGAGTATCTCGAACAGCAGATCACTCTTGGTCCCGCCGACGATCCGCGGGCTGCCGACGTAGCCCGTCACTGTCAGGGTGATGCCATCGGGTGACAGCTTGCTGAAGCGCACGTACGACGCCGGTTTGTCGAGGATGTTTTCGTTTTCGCGGTAGGTGTTCAGCAGCAGTTCCTTGACCTGTTCTGGGTCGATGTCCAGCGGGAACATCAGCTCCAGGCTCGCCACCCCCTGGGCGCTGCCGCCGAGGGTGACGTTGCGCAGGTTTTGCGAGATCAGTTGCGAGTTGGGCACGATCACGATGGAGCGGTCGCTGAGCTGGATTTCCGTGGCGCGCACGTTGATCCGGCGGATGTCGCCCTCGACGCCGCTGATACTGATCAGGTCGCCGACCTTCACCGGCCGTTCTGTGAGCAGGATCAGCCCGGAGACGAAGTTCTTGACGATCTCCTGCAAACCGAAACCGATCCCCACCGACAGCGCACTGACGATCCATGCCAGATTGGTCCAGCGCACGCCCAGCGACGACAAGGTCAGGAGGATGACGGTGGCATAACCGATGTTGGAAAACAGCGTGCTCAACGACGCGCACATGCCCGGATCCATGTCGGTCTTGGGCAGGAATTCGTTGTCGAGCCAGCGGCGCAGGGCGCGTATCAGGTAGATGCCGATCAGCAGCGCCAGCACCGCATTGATCAGATGCGCGGGGACGATGTTCAGCTTGCGCAAACCGGCGCCGCCGAGAATGCCCATGACATTGGTGGTCAGTTGCCCGAACGTGGTGCCGATGCCGCCGACGAACAGGGTGATCACCGCCAGCAACAGCAACCCGGCACGGCTGGCACCGGACAGCACAATCGATATCTGCTCCAGCCGCCGGTCGCCCATGCCCAGGGTCTGCTTGATGGTCTTGCCGGCGGAGTAGCGCGGCGAGAACAGGTACTCGCAGGCATCCTTGACCACTTGAATCAGCAAATAGAACCCGGCCAACACGATATAGGCCCACACCAACTCATAGGTGACGAAGCGGGCCAGCGACACGTAGCCGGTGAGCAAGGCCAGCGCCGATATGCACATGCACACCGTGGCAATGCTGTAGATCGCCCCGGCAAACGTGCTGCCGGCCTCCGGGTCATTGGCGGTGAGCAACGCCTTGCGCACTTTGCCGACGCGCAACAGCAGCGGCACCAGAATCACGATCACCACGATGGCGATCACCCCGCGCTGGGCGATCACGATCTGGCTGCTCATGCCGGTGGCGTTGCTGACTTGCACCAGGGTCACGAGCACCAGCAGGGTGGCAGCGAGAATCCGTGGATAGGGTTGAAGCGCCAGTGCCACCGAGTCGGCAATCGCCGGCAGCCGCCACGATGGATGCTGGGTCGACAGCAGTGCGCGGCTCAGCGCGGTGATCAGGACGCAGGCGTAAACGGCTTTTTCGAATTCCTCGGAAAAAGTCTGCAGCATCGGTGTCAGTGGGTCGTGGCGGGTGCCGGCATAGAACAGCAGATGCAGCGCGATGGCCGTGGTGCCCAGGGTCGCCAGCGCCGAAGCGAATGCCAGCGCGCTGCGGCGCAGGCGCCCCTCCGGCATGCGGTGGATGCACAGCCAGGTCAGTCCGCGCTCGGCGAGTCGGCGGCCGACCGTCCAGAAAGCCAGCGCCAGCAGCACCAGCACGCAGGTGAAAAAACGCTGCCCCGGTGCCCAGACCGTGGCCCAGGTGACGCTGACCTGATCGATGAAAAACGTCAGGCGCTGACGATCATCCGGTTCCGGCACCACCAGCGGCGACCAGAAGGCCGGACTCAGAATGCTGTCGGTGCGCAGCGTCAGTTCGCTTTCGAGCAGTGTGCGGCGAATGCCGGCGATTTGCGTGATCAGCTCGGCGGCGCTTTGTTTGAGCGCGGCAAGGCTTTTGAGCGTGGCATCGACCTTGTTTTTCTGCTCGTTGAGATGCGCCCGTTGTGCGGCGATTTCCGCCTGTTCGGCGGCAATCTGCGTATCCGGCGCCGCGCCGAGAACCCCCAACTGCACTGCCAGTTGCGCCTGCTGCGGCAACAACGACGCCGATAACCGATCGACATCGAGAATGAACGTCTGTACCCGGTCTTGCGGGCCTTCGAGCTGGTTGTAGTTGTTGGCAGCGGAAATCTGCTGCTTCAGCCCGTCGAGGCGCAGTTGCAGGGCTTGCAGATCACTTTGCGAGACCTCCACCAGCGGCGCCGGAGTCGTCGCCGAAGACGCCGGCAAATCCGCCGCCCACAACGCCGAACCGCCCGGAGCGAGCAGGAGCAGCGCGACAAAAAACAATGACTTCAATGTGTTGCGCATGAGAGGGGCCGGTTCTCGTTGATCACACAAGCTATGAGGTTAGGTGATCGAACCGGGCGCGGCGGAAAATTTCGGGGAAGCAGGGCATGCGTTTCAAAAAAACTCAGCGACAGGCATGCTATGGATCACGCCAATGTTCGGACGTCAGGGATAGTCAGCTACATGTGGAAAGTTTTGTTGCGAAGGCTCACCGGAAAAACATCCACCACTGCAAAAGCCGAACGCTCAGTAGATCCAGTAGATCCACCAGAAGTATTGCCAGTGCGCGACTGGAAGTGGCTGGTCACGTCCTGGGATGGATTCGACCGGGAGGCCGGTCTACGGCAAATCCGCTCATCGCAGTCGATCGAGCGGCTGGCGTCCATTATCGTGCGGCTCAACGACTGGGTGCCGCAGGTACGCGCGGCGGCCAGAGACGCTTTCGCAGACTACCTGACCCCCGAGTATGGCCCTTGGCTGATCGCCAAGACTCCCGCCATCCTTGCCCTTGAGCAGCGCCGACGCGAAGACCATGGCGTTACCATCCAAAAGCTTGAAGCGCTGCTGGCAACACCTGAGTGCCTCGCGCAAACCACGGCGGCCTTCGAAACCAGCCGTGGCGCCTGTACGCGGTTATTTTTCAGGGTACTCGCTCAGACAAAGCGCGCAGATGAGCTGGAGGCGTTTCTTGTTGCGAGCCTTCATCATGCAGATTTCAGTGTGCGTCGGGCTGCGCTCGGCAGGGCAATGGCGCTGCCTCTGGCATCGGCTCATAAGGCCATCGCCTATGGACTATCCAGCAACAGCAGCATTCTCCGGCGCCTGTCGTTTCTGCAAGCCATTGAGTTGCAAACGGATCGCACACGACTGATCGAAGACTTTCTGACCGACCCATCGTCTGCAGCAAGATCGACTGCACTCTGGGCCGCCAGAAAGTATGGCGTCGACCCGTTGCAGGTACTTCAAGCGCAACTGGTAGGCGAGATTCCCGCCACCAAAGCCCGTTGGCTTGGCGTACTCGGGTTGGCGCAGTCGCTTGGCATGGCAATCCCGCGAGGGTGGATGAACGCGGCCCTCAGCCAAAACAGTGGCGAGGTTCGGTCACTGGTCCTGAGCCTCGAAGGAGAGGGCAGGCCTGATTTACTGATCGCGGCGATCGCGGATCCGTCACGCCCGGTGTTCGAGGCCGGAGTACGCGGCCTGCGCCCGCAGCCATGGAAAGTCATCGAGTCAGCATTCAGCGCTCAGCTCGAAACACTCTGGCCTGCGCTGTCCGCCTCTCGACGTCAGGCGCTGCTTGAGCTGATGCCCAAATGGATGCAGGCCGGGTATCTGTTGCAGCAGCTGTCTCGCGCACCTGCTGAACCTTCCGTGCTTGAGCAGTTGCGTGCATGGGTCTATGGCCAGACTTACTCGATTACTGACCGCGAAACATCGGAAAGCGAGCGTGCCCGAGTTGTCGCGAAACTGACTGCGCTTGAGAAGGACGGGGTATTGCCGGCAGGGTCGGTTGCCAGGCTGATATGAAGTTGTTGTCAGGCAGGCATGAATGCTCCAACCCGAGGTGATTGGGCTTTCAGTACCTGGGGTGCAAAATGCCCGTCGATGTCGGATGGCAATGTACCCATGACAATTTTTTGATTGTGATGAGCGGCAGATTTTACGATGAGTCATCGTCCATTTAGAGACTCACCATGCACATCGCCATCCTGACCTTTGAAGGCTTCAACGAACTGGATTCGCTCATCGCGTTCAGTATTCTCAACCGGGTGAAACAGCCCGATTGGCGCGTGTCGATCGCCAGCCCGACGGAAAAAGTGCGTTCGATGAATGGCCTGGTGATCGAGGCTCAGGTGTCATTGGAGGAGGCGAGCGACGCGGACGCGGTGTTGGTGGGCAGCGGAAGTCTGACCCGGGATATCGTGGCGGATACCGAACTGATGGCGCGGCTGCGGCTCGATCCGCAGCGCCAGCTCTTGGGCGCCCAGTGCTCGGGTACGCTGATCCTGGCAAAACTCGGCCTGCTTGAAGATGTACCGGCCTGTACCGATCTGATCACCAAGCCCTGGGTCGAGGAGGCCGGCGTGGCAGTGCTCAATCAGCCGTTCATGGCCAAGGGCAATGTCGCCACCGCTGGCGGGTGCCTGTCTTCACAATATATGGCGGCCTGGTTCATCGCCCGTCTGGCCGGTGTGGAGGCTACCCGCAACGCGTTTCATTATGTGACGCCCGTTGGCGAGAAAGAGCTCTACATTGATCGGGCGATCGCGAACATCGAGGCGTATCTGTAAAGCACGTTTAATTGAGGCCTGATGCAGCGAATCAGCTCTCGCGGGTCTCAACCGGTTCTGCCGCCGCTTCGGCAGCCAGTTTCGCGCGGTCGGCCTTGCTGATGTACTTGGGCTTTTTCGGCGCGAGTTTGGCGCTGGCCTTTTTGGCCTTTTCCTTGAACAACTGCTGCAGTTTCTTTTGGCGGTTCATGTTTCTACTCGGAGAAGGGGAGCCGGGCATCTGCCCATCAAGCGCGCATTAAAACCGGCTCGGAGCAATTTGGCGAGCCTGTTGCAGCGATGCAGGATCAAACGGCTGCCCGGATCATGGCTTCGATGTCGTCAGAAAATCGCTGATCAGCGCTACCACCTGCTGCTGGATCACTTCACGCGGGCCCGCATTGTCGCGATCCTGGCAAATGACGCCATCGCCCGGTGCGTCTTCCTCGAGCATCTCGATCGCGCCCGGTTTGCAGATCGACGTGAAGCTGAAGTGAGTGGCGTCGTTGATCTCGACATAACGTGTGGTAGCCGCTGGCAGGCGTTTGGCCAGATCGGCGGATTCCAGTTGCGCCGGCAGGTCTTCGGAAGGTGCGCCGGCGGCGATCACCAGCGTCGGTACCGGCAGCGCCGCGAGGCTTGCGTCGGTCATGCCGCGTGACAGGCCCAGGTCCAGCGAAACGATGGCGCTGACCGGTTTGTAGCGCCGGTCCGCAGCCAGGTCGGCTTTGCCTTGCGCGGTGCTGGCGGGGTTCATTTGCTTATAGACGTTGCAACTGGCGAGTTGCGCATGGGCCTTGCAGTCCTCGGCAAAGCGCTCGGGGTCGAAGCGTGCACCGGCGATTTCCAGAGCCGTCCAGCCTCCGAGCGAGTGTCCGACGACGGCAATCCGCTGCGGCGCCACCGCGCCAAATTTTTCCGGCTGCGCCACAACGGCTTCGATGGCCCGCCGCAGATCAACCGGCCGCTGCCACAGCTGCGCCGCCGCTTGCGCACTACGGTCGTGAGTGGTACTGCCGGGATGGTTTACCGCCGCGACGATGTAACCCTGATCGGCCAGCGCACTGGCCAGCCACATCTGGTTGCTCCAGTTGCCCCGGTAACCATGGGAAAGCACCACCAGCGGATGCTCGCCGGGCGTCGGCGGCGCATCGCGCACCGCAGAGGCGCTGACGAACACCGGACTGTCGTCGATCACTTGCGCGGTTGCATGGGTTATCGCCGGGTACCAGACGACCATTTCCAGCGGCCGCTGCGGATCCGCCAGGGTTGTGCGGTGGAAGCCGATGGGGTGCGAGTCCGCGAGTGCGCTGGTGGACAGGCCAAGCAGAAGCAGGGCGCCGAGAGCTGTTTTCAAAGTTGATCTTCCATGAGTGCATTTGTTGTTTTGAGGTACGGCTGCGCGCAGATTAATAGACCGGTTGCAAAGAAGATAGCTGGTGCCTCGCCTGTGCAGTGACAGGCCGATTCCGAACAAGACCGCGCCCGTCCGGATTTGAAATAGCCACCGATGCCCGCTAGAGTCGCGCCCCTTGTCCGGCAGCAGCGCCGGCGATGGCTGGGGAAGAGGGCGGCAGTTGAACGAACACACATTGTCCATGCGACTGGAACGCGTCGCGGCGCATGTACCGGCCGGCGCGCGCTTGGCGGATATCGGCTCCGATCACGGTTATCTGCCGGTGGCGCTGATGCGCCGTGGCGCCATCGTTGCGGCGGTGGCCGGCGAGGTGGCGCTGACGCCGTTCCATGCCGCGGTACGTACGGTGCGCGACAACGATCTGCAGCAGCACATCAGCGTGCGTCTGGCCAGTGGTCTGGCGGCGATCGAACCTGATGACGGAATCACCGCGATCAGCCTCTGCGGCATGGGCGGCGAGACGATTCGCGACATCCTCGACAGTGACAAGGCGCGCTTGAGCGGGCACGAACGGCTGATCCTGCAACCCAACGGCGGCGAGCAACCCCTGCGCCAATGGCTGATGGACAACGGCTACCGCATCCTCGACGAGGAAGTGCTGCAGGAAAACCGTTTCTTCTACGAAATCATCGTCGCCGAGCGCGACGGGCCGGTGCGCTACAGCGCCGAACAGCTGTACTTCGGCCCGTTGCTGATGCAAGCACGCAGTCCGGCATTCCTCGTCAAATGGCAACGTTCTTTAAGGCAGCAACAGAAAACCCTGAACAGCTTCAAACAGGCGCGCCAGGCTGTGCCCGAGGAAAAGCTGGAAGAGGTCGCGCGGCAGGTGCAGTGGATTACTGAGTTGCTGGCGTGATGGATGTTGCGGTCAATCTGCCGATAAACGCAGCGATCTGCCGGTTACCTCGCAAGTGCACCACGGGAACGTCCGGACCGATGGCCTGACGTACCTTTTCAATTCCCGGCCGGTAGCCGCGATCAAACGTCCAGACGAATTTCAGAAAGCCGAGGAACGCGCGGTCAAGTTTCTCTTCACAGCCTATCGGTTGATCAGGGCGAGGGCGGTTCATCACACTGCGCAAGATCACTCGGGTGAAACAGGTGAGGCGCGGGGTATCGAGCCAGATGATCAGATCAGCGCGAGGCAGGCGCAGATCGAAGGTTCGGCGCGCGTAGTTGCCTTCGCAAATCCATGCATCTGCTGCAACCGCTTCGCTGACCCGAAGGCGGAATTGCTCGGCGTCCGGCTCGACCCAGCCTGGTTCCCAGAACAAAGGATCGAGGTGAACCACCGGCAGGTTCAGGCGCTGCCCAAGGGTGCGGGCGAGGGTGGATTTGCCGCTACCGGCGTTGCCCAGAATCACAATCCGTTGCATGGAGACTTCCTGTCGAAAAAAGCCGGCCATTGTGCAGGTTCCGAGGCGGTCAATCAAAGGTGATGGCGGATTGTTGGCCACCGGCGCGTCGATTGGCCGTCAATCCCTTTAGGTTTACAGTCAGCTTCAATATCAACACTTTTGCGGAGTGGAAAATGAGAATCGGTGAACTGGCGAAAATCAGCGGGTTGGCGCCTTCTCGCATCCGCTTCTACGAAGCGAGCGGGTTGATCACTTCGGTCGCGCGCAAAGCCAATGGCTATCGCGATTACGCCCCCGACACACAGTGGGTATTGCAGATCATCACTGGCGCGCAGGCGGCGGGTTTCTCCCTGGAGGAAATCCGTCAGTTGATGCCGATGAATGCCAGCGGCTGGCAGCACGACCAGTTGCTCAGCGGCTTGAAGCAAAAGGTCGAAGAAATCGAAGTCCTGCAGCAACGGCTGGCGCAGAACAAAGCGCAACTTCAGCTCGTCATCCAGGGCATTGAAGGCAAGCCCGTGGGAGTGGCGTGCGCGGACAATGCGCAAATGCTGATAAATCGACTGCGCGAACAAGGTGTGGTGGGCGCTGCAGAGCGTCGCGATGTGGCGCGTTGAAGCGCGAATCAGCTAAAAAGGCTATTGACCTTAAAGTTGACTTCAATCTTATGGTGGCCTCATCTCCAGTTGAGGACTGCCCCATGAACGTGTTCGACCCCCTGACCTTACCCAACGGTTCGACCATCAAGAACCGTATCGCCAAAGCCGCCATGGAAGAAAACATGGCGGACGCCGACCAGGCGCCCTCCGCAGAGCTGATGCGTCTGTATCAGGCGTGGGCCGACGGTGGTGCCGGGCTGATCATCACCGGCAATGTGATGGTCGACGGCCGCGCCATGACCGGGCCGGGCGGCGTGGTGCTGCAGGACGATCTGCAACTCGACAAGTTCAAGCGCTGGGCGCGGATTGGCCGTTCTGCCGGTGCGCAGTTCTGGTTGCAGATCAATCATCCGGGGCGCCAGATGCAGTCCAACCTCGGGCAGAAAACCTGGGCGCCGTCAGCGGTACCGCTGGAGCTGGGCAAACTGTCCAAGCGTTTCGCCACACCCCACGCGATGACCGCCAGTGTGATCGAGGACGTCATTCAGCGTTTTGCCAATACCGCACGCCTGGGTGAACAGGCCGGCTTCACTGGGGTGGAAATCCACGCCGCTCATGGCTATCTGTTGAGCCAGTTTCTCTCGCCACTGACCAATCAAAGGACGGACGAGTGGGGCGGCTCTCTGCAGAACCGCGCGCGGTTGTTGGTCGAGATCGTCAAGGCGGTCAGGGCGGTGGTTTCGGCGCAGTTCGCGGTGGCGGTGAAGCTCAATTCCGCCGATTTCCAGCGCGGCGGATTCACCGCTGACGATGCGAAAAAGGTGGTTGAGCTGCTCAACGAATTGGGCGTAGATCTGGTGGAACTGTCCGGCGGCAGCTACGAAGCTCCCGCCATGCAAGGTGAGGCGCGCGATGGTCGCACCCTGGCTCGCGAAGCCTATTTCGTCGAATTTGCCCGGGATCTTCAGACCGTTGCCAAAATGCCGGTGATGGTCACCGGCGGCATCCGCCGTCGTCCGGTGGCCGAAAGCGTCGTGCACAGTGGTGTGGATATGGTCGGCATCGGTACCGCGTTGGCCATCGATTCGTACCTGCCACGTGACTGGCAGCAGGGCAAGGACAACGCCCCGCAGTTGCCGCCGATTACCTGGAAAAACAAGGCCATTGCGGCCTTGGCGAACATGGCGGTGGTAAAGTTTCAGCTGGGTAAACTCAGTCGGGCGAAAAAGCCTGATCCGCGCGTGTCACCGTTGCGCGCGCTGATTTTGCAGCAGATCGCCATGGCGTTTCGCACCCGGCAATATCGGCGCTGGGTGGAAAAGCGTTCGGCGTGAGTCGGAAGGCATTTCAATCGTGACGTTGGCGGACGCTCTGGCGAGAGCCCGGACAAGCTGTGGGCGCAGCTTTTTTCATCCGGATCAGGGGCGTACGCTCGCAGATCGCTAGAATGCAGTTTTGAAACTTCAGCATGGATGTGCAAGCGCTCGTCCAAAGGAGATATCCGTGACAACAGGGCAGTGTCTTTGCGCTGCAGTACGCTTTTCCCTCACAGTGGAACCGCGCTTTTTCTATCGCTGCCACTGCTCACTGTGCCGTAAGCAAACCGGTGTCGGGTTCAACCTCGCTACTCTGGTCAGTGCTCGGGACTTTAGTTGGGATGCAGGGCAGGACTCGATCAGCAGTTGGGTCAAACCCAGCGGTTACAGGAATGATTTCTGCGCACAATGCGGCTCGACTGTGCCCAACCCGCTTCGCGGATCACCGTACGTGTGGATTCCGCTCGGCCTGCTGGATGAGGATCTGAACGTGGAATGTGTTGGCGATTTCTGCGTGGACGATGCCATGTCATGGGATACACAGCGTTCGACGCAGAATCATCACGGTGCGGTGGAGTCACTGGCGTTTCTTCTGCAAGAGCTCCGGGTCAACCCTGATTGACCCCGAAGCTCGGGGCTGCAATTACTTCCTCAGACACGCAAACATGTGCTGCACATAATCCGCGTTGCCCAGCGGCACGCCGTTGTGGCGCAAGATGTTGTAGGCACAGCACACTTTGCGCAGGAGCCTCCCCACGGCATTTGCCGTAGGTTCAATGATTGGCAGCGTCGCTCAGTTGTTGAAGCTCAAGTTGCCTGGCAGCACTCGCTTCGAGGGCCGCACGCTCTACATCCAGATACCGATGAATGCTTTGGAGGTTGGCAATTTTCTGTTTGATTTCGGCCATCTTCTTTTCAATCAGCTTCGCGCCGTCAGCACAATCGATCAGCTTGTTGCGCTGCGCATCGAGAATCTCGCCTATTTCCCCCAAAGAAAACCCCATGCTTTGGGCGCGCTGGATAAAGTCCAGATCCTGCAGGGTTTGCTCGGTATAGACGCGATAGTTGTTGGTTTGCCGCAGCGGTGAGATCAGGCCGATTTGCTCGTAGTAACGCAACGTATGACGGCTGGCGCCACTGCGGATTTCGAGTTCGCCGATTTTCATGAAAACACCGCTTGACTGTAGAGTTGGGTCGATACTTTACGCTTGATTTCTCACCTTCAACAAGGAACAGGGAAATGAGCGTGGAGTGTTTTGTCACAGGGGGTACTGGCTTCATCGGTCAACATTTGCTGGCGAACCTGAGTGCAAAAGGTCACACCCTTCGGGTGTTGATGCGTCGCCCGGAGCGGCTGGCTGCGTTACGCGAGCAAGTTGATAATCTGGGCGGGTGCGCGGCACGGGTATTTGCCGTCGCTGGCGATCTGGAACAGGACAATCTCGGGCTGAGTCTGGCTGACCAGGAAGTGCTGAGGCGCGCCAGCGTCGTATTCCATTTGGGCGCCCACTTCGCATGGGGGCTTTCAGTTGAGCACTCGCGCGCGGTGAATGTGCAGGGGGCAAAGCGTGTGGCGCTGTTGGCGGCTGAGCAAAAGAGCCGTTTAGTGATGATCGGCGGCTACATGCTGAACAATCATGAACATCTGCAACGCATCGGCATTGATCTTCGTCATCCTGAGTTGACGAATTGGCCCGCCGTCTACCGGCGTGTCGGTGGTTACGAGGCAAGCAAACTGGAGGCGCATTTTGCGACTCTGGAAGTCATGTCGGCCAAGGGCGGGGAGATGACCGTTGTCCACCCTGCGACGGTCTGTGGCCACAGCCGCACGGGGCATATCCTTGACGGCCAGCCTTTGGTGGCGCTGATACGCAACCTGGTGCAGGGCAAGATGACTGCGGTGCCCGGTACCGCCGAGCTCTGGCTGCCACTGGTGACCGTGGATTATCTGGTGGAGCTGGTGGCCGCTTGTGCTTTTGATCCTGCCATGGTGGGCGAGGAACTGCTGGCGCTTGATGATCAGACTCCAAACTTGCGAGAACTCCTGGCGCAGGTGGCTAAACCTTTGGGCTTGAAGTCCCCCAAGCATCACATTTCACTCCGATTGCTGAAGTGGCTACTGAGTATTCCCCCGGTCGCGTGGTTTTTGAATACCAGACCCGAAGCCTTGGACTTTATCCAGACCACTCGTTTCAATACTGCGGCGGTCGAGCAATTTGCCAACAGGCATGGAATCGCCAAACCGGATATACGTCAGGCGTTGCAGCTCACGGCAACATTCGTTAACGCGTACTGCATAACCAAGGGCAGGGCGCTCTGACGTTCAGCGCTATCTCGGTCGACGACAAGCGGTCAGCATGGCGGGCAGTTATAGCTGACGCGTAACGATTAAAATCGAACACCCTTGCTTCACCTTGCCGATTGATGGCCAGGTTGACGGTGCCCGCGGTAAAGCGGGCACCGTTTCCTATATGGAAAAAAGGCTTACACGCCGGCTTACCAGTTGTAACTCACTTTGGCGGTAATCTCCCGACCCGGGTTGTAGAAGTTCGCTGTGCCGGAACCGACCACGTGCTGCTCATCCAGCAGGTTGCTGACATTCACTGCAAGTTCGGTACCCTTGGCGATCTTGTAGTTGAAGGCGGCGTCGAACAGTGTGGTGCCATCGCTTTTGCCGGAGTTGGCTGCATCGAAGTAATAAGAGCCGACGTAGCGCGCACCCAAGCCAACGCTGACATCAGTGCCGGGTACGTCGTAATAACTCCAGAGCGAAGCGGAATGCTTGGGCGCCGTGGAGAACTCATTACCCTTCAGAGAACTGCCGTCGTACAGCGAACCGCGCAATACCTCGGACTCCATATAGGAATAGCCACCGATCAGGCTGAGGTTCTGCGTCACCTGCGCCTTGGCCTCCAGGTCGAGGCCGCGCGCCCGCGACTCGCCCACTGTCTGTTGCTCAATGATGCCGCTCGGCAGCACCACGGCGATGGTGACGTTTTCCTGGGTCAGGTCGTAAACGGCTGCGGAGAACAGTGCGTCCATCCCCATCGGCGCATACTTCACGCCGATCTCGTACTGCCTGCCCGTCTGCGGTGTCACCCCAACCTGCGGCGGCGAGACGGATTCCACCATGCTCACATAGGTGGACACCTCGTCGTTGACGATATAGGTCAACGCACCTCGGTAGGAGGTTTCGGAGAAGTTGTCCTTCTCAGTGGATTGCAAGCCTTTGCTGGTCAGGTCCATAGAGTCGTTGCGCACACCGCCGGTAACGATGAAACGCTCATAGAACGACAGATTCTGCTGAAGGAATACGGCCTTGGTGGTCGCGTCTCGCTTGTTGACGGCATACGGCGTGATTGAGCGTGAAACGCCAGTAAACACGGGATTGGCAATGTCAATCGAGGTCGTCGGGGCGTAGACCGAGCTTTCCCTGGTGGTCGAATCGAGGTACTCCACGCCCACCAGGCTGCTGCTGTCGATGTTCTCGAAGCGGGCATCGTATTGCAGCATCAGATTGCCGTTGAACTGGTCGGCTTCGGTGTCCGTGCCAAACTGATACCGGTCAACGGTCGTACCGACACGTGCGGCGCTGTCGCTGAGGTAAACGTAGCCGAAATCATCGGTCAACTTGCTGTAACGCAGGTTGCTGCGCAGCACGAAGCCGTTGTCGAAGTCATGGGTGATGTTACCGCTGAGGCTGGTGCGCTCGACATCGTGAAAGTTATAGCTGGGTTCGCCATAGAACTTGCTGCGGTCGTATTCCTTGTCCAGCGGATAGCCACCGCTGTTTGGCGAACTTTCGGTCTTGAGGTAGTCCAGAATCATCGTCGCCGACGTGTAATCCGTCGGTGCCCAAGTGAGGCCACCCATAAACAACTGGTTGTCGTCCTGCGAGTGATCGTACTCGCGGTCGCTGTTTTGGCCTTTGGCAGTAAAGCGCCCAGCCAGGGTTTTCTCGTCGTTGAGCGCATCCCCGACATCGATGCCCGTCTCGACATGGTCAAACGAACCGTAGGTCACGTAGCCCTGGCCAAACTGTTCGAAACGCGGCTGTTTGGTCACGAAGTTCACCGAACCGCCCGGATCCGCGGGGCCAAACAGCGTGGAGTTGGCGCCACGCAGAATCTCGATGCGCTCATAAGCGAATGGATCTTCGCGTACGCCGCGCATCGAACTCAGGGTCAAGCCGTCGCGGTAGGTGGTGGCCTGGAAGCCGCGGATCTGGAAATAGTCGTTGCGGTCATCCGTACCGTAGAAGTCACTGATCACGCCCGGCGTGTATTGCAGCGCCTCTTCCGTGGTGCTGACGCTGCGTTGCTGCATTTCCTTGTTGGTAACAACCGACACCGATGCCGGTGTATTGAGAATGCTGGTTGCCACCTTGCCGCCAACCCAGAGTTCCTTGGCGACCACCGAGTTGGCGTCGTCGTCGGCACTGACCCTGACCTTGGCATTGATGATCAGGGGGGCAAGGCGATAGTCCTCGACGTCCGTTGCGTCGAGCTCCAGCGGGCCGGCGGTCTTCGCTTGAGGGACCAGCAGGTACGCATTCGGGCCTTGCTGTTCGACCTGCAATTCGCTCCCCTGCAGCAACGATGACAGCGCTGTCGACGTCTCGAGCGTGCCATTCACGCCAGCAGTGGTGCGGTTCGCGACACTCGACGCGTCGAAGGAAAGACTGATGCCAGCCTCGCGCGCAAAGCGGTCAAGCGCCGGCGCCAGTGGGCCCGCAGCGACGTTCCACTGTTTGACTTGATTGCGCGGGGCAGCGCTCGATGTTTGCGCCAGCGACGGCAATGCGTAGCTGCTGACGATCACACCCAAAATCGCACCGTGCAAGGCACGATTTAACGGATGGCGCTGTGAAACCGGGGACGAACTCATTTTCTCGCTCCAAGAAAGGACATCGGCAGACTGGCCTGTATTCCGGCCTTCCTTAGAGGTCGAACGAGAATGAGAAACCACCTCATTAATTTTCAGGTAGCAAAAAGTTTCGGTTTACTCAGGTGGCGGCGGTCACGGTGACCCAATAACGGGTCCGGTAATCTACGTGCAAGTGCAGTGACTGCGCGATCAATGCCAGAACCTGATCGTTGTCGGCGAGCTGGAAGGTGCCGGAAACGCGACGATCAGCGACCTCTTCGGCGCAACGCAATACCCCTGGGCGATAACGCGACAACTCCACGATGAAATCATAGAGGCGCATATTGCGCGCACTGATCACCCCGTCACCCCAGCTCCATAGATCAAGGCCCGTGTCACTGAACGTTCGAACGCCACTGGTTGTGAGCAGCAGCTGATTTCCTGCTTCGACGCTGCGGCTCGCAGGCGTTTGGCTGGAGCCGGGGAACAGCGTGACTGATCCTTCCTGAGCCGCGACAAGGGTGCCATCGTCACGTTCGCGCGCCAGAAAGCGGGAACTCTGAGCGCGCATGATCCCGTCACGTGATTGCACCCAGAACGGCCGTGCTTGAGGCGAGTGTTGATCCGCGCCGACATTCACGATGATTTCACCGCGTCGCAGGATGATCAGGCGTCGCCGGGCGTCGAAATCGCTGTCGACCGCGCTGTCACTATTGAGCTGGATAAGGCTGCCATCATCGAGCTGGAAATTTCGTTGTTCGCCGGTGCTGCTGCGCTGCTGCGCAAGCATGGCTGGTACGGGTGTGTAGTCTCGGCCGAGCCAGGCTGCGGTGCCAACAGCAGCAAATATGCCCAGTAGCTTCAGGCTTTCCCGCCGCCGGATTCCATGATTGGTGCCATTAAGGGTTTGTCGGGCCAGTTGAGGTGGCACGCCGGCGAATTCATCCCCAAGCGTTTCCACACGCTGCCACGCCAACGCATGCTCTGGGCGCTGCTGCAGCCAGTGCTCAAAAGTGTGCTGTGTTTGTTCATCGGCTTGATTGAAGCGAAGGCGCACCAGCCATTGAATCGCCTGCTCAACGATGGCCGGATCCAGCGCCTGCGGCTCACGCCTCGACATAACGCAAGCGATAGCAGTGCTGCAGGGCCGTGGCAAGGTCGCGCTCCACGGTCGCGCGGGAAACCCCCAGCTTTTCGGCTATTTGCGCGCACGTCAGACCGTCGAGTCGGGCAAACAAAAACGTCTGGCGAACTCTCGGTTTAAGCATATTGAGCATACGATCTATGCGCTCGAGCGCATCAAGAATCATCAGCCGGCTTTCCTCCGAGGGAACCTCGTGTTGAGGCAGCAACATGACGCTTTCCAGGTAGGCGCGTTCGAGTTCACGACGACGATACTGATCAATCATCAGCCCGCGGGCGATGCTGCTCAAATAGGCGCGTGGTTCGCGCAAGGGGCTGGACTGACGGGATTTGAGCAGACGCACGAAGGTGTCCTGCGCCAGATCTGCTGCGTTATCGCGACATCCAGTGCGTCGGATCAGCCAGCCGTGTAACCACGAGTGGTGGGTGCGATAGAGCAGCCCTAGATCTGCAGTGCCTAGTGTTTCATCGCTGCGCATCGGAATCCCGGCAAGTACACAATTGATAATTAATCGCATTCTACTCAGGGGATAGGTCTTAGGCAAATACGTGGCGCTCAGTGTTCGCTCTTGGGCAAACGTCATCATTCTGTAGAGGCTGCGAGTGGACGCGCGCAATGAATGGGCTTGACTGCCGCGCAGCCTCGGACGCGCGGCAGGAGCTTGTTTCGATACTCAGGAACTATCGCGAGACTCGCGTTGTTTCTACAACGCAAACGTCGTCCCACGAGTGTTCACAAACAGCGAGTAGATCGAGTGACTACTGGCCATGAACAGGCGATTGCCTTCGCGCCCGCCGAAGCACAAGTTCGGGCAGCGCTCTGGCAGGGAAATGTGCCCGATGGCCTTGCCCTGCGAATTGAAAACACGCACGCCGTCGAGTTTTTCCAGGTCGGCCTTGGGATCACCATTGCCGCCCCAGCCGCACCACAGGTTGCCCGCTTCGTCGCATTTGATGCCGTCAATCGCGGCATAGTCCAACCCCTCAATGTGCTTGCGGCGTTCGCCCAGGGTGCCGTCGTCCTTCACCGCGATCGCCCAGATCAGGCGATTGGGCTTGGCGCGACCTTCGACGACATACAGGGTCTTTTCATCGGGAGAAAAGCACAGGCCGTTGGGGCCGTTGAGGTCGTCGATTACCCGAGTGACTTTTTGGCTCTCGCCGTCGATGCGGTACACCGCGTGGGGTTGGGTCGGGGTGACTTTGTGGCCCTCGTAATTATTGCTGGTCTGGAATGGCGGGTCGGTGAACCAGATCGAGCCGTCACTTTTGCAGACGATGTCGTTGGGCGAGTTGAAGGGCTTGCCGTCGAAACTGTCGGCCAGCACGGTGATCGTGCCATTGTGTTCGGTGCGCGTGATGCGGCGCCCTTCGCTAGTGGTGGTGGAGCCTTCGCAAACGATCAGACGCCCTTGTCGATCCCGACACATGCCGTTGGAGAAGTTTGAGTGTTCGCGGTACACCGTGAAGGTGTCGGTTATTTCGTCCCAGCGCATGATGCGATTATTGGGGATGTCGCTGACTAACAAATAGCGGCCATCACCGACCCACACCGGTCCTTCGGCCCAGCGCATGCCGGTGGCGAGCTTTTCAACACTGGCGTTGAAAACCCGTAGCTCAAGGAAGCTGTCGTCGAGGATGTGAATCAGTGGGTCAGGGTAGCGCTGACTCAAGGGGTCGGCGGCATCGGAGAGGCGGGGCAGTGCGGCGCTGCCGACTGTGGCGAGCGTGGCGGAAACAGCGAGCGACTTTTTCAGGAAACTGCGGCGGGTATTGCCTTTCGCTTGGTCAAGGCTTTGAGGCTTGGCGGACAGGAATGAATCCATGTAGCGATCTCCGTGGTTTTATTTTTGTTGAGGAGACGTAGTAATACCCTGTGATAAGACATCGTACAAGTCGGCATGCCATCGCCAGCGCTGCATTTCATCGCGGGAGAATTGCTCAAACCGGTGATTGGAATCGATCTGGCCGACACGGCGCTAACGCGGTCGCAAAGCCTCCCCCGACGATCTCCTCGGCCACCAGTCGTCCTACGACTGCCGCCAGTGTCACGCCCGGATGCATGACGCAAACATACGCACCGCTGAGGTTCGGCAGATAGCCAATGACTGGAATGCCATCGACCGGCATTGGTCTCAGGCCGACGCACGCCAGTTGCGGCTCTATGGATAGCACCCCGTGCAGCGCGTGCTGGATGGCGTCGGCCGTTCTCTGCGCGATGGCTTGCGCACTGTTTTGCGGTGCTTCATCTATATAGTCTTCCGCAGCGAGCAGATTACCGTCGGCGTCGTGCCTGATTTCCATGTCAGGGCTGGAGATGATCGTGTTCACTCGCTGCGGTTGGGTTTGGTAACGGATGAATATTGCGGGTGAGGCGTCGATGGGCAGGGTGACGTTCAGTTGATCTGCCAACAGCGGGGTCGCAGTTCCCGCTGCCAGCACGACAACGTCGGCGTCGTGCTTGCCGGTCGCAGTGACCACGCCGGTGACGGTGCCGTCCAGAATCTGCAAACCGAGCACTGGCGTATGGGTGAGGAGAGTCGCTCCATGCACCTGCGCACCCGCAATCAAGGCCCGCGTTGCCTGCACGGCATCCAGCGCGCCTTCTTCGGCGGCAAAGAACGCGCGTTCTGGAGGATGTTTGAGGTTGGGTTCAAGCTCGAGAATCTGCGCGCTATATATAGAAGGCGCTTGAAACCGGCCATCGCCGTAAGACAGTGCACCGGTCCAGCGCACCTTCAGCCCCGGCAGTTCGGATTCAAGTCGGCGGTATTCTGCGATGGCCGCTGCGCGCAACGGCGCAATGGAATCCGGTCCGCCGTGTGAAGTGTTGATCCAGGCGAAGGAGCGGCCCGTCACACCGGACGCAATCTCACCGGCCTCGATCACAACCACTTTTGCACCTTTCACGGCGAGGTGATACGCCAATGACGCGCCGACGATTCCCGCGCCGATGACGATGATTCGTTTGCTCATATCAACCTCCGTTGTCGAGGCGCTGACGTTACTACATCGCCGCCCTCTGACGCAGGCTTGCTTGGCCCAATGATATCAGGGAAGCTGCGCCGAACCCGGTTATGGGCAGAGTTGAATCGTTCAGGGAAGCGTTGATGGCACTCAGGGTGTTGGTGGTTGGCGGGTATGGAAACTTTGGCAGTATCGTTTGTCGGCATCTGATCGATATGCCGGGCATCGAACTGGCGATCTCGGGGCGCGATCCGCAGAAGCTGGGGCGCAAGGTCGCTGAATTGGGGGCGAGCTGCGAAAGCTGGTGTGGTGATGCGATGGGCGCCGGTTTCACCGCTGCTCTGCGCGCAATGAATATTCAACTGGTGATTCACACGGGCGGCCCGTTTCAGGGGCAATCCTATGCGGTGGCCGAAAGCTGCATTGAGGCGGGCGTCAACTATTGCGATCTGGCTGACTGCCGGACGTTCGTCAATGGCATCGGCACACTCGATGCACGGGCGAGGGAGGCCGGTGTCGCCCTCCTCAGTGGTTGCAGTTCGGTGCCGACGCTGTCGTCGGCGATCATCGATGAGCAGCGCCATCACTTCAAACGCATCGACTCGATCGAGCACGGCATTTCCTCGTCAGCGAAAATGCCGGGGTTGTCGACGATCGAGGGCGTGCTGGCGTATGCGGGCAAACCGATCCGCCAACTGCGCAATGGTCAAGTGCATGAAGTGATGGGCTGGGAAGACCTGACCCTGCGCAAGCTGCAGAACCTGGGCACTCGTGCGCTGGCCAATGTTGATGTGCCGGACATGGACATCTTTGCCAGCCGGTTTGGTGCGCACACGTTGAGTTTCAAGGCAGGCGCTGGCCTCAAGCTCGGCGGCGTGGCCAATTATCTGTTTGCACTGGCGATGAGGAAAGGGCTGGTGCGTGACCACAGGGTGTGGGCGGCCCGGTTGCATCGCTGGGGGACATGGTTTGAGCGTTTCGGTGATGGCAAAAGTGCGATGTATATAGATGTGCGAGGTGTCGGTTTGAACGACCAGCCGCTGTCGATGACGGCGCAACTGACCGCGCTGAATGACAAGGGGCCGGAGATTCCGAGTTGTGCTGCCGTTGCTCTGGCCGCGAAGATCGCTCGAGGTTACTTGCCCGAACCGGGGGGCCGTCCATGTGTTGGTGAGATCAGCGTCGACGAATACATGGCAGCGATCAACGATCCGCAGAATCTTGGCCTGTCCGTGATTTTCTCTGGCGGGATGCGTTGAGCATGCTTTATCTGAGCGTGAAGTACTTGCATGTCATCGCTGCGATTTTCCTCTTCGGCTTCGGCATGGGTTCCTATCTATACCTGATCGCCGCCAGTCGCACGGCCAATCCGCAAGTGATTGCGCATGTGGCGAAAATGGTCGTGCGCTATGACGCCTGGATCACCACGCCGGCGGGCTTCATCCAGATCGCGACGGGTTATTGGCTGACAAGGCTTTCCGGGTTGCCCTTGACCACGGACTGGGTGCTGATGTCGCTGGTCCTGTTCTTTATAGTGGGCTCGCTTTGGTTGCCGGTGCTGTTGCTGCAGAAACGTTTGCTGGGGATGGCGGCGGACGCGGTGCAATGTGGCGCAAGGCTTGATGCTGATTACCGGGCTGTTTATCGGCAGTGGTTCTGGATGGGCGTTTGCGGGTTTCTCGGGATGTTCGTGATTGTCTTGATGATGGTGACGAAGATGACGCCGGGGCAGTGGCTGCAGTTGATGTAGCTGAGCATTCACATTGGCGACTTGAGAAAGCGTCGTTCGTGATCGGGGTCGGGTAACAGGCAGGTGTCGTACTTGCCGAAGATCCGATAGCGATTCAGTGCGACGCGGTCGTAGGCCCAATCTCTAAGTGCTCGTGGGAAAACTCGCAGAAGCCTGACCGGCGACCAACGAGCCGGCAGTTGTGCAATGACTTCGAAGAACGCATCGGAGCGCACCCAGTAATGCTCGTCGCGGATCACCGCCATAGTGTCGAACTCGTCCACCGGGAGACCGGCCCATGCCAGCAAGGCCTGACCTTCTGGCGATTGCACTGCCGCCAGGCGCACTCGCTGCTTGTTGTCATGACGAATCAGAAAACGCGCCCAGCCGTTGCATAGCTTGCAGACGCCGTCGAACAGCACCACGGTCTCGCCTGGATTGAGTAGGGGGGCGGGGGTAGGACGGACTCGGGAGCCGGGCATGGGGGAAGATCCAGGAAGTTGGGCTGTCATTGTGAGGCATCATCCGAAGGCGTTGTTTTAGGCGATAGACTATATGCTGCGCATCCGCTGCCGTTGCATCTATATATAGAAGGCATTTTGGGTGCCTTCATAGAAAACTGAAATTAACGGTTGACGGCAGATTCAGGAGGTCTATAATTCGCCCCACTTCCGGCGCAGTCGAAACGGAAAACTCCTTGAGATTCAATGAGTTATGTGGTTTTCGGCAGCAAGTTGCTTCAGTTCATCGAAGCCTGGAAGGTGTTGAAAGGGCGGTGATGTTTGGCTCTTTTGACGGTTCGATCTTCTCGGTCGAAAGCGGTGAAAAAGAGGTGTTGACAGCAGCGTGTAACGCTGTAGAATTCGCCTCCCGCTGACGAGAGATCGGAAGCGCAAGTGGTTGAAGTTGTTGAAGAAATCTTCGAAAACTTCTGAAAATAATCACTTGACAGCAAATGAGGCTGCTGTAGAATGCGCGCCTCGGTTGAGACGAAAGATCTTAACCAACCGCTCTTTAACAACTGAATCAAGCAATTCGTGTGGGT
>NZ_FYDR01000022.1:0-3134 GCF_900187525.1 Pseudomonas sp. Irchel s3a10
CACCGGTGATCATGTTCTTCACGTAGTCAGCGTGACCTGGGCAGTCAACGTGAGCGTAGTGACGAATAGTCGAGTTGTACTCAACGTGAGCGGTGTTGATGGTGATACCGCGAGCTTTTTCTTCTGGAGCGCTGTCGATCTTGTCGAATTCAACTACGGCCGAACCGAAAACTTCGGAGCAGACGCGAGTCAGAGCAGCGGTCAGAGTGGTTTTACCGTGGTCAACGTGACCAATGGTCCCTACGTTGACGTGGGGCAGGGAACGATCAAATTTTTCCTTAGCCATCGATAACACCCTCAACAGAAGAATTAGACGAACGATATCTACCATTAAAACAAAGGCAGATATTTTCATATCTGCCTTGTTATATGGAGCTCTTGAGCGGATTTGAACCGCTGACCTCACCCTTACCAAGGGTGTGCTCTACCAACTGAGCTACAAGAGCGAAACACTTTGCACAACCTGCAAACTTGGAGCGGGTAGCGGGAATCGAACCCGCATCATCAGCTTGGAAGGCTGAGGTTCTACCACTAAACTATACCCGCGGAGCTTGCAGCTCACGCTAAAAATGGTGGAGGGGGAAGGATTCGAACCTTCGAAGTCGTAGACGTCAGATTTACAGTCTGATCCCTTTGGCCGCTCGGGAACCCCTCCTAAGCGAGCCGGCATTCTATACTATGCCGACCTTCTGTCAAGCATTTTCTCATTAAAAACCTGAGGTTAGCTGCGTTGACACCGCTCCACTTTGACAACCTGTTTAGGTGTTCGCTGTGGAGCGGGCGCCATTCTATGCAAACTATTCCAGCGGTGCAACCCCCTCACACAGCATTATTTTATGTTTTAACTCATTGAATTCCTTGGAAAGGTTCTGCAACTGCACATCCCCCAATAAACGCTGGCTCTCGGGCGCAATGCGCAACCAATAACCAGGTTCGGGAAGATCCTTTTGTGTTGCCTGAACCTTCACACTCATGGCCGCTAGACGCATCTGTAGCTCGGAAATGCTGCTTTCTTGAGGCAAACCACCCAAAAACAGACACTCTTGTCCGGCACGGCGCGCGCCCTGCCCTCCTCCAGAGTCACCAGTCGCCTCACTCAATAAGCGAATATCTTGCTGGGCCCCGCGGTACATACTGAGGGGCGTGACATCTTTTGCACGCAAAGGCGCTTCCTGCTGATGCCAGACGTAATAGAAAACATTGAGAACAACGAGCAGCAGGAACAACCAACGCATACAAACCTCAAGTCAAAGGACACGCCATCGCCAACCCTACAAATACCAGGTCAGGGACGAGCCGTGCATCGGGCACGACGTCCGCCACCAATCCAGCATCGCCACCGGTAATAAAGACAGCAAAGCGCTCCCCCCAATAGGATCGAGCCATTTCCATCTGGGTCAGAACGAAACCTCTCAACATTAAAGAGCACCCTCGCTCCACCGCCTCGACTGTACTGCGCCCCGGAGCATGGCTCGTCAGCGCTTTTTCGGCAGCCAAATCCCCATAACGGATTTTCCGGGTATGTGTACGTAATTGGTTACGCATCAAGGGCATCCCTGGGCAAATGAATCCTCCAAGGTGCTCTCCTTCGGCATTAATAAAATCGGCCGTCACAGCAGTGCCGAAATCCAGAATCAGGCAGGCGCCTGCAGCCAAATGAAAACCACCAAGCATCGCCAACCAGCGATCCAGCCCCAAGCGTTCATAGTCGTCATAGCCATTCCTGACGCCAGACATTTCACTGGCCGATTTGGCGCACACGACCGAGACGCCGAACGTCTGCTCGAGAATTCGGGTGAGCGCAGCAGTTTCTTCGCTGGTTCTTACGCTGACCAACCGACATTTACGCAACGACAGGCTGTCAAATGCGCACAAGCTATCCACCAGAGCCTGATCCGAGTCGACAACACCTTCAGCGAAAAGACCGCCAGCAGCCGTATTCAATACACGCCACTTGATAAAGCTATTCCCACAGTCGAGCTCAAGAATCATCACGCAACCTCAGGCTGAGCTCACCACCACTAAATACCCTTTCCACACCGTCCACCTTCAAGCGCAGCGCACCCTGGCTATCAATGCCAAGCACTACGCCTTCTATATGACTAACGCCCGCAACCAAAGAAACCGGGCGACCTTGCCACATGTGATCCTTTTCCCACTCCTCTTGGAACGCAGAGAATCCGTGGACCTGATGACGTTGGATGTAGCCCCGCAGTTGCTCGCTCAGCTCAGCCACCAAGATGTTGCGATCGCAGTTTTTGCCCGTCTCGAGCCGAATCGACGTCCATTGCTGGTCAACTTCCTCAGCAACCTGCATGTTCACATTAATGCCTATACCAAGCACCACATGGCAAACATCTGCCGGATCCCCTACTAACTCAAGAAGGATACCGGCGATTTTCTTGTTTCCGACTAGCACATCGTTTGGCCACTTCAATCCAGCGCTCGACACTCCCTGCTTTCGCAGGGCATGCATAACCGCTAAACCAACCACTAGACTCAAGCCCTCAAGCTGGCGCATGCCACCCTCGATGCGTAAGACCAAGCTGTAATACAGATTTTCAGCGAAAGGGCTTATCCACTTGCGCCCCCGGCGACCACGACCGGAAATCTGTCGCTCCGCCAATACCAGAAACGGCGCTGCTCGACCTTGACCGATCGCGCGCAGCGCCTCTGCATTGGTGGAATCAATGGAATCAAAGACTGACATCGGCCAAACCGGCGTCAAGGCACCAATCTTGAGGGGGTCGAGCAGCGTCAAGGGCGCGGCCAGTTGATAGCCTCTGCCCCGGACTTTGTTAATGGATAATCCGAGTTCAGCCTCAAGATGCTGAAGCTGTTTCCACACCGCACTTCGACTGATTCCCAGGGCAACCCCCAGAGCCTCGCCGGAATGGAATCGACCATCCTTTAATAGATTCAACAACGTCAGCATGCAGGTCTCGCCTCACAATGAGGCCCGAATAATAGCCATGAGGCGGGCGATTGCATAGAAATCAAGCACACCACTTTCCTGCAGGCAAAACAAAACCCCAACTGCTTTCGCAATTGGGGTTTCGGAATTTAATCTTGACGATGACCTACTCTCACATGGGGAAACCCCACACTACCATCGGCGATGCATCGTTTCACTT